>NZ_JAVTIK010000001.1:0-1155926 GCF_031843525.1 Xanthomonas sp. WCS2018Noco2-27 | reverse complement strand
CCGGCGTATTTACCGTCGCCGGCCATGCCCGCGAAGGTCATCAGATCGGTTTCGCGGATCTGCGCCAGCATGAAGGCGCGCAGCGGCTGGGTGGTCAGGGTCCAGGCAGTGGAAAAATCGATCTGGTTGTTGAGGTACGGCTGCAGGCCGGCGCCCCACATCTTTTGCCACACCGGCATCATCACCAGGGCGGTCAGAAACATTGCCAGGCCCAGCAGCACCTGATTGGACGGGGTCTGGCCGGTACCCAGTGCCTGGCGCAGCAGGCCCAGCACGATGGTGATGCGGGTAAAGGCGGTGAGCACCAGCAGCATCGACGGCAGCAGGGTGATCGCCGTCATCAGCAGCAAGGTTTGCAGCGGCAGGCTCACCGGCTGGTCGCCGATGCGGCCGACGCTCACGTTCGGCAGGGTCGGTAATTGGTTGGAGCCGGGCGGCACCGCCGCCGGTGCGGCAGCGGGCGCGGCGGCCTGCGCCATCGACGGCAACGCGGCGGGCGTGGCGGCGGCCAGCAGCGGGCAGCTCATCACCAGCAGGATCAAGATCAGGCGCAGGCCGCGCCCCCAGCGATTCCAACAACTGAACATGTCACGGATCCTTGCGCAGCTTCTGAGCGAGCAGCTGGGCGAAATTGGGGAGTTGCTTGAAATTGGGCAGGGTGGGTGCAGGCGTGGGCGGCAGCGGTTCGGGCAAGGTGTGCAAGGTGCTGATGCCGCCGGCGGTGACACCCAGCAGCAGCTGCTGGCCGTTCACCTCCACCACCACCACGCGTTCCTTGGCACCCACCGCCAGGCTGGTCACCACGCGCAGGCCCTCGCTGTTGCGGAAACCGCTGCCGGGCATGCGCTTGAGCAACCAGCCCAGGCCGACGATCAGCGCGAGCACCAACAGCAATGCAAAGACCGCGCCAAACAGGCTGGGCGAGGATGGCGCGTGCGCGCCGACCTGGGTGGCCTTGGCCGCGACGGGCGCGGCGGCAGCCAGCAGGCCGATCACCGCAGCCTCCGGATCCGTTCGCTGGGGCTGACCACGTCGGTCAGGCGGATGCCGAAGCGGTCGTTGATCACCACCACTTCGCCATGCGCGATCAGGGTGCCGTTGACGTACACGTCCAGCGGTTCGCCGGCGCCGCGTTCCAGTTCCACCACCGAGCCCTGATTGAGCTGCAGCAGGTTGCGGATCGGGATGCGGGCGCGGCCCACTTCCAGCGATAGCGTCACCGGTACGTCCAGGATGACGTCCAGATTGAGGTCGGTGGCGTTGTGGTCGTGCTCGGCCTGCAGGTTGTCGAAAGTGGCGGGCGCGGCGTCGAGGATGTCGGAGTTCATCATTTGCTGGGGTCCTGGGATGGAACGGCACGCGGGGCTTGCACGCCGGGCGGGCGGACGGCGGTGATCTTCACGGCGTTGTTGCCGTTGGAGACCCCGAATTCACCGGTGAACATGGGGATTTCTTCCACGCACAGCGGTACCTGTGCGGGCAGATCGATCGGCAGGATGTCGCCGACCTTCAAACCGGTGAGCTGGCGCAGGCTCATTCGCTTACTGGCCAGCACGCTCGACAGCGTCACCTCGGCGGTGTTGAGCTGCTCGCGCAGCATCACGTTCCAGGAGTCGTCGCGGTCGTTGCGGTCGCTCTGGATGCCGGCATCGAGCAGCTCGCGGATCGGTTCCAGCATCGAATACGGCAGGGTGATGTGGATCTCGCCACCGCCACCTTCCAGCTCCACATGGAAGCGGCACACCACCACGTACTCGCGCGGGGTGACGATGTTGGCGAAGTGCGGGTTGATCTCGGAGTTGATGTACTCGAAGTCCACCTCCATCACCGGCGCCCAGGCTTCCTTCAGATCGGCAAAGGTCTGCTTGAGCATCAGCTGGATCACGCGCATCTCGGTGGCGGTGAATTCGCGCCCTTCGATCCGGGTGTGGAAGCGGCCATCGCCACCGAAGAAGTTATCCACCACGGTGAAAACCAGCGTGGGTTCGAACACGATCAGGCCGGTGCCGCGCAGCGGTTTGAAGCGGATCAGGTTGAGGTTGGTCGGCACGTACAGCGAGTGCATGTACTCGTTGAACTTGACCAGGTCGATGCCGCGCACCGACAGGTCGGCCGAGCGCCGGATCAGGTTGAACAGACCGATGCGCCACAGCCGCGCAAAGCGCTCGTTGACCATCTCCAGGGTCGGCATGCGCCCACGGATGATGCGGTCCTGGCTGGACAGATCATATTGCCGCGCCTCGCCGGGCAACGGCTCCGGCTCGGTATTGACCGCTCCGGAATCCACGCCATGCAGCAGGGCATCGATCTCGTCCTGGGAAAGCAGATCACTGACGCTCATGGGCAGGCCTTACTGGGTAACGAAACTGGTGAACAGCAATTCTTCGACGCACTTCTTGCCGGTTTCGCTGGTCATGACCTTTTGCGCCTCGGTCAGCGCGGCCTTCTGCAGCTTCTGCTTGCCGGGCAGATCGGCCACATCGGTGGCCTTGGTCTGCGACAGCAGCATCAACAGGTGTGCGCGGATGGCCGGCGCGTTTTCGGTGATGAGCTTGAGTTCTTCCGGGTCGCGGGTAACCAGCTGCACTTCGACCTGCAGGTACTGCGGGCCGTCGCCGGGGTCGGCCAGGTTGACCACGATCGCCGGGTCCATCGGAAAATACTGTGCCGGCTTGGGCACTTCGGCGACCTTGGGCGCGGCGTGCTTGCCGCCTTTTTCATCGCCCTTGTGGCCGAGAAAGAACCACGCGCCGCCGCCGGCCGCGGCCAGCACGACCACGCCGATGGCGATCAGCAGAAGAGGCTTTTTGCCGCCTTTCTTCTTCTCGTCTTTCTCTTCGGTCTTTTCGGTCTTTTCAGGTTTCTTGGCCGCTGCCACGTTCTGCTCCAGGAGAATGCTCACTCAATGGATGCAATTGGCATGCCAAAACCGCGACGGTTTCCTGGCACTGCAGGCACGCGTGCACAAAAACCCCCACGAGCCTTGCGCCGCGTGGGGGTTGGGATGGCCGCAGCGTCGGTGCGACACGCGTTTGTGCAGCGCGCCGGGTGAATCCGGCGCGGTGGTTCAGGCGTAGGCGTCCAGCAATCCACGCTGGCGTAACACCACCGACGGAATTCCGACGGGCGGGCTGTCGTCCAGGGTGAGGCCGTTGCCATCGCGCCCACCGCCGTTGCGGTTGCCGGTCTGGCTCTGCTGTTGCTGGCTGACATCGGCCTGGCCCAGCTGGAAACCGTTCTGGCCGAGCATTTCGCGTAGCCGCGGCAGGCTCTGTTCCAAGGCCTGACGGGTGTCGGCGTTGGCGGCGGTGAAGCTGGCGTTGACCTTGTCGCCGTCCAGATGCAGACGCACCTCGACCGGGCCCATCTCGTTCGGGGTGACCTTGATGTGCGCGTGGCCGATCTTTTGGTCGGCCAGCCAGCTCAGGCGGGCGCCGATGGCATCGTCGAAGGTGTCGCTGCCCATCTCCGGGGTCGGGGTGGGCGAGGCGGCGAAGATCGGCGCCGGGTCCTGCAGGCGGGTAAGCGTAGGCGCGGCGGTCGGCAACACAAACGCCGGAGCATCCGGCGCGTCCGTTGCGGCGGTGTCGTCGGCCGGGTCCAGCGCCTTGACCGCCATGCTCATCAGCGCGGCGGCTTGCGCATCGCCGCTGACTGCCGTGGTCGAGGTGGGCTTGGCGCCTGCGGCGGCAGCCGGCGCGAGCGCACCCAGGGCGGGCAGGGCGCTCGCGGCGGTTGCGGCAGCAGTCGCTGTGGGTGCGGTGGCGTCGGTCGGCAGTGCGGTTGCGGTCGGCGTGGCGCCGGCCGCATTGGCAATACTGGCGGCCAGTGCGGCGGCAGCGGCGGCGAGCACATCGCCGCCCGGTACCGCCTGGGCCAGCAGGCTCATGCCAAAACCGCCGAGCCCCGCTGGCGGCCAGCCGGCCTCGGTCGGCGCAGCGGCATCGGTGGGGGCGTCCTTGCTGTCCTTGCTGGCGGTTGCGCTCTTGCCGGTTGCGGTGGCGGTAGTGCTGTCCTTGGCCGTCGGTTCCTTGGCGGGCTGCGCAGACTTGGTATCGCCGTCCTGGGCGCGCGGGCGCTTGGTCGCATCGCCGGGCGCGTCATCGTTTTGTTCGTCGTCGCCGCGGTTCTTGTCGGGCTGGCTGGATTTGGCCGCGGGCTGCTTGGCCGGCACGCGCTCGGGCGCCTGCTGCGGAGCGTGGTTGGGCGTATTGGCCGGATTGAGCATGCGCGCAAACTGGTCCTGCGCCGGGTCCTGTTCGGACGACGGGTCGCTGTAGCTGGACTTCTTGCCAGTGCTGGCAAGCGCGCCAAGGCCGGCGGCAAACGCGGACAGGGGGTTCATACGGATTCTCCGTGAGTATCTTCGGCCCGCGCCAGGCGCGAGCGGCGTGCGCCAAGATCGTCCATCTCGCGCTGGTCGCGACGTTCGATCACTTTGTTTTCCTGGGCGCGGTAGCTGGCGGCCAGTTGCTCCAGCACCTGTTTCTCGCGGCTGGCCAGCAGCAGGCGGGTGCGCTCGGATTCGACCTTGGCGATATTGCTTTCCACGGTCTGGGCCTGCTGCAGCACGGCGCTGTCGAGCCGATCCAGAAAGGCGCGGCGGTTACTCAGCGCCACCGCACTGGTGCCGGCCATCTGGCTGTTGGCGTATTCCTCGGCGTAGCGGCGCAGTTCTTCCAGGCGCGACTGATGGGTCTCCAGGGTGCGCTGGCGCTCGGCCAGATCGCGGGCGACCTTGTCTTCCTGTTCCTGTGCCCGCCGTAGCAGGGGATCGATTCGCTTGGACTGCATCATGGATTAATTCTCGGGTTCCACCAGCTGCTGCAGCGCGGACAGGCTATCGCTCAGCAGCGATGCCTTGTGGACGTCCTGGCCAAGGAATTCGACGATCTCCGGCCAGCGCGCCAATGCTTCGTCGGTGGCCGGGTCGCTGCCGCGCTGGTAGGCGCCGATGGCGATCAGGTCGCGGTTGGCGGTGTAGGCAGAGAGCAGGCGCTTGAGCTTGCGGATACGCAGGCGCCAGGGTTCGTCGGCGATGTCCTGCACCACGCGGCTGACCGACGATTCCAGGTCGATGGCCGGGTACAGGCCGCTGTCGGCAACCCGACGCGAGAGCAGGATATGGCCGTCCAGAATGGCGCGGGCGGCGTCGGCAATCGGGTCCTGCGGGTCGTCGCCTTCGGTCAGCACGGTATAGAACGCGGTAATCGAGCCGCGGCCCTTGGCGCCGTTGCCGGCACGTTCCACCAGCGCCGGCAATTTGGCGAACACCGACGGCGGGTAGCCGCGGGTGGTGGGCGGCTCACCGACCGACAGGCCGATCTCGCGCTGCGCCTGGGCGAAGCGGGTCAGCGAATCCATCAGCAACAATACGTTCAAGCCCTGATCGCGGAACCATTCGGCAATCGCCGTGGCGCGGTAGGCGCCATGCAGGCGCGCCAGCGGCGGGCGGTCGGCCGGGGCGGCCACGACCACGGCGCGGCGCAGGCCTTCTTCGCCCAGGGTGGTTTCGACGAAATCGCGTACTTCGCGGCCACGTTCGCCGATCAGGCCGACCACGATGACGTCGGCCGAGGTGAAGCGGGTCATCATGCCCAGCAGCGTCGATTTACCGACACCGGAGCCGGCGAACAGGCCCACGCGCTGACCACGGCCGATCGGCAGCATGGCGTTGATGGCGCGCACGCCCACATCCAGCGAGGTGGTGATTGGTTCGCGCGCCAGCGGGTTGATCGACATGCCGGCCATGCTGACGCTGCCTTCGCCGCGGATCGGGCCTTTGCCGTCCAGCGGGGTGCCATCGCTGTCGATGACGCGGCCGAGCAGGCCTTCGCCCACTTCCACGCCACCGCGGCGCCGCGAGGGCACCACGCGGGCGTTGGGCAGCAGGCCGTGCAGTTCGGCGCTGGGCATCAGATAGGTACGTTCGCCGGCAAAGCCGACCACTTCGGCATCCACCCAGCCGCCATCGACTTCGACCTTGCAGGTGGCGCCCATCGGCGCTTCGCAGCCGGTGGCTTCCAGGGTCAGGCCGACGGCGCGGCGCAGGATGCCTTCGCGGATCAACGTGCGGCCGGCGGTGGGTTCCAGACCAAGCGTGCCCAGCCGGGTGGCCAGGCGCAGATTGCGTGCATCCAGCCAATCGGCCGGGGTGGCGCCGAACAGGGCGCTCACAGGCCCGCTCCGGATTTGCGCATGACTGTCTCCAGCGCGGCCCGCAGGCGCGCTTCCAGGGTGCCGTCCACGCGTACGCTTTCGGCGTGCACGCGCAGGTCGCCGCGGCTCAGGCTCATGTCCGGGGCCACGCGGGTGGTGCTGCTGGGCGCCAGATGCGGCAGCAGCGCGGTGATGTCGTCCGGGTGCAGGCGCACTTCGACCTCGCGGCCGGCGCCGCCGACCGCATCCACGGCTTCGCCGACCAGGTCGGCCAGCAGTTGCGGTTCGACCTGGTAGGCACGCCCGACCAGCTGACCGGCGATGCGCACGGCCAGCTCGCCGAGCGCGCCGACCACTTCGTTTTCCAGTCGCGCCAGCGGGCGGGTGAAGTTGTCCAGGATGCCGTCGATCTGCGCGGTCAAACGGCGCACCTCGGACTGGCCCTGGGCAAAGCCTTCGGCATGGCCGCGGGCAAAGCCTTCCTGCTGGGCGGCGTCTTCGATGGCCTGGATTTCTTCCAGGGTCGGCGGGCGCAGCACCGGCTCGTACACGGCCGGTTCGTCGAACTCCGGTTCCGGCGCGGCCAGGGCCATGTGCAGGTCGGGGGCCAGCCAGCGGGTGACCACGTCGTTCATACCATGGCCTCCGCACCGGCGCCGCCGAGGCTGATGGCGCCTTCGTCAGCCAGACGGCGGACGATGGTGAGGATTTCCTTCTGCGCCGCTTCCACGTCGGCCAGGCGCACCGGGCCACGCGCTTCCATGTCTTCGATCAGGATCTCGGCAGCGCGCTGGGACATGTTGCGGGTGATCTTTTCGCGCACCTTGGTGTCGGCACCGCGCAGGGCCAGGCCCAGGCGCTCGCCGGAGACTTCGCGCAACAGCGTCTGCAGGCCGCGGTCGTCCAGGTCCACCAGGTTGTCGAACACGAACATCAGGTCCTGGATCTTGCTGGCCAGGTCGGCGTCGATCTTGCCGATCTCGCCCAGCACGCCTTGCTCCGGGCCGGTGTCCAGAAAGTTGAGGATGTTGGCCGCCACCTTGATGCCGCCCACGTTGGACGACTTCAGGTTCTGGTTGCCGGCAAATTGGCGCTCCATGATGTCGTTGAGCTCGCTCAGCGCATTCGGCGGAATGCCGTCCAGGGTGGCGATGCGCAGCAGCACGTCGGCGCGGGTGCGCTCGGGCAGCAGCTTCAGCGCCTCTGCGGCCTGGTCGCTATCCAGATGCGCCATCACGATGGCGATGATCTGCGGGTGTTCGTTGCGCACCAGGTCGGCGACCGCGCGCGGGTCCATCCATTTCAGGGTATCCAGGCCGGTGGTGTTGCGGCCCAGCAGGATGCGGTCGATCAGGCCGCCGGCCTTGTCGGCGCCCAGCGCCTGGATCAGCACGTTACGGATGTAGTCGTCGGCACCCACGCCCAGCGAGGTCTTGCCGGCCAGTTCGCCGTTGAAGTCGTCCATCACCTTCTCGACCTGATCGCGCGAAATGCCGGTCATGGTGGCCATGGCGATGCCGATCTTCTGCACTTCCTTGGGGTCCATGTGCTTGAGCACTTCGGCAGCATCGCTTTCACCCAGCGACAGCAACAGCACCGCGGCGCGCTGCACTCCAGTCATCGGTTGTGTTTCAGGCTTCACTGGCGACCCATCCCTTTACGACTTGTGCGACACGTTTTGAATCGGCTTTGACTGCTTCGCGCGCCACGCGCATGCGCTCTTCGTAGGCATCCGGCAGGGCGATCGGGGTCTTGCGTTCCTGACCGATCTGCGCGGTGTCTTCTTCCAGGCCGGGCATCAGGTCGTTGTCTTCGTTGACCATCCGCACGTCGGCGCTCTGTGGAGTGCCATCGTTGCCGCCCTTGCGGTGTTTTTCCTTGATCGCGGTCACGCCGGTGAGTTGACGCAGGGTGGGGCGTACCACGCCGAACAGCAGCGCCAGCACCACCACCGCACCGACCAGCAGGCGCAGACCGTTCTGCACGCGCGGGTCTTCCCACCACTTGGGGCCTTCCTCGCCCGCAACCGCTTCCCGCACAAACGGGGCATTCATCACCGACACCGTGTCGCCACGTGCCGCATCAAAGCCTACCGCCTGCTTGACCAGGCCCTCGATGCGGGTGAGCTCGGCGGCGGTGAGCGGCTGCTCGACCATCTTGCCCTTGGCACCGGGGCGCGGGACGTTGTCCAGCAGCACCGCCACCGACACCCGCTTGATGCGGCCGGCCGGCTGACGGGTGTGTTGCAAGGTTCGGTCCAATTCGTAATTGCGGGTGGCGCTCTTGGAACTTTCGGTCGGTGCGGCCGGCGCTGCGGCCTGGCCGTTGGCGGCGGCCGGGGTGCCCGGCGCACCGGCGACGGCCGGAGCCGGCGGCTGGCCGGGGCTGTTGCTGGTGGCGCCCGGAGGACCCTGCGGGCCGGTGGCGCTGGTGCTGCTGTCGCTGACCTGCTCGCTGCGCAGCTTGGCCGGCTCGCCGTTATAGAGCTCGCGCGCTTCTTCGACCACCGAGAAGTCCATATCCACGCTGACTTCCGGGTTGACCCGGCCCGGGCCGGTCATCGGTTCCAGCAACTCGCGGATGCGCTGGTTATAGGAGCTTTCCTGGCGACGCACCTGTTCGAACTGGGCGGCGTGCTGGGCGGCGTCGCTGTTGGGGTCGGCAATGGAGAGCATGCGGCCGCTCTGGTCGACCACGGTCACCCGCTCCGGGGTCATGTCCGGGATGCTGGACGCCACCAAATTGACGATGGCATCTACCTGGTTGCGCTCCAGGCCTTGGCCACCGCGCAACTCCAGCACCACCGAGGCGCTGGCGACGTCACGCTGACGGGTGAAGGCGCTGGGCTTGGGAATGGCCAGATGCACCCGCGCCTCGCGTACCGGACGCAGGGTGCTGATGGTGCGCGAGAGTTCGGTTTCCAGCGCGTGCTGGTAGCGGGCGTTTTCCACGAACTGGCTGACGCCGAAGCCCGGGTCCTTTTCCATCAGCTCGAAACCGCCGCCGGTCTCCTTACCGGTCAGGCCGGAGCCGGCCAGCTTCAGGCGCGCGTCGTACAGACGGTCCTGCGGTACCGAGATGGCGCCGGTGCCCTGGTCGATCTTGAACGGGATCTGCGCGGTGCGCAGCAGGTCGGCCGCCTCGGCATTGCCCTTTTCGTCCAGGCCGGTGTACAGCGACTGATAGCCCGGCTGCTGCGACCAGAAAAACACCGCCAGGCCGGCACCCACCGCCAGGGCGATCATCGCCATCATGGTCAGCTTGCGGGTGATCTGCAGGCTACGGACACGGTCGAACCACTGGCCCGCCTTTTCGGCGTTCTGGTTCATGTTTTCTCTGCTGATTGCGAGTGCCATGGGTGTTCGACCTTTACAGCGGCATGTTCATGACGTCCTGATAAGCCTGGACGAGACGGTTGCGGACTTCGACAGTGGCGCGGAAGGCCACCTGTGATTGCTGGGAGGCGACCATGACCCGTGCCAGATCGGCACTGGGGTCGCCCATTTCGAATGCTTTGGCCAGCGCGCCGGACTTCTGCTGGGCCTCGTTGACGCCGCCGATGGCGCCGCGCAAGGTCTCGCTGAAGCTGGGCGCCTGGGTTGCCGGCGTTCCCTGTGCGCCAGCCAATCCCTGGATCTGATTGCCGCGCGCCGCATCGCCCACCGCACCCATCGGGCCTTGGCCCATCTGAGTCTGGTAGCTGCGGATCTGCGAAAGAATCGAGGTAACGGAGTCGCTCATGGGTGCGGTCAGCCAGGGAGGCATCCACACCAATGCAAGCGGCGTGCCGAAATCGCGCCGGGATTCCGGCACGGGGCATTCCTGTCGCGCCTGTCGGCGGGAACGTTGCAGCGAGATCGCCCCCATCCGCCCTTCGGGCACCTTCCCCCGCAAGCGAGGGAAGGGAGCTGCTGGGCGATCAGTTGCAGTGCAACCGACCAGTTGCGCGCAGCCAACCAGTCGCGTGCAGCCAACTAGTCGCGTGCAATCGACCAGTCGCGTGCAGCCAGGCTTTCCCTTCTCCCGCTGGCGGGAGAAGGTGGCGCGCAGCGCCGGATGAGGGCACACGTCAACTGCCACGCGGCTGCAGGCAGAGCAACGCGCGGCGCCGGAGTGTGGACGCACGCCCCTTATCCGCCCTTTGGGCACCTTCCCCCGCAAGTGGGGGAGGAGCCGGTAGGCGACCAGTTGCAGTGCAACCGACCAGTCGCGCGCAGCCAACCAGTCGCGTGCAACCGACCAGTTGCGTGCAGCCAGGCTTTCCCTTCTCCCGCTGGCGGGAGAAGGTGGCGCGCAGCGCCGGATGAGGGCACCACCGTCAATTCACACACAGCCACGCATCCGTTTCAACGCAAGCGGGAGAACGCTGAAGCAGCGTCCCCGCGCTAGTTCGGCAACCAGGCGGCTCGCCAGGTGTCCAGATGGCTGCCGCTCAACATCCAGTCGCGGCACACTGCCTCGCGCAATGCTGCGCCTTTCGCTGCTGAAGCGGCCGGGTCGGCCAGGTGCTCGCGGATGGCACCGATCCAGTCGCGGTAGCGGTTTTTCACCAGCGTCACCGGCAGGTTGCCCTGGTAGCAACGCACGTCGCTGGCGATCACCGGATAACCGCAGGCGCCGTACTCCAAGAGTCGCAGATTACTTTTGCACTCGTTGAACAGGTTTTGCTCCACCGGTGCCAGCGCCAGATCCAGATCCAGCGCGGCCAGCGCGGCCGGGTAGTGATCGATCGGCACGCCGGGCTGGAACTGGTGCACATGCTGGCGCAGCGCGAACGGGTACATCCCCATGAACACCCATTCGACCTCGTCGGCCAGCTCGCGCACCACATCGGCGATCAGTTCCAGGTCGCCGGTATGGCTGGCGCCGCCGGCCCAACCGATCCGCGGCTTGCCGCCGTGGCGGACGTTGCGCTCCGGCAACGCCGCCCACCAATGCGGCGGCAGGCGGTTTTCGGCCACGCGGATATCGCTGTGCAGCCCGGCAAACGCTTCGGCCAGCGCAGGCGTTGACACCACAAAGCGGTCCACCAGGCCCAGCCCGCGCCGCACGGTCTTGAGAATGTCCTTGGGCATCTGCGCGCGATGGGTATTTTTCAGCGGCAGGTTGGGCAGGTAATCGTCCAGCTCGTAGACCTTGAACGCACGCGACAACGCCTTCATGCGCCGCATCGCCTCCAGCCGCGCTTCGCCCACCTGGCGTTGCAGGATCACCACGTCGGGATCCTGACGCGCCAGCTCGCTGATCTCCAGATAGCCGTTGAACAGCACGCCCTCGGCCAGCCCGGCCTCGCGCAGGGCGCGCAACGGCTGGATCACCCGGTAGTGTCCGCAGCCTTCGATATCGGCCGGCAGTGCGATCACGCTCGGTAGCGGCCGCCACGACTGCAACGGCCGCCAGCTGGCGCGCGGGTCGGCCAGCGCAAAGCCGGCGCCGGGGTCCAGCGAAAACCCCGGGTTGTAGGCCGGGTCGTTGGCCATCACCGGCAACCAACGCGCGTACATCGCCTCTTCGTCCAGCGCAGTGGCAGGCGTCTGCTCGGGTGGGTCGATCAACAGCTGCGCGCGCGCGGCAAACACATTCAGGTACCCGGCCTGGTGCAGGCGCAGGCACAGGTCGACATCGCTCCACTGCGCCAGTGCCGGCTCCAGCGCAAAGCCGCCTGCGTCGATAAATAGCTGGCGCGGCAGCATCAGGCACTCGCCGCTCAAGGCGGTGTAGTTCTGATCCAGCTGCAGGCGCTGCAGATAGCCGGATTCGTCGAAGGCACTGCCTTCGAACGCGCGCGCGGCCGGTGCCCCCAGGCCCAGCAGCAGACCGGCGTGATGCACGGTGCCGTCGCCGCGCAACAACTTGCCCGCCACCGCGCCCACCTCCGGGCGGAGTGCATGGTTGAGCAGTTGCTCCAGCCAATCGGCCTTCATCACCGCAGCGCCGGCCGACAGCCACAGCAGCACGTCCCCACGAGCATGCTCGGCGGCCGCGTTGCAGACCGCTTCACGCGCAGGCTCGGCGGCAAAGCGCAGCACGCGGATCTGCTGCATGCCCAGCGCTTCGATGCCGGCCAGCCAATCGCGCAGATCCGGTGCGCTGCTGGCGCGATCCAGCAGCAGCACTTCGTAATGCGGGTAGGTCGTGTTGGCCAGGATGCTTTCCAGGCAGCGCTGCACCTGCGGCAAACGGCCATCGACCAGCACCAGGATGCTGACCAGCGGCTGCTGGGCATGTTGGTAATCCACCGCATGCCGACCAGGGCCGGCACTGTGCACGCGCGCGTCCGCATACCCGCGCGCGGCCAGATGGCGGGCAATGGCATGTCGCGCGTCCGCATCGGTGTGCCGGGTCTGGGCCGCGGCCACCAACAAGGGCTCGGCGATGTGCTGCACGCAGGCCAGGCCGTAACGCTCGACCAAGCCAAGCTGATAGCCGAGTTCGAAGGCCTGCCCAAGGTCCGCCGGAAAACCGCCGTCGGCCACCAGGCTGCTGCGGCGGAACAGCCAGTGCCGCGACAGCGTGGACGGCGCACTCAACAGCCCATCCAGATACAGCGCCGGCCGCAACGCCAGCCCAAGCTGCGCTGTGTCCAGCGCGACCACTTCGTCCGCATAGACCGCCTGGCACTGCTCGGGCAGCTCGATCATGCCCAGCGCCAACATCGTCAGGCCGCTGGTCGTAAAGACACTGCCGGCATCCACCAGCACCACCCAATCGACATCCTGTTGCCTTGCAATGGCCTGGTTGAGTGAGGCCACCAGACCCGCCTCGCCAATCAATACCCCATGCTCGCCGTGCTCGGCCAGCTGGTGCGGTGCGCTGCTGACCACCCAGGTCTGCTGATGTCGATAGCAGGCCACCGCATCGATGCTGGCCTGGGTTGCGGCCACTGCGGCGGCATCGCCATCGCGGTCGATCAGCATCACTGCAATGCGTGGCCCGCCGGCCTGCGCCTGCAGGCGGGCATCGATCAACGCACGCTGCACATTGCTGGGGTGTCGCACGCCCAGCCAGGTGGCCGGCGACACCCGCTCGGCCATGCCGGCGCTTTGCATCAGCGCATTGACCAGATCCACCGACTTGAACACCCGCGCCTTGTGCGGGCTGAGCGGCGCAACCCGCACCTGCCGGTTGTCGCCGGTCTCGCGCCGCCAACCCAGCTGGCGGATGCCCTGGCGCAGATCCTCGTGGCCCTGGTCGCCGATGCCGGGCTGATTACGACCGGCCTGGCTGAACTGCGCGTTGGACACCCGAAAGTGCGTGAGCGGCCTGGACAGCAGCGCCAGGTTGCCGTGGCGCAGCAGCTTGACGTAGATCGCCAGGTCGCCGACCCAATGAATCGGCTTACCGTTCAACGACATCAAGTCGGCGCCCATGGCCAGCAGATCGGCGTGCCGACACAGCACGCAACTCGGCTCGCCGATGAAGTTGATGGTGTGGTCCGCCAGGAACGACACCAGCTCCGGCCCATCGATCAACGCATCGTCGGCAAACGGAAAGCAGGTGGCCAGGATGTCCGGCAACGGCGCACCGTCGTCGTCGATGCGCAACCGACGCGACGATGCCATCGCCGTGCCCGGATTGCGCTCGATCGCCGCCACCAACTGCTCAATGCAGTCCGGCTCAAGCACATCGTCGTCATGCAGGAACTTGACGTACTCGCCTTGTGCCAGGCCGATGCCCTTGAGGGTGCTGCCGAGTTCGCCTAGCCGCGACGGATTGCGGTGATAGCGGATCGGGAATGTGGCATCCGCTAGCCTGGGTTCCAGCAACGCCGCAATCGCGCCATCTCCGTTGTCGTCGCAGATCACCAGCTCCAGCGCCGTGTAGGTCTGCGCCAGTACGCTGTCCAGCGCCTGCTCAAAGTAGCGCGGCTTGTAGGTCGGCATGACGATGCTGACGAGGGTGGTGGAAGTCATGCAAAATTCACCATGTTCAAGGTTGGTGGGTGCCTGAGCAACAGACGAGACCGATTTGGCTTGAGATGCAAAATACATGCCTCGCGCGGCCTCCCGGCGGAGGTCATTCCCGCAGGAACAACCGCTTCGCGTGCGGATGCGTTTGGTGGGCTAAAAGTGTCGCGACGGCGCGATGTCGGTCGTGGAGTCTCCGGCCTATATCGATGCAACATTATGCGGCCGCTCCGGTCAGCAGTACTTGGCGAGTGAGCTTTGCCGGTGATACGGAGTGGTACTTCTATACACCCTGAGGCCTTAGTCTTAAGAACTCCTGGCTGCATGCGCCTAGTCGCACGTTGCGTCGCCTGCGAATTTATGGATGGATAAATTTTTGACGTTAAAGTGAGCTTCGTGTTAGGTTCATTTTTAACATTAGCTGAGTCTCAAATTCCATGTATCCATTCTTTTCTCACCAGCAACTCGTCAGAGAAATTTTTGAATTGCGGGATTCGCTTGCGAGACCGAACGGACTTTTTCCTGCCTGGTTCGATAAAACGCCGAAAGATTTTCTCGAGAATCAAAGATTTATTATATGCGGGTCGGGATGTAGGGCGGAAATTCGCGTCTTGGCTAGGTCTGCCAACGTCGTTGCGATTGTCGACGACTTCTTGCATGAACGTCAGGAACAAATATTTGGGATACCTGTCATCAGCTCGGATGCCTGGGTGGGGTTGGCTGCGGGTCGGTCGGATGTCGTTTCTTGTATACTGACACCAGGCGCAACGGGCTTTCAGCACTTCACTAAAATCGCTGATCAATGGGGCTTGCATACACTTCTTCCTCTGCAATTTCTGCAATTGCTCGAATCATGCAATGTTGATCGTAATGGTGAGGTTGGCAGATTCTTTTGGTATGGCTACGAATTCTTCAGCGCTGCCATCAAAGACCTTGATCGTCTTGTGGATGTTTCCAATAAACTGGTCGATGAATACTCGCGCTCTACATGGTTGTGTATACTTCTTTATCGTTTGACTTTGAATCCATTCTATCTCGAAGCGTGCGCGGTAGGTTTTGGTGGGAATGGCTCCAGCCTAAATGCCTACTCCACTAATCGTCAATTTTTGAGCTTCAGTGATCAAGAGGTATATGTGGATGGTGGCGCTTTTAACGGCGATACCATAGAGGGCTTCTTGCGCGCATGTAAAGGTCAGTTCAAGCGGATCCACTCTTTTGAACCATCCTCTAGTAATAACCAATTGATTCGGACGCGCCTTAATTTGCTGCAGGATCAATACCTCAAGCCTTTGGCCTCTTCTATCGTTCTGCATGAAAAAGGTTTATGGGATAGCAATGTAACCCTCAGGTTTAATCCAGGGCAAGTCGTTCCTGGCTTCGAAGCCTCTGGACCCATTCAGCCACAAACCGCTCACTTATTGGATTCCAACATTATTGGTCATATATATGAAAAATCACTTGAAGATAATGTATCGGTAACCGTGCCTGTTACGACCATTGACGATGCTACCGAAAGAACGGCAACATTTATCAAGTTGGAAATAGAGGGTTCCGAACTCAAGGCGCTGCATGGTGCGCGAGAAACAATTGAGAGAAATCGACCCAAAATGGCTATTTCTATCTATCACAAGCCTGAAGATCTGCTGACACTGACAGATTTTGTTAGCGAAACGGACAAGGGTTATATGCTTGGCTTTCGCCAGCACAATCGTCTATGCCCTGATGCAACGGTCTTATATTGTTTTTAGGGGGGCGCTGAGTAATCTGCGAGATTTCTCAATCCCAGTCTGCTGCGGGGGGCGTCGTGACGGCCCTATGCTTTTCAGAGAGTCCAATATTTTCGGGGATTCAGGAGAAGCTGAGTTGAATAGAGAGATTTGGCGGGCGTCAGTCATTGCTCTACCTCTCCAAGCCGCAAATTTTCCTGGCCTCACTCCGCCCAGGGCGGCGGTGCGGCACCGGCGACGGGCGATGCATACAAAACGAGGTCGTAGTAGTGGCCGGGAGAGTGTTGGCGTAGACGGAAGTGATAGTTATCCACCAATTTGTCCAGTTGTTCCACGATATCCAGTAAATCCTGGGCGTAGTGGTAGACACAAATAGCCATGCGGGGGCGCTGGGTACGGATAAGGTGAGATGCGCCTTCGAGTGCCCTGGCTTCAAACCCTTCGATGTCCAACTTCAGTAGCGTCAGCTTTTCCAACTCATCGTCCAGACGTGTACTAGTCACGGAGATTCCGCCATCCAGCGATACATGGCTGGCAACGGTGCCGGTCTCCTCGAAGCGCAGCGTCGTATGTTCGTTGGAGATGGCTTTTTTTATGGCCTTGAAATTGTATGGGGAAAGGGGGAGGGCGCTCGCGATACTCTCCAGTTTCTGGAAGTTGAGGCTATCGGGTTCAAAGGCGGTGATGCTTTCGTAGCGATAGCGGGATGCTTCTAGAAACTTATGGACGATGGGACCCTGGAAGGCACCGCCATCGCAAAAATGTTCATGCTGGCCTAGCTGGAATGTGCTGCTATCTGCGTATTTTGAAAAGTACTCGTTGATCGGCGTAGCCCAGCAGTCCAACAGGAGGCTGGAATCGTAGGTCAGGCGGAACAGTAGGTTGCTGTAGAGCGTTAAAACGCTGAAATCGTCGTCCAGTCTATCCGCAAAACGCAGAAATTCGTCCAGGCGCAAAAGCGTCCGCTGACGGTATACCTGGGCAGGTTCGTATACGGCGGCCAGCCCACAGTGCGCAACGGCCAGGCAGGCGTCTACCCTTTCAATGCCTGCTTGCTCGCAGAGCTTGCGGGCCAAGCC
Source organism: Xanthomonas sp. WCS2018Noco2-27 (assembly GCF_031843525.1). NCBI lineage: Bacteria > Pseudomonadati > Pseudomonadota > Gammaproteobacteria > Lysobacterales > Lysobacteraceae > Xanthomonas > Xanthomonas sp. WCS2018Noco2-27. The sequence goes on along the minus strand of NZ_JAVTIK010000001.1, from coordinate 1,139,054 downwards.
TGATTCTCCTGGAGCGCAAGAAAAATCGATGGCCAATGCCTGGGGATGCTGGGCCGCTTGTTCGATGAATTGGCGCAAACTCCAACGCGGCACCCCATGAACTGTGTCGCTGTCGCTTGATTGGTCATCAACGGCGGCAATGATATGGCTTGGGTGCTGGACGATCTGTGGGCCATAAATATTGCCAATGCCCGAGCGTGGTTGGAGCAGAAAGAGAGGACGCTGCTCGAAACGTGGGATCAGCGGATCCAAGGAAGGCGCAATGCTCAGTTGCTCAATGCCCGCGCTGGTGCAGAGGTCATCTGCAAACGCCCGTCCGCGCGCGCTGCAAGAGAAATCGATAGCGATCGCATCGGCATACTGCCCCGCCTTGGCAAGAAACTCCTGACTGCTCCAGCGCGGCGCGCCATGAATGCGGTCCAGGTGGATGCTTTGGTCATCAATTGCGGCAACAACATGGTGCAGGTCGGCAACGACCCTGGGACCATGCACTATGCCTGCATAGGACTCGGGGGCGATGAGGAATACGGGGCGGTTGGCAATTGCGGGTAGGCGCGCAATGACATCCTCGAGTGCAGGGTGCTCCTGCTCCGCAATACGTAGAATCCGTTGGCGAAGCTGCTCATTTCTCGAGTTCATGAACGTCATCTCTCGTATCTATAAAGGGGGTGTCGTGCCAGCGTCGAAGTAGGTCTTGGCAGGCACGTCCTCGCTGTAGACACGCGGTCAGCCAAGTTCGCAGCTTCGTTCCCCTTTGACGCCCCCGCGCACGATGGCGCCGGTCCGCAGGACGGTTGCCAAAGCGTGCTAGCTGCTAGCGCAGGTGCCGGCGTAGGTCGTCCCAGTCCAGCAGGTCGGTGGCCACACCGCGCGCGGCCAGTAGGTCTGAGTACTGATGTAAATCGTAGGACAACGCTGTCCGAAGCGAGTCGAACTTCGCTGCGTCGAAGTCGGGGTCCTGCTCATCGAAGGGCAGGTCGCGGCTGGAAAAGCCAAACGTTACGTCATCCGTCTCAGGTACCTCGCCGATCAGCCTTAACAGGAACTTCGCGCGGTTCGCCTCCTCTTTCAGCTTGTCGAGTGAGACCAGGATCAGGTCTTCCGGGCGGTACCGATCGAGAAAGCTCTTAATGCCGGTGTAGTAGAAGCTCGACACCAGGACAGACATGAAGGGAAAGCTCCGGCGAGTCATCACGAACGCTGCTTCGTAGTCCAGCCGGCTTGCGAAGTCTCCTAGTCGGAGTCTATCGATTTCGGCATCGAAATGATGCTCTACGTAACCAGAGGAAACTCGGGGGAACATGCGTATGTGAAGGTTCTTCTGTTCCTGGTAGATAGTGGACGCGGTGATCTTTGGCAGTCGCGTCCCATCCCGGGTCGTGGTGGTTCTAGAGGTCTTCAGGTAACTGTCGGAAAGCGCCAGCGACTCGTTCTCCTGGAGGGCGTTGATCTTCTTCATGCGGTAGGAGCTCCAGGTCCGCTCGAAGGGATTGCGCAGGCATAGCACGATCCGGGTGCCATGTTCGGGTAGCCGCGAGATCGCATAAGGGCTGTGGGAGTAGCCGACGCTTGCATCCAGCCAAGGCAGTTGCGCCGGTGCGGGCAGTTGCGGCTGTGTGCCCGGAATCAGGTAGCCATGCGGTTCCTTGATGTCCTCGACCAGATATTGTGCGATCCCGTTTCCGGTCAGCCAGCCGGCGAGGGGCGTGGTCCCGCATTTCTCCATGCCGGAGAGGAATATGTAGTTGGTTTTCATTTTGCGATAGCCGTGCAGCCCGGCTCCTCCGTTAATGTCCGTAGACCAGGATGGGTTCGTCATAACGGGTGTCGTACACCGTGCGGCTGGGCACGTCCCGGTCATACAGTCGTGGCCAGCCCAATTCGCAGTAGCGGCCGATCCGGACGCCAGGGCTGACCACTGCTCCCATACGCAGAATGGCGTGCGCGCCAATTTCCGTGCCCTGGCCAATGCTGACGCCGATGTCGCACCAACATGAGGGGCGCAGATGCACGCCAGCGCCGATCTTGACCCCGCTATGCAATACGGTGTTGTAGTCGATGCGGCTGCCTGCGCCGACCACCACGCCGTCGCCGATGAAGCAGTTGCGGCCGATCACTGCATCTGCGGCGACCACGGCCGACGTGCTGACGAAAGGCTCCAGGCTAAAGCCGCGCGTCATCGCCAGTTGCATCAGCTCCATGCGCTTGAAGTTGCCGAAGCGTTCGTCGAACGCCACGAACATGGCCCCGTCGGTCGGATTCAGTCCATCCAGCACGCCAGGATCGAATTCGTGTTCCGAGTCTTGTGGCACTTCGATCCGAATGACCGTCTCGTCCTGACGCGCCTGCTTCCAGGCGTGAAACGCCAGGTCGAGGTATGCGCTGCTGCCGATGATCCACCTAGATCTCATGTTCGGTTTCCATCAGCGCCGTGTACCAGCGTTCGACCAGGCGATTCATGGATTCATAGGCGCCCTGGGTGGGCAGAGGCGCATCTGTGTGCAACGCGGACTGCACCCGCTCCATGATGTCCACGTCTTCGCCCACCACTACCTTGCTGCCATGCATCTGTGTCAGCAGTACTTGGCTGGAAGAACCGTAAGGCTGTTTCCTGCGCGCGCTAAACCAATAGATTTCCAAATCGGTCGTGTCCGGCGCAACGGGGATATGGTGTTCCAGGGTGAAAGAATAGCCGCCGTTGGAACTGGCGATATGCATGTTCGGGAAGGCTAACCAGTTGAAGTAGGCATCCTGCTCGCCCCAGCGTTCCACTTTATCGTGCCAGCCGAAGTGCTTAAGGTCGGGTATGGGTGCGTCCGGGCCACCGAAACTGAAGCGGCGCATTTCGCGCCTCAAGGCAGCGGGCGAGCTGTCTTGCAAAGCGTCCATCGACTCTTTGGCTTGTTCTTCGTCTACCTCTGCAACGAAGCTGACACTCTTGGCTAGGGTCTTCGGGTGGACGAAGCGCGGATGATTGGCATCCCGAAGATTTTCGTAAGCGAGTTTCCAGTTGTACCGGCCACGCCATGTGGTGACCATGACCTCAGTGTCATAGGCGTTGGAACTACTTTCCAGCAAGGCGATGAAGTCTGCCGAAAACTGTTCCTCGATTGGCATTGGGTTGGGGCCGAGGTTGACGAACAGCAGGTTGCCGATGGCGCGCAGTGAGAATTCGCGCAGCTTCAAGTTGTCCTTTTCACTAGTGTCCAGGCGATAGATCGCGTCGCAGTCCGGGATGTTCTTTACCCGGCCTTGTTCGTCGTAACTCCAGGCGTGGTAGGGGCACACCAAAGGCCGGCAACCGATAGCACCGGTTTGAATCAGTGCACTGCGGTGGAGGCAGACGTTCTCGAACGCACGGATTTGGCCGTGGAAGTTCTGGATCACGACAGGAATCCCCGCGATCTTGCGGGTGATGAAGCAGTTGTTTTCCCGCAGCAGTGTCTTGAGCCCTGCAAACAACCAAACCCGACGGAAGATCTTGCGCTGCTCGCGCTCGAAGATTTCCTGCGACAAGTAATACTTGGGGTGCATCCGGGAGCGCATGGATCAGTCTGTTGGTATGTTTTTGTGGAAAATAATTTTGGCCGGATTGCCGAACACCGTGGCACCGGCCGGTACGTCCTTCAGTACCACCGCGCCGGCTCCGATGACCGCGCCGTCGCCGACCTTGACGCCTGGCATCAGGGTGGCGCGCGGGTGCACGGTGACGAAGTCTCCAATCTGTACGCCGCCGCCCATGAATGCCATTGCGCCTACGTGCACGTAGTCACCGATGCGGACGTCGTGCCCGAGCATGCTCTGGGCATGGATTGTGACAAAGTCTCCGATACGCACGTCTGGCCCGGAATGGACCATCAGGCCAAAGAAGCAGCCCTGGCCGAACTGCACCCGCCTGCCCAGGCGGACGTCGGTACAGATTGGAATGAACCGTCCGCCTTTTTCGAGGATCGGCAGAGCGTAGCGGTGGCGGTCGTAGGGATTGCCCATCGCACAGACGAATACATCGTCAGGCTGTGGCAGGTAGCTCATCGGATCGCCGATGATCGGTGTGTCGACACCGTAGCTGTCTAGGATATCGGTACGGCTGTCCAGGAACCCGCCGATCAGCCAGTCCTTGCCATGCCCGGCATCGTTACGCATTTGCTCCAGGACTTCGCGGCCCCAGCCGCTGGCGCCGATGATGAGGACGCGTTCCATCAGAGCACCGCCCCGCCGTCCATGACCAGGCTGGTGCCGGTGACCCAGCGGCTGGCGTCGGACAGCAGGTAGACCGCAGCGTTGGCGACATCTTGCGGTGTGCCCAGACCCAGTGGATGGCGCACGCGTTGTTGATTCAGCGGTTCGTTGAGCTCGTTGTCCTCACCCCAAAGGCGCGGAGTGGGCACGACCGATGGCGAAATCCCGTTGACTCTCACGCGGTGCCTCGCTTGTTCCAGAGCTAAGCACCGGATAATGCCCAGCAGGCCGGACTTCATTGCCGAATACGGCCCCACGCCGCGTGTACCAATATGCGCGGAGGTGGACAGCATGAACACGAGTGAGCCTTGCGCATTAATGGCATTGGCTTGCAGCAGACGCTGCGTCAGCATGACCGGTGCAAGGAAATGCACCTGGTACATACGCGTCATCAGTTCTTCCTTCAGCTGGCGGATCGGCGACAGCATCTGCCCGCCGAAGCAGTGCACTACGCCGTCGATGCGCTGGCTGGCTTGCACCAGGCGCTCCCGATCCTCCGCAACAGTCAGGTCGGCCTGCACCTGCACATGCCCGTCGCCTGCCAGTTGCGCATGGGTTTGCTGCAGACGCTCGGGATCGCGACCGCTGATCACCAAGCGCGCGCCGCGCCGTGCGCAGGTCAGTGCGATTTCCTGGCCAAGGCCGGATGATGCGCCGGTGACCAGGATGGTCTTGCCCGTCAGGGAAAAGGCGTTGCGAGTCGGATTGCTCATGCGTAGATATCCATCGGCACGGTCAGGCCACCATCTACGACGAAGTAGTTGCGGGTAACCCAGCGACTTGCGTCGGACAGATAAAACACCGCCGCGTAAGCCACGTCTTCCGGTTCGCCCAGTCCCAGCGGTGTCTGTTTGGCGTGCTCGTCGATGTTGCCACCGCTCTGGTTGAGGCCGTCGAGCATTGGCGTGCGTACGTAGCCGGGGGCGATGCAGTTGGCGCGGATACCGTGCTTGGCCACTTCCAGTGCCAGAGTGCGCATTGCGCCGAGCAGGGCCGCCTTGCTGGCGGAGTAGGCGGCAGTGGCCACCGGGCCGACGTGCGAACCCACCGCCGAGATAAATAGGATCGAGCCTTTGGCGTTGATGCGCTTTTTCGCCAGCAGGCCGCGCGTCAATAGCAGCGGTGCATAGACATTACTGGCGAAGGTTTCGTCCAGTTGCGCGCGGTTGATCATCCGGAATGGTGCTAGCCGGGCGATACCGGCCGCGTGTGCGACGCCATCTAGGACACCGACCGACGCCACGAGATGGTCGATGTCCTCCTGCTTGTCCAGGTTGGCGATCACCTGCTCATGCCCTGTGCCTTCAAGTGTGGCGAAGGTCTCGGCCAGGCGGCTTTCGTCGCGGCCGCTGATGACCAGTTGTGCGCCGATCTGCGCGCAGCTCAGCGCGATCTGTCGTCCGATGCCTGACGATGCACCGGTGACCAGGATGCGTTTGCCCTGCAACGAGAACGGGTCGTTCGGATCGACGGCGGTATTCACGACTCGATCAACTCTGGAAACATCGCGCCTTCGATATCAATCAGGCAGGTACCCCAAGACAAGCCGATCCCGAAGCCTGAAAGAAGGACACGCTTGGGGCCAGATTCGAGTTCCTTATTGATGCGCGCGGTCATCGTCACCGGCAGCGAGGCACCGCTGGTGTTGCCGAAGTCGCGCAGGGTGGAGGGGACTTTTTCCACCGGCAGGCCGAGCTTCTTGCGAATGGTCTCGTTGATCATCCGGTTGGCTTGATGGAACACGAAGTAATCGATGTCATCCTTGCTTACAGCGGCATAGGCGATTAATTTTTCGACTGCGGGAGGAATGCGCTGGGTCGAGAAGCTGAGCACGGCGGTGCCATCGAGTTGTAAATCGGTGGCCCGGTGCCAGCGATCCTTCTCGTTTTCCCGATAAGGCATCAGGTGCTGCATGGCAACCGGTTCGCGTTGACCGCCCACCGGCAGGATGATCGCCTTATAGCCGCTGCCATCGCTGTTGAGGTCGAAATACATTGGCGGCGCATCGGCACTGAACTCCAGCGCGGTGGCGGTGCCAGAGTCCGAGAAGATCGGGTCTTCCAGGTTCGCGCTACGGTCGCCCACCAGCAGCAGTCCCTTTTTGACGCCGCCGGCAGCGATCATCGAGCCGAGCAGGTTGATGCCGAATGGGTAGGCCGAGCAGCCCAGATTGACGTCGAACGCGACCGTGGCATGCGATAGGCCCAGCCGGTCCTGCAGGATGATGGCGGTGGCCGGAATCGGATAGTCCGGCGATTGCGTCACCACGATCAGTGCGTCGATCTCTTCGCGCTTCCACTGCAGCTTGTCCAGCAGCACTTCCGTCGCATCGAAGGCCAGGTCCGAAAAGCACTGCCACTCCGAGGCCATACGGCGCGTCTCGATGCCGATGTTGCGCACCAGCCGCTCGCGTTCGGAGCGGATCTGCGGCCGGCAGTCGGTGAGATTGGACACGACCCGCTTGGGCACGCAGGTCGCCATGCCGGCAAAGCGGACGTTGTGCAGCGTGGAGGTCGGCATGGTGCTTACGCCTCGGTGAGTTTGTAGAGATCGCCCACGGTGACGGCGGTGGTGAGATGTTCGCCGGTGATGGTCTTGCCGTATTCCATGTCGAACATGACGATCACGCCCAGCGCGGCCAGCGAATCCCACTCCGGCAATTCCAGCAGCACGGTCTCCAGCGTGACCTCCACCGGTTCCTGGAAGTCGGTGGCGGAGAGGAAGTTCTCGATAAATGTTGCCTGGGTCATGCGATCTCGCCTGGTTGCCTGTTGAAGAGATGGGAGTCTGAAATGCAGGTGCAGCGTCTTGCGATCATGTTGCCTGTGCGCCGGCGATCAGGTCGGCGATGGTGTCGACCTGGTCGCTGTGCAAGCCGGGAAAGATCGGCAGGCACAACACCTGCGCGGCCACCGAGCGCGCCACCGGCAACCACGCCGGCGCCGACGAGGGCAGGGCGCGATACATCGGGAAGTCGCTGATCAACGGATAGAAGTAACGCCGTACCAGGATGCCGTGTTCGCGCATCAACTGATACAACGCATCGCGCGACAGCGGGTAGTCGTCCTGCACCAGGATCGGAAAATACGCGTGATTGGCGCTGGAATGCTGTGGCGATGCCACGCAGCGGATGCCGCGCACTGCGCTCAGCCGCTGCCGGTACTGCGCGTCGATGGCGCCGCGTTGCGCAATGGCCTCGTCGATGTGCTTGAGTTGCAGCAGGCCGAACGCGGCGCTGATCTCATTCATCTTGCCGTTGATGCCCGGTGCGACCACCGTGGTTTCGTCGACGAAGCCGAAATTTTTCAGATGCCCGATGCGTTGATAGGTTCTCTCATCAGGGCACACGATGGCGCCGCCTTCGAAAGTATTGAACACCTTGGTGGCATGAAAGCTCAACACGCTCAGGTCGCCGTGACGCAGGATCGAGCCGCCGTCATCGCGCACGCCGAACGCATGCGCCGCGTCGTAGATCACCTTGAGGTTGTAGATGTCGGCGATGCGCGTGATCGCAGTGGTGTCGCACGCGGTGCCATAGCAGTGCACCGGCATGATCGCGGTGGTCTGCGGGGTGATGGCCGCCTCGATCTTGGACGGGTCCATGTTGAGCGTCACCGGGTCGATATCCACGAACACCGGGGTGATGCTCTTCCACAGCAACGAGTGCGCCGTGGCCACGAAGGAGTAGGGCGTGGTGATGACTTCGCCGGTGATGCGCAGCGCCTGCAAGGCGGTGATCAACGCGGTTGTGCCGTTGGTCAACAGGGCCAGATGCGGCACGCCCAGGTAGTCGCACAGCGCCTGCTCGAGCGCACGGTGCATCTCGCCGCCGTTGCTGAGGATGCGACTGGTCCAGATCCGTTCCAGATACGGCAGAAAGTCTTCCAGCGGCGGCAGCAGCGGACTGGTGACGGGGATGGGCATCAATGCCTCGCTGGGACGGGTGAATGTCGGGATTCCGCCGCAACCGGTGGCTGCGGACGGAGTGATCCTGTTGAAGCAAGCGCTATGCCAGCGGGCGCTGGCGGAGCGGTGGCCCGCTCAGTTCGCCAGCTCGGTCTGCTCGCGGTCGATGCCGTACTTGCGCAGCTTCTCCACCAACGTGGTGCGGCGCAGGCCGAGCAGCTGGGCCGCATGCGCAACCACGCCCTGAGTGCGTTCCAGTGCCTCGTTGATCAAGGCCAGCTCGATGGTGGCCATGTGGCCACGCAGGTCGATGCCGTCGTCGGGCAGGCTGGCGGCAGCGGCCGGTTCGGCATCGGCCGTCTTGGGCTGCAGCGTCACCACGTTGCTCGGCAGTGCGCCAGCGTCGGTGGGCGCCGCCACAAAGGCTGGTTCCGGCGGCAGCTCGACCGGAATGGACGATGCAAAATCGCCGCGATAGCGCGCCGGCAGGTCCTGCACGCGCACCAGCCCACCGGGATGCAGCACCGCCAGGCGCTCCACCAGGTTGGTCAGTTCGCGCACATTGCCCGGCCAGTCGTAGCTGCGCAGCGCCTGCAAGGCTTCATCGGCAAAGCGCACTTCGCCGCGCCCGGTACGCGCCAGCTGGCCGGCAATCGTCTGCACCAGGATGGCCAGATCGTCGACGCGCTCGCGCAACGCCGGCATTTCGATCGGGAACACGTTGAGGCGATAAAACAGATCCTCACGGAACTGCCCGTCGCTGATGCGCGTTTCCAGGTTGCGGTGGGTGGCGGCGATGACGCGCACGTTGCAGCGGATGGTCTGACCACCGCCAACGCGCTCGAAACTGCGCTCCTGCAGCACGCGCAACAACTTCACCTGCATCGGCAAGCTCATGTCGCCGATTTCGTCCAGCAGCAACGTGCCGCCTTCGGCCATTTCAAAGCGGCCCTTGCGTGTGGTCAGCGCGCCGGTGAAGGCGCCTTTTTCGTGACCGAAGAGTTCGCTTTCAAGCAGATCCGGCGGGATCGCGCCGCAATTGATTGCGACAAACGGCCCGTCGCGGCGCGGCGAATGTTGATGGATGGCGCGCGCGACCACTTCCTTGCCGGTACCGGATTCGCCCAGCACCAGCACGGTGGTGTCGAACGCGGCCACCTGGTCGATCAACCGACGCAGGCGGGTGACTGCCTCGCTGTTGCCGGTCGGACCGGTGTCCTGCTGCACGCCGGCCTGATGCTCGGCATCCAGACGCTTGAGGCTTGCGCGGCGCAGCAGGGCTTCCAGCTGTGCGTGGCGCAGGGGGGTGTCCAATGCCCAGACATTGGCTTCGTGCAGGCCGTGCGTCTGCGCAAACGTGATCGGGCTGCCTTCCATCAACAGCACCGGCGGCGGCAGCTTGGCATCGGCCAGCCAGTCGAAGAATTTGTCGGCCTGCGCGGCGTCCTGCGCCGAGCCCACCATCACCGCCATCCACTCATCGTGGCGGTGACGGCCAGGATTGATGTCGGCGCCGTCGGTGACCCAGCGGGGATTGAAGTCCATGAACTCGAGCAGCGACACGGTGCGCTCGGCGCGCACGGCGTCACTGTCGATCAACAGAATGCGGGACTCACTCATTCCTGGCTCCTTCCGTCAGGCCCTCCAGGATTGGCATGACTTCCTGGATATAGGACAGCTTGCTGACAAAATTGTCAGCACCCGCGCGAAGAGCGTGTTCACGATGCTCGGCATCGTCGAAGTGGCTCGCGATGACAATATACGGCGGATCGTCCTGCGTCTTGATCAGACGCGTTGCCTGCAGTCCGCCCATCTCGGGCATGGCCAGATCCATCAGCACGACATTGGGGCGCAGCGACTCAGAGCGCTCGATCGCTTCCAGTCCATTGGCGGCACTGCCCACGATGTTGAGCCACTCCACTTTGCGAAAATGACGCATCGCAGCGTTGATGAAGCCCTCGTGGTCGTCGACCAGCAGCACGGTGAGTTTGCTCATAGTAGTCCTTATCCCGCTCGCGCAAGCAGCGGTTTGTTATTACGGCGGCGCTCGCGGGCCGGGGCGATCTCGAGTTGTTCGCGGTATTTGGCCACGGTCCTTCGCGCAATATTAACGCCCTGGCGCGACAACAGGCCGGCGATGGCTTCGTCGGCCAGCGGGCGACCTACCGGCTCGCTTTCGATCAAACGACGCACCATGGCTTTGACCGCCTGGCCGGAGACACTGGCGCCTTCCAGTCGCACGGCGAAGAAATGTTTGAGTTCGAAGGTGCCGCGCGGGGTTTGCAGGTATTTGCCGGTGGTAATGCGCGAAATCGTCGATTCGTGCATGCCGATCTCGTCGGCGATTTCCTTCAACGTCAGCGGTGCCATCGCTTCTTCGCCGCGCGCCAGGAAGGCGGCCTGGCGTTCGACGATCGCACGCGTGGCGCGCAGCAGGGTTTCGTAGCGCATCGACAGCCCGCGGGTCAGCCAGCGCGCTTCCTGCAGCATGTCGCGCAGCGGCTGCGCGGCATCGCCGGCCTCGGCCAATGCGCGTTCGTGTACCGGGTTGATGCTGACGCGGTGCGTGGTGGCCGGATTCAACGCCACGCGCCAGCTGCCATCGGCATGCCAGGCGAGCACATCCGGAATCACGCTGGCGTTGCTTTCCTGCAGCAGGTCGTCGCCCGGGCGCGGCTGCAGCGACAGGATCAGCCGCACCGCTTCGCGCGCATCGTCCACCTCGGCATCGTGCGCACGCGCCAGCAGCGCGTAGTCGTGGCTGGCCAGCAGATCCAGATCGCCGGACAGGATGCGCGCAGCCAGATGACGAGCCGGGACGCGGCCGGGCAGGGCGTTCAACTGGGCTTGCAGGCACTCGCGCAGGTCGCAGGCGGCCAGCCCGGCCGGGTCGCCGTGCAGCAGGCGCTGACGGATCCCTTCCGCTGCCTCTACGGTCATACCCAGGCGGGTGGCGCCAAGCTGCTGCAGCGTCGACAGCGCCTCGGTCAGATACCCCGCGTCATCGGTCTGCTCCAACCAGAACGCGGCGGCCCCCAAAGCGGCCTCGTCCAGGTCCAGCGCCAGTTCGCGCAGGATGCGCACATGCGGGTCGGTGGACTCGCCGGCGGCCACGCGCTGCATGCGGTCGTCGTCGCCATCGTTCCAACTGCTGCTCTGCACGTCCCACATCGTGCTTTCCGGCAGCTCATCGAACGCAGCGATATCGCCGGCGCCATCGTCGTTGGTGGTGGCCTCATCCCCGTTATCGGCCAGCTCTTCCAACTCCAGCAACGGATTGGTTTCCAGGGCACGACGGATTTCCAGTTCCAACTGCATGCCGTCCAATTGCAACAGACGGATCGACTGCAGCAACTGCGGGGTGAGGTGCAGTTGCTGGCCAAGCTGGGCGGAAATGGTCGTCTTCATGGAAGCGCTTCCGAAGGGCGCTGCATGCAGCAGCGATGGAACGCATCTTGCAGGACAAAGCGACGGGTTTCTAATCAGGGAGTCAGGTGAGGTGGCTCATGATTTTCCTGACAGTCTGTCAGGAACTCCCTGACATGAAGGGCGAGCTCAAGCGTGCCCGCCGGAATTCCGTCACTGTTTTCGTCGCGGCGGCCCTGTGCGGGCCGCGCCGTGTATTTCGAATGACCGATACGGCGACTGCGGTTGCAATCGCTCAGACCAGTTCGTTGTGATGCTTGGCGGCCAGCAGGACCAGGTCGTTGGCGCGACGACAGCCCAGCGATTCCATCATGCGTGCGCGATGGGTTTCGACCGTCTTGACGCTGATGCCCAGGTCGGCGGCAATTTCCTTGTTGCTCTGTCCGCGGCCGATCTCACGCAGGATTTCGCGCTGACGGGGGGACAGGGCGGCGATGCCGACCGGTTTTTCGCGGCCCAGCATCGGCGCGATCATCTTGGACGAGATCTGCGGGCTCAAGAACACCTGGCCGGCAGCGGCGGCACGCAGCGCCAGTTCCAGCTCCAGCGGCGCGGCGTCCTTGACCACGAAACCGACCGCGCCGCGATCGAGCGCATCGCGCACGTGCACCGGGTCGTCGTGCATCGACATCATCACCACATGCGTGCGCGGCGCGGCGCGCAGCACGTCGGTCATGGCATCAAGACCGCTACGGCCGGGCAGGGACAGGTCCATCAGCACCAGATCCGGGCGATGCAGGGATGTCATATCCAGGGCTTGTTGCGCGTTGCTGGCCTCAGCGACGACATCGATGCCGGCGAAGGTTTGCAGCAGCCTGGACAGGCCTGCACGGACAAGGGTGTGATCGTCGACGATGATGACTCGCACGGCGCAGATGAGACCTTTTTTCGGTATGGGGCACCTTAGCCGACCCGGCGTCTGGCGCCAACTAGCGGGATCAACGCTGGCGGCGGGCGTCGGCGATCTGACGGCGATGTAAACGAAACAAATGACGTTCCAGGGCGTCCTGCAAACCCGGCGACAGGGGCGCGAACCGCAGCCACAGCCACTGATCGTGACCATCGCTGGCGCTTGCCAGCACCTCGGCAGGAAGCTGTACCAATTCAGGAAGCCAGTCGGATGGCTGCAGGCAGACACTGCCCGTGGTGCCCGGTACGTGGCTGGTTGCGCAATTCAAGCGGATGCCGCGGACCGACCAATGCACCACATCCTGGATCAGGCCACTGTCGCCCTGGCGGACCAGGCGGCCGATCAGTGCCAGCATCAGATCGAGCTTGGCATCCATGCGTTGCACCAGCAGCGGCAGTTCGCCACGGTCTTCGCTGGTTTCTTCACTACGCAGGTCTTCGACCTGGCCGAGGCTGCGTAGCAGGGTTTCTGCGGCGCTGTGCGAGCCGGCGTCGGCACCGGCGTGGAAACCGGCCGGCAGACGCAATTCGCAACTAAGCGTGTCGGCAAACAGCTCGGCATCGGCGGATGGCGCGCGTGTGCCGAGCGCGGTCATCAGATCCGGCCGACCCGTGCGTAGGCGAGGCTGGCCGACGACGAGGTGCGCTGCGCGCGGATCAGGTCCAGCAGCTTGCGGCGACGGTCGAGCATCATCCGCATCAAGTCCTGCTGCATCGTCTGCAAGGTCTGCAGCGCGTCGCGGTCCTGGCTTAGATCCACGTGCTGCGCATACTCGCGCAGGTGCAGGTCATGGCTGTCGAGCAGGAACGGCATCGCCTCGAAGTCCTCTTGCGCCATGGCGAGGCGGAGATCGGCGATTTCGGCTTGAAGGCTTTGCGCGTTATGCATGGCTGGACTCAGGAAACCGCAGCGAGGCCGCGTTGTTCGAGGGGGATGGAGTTCCACGCCGAGTCGATTTCGCTGAGCAACTCCAGCGCTTCGGTCAACGCAGTCTCGTCGTTGTGCAGGTTGGCTGCGGTCAGACGCTGCATAACGTAGTCGTACAGGGCCGACAGGTTACCAGCGATCTCGCCGCCGGCTTCGTGATCGAGCGAGCCGTTCAAATGACCGACGATGGCGCAGGCTTCGCCAATGGCCTTGCCCTTGCGCGCCTGGTCGCCCTGCGCCAGGCAGGCCTGGGCCAGACGGATGCGCTGGCAGGCGCCAGCGAACAGCAGCGACACCAGCTTGTGCGGGTCGGCTTCGGTCACGCTGGTGGACACGCCGACCTTGCGGTATTGCTCGGCATATTGACGATTGGAACCGTACATGGATGACTCCTCAATGGGCTGACCTTCGCTGGTCCCGGAGCGCTGTGCTCCTGCGACGACGCTCCTGCCAGAAGGCAAGGCCGAAATCACGATAGGCCCTTCTTGTATCGGCAAGACCCTTGCGGGACTTGAGGATCGGCATCACGGAAATCAGCTGTTCAACAGACTGCTGAGCGAACTGGCGCTGCTCTGCAGCTTGCTGATCATGGTTTCCATCGCGGTGAACTGCGCTGTGTAACGATCGGTCAGCTTGGTCATGCGTGCGTCCAGGTCGTCCAGGTCGGCCTCATAGCCCTTGATGGTCTTGTTCAAGCTGTCCGAGCGCAGGGTCAAGGTGCCGTTGTTGGCGTTGACGTTGCTGTCCAGCAGCTTGGTCATGCCGGAGCCGAACTTGCTGTCCTTGCCGAGCACCTCGGCGGCAGCGCCGCCGTCGGAGGCGATGGCGGTGTCGAACTTGGCACCGTCGAAGCTCATCACCCCATCCTTGTCGATGGTCAAGCCCAGCGCCTTGAGCTCGTTGACGTTGCCGCTGACCTGGCCGCGCAACTGCTGCTGCAGGCCACGCACCAGCGAGTCGCCGGTCAGTGCCGAGGCGGTCTTGGTGGTGGCGTCGTAGGCGCTGCTCTTGGCCAGCAAGGTGTTGGCGGTGTTGTAGGCGGCGGCGTACGCAGTCAGATTGGCCTTGAGGCCGCTGGTGTCGGCGGCGACGCCCAGGTTGAACTTGGTGCCTTCGGCGGCCTTGGTCAGGTTGAGCACTACGCCTGGCACGATGTCGCTGATGGTGTTGGAGCTGGAGGTGCGCTCGAAGCCGTCCACGCGCACCAGCGCATCGGCGGCAGCCACCTGCTGTGTCAGGCCGCCGGTGACACCGGCGCCGAAGGTGAGGCTATTCAAGCTCGGGTCGCTGGCACTGACGGTCAGCGCCCCCTTGGTGCCGGAGTCGACCGCGTTGAAGACCAGATGCTGGCCATCGTTGGCGGTCACCACACTGGCGGTGACGCCCTTGCCGCCGGCGGCCTTGTTGATGGCTGCAGCGATGTCGGTGAGCTTGTCGGTGCCGCTGATGTCGACGGTAACGCTCTGGTCGCCGTAGCCGATCGTCAGCGTGCCGCTGCCGACCGTGGCATCGGCGGTGAATGCGCCGGAGGCCAGTTTCTGCGACGCGGCCAGCGAGACCACTTCCACCGAATAGTTACCGGGCGCGGCCGAGCTGGTGGTGGTGGCGGTGAAGCCGGCATCGGTCGGGACCGTCGCCTTGTAGGCGTTGGTATCGGCACTGCTGACAACCTTGTCCAGCGCAGACTTGAGCGTGGTCATGCTGCTCTTGATCTGACTGATGGCCGACAGCTGCGTGGTCGCTGCGGTGCCGGCCTTGTTGATGCGCGCCTGCTCCGGATCCTTCTGACGGGATACCAGGGTGGACACCACGGTGGGGATATCCAGCCCGGAGCCGGACGTACTGATCACCGATGCCATGTTGCATTCCTCGTCTGGGCATCCGGACAGCGGATGCATGGGATTACGAGACGGGTATCGGCCGCATCCGGGAGGACTTTAGCGGCGCCGACGCGTCTTGTTGACCACCAAGCCGATGCAACTTCCGTGCCGGCCGCGCCAAGCGACCGGCGTCAAAAAACCCGCACCCACAAAAAAGCCCCTCCGAAGAGGGGCTTTTGATTTGCTGCGAAGCGCTTCTGAACGACTGCGGCAAGTTACTGCAGCAGGCTCAGCACGTTCTGCGGAACTGACTTGGCCTGGGCCAGCATCGCGGTACCGGCCTGCTGCAGGATCTGCGTGCGGGTCAGCTCGGCGGTTTCCTTGGCGTAGTCGGTGTCGCGGATACGGCTACGCGAGGCCGACAGGTTTTCCGAGGTTGCGCTCAGGTTGGCGATGGTGGAGGTGAAGCGGTTCTGCACCGCACCCATGTCGGCGCGCGAGGAGTTGACCGCAGTCAGCGCCTTGTCGACGATTTCCAGAGCCTTCTGCGAGCCGGAGAACGTGGAGATATCCAGGCTGCTCAGGGTCGAAGCGGTGGCGCCGGAAGCGGCCGAAGCGGTTTGGATGCCGGCACCGGCGGTGATGCCGGTGGCGCTGGAGGTGCCACCGGACAGCGAGGTGAAGTCCTGGCCAGCCTTCAGCGATTCGATCTGCACCGTGCCGTCGCTCTTGATCGAAGCGTACATGCCGGTCTGGTCCAGCTTGTCGTTGATGGCCGCAGCGACCTTCTTGTTGACATCGGCAGCGGTGTCGCCCGAGCCAACCTTGACGTCGGCGATGGCAATGGTCTTGGCCGAACCGCTGGCATCCTTGAAGGCCAGGCTGATGCCGGTGACCGAACCAGACGCGGTGGCGGTGCCGGTCACGCCAGCGCCGGAGACGGCGGCAGCGAAGTTGGCCTTGCCCAGCGAATCGACGTTGGCATCGACGATGCTGTTGATGCCGATGGTCTGGCCGGCGTCGGCGCCGACCTGGAACAGCGCGCCGGAGAAGTCGCCGTTCAACAGCTTGGTGCCGTTGAAGTTGGTCTGGTTGGCAACGCGGTCGATTTCGGCGGTGAGCTGCTTGACTTCCGAGTTCAGCGCGTCACGGTCGCTGGACGAGTTGGTGGCGTTGGACGACTGCACCGACAGCTCGCGGATGCGCTGCAGGTTGCTGCCGATTTCGACCATCGCGCCTTCGGCGGTCTGGGCCAGCGAGATACCGTCGTTGGCGTTGCGCGAGGCAACGTCCAGGCCGCGGATCTGCGTGGTGAAACGCTCGGAGATCGCCAGACCTGCGGCGTCGTCCTTGGCGCTGTTGATGCGCAGGCCCGACGACAGACGCTGGATGCTCGTCTGCATGCTGGCGCTGCTGGTGTTGAGGTTACGCTGAGCGTTCAGCGACATTACATTGGTGTTGATTACCTGTGCCATTTTGATTTCTCCTAAGCGATTTTTCCGGCAAGGGGGACTTGCCCGGAGCCTCCGCAGGGGGGCCATCAAGTTGGCCGTTGCCGCTGCTGAGATGAATAACGGCGTTGCGTCGGGAACCTTTAGCGAAATTCAGTATTTTTTTACTGCTTTTCAGCTGCGGGACGAAATACGTAAGCGTTGTGTATCAAGGGGTTTGGTTTATTCGGCAGCACCCCTTAAATCTTTAGCGTTGGTATAACTCTTCGAAAAATAAACTCCGTCCGCCTGCGCAAGTGCTCACGCGCAGGAGCGAAGAAAACGCGGGTTTTCTGCTGCAAATCAGCGGATCATGTTGAACAAGGACGACGACTGCATCTGCTGAAAAATGGTCTGAGCGGCCTGCAATGAGGCCTTCTCGAGTTCGTACTGCCCGATCGCCGAGGCGTAGTCCAGATCGCGGATCGACGACAGGGTGGTCTTGAGCGTGACTTCGTTGGATTCGAGCAAGGAGTTGGCATTGTCGATGGCCGACAACTGCGCGCCGCCAGAGGCGCGCGCGTCGATCATCTTCGACGAGGCCTGCGCGATGTCGCGCATGGACGTCTGCAGCGTATTGATCATCGCTGCCTTCTGCGGCTTGGTCAGCGTGTCGGAATTGAGCGCGCCAACCAGATCGTCAATGGTGGAGAACACGTCCTTGGTGGTGGAGGCGCCGATCTGGAAACTGTCGCCGACCGCCGGTGCGCCGCTGATGCGCATGCGCACGCCGGCCGCGGTGATGTCGTCGCCATCCTTATAAGTACCAGTGCTGACCACTGCATTGGTGCTGTCGCGCACCTCATAGGTGTCGGCGGCGGTGAACTGCACGCTGTAGCTGCCGCCGTTCCAGCTGCCGGTACTGGCATCGCGGCTGAAATCCAGCAGTAGGCCGGTGCCGGTATTGGCGTTGGAAGGGTGCGCGTCCACGGTGCCGTCGCCGGTGCGGATGCGCATGAAAATTTCGCTGCCGGGCAGGGTGTCGCTGACAAAGGTGTCCGGCGCCACTTCGACCTGCTTCTGGGTCTGGTCGCCGTTATAGACGACGCCGCCATTGCTCTTGATAAACGGTGCGCTGCCATCGGCGCTGCCGCCGAACAGATAGCGCCCGGTGCCGTCGGTGCTGTTGGCCAGGCTCACCATGCTGTCGCGCAACGCGGTCAGTTCCGATGCGATCGCCTTGCGGTCGTCGGGGCTGAGCGAGGAGTTGTTGGCCTGCACCGCCAATTCGGTGACGCGCGCCATTTTATCGCCGGCTTGCGAGAGCGCGTTTTCCTGCAGGCCCAGGCGGTTCTGCACGTTGTTGGCGTTTTCGCCGAAGCGGGTAATCGCGGCCAGCGCGCGATCCAGACCCACGGCAGTGCCGGCAGCGACCGGATCGTCCTTGGCGGTCACCAGGCGCTGCCCGCTGGACAGCTGCGATTCGAGCTGGTTCAGCCGCGTCTGCTTGGCGCCCATCGAGGCGATTGACTGGCTGTACATCATGCTGGTGGAGATACGGTCGGTCATCAGCGTACGGCGCCCAGGATGGCTTGGAAGATGGTGTCAGCGGTGGAGATCATCTGTGCGGCCGCCTGATAGGCCTGCTGCAGCTTGAGCATGTTGGCGGCTTCCTCATCGAGGTTGACGCCGGAAATCGAATCGCGACTGGCCTGCGCCTGGTCGTTGATGACCTTCTGCGCGTCGGCGGCGTAATCGGCCGCACGCGCGGCCGAGCCGACTGAGGTGGTCAGGCCCGACAGCGCGCCGTTGAGCGTGACCGTGCCGCCGCTAAGCGCTTTGGCATCGTCGATCTTGGCGAGCAACTTGGCATTGCCGTTGTCGCTGGAGCCGGCGCCCGTCGGACCGACGCCAAACGTGTCGCCAGCCTTGGGCGCGCCATCCAGCGCGAAGCTCCAGCCGTTGGCGCTGATGGTCTGGCCGGGGGTGTAGGCGAACGGGCCGGCGCCGTCGATGGTGTATTGGTTGGCATCGATGAACTCCACCGACGACGGGGTCAGCAGCGCCGGGTTCTGCGCATTGGTGATCTTGACGTCGCTGATCTTGCCGGAGCCCAGGTTGGCGACGGTGGCGGTGGCCTTGACCGGCGTTGCTGCGGCAATGCGCGACGGGTCGGTGATGGCCACCGACACGGTGCCGGCCAGTCCGGAAGTGGGCTGCAGCAGGAATTTGTCGCCGCTGGCCGGCGTGCCGCCGACCACCATGCTGACGCCATTGAGCACTAGCGGGTTGGCAGCGGTACCGGTGCCGGTCATCGGCACGGCCGCGCCGGTGCTGGCGCTGGTGGCTTTCCACGCGGTGCCATCGAAGCTGAGCGTGACGTTCTGCCCGTCCACGGCCGACATATTGCTGAAACTGGCGGTCAGCGAAGCGGTGCCGGTATTGCTCGGGTTGGCCGCAGTGGTGGGCGAGCCGATGTTGAAGAAGTTGCCGCCCATCGCGCCGTACAGGTCCATACCCTGGGCGTGACCGGCGTTGAAGGTGCTGGCCATGCCTACCGCAAGGCGGCCCAGTTCGGCCTGGGTCGGCTCCAGCACGCTGCTGCGGAATTCCAACAGGCCGCCGATCTGCCCGCCTAGCGAATTGGCGCTGAGGCTGACGTTCTGCCCCTGGGTCTGCATCGCCACCTGCAGCTTGGTCGGCTGGTACGGGTCGGCGACGGTGGTGAGCTTGGACGAGGTCGTTCCCACCACCAGCGCTTGGCCGCCGGCGGTGAAGACATTCATGAAACCGCCATCCTGGATCACCGCGGTGCCGCCGGTGTAGCCCACCAGTTTGCTCACCAGCGCATCGCGCTGATCGAGCATGTCCGGCGCAGCGTTGGCCGCGCTATTGCCGATGGTGCCGTTGAGTTTGGCGATCTGCTGCGTCAAACGGTTGACTTCGTCCACCGAGGACGTCAATCCGCTGTTGACTTCATTGCTCAGGCTGTCCATCTGCCCGTTGAGCTGCTTGAAACGCGTCGCCAGCGAGTTGCCGCTGTCGAGCATGCTCTGGCGCTCGGCGGTGGAGGAGGCATTGGACGACACCGCGCTGGTGGAATCGAAGAAGTTCGACCACAGCCCAGCCACGTTGGTGGCGGTGTTGGAATACAGCGCGTCCACGCGGTTGGACAGCGACGACAGCTGCTGCAGGCGCGAGAGTTCGCCGCCGCTGTCGAGCAGGCGCGAGATGGCCAGCTGGTCCGCCACCCGGCCCACGTCGGTGATCTTGGCGCCATTGCCCACGAACGCGTAGCCCATGTCGGTGGGCGTGCGCGTTGCAAATTCCACGCGTTGGCGGCTGTAGCCTTCGGTATTGATGTTGGCGACGTTATGGCTAACGGTCGACAACGCCCGTTGGAAGGCGATCAGCGCGCTGGTCCCGGTGGACATGATGGACATGGGCGTTTACCTCAACGACGGATGGTGCCAAGCCCGGCAGGCTCGGCGGTGCTGGCGTAACGGTTGGACAGATCTGCCGCTGCGTTGCCGATGGCGGCGACCGCACGGTCGATGGTCGGGCCGTTGGCGATCGCCGCGATCTTGGCTGCGTAGCCCGGATCGGTGGCGTAACCAGCCTGTTGCAAGCCGCGTGCAAAACCCTTGATATCGGTGCCGGCCTGCAACGCGGATTGGTAACGGCTGTTGTTTTTCAGCAGGCGCACGTAGTCGGCAAAGCTCTCTTCGGCCGAGCCATAGGCGCGGAAATCGGCGGTTTCGGTGGTTTTGACGCCGTTGACGTATTCGTGGGTGCCGGTGGTGACCTTGTTGCCACTCCAGCCGGTCGCCTTGATGCCGAACAGGTTGTTGGAATCGCCACCGTTGCCGATGCCGCGCCGCCCCCAGCCGGTTTCCAGCGCGGCCTGTGCGACCAGCGCACGCGGGTCCACACCGAGTTCGCGCGCGGCTTTCTGTGCGTGCGTCCAGATCTTGGCGACAAAGCCTTCCGGTGTGCGCTCGCCGAGGCTGGCAGCAGCAGTGCTGGCCGCGCTCGCGTTGACGGCGGTATTGGCATCGGCGGCGTCGCTGGCGGCCACATCGGACCAGCGATCGTTGGCCGACGGCCAGCTCAGCGCGGCCGCGTCGTCGCTGCCGGCATCGCTGCCGCCGCTGCGCCCGGCGATCAGATCCAGCACCTGGCTCATGCCGATACCGGTCAGGCCGCCTGCGCCGATGCCTGCAGCGGCGCCGACAGCTGCGCCGAGGCTCGCACCGACGCTGGTTGCCGCGCCGTCGCGGGCAGGCAATGGCAGCGATGCATCGCGCTTGCCGGCGACCAGGGCATAGGCCTTGGCCGCTTCGGCGGTGCTCAGCGAGGTGTTCAACGCCGGGCCGCCAGTGTCGCCACTCAACTGCTTGGAGATCATCGCCGACAGGCCCAGTCCCTTGCCTTCGGTCAGCGCCTTGGCCATCTGCTGGTCGTACATCTCGCGGAACATCTGGTTTTCGCCAGGAAACATCGGGTCGCCGGAGCTGGCATCGCGCATGCTCTTGACCAGCATCTGCGCGAACTGGCCTTCGAGCTGACGTGAGACCTTGTCGATCTTTGCGGGATCGGCCTTGGTGCTCGGGTTGAGATCAATGGGCGAGGCTGCGATACGCATGTCAGATGACCTCTAGCTCCGCCGTCAGCGCGCCAGCCTGCTTCAGGGCTTCGAGAATGGCGACCAGGTCGCCGGGAGCCGCGCCCACTTCGTTGACCGCGCGAACGATCTGATCGAGCGTGGTGCCGCCTTCGAACTTGAACATGCGGCTGCCTTCGGAGGTCGCCGTGATCGTGGACTGCGGCGTCACCGCCGTGCGGCCGCCACTAAAGGCGCCCGGCTGACTGACGTTGGTGTTTTCGCTGATGGTCACGGTGAGCGAGCCATGCGCGATGGCGGCCGGCATCACCCGCACCAGCTGGCCGATGACCACGGTGCCGGTGCGTGCATTGACCACCACCTTGGCCGGTGCATCGCCCGGAGAGAGTTCGACATTTTCCAGCCGCGCCAGCAGGCCGATACGCGCACCCGGGTCGGTAGGCGAGCGCACCGCCACGGTCACGCCATCCACCGCACGCGCGGTGCCGGCGCCGAAGCTGCTGTCGATCGCCGCGACCATCCGCGAGACGGTGGTGAAGTCGTTCTGGTGCAGGTTGAGGGTGATCTCGCCGCTGCCGGCAAACACATCCGGTAATGCGCGCTCAACGGTGGCGCCGTTGGGGATACGGCCGACGCTGGGAATATTGACCGACACCCGCGAGCCATCCTTGCCCTGCGCGCCGAAACCGCCAACCACCAGGTTGCCCTGGGCCATCGCATAGACCTGGCCATCGGCGCCTTTCAGCGGTGCCATCAGCAACGAACCGCCACGCAGCGACACCGCGTTGGCGATTGAGGACACGGTGATGTCGATCGGCTGGCCCGGCTTGGCGAACGGCGGCAACTCGGCGTGGATCGCCACGGCCGCGACGTTTTTCAGCTGCGGGTTGACGTTCGCCGGAACATTGACGCCCAACTCGCCGAGCAGGTTTTTCAGGCTCTGTACGGTGAAGGGCGCCTGGCTGGTGCGGTCGCCGCTGCCGTCCAGGCCGACCACCAGGCCATAGCCGACCAGCGCGTTGCCGCGCACGCCGCCGACCTGGGCGAGATCCTTGATGCGTTCGGCCGATGCCGGTGCGGCAATCGCGCACAGCGCGACGGCGGCGGCGAGCAAACGGAAGGGCAGGGATGACAGATTCATGGTCGCAGGCTCAGTAGGGCGACAGACGGGAATTGAAGAAGCGGCTCAACCAGCCCATCGCGTTGGACTGCGCGATCGCGCCGCGGCCGCCGTAGGCGATGCGGGCATCGGCCACCTTGCTCGACGGCACGGTGTTGTCCGGGGAGATGTCGGCGGCGCGCACGATGCCTTGCACCTGCACCAGCTCGTCGCCCTGGGTCAGGCGCAGATTCTTCTGCCCCTGGATCACCAGATTGCCGTTGGGCAGGCGCTGCATCACGGTGACGGTCACGCTGCCCTGCATGCGGTTGCTCTGCGCCGTGTTGCCCTTGCCGGCAAAGCTGCGGTCGCCGTTGGTGGAGTTGCGCAGCACGTCGGTGCCGTTGACGGTGAGCGGCACGCCAAGCAGCGTGGGCGTGCTCATGTCGACGGTGTCGGCCTTGCTGATGCTGGTGTTGGCGGTGGACGAGGCGGTGGTGCTTTCCACCAGGTTCACCGTCAGCAGATCGCCGACGTCGCGGGCGCGGCGGTCGCCATACAGGTTCAGCCCCGGGCCGGCGGCATAGATCGCACCGGCGCTGGGCTGCGCCACCGGCGCGACCACCGGCACGATCGGCGCCAGTTCGGCGAACGGCCGCACATCGCCGGCTGCCACGCAGCCACCCAGCAGCGCGCTGCAGGCAATGGCAAGAGACAGCGAAGAGAGAGAGGGCAGGCGTGACATGGCGTGGATTCCTGAGAGGGCAGCGACCGGCGAGCCGATCAGACGTTGTTGTTCAAGTAACCGAGCATCGAGTCGGTGGTGGAGATCGCCTTGGCATTCATTTCGTAGGCGCGCTGCGTCTCGATCATGCTCACCAGCTCTTCCACCGTATTGACGTTGCTGCCTTCCAACGCGCCCTGCACGGTGGTGCCCAGGCCATTGAGGCCGGGGGTGCCGTTCTGCGCGGGACCGGAGGCGGTGGTTTCGACGAACAGGTTCTCGCCCTTGGACTGCAGGCCCGAGGGGTTGATGAAGTCGGTCAGCGTCAACGCACCGATTTCCTGCGCCGCGGCCTGGCCGGCCAGCGTCACGCTGATGGTGCCGTCGTTGCCGATGGTCAGCGACTGCGCGCCTTCGGGCACCTGGATGCCGGGCTGCAGCGGGTAGCCGCTGTTGGTGACGACCTCGCCCTGCGCATTGATCTGGAAGGTGCCGTCGCGGGTGTAGGCGGAGGTACCGTCGGGCATCTGCACTTCGAAGAAGCCGCGGCCGTTGACCATCACGTCGAGCGCGCGGCCGGTCTGCTGCTGGCTGCCCTGGTCGAAACCCTTGAAGGTAGAAACCACCCGCACACCGGTACCCAACTGAAGGCCGGTGGGCAGCTGCGTCTGCGCGGAGGTGGAACCACCCGGCGCACGCACCTGTTGATACAGCAGGTCTTCGAACGCGGCACGGTCGCGCTTGAAGCCGGTGGTATTGGTATTGGCCAGGTTGTTGGAAATGACCGACATGCGCGTCTGCTGCGCATCCAGTCCGGTTTTGGCGACCCACAAAGCCTGATTCATGACCCGATTCCTCGTTAGACCCGGGGATGTGTTCCGGGTACGGCTGGGTATATGCACGTGCTGTGCCAAACCCGCGTCGGAATCTTGCCGGCTGTGCGGTGGATCACGCGGCGCAAGGCCGAGACGCGGCGACCAGGAGACGATGCATGGTTGCGCTGGACAGGCCGGACAACCGCAGGGATGTAGCGGGGTGCAGACAGCAAGCCAGTGAACGTTGATGCCTTCCGCTACTGCTTGCCGATCAGCAGTGGCCAACCGTGGAAGCGCGGCGTCGTCTCCGGGGGCGGGACCGTGTAGCGGCATGGATGCCGCTACCGAGCCTCCACGGACGGATTCACGGCGTGTCCCGCTCCCGGAGACGGCGCCGCGCATCGACCAACCCGCGCATTACACCTGTCCGGTCACGAGGGCCTCACCGCCTCCAATTTACGGCGGGCGGTGGTCTGCTGGGGGCGCTTGCACGCGTGTAGGCGTGGGACACGCCGTGAATCCATCCATGGAGGCTCTTATGCGGCATCCATGCCGCCTAAGGTCCCACGCCTACACGCGCGCAAGCACCGCCGGTTTTGGTCGGTGACCGAGATAAACGCGGGGTTTGAATCAGGTGCCGTGCGTTGACTGATTTGTTCGCTGGCGAATGGGTGCAACGGCTTGGAGCGACTCCATGCGCACTGAGCGTTTTGACCGCTTGCAGGCCGGCCGCTTTCAGGCCTGACGCCGAAGACGGCAGGTACGATAAACGCGCCGCGATAACGCGGTCGTCGTGCTTCAAGCAGCCGAAACACCACCATAGGCACCCGCCTGACGGCGCAATCGTTTCGGCGATCACGTTTAGAACATCTGACGGTTTTAGAACATCTGACGGCTGCTGGATGGTCAGCAGACAAGCGCATCCGGTGCCCGGAATCGGCAGGAATCGCGGCGTACGCGGGTCCTCCGCGGCGGCCGCACCCGCCTGGCCACCGCTCGCCAGGCGTTGTTAGCCGCTGACCCGCAGCAACGAATTGGCTGACTGCGCGTTGTCGTCGCCGTTCTTGATGATCTTGACCTGCATTTCGAACTGGCGCTGCAGCTGGATCATCTCCACCAGCGCGCCGGCGGCATCCACATTGCTGCCTTCCAGCATGCCGCTGTTGACGGTCTTGCCGGTGGCCACCGCAAACGCTTGCGCCGGGTCGGTGCTGGTATTGCGCATCAACCCGTCCGGGCGCCGCGTCAAACGGTCGGCGGGCGCATCGACCACCTTCATCTTGCCGACGATATCCATCGCCTGCGGGCCTTCGCCCTGCGGGATGATGGAAATGCTGCCGTCGCTACCGATTTCCATCGCCTGGTGCGGCGGGATGGTCATCGGGTTGCCGCCTTCATCCAGCACCGCATGTCCGTTGGCGGTGACCAACTGGCCATTGGCGGTGAGCGCCAATTCGCCGTTGCGGGTGTAGGCCTCGCTGCCGTCGGGCGACTGCACGGCCAGCCAGCGGTCCTGTTGCAGCGACACGTCCAGCGGGTTGCCGGTGACTTTCTGATGGCCCTGGCTGCGATCGAAGCCCTGATCCACGTGCAGCGCATCGATCCGCGACGGATACCCCTTGCCCTGGATCTTGAAGGCCTCGGTATTGGCCAATGCGGCCTTGAACCCCACCGTATCGACGTTGGCAAGGTTGTGCGACACGGTGCTCTGCGCCTGCAGGGAGGCGCGGGCACCGGTCATTGCGACGTAGAGGGCTTTGTCCATTTGACACCGGGAATCGAGAGTGGGGAATCGGGAATCGTATAAGCGGGATTGCTGGAGACTGGGAGAGGGGAGGTAAGGCCGTTGTCCGCTAGACGTGACGCCGGCTCTTACGATTCCCTATTCCCGATTCCCTATTCCCAGCCCTTAACGAATATTGATGATCGTCTGGGTGACCTGATCCTGGGTCGAGATCATCTGCGAGTTGGCCTGGAAGTTGCGCTGGGCCACGATCATGTTCACCAGCTGCTCGGTCAGGTCCACCGTGGAAGCTTCCAGCGAGCCGGATTCGATCTGGCCCAGGTCCGAGGTGTCCGGTGCGCCAATGCGGGCGGCGCCGGAGGTGTAGCTTTCGGCCCACATGTTGTTGCCCTGCGACTGCAGACCCTGCGGATTGACGAAGCTGCCCAGCGCGACCTGGCCCAGCGGCTTGTCGGCGCCGTTGGAATAGCGCGCGAACACCACACCGCTGGTGTCGAAGCTGATCTCGTTGAGCTTGCCGCTGGCGTAGCCGTCCTGGCGGGTGTCGCGCAGCGCGAAGGCTTCGCCGTACTGGGTCGAGCCGCTGACATTGAGCTGCATGTTCAGCACGCCGGCACCGGTGCTGGGGGTGAACGGGTCCATCGCGATGATGCCGTTAGACGGGGTGGTCAGCGAGCCGGTGTCGGAGAACTGCAATGTGGTCGGCGCACCGACTGCCGTGCCGTCCACATAGTTGTGCACCTGCCATTCGTTCGGATTGGCGGTCTTGACGAAGTAGGAGGTCTGCACGTGGCTGACACCCAGCGAGTCATAGACATTGATGCCGCCGGTGGAGTGGCTGTAGGTCTTGTCGTCGGCCGGGCTGAACGGGGTCACCGTCGGTGCGGTGGCGTTGCCGGGCAGGGTGAAGGCCAGGTTGACCGTGGAGGTCGACTTGGGCGGGCTGTCGGTGGTCAGCAACTGCAGGTCCGACAGGCGGCCCACGTCGAAGCCATTGCCACTGGGATTCGGCGCAAACACCTGCAGGCGCGCGCCCTGCGGATTGACCACATACCCGTTGGCATCGGTCTGGAAGTTGCCGGCGCGGGTGTACATCTTGGCGCCGTTGGAGGACACGGCGAAGAAGCCTTCGCCGGAGATCGCCAGATCCAGGCTGCGCCCGGTCGGGTCGATATTGCCCTGCGAGAACTGCTGCGCCACGTTGCTGACCCGCACGCCCGAACCGACCGCATTGCGCGACAGGCCGTAGCTGGTGCTCTGGAACATGTCGGCAAACTCGGCGCGCGATTCTTTGAACCCGGTCGTGTTGACGTTGGCGATGTTGTTGGAAGTAACGTTCAGATCGGCATTGGCTGCGTTGATGCCGGACAACGAGGTATTGAAAGCCATGGATGAGTTCCTTTAAGTGTCGGTTGCCGGCTCAGCTGACGCGGAGCACGTTGGCGAGCGGGGAAGTGCCTAGCCCGGTCAGGTTGAGATACAGGCCGTCCGAGCCGATCGTGACGCTGTCCACCGGTGCATCGACATAGGTGGATAACTTGCTCTTGGCACCGACGGTGTCGGTTTGGGTTGCGGTAATGCCGTATTTGCCGGCGGCCATGCGGTTGCCGTTGGCGTCGGTGCCATCCCAGGCAAACGACACCTCACCGGCGGCGCTGGCCGGCACGCTGATTTGTTTGACGAAGGCGCCGTTGGCATCGGTGATTTCAAAATTGACGAAGCCAGCCGAGGTTGCGGCGACCACGCCCTTGGCCGAGCCGGTGGCATCGATGGCGACCTGTGCCGACGGCACCAACACGTTGTGGCCCACCAGCGCGGCGCCCTTGAGCACCTGGTCGGCGTTCATCGAATCGGAGAAATTGCCGACCTTGGTATTGAGGTCGCCAATGCCCTGGACGGTGGAGAACTGCGCCAACTGGCCTAGAAACGCGCTGTTTTCCATCGGTTTGAGCGGGTCCTGGTGCTGCAGCTGTTCGGTCATCAACTTGAGGAAGTCGGCCTGGCCGAGTGCTTCCTCTTTCTTCTTCGTCGATGTGGCGCTGCTGGAGGTCAGCCCGAGGCTGGTGTAGAGGTCGCTACCGATCGTGCTCATTGGAAAGGGTCCGTAGGAAAAAGGTCAGCAAGGAGGGTCAGCGACCCATGGTCAGGGTCGCGAGCGCCAGTTCCTTGGCGGTATTGAGCATTTCCACGCCTGCCTGGTAATTGCGCGAGGCGGAAATCATGTTGACCATCTGCGAGACCGGGTCCACGTCGGGCGAGAACACGTAGCCGTCGGCATCGGCCAGCGGGTGGCCGGGCTCGTAGCGACGGATCGGCGGCGCGTTGGTGGTGGTGATCTCCTTGACGTTCACCGAGGTCAGGCTGGGGTCCTGACGGCTCTGCTGGGCCTGGAAGATCGGCTCGATCGGCTTGTAGGTGGCTTCTGCAGAACCGGCCACCGAATCGGCGTTGGCCAGGTTGGAGGCGATGGTGCTCAGGCGGACCGACTGCGCATGCAGCGCCGAGCCGGCCACATCGAAAATGGGAAGGTTGCTCATGACTTATTGGCCCGTGATCGCGGTGAGCATCGAGCGCACCTTGGATTCGAGGAAGCTCAGCGACGCGCGGTATTCCAGCGCGGCGCGGCCGTAGGCGGCGCGTTCTGCATCGGGATCGACGGTGTTGCCGTCCAGGCTAGGCTGATCGGATTCGCGGGTGATCTGGAACGGGTTGAGCCCGGCGCCGCCGCCCACTTCGTAATGCTTGGCGTCGGTGGCCTGCATCAGGCCGCCATCCTGCACGCCCTGGGCCGACTTCAAGGCCGCTTCGAAGTTGAGATCCTTGGCCTTGTACCCAGGGGTGTCCACATTGCTCAGATTGCTGGCAATGAGCTTCATGCGCTGCTCGCGCAGCGACAATGCGTCGCCGTGGACGCCGAGGAAGGACGAGAAGGGATTGGACACGGTGCTCTCCCGCGAAGTGTTGCCAGAGAAGAAGCAATGTTTGTGCCAAATCAAGGGTGCTGCTGAACCCGTCGATCGGGTAGGGCGGCTGGAGCGCCCTGGCGGGGCCTTGAACGGCCAAGGCCGCGGTTTCAGCCAGGAAGGCGAACCTGGACGACCGGTTCGGGGCCCTTAAGCGCTACCGGACTAGTTGATGCAAGTCTTGTGCGAGGCGCTGCTTGGCTAGCGGCTGCGGCCGGCAACGGTCGGGATCATCGTGAAGGGTCAGGTGACACAGGCAACAGCTCGCAGCCCTAGAAAGGCGCTGCGCCCAAGGTGGGCGTCTTGCCTGACGAGATTAGGTGGGGAGTGTTGCGAACTCCTATTGACGGTAATTCACGCCAACAGGCTGCCAATCCATTCCATTCAATGCGCGTCGCCAATCTACTCAAGGCGCGTCGCCAAGGCAGCTTGGGTGTCGCCGGAGTTCTACGCCGGGAATGCCTGCAAGGCATTCCTTACTCATCGCTATCGGCACCTGCACCCGGCCGGCGCTGCGAACGACCCGCCGCCGGCGAACCGGTCAGTCGATCTCTTGCTCAGGCCGCTTCGGCAACCACTTTCAAGCGTGCCAACACGTAGTCGGCCAGCTCGTGCGCGCTGTACTTGGCCACGAAAGCATTGGCACCCACCTGCTCGACCATGGCGTTGTTGAACACGCCCGACAAAGAGGTGTGCAGCAGCACGTACAGGCCTTGCAGGCCCGGCGTGCGCCGGATTTCCGTCGTCAGCGTGTAGCCGTCCATTGCCGGCATTTCGATATCGGAGATCACCATCGCATAGCGGTCGGCCGGGTTTTCGCCCGACGCCGCCACCTGCAGCAGATGGTCCAGCGCCTGGCGGCCGTCGGACAACAAGGTTGCCGACACCCCCAGCTGGTCGAGCACGCTGCGGATCTGCTGACGCGCCACCCGCGAGTCGTCCACCACCAACACCTGGAACTGACGGTCGTAGGCCACCAACTGCAGCGATGGGTCCAGCTGCACGTCCTTGCTGACCTTGGCGATGTCGGCCAACACGCTTTCTACGTCGATCACCTGGATCAGCTCGCCCTGGAACCGCGTCACTGCCGTCAAATAAGTGGCTTCGGCGCCTAGTTCCGGCGGCGGGTGGATATCTTCCACCGCAATATTGACGATGCGCTCCACGCCGCTGACCAGAAATCCCTGGACCGAGCGGTTGAACTCGGCCACCACCAGGTAGCCGGGCCCATTTTCGGAGTGCGCGTCGCGTTCCGGGTGGCCGATGGCCAGGCCCAGATCCAGTACCGGGACCGAGCGCCCGCGCACGTCGGCAACGCCGGCGAATTCGGTCGGCAGGCCAGGCACCTGGAACAATTCCGGGCGGCGCAGCACTTCCTGCACCTTGAAGACGTTGACGCCAAAAAGCTGGCGCCCGCCTAGCCTAAACAGCAGCAGCGCCAGTCGATTGTGGCCAGCCAGTCGGGTGCGCTGGTCGATGCGGTTGAGCAGATCGTGGGTCATGGGGCAGATATCGACAGCGCCGCCTGGAAACTTGAGGGCTTTGTGGTTGGTGGGGGGGCTGTCGGGAATGGGGAGTCGGGAATGGGGAATGGGGAATCGTAAAAGTGAGGGATGAAGCTTTCCGCAGCAAGCCCGAGGCGAAGGGCAGTGACTTTGCCTGCTGATAGCTTTCACCTAGTAAATCGCACGGCAGCAACGAAGGCCGACCATCTTTCAGCCACCAACCGATTCCCCATTCCCGATTCCCTATTCGAAAACAGGCACGCCGCTTGCATGAGCTTCCGCGTCTTCCTACGGATCTGGTCCCATGCGCCTGCTCCTGCTTGTCATTTTGTTGGTCGCCGCCCCAGCCTGGGCCGATGGGTACCAGTCGGTCGATTCCATTCGCGCAGCGGCGCTGGCCACGGTTGGCCCCGATGCCGAAGCCGAGGCAACGCTCGATCCGGGTCTGCGCATGCCGGCCTGTCCCATCGCCCTGCAAGCCCAGCCCACCGGCACCAACACCGTCGAAGTGGCCTGCCCGCAGCCGGCCGGCTGGCGTTTGTTCGTGCCATTGAAGGTGCGTCGCAACCAGGATGTCCTGGTGCTGCGTCGGGGCATCAGCGCTGGAGAAATCATCTCGCTAGCCGATATCAGTATCGAGAAGCGTGACGCCGCCCGCATCGTCGGTGCGGTACTGGCCGACCCGGTGGCCGCAGTGGGCAAGTCCGCCCGCCGTGTTCTGCCGGCCGGCTCGCTGCTCTCGGCCAATGATCTGGTGACGCAGCGGCTGGTCCGGCGCGGCGATACCGTCCCGCTGGTGTCGCGCAACGGCGGTCTGGAGGTGCGCATGAGCGGTCGCGCGCTCTCCGATGCCGGCGAAAACGAGCGGGTTTCGGTCGAGAACTCCTCGTCCCGCCGTGTGGTGCAGGGGATTGTTGAAGCGAGCGGAACCGTTGTGGTCTCCAGGTAAAAATTTTCTATAAAGTTTTTTTTCTGGGTGCCGTTATCCCCTACGACCTGTAGAGGAGTTCCTGACATGACCCAGAAAATTGAAGGCAATCTACCGACCGCTGCCACCCTTCGCACCGCGGCCACGAGCAGCAAGATCGTTCCGGCCGGTGAAGATCGCGCGTCCCCGATTGCAGCCTTACCGCCCACCGACAGCGTCAAGCTGACCGGCGAAGCCACCAATCTGCAGAACCTGCAGCGCGAGCTGTCGCAGTCCTCGGCGATCGACACCGGTCGCGTCCAGGCCGTGAAAGACGCCTTGCAGAACGGCAGCTACTCCATCAACCCGGATGCCATCGCCAGCCGCATGATGGATCTGAATCAGCAACTGGCGGGTTGATCCCCGACTAAAAGGATGAACGTGAACGAGTTCCTGCAACGTCTCAGCGATGCGCTGGCCGGCGAACGCCAGGCATTACTCGAGAACGACATCGACGGGTTGATGCGGCACACGCAGGACAAGCTGTCGGCGCTGCGCGCGCTTGAAGCGCGAATGCCCGAAGGCGAAGAAGAGCGTCTGCGTGAGCTGGCCGAAGCCAACCGCGCCAATGGTGCGCTGCTGGCACGCCGCCGCCGCGAAGTGAACTGGGCATTGCGTCACCTGGGGCGAACCGAAAGCGCGCCCTCGTACGACGCCAAGGGCCAATCTAACGTACTGCGCGGCGGACGTTCGCTGGCAGTCGCCTGAGGTAGCCGTCACTGCCGCGGGCGCACGCACCCAGGTGCTGCGCGCACGCAGGCCACGCAGGTTTGCTACGGTCGACACTGCCGGCTGGCAGACACCGTGCGCAATCGACCCACGGGAAGGGACGGCGTGGAATCACCGCCGTGCCAATGCACGCGCACACGCCATGCCGATCAGCGGTCGCGCCTGGCAACTGCCGATAGAGCAGTTTTAAGACGGTTCCAAGAGCAGCTAACAAAACGTAGCGAGCAGTCGTTTGGTGTGGGTCGATGGCGCGGAGGAACCGGAGTGTACGAACGGTACATGCCGCACCGAGCACCGGCCGCGCCCGCCTGGTGGCTGCACTGTGCTGTTGCTAGCTGCTCTAAGACCAAGTGGCGATATGGCCGCCCTATGGTTCGGCGTATATTGAAGCGTCCCTGCTGCCGCCGTGTCCCGTGACCGCCAAGTTTTTTCTCAATCAAACATTGTTGCCGTCTTCGACCATCCTGCGCGCATTCGGCGACCAGATGCTTGAAGGTGTGTTGCTGTTCCGTGCCGATGGACAGCTGATTCTGGCCAACGCGGTTGCGCGTCAGAGCCTGTGCAAGGAAGACCCCGCCGACGATCGCAATCTGGGCGAGCGGATTTCGCAGGTGCTGCCGTCGGATGCGCTGAACCAGGCGCGCAGCAAGGGCAGCTGGACCGGCAGCCTGCCGGTAGCCGACCGCGTGGTCATCGCGCACCTGTATTACAACGAAGAGCAGGGCGTCGGCCATTTTCTGGCGTTGTTCCACAACATCGAAGGCCAGCAGGATTACGAGCGCGAGCTGCAACAGCGCCACGCCGAACTGCGCCAGGCCTACATGCGCTTGAACGGCGCACAGGACAAACTGCTGCAGTCGGAAAAAATGGCCTCCATCGGCCAGTTGGCGGCCGGCGTGGCGCACGAGATCAATAATCCGATCGGCTACGTGCACTCCAATCTCGGCAGCCTGCAGGAGTACCTGCGCAGCCTGTTCACCCTGATCGAAGCCTACGAGCGCGCGCTGCAGGCGCCGGACCCGAAGGCCTTGATTCCCGAGATCGACGAAATCCGCAACCGTGCCGATATCGACTTCATCAGCCGCGATCTGCCGCAGTTGATGGCCGAGTCGCGCGAAGGCATCGAGCGGGTCACCCGCATCGTGCGCGACCTCAAGGACTTCTCTTACTCGGACCGTTCCGAGTCGTGGAAGATGGTGGACCTGCATGCCGGCCTCGAATCCACGATCAACATCATCTGGAACGAGCTCAAGTACAAGGTGACGCTGGAGCGCAATTATGCCGAGCTGCCGTTGGTGGAATGCCTGCCATCGGAGCTCAACCAGGTCTACATGAACATGCTGCTCAACGCCGGCCAGGCGATTGTCGAGCGCGGCACCATCACCGTCACCAGCGGACGCGATGAAGCCGAAAACGTCTGGATCCAGTTCCAGGACAGCGGCGCCGGCATCGCCCCGGACCTGCTACAGCGCATTTTCGACCCGTTTTTCACCACCAAACCGGTCGGCAGCGGCACCGGCCTGGGGCTATCGATCTCCTACGGCATCATCAACAAGCACCATGGCCGTATCGACGTCGAAAGCGTGCCAGGGCAGGGCGCCAGCTTCCGCATCGTGTTGCCGATCCGGCAGCCGAAGTAGCGCTGACGCGCTGGGAATGGTGAATCGGGAGTAGGGAATCGGGAGAGCGGCATGCGCTGGTGCTTTGATTTTGAGGCACGATTTGGCACGCGGAGAATCAAGCGGTAGATATCTGCTCTACCAATTCTCCATTCCCGATTCCCTATTCCCGGCCGTTGCGTAGCTCGTCATGGGTGCGGAAGGCCTGGCGAATATGCTCGCGCAGTTCGTCGTCGTTCCACGGCTTGGTCAGGAACCGGTAGATCGCGCCACGGTTGATCGCCTCGGTCACCGTGGCCAGGTCGGTGTAGCCGGACAGCACCAGGCGCACGGTATCGGGGTAGAGCATTTTGACGCGGCCCAGGAACTCGGTGCCGCTCATATCCGACATGCGCTGGTCCGACAGAATCACCTGCACATCGTTGGTGGCCAGCAGGTCGAACGCATCGCGCACGTTGCCGGCCGCCAGGATGCGGTAGCCGTCGCGGCGGAACAGACGTACCAGCGAGCGCAGCACGTTTTCTTCGTCGTCCAGCAGCAACAAGGTGCGGTCCGGGCGGCTTTCGGCGAACGATTCCGGACGCAGATAGCGCCGACGCAGTGCCATGCCGGCGGACTCGGCCGACATCGGCTCTCCGAACAGATAGCCCTGGAAGATGTCGCAATCGTTGCGTCGCAGAAAGCCCAGTTGCGCTTGCGATTCCACGCCATTGGCGATCACCGTCATGCCCAGCTGGTGGCCCATCGCGATGATGGCGCGCGCAATCGCTGCCTCGCGGCTGCCGGCCGGCGCGCTCTTGATGAAGCTGCGGTCGATCTTGAGCCGGTCGACCGGGTAGCGCACCAATGCGCTCAGACTGGAATCGCCGGTACCGAAGTTGTCCAGACTCAGGCTGATGCCTTCGTTGCGCAGGTTGGCCATCGTCTCGTGGACGAAGTTGACGTTGTTGGTCAACGCGCTTTCGTTGATTTCCAGGGTCACGAACTGCGCCGGCACGCCCGCCGTTTGCAGCATGGCCATCACTTCGTTGAAGAAGCCCGGCCGCAGCAACTGCAGCGTGGAGACATTGACCGCAATGCTGAAATCGTCGAAGCCCTGGTCGCGCCACAGCCGCGCCTGACGCACTGCGTTCTGCAGCACCCATTCGCCGATCTGCACGATCACGCCCAGCCGCTCTGCGGTGCGCATGAAGCGCTCCGGCACCAGCATGCCCAGCGTGGGCGATTGCCAACGCAGCAGCGCTTCCATGCCGACGATGCGGCCGTCGCGTGCGCTGACCAGCGGTTGGTAGCGCAGGCGCAGTTCGCCATGCGGGATCGCATCGACGATCTGCCGCGCAATGATGCTCTCGCTATGCGCGTTGGTCGCCGAGTTGCGCGTGTACAGGCGCACCGTGTTGCCGCCTTCGCGCGCGGCCTGATAGCTGGCTTCTTCGGCGTAGTCGAGCAGGATGGAGAGCGAGGTCGAGTGTTCTGGGCACAGGCTGATACCGACCTTGCCGGTCATGAACAACGTATACGGCAGCACCGATAACGGCAGTTCCAGCTGCTGGCGAATCTCTTCGGCAAAGTCTTCCGGCAGCGGCGTGTCGTCGCGGCGCACCGCCACGATGATCATTTCGTCGCTGCCGTGGCGCCACAACTTGCCGCGCGTGCCTAAAAATTCCTGCAGACGGCGTGCGGCCAGCGTCAGTGCCTGATCGCCGACCTCACCACTCATGTTCTCGTTGATCGAGGCAAAGTGATCGATGTCGACATGGAAGATCATCAACGGCTGGCCGCCGGACGCGGCCGCGTCGACCAGATGCAGTAGTTCGGGGTTGCCTGCGCCCAGGCGTGTCGGTTTGACGATTTCCAATCCGGGCGGGATTACGGGGCTCCACATGACTCAACGTCCACCATCTTCGTGGACGGACTCGCCGGCCGGGTGATAGGGCAGGCGCAACGTCACGCGCGTGCCTGCTCCGGGTGCTGAGTCTATCGCGAGCACGCCACCGACGGTTTGCGCACGCTCACGCATCACGATCAGCCCAAGTCCGCGCGGGCCTTCCGGCTCGAACCCGTCGCCGTCATCGCTGACTTCCAGACGGAACGTCTCGCTGTCGATCGATTGCAGACTCATGCGCACTTCGCCGGCGCATGCGTGTCGCAAGGCATTGGTCAGGCTTTCTTGCGCAATCCGGAAGCAGGCCTGTTCGATTTCGTTGCCGGGGCGCACATCGAGCGCCTGGATGTCCAGCTCCAACCGGACCTGCGAAGCGCGGAACAGCATCGATGCCTGCCAACGCAACGCTGCTTCCAGACCCAGCGCATCGAGTTGCGGCGGACGCAACAGCATCGACAGATTGCGCAGCTTGTTGACGGTGGAATCGGCCAGCGACACTACTTCCAGCAGATCTTCGCGGCGCGCGACCGGGTCGAGTTCGTCCAGCGCCGCATGCGCGGACAACTTCATCGCAGTGATCGCCTGGCCGATGTCGTCGTGCAGATCGCGCGAGATCGCACGACGTTCGTCTTCCTGCAACGAGAACAGCCGCTTGGCCATCGCCTGCAACTCGGCATTGCTCTCGGCCAGCGCATCGCGCATGCGCTCGGGCTCGCTCAGGTCGCGTACCACCAGCAGCTTGCAGCTGCGCCCGCCGTAACGGATATCGCCCGCCGACAGGCCTGCATAGAACGTGCTGCCATCGCGACGGCGCATCGCCCGTGCACTGGACACCGGCTCATTGCGATCGCTGCCGGCACGCAGATACTCGCGCACCACCGATAGGTCGGAATCGCCGACCAGCGTCTGCAGCGGCTCGCCCAGAATGGTTTCGCCCTGAAAACCGAACTGGGCGGAGCCTGCCGCATTGGCGTACATCACGTGCTCGTCGGCGAGGATCAGCACGCCGTCCGGCAGCACCCGCACCAGCTCGCGGAACTGTTCTTCGCGCTCGCGCAGCAGACGCCGCGACTGTTCGCGTTCGCTGACATCCTGCAAGGTACCGTGCACATGGCTTGCGCCGCTGGGCAGGGTCACGCTCTCTGCCCGCAGATGCACGGTGCGCGGTTGCGAATCGCCGCCGGTGAGCGGCAGCAGCACATCGATCTGTACCTCGCCGCCGGTGCACATGTCTTCGATCATGCGTTCGATACGTGCCTGGGTGGCGGTGTCGGATGCGGTCAGCAGCTCTTCCAGACGATGTTCGCGCCGATGCATCGGCACGCTGCGCCCCAGGATGCGATACACCGCCGCCGAGTAGCGGCCGAGGCCGCTGGCACGATCCAGTTGCCACGAACCCAGTCGCGCGATGCCCTGCGCTTCTTCCAGGCGTTCCAGCGCTTCGTCGCGCAGATGCTGCGCCTGGCGTTCTTCGCTGCGGTCTACCGTCACCACCAGACGGGCAGGGCCGCTGGCCAGATGCAGCTGATTGCTACGCACCTCGACGTGCCGCAGTCCACTGCGGGTCAGCAGATCTTCGTTCAACACGCAGGTGGTGTCGCCCTTGCCGCGGATCTCCGTGATGATGTCTTCCAGCCGCGCGCCATCGGCGTTGGGCCAGACCGCCTGCAGCGTCTGCTGCAGGAATTCGTCGCGTTCCCAACCGAAGAATTCCAGCGCCGCCGGATTGGCGTCGAGGATGCGCATGGTCGCCAGGTCGTAGATGAAGGCCGGGCTGGGCAGGGCCAGGAACTTGGCCTGCAGCAAGGCTTCGGACTGCGCCAGTTGCGCATGTTCTTCCACGATCAGCGTCATGAAGCGCCGCAGCACCAGATGGATCACGATGCTCGACACCAGCAGAAAGCTGGCATCGGACCAGCGTTCCGGCACTGCCGCGCCAGCCAGATTGAGCAATCGGTTGCCCAGCAGCAGCCACACCACACCGATCAGCAGGTACAGACCGGTCAGCGTCCACAGGCCTTGCTGCAGGCGTTCGGCCAGGCGAAGTCGGGACACGGGAGGGGACGAGAACGCGGGCGCGGCGACAGGTTGGTGCATGGGTCCGCGGACGACCTTTGGAGCGGGCGATGCGGCCATCTTAGCCGTAAGTCGGCCCGGTTCGGTTGCGCTCGAAACACTCGCCTCAACTAATCCGCTGGACGGCCGTTATCCATTGCGACCCCGAGGCAGGGGTCGATCCTTCGGAGTGTTCCAGAGTGGACTCAGGCGTCATTGCAAGCATGCTGCAGCACCCGCTGACCTCAGCGGTGGTGTTGTTGGATGCGCATGGCCAGCCCCTGGCGGCCAATAGCGTTGCGCAGTCCCTCGGGCTGCCGGCAACCCTTGGTGCGTATGCCGAAGTGCTGGAGAGCAGTCGCGCCCAGGTGGCCGACAGCGGCGGCATGGCGGCCTGCGTGTTGCCGGGAACGGGCGGCGGACGGCTGGAAGGCTGGCTGCGCGCGGTCTGCGACGAGCACGGCAAGGTCATGGCCTTCACCCTGAGCATTCCCGAGCCGATGGGCGCCGATGGCACCAGCCGCTGGGAAATGGGCCTGGACAGCGCCGATCACGGGTTGTGGGATTGGGATATCCCCGCCGACGTGGTGTACCGCTCCGAGCGCTGGACTCGCATGCTCGGCTATTCCGAGCAACCGCTGCCGAACAATCTCACCGCGTTGTCCGGATTGATTCATCCCGACGACCACGCGCAGGTCAGCGCAGCCGTCCAGGCGCATCTGGATGGGCGCACCGATACCTATGTAGCCGAATTCCGGCTGCGCCAGCACGACGGCCAATGGCGCTGGATCCTCGATCGCGGTCGCGTGGTCTCGCGCACCGCCGATGGCCGCCCGCTGCGCATGGTCGGCACCCATACCGACGTGCATCACCACAAATTGCTCGAGCAGCAGCTGCGCGAGCAGCAGGCCCAGCTCGAAGAAGCCCAGCGCATTGCCAGCATGGGCAGCTGGAGCTGGGATTCGCTGAAGGACCAACTGTGGATATCGCAGGACTTCCTGCAGCAGCTCGGCATGACCCAGCTGCGCCTGCACGGCGTTCGCGACCTGCTGCGTCTGCTCGCACGGCCTTCGGTGGCGCAACTGCGCGGGGCCTGGCGCAAGATCAAGCACGAAGGCCTGCCGGTGCATTTCGAGCTGGAGGTCAACGGCCTGCTCGGCGTCAATCCGCATCATCTGCGGGTCTGGGCGCAACCGGTGTTCGATGGCGATGGCAGCATGGTGCGTGTGCTCGGCCAGTTGCAGAACGTCACCGAGCAGCGGCAGACCGATGCCCTGATCCGCTGGCGTACCGAACTGCTCAATCGCGTGTCCGCGTTGGGCAAGATCGGCGGTTGCGAAATCGAAGTCGACACCCGTCGCATGCAGTGGACCGAGGAGTGCTACCGCATCCACGGCTTGCGCAAGGAAAACATCACCCTGGAGCAGGCGCTTGCGCTGTACACCCAGGATTCGCGCGACGCTTTCGAAGCGGCGCTGCTGCGCATTTCCGATGGCGGTCTGCCTGAGCAGCTGGAGCTGTGCTTCTATCGCAACTCCGGTCAACGCATCTGGGTGCAGGTGCTGATCGAGCTGGATCGTCGCGAAGGGCTGCCGCCGCGGTTTGTCGCCCTGTTCCGCGATGTCACCCGCGAGCGCGAAGCCAACGAACGCATCGAGCTGCTCGCGCATTACGACCGTTTGACCGGCCTGCCGAACCGTTTTCTGCTGCGCGAGCAGGCAGAAAACGCGATCCGCGAAGCGCACGAGCGCGGCCAGGTGCTAGCCATGCTGCTGATCGATCTGGATGGCTTCAAGAGCATCAACGATTCGTTCGGGCATGCCACCGGCGACAACCTGCTCAAGCTTGCGTCTGCGCGGCTGCATCAGCATCTGCGCAACAGCGATCTGTTCGGCCGCTTCAGCGACGACGAATTCATCGTGCTGCTGCGCGATCTTTCCGAGCCGGAAGATGCCGGCCACGTGGCGCGCAAGTTGATCAGCGCGCTGGGCGAGCCGCTGCGCAAGGACCATGTCACCCTCAAGCTCGGTGCCAGCATCGGCATTGCGCTGCAGGGAGAGGGTCTTTCGGACTTCGACAGCCTGCTGCGCGCCGCCGATGCGGCGATGTACGCGGCCAAGGAATCCGGTCGCAACACCTTCCATTACTACAGCCAGGATGTGCTGCTGCGTGCGCAGCGCCGGCTGGAGCTAGAGCATGCACTGCAAGGTGCGCTCGAGCGCGAAGAGTTCACGCTGGTCTACCAGCCGCTGGTCAACACCGTGGGCGACGCATCGCCGGCGATTGAAGCGCTGATGCGCTGGAATCGCCCTGGCCATGGCCCGTGCAGCCCGGTCGAATTCATTCCGATCGCAGAAGAATGCGGCGAAATCGTGCGTCTGGGCGAATGGGTGATCGGTGAAGCCTGCCGCCAGGCGGTGGTCTGGGATCGCGCCGGGCTGCATTTCAGCCGCATCGCGGTCAATGTCTCGGCCGTGCAGTTGCGCGAACGCGGCTTTGCCGAGCGCGTGCTGGAAATCTGCCGCGACAACGGCTGGCCGCCATCGCGGCTGGAACTGGAATTGACCGAGTCGGCGCTGATTCGCGATTCGGATTCGCTGCGCCGTTGCTTCGAGTTGTTCGAGCAAAACGGTGTGCTGCTGGCGGTGGACGACTTCGGCACCGGCTTCTCAAACCTGCATTACCTCAACCGATTCCCGGTGCAGCGCCTCAAGATCGACCGCAGCTTCGTCCAGGGCATGCTCGACGACGCCAACACCGCCGAGGTCACCCAGGCCATCGTGCATCTGGGCCACGCGCTGGGCATGCAGGTCGTCGCCGAAGGCGTGGAGACCGTGCAGGAAGATGCCTTGCTGCGCCAGCAAGGCTGCGACGAGATCCAGGGCTATTTCTACTCGCGCCCGTTGTCGCCGCGCGACATGGCGCAGTGGCTGCGCGAAGCCGAAGCCGGCATGCGGCTGGGTGCGCGCTTGGTGATCGCCAGCTGAGGCGCTGGTCTGGCTGGCACCGTCAGCCTTGATGCTGCGCTACGGCTCGCAGGGGCGTGTAGCGGTTTGATACGCCGATGCGGCGTGCCGTCATACGGCAGGTTTCCAGCTTGCGCAGTGCAGGCGATTACATGGAACCACAAGAATCTTCCATCCCATTTTCCCCAATGCAGCGGCGGACGCGCGTTCCGCTCAACGTCGCATAACGCCCGGATGCGCGCCTCGCGATGTATGACGCTGCTATCCGGCGACGCGTCACGGATTCCCGTGCGGAGCGTCATGGACATCTGCGACATCTTCCCAATACATCATCAGTCCGGATCTGGCTGCGACGCCGCGCCAACCGCCAGGGCTGATGTCCGGCACGTTCAGTGATCGCATCTGCATGCAGCCCTGTCGTCAGTGGTGCACGTGAGGTCCGCAAGCCAGCATGCTTAACCGCTCTGGTGCAGTTTTCATTCCGGCGCCAATGAAAGCTCGCGCCTCCAGACCAGCGGCGTGTTTTCTCTTGGTTTGTCAGGGAAGAAAAGCGATAAATAGCCTGCCGCGATGGCGCGGTCGCGGAGTTTCAGACCGACGCCTTCCGCGGTCACTACGGATACGTCGGTCACCGTGCCTTGCGCATCGACCGTCATGTCCCACACAAGGCGGCCGCGCCACTGGTCCGGGGGAATCGATGCGTCATAGTTCGGTCGGCCAACGACATAAGGCGTTCCAGGGTCGGTGGACAGTGGCGAATCTTCAAGTTTGGCATTGACCTGGATGGTGCTTTTGCCAGTGCGCCCATCGCCTGTTCTGGCTTGAAAGGTCCATAAGCCAGGCGCTCCGCTTTGGCCCAGGTCGGCGCCGTAACACTGCTTTGCACCACGATACTCAGGGTATTGGTGGCTCGATACTTCCCGCCCGGATGCGTCGAAGGCCTTCAACATCAACCCGCCCACATCGGTATCGGCAAGATCGGTTGCGACACAGATCTGGTGATGGTGTTGACCATCGGTCAGGAATTGGATGGTTTGCTGGCGCGTAATCGAATGCGGCGGCCGCGCCTCCCAGAGGAATTCGAGATACACACTCTCGTTCGCCGATGCTGCGGCAGCTGCCGCGGGCTGGAGCGCTGCTGCAGCCAATAAAACCAAGCGACTTCCGTTTATGGATATGCAACACGTTCAACCTGAGGACGAACGCAATCTTCCCATGCAGATAGGCAATGGGGCTGGCACTCCGAAAGTGATGAAAACGGTGTCGTCCCTGTGGCTAACAACCCCTGGGGCGTGTTGGCGTATTGGCCAGGGCGGGGGAGTTGTGCGCGCGCGGTCCGCGCAGTGCCGTGTGGCGCGGGGCAACTGACAGCCGGCGAGCCTGAGGCGGTTGGCTGGAAAGCCTGAGATCGGGCAGTTCAAAACAACCGGCGGGGCGCCTGCCGAGGTACGCCCCGCCGTTGCAGGGATCAGCGTGTGGACGCGCCGACGGCGGCGCCGTCCAGGCCTAGGTCCCACGCCACAGTCGCGAACAGCAGGTCGGTTTCGCTGCAATCGCGGCGCGGGTTGATCAACGCCTTGATTTCCGCGCGGGCGGCAAGCTCCAGCCGTTCCAGTGCGGCCGGCAACCGTACCCGCCGCAGCACCGGCCTGGCCGCTTCGCTTTGCGCGATGCGCTCGGCATGGGCGGTGGCCAAGGCTGCTGCCTGCAATGCGGCAGTGGGGTCGGTATCGATGGTGGGGGCAAGGAGCGTCATGAGCGGAACACCGGGTCGTTACGGAACGACAAATCCCCGGAAAGCCGGGGAATGTCGGGATCAGAAGCTGCGGGCAGACATCGGTCTTAGAACAACTCGACCGTGCCGGCACCCATACCCTGCTGTGCGACCGGCTTGTGCGGCGGGCGTTCCCACTCCACACGCATGTCGCGCAGACGGCTGGACACCTTGGCCAGCGACGCAACCAGGTCGCTGTCGTACACGCCGCCATTGCGATGCAGCAGTTCCTGCAGCGCCACCGCCTCACGGTTGATCGCGGTGAGGCGATCGAGGTGGGTGTGGATGCCGCTCAACGTCTGCGTGGCGATGTCCTCGAACTGCAGGGCGCGGACGGCTTCGGCCACGCTGCCATCGATGGAACGAGCGCACTCGGAGATTTCGCGCATGCCATCGCCCAACGAGGCGTTGATCTGAGCGACGTTCTCCAGCATGGCGGCCGATTCATGGCGCGCCTCGCGGGAGCGGTCCATGTGACGCGATGCCAGCTGCGAGACCGTTTCACGCACCTTGGCGATCGATTCCTTGGAGCTGTGTGCCAGCTTGCGGATCTGTTCGTTGAAGGTGGTGGAACGTTCGGACAGGTTACGCACCTCGTCGGCGACCACCGCGAAGCCACGACCGGCTTCACCGGCACGTGCTGCTTCGATGGCGGCGTTCAACGCCAGCAGGTTGGTCTGGTCGGCGATCGACTTGACGTCTTCCAGCAACGCGAAGATGCCATCCAGATGCTGTGCCATCTCATCGATGTGATGGACGGTGTTGGTGCTCTGGCCGCTCACCTGTTCCAGCGCTTCCACCAATTGCTCCATACGGGAGCTGGCGTGCTGGGCGAAGCGGGCGACGTCGACGCCGGCACTGCCATCGTCGCCTGCGCGGTCGACGATGCGGGCCAGTGCCTGGCTTTGCTGGCGCGACTTGCGGTTCATCGATTCGAAGCTGCCACCAAGACCGGACACGGCCTGGCGGATCAGTTCGCGGGCACGCTCGACTTCCGAGCGCGAACCATCGACTTCGTTGCTGACGAACGTACGCAGTTCGTTGAGCAGTTGGTCCTGCTCGCGCAGGATGCGGGTCTGGTCCGGGTTGCGCCGGAACTGGGAATACGTCACCCAGGCAGCGAAAACCAACCAACTAAGGGTCATGGTCGCCAGGATCGCCCAGCGCACCGAAGCGGGCCAGTCGAATCCGACAGCGAAGGGAAACAGCAAGGTCAGAGCCAAAGGAGCGGCTAGACGGATGAGTGGACGTGAATACATGGGCGTTCTCGGCAGAGTCACGGTTGCTGTATCGGCAATACCCCCGTTGTCTTTAGCGACGATCGCCATATCGTCTTGCCCATGCGCTTGCGGCCGGCGCACGCTAGCGCCCGTTATAGGCGCCTGAAACCGCCTTGTTTGCGCTACTCAGCGCAGCACGCGGTCCACCGCTTCGCTCATCGCGCGTTTGGCGAACAGGAAGTCCCACAAGCTGCCCCCCATCTGCCGCCACAGGACCGCCGAGCGCACTGCCGCCAGCAACAGTGCGCGGATTTCCGCGACCACGCCTGCCTGGCCAAGGTAATGCGGGTTGCCCTGCACCATGACTTTGGGGCGCAGGTGGCTGATGGTCTGCGCGTACAGCCCGCCCAGCGAACTGAGTACATCCGGATGAGCGCTGTCGTTCAGGTTCTGCGCCTGGCGTGCGGCTGCCTCGATGCCGTTGGACACCGTCGACACGGTGGTGGTGTCGCGCACGAAACGGCGCTCCAGTTGCAGCACCGCCAGCGCCAGGCGCGGCAGCACGTCGTCCTGAGCCTGGTTGCGGAAGTAGTTGTGCAACAGGCGCAGACCGGGCGCCACCGCCTCAGCCGAGCCGTAAACGGCCTCTGGCGAGGCCGCGTCCACCCGGAACACGCTGTCCATGGCGGTGCGCACCGTCGCCGCTTCCGAATGCCCGGTTTCGGCGATCCGCCGCACCTGCTGCAACGCCTGGGCGACGCCGGCAAGCGCCAGCACGCGGTATTCCATGGAAACACTCATCAAGCCACACCCTCAGAGGAAAAAGAAGATCCCGCCAACTGGCGTTCCAGCGGCGCATCGGTGGCGGCAATGACCGCACCGCCCAGGCATTCCTCGCCGTCGTACAGCACCAGCGACTGCCCAGGCGTTACCGCCCGCTGCGGCCGCTCGAACCGCACCTGCACGCTGCCATCGTCCTGCACGTCCACCGTGCACGGCTCGTCCGGCTGCCGGTAGCGTGTCTGCGCAGTGCAACTGAAGCGGCGCGCAGGCGGTGCGTCGGTCACCCAGTGGGCTTGCTCGGACTGCAGCCAGCGCGATTGCAGCAAGGGGCTGTCGCGGTCCTGATCCACGTACAGCACGTTGCTGGCCACATCCTTGCCCACCACGTACCAGGGCGCTGCTGCTCGGCCACGCACGCCGCCGATGTTCAGGCCTTCGCGCTGACCCAGGGTGAAATAGAACACCCCCGGATGGTCGGC
Source organism: Xanthomonas sp. WCS2018Noco2-27 (assembly GCF_031843525.1). NCBI lineage: Bacteria > Pseudomonadati > Pseudomonadota > Gammaproteobacteria > Lysobacterales > Lysobacteraceae > Xanthomonas > Xanthomonas sp. WCS2018Noco2-27. Next base: position 1,094,445 of record NZ_JAVTIK010000001.1, on the reverse strand, counting down.
AATGCGCTGCCCCTGCGGGTCGCGGATCTCACCGGTGCGGGCGGGCAGGTAGCGCCCCAGAAATTCGCGGAAGTCGCGCTCGCCGATGAAGCAGATCCCGGTGGAATCCTTTTTGGCGTGGGTCGGCAGACCGGCGTCCTGGGCGATACGGCGCAGTGTGCTCTTTTCCAGATCGCCGATCGGGAACAAGGTCGCGGCCAGTTGGGTCTGCCCCAGTTGGTGCAGGAAATAGCTCTGGTCCTTGCCACGGTCCGCCCCACGCAGCAGCCGCCAGCGTCCGCCGCTGTGGGCCACCTGCGCGTAATGGCCGGTGGCGATGCGTTCGGCGCCCAGCGCCTGGGCAGCGTCCAGGAAATGCTTGAACTTGACCTCGCGGTTGCACAACACATCCGGGTTGGGTGTGCGTCCGGCGGCATATTCGGCCAGAAAGTGCTCGAACACGCCGCTCCAGTATTCGCCGGAAAAATCGCGAAAGTGGAATGGGATACCCAGCACGCCGCACACCGCCACCGCATCGCGACGGTCGTCTTCGGCGCGGCAATCGCCACTGCCGTCGTCGGCCCAATTCTGCATGAACAGCCCAGCGATCGCCTCGCCTTGCTGCGCCAGTTTCCACGCCGCCACCGACGAATCCACGCCACCCGACACGCCCACCACGATACGCGGCGTACTCATGCGACGTGCTGCACCAACGCCAGCGGGTAACGCTGCCCAGCCAGAAAGTCGGCAACCACCTGCCACACCAACGGGCTACGCAGCCGCTCGGGCGCGTCGCGCAATTCATCCGGTGTCATCCATAGCGCGCGCACCACACCGGTATCCAGGCGGCGCTCCGGGTGATGGGTCACCGCCTCGCCAACGAAGGCGAAGCGCAGGAAGCACTGGCCGCTCGGCGCCACCCACTGGTAGGTGCCGATGAAGTGGGTCAGCCGCACGTCCCAGCCGGTCTCTTCCAGGGTTTCGCGCACGGCCGCGTCCAGCAGGCTTTCGTCGGGCTCCAGATGGCCTGCGGGCTGGTTCAACAACAGCTTGCCGGCGATGGTTTCTTCCACCTGCAGAAATCGGCCGTCGCGCACCACCACCGTGGCCACGGTGACATCCGGGTGCCAGCGCTGTTCGGGCGTGCTCATCGGTCGAGCGCCTGGGCGGGCGACAGGCCGGCCATTGCATCGGTCACCGCATCGGTGCACGGGCGGGCGGCGCAACACCGCAGTGCAGGCAGGCGCACGCGGGCATGCAGGGATGCAGCAGCAGACGGCGCCTGTCGCAGCGCGATCGGGGTATCGGTCATCAAGGGCCAGCCGGGGAATCGGAGACAAATTGTGCGGGCCGCGGCGCAAATCGTCCAATGCGCGCGGCGATGAACCGTATAATGGCCGGATGCCCCGGAAGACATCTCACGAACACGATCATGGCCTCACGGTCGAAGCCAGCAAGCCTGAAGTGGCGCCACCGCCGCGGTATCAGGTGCTGCTGCTGAACGACGACTACACCCCGATGGACTTCGTGGTGACCGTGCTGCAGCAGTTTTTCAACCTCGATCTGGAGCGGGCCACCCAGGTCATGCTGCACGTCCATACCCGTGGACGCGGCGTTTGCGGGGTCTACAGCCGCGAAGTGGCCGAGTCCAAGGTGGCGCAGGTCAACGAGTTTTCGCGCATGAACCAGCATCCGCTGCTGTGCACGATGGAACAGACCTGAGCTGGCAGCGGGATCATTCCAGCAGCGCAACAGTGTGGCTGCAATCACGTGCTAACGCCGTCTGAACATGCCTATCCGATAGGGTTGTGGAAAATCCCAACAAAAGCCGCATATTGTTGGCAACAGCCGTTCGGAGTTACCAATGTTCAGCAAAGACCTAGAGCAAACCATCGGCCAGTGCTACAAGCGAGCACGCGAGGCGCGTCATGAGTTCATGACCGTCGAGCACCTGCTGCTCTCGCTGCTGGACAACCCTTCCGCGCAAGCCGTGCTCAAGGCCTGCGGCGCGGATCAGCTGCGGCTGCACAACGACCTGGAACAGGCGATCGAGGCCTCGGTCTCGCGTCTGGCCGAAGACGATGGCCGCGACACTCAGCCGACACTGGGCTTCCAGCGTGTGCTGCAGCGCGCGGTCTACCACGTGCAGTCCTCGGGCAAGAAAGAGGTCACCGGCGCGAACGTGCTGGTCGCCATCTTCGGCGAAAAGGATTCCCACGCGGTGTATTTCCTGAATCAGCAGGACATCACCCGTCTGGATATCGTCAATTACCTGTCCCACGGCATCGCCAAGCTGGGCGAAGACGGCGAGCAGCCGTCCGCGTCCGACGGCGAGCCCAAGAGCGAGGGCGGGGAGGGCGAGGCCAAGGGCGATGCGCTGGCCGAGTACGCCACCAACCTCAACGAGCAGGCGCGCAACGGCAAGATCGACCCGCTGGTCGGCCGCGCCGATGAGATCGAGCGCACCATCCAGGTCCTGTGCCGCCGCCGCAAGAACAACCCGCTGTACGTGGGCGAGGCGGGTGTGGGCAAGACTGCGATTGCCGAGGGCCTGGCCAAGCGCATCGTCGACAACGACGTGCCGGAAGTACTCGCCGACGCGGTGATCTTCTCGCTGGACCTAGGCGCGCTGGTCGCCGGTACCAAGTACCGCGGCGACTTCGAAAAGCGCCTGAAGGGCGTGCTGACCGCGTTGAAGAAGGTGCCCAATGCGGTGCTGTTCATCGACGAGATCCACACCATCATCGGCGCCGGGTCGGCCTCGGGCGGCACCATGGACGCCTCCAACCTGATCAAGCCGGCGCTGGCGTCGGGCGAGCTGCGCTGCATCGGCTCGACCACGTTCCAGGAATACCGCGGCATCTTCGAAAAAGACCGGGCGTTGGCACGGCGCTTCCAGAAGATCGACATCGTCGAGCCGACCGTCGGTGAAACCTTCGAGATCCTGCAGGGCCTCAAGCCCAGGTACGAGGCGCACCACGGCGTGACCTACGCCGACGATGCGTTGCAGGCGGCGGTGGACCTGTCGGTCAAGCACATCGGCGACCGTCTGTTGCCGGACAAGGCCATCGATGTGATGGACGAGGCCGGCGCGCGTCAGCGACTGCTGCCGGAGGGCGTGCGCAAGGAGCTGATCGACATCGAGGAGATCGAGACAATTGTCGCCAAGATGGCGCGCATTCCGGCCAAGCAGGTCAGCGCCACCGACAAGGACGTGCTGCAGCATCTGGAGCGCAACCTCAAGATGGTGATCTTCGGGCAAAACCCGGCGATCGAGACGCTGGCCGGCTCGATCAAGCTGGCACGCTCTGGTCTGGCCAACCCGGAAAAGCCGATCGGCAACTTCCTGTTCGCTGGCCCCACCGGTGTGGGCAAGACCGAGGTGACCAAGCAGTTGGCGTTGCAGTTGGGCATCGAACTGGTGCGTTTCGACATGTCCGAGTACATGGAAGCGCATTCGATCAGCCGCCTGATCGGTGCGCCTCCGGGCTACGTCGGCTTCGATCAGGGTGGTTTGCTGACCGAGAAAATCGTCAAGACGCCGCACTGCGTGCTGTTGCTGGACGAGGTGGAAAAGGCGCATCCGGACATCTTCAACATCCTGTTGCAGGTTATGGACCGCGGCATCCTCACCGACACCAACGGGCGCGAAGCCAACTTCAAGAACGTGATCCTGGTGATGACCACCAACGCCGGTGCCACGCAGGCATCGCGTCGCTCGATCGGCTTCACCAAGCAGGATCATTCCACCGACGCGATGGAGTCGATCCGCCGCGGGTTCACGCCTGAGTTCCGCAACCGTCTGGATGCGATCGTGCAGTTCCAGGCGCTGGGCTTCGACCACATCCTGCGCGTGGTGGACAAGTTCATCATCGAGCTGGAAATGTTGCTGCAGGAAAAGCACGTCTCGCTGTCGGCCACCCCGACCGCGCGCGACTGGCTGGCCCAGCACGGCTTCGATCCGCTGATGGGCGCACGCCCGATGTCGCGCGTGATCCAGGAGAAGATCAAGCGTCCGCTCGCCGACGAGCTGCTGTTCGGCAAGTTGGTAGAGGGCGGGCGGGTCAATATCGACGTCAAGGATGGCGAGCTGGTTGTGGAGGCGCATCCGGAGCCGGAGCGCTTGCTGCCAGCAACCGTCGACTGATCGACGCAGTTGATTCATGCGTTCTGGAATAAAAAAGCCGCTCGAATGAGCGGCTTTTTTTATGTCCGGGAGGGGGTTGCTCGATGCTGTCTGTGCGAGCAGCCAGTTAGCTCCCAACGCCCCACAAGCCGTCGAGCGCACCCCGCATCTGCTGAACCCCGCAATGCGCTATGGCGAGTAAGAAAACGGCGAGGGTGCTGCTGTATCGGCGCATGTCCGAGTTTGACGTGCGAATGCCAGCGCGCGCGTGGTCGATGCGGGCTCGTGGATACGCCCGTCAGCGGATTGCAGCCCGCGCCACATCGTGATGAGTCGCAGCACTGCCACCAGCAACGTGCCAAATCACAGGCACGACAAAAAGCGGCCATTGGCCGCCTTGCGTCTCAGCACCAGAACCGCTTACTTCATGCGGTAGGTAATACGGCCTTTGGTCAGGTCGTACGGAGTCATCTCAACCTTGACCCGATCGCCGGTCAGGATGCGGATGTAGTTCTTGCGCATACGGCCGGAGATGTGGGCGATGATTTCATGCCCGTTTTCCAGCTTGACCCGGAACGTGGTGTTGGGAAGCGTCTCGCTGACGCTGCCTTCGAATTCAATGGAGTCGTCTTTCGACATGTAATCCTGGCAATCAAAGCTGGCCCGGAGGGGCCGTAAGGGACGGCATTTTACGCTCCATCTCCCCGTGGTGCAAATTTTATGTTAAGCGGGCTTCACCCAGCGCCGTGACGGGCCGCTCGCCGTAGCGTTCGGACCAGCTGCCGGCCGGTTCCACCAGGGCAATCTGGCGCTGCACGTGTTGCACAAACTCCGGGCGTGGCATGTGCTGCGCACCCAGGCTGAGCAGGTGCGGGTTTTCCACCTGCGCATCGAGCAGCGGCCAGCCGCGCGCATGCAGGTCGGCGGCCAGGGCGGCTAACGCAACTTTCGAGCCGCCGCTGACTGCGCTGAACATGCTTTCCCCGAAGAACATCCTGCCGACTGCCACGCCGTAGATGCCGCCGACCAGACGCGCGCCATCGAACACTTCCAGCGAGTGTGCGTGGCCGCGATGGTGTAACTCCAGATATGCCGCCTGCATCTGCGCGGTGATCCAGGTGCCGTCCTGTCCGGGACGCGGGCTGGACGCGCAGGTGGCAATGACCTGTGCAAATGCGGTATCGGCACGCAGGGTCCAGTTGCAGTTGCGCAGCTGCCGTTTGAAGCGCGACGACAGGCGCACGCTATCGGTGCGGAACACCATGCGCGGGTCCGGGCTCCACCACAGGATCGGCTGCCCTTCCGAAAACCAAGGAAAGATGCCCTGCGCGTACGCGTTGAGCAGGCGTTGCGGGTGCAGGTCGCCGCCGAGGGCGAGCAGGCCGTCGGGGTCGCGTAAAGCATGTTCGACCGGAGGAAACGGACTGGCGGGGTCCGGTGACAGCAAGTGGGGCAGGGCGCGCGACATGGGTTGAGTCTAGCGGTGCGGCATGCGGGTGGCGCGCATTGGGTCAGTCGCGAAACGGGCTGTGGTCTGCCAGTTCGAGCGCGTGCCGCGCGACGGCCTCGCGCTCGTCGGCGCACCATTGCGCCAGTGGTTCGCGGAAGCCGGGGTCGGCGATCCAGTGACGGCTACGCACCACGGTCGGCAGAAAGCCGCGCGCAATCTTGTGCTCGCCCTGCGCGCCGGGCTCGAAGCGACTCAGGCCTTCGCGCAGGCAGTATTCGATGCCTTGGTAGTAGCAGGTTTCGAAGTGCAGCCCGGGCAGGGCTTCGCCGCCCCAGTAACGGCCGTAGAGCGTGTCGTGGCCGCGCAGGCACAGCGCACCGGCAATCGGTTGCCCGTCGAGGTCGGCCAAGAACATCACCAGCTGGCGCGGCAGGTGCTGCGCCAGGTGGCGCAGAAATTCGGGAGTCAGTGCCGGCGAATTGCCGTACTCGTTGAAGGTCTTGAGATAGAACCCGTACATGGCGTCCAGGTCGGCCTCGCTTGCCTCATCGCCATGCACCACGCGCAGCTGTATGCCAGCGCGCTGCACCTTGGCGCGTTCCTGGCGGATGTTCTTGCGGCGCTTGTGGTCCATCGCGGCCAGAAACGTTTCGAAGTCGCTCCAGCCGCTGGCGTTGTGCCAGTGGTACTGCAGATCGTGACGCTGCAGCCACTCGGCATCGAACGCGGTGTCTTCGTCGGCCAGATGAAAATTCACGTGCGCCGAGGACAAGCTGCTGCGCTCCACCAGCTCGCGCATCGCGGCCAGCAAGTGCCCACGCCACTTGGGCGCACCGAGCAGGCGCGGGCCGGTGACGGGCGAGTAGGGCACGCCGCACAGCCACTTCGGGAAATACTCCTGCCCGTAGCGCGCATACGCATGCGCCCAGGCATGGTCGAACACGAACTCGCCGTGCGAATTGTTTTTCAGGTAACCCGGCGCGGCGGCGACCAGCGCGTCGCCGGTCCACAAGGTCAGGTGCAGCGGATTCCAGCCCCAATCCGGGCGCAGGCAGCCTTCGCGTTCCAGTCCTTGCAGAAATGCATCGCTGACGAAGGGGTGGCTGCCGTCGTGCAACGCATCCCAGGCACCGGCAGGAAGCTCGTCCAGCCGGCAGCACCAACGGGCCGTCACGCTCATGCGCGCGGCCCGTTGGTGCTGCTGTCCGCGCGGCGCGGCCGGCGGTCAGCAGCCATCTCAGGCGCTCTTGTCGAGGTAACGCTCGGCATCCAGCGCGGCCATGCAGCCGAAACCGGCCGAGGTGATGGCCTGGCGGTAGTGCTGGTCGGCCACGTCGCCGGCGGCGAACACGCCGGCCACCGAGGTCTCGGTCGCTGCGCCGTTCAGGCCGGAGCGGATTTCCAGGTAGCCGTTGTTCATGGCCAGCTGGCCGTCGAACAGCTGCGTATTAGGGTGGTGGCCGATGGCAACGAAGAAGCCGTGCGCGTCGATGTCGCGGGTGCTGCCGTCGAGGGTGGACTTGACCCGCACGCCGGTCACGCCGGCATCGTTGCCCAGCACTTCGTCGATGGCGTGGTGCCAGACGGTTTCGATCTTGCCGGCGGCGACCTTGGCGAACAGCTTGTCCTGCATGATCTTTTCCGCGCGCAGGGTGTCTCGGCGGTGCACCAGGTACACCTTGCGCGCGATGTTGGACAGGTACAGCGCTTCTTCGACCGCGGTGTTGCCGCCGCCGACCACCACCACGTCCTGGTCCTTGTAGAAGAAGCCGTCGCAGGTGGCGCAGGCGGAGACGCCGCGGCCCTTGAAGGCCTCTTCGCTGGGGATGCCCAGGTACTTGGCGGTGGCGCCGGTGGCGATGATCAGCCCGTCGCAGGTGTACTCGGCGCTATCGCCGATCAGCCGGAACGGCCGCTGCGACAGATCGGCAGTGTGGATGTGGTCGAAGATGACCTCGGTCTCAAAGCGCTCGGCATGCGCCTGCATGCGGTTCATCAAGTCCGGGCCCATCAGGCCGTGGGGGTCGCCCGGCCAGTTGTCCACCTCGGTGGTGGTCATCAGCTGGCCGCCCTGCTGCAGGCCGGTGATCACCACCGGCTTGAGATTGGCGCGGGCGGCGTAGACCGCGGCGGTCCAGCCGGCCGGGCCGGAGCCGAGGATCAGCAGGCGGGAATGCTTGGCGGGACTGGCAGATGAGGCGCTCATGTATACTCGCGGTCTAGGAGTGGTAGGGACGGCGCTGATGAATTGCGCCCCCGTGGCGGCATAGAGTGGCGGTCCCCACCCGGTGAATCAAGGCGGCGCGATGGAACTGCTTGAACCGCAGATGGCATGGTCCGCCCGCAATGCATGTTCGACGCCGCCTTGTGCGGCGTTTTTCGTTGGCGGCCGGGCGCCCCGGCAGCCGGTGCTCATTCAACTGCTGAAACCGTGGCCTCAGTCGTTTATTATCAACCACTAACAGCATTTTTCTAAGGTCTGGCTACAGGTGGCAAAGCAGGTTCCCGAACGCAGCAAGCCCGCAGAGGGCAAATCGTCGTCGCGCAAGACGGCGGTGGCGGATAATCCGCGTCGGCAAAAGCTCTGGCGTGATCTGGCATTGATCGCGGTGGCGCCGTTGTTGCTGTATCTGCTGGCCAGCCTGTTCACCTATTCGGCAACCGATCCTGGCTGGTCGCGCACCGGCAATCTGGTCGCGCCGATCCACAACATGGGCGGCAGATTCGGCGCGATGGCGGCAGATGTGTTGTTGCAGCTGTTCGGTTATGTCGCCTTCCTGTTGCCGGTGATCCTGGGCGCGGTGGCCTGGATCGCGCTGATCGGCGAGCGCGAGGAGCAGAGTCAGAGCGATCTGGGGCCGGCGCTGCGGCTGGTCGGCATGGTGGGCTTTCTGATCTCTTCGACCGGCTTTTTGCATCTGCGTCTGTTCCAGGGCGAGGTCGCCGAGGCCGGTGGCATTCTCGGCAAGCTGGTCAGCGGGTCGCTCAGCTCGGGCTTTGGTGCGCTGGGCGCCAATCTGTTTGTGATAGTGCTGCTGCTGGTATCGATCACATTGGCGACCGGGTTGTCGTGGTTTGTGGTGATGGAGCGCATCGGTCAGTGGGTGCTGGCGCTGGGCCCGTTGATGCAGCGCAAGACCCATCAGGCGACCGAGTGGCAGCAAACCCGCGTGATGCGCGAAGAACGCGAGGAAGTGCGCAAGGTCGATGCGGTCAAGCAGGCCAAGCGCGAGCCGGTCAAGATCGAGCCGCCGCCGGCACCGGTGGTGGAAAAGAGCGAGCGCGCCAAGCGCGACACCCAGATCCCGATGTTCCAGGGCGTGAGCACCGACGGCTCGGATCTGCCGCCGCTGGCATTGCTGGACGACCCCAAGCCGCAGGCCAAGGGCTATTCGGAAGAGACGCTGGAAACGCTGTCGCGGCAGATCGAATTCAAGCTCAAGGATTTCCGCATCGAGGCGCAGGTGGTCGGGGCCTATCCCGGTCCGGTGATCACCCGCTTCGAGATCGAGCCGGCGCCGGGCATCAAGGTCAGCCAGATCAGCTCGCTGGACAAGGACATCGCGCGCGGCCTGTCGGTCAAGTCGGTGCGTGTGGTGGACGTGATTCCGGGCAAGTCGGTGGTGGGTCTGGAGATCCCCAACGTCACCCGCGAGATGATCTTCCTGTCCGAGCTGCTGCGTTCCAAGGAATACGACAAGTCGGCCAGTCCACTGACGCTTGCGCTGGGCAAGGACATTGCCGGGCGCCCGACCGTGGCCGATCTGGCGCGCATGCCGCACTTGCTGGTGGCCGGTACTACCGGCTCGGGCAAGTCGGTGGCGGTCAATGCGATGGTGCTGAGCCTGTTGTTCAAGGCCTCGCACAAGGAACTGCGGATGTTGATGATCGACCCGAAGATGCTCGAATTGAGCGTCTATCAGGGCATCCCGCATCTGTTGGCGCCGGTGGTCACCGACATGAAGGAGGCTGCCAACGGCCTGCGCTGGTGCGTGGCGGAGATGGAACGCCGTTACAAGCTGATGAGCGCGGTGGGCGTACGCAACCTGGCCGGCTTCAACAAGAAGATCAAGGACGCCATCGACGCCGGCCAGCCGATGATGGACCCGCTGTTCAAACCGAATCCGGAGCTGGGCGAGGCGCCGCGGCCGCTTGAGACGCTGCCGTTCATCGTCATCTTCATCGACGAATTCGCCGACATGATGATGATCGTCGGCAAGAAGGTCGAAGAGCTCATCGCACGCCTGGCGCAGAAGGCGCGTGCGGCCGGTATCCACTTGATCCTTGCTACGCAGCGGCCGTCGGTGGACGTGATCACCGGTCTGATCAAGGCCAATATCCCGACCCGCGTGGCGTTCCAGGTCAGCTCCAAGATCGACTCGCGCACCATCCTGGACCAGTCCGGCGCCGAGGCGCTGCTGGGCAATGGCGACATGCTGTATCTGCCGCCGGGCACCGCGCTGCCGGACCGTGTGCACGGCGCCTTCGTCAGCGACGAAGAAGTGCATCGCGTGGTCGAACACCTGAAAGCCAGTGGGCCGGTCTCCTATGTCGAAGGCGTGCTGGACGAAGTGCAGACCATGGGCGATGGCACCGTGGTGGGCGCAACCGGCTTGCCGGAGAGCAGTGGCGGCGGTGGGGATGAATCCGACCCGCTGTATGACGAGGCACTGCGCATCGTCACCGAAACCCGGCGCGCATCGATTTCCGGTGTGCAGCGTCGCCTGAAGATCGGCTACAACCGCGCTGCGCGCTTGATCGAGGCGATGGAAGCGGCCGGTGTGGTCAGCCAGCCCGAGCACAACGGCGATCGCACCGTGCTGGCGCCGCCGCCGCCCAAGTAAGCGCGGCGGCTCTCGTCGCTGCGCAGTGCGGTGCGGTGGCACGCGGCTGCGGCAGTCGCTGCGCGGTACGGTGGCACGCGGCGCAGCGAGAGGGCGAAGGGCCATTGCCTGGATTCGGCGTGTGCAGGATGCGTTTCGATTTCCGTCCATTGACGTACACGCGCCGGCGCAAGACGCCGTATTGCGCGTCTGCGTGGACTGCGGCGTGTGAGTTGCCCCAACGAGCGCTGCCGCACGTATCAATGCGGCATTGTTGGAAGTCGATACCTGTCATTGCCGGGCACACCGGCTACCCTATCGGACAACGGCCGCTCCGGCCCGTCGTGATCGAGACCCATGCTGCGTCGTCCTGTGTTGTTGCTCGTATTGTTGATCTGCGCCCCACTGCTCGCCCAGGCGCAACAGCGCCCCGCGCCTGCCGCGGCGGCGACGCGGACCCAGGCCGATACCAACTACAGCTTTGTGCGCTACCGCGCCGACTACGAAGTGCGCGCCGATGCCAGCAGTGTGGAAACCGACGAGTACGAAATCCTGCTCAAGACCAAGTCGGCGGTGGAGCAGTTCAGCCAGGTGCGGTTGAGCTATAGCGAAAAGATGGAGACGCTCGACGTGCTGGATGCGTACACCGTCACCGCCGAAGGGCTGCGCCAGGACGTGGCGGCTGACAAGATCTACACCCAGGAAAGCTATTCCAGCGCGTCGGCGGCGATGTACGCCGACCGCAAGGTCAAGGTGGTGGTGTTCCCGAACCTGGCGCCGGGTGCGCGTATCGTCTATCGCGTGCGACGCGCACAGAACACGCCGTACTTCCCAGGTTATTTCAGTCTGTGGGAAACCTTCAGCGTGTTCGCGCAATACGACGATGCAGTGGTCACCTTGGTTGCGCCCAAGTCGCTGCCGATGCATCTGTCCGCACGTGGTTTGCAGGGCAGCACCAAGCCGGTGGTGCGTGGCGATCAGGCGCGCTGGGAATGGCGCTACCAGCGCGCCACGCCGATGAAGAACCAGAACTGGAGTGCGGCGACCTGGGAATTCAGCCCCACGCTGATGGCCAGCACCTTCGACAGCTGGTCGCAGATGGGCCTGGCGTATCACGTCAAGGGTGGGCGCGCCGCTACGGTCACACCCGCGATCCAGGCATTGGCCGACCAGGTGACCAAGGGAATCGATGAGCCGCGTGCGCAGGCGGCGGCGTTGTATGCCTGGGTCGCGCGCAATATCCGCTACGTGGCGGTGTACCTGGGCAATGGCGGTCTGGAGCCCAACAGTGCCGACAGCATCCTGGCCAACCACTATGGCGACTGCAAGGATCACACCGTGATTCTGGAAGCGCTGCTGGCGGCCAAGGGCATCGCCAGCACGCCGGTGCTGATCGGCGCGGAGGGCGGGCCGACATTGCCGGCAATCCCGGTGCTCGGGCGCTTCAATCACGCCATCACCTACATCCCGGCGTTCGATCTTTACGTCGATTCGACCAACCCCTACGCGCGCTTCGGCCAGCTGCCGGCCGGCGATCTTGGCGCGCCGGTGGTGCATACGCGCGATGGCAAGGTCACCCAGACCCCGCCGAACGATCGCAAGGTCAACCGCTACGTCGCCCGGACCGAGTACCGCTTCACGCCGCAGGGCGGATTGCAGGGCCTGACGACCCTGGACAGCGGGCAGACCGGCGAAGTGGGCTTGCGCGCGATGTTCGTGCAACTCAATGCGCAGAACCGTAACCGTATCGAGGAATCGATCATTGCCCAGTCCGGTTTCGTCGGGACCGGCGATCTGCTGATTCAGGGCGATCCGCTGGATCTGGAAACGCCATTCAACTATCGCTACAGCTTCCAGGCCAACGATGCGGTGGATTTTTCGGTGGTCGGCGGCATGACCTTGCCGGACATGCCGGGGGCCGAATCGACGCGCGGGATCTACGCCACCACCTCGGCCGAAGACAATCTGACTCCGTTCTACTGCAACGACAGCGTGCGTGAGGAAACCTACGTGGTGACCTTCCCCGAGACGGTGCCGATCATTGCCATCCCGCGTAGCAGCAAGTTTCGCAATGCGGCTGGCGAATACGTGGTGGACTGGTCGCGCCAGGCGCAAACGGTCACTGCGGTCCATCGTCTGCAACGTGCGGCGGTGCATGGGCCGCAGGCCTTATGCCAGCCGCAGGATTACCGTGCATTTCGCGAGTTGTATCAGCAGGTGCGACGCGGCTTTCGTGGGCAGATCGTTTACGGCGATCTGTCCAAGGTGCAGACCAATGATTGAGGCAACCCGCTGCCGCTTCATGAACGCGTCCGTGCAATAGCGCTCGCCCATTCATCTATGAAGCTTCAGAATTGGCGTACTCCTTTCTGGAAGACCGCGATGCATCGCCAGCTCCGTTATGCCGTCCTCGCCACCGCTCTGTTCGCCGGCACCGCGTTTGCCGGTGCGCGCCAGGAGCTGGACACGTTCACCCGCGGCCTGAAGGGCCTGGATGGGCAGTTCGATCAGCAGGTTGCCGATGCCAACGGCCGGGTCAAGGAGCGTTCGAGCGGGCGGGTGGCATTGTCGGCACCGCGTCAGTTCCGTTGGGAATACGCCAAGCCTTACAAGCAATTGATCGTGGCCGACGGCAAGAAGGTGTGGGTGTTCGACCCCGACCTGGAGCAGGTCACCGTGCGCGCGCAGGGCAACGAAGAGCAGAACAGCCCGCTGGTGGCATTGATCGACCCCGCGCGTCTGGACAAGCAATACGACGTCAGCGAAGAAGCCGCGCCGCGTGACGGCCTGCAGTGGCTGTCGTTGACGCCCAAGGTCGACACCGAAGCCAGCTTCCAGATGGCCTCGCTCGGCTTCGGCAAGGACGGCCTGGCCAAGATGGAAGTGGTCGATGCGGTGGGTCAGCGCACCGCGATCAGCTTCAGCGGCTGGAAGCGCAACCCCGCGTTTGCGGCCGACACCTTCCGCTACACCCCGGCCAAGGGAGTGGATGTGGTGGGCGACGCGCAGTAAGGTCATGCCCGATTGAGGGCGACCGATTCATTCGGGGCGCGAGGCTGCACGTTGCAGCTTGCCAGCAGATGCGTTGAGGCAATATTGCAGACGCCTTCCTACGGGGAGGCGTCTTGCGTTGTGCCTCCTGTGATCCAGCTGCGCTCGCCAACCCGCATCGTCGCTGCGGTGGCCTTCCGGAACGTGAGAGATCTGCCGCTTTCGCGCGGCAGCTCACCGCTGCAATGCGATAACGCCCCGTCGCGATAGAATGGGGCGTGGCACGAACCAGATCCACCATCGATAGCACCGCCGATCTGCTTAGCGTGGACGCAGACCATCTGCGCCCGCTCGCAGAGCGCATGCGTCCGCGGACGCTGGACGAAATGGTGGGCCAAAAACGCTTGTTGACGCCCGACAGCGCACTACGCCGCGCGGTGGAATCGGGGCGCGTGCATTCGATGATCCTGTGGGGCCCGCCAGGATGCGGCAAGACCACGCTTGCCTTGCTGCTGGCGCACTACGCGGATGCCGAGTTCAAGGCGATTTCCGCCGTGTTGTCGGGGCTGCCCGAAGTCCGCCAAGTGCTGGCCGAGGCCGCGCAACGGTTTGCCAGCGGCCGACGCACGGTGTTGTTCGTCGATGAGGTGCATCGCTTCAACAAGGCGCAGCAGGATGCATTTTTGCCGCACATCGAGCGTGGCACCATCCTGTTCGTCGGCGCGACCACGGAAAATCCGTCGTTCGAGTTGAACTCCGCATTGCTGTCGCGTTGCCGCGTGCACGTGCTCGAATCGGTGTCGCCGCAGGACATTGTTGAAGCGCTGCAACGCGCATTGCACGATTCCGAGCGCGGGCTGGGACAGGAGACCATCCAGGTCAGCGACGCGTCGCTGCTGGAAATCGCCAGCGCCGCCGATGGCGATGTGCGGCGTGCGTTGACCCTGCTGGAAATTGCCGCCGAGCTGGCAGGCGGCGAGGGCGGGGAGATCACGCCGCAGACGCTGCTGCAGGTGCTGGCCGACCGCACCCGCCGTTTCGACAAGAACGGCGAACAGTTCTACGACCAGATCTCGGCGCTGCATAAATCGGTGCGCAGCTCCAATCCGGATGCAGCGTTGTACTGGCTCACCCGCATGCTCGACGGCGGCTGCGACCCGGCGTATCTGGCGCGGCGGTTGACCCGCATGGCGATCGAGGATATCGGTCTGGCCGACCCGCGCGCGCAGAGCATGGCACTGGAAGCCTGGGATATTTACGAGCGCCTGGGCAGCCCGGAAGGCGAGCTGGCGTTTGCACAGTTGGTGCTGTACCTGGCCAGCACCGCTAAATCCAACGCCGGCTACGCTGCCTTCAATCAAGCCAGGGCCGAGGTGCGCGCCACCGGCACGCAAGAGGTGCCGCTGCACCTGCGTAATGCGCCGACCAAGCTGATGAAGACGCTCGGTTACGGCCAGGACTATCAATACGACCACGATGCCGAGGGCGGCATCGCGCTCGACCAGACCGGCTTTCCGGACGCGATGGGCGAGCAGGTGTATTACAAGCCGGTGCCGCGTGGACTGGAAATCAAGCTCAAGGAAAAGCTCGACCGGCTGCGCGAGGCGCGTGCGCAGGCGCGGGCTGACAAGGCTGGAAAGCCCACGGCATAATCGGCGATACGGGAGATGGCATTCCTCCTTGAACCGCACGCAGTCTGCGCGCTGATGATGCCTGTCCACCCCCGCCGGGGCGGCAGGCCTGTGCCCCGGCATCGCTTCTCGACTCAGGATTGATGATGCCGAACGCGCATACGTTTTTTTCGAAGACCCCACTGGGCGGTTGCGGAGTACGTGCATGAACGCACCGGTGTGGTGGCAGCAATTATTGTTGGCGATGACCGGCGGCGCATTGGGCTCCGGGCTGCGTTTTACGATCGGTGCAGCGCTGCTGCAGCGCTTTGGCGCCGGCTTCCCGTGGGGAACGTTGACGGTCAATCTGCTTGGTTCGTTCCTGGCTGGAGTGCTGCTGGTCTGGCTGGACGCGCGCGGTCCGTCGAGTTGGCCGCTGCGGGCGCTGCTGATCGTCGGCGTGATGGGCGGGCTGACCACCTTTTCGTCGCTGATGATGGAGTGTCTGGTGTTTGCGCGCACCGATCGCTCCACGATGATCGGCGTGTATCTGGCGGTGACGCTGGTGGCCGGGCTGGCGCTGATGTTTGCCGGTGCGCGTGCAGGCCAGTGGCTGGTGGCACGCTAGACCGCTACGTTGTCTGCAAGATTTTTATAGCCGTTGAACTGTGAGGGCGTCGGTTTCTGCCAGCGGCGCTGCGCATTGCGCGCGGCGATCCTGTCGGGATGTGCTGCCTGGTTCGTACTGTAGTTCCCGCGATCGCGCCAACAGCGGCCGCTCAACGTGCGCACGGGCAGCCTAAGCGCTGCGTTCACCGGGTGCATCGACTGGGGCAAGCGAATCCGCATGCGATGCAGATCCGGCCGACGGCGGTTTTCAGCCGCCCAGAAAGAAGGCGTGCTCGCGCACGCCTTCGGTCGGCTCTTCCTCGCGTTCGCGAGATCGGCGCGGTGGCCGATCCCGAATGAAAACGACTTACAGCGCTTCGATAATGCCCGCCGCACCCATGCCGGTGCCGATGCACATGGTGACCATGCCGTACTTTTGCTGACGACGACGTAGGCCGTGCACCAGCGTGGCCGCACGGATCGCGCCGGTCGCACCGAGCGGATGACCGAGTGCGATCGCGCCACCCAGCGGATTGACCTTGGACGGGTCCAGCCCGCTGTCGCGGATCACCGCCAACGCCTGTGCGGCGAAGGCTTCGTTGAGTTCGATCCAGTCGATCTGGTCCTTGGTCAGGCCGGCCTGCTTGAGTGCCTTGGGAATTGCCGCGATCGGGCCGATGCCCATCACTTCCGGGCGCACGCCTGCCACCGAGAAGCTGACAAACCGCGCAAGCGGGGTCAGCCCGTAATCCTTGATCGCCTGCTCGGAGGCCAGTAGCACCGCGCCGGCACCGTCGCTCATCTGCGAGGAGTTGCCCGCAGTGACGCTGCCGCCGAACTGCCCGTTACGGAACACCGGACGCAGCTTGGCCAGGCCTTCCAGCGAACTGTCCGGACGCGGGCCTTCATCGGTGTCGACCAGGCGCTTGCGCAGCGCGATGACGTTGCCGGCCAGGTCGGGCTGGTGCGAGAGGATTTCGTACGGGGTGATTTCATCGCGGAACTCGCCTGCGGCAATGGCTGCAATCGCCTTCTGATGCGAGGCCAACGCGAACGCGTCCTGATCTTCGCGCGAGACCTTCCATTCTTCGGCGACCTTCTCAGCGGTGATGCCCATGCCATAGGCAATGGCCACGTGGTCGTCGGCGAAGACGTTCGGCGACATCGCCACCTTGTTGCCCATCATCGGCACCATCGACATCGACTCGGTGCCGCCGGCCAACATCAGGTCGGCATTGCCCAGGCGGATCTGGTCGGCCGCCATCGCCACGGCTTGGATGCCCGACGAACAAAAACGGTTGATGGTCTGACCAGCCACGGTGTTGGGCAGGCCAGCCAGCAGCACGCCGATGCGCGCCACGTTCATGCCTTGCTCGCCCTCGGGCATCGCGCAGCCGATAATGGCGTCGTCGATCCGCGACAGATCGATGCCCGGCGCCTGCGCCACGACCGCGCGCAGCACGTGCGCCAGCATGTCGTCGGGACGGGTGTTGCGGAACACGCCCTTCGGCGCCTTGCCGACCGGCGTACGGGTGGCGGCAACGATGTAGGCTTCTTGAATCTGCTTGCTCATTTGGCTATCTCCGATGGCCGGGAATCGAGAATGGGGAATCGGGAATCGCAAGTGCGGATTCGCCTGAGTTCGCCATCTTCATCGCCCGGCAGAATTAATGGGGAGAAGCGGGAAATCGGTGGGGCTTTTACCCATTCACGATTCCCCACTCCCGATTCTCAGTTCCTCAACGGCTTGCCCGTCTTGAGCATGTGGCCGATGCGCGCCTGGGTTTTTTCCTGCTGGGCCAGTTCAACGAAGTGCTTGCGCTCCAGCTTGAGGAGCCATTCTTCGTCCACCAGCGCGCCGCGATCGACTTCGCCGCCGCACATCACCGTGGCGATACGGGTGGCGATTTCATAGTCGTACTCGCTGATGAAGCGGCCTTCCAGCATGTTGACCAGCAGCATCTTGAAGGTGGCGATACCCACATCGCCGGCGACCTGGATGCGACGTGCCGGCAGCGGGGCGCGGTAGCCGCCTTCCGCCAGTGCACGTGCTTCGGCCTTGGCGATGTGCAGCGCCTCGTAGCTGTTGAACACGATCTTGTCGGTGGCGCGCAACAGGCCCAGTTCCTGGGCGTTGACCGCCGAGTTGGAGACCTTGGCCATCGCGATGGTTTCGAAGGTCTTCTTCAGTTCAGCGAACACGTCGCCGCCCGGACCTGCGGCGATCGAGGCGCGCACCGCGATCTCCTTCAACCCGCCGCCGGCCGGCAGCAGGCCGACGCCGGCTTCGACCAGGCCGATATAGCTTTCCAGCGATGCGACGGTCTTGGCGCTATGCATCTGGAACTCGCAACCACCGCCCAGTGCCAGGCCGCGCACGGCCGAAATCACCGGCACCTGCGCATACTTGATGCGCTGGCTGGTGGCCTGGAAGTTGGCGACCAACGCTTCGAACGCGTCCACCTTGCCGGCCTGCAACAGGCCCAGCGCGCCGGCCAGATCGGCACCGGCGGAGAAGGGCTCCTTCTGCTGCCAGATCACCAGACCGGCGAAGTCCTTCTCGGCGCGGCCAACCACGTCCTGCAAGCCGTTGAGCACATGGTCGGACACGGTGTTCATCTTGGTCTTGAAGCTCACCACCGCGATGTCGTCGCCGTCATGCCACATGCGCACGCCGTCGTTTTCGAACACGGTCTCGCCCGGCGAGAATTGCTCGCCCAACAGCGGATCGGGGAAGCGCTGGCGCTTGTAGACCGGCAGTGCCGAGCGCGGCAGCTTGGCGTCGTGCGCCGGGCTGTACGAGCCTTCGGCACCATGCACGCCGTCGCGGCCATCGAACACCCAATTCGGCAACGGCGCGCTGCTCATGCTCTTGCCGTTGGAGATGTCTTCGGCAATCCACTGCGCCACCTGCTTCCAGCCAGCGGCCTGCCAGGTTTCGAACGGCCCCAGCGACCAGCCGTAGCCCCAGCGGATCGCCAGATCCACATCGCGCGCGGTCTCGGCGATGTCGGCCAGGTGATAGGCGCTGTAGTGGAACAGGTCGCGGAACGTGGCCCACAGGAACTGCGCCTGCGGGTGCTGGCTCTCACGCAACTTGGCGAACTTCTCGGCCGGGTTCTTGATCTTGAGGATCTCGACCACTTCCGGTGCGGCAGTGCGATCAGCGGCGCGGTAATCCTGTTTCTGCAGGTCCAGCACCACGATGTCCTTGCCGACCTTGCGGAAGATACCGGCGCCGACCTTCTGGCCGAGCGCACCCTTGGCGATCAGTGCGTCCAGCCACTTCGGCGACTTGAAATACTGGTGCCACGGGTCGTCCGGTAGCGTGTCGCCCATGGTCTTGATCACGTGCGCCATGGTGTCCAGGCCGACGACGTCCGAGGTGCGGTAGGTCGCCGACTTCGGGCGGCCGACCAGCGGGCCGGTCAGGCCGTCCACTTCATCAAAGCCCAGGCCGAACTCCTGCGTGTGATAGATGGTGGACAGGATCGAGAACACACCAATGCGGTTGCCGATGAAGTTCGGGGTGTCCTTGGCGTACACCACACCCTTGCCGAGCGTGGTGACCAGGAACGCTTCCAGGCCTTCCAGCACGGCCTTGTCGGTGCCCTTGGCCGGAATCAGCTCGGCCAGGTGCATGTAGCGCGGCGGGTTGAAGAAATGCACGCCGCAGAAACGGTGGCGCAACTGCTCGGGCAGCACGTCGGACAGCTTGTTGATGCCCAGGCCCGACGTATTGGAGGCAAGTACGGCGTGATCGGCCACATACGGGGCGATCTTCTTGTAAAGGTCCTGCTTCCAGTCCATCCGCTCGGCGATCGCTTCGATGATCAGGTCGCAATCGCGCAACTGTTCCAGGCCGCTCTCGTAGTTGGCCGGCGTGATCGCCTCGGCCAGCGCCTTGCTGGCGAGCGGGGCAGGGCTGAGCTTGCCGAGATTGGCGATGGCCTTGAGCACGACGCCGTCGGCCGGACCTTCCTTGGCAGGCAGGTCGAACAGGACGGTGTCGACGCCGGCATTGGTGAGATGCGCGGCGATCTGCGCGCCCATGACGCCGGCACCGAGCACGGCGGCACGACGAACTAGCAACGGATTGGACATAGCAATTAGCCTCTTGTGGAGCGTTTACGGTGTGGAATGAGCGCGGAAACCAGGTTCCGCGAAACGAATGAGTTCGCGCGCGGCACGCGCACGATGGTCGGCCTCGCTGACGCCCGCCGGGCGCTTGATCAGCCCGAAGTCGGCCATGGCATAGGTGAGCGCACCGGCTAGAAAATCCAGCCGCCAATACAGCTCTTCCTTGCTCAGGCCCGGCACGCAGCCGGCGATGGCCTTGCCGAATTCGCGCAGGACATGGCCGTAATGGTCGGACAGGAATTTGCGCAGGTTGTCGTTCTTTTCCGCGTAGGCGCGTGCGATCACCCGCACGAAGGCGCCGCCGTTCTGGCGGTCCTGTGCCATCGCCAGCGCCGGCTCGACGAAGGCGGCCAGCACCGCGGTGAGCTCGCCCGGCTGCAATTTCTTTGCCGCCTCCAGCTGTTGCAGGCGCGCAGCGGTCATTTCGTCCATGCGACGGCGGAACACCTCGTTGACCAGGTTTTCCTTGGAGCCGAAGTGGTAGTTGACCGCGGCGATGTTGACGTCGGCCTGGGTGGTCAGCTGCCGCAGCGAGGTGCCGGCAAACCCGTGCTGGGCGAACAGCTCCTCGGCGGCACCGAGGATGCGGTCCTTGGTGGAGAAGTGGGCGGGCTTGGGCATGCGCTGGGGTCGGACTCAATCAAACGATTGTTTGAGTCTACGGGTTTGGTTGCGGGCAGGTCATGCGGCAATGCAGCACGATTCAGGGGGCGGTGTGCAAACACGGTGGCGAAGAGATAGAATTGGCTATCGCAAAGAAGCCTAAGCCCGCGTTTTGACGCGGGTTTTTTTCATGATAACCTCGGGTCTTTAGTGGCCCGCCCAACGGAGAACTTCCCATGGCGCTGGAGCGCACCCTGTCCATCATCAAGCCCGACGCCGTCGCCAAGAACGTCATCGGTGAAATCTACAGCCGCTTCGAGAAGGCTGGCCTGAAGGTCGTGGCCGCCAAGTACAAGCAGCTGTCGCGTCGCGAAGCCGAAGGCTTCTACGCCGTGCACCGCGAGCGTCCGTTCTTCAACGCGCTGGTCGAGTTCATGATCTCCGGCCCGGTGATGATCCAGGCGCTGGAAGGCGAAAACGCCGTTGCAGCACACCGCGACCTGCTGGGCGCGACCAATCCCAAGGACGCTGCGCCGGGTACCATCCGCGCCGACTTCGCCGATTCGATCGATGCCAATGCCGCGCACGGCTCGGATTCGGTCGAGAACGCTGCTAACGAAGTCGCTTATTTCTTTGCCGCCACCGAAGTGGTCTCGCGCTGAGGCCGAGAGAGTCGAATCGTGAATGAGGTTGTGATCCCATCCGTGTTGCAGGACGTTCCCGTCCGTTCCCCGGAACTGCGCAAGCAGAACTTGCTCGACCTCGATCGCGAGGGACTGGAGCGCTTCTTTGCCGACACGCTCGGCGAAGCGCGTTACCGCGCCCATCAGGTGATGAAGTGGATTCACCACCGCTACGTCACCGATTTCGACCAGATGACCGACCTCGGCAAGGCATTGCGTGCGAAGTTGCACCAGCATGCCGAGGTACTGGTTCCAAATGTCGTCTTCGACAAGCCGTCTACCGACGGAACCCACAAATGGCTGCTGGCCATGGGCACCGACGGCAAGAACGCCATCGAAACGGTCTACATCCCCGACAAGGGCCGCGGCACGCTGTGCGTGTCCTCCCAGGTCGGCTGCGGGTTGAACTGCACGTTCTGTTCGACCGCCACCCAGGGCTTCAATCGCAACCTCACCACTGCCGAGATCGTTGGGCAGGTCTGGGTGGCGGCGCGCCATCTGGGTAACGTGCCGCACCAGCAGCGCCGCCTCACCAACGTGGTGATGATGGGCATGGGCGAGCCGTTGATGAATTTCGATAACGTCGTGCGCGCGATGAGCGTCATGCGCGACGATCTGGGCTACGGCCTGGCCAGCAAGCGGGTGACGCTGTCGACCTCCGGCCTGGTGCCGATGATCGACCGGCTGTCCACCGAAAGCGATGTCTCGTTGGCGGTTTCGTTGCACGCCGCCAACGACACGCTGCGCGAGAGCCTGGTGCCGTTAAACAAGAAGTACCCGATCGCCGAGTTGATGGAGTCCTGCGCGCGCTACCTGCGTGGCAACAAGAAGCGCGACTCGGTGACCTTCGAATACACCTTGATGAAGGGCATCAACGACCAGCCGGAGCATGCGCGCCAGTTGGCCAGGCTGATGCGTCAGTTCGACAATACGGTGCAGTCCAAGGACGCCGGTAAGGTCAATTTGATTCCGTTCAACCCGTTCCCCGGTACGCGCTACGAGCGCTCTGGCGAGACGGAAATTCGCGCATTCCAGAAGATTCTGCTCGACGCGCAGGTGCTGACGATGGTTCGCCGTACGCGTGGCGACGACATCGATGCGGCGTGCGGGCAGCTCAAGGGGCAGGTCATGGACCGCACCCGTCGCCAGGCGGAGTTCCGCCGCACATTGGAAGGGCAGGCCGATCGAGATGCGGCAGCGTGAACTTGCGTTAATGGCGGCCGTGGCGATCGCGTTATGCGCGGTCGGCTGCGGTGGTCGCAATGCCAAGGCCGGTTCGGCCAAGAGTGTGGAAGAAGTCGCGCCGGTGTATTCGTTCCGCGACAACAAGGCCACCAAGGATCGTCTGGCGGTGCAGGAAAAGCTCGGCCTGGCCAGTAACAGGATGCAGACCGGCGACTATGTCGGCGCCGAAGAGCAGATCCGCGCCGCGTTGAAGAAAGATCCGCAATCGGTGGACGCCATCGGCATGTTGGCCCTGATCCAGGGTGGCCGCGGCGATGTCGCCGGTTCGGGCGCATCCTATCGCCGCGCCGCCGAACTGGCGCCGCAGCGCGGAGATGTGTTGAACAATTATGGCGCGTGGGTATGCGCCAATGGGTCGCCTGCCGAATCGCTGATCTGGTTCGATCGCGCATTGGCCGACCGCACCTACGCATCGCCTGCGTCCGCACTTGGCAATGCAGGTGGTTGCGCACTCAAGGCGGGGCAGCCCGAGCGCGCGGCAAGCGATTTACGCAAAGCGCTCGAGATGGATCCGAGCAATCCCTATGCGTTGGAGTCGATGGCGCGGCTGGAGGCCGGGCGCCGCAATTATTTTGAAGCACGTGCTTTTATCGAACGACGGCTTGCGGCTGCACCGGTAACGGCTTCCGTGTTACAACTCGCCATTCAGATTGAGCAAGGGCTAGGCGACAAGGTAGCTGCCAGCCGTTACCAACAGCGGTTGGTCAAGGAATTTCCTGACGCAGCGACCGCTAACCCCGGGGCCAATGCATTGTGATCAGTGATTCCAATCCGAACCCTTTCGAGCAGGAAAAGGGCTGCGGGCCGCAGTTACGCGACGCGCGCGAAGCGGCAGGCCTGAGCATCGACGATGTCGCCGGCAAGTTGCGCATGCCGGCACACGTGGTGCGGTCGCTAGAGCAGGAAGACTGGCAGCGCCTGGGCGCCCCGGTTTTTGTGCGCGGTCAGTTGCGCAGTTATGCGCGGCTGCTGCATATCGATCTGGAGCCGTCGCTGCAGCAAGCCAGCATCGCGCCGATCGAACCGGTGAAGCTGGTCAGCCATACCCACACGCCACGTGCGCGCCGCATTTTCGAAAGTACCGCGCGCAAGGCGATGTATGTCGTGATCACCGGTGTGTTTGCGGTGCCGGTCTGGTACGCAACACGCTCGCATCTGGACGGCAGGTCGCCGAGCACGGTGTCTCTGGACAGCATGCCGGTCGCAGCGAAGACAGGCACGGCCGGTAACGCTTCAGCGCAACCGGCCGCAGCGCCGCGCGAGCAGCCGGCGCCGTACATTGCGTCGATGACCCCGGTGCCGCGCGCAACGCCCGAAGCCGAGGCATTACCGGCAGTGGCGGATGCTGGCAAAAGTCTGTCGTTGAGTTTCAGTGGCGACAGCTGGGTGCAGATCCTGGCGCCGGATGGCAGCGCAGTCGAAAAAACGCTGATCCGTGCCGGTGAGCGTCGTAGCTATTCGCCGGGTCAGGTGGGCCGCATCGTGCTGGGCAATGCGTCGGCGGTAGAGGTTCAGCAAGGCGGCAGTATCGTCGATGTGAAACCGTTCCAGCGCGCTAACGTGGCACGTTTTGCGGTATCCTCCGACGGCTCCGTGGTACCTGCTTCCGAGTGAAGCGGACTGCGGTTTTTCATTTTTCCCTTTTGATGTTCCGCGCCTCCGGGATGACGGAGCGAGAGTACGCATGGCGATCGACGATCTGCTGGACGAACACGAACAAGGCGAACGCGTTCGTTCCTGGTTGAGAAAGAATGGCGCGGGACTGGTGGGCGGCGTCCTGCTCGGTCTGGCCCTGATCCTGGGCTGGCAGTGGTGGCAGAAGCACACCACCACCGAATTGGTCGAAGCCAACTCGCGTTACGAGGCGGTGGTGAAGTCGATCCAGGGCAAGGACCTGGACAAGGCGGCCAAGGACATCGTGGCGCTCGACGACGGCAAGGGCGGCATCTATGCCGAGCTGGCGGCGCTACGTCTGGCCAAGGCGCAGGTTGATGCCGGCAAGAATGCCGAAGCGATCAAGACGCTGCGCGACGTGCCTGCACAAGGCGAGCTCAAGCAGATCGTGCAGCAGCGTCTGGCACGCGTGCTGACCGAGAGCGGCAAGCCGGACGAGGCGATCAAGCTGTTGGCCGAGGCGCAGGATCACACCAGCCTGGAGATCCGCGCCGACGCGCTGGTCGCGCAGGGCAAGGCCGATGAGGCGCGTGCGCTGTACGCCAAGGCATTGACCACGGTGGATGTGGCCTCGCCGCAGCGCCGGTTGCTGGAAACCAAGCTGATGGATGTGGGCGGCAAAGTGCCCGATCCGGCGGAGCAGATTTGATGAAGCAGGACACCATGTACAAGCGCATTGCGTTGATCGCCCTGATGGGTATGTCGTTGGCGGGTTGCAGCACGGTCAAGGGCTGGTTTGCCGGTAAGGATGCTGCTGCCAAGAAGGCGCAGGAGCCTGCCGAGCTGGTCAAGTTCGAACCGTCGGTCAAGGTCGACAAGATCTGGTCCACCGGCGTCGGCAAGGGCGAAGGGCACATTGGTGTGCGTCAGCGCCCGGCCGTGGCCGATGGCAAGGTGTACGTCTCGGCGATCACCGGCGGCGTGCAGGCGCTGGACCTGCAGACCGGCAAGCGCGTGTGGGAATACAAGCCGAAGAAAGAAGAGCGTAACGATCGCAAGTTCAAGCAGCGCCTGTCCGGCGGTCCCGGTGTTGGCGAAGGCCTGGTGGTGATCGGGACGCTGTCTGGCGATGTGATTGCGTTGAACCAGGCCGACGGCACCGAAAAGTGGCGCGCCAAGGTACCCAACGAAGTGATCGCCGCGCCTGCCATTGCACAGAGTCTGGTACTGGTGCGTAGCAACGACGGTCGCGTCAGCGCCTTCGATGCGGCGACCGGCGAGCGTCGCTGGTTCCATGCCGAGGAAGGCCCGACCCTGTCGGTGCGCGGCAATGCGCCGATCGTGACTGGCCCGGGCGTGGTGTTCGTCGGCAACGATAGCGGCACCTTGAGTGCGCTGGCGCTGCAGGATGGCCGCCCGTTGTGGGAGCAGGCCATCGGCGTGCCGGAAGGTCGCACCGAGCTGGAGCGCATGTCCGACGTGGACGGCGCACCGGTAGTGGATGGCACCACGCTGTATGCCACCAGCTTCAAGAACGAAACGCTCGCGCTGGAAGGCCCGAGCGGCCGTCCGCTGTGGACGCGCGATCACGGCGGCGCCGGTGGCGTTGGTGTGTCGTCCGCCATGGTGGTGGTGTCCGACAACGCCGGTTCGGTGTGGGGCCTGGACAAGAGCAGCGGTGCGGCGATGTGGTCGCAGGCTGCCTTGGCGCGTCGCTCCCTGACCGGTGTGGCCATCCAGGGCGATTACGCCGTGGTTGGCGATTACAAGGGTTATCTGCACTGGCTGAAACTCAGCGATGGTGCACTGGCCGCGCGCGCTCGCGCTGGACGCGACACGCTGCTGGCGCAGCCGATAGTCGTCGATGGCATTTTGCTGGTACAAAACACCGACGGCGATCTCACCGCCTTCCGGTTGGCACAATAAGGACCTTGCGATGCTGCCCCTGGTCGCCCTGGTTGGACGGCCCAATGTCGGCAAGTCCACCATCTTCAATGCGCTGACGCGCACCCGTGACGCGCTGGTCCATGACCAGCCCGGCGTCACCCGCGACCGTAACTACGGCGTCTGCCGTCTCGACGAGGAGCGCCCCTTCATCGTGGTCGATACCGGTGGTATCGCCGGCGACGAGGAAGGCCTGGCCGGTGCGACTGCGCGTCAGGCACGCGCTGCCGCAGGCGAGGCGGATCTGGTGCTGTTCGTGGTCGATGGCCGCGAAGGCGCCTCATCGCTGGACGACGAAATCCTGGCCTGGTTGCGCAAGCTCGCGCGGCCGACTGTGCTGGTGATCAACAAGATCGACGGTACCGACGAAGAGACCGTGCGCTCGGAATTTGCGCGCTACGGCTTCTCCGATGTGGTTGCGCTGTCTGCTGCGCATCGGCAGGGGATCGACGAACTGCTCGAAGAAGTCGGTACCCGACTGCCTGCGGAAGGTGCCGGCGAGTTGTTGGATACCGATCCGGCACGCGTGCGTATCGCCTTTGTCGGTCGCCCGAACGTGGGCAAGTCGACGCTGGTCAATCGCCTGCTTGGCGAAGAGCGCATGATCGCCTCGGAAGTGCCGGGCACCACGCGTGACTCGATCGCAGTGGATATGGATCGCGACGGTCGCCAATACCGTTTGATCGACACGGCAGGCCTGCGTCGCAGGGGCAAGGTCGAAGAGGCGGTGGAGAAATTCAGCGCGTTCAAGACGCTGCAGGCGATCGAACAATGCCAGGTCGCAGTGCTGATGCTCGATGCCGGCGAAGGCGTCACCGATCAGGACGCGACCATTCTTGGTGCAATCCTGGACGCTGGCCGTGCGCTGGTCGTGGCGATCAACAAGTGGGATGGACAGAGCGACTATCAGCGTGCGCAGGCCGAAGACCTGTTGTCGCGCAAGCTGGGCTTTGTCAGCTGGGCCGAGGCGGTACGGATTTCCGCGCTGCATGGCTCGGGCATGCGCGAGCTGTTCCAGGCGATCCATCGTGCGCATGCATCGGCCACGCATGAGTTCAGCACCAGCGAAGTGAATCAGGCGCTGGAAATCGCCTACGAAACCAATCCGCCGCCGAGCATTCGTGGCCACGTCTCCAAGTTGCGCTATGTGCATCCGGGTGGCGCAAATCCGCCGACGTTCATCGTGCACGGCACGCGATTGAAGGTGCTGCCGGAATCCTACAAGCGCTATTTGGAAAACTTCTTCCGCAAGCGCTTCAAGCTGGTGGGGACGCCGGTGCGTTTCATCTTCCGCGAAGGCTCTAATCCGTACGAGGGCAAGAAGAACACGCTTTCGGACCGTCAGGTTGCGCGCAAGCGGCGTCTGATGCGGCACGTCAAGGGCAAGTAAATCTTTGCCGTATGCCATGGCGCCTCGGCGCCGTGGCATCGATGGATTGCAGTAGCGTGTGTTGGCTAGCGAGCGGCGGGTAATGCGCCCGCACGCGGCATCTGCATGACAGGCCGACGGGGTAGGCCCCGAGCAGTCATGGCACGCTGGTATCCTTCATGCCATGAACGACTATCCCACCCGTATTGCTTACGCGCAGGCGTTGCAGATTCTGCACGCCGTCGCCGGTGCTAATCGTCCGCCCGACGAAAACATTGCCACCGCGCGTGCCGATGGCCGCATCTCTGCCGCCGACCTGATTGCGCCACTGGCGTTGCCGCCATTCGCCAACAGTGCGATGGATGGCTTTGCATTTCGGCATGCCGATCTGGCTGGCGCGCAGACGCGCTTACACCTTGTCGGCGAGCAGTTTGCCGGCGAGCAGTGGGTCGGCACGCTGGCCGAAGGGCAATGCCTGCGCATCACCACCGGTGCTCCGCTTCCGGCAGGGGCCGACACCGTGGTACCCAAGGAAGACACCGAGGAACGCGACGGCGTGGTCACCATCCGGTCCACACCCAGCGCGGGTGCATCGGTGCGCTTGGCCGGCAGCGATGTGCGTGCAGGCGATCTGGTAATCCAGACCGGGCAGGTGCTGACTCCCGCACGTATCGGACTGGCTGCGGCGCTGGGCATGTCGCGACTGGCGGTGGCACCGCGGCCGACCATCGCGGTGCTGGCCACTGGCGATGAGTTGGTGGAGCCGGGCATGCCGCTTGGCCCCGGCCAGATCTACAACAGCAACCGCGACATGCTGATGGCGCAGCTGCGGGCGTTGGGCTATGCGCCGACCGCGTGGCCGACCTTGCCGGACGACCCGCAGCGCATCCGCACAATGCTGGAAGATGCGGCCGCCGCCTTCGATGTGGTGATTACCTGCGGCGGTGTGTCGGCCGGCGAAAAGGATTATCTGCCGGGACTGATCCAGGAGTTGGGGCAGATCCATTTCTGGCGTGTGCGCATGCGTCCGGGCATGCCGGCGGTGTTGGGGCAGATCGGGCGCTGCCTGGTGTTGGGGCTGCCGGGTAATCCGGTATCTGTCCTGGCAACGTTGATCGCCTACGGTGTGCCGTTGCTGGACGGGTTACAGGGACGCAGCGAGCCGCGCCCGGTGTGGCACGCCGCGCTGGCCAGTCCCTGGGAAAAACGTCACGAGCGCCTGGAATTCCTGCGCGGCCGATTGGAATGTGGCACCGACGGACGTCTGAGCGCGCAGCCGCATCGTGGCGACGCTTCGCATCTGCTGCGTGGCGCGGCCGACAGCAATGCCCTGATCGTCCTGCCGGAGCAAGCGCGTCGCTTCGAGGCGGGCGAGATCGTGCGGGTGATTCCGTACGCGTTGTAGGCATACGACCAAGAGCCGCTCACTCAACGTGGTGAGCAGTCGTCAAGTGGGTATGGACGGCGCGCTCAGAATCGGTGTGTACGAGTGATTCCGAGCACGGGTTGCGCCTGCCTGGTGGATACAACGTCGTTTTACTAGCTGCTCTAAATGACTTGTCTGCGCGGCGACACTGCTGTCGCGAGGGTAAGGAGTAAGCGTTGCGGAGAACGTGTGCCGCTTGGCTTCGCCGCGCTGCAAAAGCCGCTGTGGTACGCCGGCGCTTCAGGCGGGTTCGCTCAACGCGCTAGCGCGTCAACCGACGTTGATTGGCCGCCGAGTCGCGCCGGCGCATCTGCGCCGCTAGCGCGATCAAGGCGCTGATCGGACGTTGCAGACCTGCAATGCCGCTTCAAAAGCTGCGCTCAGCCGACTGCGCTGCCGCAAAAGGACGCGTAGTCTGCATAACCGGGAAATGCGACACCCGGCGCGCACACCGGGCAGTGCGGATCCGGCGGCAGGCGGATCTCGCGAAACCGCATCGACAGCGCGTCGAAGCTGAGCAGGCGGCCGCTCAGGCTGTTGCCGATGCCAAGCAGCAACTTGAGCGCTTCGGTGGCTTGCAACAGCCCGATCACGCCCGGCAGCACGCCGAGTACGCCGGCTTCCGCGCAGCTGGGCGCAAATTCCGGCGGCGGCGGCTCGGGGAACAGGCAGCGGTAGCACGGCGCCTGCCCGCGATTGCGGCCGGCATCGAACACGCTCACCTGGCCTTCGAACTGTTGCACCGCGCCGTAGACCAGTGGCTTGCCGAGTTTGACGCAGGCATCGTTGAGTAAATAGCGCGCCGCAAAGTTGTCGGCGCCATCGACCACCACATCGACATCCTGCAACAACGCTTCCACGTTGTCGGCGGTCACGCGTGTCTGTACCGCCTCGACGTGCACGCGGGGATTGAGCGCGCCGATCCGCTGTACCGCCGAGTCAACCTTGGCAGTGCCGACGCTGTCTTCGGTATGCAGGATCTGCCGCTGCAGATTGCTGCGGTCGACGACATCGTCGTCGGCCAGGCGCAGGTGGCCTACGCCTGCGGCAGCGAGATAAAACGCAGCCGGCGAGCCCAGCCCGCCAGCGCCGATCAGCAGCACGCGCGCACGTGCCAGCCGCTGCTGGCCTTGCAGGCCGACCTGGGGCAAGCGCAGATGCCGCGAATAGCGCTCAAGAAAATCCTGCTCGTCCGCCGGCAGCGTCGGGCGCACCAACGGCAGGCCATCGCTCAGCCATGCAGTGGTCCCTCCCAGCACCGATGCCACCTGCATGTATCCCTGTGCACGCAAGACCTCGGCCGTGTGCGCGGAGCGTTTGCCACTCTGGCAGATCAACAGGATTTCGCGTGCTTGGTCGGGCAAATGCTGGGTGGGGGCAGTTTCAAGATCGTGTTGCGCAATCGCCAACGCACCTTCGGCCTGGCCGCTGGCGCGCTCATGCAGGTGCCGGATATCGATCAATAAGGCACCTTGCAGGGCGCGTGCACGCGCATCGGCGGGGGAGAGGTCATGGCTGCTCATGGCGCCATTGTCGCGCAAACATCAGGGGTTTGATGTGCAGCGGCTGGCGGCGGGAATCGAGCGTACCCAGGCCGATCCTCTGGCCTTCGAGCGCGATGTCGAAGAACCCTTTACAACGCCATCTTGGCGATGACTGTACGAAGTCTTCTTCAGGTGTGGCCCGCACCTGGCGCAGAAATTCTGCGGCACGCTTCCGACGATCAACTAGAGCAGATCGATCAGCATCGCGAAGTGGCTGGACCTTGCGTTCAATCACGAGCTCAACAACAACCCGACGCTGTTGGCCGGAGCGCGCAAGTTACTAGGAACCAGGGCCAATCACTGCCTGGATTGCCAACGCGCAGATTTCCCGCGCGAGATTGCAGCGCTGGTACGTCCGTAGCACTGCGGATTTTCGTTTCTGCCGATGACGTGGCGTGCTGCATTGTCATCAGGCTCACCCAGGCGGCGGTAGCGTAGCGAAATGGTCTTGCGTTGGATGTTCGTCAGACAGATGCGGACGGTCTCTGGAATCTGCGTGTTCGCGTCAACGCGCAAGTTGTGCGCCGTCCGAATCCACCTGAGCATTCTTCGCCACGTCTTATCAGCCGCGTTTGGCTACAGAAGGAGATCTCGATGACACCCGATATCGATGCGCAGTTGAAACAGCTGGCAGAACACTTGCCCGAGATTCGCAGCCAGCATCCGGACGATTTTTGGGACGTGTTCCACGCACGTGCCGAAAAAATTACTGCTGCTGCCCAGTCGCAGGAAGAGGCCGCGCAGATTGCCAAACGGGTCGATGAAATTCTGGCCGCCAATCAGCTGGGACCAGCAGACCCTGGGGCGTGAAATCGTCGCTGCTCGGTTGCCAATCGCGGGCGATAACGCATGAGGTGGTGCGACCTATCGATCGATGTGCATGTCTTGCGTGATTGAAAGCGGCGCTGCGTCAGTACTGCCTCGGCGCTGGTTTCGTCTTCATGCTGCTGCTTGTTCGTGATGCACGTATCCGGTTTCGACTCGGTGAAGCGCGGTGCGTTGCGTGGTGCGTGCGGGGGCATCGTATGGTTGTGTGTGCGACCGCATCGCCAAACGCCGGTCTTCCAGGCGTGGTAGCAGACCGGTGGAGGCGAAACTGGCACCTTCTTGCACGCCTGGCTTGATGCCTCGCCTGTCATGGTCGGGCGCGTGCGGCGAGGCGTGTGCGCCCGTGCATGCCTGCGCGGCAGCTTCACCTCGCTTGGGCATCGCCTTCATGTGACCGCCGCCATGCTGCGATTTCATCGAGCGCGCAACAAGCGGGCATTTCCATGGCAAGCACCACACGCAAGATCGCCACCTTCAACGTCAACGGAATCGCCAGCCGGTTGCCGCACCTGCTGGAATGGCTCACGCGCGAGCAGCCGGATATTGTGGGTCTGCAGGAGTTGAAAGCCACACAAGAGGCGTTTCCGGAGCAGGCGGTTCGCGATGCTGGCTACGGTGTGATCTGGCAGGGACAGCGCGCCTGGAATGGCGTTGCCTTGTTGGCGCGCGGCGCCGACCCTGTCGAGATTCGCCGTGGCCTGCCCTGGGACCCGAGCGACACCCAGAGTCGCTATCTGGAAGCGGCGATTCATGGGGTGGTGGTGGCGTGTCTGTATTTGCCCAACGGCAACCCGCAGCCTGGTCCGAAGTTCGATTACAAGCTGGCTTGGTTTCAGCGTCTTATCCGGCATGCGAAGACGTTGGTGGAGTTGCCGCATCCGGTGGCCTTGATCGGCGACTTCAACGTCGTGCCGACCGATGCGGACATCTACGACCCCAAGGGCTGGCGCAAGGATGCATTGCTGCAACCGGAAAGCCGGCAGGCGTACCAGGCGCTGCTGGAGCAGGGCTGGACCGATAGTCTGCTGGCGGTGCATGGCGATGCGCCGATCTATACGTTCTGGGATTATTTTCGCCAGCATTTTGCGCGTGATCGCGGGCTGCGTATCGATCATCTACTGCTCAATCGCGCATTGGCGGCCGGCTTGCAGGATGCGGGCGTAGACAGATGGGTGCGGGCCCTGGAAAAGGCCAGCGATCACGCGCCTACCTGGATCAGCGTGCGGGTACCGGACGCGATCGCCGAGACCATGGCGAGCGATGAAACCGCATCGACGACGCGCAAACGTGGGGCGACGAAAAAAACGCCAGTGCGCAAACCGGCAGCAAAGACCGCGGCGAAAAGCGGTTCAAAGCGCGCTGCGAAGCAGTCCGCTACGGTAGCGGTGGCGAAAAAGAAAAATGCAACGCGCACGCCGGCAGGCAGTTCCGCAAACGCTGGCAAAGCAGCAGCGAAGAAGGCTGTGCATACGGTTGGCAAGACGTAACGGAAACGGCTACGCCATGCGTCCAGTTACCAGCTGGTTGCTGTGCTAAGTCAATCATGCCGTCGCGCTACGACGCCTGCGAATGAGCATGGGGTACGGAGATGCGGCTTCAGCATCCTTCTTTGACATTGCGCTGTACTCCAGTTGGAACTGCACTGCAGATCATGCACTGCACGTGCGTTGATCCTTCAGTCGATGCCTGTTTGTGCAGTCGACACTCAGAGGCTCCGCCAGCCACTCCTCAGTCATTCCGTCCAGCCGACGATGTTTGATCCGCTGCGGCACATCACCGGTGCTTACGGTCAGCAGGACCAAGACATTGCTGAGGATAGACGCAGGATTACCAACCAGCGCGCTATAGAGGCAGCTCGATCGCGGCGCCCAGGTTATGGCGCTACCAGAACGCCACTGCCCACGCTGTACCGGCCACGCTGCAGGCCGGTATCCTAGCCAGGTCATCCACCGGTCGGCATCGCATTGCTCATGATCAGCTACGCCGAAGCACTTGCCATCGTGCACCAGCAGGTCGCCACGCTAGCCAGCGAGTGGGTGGACAGCGCCGATGCCGAGGGCCGTGTACTTGCGCAGGCGTTGTCGAGCCCGGCCGAGCTGCCACCATTCGATAACAGCGCCATGGATGGGTTTGCCATCGCCACACAGGGGCTTGGTGCTGCAGCAGGCAGCGAGCATGTGGTAGCGGGCACGGTCGCAGCAGGGACAGATGCCGGTGCGGCGGAGTTGGGTGCGGCGTGGGAGATCATGACCGGCGCTGGCGTACCTGCGCATGCCGATGCGGTGGTGCCGATCGAGCAGGTAGATGTTCTTGCGTACCACGACGCACGCCCCAGCCGCATCCGGCTGCGTGCCGATGCACGCGCGGGGCAGCACATCCGCTGCCGTGGGGAAGATGTGCGGCTGGATGATGTCGTGATCGCTGCGGGTACCGTGCTGCGTGGTGCGCATTTGATGTTGCTGGCCGGTCTGGGATGCGCGCAAGTTCGGGTCGTGCGGCGACCACGGGTTGCGCTGATCGCGACCGGCCGCGAGTTGATCAGCGACCCCACGCAACCGCTGCAACCCGGACAGATCCGCGATGGCACCAGCAGCTATCTGCGCAGCCAGGTGCACGCAGCGGGCGCGGAGTTGGTGTGGCAAGGGCAGGTGGGTGACGACGATGCGGCGTTCGACGCCGCACTTGCACAGGCGCGCAACGCTGGCGCCGACGTGATCTTGAGTACGGGTGCGGTGTCGCGTGGTCGCTATGACTTTGTGCCCGATGCACTGGCACGGCACGCAGCGTGCCTGCTGTTTCACAAGGTCGCCGTGCGACCGGGCAAGCCGGTGTTGCTGGCACGGTTTGCCGACGGCGTGTTATACGTGGGCTTGCCGGGCAATCCAATGGCCAGCGCGGCCGGGCTCCGGTTTTTTGTCGAACCGGCCTTGCGCGGATTACTGGGCATGCCGGACGAGCGCGGCCTGCGCGTGGAATTGGAGACGCCGCTGCAAGCGCGGCCGATCTGGCGCCAGTATCTGCGTGCGCGTTTGTACTGCAACGCGCTGGGCGCGCTGTGTGTGCAGATCCTGCCGCAGCAGGAATCGTTCCGGGTGGCGCCCTTGCTGCAGGCCAATGTCTGGGCGGTGCTGGAGCCGCAGGACGACGCAGCTGCGCCACATACGACCGCGGAGGTGTTCGGGCTGGGCCATCTGCAGCCGGCAGCACCGGTGTTGATGGCATGAGCCGGCATGCGGACCGCACGACAGGCGCGTGCACGGCATGAGCGCCGCATCTCCATGGACCGGTGTGGTGCTGGCCGGCGGCCGCTCGTCGCGGATGGGGCAGGACAAGGCCATGCTGCTTTGGCGCGGGCGTCCATTGATTGTGCAGATGCAGGCGCTGCTGCGCGATGCGGGTGCGCAGGATGTGCTGATCAGCGGCCAGCGCCCGGACTATGACGGCATCGCCGACACGCATCCGGATCTGGGGCCGCTCGGCGGGTTGGTCAGCGTGATCGATCAGGTCGCCGATCTGACCACGCTGGTGGTGGTGCCGGTGGATATGCCGCTGCTGTCCACGCAGTTGATCGCGCGGCTACTGACACCCGCGCAGCAGCGCTGTGTCACTTTCGACGAGCAGATGTTGCCGATGCGCCTATGCATCGACGCCACTGTGCGTGAAGCGTTGTCGACGTTGATGCACGGTGCGGCCTCGTCACGCTCGCTGCGCGCCCTGCAACGTTCACTGCAGTGCCATCGCGTGGCTGTCACAGACAGCGAACGCGCCGCGTTCGTCAATTGCAATACGCCCGAGCAGTGGAGTCAGCTCATTCATGAAAATCCAGATTGAAGGTCAGAACGTGCGGTTCCGTATCGACGAAGACGAACTGGCTGTTTTGCTTGCCGGGCGCAGCGTCGACAATCTCAGCCGCTTGCCAAGCGGGCAGGGCGCGCGGTTGGTGCGGCATAGCGTCAGCCTGACCGGCGGTCACGCTGCATGCAATTGCGCCACCGATCACTGGCAATTGCTGGTGCCGCGCGACGCTTTGGAACAACACGCCCGCCAACTTCCGAGCCGCGAGGGATTGAGCTTCAGTTTCGATGCGGGCGCCGGGCATGCAGAACACATGGCGTTGCACGTGACCTTCGATATCGATGTGCGCGACAGTGCGCGCAAGCGGTTTCCGAAGGAGTGAGTTGACGTCTTATATGCGCCGTTGCTGCATGCGCGTGATGGGCCGACACAGGGACAGAATGCGGTAAGCGCTCGTCCTGCGGTCTGCCCAGCACCGACACGGCCGCAGTCTGCTTGCGAATTGAAGCGGCTAAAAATGTGGTGAGCAGTCGTCAGGCGAGTGGGGACGGCACACCGGAAGCTGAGTGCATGTAGAGATACATACGCACTCCGAGCACCGACCGCGCCGCTTGGGTGCTGCGTAGACGTTCCTGTTAACCGCTCTTGGTCACGGCGTGAGCCGCTTGCACCGTTCGGTGCAAATGCCTGGTACGCGCTCGCAGGCCAGTCCGCGTTCCTGCAGTGCGGCTTCGATCGTTGCTGCTGCCGTAGGGCAGTAGCCGGTACCGCTGCGCAGCGCGACGACATGCAGGCCTTCGCTTGCCAGTTCCAGCAGCAATGCGTGCTGTGCCTGAGGCTCGGGCGGCAGTGCGCGCCGCGAGGCGTCGCGGCGTGCCAGCTCGAGGATCGCGTCGGGCACGTCCGCGCCAATAAGCAGCACATCGGCCAGATTCATTGCACGCAACGCCTTCAAGGTCAGCAGCCCTGGATCGCCGGGGCCGGTGCCGACCAGCTGCACGCTGCCGCGCGCCGGGACGGTGTCAGCGTCGTCCAATGCCGCGTTGAACGCAGCTTCGGCTGCGGCATCCTCGCCGGCCTGCAGCAGCAACGGCACCTGCCCATCGATCACGCGATCGAACCAACGCCTGCGCCGGTTCATGTCGGGAAATTGGCTGCGGATACGCTCGCGATGGCGCGCAAACAAACCAGCAAAGCGGCCCACCGATGCATCCAGCTCGCGCTCAAGCCGCTCGCGCAGGCGGCGTGCCAGCATCGGCGCCGCACCGGCCGATGAAATGGCGATGACCAGCGGGTCGCGATCCACGATCGCCGGCACCTGGTACGTGGACAGCTCGGCATCATCCACCACGTTGACCAGCCGCTGACGCGCCCCCGCGGCCGCAGCGACGCGTTGGTTCAAGTCGGTGTCGTCGGTGGCCGCGACCACCAGCCAGACCGTGTCGATCCAGGCCGGATCGAACTCCCCGCCCAGCTGCTCGAAGCGCCCGGCCTGCATCAGTTCCGCAAGCTCGGGCGACAGCGCGTGCGCATACAGGCGGATCTGCGCGCCTGCCTTGAGCAGCGCGAGCACCTTGCGCGTGGCGACCTCGCCACCGCCTATCACCAGCACGGCACGCCCCTGCAGATTTGCGAACAACGGGAACAACGGCATCAGGCCCACTCCAAAATGATGACTCGCACCAACGGCATGTTGCATGGCACCATCGGGTCACGTCCACACGCCTCGCCGCCGCCAATGCGTGTTTTGCTGGTCAACGATACCGAAAAGCCCATTGGCGAACTGCGCCAGGCGTTGACGCGCGCCGGCTACACGGTGCTCGACGATGTGGCATCGGTCGGTGCGTTGCTGCATGCGGTGCAGAGCCAGCAGCCGGATGTGGTGGTGATCGACGTGGATTCGCCGTCGCGCGACACGTTGGAGCAGTTGTCGATGCTGCACACCCATGCGCCGCGCCCGGTGGTGATGTTTTCCGGCGATGGCGACGACGCGCTGATCCACGCGGCGGTAGGCGCAGGTGTCACCGCGTATGTGGTGGATGGCCTGGCGCCGGCGCGGCTGGCGCCGATCGTGCAGGTGGCGCTGGCCCGGTTTGCGCACGAAAGCAGCATGCGCAAACGCCTGGACGATGTGCAGCAGGCCTTGCAGGACCGCAAACAGATCGACCGCGCCAAGGGTCTGCTGATGGAAAAACGTGGCCTCAGCGAGGCCGATGCGTACGCCGCGCTGCGCCAGCAGGCGATGAAGCAGGGCGTCAAGCTGGCCGAAGTGGCGCGACGCATCGTGGCCATGGCCGAGTTGTTGGGATGAACAGATGAGCCAAGCCGATCTCCCCATATTGCGCGTGGCCTACATGCCGCTGATCGACTGCGCGCCGTTGATTGCCGCACACCGGCTGGGCCTGGATCGCGTGCACGGCCTGCAGCTGGACCTGCACCGGCAGGCCTCCTGGGCCGGCGTGCGCGACCGTCTGCTGGCGGGCGAGGTGGACGCAGCGCATGCGCTGGCCAGCCTGGTGTATGCCATCGATTTGGGCGTTGCCGGGCCGCAGTGCCCGATGGCGTTGCTGATGACGCTCAACCACAACGGTCAGGCGATCACCATGGCGCCGGCATTGGCGCAGGCGCTTGTCGACGGCCAGGCGCTGCCGCAGGTACTGAAAAACCTGGGACGACGCGCGGTGTTTGCGCAGACCTTTCCCACCGGCACGCACGCGTTATGGCTGTATTACTGGTTGGCCGCGGGCGGCGTGGACCCGATGCGCGATGTCGATGTGCTCAGCATTCCACCGCCGCAGATGCCCGATGCACTGGCCAGTGGATTGATCGATGGCTACTGCTCCGGGGAGCCCTGGGCGGCCGTGGCGCAGGCGCAGGGCAGCGGCGCGCGGGTGATCCGCAGCGGTCAACTGTGGCCCGGTCATCCCGAAAAGGTACTGGCCTGCCGGCGTGAGTTTGCCGCCCTGCAGCCGGAGCTGACCGAGCAATTGACCGCCTGCGTGCTGGAAGCGTGCCGCTGGCTGGATGCCTCCGCGGACAACCGCGCGCACTGCGCGCAGTGGTTGGCGGAGCCGCAGCATATCGGGGTGTCGGCGGCGCATCTGGCAGCGTGCCTGGATGCTGATGCAGATGCCGATGGTCTAGCGCGCGATGCCACTGCGCTGGCGTTCCATCGCCACGGCACGGTGAACATGCCGTGGCTATCGGATGGCGAGTGGTTCCTGCGCCAGTTCCAGCGCTGGGGATGGCACGACAT
Organism: Xanthomonas sp. WCS2018Noco2-27; assembly: GCF_031843525.1. NCBI lineage: Bacteria > Pseudomonadati > Pseudomonadota > Gammaproteobacteria > Lysobacterales > Lysobacteraceae > Xanthomonas > Xanthomonas sp. WCS2018Noco2-27. Next base: position 1,056,410 of record NZ_JAVTIK010000001.1, on the reverse strand, counting down.
CCAGGACGACGATATCGCGCGGCTGCGCGACATCCATCGCTTGGACAACTATCGCCGTGCTGCGGCCCGCGTGGGGGTGGCTGTGCCGGATGGCGATCATCGGCGCAATCGGTTGTTCGATACACCCATAGGCGACTGACACGGTTTTCTTGCAGGGCCCTTACCCGCCCACCATCGCGGGACACGCCGTGCATCCTTCCGGGGAGGCCCTTATGCGGCATCCACGCCGCATAAGGGCCCGCGACGGTAAGCGCGCAAGGACCAGGGCAGAGGTTTGGTGTGTTGTTCTTCAATACAGCGACCGACCAACGGTCTGGCGTGGTGTCCTTGCCGCTCGCGGGACCGTGTGGCGGCATGGATGCCGCCACCGAGTCTCCACGGACGGATTCACGGCGTGTCCCGCGAGCGGTGAGGGCACCGCGCCCTCGACGCACACAGCACTTGCCTGAATTTACAAGGATGTGACGAATCGACACATCTTCTGCACCACAGTGGTCGGATAGCGCAGATGCATTCTTTGCAGGGCTACAGGTCCACGGCTTCGCTGCGGCGCAGACGATGCGTGCAGCATGTTGATCTTGCCTAGGTAGCAACCTGGATGGCCGGCGCACGCTATTGGTGCGTAGCCGCACGAAAGACGGGAGTGGCGAGCCGCATCGGCCCACCAGAAAGCCGCGAAGCATTCTCGCGAAACTCAATGAAACGTCAATTTTTCAATGGCTTGCAGCAATGTGACGCGGTGATGAAAAAGTTGGCACGTTGATTGCTTGGCAGTCACGTGCAGGTACAACGGCGTGCCTGCAACAAACACGTACACGGTGCAGCGGTTCAACGGCGATCCGCACGCATCCAGGACAACGGCGTCCTTCCGGTTTACCGGAGGGGCGCCGTTTTTTTTTGGCCATCGCATTCGAAGAGGTCTCTATGCAGCGCTCGTTCTGGCGATCCGGGCACACGCCCACCTTGTTCGCATCCTTCCTGTATTTCGACCTGAGCTTCATGGTGTGGTATCTGCTCGGGCCGTTGCAGGTGCCGATTGCGCAGGCGCTGGGATTGGATACGCAGCAGCGCGCCTTGATGGTGGCGGTGCCTATCCTGTGCGGCGCAGTGCTGCGCCTGGTGCTGGGCATGTTTGCCGATCGCGTCGGTGCAAAGCGTGCCGGCTTACTCGCGCAGCTCGCCGTCATCGCCGCGTTGTTCGGTGCCTGGCAACTGGGCGTCAACAGCATGGGGCAGGTGTTGATATTGGGTGTGCTGCTCGGCATTGCCGGCGCCTCGTTTGCAGTGGCATTGCCGCTGGCATCGCGCTGGTATCCGCCCGAGCATCAGGGCACTGCGATGGGCATTGCCGGTGCAGGCAATTCCGGCACGGTGCTGGCCGCGTTGTTCGCGCCGATGCTGGCCGCCGCATTCGGCTATCAAAACGTATTTGGACTGGCGTGCATCCCCTTGGTGCTGACGCTGATCGTGTTTGCGTCGATTGCCAAGGAAGCGCCAACACCGGTCGCACGAAAGCAATGGGCCGACTACGGCCGCGTGCTGGTGGGCAACCGCGATGCATGGCGCTTCATGTTTTTCTACGCGATCACCTTTGGCGGGTTTTCCGGCTTTGCGAGCGCGTTGCCGGGCTACTTCCATGACCAGTTCGGCTTCGATGCGCGCACTGCCGGGTGGGCGACTGCGGCCTGCGTGCTAGCCGGTTCGGTGATGCGCCCGCTCGGCGGCGTGATTGCCGATCGCGTCGGCGGCACACGTGCCTTGTTGACGGTGTATCTGCTGGTGGCCGTGCTGGTGGGCATTGCCGGGTTCGGTGCGGGTGGGGCCACGCTCACGCTGGCGTTGTTCGTACTGACCTTGCTGTGCCTTGGTGCTGGCAATGGCGCTGTTTTTCAGCTGGTGCCGCAGCGATTTGGCCAGGACATCGGGGTGATGACCGGCTTGATCGGCATGGCCGGCGGCATCGGCGGGTTTGCGCTGGCCGCGAGCCTGGGTGTGCTCAAGCAACACACCGGCAGTTATGCATTAGGCATGTGGCTGTTCGCCGCTTTCGCTCTGGGTGGCTGGGCACTGCTGGCCGGGGTCAAGACCCAGTGGCGCAGCGAATGGTCTACCGCCGGCGCGGCGCGCGTCTGACATGTCGACAGGAATCCAGGCAATGAAGCAACCCAGACTCGTCGTCATCGGCAACGGCATGGCCGGCATCCGCACCGTGGAAGAACTGCTCAAGCTGATGCCGGGCATGTATCACATCACCGTGTTCGGGGCCGAGCCGCATCCCAACTACAACCGTATCCTGCTCTCGCCCGTGTTGGCCGGCGAGCAGGAGTTCGACGACATCGTGTTGAATCCGCTGCAGTGGTACCGCGACAACGGCATCCATCTGCACTTGAACAAGGAAGTGACGCGCATCGATCGCGTGCGCCGCCGCGTGATCGCCGCCGATGGCACCGAAGCCGAGTACGACCGGTTGTTGATCGCCACCGGCTCGGTGCCGTTCGTGCTGCCGATTCCTGGCAATACGTTGAAAGGCGTGATCGGGTATCGCGATATCCAGGACACCCGCACCATGATCGACACCGCGCGCAGCAGACAGCATGCGGTGGTGATCGGTGGCGGCCTGCTCGGTCTGGAAGCGGCCAACGGGTTGAAAGTACGTGGCATGGACGTGACCGTAGTGCACCTGGCCGGCTGGTTGCTGGAGCGCCAGCTCGACCCGGTGGCCGGCAACCTGTTGCAACAGGCACTGCGCGCACGCGGGCTGGAGTTCCGCCTCAATACCGTCACCAGCGCGCTGCTGGGCAATGCGCAGGGCGAAGTGATCGGAGTGAAGTTTGCCGACGGCAGCGAGATCCCCGCCGATCTGGTGGTGATGGCCGCCGGTATCCGCCCGAACACGCGGCTGGCCGAAGAAGCCGGCATCCATTGCTCACGCGGCATCGTGGTCAACGACAGCCTGCAGAGTTTCGACCCGCGCGTGTATGCGGTGGGCGAGTGCGCCAACCATCGTGGCATTGCGTATGGCCTGGTCGCGCCGTTGTTCGAGCAGGCCAAGGTCTGCGCCAACCATCTGGCGCAGTTTGGCATCGGTATCTATCGCGGCTCGGTGGCATCGACCAAGCTCAAGGTCACCGGCATCGACCTGTTCTCGGCCGGCGACTTCATGGGCGGCGATGGCTGCGAAGAAATCGTGCTGTCCGACCCGGCCGGCGGCGTCTATAAAAAGCTGGTGATCCGCGACGACGTGCTGGTGGGGGCGTGCCTGTACGGCGACACCAGCGATGGCGGCTGGTACTTCAAGTTGCTCAAGGACGGCACGCCGATCCAGGCGCAACGCGACCAACTGATCTTCGGCGAGAGCGCGTTGGGCGACTCGGGCACCGGCGGCCAGGACCGTGCCAGCGCGATGTCCGACAGCGATGAGGTCTGCGGTTGCAACGGCGTGTGCAAGGGCACGATTGTCAAAGCGATCAGTGAGCAAGGCCTGTTCACTGTGGACGAGGTGAAAAAGCACACCAAGGCGGCCAGTTCCTGCGGTTCGTGCACCGGCTTGGTCGAACAGATCCTGATGAACTGCCTGGGTTCCAACTTCCAGGAAACCCCGAAAACCAAGGCGGTTTGCGCGTGTACCGACTTGAGTCATGGCGAAGTGCGCCGTGCCATTCGCGAACACAAGCTTCTGACCCACGCACAGGCCTATGCCTTCATGGAGTGGCGCACGCCCAATGGCTGCGCCACCTGCCGGCCGGCGATCAACTACTACATGCTCTCGACCTGGCCGCATGAAGCCATCGACGACCCGCAATCGCGTTTCATCAACGAGCGCGCACACGCCAACATCCAGAAAGACGGCACCTTCTCGGTGATTCCGCAGATGAAAGGCGGGGTGACCAACGCCAGCGAGCTGCGCCGCATTGCCGATGTCGCCGACAAGTACGCGGTGCCGATGGTCAAGGTGACCGGCGGCCAGCGCATCGATCTGCTTGGCGTCAAGAAAGAAGATCTGGTGGATGTGTGGCGCGATCTGGGCATGCCGTCCGGTCATGCCTACGGCAAGTCGATCCGCACGGTAAAGACCTGCGTGGGCAGCGAGTTTTGCCGCTTCGGCACCCAGAACAGCACGCAGATGGGCATCGATCTGGAAACCATGCTGGCCAACATGTGGAGCCCGCACAAGGTGAAGCTGGCGGTGTCTGGTTGCCCGCGTAATTGCGCCGAATCCGGCATCAAGGATGTGGGCATCATCGCGGTGGAGTCGGGCTGGGAACTGCATGTTGGCGGCAATGGCGGCATCAAGACCGAGGTTGCGCGCTTCCTGGTCAAGGTGACCACAGCTGAGGAAGTACGCGAATACACCGGTGCGTTTTTGCAGCTGTATCGCGAACAGGCCTATTACCTGGATCGCACCGTGCACTACATCGCACGCGTGGGGCTGGATTACATCCGTGCGCAGGTAGTCGACGACGCCGCCAACCGGCGTGCGCTGTACGAGCGGCTGTTGTATTCGCTGGAAGGCCTGGTCGATCCCTGGAAGGCGCGCATCGCCGGCGAGCGGCGCCAGGAATACCAACCGCTGCGCATCGCCGCGCCAGCCGCAACGGTGGAGGAATGAGCATGCACAACGCCGCATGGGTGCGCGTGTGCGCATTGCAGGACCTGCCGGCACTGGGCGCACGCGTGCTGGAAGTCGATGGGCTGCCGCCGATCGCCATCTTCCGCACTGCCGGCGACCAGGTGTTTGCGCTGCGCGACCGTTGCCCGCACAAGGGCGGGCCGTTGTCGCAAGGGATCGTGGCCGGCGACACCGTGACCTGCCCATTGCATGGCTGGGCGATCGGCTTGCAGAGCGGGCAGGCCCACGCACCGGACGTGGGCTGCGCGCCGCGCTACCCGGTCAAGGTGGAAGCCGATGCCGTGTGGATCGTGTTGCAGCCGGTGTCGCAGCCGGATGCCGTGACCGAGCCGGCGACATGAGCGAAGGCCTGCAGGCCGCGTCGTCTGCCACGGCAGCGCAGTCGCACATGGCAGCGCCGATGCATCGCATCACGCGTTCGACCTGTTGCTACTGCGGTGTGGGTTGCGGCGTGCTGATCCACAGCGAGCACGACGCCGATGGCGAGCGCATCGTGGGCATCGAAGGCGACCCGCTGCATCCGGCCAATCACGGCCGTCTGTGCAGCAAGGGTCTGGCGTTGCCGCAGACCGTTGCAAGCACGCAGGGGCGTGTGCTTGCGCCGGAGTTGCGCCGGCATCGGCAGGCACCGCGTGCGCCGGTGAGCTGGGATCAGGCCCTGCAGCATGTCAGCAGCAAGCTGGCTGCCATCGTCAAGGAACATGGCCCGGATTCGGTGGCGTTCTATCTGTCCGGGCAGCTGCTCACCGAGGACTATTACGTCTTCAACAAGCTGGCCAAGGGCCTGCTCGGCACCAACAACATCGATACCAATTCGCGCCTGTGCATGTCCAGCGCGGTCACCGGGTACAAGCTTGCGCTCGGTGCCGATGGCCCGCCGACCTGCTATGAAGATCTGGAGCTGGCGCACACGGTGCTGTTTGCCGGCAGCAACATGGCGTACGCGCATCCGGTGCTGTTTCGCCGGCTCGAAGACGCACGCGCACGCAACCCGGACATTCGCTGGATCGTGATCGATCCGCGGCGCACCGATACCGCGGCCATGGCCGACCTGCACCTTGCAATCGAACCCGGTACCGACGTTGCCTTGTTCAACGGCATGCTGCATCACCTGATCTGGGAGGGTCTGGTGGATGCGCGTTTCGTTGCGGCGAGCACGCAGGAGTTCGATGCCCTCAAGCGGATGTTGCGCGAGTACACCCCGCGCATGAGCGCCGAGATCTGCGGAATCTCGCACGAGGACCTGGTGCAGGCGGCCGAGTGGTTCGGGCGCAGCCCGGCGGCGCTGTCGCTGTATTGCATGGGCTTGAATCAGTCGGCGCACGGCACCGACAAGAATCTTGCGTTGATCAATCTGCATCTGGCCACCGGTCAGATCGGCAAGCCGGGCGCGGGGCCGTTTTCGCTGACCGGCCAGCCCAATGCGATGGGCGGGCGCGAAGTAGGCGGCATGGCGACGATGCTGGCGGCGCACCGCGAGATCGGCAACGCGGAGCATCGTGCCGAAGTGGAGCAGCTCTGGGGCGTGCCGGCGGGGCGCATCTCGCCGAACCCCGGCACGCCGGCGGTGGAGTTGTTCGAGCGCCTGCGCGCCGGCACCTTGAAGGCAGTGTGGATCGTCTGTACCAACCCCGTGCATTCGATGCCGGAAGTGGCCGGCATTCGCGCCGCGCTGGAACAAGCCGAACTGGTGATCGTGCAGGATGCCTTCTCCGGCACCGACACCGTGCCTTATGCCGACGTCTTGCTGCCGGCGGCCAGCTGGGGCGAGAAGGACGGCACGGTGACCAACTCCGAACGCCGCATCACCCGCGTGCGCAAGGCAGTGGAAGCGCCGGGGCAGGCGCGTGCCGATTGGTGGATTGCCAACGAAGTTGCGCGTCGACTGGAGGCACTGCTGGCGCCCGCCGCAGGCGCCGGCCTGTTTGCATTCGACAGCACCGCACAGGTCTTCGATGAGCATCGTGCGCTGACGGTAGGGCGCGACCTGGACATCGGTGGCCTGGATTACGCAGTGCTGGACAATGGCCCGCAGCAATGGCCGTTTCCCGCAGGGGCCATGCAAGGGCAGGCACGGCGCTACACCGATGGAGTGTTCGCCACTGCCGATGGCCGTGCGCGGTTTCATGCAACGCCGTATCGCAAGGTGGCAGAAGCCACCTCGGCACGCTTTCCGATGCGCCTGCTCACCGGTCGCCTGCGCGACCAATGGCATGGCATGTCGCGCACCGGGCGCGTAGCCGCGGCCTATGCGCACAGCCCGGAACCGTCATTGCGCATGCACCCGGACGATGCCGTACGCCGCGGGCTGGTGGCTGGCGAATTGGTACAGGTGGCCAGCAAGCGTGGTGCGCTGGTGCTGCCGCTGGAGTTGTCGGACGAACTGCGCTCCGGAACCGTCTTTGCCGCAATGCACTGGAGCGGGCAGACGCTGTCCAGCGGCGGCATCAACGAGGTCAGCACGTCGGCGGTGGATGCGCGCTCGCACCAGCCGGAGCTCAAACACGCGGCAGTACGCGTGGAGAAGGCGGCGTTCGGCTGGCATCTGCTGGCGGCACGCCGCGGTGATGCGTTGGCATTGCAGCAGGCACTGCAACCGCTGCTGCGCGAGTGCGGCTACGCGAGCTTGCGTCTGCATGCCGAACCCTTGGCCGATGCCGGTGGGCAGTGGGCGGTGCTGCATGCGGCCTGTGAGCGCGCGCCCGATCCTGCCTGGATCGATCGTCTGGTGGCTGCGCTGCAGTTGCCGGCCGGCGCCGACGTCCTGGAATACCGCGATCTGCGCCGCGGATTGATGCGCCGCGTTGGCTGGCGCACACAGGACGGGCAGAGCCATATCGATGGCCTGCTGTTGACTGCCGCATACCCCAGCGATGCCAATCAGTCGCTGCTGACGGTCGCCTTGGCCGGCAAGCCCTGGCGGGGTGCACGGCTGGCCGTGTTCGCACCGACGCCTTCCGCGCCCAGCGACCCGATCGTGTGTACCTGCATGCAGGTGTCGGCCGCCGCGATTCATGCGGCCATCGACGATGGCGCCGACGTGGCGCAGCTCAAGCAACGCCTGGGCTGCGGCACCGTCTGCGGTTCCTGCGTTCCGCAACTGACCAGGCTGTGCCGCCAACCGCGGCTGGCCTGATGCACCTCATCCCTCCACACACTGCGAGATCTCTCATGTCAGTCACACCTTCCTGCGCGCGTGATGTGGTGTTGTTGTCGGCCGGTCCCGGCGATCTGGAGCTGCTCACCATCAAGGCGGTCAAGGCGCTGGCAGTGGCGCAGGTGCTGTTGCTCGACGACCTGGCCAACCCCGACATCGTCACGCTGGCACCGCAGGCGCGCGTGATCCGCGTGGGCAAGCGCGGTGGTTGCCGCTCCACGCCGCAGGAGTTTATCTGCCGGCTGATGCGGCGTTATGCGTTGCAGGGCTTGCGCGTCGTCCGCGTCAAAGGCGGCGATGCGTTGTTGTTCGGCCGTGCGGGCGAAGAAATCGGTTTTCTGCGACGCGCCGGCGTGGGCGTGCAGGTGATCAATGGCGTCAGCGCCGCGTTTGCCGCCGCAGCGTCGCTGGAAGTGTCATTGACACATCGCAGCCATTGCCACGGCATCACGTTTGTCACCGCGCACACGCACGACCATGGTGAGCCGAACTGGGGCGCGCTGGCGGCCAGCGGCACAACCCTCGGCATCTATATGGGGTTGCGCCGTGCAGACGCGCTAGCGACGGCGTTGCTGGCGCATCTGCCGGCCAGCACGCCGGCCGCCATCGTGCAGGCGGCCACGCGGCCGGAGCAGCAGCGCAGGCTGACCACACTGGGCGACCTGGGCAATGCCGCGGCAGCGCTGTTGCCCGGTCTGCCGACCCTGCTGCTGGTGGGCGATGCGTTGTCCGAAGCGTCGGTGGCCTGCGACGATCGCTTTGGTGCGGTACTGCAACACAGGCAGTGGGGTAAGCGCTACGCGGCGCATCGTGGCGCACTGCATGATGCGTGTGCTGTCTAGCGTGCGCACGTTCTAATTGCAGCACGACGCGAGCGATTTTGCTCGAGCAGGCTTATCCGCCGATGCTGGGTGTGTGTGGTTTTGACTGCTTATCGCTGACCGCTGATCGGTCAGCCAGCTTGAAGACACAACGATCAGCGGCCACCGGACACGCTGAGGCGGTTTGGAGCGGCTGAAAACCTCAGCGAGCAGTCGTCAGGTAGGTGTGGACGGCGCGCTCAAAACCGAAGGTGCGCGTGGTACATGCCGATTCCTCGCACCGGCCGCGCCCGCCTGGCGGCTGCACAATCGTTTTGTCAGTTGCGCTTAGAGCAGGCATTGCGCACTCAAGCCGATCCTGCATGCCGGCTGCGCGCAACTGACGACGGCTCGTTCTGTCAGTCCCTGCAGTGCAGGGTGCATCAACCATCCGACACGGCAGGATGTAGCGCAGACCATGCTGGTCCGAATCGTGGCTCCCGTCGTGGACGCTCGTCCGTCGGTACGCGCTATCGCCGCGGCCGACCTGTCGTTGGCGACATCTGTTTCGTCATTTTTGGTAGCGCTACCCATCCTGCAGCGTGATGCGGCGGCTCCAGGCGCGTGAGGTGTGCAAGATTTGCGCAGCGAGCGCAGCCGTTTTTTCCTGCATGTGCTCGTCTGCCCCCATTTGGCCTGTGTTTTGGGTTGGCACGAATGTTGCGTTAAGCCCCTCACCGAATGACGTACCCGATGCATCGAGAGGAGGCACAGTGGAAGACGGACAGAACAGTACTCGTAGCCGGCGTGGCTTTGCCGCATTGGACCCGGAGAAGCGTCGCGTGCTGGCCAGCAGCGGTGGCAAGGCTGCACACGCCAGCGGTAATGCGCACGAATTCACCAGCGACGAGGCACGCGAAGCCGGTCGTAAGGGTGGCCAGGCCGTGAGCCGCGATCGCGATCATATGTCGCGTATCGGCAGCAAGGGCGGGCGGTCCAAGCAGGCCAAGCCGCAGGAAGAATCCGCGTAGTCAACGGTTGGGCATGCAATAGCATGCCGTCATTGATTCAGGGGATGCAGGCCCTGCGCCGTCACGGCGCAGGGCCTGCTTTTTTAAGGCGCAAGCCCACGAAGCGCACGCGCCGACAAGCAATCGATTGCACGCAAATGACATCGGCACACGCGATCGCTGCACTGTTCGCGCTGCCAAGTCCATAACTGGTTGATGCAAAACGCATTACAAGTGCCCAGGAAATTTTTGCAGACCTGCACGTGCTCGCCATCGATTGCAGTGCAAATTTTCCGCCTCTGGTGATCAAACAGTCTGGCGTCGGCAGAATTTGCAGACCTTGCAGAATCTGCAACGCGATGAGGCGAGTGCTCAGAACGGTCTCGGCAGCGAATCACAAGACCGACAACGCGCCCGCCCGCGTGCGATGCCTGGTCCAGAGCGCAGATGCGATAGCGCTATGCACGGGTTGCGCGACGCGTGCGCAACGAAGCGGCAGGCCGGACCGCCGGGCAAGGCCCAGGCCGGGCGCATCGAGCAAGAGCGGCAACTCAAGGCGCGCGTCGAGCAGCATCTTGAGCAACCTCGCGGCCAGCAATACCTAGTGGGATCGTGCATCGAACGCTTGACGGATCGCCATCGGCGGTCAAGGACACAATGAGCACAACAGGGCTGTGTTCGGCCCGGCCATGGGGTGTGACGACCTTCGATGAGGTCGTCGAGAACGTGCTTGCCAGCTAACTGCTCGAGAACCTGGAGATCGCCGCGTCCACCGCGTTACCGAGTGCAGCCAAGACCATGCGCGAAGTCCAGGCACAACGTGTCTGCTGGCAGACTCTGCCGCAGGAGCAGGAGCAGGAGATTGCCGACTGGCTGCTTGCACTTCTGCCCGCGCTGATCGAAGAGTTCTTGGTTCGCGATGCCATCCCACACCTTATTGCCATACAGTGGCCGCCAGCGCTGATGCTCTAGGTATCTTGAGAATGCGGGCTTTTTCTTTCTGCGCGGCGAGCGCTTACCCTTGGACGCTCTTTGGCAACCCGGCTCGATCATGACAACGCAGCTCGATTATCCGATCGGTACTCCTGGCCAGGCGTGGGGCGATGGCGAACGCAGCGCATGGCGCGCGCAACAAGTGGTGCAACGCAGTTACGCCGCCGAGGTTGTGCAGGTCATCGATGCACTGGATGAGCGCTACCAACGCGTGCACTACGGCAGCATCGTGGCGGATTCCATGCAGTACCCGCTGCTGGCATTGCGCAGTGCCGCGTGGGACGACACGCTGCCGTGCGCACTCGTCACCGGTGGCGTGCACGGCTACGAGACCAGTGGCGTGCAAGGCGCGCTGCTATTTCTGCAGCAACGCGCTGCAGAGTATGTGGGCAGGATCAATCTGCTGGTGGCGCCATGCGTCAATCCCTGGGGCTATGAGCGTATCCAGCGCTGGAACGCCGACGCGGTCGACCCGAATCGCTCATTCCGCGACAACAGCCAGGCTGCAGAGTCGGCGGCCTTGATGCAACTGGTCGCCGCAACCGCTGGCACAATGCTGGTGCATATCGACCTGCACGAAACCACCGACAGCGATGAGAGCGAGTTCCGGCCTGCGCTGGCGGCACGCGATGGCGTACCGTTCGTGCCTGGCAGCATTCCGGACGGGTTCTACCTGGTGGGCGATAGCGAAGACCCGCAGCCCGCATTTCAGCAGGCGGTGATCGCGGCAGTGGAGCAGGTCACGCATATCGCGCCAGCCGATGCGCAGGGTCAGATCATCGGTGCGCCGGTCGCGGGTCATGGGGTGATCAACTACCCGGTGCGACGCCTGGGCCTGTGTGCCGGCGTCACCGCTGCGCGCTATCGCACCACCACCGAGGTGTACCCGGACAGCCCACGCGCCACGCCGCAGCAATGCAACGCCGCACAGGTCGCGGCGATTTGTGCGGCACTGGATTACGCACTCTCGGAAGGGTGAAGACACTTAGGCAGCAGCGTGAGCGCGGGCTTGGGACGCGCTTCAGCCGCCAGCGTGCTGCATGCGAGCAAGCGGTGCCGACTGGCATGTAATCCAGCGCAATCACGCGGCTTTTGCTTAAGGCAGGCGTTGCTGCACCCTGGCGTCCTGCACATAGGCCGCCACCAGCTGCGCCTCCATCGGCCTGGACAGTAGATATCCCTGCGCCTCATCGCAGCCCCAGCTGCGCAGCAACGCAATCTCGTCGGCATGCTCGATGCCTTCGGCAACGGTGCGATAGCCCAGCGCGCTGGCCAGTCGCACCACTGCTTCTGCGCGCATCTGCATGCCGGCCTTGTTGGCAATGCCGGTAACCAGCGAGCGGTCCAGCTTGAGCACGTTGACCGGCAACTCGGTGAGATACCCGAAATTGCTGTAGCCGGTACCGAAGTCGTCGATGGCCACGCTGACGCCGGCATCGCGCAGGGCGCGCAGGCGCGGGACGGCTTCCACGTTGCTGCGCAACCAGCGGCCTTCGGTGATTTCCAGCTCGACCCGCGTGGTCGGAATGGCCAGGTCCTTGCAGCGATTGATCACGTCGGCGGCCAGATTGATGTTGCCGAAATCGCGCGACGACAGATTGATCGAGATGGAAAAATCCAGGCCTTGCGCTCGCCATTGCGCCAACTGCAGCAATGCGCTTTCGATCACCCAGTTGGTGACCGTGCACATCAGTGCGGTCTTTTCGAACAACGGAATGAACTCGTCCGGACCGATCGGCCCCAGGCTGGCATGCTGCCAGCGCAGCAGTGCCTCGAACCCGACGACCGACAGATCGTCCAGATCGATACGCGGCTGGAACACCAACCGGAAATCGCCGGCTTGCAGCGCCTTTTCCGCATCCAGCGCCAACCGATACGAACGCTGGATGGCATCGTCCTGCGAGGCGCTATACCAGCACACCACGGCATTGTTGCCGATGGCATCGCCCAGCGACACCAGCCCCTTGCGCATCACATCGTTGGTATCTGGTTGTTGCGGTGCAAAGCGCACCACGCCGGCATGGAAGGTCAGCGACATCGGCACCCCGGCGGCATCGAACGGCTTTTGCAGCATGTCGCGTAAATCCAGCAGCAAGTCTTCCATCTCGTCGGGCGCCGAGTTGAGCAGAAAAAACGCAAAACGCATCGACGCAACGTGATAGACGGTGGCCTTGCCCCGCAGGGCGCGGGTCAGCACATAGCTGGCGTGACGGATCAGCTCTTCCAGCGGCTGCATGCCCAGTGCCTGGCGCGCCTCGTTGGCCGCCTGCGTGTCGTAGACCTCGATAAAAGCTGCAATGGTCGGCACGCTGTGGCTGCCGAAGGCCAGCGCATCCAGATCCGATTGCAGCTGCCGCGTGTTGAGCAGGCCGCTGTGCGGCTCACGCCGGCCCGCGCCGAATTGCAGCTCCAGCTGCGCTGCCGTCACATTGGCAAACATCAGTAGCTGCTGATGTTCCTGGCTGGCGAGGCGGCGCTCGCGCGTGTCGATCACGCATAACGTGCCGGTGATGCCGGCCTGCGGCGCACCGACCGGCACGCACGCAATAAAGCGTGCTGGCAATCCGGGAAACGCCGCATCGCCCAATTGAATCGGCGCGAGTGCGGCGCCTTCGATCAACTCCGTCACACCATTGGCAGCGGCCGGTGCGCGTTGACACAGCGCGATGGCTTGTTCGACCTGGGTGGTGCTGATCCCGCGCGCCGCAAGCACCCGCATGCGGCCGGCTTCGGTAATGGTCAACGCCGCCGCTGGCGCGACCAGCGCATGGCACAGCAGGCGAGCGATCTGTTCGAGCGGCTCCATCCCGCCGAGATCGATTGGCACTCCGGACCAATCGAAGTGGCGTTCCTGTGTTTTGTCTGCCGAAGCAAGCGTCATGTCGTCAGGTTCCGTGTTGAAGATCACACACTGCAGGGCCACTAGAAACAATTCGAGGTCACCAATGGGTGATGAGCCGGGAGCGTGATGCCGCCATCACGCACGAATCCTGCGCGCAATAGCGCGCACTTCCGTAAGCAGGCACAACAAGTAATCGATAAAGGCTGCTCGTCTCACTTTGGGCTGGTCTCTACAAATACCGCATTCCACCGACCGGCGTCGAGAGTGGATTGGTTATATCGATCCAACCGGACTCAGGCAGACCACTGGCAGTGATTCCGTTCTTTCGCAACACGACATATTCGCTGCCTCTTCTATTCATAAGGTTCGGACCGCTATCACGCGGTGTAATGCGTATTGGCTGGTTCGGTGATTCGGACTCAACCAATGCATTGGCATGGATCACCGTGAAATGCGTCTTGATTTTAGCTGTTTCGCCCGTCTGGCAGGGCTGTGGCTGCTTTAAAGGCGGCCGTTCAAGCGTTTGAAGCGGGCGCAAGTAAACACGTCGACAGTTTATGCCCGTGTAACGCGCGAGTGCGTGGTTAGTGATACTCCGCACAGTTCAATTGAGGCGATTCGCCTATTAATTTGGCAACGTGTTTACCAGGGATTGGTATTAACCACTCTCATTCATGAGCGAGCGGGTTGAAGCGAGTCACGCTTTAAATCCACCGAATCTTTAATCCACTTTCGTCTTTTGAAGGCGCGCATGTGTGCGCGCTGATCTATCGCGCGGCAATCAGGGGAATCAAAATGAATCGTGCATTTGCGCTGGTCTGGAACGCAGCCATTGGCAATTGGGTCGTGACGCATGAACTGGTGCGGCGTCGACGTAAGCCCGGAGCGACGCGCCGTGCATTGCCCAGCCTGGTGGTTCTGGCGGTGGGGGCCGCCGCACCCGCATTGGCCTGGGGTGCGTGCACACCCGCATTGCCGACTGCCGGCGCAACCGTCACCTGCACCGGTCTGCCGATCGTCAGCAATGCTTTTTCTAGTAACGCGAATAATCTGACCGTCAACGTTGCGGCAAGCACGCAGATGACGGCTGGCTTGCTGGGCGGTACCGCCATCGCGCTCGGTGGCACCAATGCAACGCTCAACAACAGCGGCACCATCGATCCGTCCGTGCTGGGTCTGCTGTCGGTGTTGAGTACCGGCGTCACCATGGGCAACGCAAGTTCGACATCGGTGATTGCCAACAATCTGTCCGGCGGCACCATCTACGGGACCGGCGGGTTGCTGGGCGCCAATCTGCTCAATCTCGATGGAATGGCGTTGGGCCTGACCTCTGCCAGCAATGGCGTCGTGCAGATCAACAATGCCGGTTTGATCAGCAGCCGGACGTTGCTCAATCTCTCGGTGCTGGGTGCCGACACGCCGGTGATCGCGGTCAGTGGCGGCGGCACCGTCAATGCGGTCAATACCGGCACCATCGATGGACGCGTCGGCTTTCAGAGCTCGGCTACCGGCAACAGCTTCGTCAATTCCGGCACCATCAACGGCAGCGTGTCGATGGGCGCCAACAGCACCAATACCTTCACCGCAGTGACGGGCGGAAGCATCAACAGCGCTGGCGGACTCGGACTGGAATTGCTTGGTCCAGGCGGTTTGCTGAGCTTTGCACGTACCGGCGTGGTGGATGGCGGTGCGGGCGGAACCAACACGCTGATCCTGCAGAATTCCGCCACAGGAACCGGTAGCGGCATTACCGGTGTCGGCGCGGCAAGCACCGATCAGTACATCAATTTCGGCAGTCTGCGCGTCAACAGCGGGACCTGGACGCTGGGCGGCGCAAGCAACTTTGGCAGCAGCGCACTCAATGGCGGTGTCCTGCAATTTGCGATACCCGCGCAGTTGGGCACGGCGATCACAGCCAACGGCGGCACGCTCGAAGCCACCGCTGCCGGTCTGACGCTGGCACCGGCCGGCGGTATTGCGATCGCGGCGGGCGGTTTGACGGTGCAGGGCACCAATGCGCTGACCATCGGCAGCACGCTGACAGGCACGGGGGCGCTGACCAAGGCCGGTACCGGCGGACTGAATCTGACCGGCGCCAATACCTTCAGCGGTGGCGTCAACCTGAGCGGCGGCGCGCTGACCGCGGGCAATAGCGCCGCTTTGGGAACAGGCACCGTCACAGCGTCCGGCGGCAGCCTGCTGGCCGGTGCCGCACTTAACCTGGCCAACGCCTTTGTATTGAACAGCAACCTGGGCATTGGCGGGACCAATGCCGTGCGGCTCGGCGGCGTGGTCAGCGGAGTCGGTGCACTCAACAAGACCGGCACTGGCACGCTCACACTTGGCGGCGCCAATACCTATTCCGGCGGCACCACGCTGAGCGCGGGCAGCACGGTGCTGGAAACCTCCGGCGCGCTCGGCACCGGCACCGTCACTGCAGCAGGCGGTCTGCTGGACACCACTGCACCGTTGACCTTGAGCAATGCGTTTGCGCTCAACACCACACTGGGCCTGGGTGGCAGCGGCAATGCACTCACCTTGACCGGTGCGCTTGCCGGCACCGGCGGTCTCAACAAGACCGGCACCGGCACACTGGCGCTCAACGGCGCCAACACCTATAGCGGCGGCACAACGCTGGCAGCGGGCACCCTGCAATTGGGGACTGCGTCCGCACTGGGCACCGGCGCGTTGAATGTCACCGGCGCCTCCAGTCTCAGCACCAGCGCACCGTTGGCGGTAACCAATGCGGTCAATCTTTCCGGGCCATTGAGCTGGACCGGCGCGCAGGCGCTCACCCTTGGCGGCGCCATCAACGGCAGCGGTAGCCTGATCAAGAGCGGTGCCGGCGATCTCACGCTGACCAATATCAACGGCTATACCGGTGGCACCACGCTGAGCACCGGGCGCCTGGTGGTCGGCTCCAATGCTGCGCTGGGCACGGGGACCTTGACCGCCAGCGGCGGTGTGCTTGATGCAAGCACTGCAGCGACGCTGGGCAATGCGCTTGCGCTCACCGGCACGCTGGGCGTAGCCAGCAATGGCACCGCGCTGAATTTGAGTGGTGCGATCAGCGGCACCGGTGCGTTGAGCAAGCTCGGCACCGGCACGCTCACCTTGGGTGGTTTGAACACCTATAGCGGTGGCACCACGCTTGCCGGCGGCACCTTGCAGGTGACCAATAACGGTGCGCTCGGCACCGGTGCGCTGAGCTTGACCGGCAACGCCAATCTGCAGGGCACCACGCCCACCACGTTGACCAATGCAATCGCATTGAACACCAATGCATTGACGCTCAATGGCACGCAGGCGCTGACGCTGGGTGGCGGCATCAGCGGTGCCGGCAGCCTGGTCAAATCCGGGAGCGGCGATCTCACCCTCACTGGCAACAACCTCTATACCGGTGGCACATCGCTAAGCGCGGGCAGGCTTGTCGTCGGCAGCGACACAGCGTTGGGTGTGGGCGCATTGACCGCAGCAGCCGGCACCACGCTGGATAACGTCGCGATAAGCACGCTTGCCAACGCCATCGCGCTGACGGGTTTGGTCAGCATCGGCGGCAGCAACGCGCTGACGCTCAATGGCGGCATCAGCGGTGTCGGCAGCCTGGACAAACTCGGCCCCGCCAGCCTGACCCTGGCGGGAAACAACACCTACACCGGCGGCACGCTGCTGACTGCGGGCAGCCTGGTGCTGGGCAGCGATGCCGCACTGGGCACAGGCAGCCTCACCGTTGCCGGCGGCCTGCTCGATAGCACCGCTGCACGCGTGCTCGCCAACGACGTCGTGCTGAATGCCGATCTGCAGCTTGGCGGCAGCCAGGACCTGGCGCTCAATGGCGTCGTCAGCGGTGTCGGCGGCCTGGTGAAGAACGGCAGCGCTGCGCTGACGCTGACCGGCGCCAACACCTTTGCCGGCGGCGTGGATCTCAATGCAGGCGCCTTGCTGATCGACAGCGGGGCGGCATTGGGAAGCGGCGTGTTGACCGCTGCCAACGGCACGCAGTTGCAGGCGACCACTGCAGCCACAGTGGGCAATGACGTCGTGTTGAACGGTGCGCTGTCGCTGACCGGCAACAACGCGCTCGATCTGACCGGCACAGTGAGCGGTGCGGGCAGCCTGATCAAACAGGGCACTGGCGCGTTGACGCTGACCGGCAACAATGGCTATGCCGGCGGCACGCTGTTGAATGCCGGTTCGCTGATCGTCGGCAGTGACACGGCGCTCGGGAGCGGCGCGCTCATCGCGGCCGATGGCACGCTGCTCAGCGCCGCTATCGCCGCGACCTTGCAAAATGCCGTCACGGTGAATGGCGCGCTCGGCATCGATGGCCAGGCGCTCACGCTCACTGATGTGATCGATGGTGCGGGAAGCCTGATCAAGAGCGGCACGCAGACGCTCACGCTCACCGGCAACAACACCTGGAGCGGCGGGTTGCAGCTGCAATCCGGCGGGTTGGTGGTTGGCAGCAACACCGCCTTGGGTTCCGGCACGCTCACCGCTGCGGGCGGCACAACGCTCGATGCCACCACGGCGGTGACGCTGGCCAATGCGCTTGCCTTGAACGGCGCATTGACGCTGCCCGGCACGCAGGACATCACGCTGGACGGTGTGATCAGCGGCGCCGGTAGTCTCGCTAAACAAGGCACGACAACATTGACCTTGGGCAACGCCAACACCTTCAGTGGCGGCGTCACGCTGGACGCCGGCCGCCTGGTGCTTGGCAACGCTGCAGCCTTGGGCGTGGGCGGCCTGGTGGTCAGTGGCGTCAGCGAACTGGATGCCAACACTGCGCTGGCTTTCGGCAATAGCGTGCAATTGAACAGCCAGCTCTCGCTGATCGGCAGCAACGACCTGGGCTTGAACGGCACCATCAGCGGCACCGGGAGTCTGGTCAAGAACGGCACCACCACCACCACCGTGTCGCTCAATGGCAGCAACACCTACAGCGGCGGCACCACGCTCAACGCTGGCACGATTGCGGTGGGGGCCGATAACGCACTCGGCACCGGCAGCTTGTCGGTCACTGGCGATTCGGTGCTGAGCAACGCCATCGCGGTGGCCTTGAGCAATGGCATCGATCTGGGGGCAGCGCTCACCGTCGACAACACGGCGGACATGCTGGCCAGCGGCACCATCAGTGGCGCGGGCGCGCTGACCAAAACCGGCCTCGGCACCTTGACGCTGAGCGGCAGCAATACCTATACCGGCCCGCTGGCGATCCAGGCTGGCACCGTGGTGGCCAGCACGGCTGCATCGCTTGGCAATGCCAGTAACGTGGATGTGGCAGCCGGTGCGGTGTTGAACCTGACCAACGGTGGCCTGATCAATGCACTCACCGGTGCGGGGAACGTCGATACCGATGCCGGCGCCACCTTGCAGCTGGGCAGCGGCAATTTCGCCGGCAGCCTGGGCGGTGGCGGCAATCTGGACAAGGTCGGCCCGGGCACTGTGAACCTGCTCGGCACCAGCCTGATCGGCGGCACCACGCAGGTGAGCGGCGGCATCCTGGACGTGGTGGGCAGCCTGGGTACGAGCGCGTTGAACGTGGCAACTGGCGGCACGCTCACTGGTACCGGCCCCAGCGGCAGCATCGGTAGCGATGTGACCATCGGCAATGGCGGCCGGCTGGCATTGAGCAGCGGTGCGTCGCTCAGCATGGGCGGGCTGACGTTGGCACCGGGCGCGGTGATGGACGTGTCGCTTGCGGCGCCGAGCACTACGCGCCTGCTTGCGGTCAACGGCAATCTCACCCTGGACGGCACACTCAATGTCATCGACATCGGCGGCTTCGGTTCCGGTGTGTATCGGTTGATCGATTACACCGGTGTGCTGACCAACAACGGCGTGCTGTTCGGCAGCATTCCCGGTAGCGTCGATATCAGCCAATTGGCATTGCAGACCGCGATCGGCCAGCAGATCAATCTGGTGGTCGCGGCACCGGGCAGCATCGTGCAGTTCTGGGACGGCGTGCAGACCACCGCCAATGGCACCGTCGACGGCGGCTCAGGTGTATGGGGCACTGCCACCAACTGGACTGGCCAGGACGGCTCCGCCAACAGCACCTGGCAGGGCGATTTTGCAGTGTTCTCCGGCACTGCCGGCACGGTTGTCGTGCAGGGCACGCAAACCATCGGCGGCCTGCAGTTTGCGAGCGATGGCTACGTGCTGAACGATGCCGGTGCGAGCACGCTGGCGGTGACCAGCCCCCTCACCGCAATCCGCGTCGACCCCGGCGCCACCGCCACGATCGATGTAGACATCTCCGGCATCGGTGGCGTGCAGAAACTCGACACCGGCACGTTAGTGCTCGACGCAGCCAACAGTTACACCGGCGGCACCTCGCTCGGTGGCGGCACGCTGGTGCTGGGCGATGCACAAGCGCTCGGGACCGGCGCGTTGACCGCAGCAGCGGGCACCAGCCTCGATAGCAACCAGGCAGTGGCCGTGGGCAATGCGGTCGTCCTGGATGGCGCGCTGAATCTCATCGGCAGCAACGACCTGAGTTTGTCCGGGCCGGTCAGCGGTGCGGGCAGTTTGATCAAGAACGGCACCACCACGCTTACGCTCGACGGCAACAACAGCTACGCGGGCGGCACGGTATTGAATGCCGGCACGCTGGCGGTGGGTAGCAACAGCGCTCTGGGTGTCGGCAGCTTGTCGGTGTTGGGTAATTCCACCTTGAGCAATGCGATCGCACTGGCGCTGGGCAACAGCGTCAACCTGGGTGCGGATCTGACCATCGCCAGTGCCGCGGATCTGGCACTGACCGGCACGCTCAGTGGTGCGGGTGCGCTCACCAAGACCGGGTTGGGCACCTTGACCTTGTCCGGCGCCAACAGCTTCAGCGGTCCGGTGGCGGTGCAGGCCGGTGTGCTGGCCACCGCTGCCACCGGCAACCTGGGCACCACCAGCGCGGTGGATATCGCCGCGGGTGCCGGGCTGTCGTTGGGCAGCAATGCAGCGCTGGGCGCGGTGACCGGGCTGGGTGCGGTCGACATCCTCGGCGGCAACACGTTGCAGCTGGGCGTCAACAACGTTGGCAGTACGTTTGCCGGCAGCTTGAGTGGCGCCGGCAACCTGGACAAGGTGGGCACCGGCACATTGCAGCTCACCGGCACCAGCGCGCTGGGCGGCACCACGCAGGTCCTCGGCGGCACGCTGGATGTGGATGGCACGCTGGCCAGCGCTGGTGGCCTGAGCGTTGGCGCGGGCGGCAGCTTGAGCGGCAGCGGCGTGGTCGATGCGGCGGTCACCGTCAACAATGGCGGCCGTCTGGTGGTGAGCAGTGGTGCATTGCTGACCACCGGCAGTTTGAGCATGGCGCCCAACGCCACGCTCGATGCATTCCTGGGCATCCCGAGTCTGACGGGAGTGCTGCAGGTCAACGGCGACCTTACGCTGGATGGCACGCTCAACATCACCGACATCGGCGGCTTCGGCACCGGTGTGTATCGCCTGATCGACTACAGCGGGGCGCTGACCGACAACGGCCTGGGCATCGGCACGCTACCCGGCACCGTGGACCCGACCCAGCTGACGCTGCAGACCGCACTGGCCCAGCAGGTCAACGTGGTGGTGTTGGCGCCAGGCAGCAACGTGCAGTTCTGGGATGGTGCGCAAACCGTCGCCAACGGCAGCATCGATGGCGGCACCGCTGCATGGACGGCCGGCGGCACCAACTGGACATCGATCGACGGCCTGGCCAATGACACCTGGCAGAACAGCTTCGCGGTGTTTGCCGGCACTGCCGGGACTGTGGCCGTGCAGGGCACCCAGGGCATCACCGGCATGCAGTTCGTCACCGATGGCTATGTGCTGAGCGATGGCGGTGCCGGTGCGTTGAGCGCCAATGCCGCCAACACCATCATTCGCGTCGACCCCGGCGTGACCGGCACGATCGATGTCGCCATCGGCGGCGCAGGCGCACTGCAGAAACTCGACACCGGCACGTTAGTGCTCGACGCAGCCAACAGTTACACCGGCGGCACCTCGCTCGGTGGCGGCACGCTGGTGCTGGGCGATGCACAAGCACTCGGCACCGGCGCGTTGACCGCAGCAGCGGGCACCAGCCTCGATAGCAACCAGGCAGTGGCGGTAGGCAATGCAGTGATCCTGGATGGTGCGTTGAATCTCATCGGCAGCAACGACCTGAGCTTGTCCGGGCCGGTCAGTGGTGCGGGCGGCTTGATCAAGAACGGCACCACCACGCTCACGCTCGGCGGCAACAACAGCTACGCGGGCGGCACCGTGTTGAACGACGGCACGTTGGCGGTGGGTAGCAACACCGCCCTGGGTGTCGGCACGCTGTCGGTGACCGGCGATTCGGTGCTCAGCAATGCGATTGCTGCTGCGTTGGGCAATGCGGTCAATCTGGGTGCCGCGCTCACCGTCGACAACCCGGCGGATCTGACCCTTGCCGGCGCCATCGGTGGCAGCGGCGCACTGATCAAGACCAATACCGGCACGCTGACGCTGGACGGCAGCAACAGTTACACCGGTGGTACCACGGTCGGTGCCGGCACGCTGGCAGGCGATAGCGCGAGCTTGCAGGGCGCGATTGTCGATAACGCCACCGTCGTCTTCAATCAGGCAGCCAACGGAGTGTTTAGCGGCTCGATCACCGGCACCGGCAACGTGATCAAGGACGGCGCCGGGGCGCTGTTGCTCAACGGCGCCAATGGCTACAGCGGCGGCACCACCATTGCGGCCGGCAGCTTGATCGGCGACAGCACCAGCGTGCAGGGCGATATCGTCAACAACGCGGCGCTGGTGTTCAACCAGGCCATCGGCGGTGTGTATGCCGGCGTGATCAGTGGGAGCGGCTCGCTGGAAAAGGCCGGCACCGGCGCACTGCAACTGACCGGTGCCAATAGCTACACCGGCGGCACGTTGGTCAGTGCCGGCAGCTTGATCGGTACGACCGCCAGCTTGCAGGGCGATGTAGTGGACAATGCCACGCTGGTCTTCAACCAGACCACCGACGGTACCTTTACAGGCGTCGTCAGCGGCACCGGTAACGTGGTGAAGCAAGGTGCCGGCGTGCTCACGCTGGCCGGTGCCAATACCTATAGCGGCGGCACGGCTATTACCGGCGGCACACTGCAAGGCACTACCACCAGCCTGCAAGGCAACATCCTCGACAACGCAGTGCTGGTGTTCGATCAGGCCGGCGACGGCACCTTTGCCGGCAACATCACCGGTAGCGGTGCGCTGATCAAGAACGGCAGCGGTGCGGTCACGCTGGATGGCGTCAACGCGTATCTCGGCGGCACCACGATCAATGCGGGCAGCTTGATCGGCGACACCGACAGCCTGCAGGGCAACATCGCAAACAATAGTGCGTTGGTGTTCCTGCAGAACGCCAACGGCACCTATGCAGGCACGCTGTCGGGCACCGGCAGCCTGCTCAAGGACGGCGTCGGCACCTTGTTGGTTACTGCCAACAGCAGCGGCTTTACCGGCCCGACCACCATCACCGCAGGCACCTTGAGCGTGGGCAACCCGGCCAACCCGGGTGCCGCCATCGGCGGTCCGGTGACGGTGGGGCCGGGCGGTACGTTGACCGGCAGCGGCAGTATCGGCAGCCTGACCACGACCGGCGGCACTCTGGCCATGGGCGGCACCACCGGCACGATCAGTGTGGTCGGCAACGCCACCATCGGACCTGGCTCCACGGTGCAGGTCACGCCCGGTACGGGCGGTGCGGTGACGCCTTTGACGGTAGGCGGCGCGGCCACGCTAGCACCGGGCAGCACGTTGGTATTGGTGCGTGCGGTCGACCTGCCATTGTTCACCGAGATTCCGGTGATCAACGCGGCCGGCGGGCTCACTGGGCAATTCACCAACGTCGTGTCCGACTACGCGTTTATGGATCCCAACGTCAGCACCACTGCAACGGCGCTGTCGGTATCGCTGGGCCGCAATACCGTTGGCATGGTGGATGCCGTGACCACGCCCAACCAGCAGTCGACTGCTGGCGCAGTCGATGGCCTGCCGGTGACCAGCCCGGTGTATCAGGCGGTGATACGTCTGCCGGACGACCCGGAGGCAATCGCCACCGCCTTCGCATCGCTGTCGGGTGAAAGCCATGCCAGCACCGCGACCGCCATGCTGGACAGCCGCTTTCTCAATAGCGGTATCGGCGGCCATCTGCGCGGCGATAGCCAGGACACCCGCATCGGCGACACCACGGTGTGGATTACCGGGCGTAGCCTGCCCAACCGCGTCGATGGCGATGCCAATGCGATTTCGGTGCGCCGCGAAGACAACGGCATCATGGCCGGTGCAGAACGTCGCATCGGCGAGCGCAGCGTGCTCGGTGTTGCGGTGGGCAGCCAGGACATCGAAAGCTGGTCGCGCGAGTGGGGCGACCGCTCCGACATCGATGGCACGCACGTCGGTGTGTATGGGCAGGCCGACTGGTCCGCGTTTTCGCTTCAGGGCGCCGTGGATTATGCGGACTACAGCGTGGACGGCTCGCGTCGGGTGATGCTGCCCGGCGTGCTTGAAGAACGGCTCACCAGCGAATACGACGCCACTGCGGTAACGGTGTCGGTGGAAGCGTCCTGGAATCTGCGCACCGGCAATGCGGTGTACAGCCCGTTCATAGCCGCCGACTACACCCATCTGAAGACCGATGGATTTGACGAGCGCGGCGGGATCGCCGGGCTGACCGTCGACAGTGCCACGGACACGTTCACCACCAGCACGTTGGGTGTGCGCGGGCGTTGGGAGCTTGGTCGGCAGGCCGCGCTGTATGCCTCGGTGGGTTGGCGGCATGCGTTCGGCGATCGCGCAGTGCAGCGCTCGGCGGGCTTCATCGGGACTGGCTCGGAGTTCGCAGTGCAAAGCGTCACGCTGGCCAAGAATGCCGCCATCGGTGAGTTGGGGGTCAGCCTGATCACTTCGCCCAACAGCCGCCTGTCGCTGTCGTTGCAAGGACTCAACGGCGATGGACAGACCGCGTATGGGGGGCAGGTGACCTGGGGCTGGAGTTTCTGATCGGCTCCACACAGTGAACGACAAAGCCCCGGCATGCCGGGGCTTTTTTTGTGTGACTATTTGCTTGGCCGGGTGCGTATCGACGCGTCGTCGTCGATGAAGTAACCGATCGGTACCGGTTTGCTCGTGGCTTGCGCTCTGTCTCGACCAGCGCAAGCGTGTCGGCAATCATGTGCGGGCCAGCCGGTGAGCATCGGCCGGGATCGACTGCACATCACGTCGGTGGCGTGCATTGCCGCAGTCCCGCATCGGTCGAAAGCAGCGCTTTTCAAGCGTTTTCTGCAGGCCGTGGCATCTCCTGGAGTGCCTTCGTAGCGTGCAAGCCCACGGCCACGCGTGCTGTGGCAGTCGCGCTGCCACACGCACAGACGCACGAAGGCCCCGGCATGCCGGGGCCTTCGTTGTCGCTGGCATTACGCGGCCAGCGGAGGGTGGCGCGCTACCACCACCATCGCCGGATCAGAACTGCCAGCGCAGACCGACATTGGCGTTGATGCTGTTGGAATCGGAACGACCACGCTCGGCGCCCACATTGCCGTACAGCGAAAACGCGTCGTTGACCTGGTAACGCACGCCGACCGAGGCGCGCACGGCCTGCTTCGATACCGGCGTCCCGGCCACATTGAAGCGCGCTTCCGGCAAGCCGGTGAACCAGGCGGTGAAGTCGGCATTGGGGTTGCCCAGCAACGAGCGGTACGCGACCAGACCATCGAAGCCCCATTTGCCGCGCGCCAGATGACCGCGGACGCCCACCTCGCCGTAGCCAGCGCGCAGGGTGTCGCTGCCGGCGCTCAGGCCCAGACCGGTCACCGACGCTTCGCTGAAGGCATCCTGGGTCTGGCTGACCACACCCGCAGCAACGAAGGGCGACAGCCCGGCATGCGGCAGCAGGCCCACTTCCGCGCGCAGCGACCAGTTGGTGTCGTGGCGACGGTCCTGCAGACGCTCGCCAATGCTGCCGGCTAGCACGTTGCGCTCGGTGTCCACATTGCTCATGCCATACGAGCCAATGCCCGACACGTACGCCTGGCCGATGGGCTGATACAGATACGCGGTCATCGCATAACGGTCCGCGCGCAGGCGGCTGGCCGACGCATCGATATGCGCGCGGTCCTGGCCCGAGGTCACTGCTGCACCCACCACCGTGCCGGCACTGCCCAGCGGCAGATCCACACCGAAGGTGGTGGCCTGCTGGGTGTAGTCGGCCGAGGCGAACCCGCTGCGGCTCAGATCGCCATCCAGATAGCTGCCCTGCATCCAGGTGGTCAGCGTGGTGGTGTCGGCCAGATAGGGCAGGCGATCGGCAGCAACGCGCGCATCGTTGAGTGCCGACTGGAAGCCCAGCGTGCGCTCGATACCGTGCACCTGGCCGGCCAGGGTCGGCAGCGATGCGGCAACCTGCGCATTGGATGCCGCCAGCAGCGAGCCGGTGGCGCTGATCAGGCCACCCAGGTTTGCGGTGTCGCCGGACGCCACGCGGGTGTCCAGCACCTTGACCAGCGCATCGGCCTGGGCGGCACCGTTGACCACTGCCTGCGGCGCACCGGCGGCCTGCGCGCTGGCAGCCGACGCATTACGGGTCAGGGTTGCGGTGACGGTGGTCGGGTCGTAGGCAAGCGATGCAGTCCAGAAGAAATTGTTGGCGTACTGCACACGGTCGAAGGTGCCTTGCAGGACCCCGGCCTTGACGATCTTCTCGCTGCTGCCGACGGTGTAGCCCGCCGCTTCCGGCAGCAACAGCAGATTGCCTTTCAGGCTGGCCAAACCGGTGACGGTCAGGCCCTTGCCCAATTCGATGGCGGTCGTGCCGGTGTTGTTGACCAGGCTGTAGCCGCCGTTGATCACGCCGCCGCGCGACTCGAAGGTGGCCGAGTTGGCCACCAGAAGATCCGAGCGCAGGCTGCCGGACAGCGCGAGCACGCCATCGAGAATGGTGGTGCCGCCGGTATAGGTGTTGTTGCCGCTCAGGGTGAGTTTGCCGGTCCCGCCCTTGGTAAAGCTGCCAGTGCCGGAAATGTCGTTGCTGAAGGTGCTGTCGTAGCCCGCACCTACGCTGATCCCCCAGTTGCTGGCGAACTGGCCCGGGCCCTTGATCGCCTTGGCCGCGTTGACCAGGCCCCAGCCATACAGCGCATCCACGCCCGGGTCGCCCAGATCGGTAGCGGTGGTCAGCAGGGTCTGCTGCAGGTTGGACGCGCTCATCCACGGATACACGCTCAGGACCTGCGCCGCGACGCCGCTGACCGCAGCGGTGGAGAACGAGGTGCCGGCGATCTGGCCCTGTAATTCGGTGCCGGCCAACGCCGGCGCGGTGAAGCTGCCCGGTGCCACCAGGCACCACTGCGCCGCGGCGCCGCAATGATTGGAATAGCTGGTCAGACCGGCCGCATTGCCGGCATTGTCGACATTGATCGCGCCCACCGCCAACCAGTTGTTGCGCACGCTGGCTTCCTGCACCGGCGTCGCTGCCGGATACGAGGCTTCGGTAGCGCCTTCGTTGCCTGTCGAGGCGACGATCAGTGCGTCTGCCTGCACCAGCGGCGTCAACGCAAACCGCCAGGCGGCTGCCGCGTTCGCGCTGCCGGCGGCGTCGGCATACGAAGCGCCCAGCGACAGGTTGGCGATGCGCACACCCGAGGCGGCCAGATCCACCGCAGCGCGGCGGGCCTGCTGGGTGCCGCAGGAATTCTCGGCGCAGATACGTGCATAGAACAGGTCTGCATCCGGAGCCACGCCACCGGCAAAGCCGTCCTGCGCCGAGCCCAGCACCAGCGCCGAGACGATCGTGCCGTGTCCGCGCAGCGCATTGGACGACGACTCGGGCGTGCCCGGGCTGGCGGTGTAATCGCTGAAGCCATCGACCTTGCCGGCAATCGGCGCGTAACTCGGCACCAGGTTGTCGTCCAGCACCGCCAGCTTCACGCCCTGGCCCCGGGCACCGGCTTGCTGCGCCAGATCGGCATTGATCGGCACCAGCAGATTGCTGCCGACGCCTTGATAGCGGGTAGGCGCAGGCGCGGGCGTCGGAACCGGCGCGGTCTTGGGCAGCGGATCGGGCGTGGTGCCCGGGGTGGTGGGCGCGGTCGGCGTGGGTGCCGGCGCAATCACGGTGCTCTGCGGCGGATCATTGCGGACGTTGCCGCCACCGCCACCACCGCCACATGCGGTCAGGACGAGACAGGAGGCGATGGTGGTGGCGAGTAGCGAGCGATTCATAAGAGTGGTCGATTCCGTTGTAGGCGCGCCGCTACTGCTGATTCTGAAATTTGGCGCAGAAGGTCCCATCGCTGGTGGTCACCAACGAAGGCGTTTAATTTCACGTTTTATTCACTTCAAACCGCAGCGGTCCGTCCCCTCGGAGTTGCGCTGACGGAGCACGCGGCGAATACGCTGATGCACTAGGCGTGTGCTTGCGGTTTGTTTAACGGCGCTATCCATAAACTCTAAAGTCTGAATGGACAGTTGCTATTCAGAGAAAAGAATCGAGCGATAGGCATCGCCGATTTAATCCATAGCCAAATCGGATTAGAAACCGACTAGCAGGCCAAAATGCAGAAAAACGTCGGACCGAACTCAACAATTATGCGTCACATTTCGCAGAGGGCGATAAGCCTAAATGCGATCGAGCGCGCGGGTAATCAGGGAATCATGTCAAAGATGTCGGTGAATCCCTCACCCTTAGTAGCGGATTCAACCGCAAGTTAGTCACTCTAACGGACTCTGCCGTATGTGGGAAAATTTTGAATAATGTTGTTTAAGGCGACGATTAAAGCTGTTTAAATGATCGTTATAACTTGCCTTTTTTGCGATAAAAACGCCCTCGGGAAATGCCGACCGGCCTCTTCCGATTGTGCAAAATTCGACGTCTGAAGGCGCCGATTTCGCAATCGTTTGCATTCAAAATGAACGATTTGAATAATTTCGTTTATTTTTTGGGTGAATTTTAATTTATTGCTTTCCCGGCGGATCGGGGGTGAGCTAACAGTTATTCAATCATCCACTCTCGAAATCCCGGTTGGTTTCCGGCGCGAATTGGAGAGTGGCGACCGTGGAGGGCAAGCTTTCGACATCTTCGGCATTCGAGGGCTGGAAAGGTTCAGCTCGCTGGGTGCGGAGGCCAGTGACCTCTGCTCCCGTCTGACCGCGAAAGCCGGTGGCGTCGCGGCTGTGACTGTTTGGGGGATCTGCTCAGGCAAGGATGTGCTGTCTTCATTGACGGCACAGCCTGGAGACCGACTCTGTGGCCGGGCTATCGTCACAGGCTGCCGTGGGCGATCACGTCTGCAACCGACTAGTACCGTCACCAGCTACTCCAGAAGCCACCGCTGAACATCCGCAAGATCGACCCACCACCCGCATGGGTTCGGAAGGTATGGCGCGGTCAGATGCATATGGAAGTCTGCAGTCGCACCCGAATGGCGCGTGGAGTGCCTTGAGCGGTGCGCGGGCAGGTGACGCGTCAGCGATAGGTGGCGCATCGGCGCTAAACGACGCGTTCGCAGCGCAAGACACGCAGCGTCGAGATCAACGGGTCAAGGTGCGCGCTGGCCGCGCGCGGTGGTCGTCGCTTTTTCCTGGCCAATGCGCAGCGCATCCTGCAATCAGCGGATGGGGATGGCGACGGCCGGCGCCGACAGGGGCGGCGGCACCTCGCTGCTTGCCTCCCAATACGCCGATCTGCGGGCTGTAGTGAGGATGCTGCAGATGAGCGGGCACCCGACCACTGGCGCGCACCTGCGGTCGGGTGGTTGCAGAGCGCGGCGCAGCTCGGCAGCAATCTATCCTGGCAACACATCGGCCAATGCATCAGGAGACAGATACGCAAGCGCCAGGAGCCGCGCCACCTGCAGCCAGGTCGCTGCCCGCCGCGCGGCGGCACATTGGGCGAGTCTTTACGCTGCGGCTGCGGCTGCGTCGGCCAGCGGCTGCATCAGTTGGTCAGTACCGTCACTGCGTCTTGGCCAGGGCGGCCTTGGCGCGGGTGCCGGCCGCGGCACCGACCCGTTTATCCAGCACCTGCGCCAGCGCATTGAGCTGCGCGCTGCTCACACCGATGTTCATGCTGATCTTCAGGTGCGACTGCAATTGCGAATCCACGCCCTCCAGCGCTGCGAGCATGCTCACCGTTGCCAGTTCGCGGCTCACCCAATCGAGGTTGTCGCGCGCAAAAATGTCGCCGAACAGGTGCGTCTTCAAGTAGGCATCGATGGCCGGTGCGAAGTCGAACAGCGGTCCCGACACCGCAGCCCCCACCAATTGCGTCTGATTGGCGGTACCCAACGCAAGCAGTTCCGGCCCGGTCGGCACCGGGCCCGGCAGCGCGCCCTGCGCATCGGTCACACCGCGCTGCTGTCGCGCCTGGACCACCTGCATCAACGCCGCAAGTGCATTGAGGCTGCGCGGGAAGCCGGCATAGGCGTAGACCTGCACCAATACTTCCTTGCATTCGTTGATGGTCAGCCCGGCATCCAGACCTGCCTCCAACGCATTCTTCAAACGGTCGATATCACCGGTTGCCGCAAACGCGGCAATCGGGGCGATGGCTTGCTGCTGGGGCGACAGGCTTTCTGAGATGGGCATACCGATGGACTCCGGGGAACGTGCTGCCGCGGGGGAGGGGGCAACGACACAAACAGCGGCCGCGCCAAGGGCGCAGACCACTACACGAGCGATCAATGGGCACCAACGAGGCGCATTGATCGGTCTCTCAGATCTAGATCTAGGGATCGATACGGTGAAATCCAAGCGTTAACCTCCTGTTGCGCGGCAAACAACAACGTTACGCACGGCTGCCAGGCGGGTGTGGGGCGGTGCACAGAGACCGGAATGTACGAGCAGTACATGCCGATTCCGAGCACCCGCAGCCCCGTCGGATAGTCGCGCAGTCGCGTTGTGGGTCGCTCTTGGTGAATCGATACCTGCAGGCCAGACGCACTGCGCGAACGCGACATGCACGCACCGTTGCAGGGCTCGACAGGGCAGGGCGCCAGCATGCCGTATCCGCATGGCGGTTCCATCCGTGTGCGCCGCATGCAGTTATGAGATGCACTCATCAGCGAGTGTCCGTACCACCTTGTTGCGATGAATTCCCTGAAAAAGTCAGCGCTCGCTGCAGACAAACACTCGACGCATACCAACACTCGCCGCATATGCCATGCCAACGCCATGACGATGCAATGCGGTCTTTCGATATCGCCCAGCGCACCAGCCTGGCGCGTGCAACAGTGCGTTCGTGGCATGTGGAGGTGCGATGCGCTGAATATCGCCTTTCTCATCACACGCCAGCTGGCAGCATCGGGGCACGTTTCGCCATTGCCCCCAACGAGTTCGCCATGAATGCAGCCGCCGTTTCGCCCCGTCGCTGGGCCATCCACCCGTTCCATGCAGCCGTGCTCGGCGGTGTATGGCCCTTGTTCCTTGGCGCGCTATTGAGCGACTACGCCTACTGGAGCAGCTACCAGATTCAATGGAGCAACTTCGCATCCTGGCTGTTGGTCGGCGCCATGGTGGTGACCACCATCGCGCTCGTGGCCGCCATCGTCGCGCTGGTGCGCGGCAGCCGCAACATCATCTATGTGATCGCATTGTTGGCAACCTGGATCGTGGGATTTTTCGACGCGCTGCATCACGCGCGCGATGCGTGGGCCATCATGCCGGCGGCATTGACGCTGTCGGCAATCGCCACCCTGTTCGCATTGGTCGCCACCTGGTCGGGGCTGTCGGGTCTGCGCGTGGGAGGTGCACGATGAGCCGCTACACGCGTGTGCTTTCCGTCTCGGTTGTTGCTGCTGCGCTGGCCGCCTGCGGCAAGGCACCCGAACTCGATCAACATGGCGCCACGCCAGAGCTGCCGTCCCCGGATCGCGGGGTGCTGCCCGACATGACGATCGCCGAACCAAGTGCATGGGGCGACCGCAAGCCGACCGTCCCGGCGGGCTATCGCATTACCGCCATTGCCACCGACCTCGGCATTCCTCGCCAGACGCTGGTGCTGCCGAACGGCGACATCCTGGTGGCCGAAGGCCGCGGCGGCTCTGCGCCAAATCTCAAGCCCAAGGACATCATCGCCGGCCCGATCAAGGCCAAGGGCACGTCCAAGGCCAAGAGCGGCAATCGACTGACGTTGTTGCGCGATGCCGACGGCGACGGCACCTATGAATTGAAGACGGTCTTTGCCGACAAGCTCAACGCGCCTTACGGGCTTGCGCTGATCGGCAATGCGCTCTACGTCGCCAACCAGGATGCGCTGGTGCGTTTCGACTATCGCGACGGCCAGACCAAGGCCAGCGGCGCGCCGAGCAAACTGACCGATCTACCATCGGTCATCAATCACCACTGGACCAAGGCGCTCACTGCCAGCGCAGATGGCCGTTATCTGTATGTGGCGATCGGCTCCAACAGCAACATCACCGAACGCGGCATGGCTGCAGAAGTCGATCGCGCGCAGGTCTGGCAAGTTGACGCGGCAACCGGTGCGCACAAGCCATATGCCACCGGTCTGCGTAATCCCACCGCACTGGCGACCCAGCCCGGCACCGGCGCGCTGTGGGCAGTCGTCAACGAGCGCGATGAAATCGGCCCGAACCTGGTGCCCGACTATCTGACCTCGGTACGCGAAGGCGGCTTCTATGGCTGGCCCTACAGTTATTGGGGCAAAAATGTGGACGCACGTGTGATGCCGCAGGACCCGCAGAAGGTGGCCTCTGCCATCGCACCCGACTACGCGTTGGGGTCGCATGTGGCCGCGCTGGGTGTGGCGTTCTCGTCTCCGGTGCTGGGCGCGAAGTTTGCCGACGGCGTGTTTGTCGGCGAACACGGCAGCTGGAACCGCGACCCGCCAGTGGGCTACAAGGTGGTGTTCGTGCCGTTCCGCGATGGGCGCCCGGCAGGTCAGCCGATCGACTTCGTGTCCGGCTTCCATGGCGATGACGGCAAGACGCGTGGCCGCCCGGTGGGAGTCACCGTCGACCCGCGCGGTGCGTTGATCGTGGCCGACGACCTGGCCAACATCATCTGGCGCGTGACGCCAGAGGCCGCTGCAGCGGCGACTCCAGCCGCGCCACAGTAAGCAGCAACGCGAGAGCCCGCCCGGTTGCATGATGCGCCGGGCGGGCTTTCCTTTGCCGTTCTGATCACACGAGACGGCTAGTCAGCCAAATGCTTGGCAGTGCGCCCGAGTAGCGCAGGGCGGGTGCGCAGCAACGCAATGCATGCGGAAGACTGCTCGCTGTGACAGCGACGCGTTGCGACGGGTTGTGTGCATCCACGTGCATCGTCTACTTCAAAGATCGTCGTGAGTAACTCGCAAAAGATAGCCATCCCCTTCGCATTCGCATACAGTGCCGGCCCTGCGTCGGCACTGCCGCGCGGACGTCGGGCGTCAGGATCGCGCCGGGCAAGGCCATCCGGCTAAGAGCAGCTAACAAAATGACTGGGCAGGCGCCAGACGGGCGTGACCGGTGCTCGGTGCGGCATGTACCACGCGTACACGCTGGTTCTGAGCGCGCTGTCCACACCCGCCTGACGACTGCTCGCTACGTTTTGTTAGCCGCTTTAAGAATGCACACACGGGAAGAATGCAGGGACGACTTCTACCGATTGCCAAGGGACGTTGTTGTCGATGTTGTTCAGATGGTTGTTGGGTGTTGTGGGTGTCTTACTCGTTTTGCCTGCCGGCGCAGCAGAGCTTGTCGGTCGGGCCGCCGTCACCGATGGCGATACCATTACCGTGGCGCACAAGCGCATCCGGTTATGGGGAATCGATGCGCCGGAAAGCGCGCAGCAGTGCAATGATCCGGACGGCCGTGCGTGGCCCTGTGGCCGTCGCTCTGCAGAAGCGCTGGATGGTTATCTGATCGACAAGACCGTGCGATGTCAGCAAAAGGATACCGACCGTTACGGACGCGTCGTTGCCGATTGTTTTGTTCAAGGGCAATCGGTCAACGGCTGGATGGTGCGCAATGGCTGGGCGGTGGCGTATCGCCAATACGCAACTGCGTTCGTTGCCGATGAGCGCATCGCGCAGCAGCAAAAACGCAATCTCTGGCAGGGAACCTTCCAGCAGCCTGCCGAGTACCGGCGCAACAAACGCCATCACGTTGCATCGCGTACAGCAGCAACTGCACCGGCAGCTGTGCCGGGCAAGTGCGCCATCAAGGGCAATATTTCGGGCAAGGGCAGCAAGATCTTCCACATGCCTGGTCAACGCGATTACGCGCGTACCAGCATCTCTACCGAGAAGGGAGAGCGCTATTTTTGCTCGGCCCAGGATGCGCTGAATGCCGGTTGGCGGCGCGCCGCACGTTAAGCGGGGAGGGGACTCAGTCGGCCAGGCACGGGAGGCAAGCACATGCAGTCCGCGCACTGGCTGCGTCTGCTTTGCGCTCTTACAGCCCTGCGCCTGAGGCGCCATGCCACGCCGATCAAAACGCGTGGTTTGCTAGCATCGCTCGCTCCACGACAACGCAGCGACCCGATGCCGATGCCCCACATCCCCGAGCCCGATCTGTTCGCGCCTGGCCAAGGCGAGCCCTCCCTGCGCTGGGGCGTGCTCGGTCCCGGCGGGATCGCATCCGCATTCGTGCGTGCGTTGCGCAGCAATACCCATCAACGCCCGGTGGCAGTTGCCTCACGTAGCAGCGAGCGTGCGAACGCGTTTGCGAAGACCTGGGCGATCGACCGTGCGTACGACAGCTATCAGGCGTTGGTCGATGACCCGAACGTCGACATCGTCTACATCGCCACGCCGCATAGCGAGCATCTGCAGCATGGGCTGCTGGCGCTACGCGCCGGTAAACATGTGCTGATCGAAAAGCCCATCACCACCTGCGCCGACGATGCGCACCTGCTCGTGCAGGAAGCGCGTGCACGCGGCCTGTTTTTGATGGAAGCGATGTGGAGCCGCTATCTGCCGCAGACCTCGGTGATCCGCAAACTGCTTGCTGATGGTGCGCTGGGCGATGTGCGCCAGGTGTTTGCCGACCTGAGCCAGCGTGGACCCAGCGACCCTGCACATCGGCAACGCAGTCCCGAACTTGGCGGTGGTGCGCTGCTGGATCTGGGCGTCTACGCCGTGCAGTTTTCCTCGATGATCCTCTCTGCGCCCACCGCAATCACCGCCGTCGGTGAGCTCACCGACACCGGCGTCGATGCCTTTTCCACCATCGTGCTGTCGCATCGCGCGCATGCGCAGTCCACCTTGATCAGCTCCATCGTCGCGCGCAGCAGTTCGATGGCCTACGTCACCGGCACCGAAGGGCGCATCGACCTGCTCGGCGATTTCCACAATCCCACCACGCTGCGGATTGGTAGTCACGATGACGCCAGCACGCCGGTCGAATGGACCGACCCGACCGGCATCAAGGGCTATGAAGGGCTGTCATGGCAGGCAAACGCCGCCGCACGCTATATCGGGGAAGGCCGCAGCGAGTCGCCGCTGCATCCGCTCGACGAAGTGGTGCAGATCATGACAACGCTGGACGTGGCGCGCGCACAGCTGCACGCAGCTGCTGCAACGGCTGACGCTGATACCGCTTGACGCGCCTCACCGTTGTCAGGGGAGCCGCTACATCACGGATCGCAAGCACCTCACGCCCGCGCCGCACCAACACATCCGCATCGGGTCAGTCGCACTGCCTGCACGCCCAGCAACCACAGCAGGCGCGGCGCCATCGATCAATCGCCCTCGCGTCGCACCCGTGTACGGTAGGCAGACACATTGTCGCCATCGATCTGCGTTTGGCGCGTGCCGATGATGGTATCGACCTTGACGTCGGTACCGGTCACCGGCTGTGCATCGACCTTGGTTTCGCGCTCGAACGCATGCGATTGATCGGTATTGCGGTAGTACCGATACAGCATCCAGTACAGCGCCGAGCCACCGGCCGGGCCCGCCAACAGCAGAAAAAGAACGCCATCATCGCTCATCAAACACCTGCCAGAAAAAATAGAACCGCCGCTTCGATCGCGGTGCCGGCGGTCAGCGCAGCCAGCAACAGTTTCCACTGCTGGACCGGCACGCTGCCCATGGTTTCGCCGGTGCGGCCATTGACTGCGATGTAGTGCAGCATGCCGCCGTCGCGACCGGGCTGATGGTACGAATACAACCACACCGGCAGATACATCGACACCCAGCGCGTGCCGTGCACGTCCAACCGCTCCGACTCCCAGCGCACCCCACGGCCATAGCGCCTGACCGACGGCTCGACCTGCGCACGTGCGATCGACAGTAGCTGGTCTTCCAGCCGGGGACGTAGCTGTGCGATGTCGCGGTCGCGCTTTTCCGAGCTGAAACCGGCCAGATACGACGCGTTCCAGCGCACGGCGTTCTTGGTATCGAACGGCAGGATCGCGTTGATGATGTTGTTGGTGTTCACCCGGCTATCAAGATTTCCGCGCGCCGCGGACGATTCCAGCGGCAGATCGTCCACTGTGAATTCGATCTGCCGACGCAGCTGATATACGTCGGCGTCGTAATAGGTCTGCTTGTTCTTTTCGGTGCCGCGGGTGTACTGCCGTAGCTTGATCTCGCCCATTCCCGACACGCTGGCGCTCACATTGCCGTCGACGATCATGTAAGGCAGATACACACCCACCACGTTCTCGGGGGTGAACTGCTGCTTGAACGCCTTCAACGCAAACAAACGGCGCTTGCCCACGAACTGACGGATGCGCGCTACCGCATCCTGCTTGTCGATATGGAAGGGCAGCACCGCGTCGGGAACCGCGCCGTTGGCCACCTGTTCGTTGACGCCGAACACATGCCGGCACCAATGGCAGCGCGCCGTCATGGTGCTTTGCGTGTTGATGGTGACCTCGGCCCCGCAACCGGCGCATTTGAAGCTCATCAGGCTGGCCGCCTCCGCAGCGATGTCTTGCGCACCGGAGGCGACGACCGTGCCATGCAACGCGTCGAGGCCTTGCCCGAAGCCGAATGCCTCTTCGACCCGTACCCCTGGCCACTCGGCGCGGCAGTACTGACAGACCAGCAGGTCGGTGCCGAGCTTGGGGCGGATATCGCTGGAGCCGCAGGCCGGGCAGCGGTTGAGGCCATCCTTGAGCTCGGCAGCGGCGGTGTCGATCGCCAGCGGATCGGGAGCCAGCACTTCCTCTCGGATCGGGCCGGGCAGGGTGGCAGGGTCGAGCGCCAGGCTACCCGGCAACGGCGGCACGTCCTGCGCTGAGCCTGGACCGGTAGGCGGTGCCGCACCCAATGGTGGCAGTGGAGGCGGCTGCAGTGGCGGCAGCGGCGGCGGAAAGCGGGGATCGGACATGACGGCGAGCGCGCTTACAGACCCAACGCCCTGGCCTTTGCGGCGTCGTAATCGGCCTGCGTGATCAGGCCCAGATCCAGCATGTCCTTGGCCTTTTTCAATTTGGCCACCGGATCGTCCGCCGCAGGCGTTGCTGCTGCGACAGGCTGCTGCAACGCACCCACACCGCCTGCCAAGCCCGTGGCCATGCCCACGCCCACCAAACCTGCCGCTCCGCCGTGTTCGCCTGCCGATTGCAGACCCTGCGCAACGCTGGCCTGCAAGTTGGAGTTACCGCGCGCCCCGGCCAGCGCATCGGCGCGCTGCACGGTCTTGAGCAATTCGCGCGTGTTGGCGTCGTACTCGATCGACACGATGGTGGTCTTGACGATTGCCAGACCACGATCGGATTTCCACTGATACGCCTGCTCCACTGCATCGGACAGGCTGCGCGCAAACCCCAGCGAATCCTGCTGCAGTTTGGTGATGCGATTGCCCTTGGCCGGGTCGTTCGTATACAGACTGAAAGCGGGCGCGAGCGAGCCGACCACTTCGTTGAACAGCTGACTGGCCGCGGCGTTATCCAGATCGGTGAAGTCGAAGATCGCGCGCGGTTGCAGGTAGCGCGCCGGCACAAAATTCTTCACGAACAGAATGGGGTCGACGATCTTCAAGGTGTACGCGCCGCGCGTGATCGCGCCCACCTGCGTGCCCAGAAAGCCGTCGTCCCAATAGATTTCGGACTGTGTGCCAAAGCGGTTATCCGGCAATTCCTTCAGCGAGACAAAAAACGCTGCCTGCTGAGATCCGGGCTGACCCCCGAACTTGAAGCGCTCCCAACTCTGCCGGATCAACGGCGCCACCAGCCCGTCGCCAGCAAATAGCGATTGCGCATTGACATCGTCCGAGCGCCATTCGTAACCGCCGGGTTCGGCGACAAACCCGGTGATGGCGCCATCCTGCAACAGCAGCAATCCATAGCCTTCGGGGACCACGATCTTCGAGCCATTGCTGATGATGTTGGACGACGCGCTGGTGTTGGCGCCACGCCCGGCGTTGCTGCCGTGCGAAACCGCAGCGAACAGCGCTGCCGTCGCCGGTAGATCCGCCGGCACGGTGTAGAAATCCTTCCACTGGTCGGCCAACACGCCGCTGACCGCACCTGCCACTGCCTGGATCAGACCCATGACAACATCCTGTAATTGGTAGACCCGCAGCGTACCCGTCTTGCGCACGCAACTCTATGCCGTGCGTCGGGTGCGGCGCGCCGCCGGTGGCGCCTGCAGAGCGGTCGGACCCTGCATCGAAGACAGCGGGTTGCACCGCACGACTGTCTGACATGCAAAACCCCGCATCCGCGGGGCTTTGCATTCGTGCATGGCGGCGGCGTAGGGCAGTGCGCTACGCCAGCGCGGTCATCACGGCAGATCGCACTTGATCTTGCCGTCCACGTAATAGGGTTTGGGGACGTCGGGATTGGTGCTGGTTTTTTCGAACACCACCTCGAACGAGGCCATGTCCACCTTGCCCTGTCGCGACGTGCAAGCGTCCTGAAGTTTTTTCTTCACCGCGGCAATGCCGGCTTCGCGGTTGGCGCCATCGGCGCTATTGGTCAGGTTGGCCACTTCGGCCCAGGCCTGGGTGCTCAGGCCGAGCAGGCATCCGGCGAGCAGCATGCTGTGCAGCTTCTTCATACGATCTCCTTTGCAATGTCCATTGTGCAATGTCCCTGGATGCGCGGCAGATGGGTTGCAGCGCGCCGACAGCATAGGCGTGCCACGTTAAGAACCCGTGCGCAGCCACCTGCGCCAATGGCGCGCTGTGTCATGCGCGCTGCAGGTCGTGCAGGCTCCACATCCCGGCATTACCGGGCAAGTGCCAGCGTTGCCCATGCAAGTACGCCGTAGCGCGTGACCTTGGCGATCGTCACCAATGGCAGGAAG
Organism: Xanthomonas sp. WCS2018Noco2-27; assembly: GCF_031843525.1. Taxonomy (NCBI): domain Bacteria; kingdom Pseudomonadati; phylum Pseudomonadota; class Gammaproteobacteria; order Lysobacterales; family Lysobacteraceae; genus Xanthomonas; species Xanthomonas sp. WCS2018Noco2-27. The sequence goes on along the minus strand of NZ_JAVTIK010000001.1, from coordinate 1,017,783 downwards.
ACGCGCAGTGGTTCGCGCATGACCCCGGCCGCCAGCGTCAGTGGGTCGCCAATGATCGGCATCCAACTCAGCAGCAGCGACCATTTGCCGTATCTGCCATACCAGGCCTGCGCACGCGCCAAGGCGTTTGGGGTTACAGGAAACCAGCGCCGCCCCTGGAAGCGCAGCACCTCGCGCCCGATCCACCAATTGATCAGCGAGCCCAGCACGTTGCCGACGCTCGCAGCCGCCACAAGCCCCACCACCGAACCGCCATCCAGCAACAACGCAACCAATGCCGCCTCCGACTGCGCGGGAAGCAGCGTAGCGGCAATCAACGACAGTGCGAACAGCGAGAGATAGGTCAAGGGCAGCCTATGGGTTGGTCGTTACGTTCTGAATTTCAGCGCGAGATGGAGACCTTTGACTCACACATGCGCTGGTGCGCGAGCGGCGGCGACATCCGCAAAACCTCACCTCATAAATTCAGTGTGCAGCAATCAATCCGTCGCCATGCAGTGGAGGTTGCGATGCTTGCACCGCTCAATTGTGCAGCGCCCAGCACGCGTTACAGCAGGGCCAGCTGCCCCACCGCATTGCGCACGCTCTTCTTGGTCATACGCACCACCGAACGATGGATCGTCATGCCTTCGATCAAGGCATCGATTGCACTGGCGGCTGCCTTGGAAAAATGCAGTTCCAGCGCTGCGCGGCTGCGTGCCATCCATTGCTCCATGATTGCCGTCATCTCCGGGTGGCGCCGGGCAAACGCGTACAGCTCGTAGCTCAGCAGCAGGATACGCGGCGAGGCGGTGCTGTCGGCAAAGATGATGTTCACCACAGCATCGCAGGCTTGGTCGCGGTTCTTCGCAGCGCGGATCTCGGTGGCGAAGTTCTTCGAGACCTCCTGCGAGAAGCGGGTGAATGCCGCGATCAGCAGCTCATGCATGGAGCCGAAGTAGTAGGTGGTCGCGCTCAACGGCACCTGTGCGTGTTCGGCAACCTTGCGGAAGGTTGTCCCCGCCACGCCATGCTCGACGACCACCTGCAAGGTGGCCTGCTCAATATGTTCTTTTCGATGTGGGTCTTGCCGCCAGGTCCTGCCGCTCATCTGTCTTCATGCACGTATCGACCAGGGCGATGGTAATCCAGAGTTGACGTGCCAATTGGTACAGATGTACAAATTGAGCTACTGGCTTTACGCTGCCCGCAGAAAGGCACCGGAGAGCATTGCTTTTTCTTCACGAGGACTAGGTATGACGGGTTCGGAAAAACACCAGGTCGATGTTGGCCGCAGGGCGACGCTGGGCGGTTTGGCCGCTGGTGGCGTGGTCATCGCAACCGGTGCAGGTGCGGCGCCATCCAGCCACTGGCAGCAAGGCAAATGGCTCAATGAACCCAAATCGCACCGCATCGTGAGCGGCGATGTGCTGGAGGTCGTCACCGACAAGGGCACTGACTTCTGGCGCGAAACCCATTACGGGTTTACCCGCGATAGCGGGCATTTTCTTGGCATCGCGGCGCCGGCAGCATTTACCTGCCAGCTGCGCGTCCGCGCAAAGTTCGAGCAGCTCTACGACCAGGCCGGGCTCATGATCCGCCTCAACGAGCGGCAGTGGGTCAAGGCGGGCATCGAGCTCAGCGACGGTCGCGCGATGCTCAGCAGCGTGCTGACCGATGGCAAATCGGATTGGGCCACAGGGCCGTACGAAGCTGACCCCTCCGACTTCTGGATCCGCGCCACCGTCGACAAGGGCGTGCTGCGTCTGCAAGTCTCCAAGGACGGCACGTATTGGCCGCTGGTGCGGCTGTGCCCATTCCCGGTGGCCAGCACCTATCTGGTTGGTCCGATGACCTGCACCCCAGAGCGCGAGGGCTTGAAGGTGCACTTTTCCGACTGGAAGCTCGGCCCGGTGCTCGGCAAGGATCTGCACGATCTGTCCTGAGGGTTTAGCGCAGCCAACAAAACAGCTGCGTTCACCGTCAAGCGGACGTGTTCGGTGTTCGGTGCGGCACATGCCACGCGTGCGCTCCTGTTTTGAGTGCGCCATCTATACCGACCTGACGGCTGTTCGCTCTGCTTTCCTGGATTGACCAACAAAACGAATGCGTATACCGCCAGACGGGAGCGACCGGTGCTCGGAGCGGCATGTACCACACGTACATCCCTGTTCTGAGCGCATTGTCCACACCCACGTGACACTGATCGCTGCGTTTTGTTAGCCACTCTTAGTCACTCTTCATGCCGTCTATCGCCTGGCAGCAGGTGTCTTCGCAGTTGGATGATTAATGACGTCTCGTGCTTCACACCGTGCGCAGCAGCACGCATCGGGTTGGGATGCGCCAACATCGCACCGGCGTTGTTTTCGATGGCCGGACAACAGCGCGCCATGCCCGAGGACATGGCGATCACCGCAATGACGACACTCGGCTACGCCGGCGTCCTGGCCGGCCCCGCCTTGATCGGCTTCGCCGCCCACGGCTGGGGACTGACCGCCGCGCTGATGCTCGTGGCTGCCGCCATGTGTGCGGCTGCCATTTCTGCCCGCTGGTTGCGATTGGGTAACGCTGAGTAGGGGGGGGAGGGCTAGGCCAACGCCTTGGTCATCAGCATCCCCATGGTCAGGGCAACGATCAGCATTAATCGACCGGCTTGCATGTTGCGGTCTCCGGTTCTTGGGACATCTTGCCTTCGACATCAATTTCAGTAATCGCCGTCCGGTGGGGCGGCGGCCATCGCTCAGTCGCGCCGCACCACCAGACCTGTCTGCGCAGCCAGTAGATCGATCCCCGACGCCGGGTCGCCTAGAAGGGCGGGCCAACCAGCGTTGCCTAGTCACGTCAGGTACGTTCCCACAGTGGCCGCTCAGGTGGAAGCCGGCATTGGTGCCAAGGTGGAGCATCCGCTCCGCGTGAGCAAACGTAGATTCTTTCACCAGTACTTATGCGTGTGCTTTCCCTGCACTGATGAGTGCTCGCAGCATTCTGCTAGCCGCGATAATCCATCGACCACACATGTGGCCCACACGCTGCAACGTCTGCCGCACAAGGCGCGGTGCTATCAGCATGCAGGCATTAATTGGTCAGGAGCGCTTTGCGCTCATGCACTGATGCGTCGATCAACGCAACGGCGCTTCGGTCGCATTGACGTCTACGTTCGCAATGAATGCTCAACAATCAGCAATCAGCGCGCTAAGCGCAGCCACGGGCGATCCAGCGCCAGCTACCACATGAACTTCATCTCACAGCCAAGGTAATTGCTGTCGTGACCGCCGGCGGTACGCACGGTGTCGCCGGCCTGGTAATGGACTGCTTCGATGGCGGTTTGCAGGTGTGTGTTGAGCTTCCAGTCACCGCGCAGCTGTAGATAGCGGCCGGTCCAGTGACTGCCGGTGCCGGCAGTGCCGGCCAGCGGAATGTCTGGCTGCACATACACGGCGTCGGCGGTGCTTTGCCGCCACAACAGGCCGAGCGAGGCGGTAACGCTCAGCTGCGCGGTGGGCCGCAAGGTGAGCATCGGTTTGATCTGCAGCAAGTTGCTATAGCCGGTGTAGCCGGCCAGGTTAATGTACGCGCCGTTCGGGAACAGCGGGTTGAAGGTTTCAAGCTGTCCATCGTCCGGATGTCGGTCGCCGGAGGCGGTATCGACCTGCAACCCCAGGCGCGGCGTCAATGAGGTGTCCTGCCAGGTGTAGCCGGCCTTGAGGCCGAGCGCCCAGGCTCGCGCGCGGCTGTTGCCAACCTTTCCGCGTTGCCCCATCGCCTCAAGATCCCAGTCCAACGCAGTGTGCACACCTGCGAAGCGGGCATCGACAATATCGCGGCGCTCGTTGCCGGCCGCATCCAGAAAGCTGGCGTCATCCTGCCGATAGCGTGCGTAATACAGCGACAGTTCGTCGCTGCCCAGGACGTGGCGTTCGACGCGCACGGTATCAAGGCGCAGATGTCGATTGGAGAAGTCATCGAAGCTGCGCACATCGGCGTACTGCACCGGCTGGCTGACAAACGCAATCCAGCGCCATGGGCCGATCTCGTAGTTGACCCACACCGCGTCGAAGGACTGGCGCACGTTTGGGCCATCACGCAGCGAGACGAATCGCTGCAGGTCGAAGGCAAACTCCTGCCGGCCCACGCGCAGTTTTACATCGCCATCGGCCAGTGGCGCGGTGTATGCGACGAACGCCATGCGCAGGTCGGCACGATTGGCATCGGCCGGGCCGATGCGGCGTTTATCCACTGCGCGTACGTCTTCTAGTTGGGTAAAGAGCTGCAAGTGCTCGCCAACCCGCACGTCCAGATGCGCCTGCAGGCGATGCAACAGATAGCTGTCGCTCTCGCGGCCGATACCCAGCGCAGGCGTGTGATTGCTTTCGAAGCGTTCGCGCAGGTTGATGCCGAACGATGCGTAGCCCGCGTCGCCAAGCGGCACATATTTCAGGCGATCGAACGGGTGCGTGCGCAGCGCGGGGTCAGCAAGCGGCGACCAGTCTTCCTGCCAACGGTTCGACTTGATGGCGGGGCGTACCGGTGTGGCGATGGTTGCATCGACCGAAGACTGCGCCCATGCATCGGCGCATGGGCACAGGACCAACATCAAGGGCAGTGTGAGGCGTAACGACATGTGCGATCAGGAGTGGAGTTCGGCGTGCAACTCGGCGACATAGCCGCCGGGGAACTCCACCATCGCCGACTGTCGACCCGACGCGGCCACCGCAGGCACCAACACTTTTGCGCCGGACGCGGTGGCGCGCGCGAGCGTTGCCGCAAGGTCGTCCACTGCGTATCCGGTGAGCTCGTGCCCGTACGGATAGGGCAGGTGGCCGTCAGTCACCAACACCTGCAACGCACCGAAGCCGGAGCTGATGACGATGCTGCGGTAAGTGACGCCAGGCCGGCCGATCAGCGTTGCGTCCGCATGGCGGTCATCGCGCTGCACCTTGCCATGCGAGAACTTCAGCCAGGCTTTAACGAACGCGTCGGCGCGATCGGGCGAGACGTAGACGCGGTTCTCCGGAATCGTCGCCAGCGGTGCGTAATGCGGTGCGGTGTCGTGCCAGTACAGCTGCATGCTGACGCCGCCCGGCCAGGCGATCACCGCATCCATACCGATAGGATCCTTGAACGGTGCAACCAGCACCTCCGCCCCGGCAGCGCGTGCGGCGCTGATTGCCTGCTGCATGTCGGTCACCAGATAGCCGGTGCGTTCGCTGCCGAACGGGTGGGGCACCGGCGTACGAAATCCGAACAACGACACGGTGCCTGCCGGCGTCTGCACCAGTTGCGAGCTGGTACTGCTTGGCGTTGGCGTGACCGTGGCGATCACCTGGCGCGTGCTTTGTCCGCCGAAGGTCGCGGCGAAACTGCGCGCAAACGCATCCACATCGGCAGGTGCCACATAGACGTGTGTGGTGTCGTACTGCGGGCCGACCGACACCGGTGCCGCAGCATCGGCAAGGACCGGGAGGACCGCGCTTAGCATCAGCGCGGCGGAAAGGCTCAGGGAAAGTAGCGGACGCATGGAAGTTCCTTTGGGGAAATAGGGCAGCGATGGCATCTCCGGCCATGGGTAGTCGATGCCTTTGCGGTAGGAGTTGGATGCACTTGGAGCGTTCTTGCGCGCCGGTTGGACTAGACGCCGCCCGCATCGCGCTGTGTTTGTTGCCAAGTTTCTTGATCACGCGCGCGATCTGCGTTGCAGCTACGCGCATCGCCACAGAGAACAACCGATTGATCGATGCGCCGTCTTTGCAGGATTCTCGCCGGCGACGTACTAGGCCTTACGCAGGTGAGATGCACCATCAGATCGCATGGACGAGCGCGCTCACGCATCGCCTTCGTCGGTTCGCGCAGGTGGCGGTGATGGCGCAGCCAGCGGCACGCGTTTGCCTTCTGGCAGATGCCCGAACATATGTGGCTTGACCTGATGCCCGATCCACGAGGCCTCGGTCTGACTGCGCGTTGTCAGCTGTCGCACGAGTGGCGGCAGTTGCTCACCGACCAGGATGCCAAGCAAGCCGACCAATGCAATGACCGGCGGCGCTGGCGAGCGCACATTGAGCAGGCTGTAGATCGCACCGACCAGCAGACCGGCGCCAAGCGAGAGCAAATAGGGCTTCATCGTGCGACTGCCTGTGGTGACGCACGGTCCGCGCAGGTCGGCAGTGCATGGCGTCTACGTGCCACCGCCAGCCAACGTGCCTGGTCGCGTGGCGAGGGGAGTGCACTGCCGGCGAGCGCGTGGCGCTGGCCCGACACATCAGACATCGTCATGGACGCGATCTCTCTGGAGGGGGAATCGCTGGGTCATGGCGTCGAGGGACGCCAGCGATGTGGTCCATGCTGGACGCCTCGGGCCGAATCCAGAACACCGCGTCGGGGCAGGGTCCGATGACTCGTTCGGGGGATGCGTGCACACGGCACACGGCGCGCCTCCGCCATGCGTTCTGTACAGCAGGCTGGTTCAGGTGACGCCAACCTGCACGGCAGATCAACATCGACGCATGGCAGGAAATGACGTAACAGCGGCATTGTTGCTGCGGGGGGGAGTGGGCAAAGAATGCACGCACACGACCCACCTACGGCAGCACCATGGCACCTGGCATCTGCCTGGATTGGTTCGGCACGCCACGTTGGCTGCATGCGTCTTGCTGGCCGGATGTGCAGCGCCGCCATCGAAGGCGACGCCACTTGCAGCAGCGACATCGAGTGCCACATCCACCGAGGACGCGTTGATCTTCGCCTATCGCGCTCGCTTCAATTGCGCGCGCGGTGATTGCGGTGGTCGGGGAGAACACAGGCGTGGAGATCAGCGACTTCCTGGTGCCTTTCGCGATCCTGTCCCGCGCCAGGACGCTGACGTATCCGCAGTGACGCTCCATGAGGGGCCGCCACGGCGACCGAGTAGGCACCGGAGCGTGACTACGCGTTACGCGACGTCATTGCACAGCATTGGACTGCACTTGGCGGTGCTCATTTGCGGTTGCCGCCTATCGATTTTTCGGAGCGGGAAGCGGTCTGCCCGTACAAGCCAATGTTGTTACTTGTGTGCATCCTTGAGCAACTGTGGATCCCTGAGCATCTCGTCTGCCGTTTCCATTCGGGCCTGGACGGTTTTTGATGCCAGCGGGTCGATACGCGCAACGAGCTTGCCTGCCGCATCGCGTATCCAGATCGTCACCCGGACATCCAATGACCGAGACAGCACGTGCCAGGCCACGAGTTCGGCAAAATCTTCGCCTGCAGATGCGGTGGAGTACAGGGAAACAAAGGGAGACTCGGCCAATGCCTCGTACAGTGCCGGTGCCTGCGCCAGCGGCTGCGGTGGCTGTTGCCGGTAGAGGGTTTGAGCCAGTGGTCCTTGACTGAGTGGTGCGGCCAGGCCGCGATAGTCGGCCCATACATCGCGAAAAGGGCCACCATTGGCGGTGATCTTCAATGCGTGATCGACGACATGAGTTGCCTCGTGCAGCAGCAGATACTCGAGTGCCGGGACCGTCCCAGCGTCCATTTGGAGGCGATATCCCGACGCGTCGGCAGTGAACAGCCGCGCATCCTTGCCGGTAAGGAATTCGCTGAGTGATGTATCAAGCACATCCGCACGCACCGTGATATCGAACATCGGTGCGCCATCGGGGCAATCGTGCTCGCGCGTCAATGCCGTGCCTGGACTATCTGGCGCATCGACAAAACTCAATCGCGCCAGGTGCCGTTGCAGCATCTGGCGATGCAGGGTTGGCAAGGCATTGATGGCGCGCTCGACCAGGATCCATTCGCGTTCGCTCAAGACATGCACCTTTGCGGGTTTGGAAGCGCTGGAGAAGGCGCGCAGGCTATCTGGGTGAGCCGGTTGTAAGCGCGCGCGCAAGGACATGGCTGATAAATCGGCTGCGGCCTGCGCTGGCGTGTCGGAGGCTGGCGCGCATGTTTCTCTGGCCCAGGCGGTAGTGACGCAGCTCAATGAAACGACCAGCAGGCCGGCGGCTACTCGGAAGGATGTCGATCTGCGCAAATGCGGCATGGGAAGCACCAGGATTTGGGTGGGGCGCGCCGGGGAGCATGATGGCGGGCTGTCGGTAGAGCGTAAACGAAGCAATTGCGTGCTCTGCCATATGGCACCTATCAGTGGACCGTTACCAGCGGGATGATGCGGCAGATGCCATCCTCTGCGTGGAAACAACGGACGCATGCCGCACACATGCGGTCTATTCGTCGAGGTCACGTCGCCAGCAGCTAGCCGCGTACTGGTCGTCACCTCAGACGAGCTCGGCTATTTGCGATCACCCGCCCAGCCGGCGCCTTGACGCGACTATTGGACGTAACAGTCGCAACACATATGCATTGCCTTTTCTTATTGCACTTGATTTTCGCTGTATACCACAGCGATCGCTGGCGTTGCCATCGATAGCAGATCGTTGCGCTCGATGCGAGTGTGACCGCCTCCGTGAGGGCGGCCGGATCAAGGTGCATCGTATGTCTTGATCCGGCCGGTGCGCCGGGAGCAGTGCGTGGTCCTTGCCCACGCGGCATAAGGCGCCGCCATTACAAATTTCATCACGCCAGCCAAGCCCATCACACACACCCATACCTGCCATCCCGGCGTTCGATTTCACCGCGCACTGAGCTGCGCGCACGATGCGCTTCCAGTGCAAGGGCATGCCCTTTGCCACACGGCCGCTGCAATCGCAGTGCCCAGCAATCACGCAGATCATCGGAGGCGGCATGTCCGTTCGCAGCAGCAGTCAGAAATTCATCGCCAGGAATCGCGCACCCCGCGTGCAGATCGAATACGACGTGGAGATCTACGGGTCGCAGAAGAAGGTGCAGGTGCCATTCGTCATGGGCGTGTTGTCGGACCTGTCCGGCGCCAATACCGGGAACCTGCCTGCCTTGGAGGAGCGCGAGGCGATGGAGATCGATGTCGACAACTTCGACAGCCGGCTACGTGCCATGCAGCCGCGGGTGGCGTTCACCGTTCGCAACATGCTCACCGGTACCGGCGAACTGCCGGTGGACGTCACCTTCGACAGCTTGGACGATTTTTCGCCGACCGCGGTGGTGAAGAAGGTGGTACCGCTAGCCGAGCTGCTGGAGGCACGCACCCAACTGGCCAACCTGGGTACCTATCTCGACGGCAAAGCCGGTGCCGAGCGTCTGATTGCCGATGCGATCAAGGATCCCGCCCTGCTGCGCTCGCTGATCGCAGCTCCCAAGTCGACCGATGAGTAACGATCACATGGCCAATTCCAATCCCGCCATCGCCGCCGAGCAGGCCGACGACCAGACCCAGCTCTCGCAGGTCGACGATTTCGCCGCCCTGTTGACCCGCGAATTTCGTCCGCGCAGCGAGCGTGCTGGCGAAGAGGTGCGGCGTGCCGTGCGCACGTTGGCCGAGCAGGTGCTGGAGCGCAGCGACATCATCAGCGACGACCTCGCGCAGACTATCAACGCGTATGTCGCCGAGATTGACCGCAAGCTCTCCGAGCAGCTCAACCTGATCCTGCACACGCCGCAATTCCAGGCGCTGGAAGGCGCATGGCGCGGTCTGCACTATCTGGTCAGCAATACCGAGTCGGACACGCAGTTGAAGATTCGCGTGCTCAACGTGTCCAAGAAGGAACTCGCCAAGAACCTCAAGCGTTTCAAGGGCACCGTCTGGGACCAGAGCCCGGTGTTCAAGAAGATCTACGAGGCCGAATACGGCCAGCTTGGCGGCGAACCCTATGGCTGCCTGATCGGCGATTACCACTTCGACCATAGCCCGCAGGATGTCGACACGCTGCGCGGCATCAGTCAGATCGCCGCCGCCTCGCACGCTCCCTTCATCGCCGCTGCGGGTCCGGGTTTGATGGGCATGGAAAGCTGGAGCGAGCTGTCCAATCCACGCGATCTGGCCAAGATTTTTTCCACCCCCGATTACGCGGCATGGCGTTCATTGCGCCAGAGCGAGGATGCCAAGTACCTGGCGCTCGCCATGCCACGCACGCTGGCGCGATTGCCTTACGGGGCCAAGACCGATCCGGTGGAGGCGTTTGACTTCGAAGAGGACACGCAGGGCGCCGATTCGTCGCGCTACACCTGGCAGAACGCGGCCTACGCGATGGCGGTCAATATCAACCGGTCGTTCAAACAGTACGGCTGGTGCACCCGCATTCGCGGCGTGGAGTCGGGCGGGGCAGTGGAGGGCTTGCCGACGCATACCTTCCCGGCCGACGACGGCGGCGTGGACATGAAGTGCCCGACCGAGGTTGCAATCACCGACCGCCGCTCGGCCGAGCTCGACAAGATGGGCCTGATGCCGCTGGTACATCGCAAAAACACCGACATGGCAGCCTTCATCAGCGCCCAGTCGCTGGGCAAGCCCGAGGAATACGACGATCCGGACGCCACTGCCAATGCGGCGCTAAGCGCGCGCTTGCCGTACATGTTCGCTTGCTGCCGCTTCGCGCATTACCTGAAGTGCATCGTGCGCGACAAGATCGGCTCGTTCAGCACGCGCCAGCAGATGCAGAGCTGGTTGACCGATTGGGTGATGAATTACGTCGACGGCGACCCGGCCAATTCCAGCGAAGAAACCAAGGCGCGCAAGCCATTGGCCGCTGCCGAGGTGGTGGTCGAAGAGGTCGAGGGCAACCCCGGCTACTACACCTCCAAGTTCTTCCTGCGCCCGCACTACCAGCTCGAAGGCCTGACGGTATCGCTACGCCTGGTTTCGCGCTTGCCGTCGGCGCAGGCCGCCTGAGCGGTCGCAGGCTTCGTTTTCAGCATTAGCGACCTGCGGCTCACAAAGCCGCGGGATCAGCTCCCCTTGCACCACACATCACTGGAGAAGTTCCATGGCTTTCGATATGCATCTCAAATTTGGCTCGGGCGACGTCGAGATCAAGGGCGCATCCAACCATTCCAAGCACACCGACCAAGTGCCGATCATTGCCTGGTCCTGGGGCACCAGCAACACCGGAAATTTGCATACCGGTGCTGGTTATGCGGCGGGTGGCAAGGCCAATGTGCAGGACATTTCCATCACCAAGTACGTCGACAGCTGCTCCAACGCCTTGCTCAATGCCTGCTGCACAGGCGCACGCGTGGAGTCGGCCACGCTATACGTCACCAACGCCACCGGCGAGCAGACCGACTACGTGACGCTCGAGTTGAGCGAGGGCGTGATGATCACCTCCGTGTCCACCGGCGGCAGCGGCGGCGAAGACCGTCTGACCGAAAACGTGACCCTGCATTTCGGCAAGTTCAAGTACTCGTTCCAGCCGCAGGACGACAAGGGCAAGAAGCAGGGCGGCACCAAGGACTTCACTTTCAACATGCAGGAAGTGAAGAAGTCCTGAGTCCCTCGTATCCCCCCGACCGGAACGCCGCTGCCGATGTCTACTGCCCATCCCGAACATGCCTGTGCCCGCCTGCTCAAGGCGGGTAACCCCGCGCAATCGTTGGCCACAGCCAAGGACTGGGTGCGCCAGTGCCCGGCCGATGCCGAAGCGCGCATCGGGTTGTTCCAATTGCTGGCCGTGGCGGGGGAGTGGCAGCGGGCGAAACAGCAGGTGCGGCTGGCTGCAGAGTTGGACCAGAGCTGGGGCGGGGTAGCCGGTGCGTATGTGCGCATCCTCGACGCCGAACTGGAACGCGAGCAGGTGATGGCCGGGCGGATGATGCCGTTGATGCCCGGCCAAGTACCGCCGTGGCAGCACGATCTGCTGCAGGCATTGCAGCATGATCGCGACGGCGAACCAGGGCAGGCGGCGCGACGGCGTGCCCTGGCGCTTGCACAGGCCGACGCGATCGCTGGCCACATCGACGGCCAGCGTTTCGACTGGCTAGCGGACGCGGACCCGCGATTTGGCCCCTGTCTGGAGGTCATCCTCGAAGCGGGTTATGCCTGGGTGCCGTTCGCCCAAGTGCGCAGCCTGCGCTTGGAGGCTCCCACCAGCTTGCGCGACCTGCTCTGGCAGACTGTGGAGATCGAATGGCGCAACGGCACGCACAGCCGTGGCGTGCTGCCGTGCCGTTACCCAGGCAGTCAACACAGCGAAGACGGCGCGATCCGCCTCGGCCAGCGCACCACCTGGGAAGGTGAAGACTTGTCCGCGTGTGGTTTGGGGCAACGCCTGTTGGCCGGTAGCGAGGACGACTACGCCGTGCTCGACATCCGCCACCTTGAATTCGACATCGGCGCGGTGGAAGCACCATGGCCGAACTGACCCAACAAGAGCGATTGCAGCCCTCGCTGCTGGACCGATTGATCGATGACCGCCGGCATGAGCTGGCGGAAAGCCGCGACGCACGGGCGATCAGTCCGGCCAAGCTGCGCGACTGTGTCATGCGCGACCTGGCCTGGCTACTGAACTGCACCCGGCATTGGCACGAAGACGCACTGCAGGCGTATCCGCATGTCGCCAGCTCGGTGCTCAATTACGGCATTCCCGACCTGGCCGGCGCAAGGCTGGCGGGGCTGGACGTGATTGAACTGCAGAACCTCATTCGTGCAGCGATCGTGGCCTTCGAGCCTCGCCTTGCAGCAGCCAGCCTGCAGGTCACCGCGAAAGTAGACACCGGACGCATGGACCGCATGTCGCTGTCGTTTGTCATCGATTCCGAAATGTGGGCACAGCCGCTGCCACTGGCGCTGTATCTGCGTACCGATCTCGACCTGGAAACCGGTCGTTTCAATCTCTCTTCAGGAACCCACTGAGTCATGGACCCACGCCTGCTCCATCACTACAACCGCGAGTTGCAGCATGTACGCGAGATGGGTGCGGAGTTCGCGCAGACGTATCCGAAAGTGGCGGGCCGTCTTGGGATGAGTGGCATCGACTGCGCCGATCCTTATGTCGAACGTTTGCTGGAAGGGTTTGCGTTCTTGTCAGCACGCGTGCAACTCGAGCTGGAAGCCCAGCAGCCCGTCTTCGCGCAACACCTGATGGAAATGCTGTACCCGCACTTCCTGTCGCCGGTGCCGTCGATGGCCGTGGTGGAGCTGCAACCGGAGCAGGGCGAGGGCATCGGCCCAGCGGGGCATGTGGTGCCGCGTGGTAGCGCGCTACGCTCGTTGATCGGGCATGGCGACCGCACCGCCTGCGAGTATCGCACTGCGCATGCGGTAACGCTGTTGCCGCTGCAACTGACCGCTGCCAGCTACCTGGCCTCGCCTGCAGCGCTGGCCACGCTCGGTGTGCCGGTCGAGCCGCGTGCGCGCGCCGGCCTGCGCCTGGTCTTCAACGTACATGCCGGGCTGCGCCTGGACATGCTGGCGCTAGACACGTTGCCGATCTTCATGACTGGGACAGACGGGCTCGCCGGCAGCCTCTACGAGCAACTGCATGCCAATGCGCTGGGATTCGTAGTGCTTGCCCGTTCTGCGGACGGGCAGGTGCTCACTCGCACGTTCGGTCCCGAGCATCTGAAGCCGCAGGGCTTCGACGACGAGCAGGCGCTGCTGCCGCGCAGCGAACGCTCTTTCAGCGGCTATCGCCTGCTGCAGGAGTACTTCGCCTGCCCCGAGCGTTTCCTGTTCGCCGCCTTCGAGGGCCTGGCGCAGGTGCTGCCGCGGGCGGCGTGCGCCGAATTCGAGATTCTGGTGTGGTTCGATCGCAGCGTCGAACGACTCGATAATGCGGTGGATGCGAGCAACTTCCGCCTGCATTGCACCCCGGCGATCAACCTGTTCCCCCGGCGCGGTGACCGCATCCATCTGCATTCCGGCATCTCCGAGCATCATGTGCTGGCCGACCGCACGCGGCCGATGGACTTCGAGGTCCATGGCGTGGAGCAGGTTGAAGGCTTCGGTGATGGCAATGCGTCGATGCAGCGCTTCGAGCCGTTCTATGGCGCGCAGCCGCGCAGCTGGCATGAGCGGCGCTCGGCGTTTTATGCCTTGCGACGGCAGCCGCGGCGGCTATCGACCGGGCAGCGCCGCACCGGTCCGCGCTCGAGCTATGTCGGCAGCGAGGTATTCCTGTCGCTGGTCGACGGCGACCAGGCGCCGTATCCGCATCAATTGCGTCAACTGGGCATGCAGCTGTGGTGCAGCAATCGCGACCTGCCGCTGCACATGCCGGTAGGTAAGTCCACTACCGACTTCGTGCTCGACGACGGCGGCCCGGTGACGTCGATCCGCTGCGTGGCCGGGCCCACTCGACCGCGCGCGGGGGTGACCACCGGTGATACGCGCTGGCGCCTGATCAGCCATCTGCAGTTGAACTATCTCTCGCTGCTGGATGCCGGCGACGACGGCGCCACTGCACTGCGCGAGATGCTCACGCTGTACCACGACCCGCACGATGCCGCAGCGCGGCGACAGGTGGACGGCGTGCGTCGCATCGCCTCGCGCCCGATTGTGCGGCGCATCCCGGTGCCTGGCCCGGCCACCTACGGCCGTGGACTCGAGATCACCCTGACCTGCGACGACGCTGCCTTTGAAGGTCAGGGCGTCTATCTGCTGGCCTCGGTGCTGCGGCATGTCTTCGCCCGGCAGGCATCGCTCAACTCCTTTACCGAAACCGTGCTGTGCACGCTCGAACGCAACGAGGTCGCCCGATGGTCAGCCCATCTCGGCAATCGGCCGATCCTGTAGCGCTGCTGGCGCAACTGGATGCGCAACCGCAGGACTTCGAGCTGTTCGAAGCGTTACGGCGGCTGGAGTGCGCGCATCCGGCACAACCACGACTGGGCCAGGCAGCACGGCCGCTGGAGGAGCCCGTGCGCTTGGGCCAGCGCGCCTCGTTGGAGTTTCCGCCGCGCGACATCGACAGCCTGCATGCCGGCGTGGACGGTCGACCGCCAACACTGCGCACGCTGTCGCTGGGTTTGTTCGGCCCGCATGGCGCGTTGCCGCTGCACCTGACCGAACACGCCATCGAACGCGAGGGTGCCGGGGACCCCACCTTTGCCGCGTTCGCCGACATTTTTCACCATCGCATGATTGCGCTGTGGTATCGCGCCTGGTCCGATGCGCGTCCCACCGTGCAGATGGACCGCCCGGGCGATGATCGCTTCGGCGCGCGGCTGGATGCATTAACCGGTGTGGACCAACCCGCGCTGCGTGGTCGCGATGCGATGCCGGCTGCTGCACGCCGCCATTTCGCCGGCCGCTTCGTTGCCCAGGCGCGCAATGCAGAAGGTCTACGCGCCGTATTGATCGGCTTGTTCGACATCCCTGTGCAGGTGCAGGAGTTCATTGCCAACTGGCTGCCGTTACCCGAAGACGGACGGCTGCGGATGGGCCGTGCCGCCGCGCGCATCGGGCGTGACGCCACGCTCGGCGCATCGGCTCGCAACGCGCAGCATCGCTTCCGCTTGCGCCTTGGGCCGCTGGATATCGCCTGTTATCGCGAGTTCCTGCCCGGCAGCCACGCGCTGGCCATGCTCACTGCCGCCGTGCGCGGCTACATCGGCGACGAGCAGGCCTGGGACCTACAGCTCGTGCTGGCGCGCGAAGACGTCCCGTTGCCGGTGCTGGGGCAGGGGCAGGGCCAGCGTATCGGCCTGTCGCTCTGGCTCGGCCACTATCGCCGCCCGCTCGACGCCGACCAACTTGTGCTTGCGTCGCCCTGATTCATTTCTTAGTTCTCACTTATTGGAGTTTCCATGGCAGACATCAGTCGCGCCGCCTTGTTCGGCAAGCTCAACAAAACCACCTATCGCGGTATCGAATCGGCCACCACGTTCTGCAGACTGCGTGGCGACCGCGAGGTGGAACTGGTGCATTGGCTGCATCAGCTGCTGCAGGCGCAGGACGGCGACTTGCATCGTATCGTGCGCCACTTTTCTCTCGACACTTCGCGACTTGCGCAGGATCTGATCGTGACGCTGGATCGACTACCGCGCGGCAGTGGCGGGTATTTTGATCTATCAGCCAGCGTGGAGGAGGCAGTGGAACGCGCCTGGGTGCACTGCACGTTGCGATACGGGCGGCAGCGCATCCGTGGCGGCGATCTGTTAGTGGCCATTTTGCACACGCGCAGCCTGCGTAACGGATTGCTCGCAATGTCGAGCGAGTTCGCCAAGCTGCGCGCTGAGGCACTGGTTGAAGATTTGGAAGACATCATCGCCGGCTCGCCAGAGGATGACGCCACCGGCGTTGCGATGGCAGGCGCTCCCGCCGGACCAACCGCCGTGGGGGGTGTTGCCGCGCTCGCGCACTATACGATCGATCTCACCGCGCAAGCACGCGAGGGCAAGCTGGACCCGATCATCGGCCGCGACGACGAGATTCGCCAGGTGGTGGACATCCTGATGCGTCGCCGCCAGAACAACCCGATCCTGGTCGGCGAGGCTGGCGTGGGCAAGACCGCGGTAGTGGAAGGCTTCGCGCAACGCATCGCCCGCGGCGACGTGCCGCCCGCATTGAAAGACGTGCAACTGCGCACGCTGGACGTGGGCCTGCTGCAGGCCGGCGCCAGCATGAAGGGCGAGTTCGAGCAGCGCCTGCGCGCGGTCATCGATGAAGTGCAGGCCAGCCCCAAGCCGATCATTCTGTTCGTGGATGAAACCCACACCTTGGTCGGCGCCGGTGGCGCGGCTGGCACCGGCGATGCCGCCAACCTGCTCAAGCCGGCACTGGCGCGCGGCACGCTGCGCACCGTGGGCGCGACGACCTTTGCCGAGTACAAGAAGTACATCGAAAAAGATCCTGCACTGAGCCGCCGTTTCCAGGCCGTGCAGGTGGACGAGCCGGACGAAGCCAAGGCGGTGCGCATGATGCGCGGCGTCGCCTCGATGATGGAGCAGCACCACAGCGTGCAGATCCTCGACGAAGCGCTGGAAGCCGCCGTCAAACTCAGCCATCGCTACATCCCGGCGCGCCAGTTGCCGGACAAATCGGTGAGCCTGCTCGACACCGCGTGCGCGCGCGTTGCAGTGAGCCTGCACGCCACGCCGGCGGAAGTAGACGACAGCCGCCGCCGCATCGAATCGCTGGACACCGAACACGCCATCATCGAACGCGAGCGCGCCATCGGCATCGTGGTCGACGAGCGCGCGGCCGCATGTGCGGGCTTGCTCGATGGCGAGCGTAGCCGTTTGCATGACCTGGAACAGCGCTGGGTGTCCGAGAAAACACTGGTCGATGAACTGTTGTCGCTACGCGCACAACTACGCAGCGGCAACGCCCCGGTCGAAGGCACCGGCAGTGCGTTGGAATCCGAGGCAGAACAGGACGCCTCCGGCGATACCGCCGTGCTCGACGCACCGGTGCAAGTGGATCGCGACACGCTACTGGCGCGCCTGCAACTGGTGCAGGCCGAACTGGCCGCGTTACAAGGCGAATCGCCACTGATCCTGCCCACTGTCGATTATCAAGCCGTCGCCGCCGTGGTCGCCGACTGGACGGGCATCCCGGTCGGGCGCATGGCGCGCAACGAGATCGACACCGTGCTGCGCTTGCCCGAACTGCTGGCCAAGCGCGTGATCGGCCAGGACCACGCCATGGAGATGATCGCCAAGCGCATCCAGACCAGCCGCGCCGGCCTGGACAACCCGGACAAACCGATCGGCGTATTCCTGCTGGCCGGCACCTCCGGCGTGGGCAAGACCGAAACCGCACTCGCCCTGGCAGAGACGCTGTACGGCGGCGAACAAAACCTGATCACCATCAACATGAGCGAATACCAGGAAGCGCACACCGTCTCCTCGCTCAAGGGCGCACCGCCCGGCTACGTCGGTTACGGCGAAGGCGGCGTCCTCACCGAAGCAGTGCGCCGCAAACCCTACTCGGTGGTGCTACTCGACGAAGTGGAGAAAGCCCACCCCGACGTACACGAACTGTTCTTCCAGGTCTTCGACAAAGGCTGGATGGAAGACGGCGAAGGCCGCCGCATCGACTTCCGCAACACCTTGATCATCCTCACCAGCAACGCCGGCACCGACCTCATCGCCAGCCTGTGCAAAGACCCGGAGTTGATGCCGGATCCGGAGGGCATGGCCAAGGCCATCCGCGAGCCGTTGCTGAAGGTGTTTCCACCGGCATTGCTCGGGCGCCTGGTCGCGATTCCGTATTACCCGCTGAGCAACGACATGCTCGGCCAGATCGTGCGGTTGCAGTTGAACCGCATCAAGAAGCGGATCGAGGAGCGTTACAAGATTCCGTTTGACTACGACGATTCGGTGGTGGAGCTGGTGGTGAGTCGATGCACCGAGAGTGAGTCGGGTGGGCGAATGATTGATGCGATTTTGACCAATTCGATGTTGCCGGAGTTAAGTAAGGATTTCCTTGGGCGATCAATTGAAGGTGGGGTTGCTTCCCGCACGTTCGTGCGTGTGTATGAAGGGAGGTTCGACTATGTCTTGCAATGAATTTCGTGTTCATCCTGTTGTTTCATTGTTTTTCAGAACGTCTCATTCGACCCTTTATCGAGGGCTATCCATCGTGCACAGGGCGGAATCTCGTGGAGTAACGAATGGCTAGGTTCTTCCGCTGGGTTCCAAAGAAGCATGCAAGTGATGCTCTGAGTTTTGGGTTGGTTTCTCACAACGGGTCGGCGATGTGGGTCTTCGGCATGGGGCCAGGTCAGAGCTATCGGCCAGGACAAGCGATCTATAGGGATGCTTATCTGGTCGCTTACGAGCTCGATGAAGTTGCGACAATAAACATCACTACAAGCCATCACATCAACTTCGAGAGCTCGAATTTTGCCGGCGAAGCCGCACACAGCTCGGAAGTGATCATCAAGAGTAACGAGCCCGGTGCATTCGGTATAGGCAAAATGCGCCAGCGCAACACCAACACTAAGACACACGTCAGAACGTCCTATGCGACCAAGCGGGAGGTCGCAAGAGCTTTGCAGAAGAGCGAGCTTGAGATTCCGGATAGCTTCAAGCCGCCCACGGGATGGGGATGATGCGCCCCCCTAATACGGGTTGGAATCTGTCCGGGATTGAACGCCCCGTGCTGCTAGGAGTGTGGCCAGTTAACGCTCGAGACGAAGCTGCGCGACCTTGCGCTCGACTTCACTCGTTCGAGCTGTCGTCTGTTCGGTAGCCGAAAGCCGGGAGTCCCCAACTTATCCGGCGCCAAAGCTAATGGCAGCATGCGGGGCATGGCCTGGAGTCGTGGCGACTACGTCTTATCCTCGACCTACTACCGACGCTTACTCGTGGCGATCGGATAGCTCCAGGCCCGAACGCTGGCAGCAACGCCTTACCGCAATCAATGGTCGAAAGGCCTCCATTGCTGTGCGTATTGCTCCCCAGCGTGGGCTCTGGATTGCGTATTGATCGCTCGGATGCGTGGCATCGCAATCTTTGATTTCCTCGATCGACGCCGTCCCTGTCAAATCATCCCTGGGCGTTCTATGCCCAACGGGTTGCGGAGTGCGGTCGGCAGTGTCGACGCACTCTCCGCAGCAGATGCGCCCCAAGACCACGAGGACTCGTATGACCACATCAGCTCTGAGCCGGGAAGAATTCGATGCGCTGACCGTCGTCGCCAAGGCGCGTCGAAACCTGCTGTTCCAGACCTTTAACGGGACCCGCCTGAGCTTTGGTAAGCGGCGCTACGCATCCGGTAACGCATTCGGGACCGGCGTGGCAATCTACGAGTTCCAGCAAATGATCAAGGAAAAGGTCACCGAGGCGGCCATCCCAAAGATTACCGCTGCGGCAGAGAAGTTCATCGCCGATGCTGCAGATGTGGAGGGCTTCCACGAGATCGTCGCGGCACTCGGAGCCGAAGCAGCTGGCGAGTTGTTCAAGGAGATTCTGCCGATCATCGGAATCTTCTACTCCGCCAAGAAGTGGGCCGAAGTATCGGCCCAGGTGATTGGCGACGCACACATGCGCTATCGGATGGTGGCCGGAGATTATCGTTCGGGCTTCCGCAGCGGTACGCCCCAGGCAGCGGTGGACTCGGTGCAGCACATCATCGATACGCAGCTGCTGATCGGCGGGATCGACTGGGCTAACCAGAGTGTCGGCTTAGCCACCAAGTTCGCCGGCCTCTCACTGGACATGGGCGTCGCTTCGACCATGGGGCCCGGTATTGCCGGATTCATCGCGGATTTCCTGCTGAAGCTCACTGTCATCGGGATGGACATCAAGGAGATGCGGGCAGGCAACCGTTGGCTGCAGACTCCGTCTTCGCTGAGCATCGAGGTGTTCAGGGATTGCCCGATTCTAGGCTGCTACCTGCTGATCAGTGCCGATACATCGAGTGTGGCCAACCTATTTGTGGCCGATATCGGTCTGCCTGGCTGGATGCGACAGGTAGAAACGATGCAGGAGAGCAAGATCGCGCCGACGATCCGGCATGCGCGCAAGCTGGTCGAACGGTCGAACCTTCAGCTGGAGGGACTGACGGCAGCAGCGCAGCCGGCGAAGACCCATGTCAAGAAAGATTTCTTCGTGGCCAGCAAGAGCAAAGCCGCGCGGATGACGGCCGAGTTGCGTGGTCACTTCGGTCACGGCACCGCGGCTTGAGACGGAAGGGAACCTGACCATGGCGCACGCCATCACGCTGCAGTCGCACCTGGGTAATTCGCTGCGCTTCGTGCGCATGAGCGCGCGCGAAGAACTCGGGCGGCCGTACGCATTCGTTCTGCACGGCATCAGCCGTGATGTGGCGATCGATCTCCGCGGGTTGCTGGGCAAGCCGATGGCCGTCAAGGTTGCCTCCCCGCAGGGGTATGTGCGGCATTACCACGGCATCGTGGCCGAGGCGGAACAGACCGGGTTCGAGCAGATCGATGGAGTGCGCTATGCGACTTATGCGTTCTCTATCGTGCCAAGGCTGTGGCTGCTCGGGCAGCGCCGCGATTGCCGTATCTACAAGAACAAGAGCGTGCCGGAGCTGGTGCGTGCGCTGCTTGCCGAGGTCGGCTGTACCGACGTCAAGTTGCGCCTGAGCGCGAGCTACCAGCCGCGCGAATACTGCGTGCAATACCGCGAGAGCGCGCTGGACTTCATCAGCCGGCTGATGGAGCAGGAGGGCATCTACTACTACTTTGAACACACCGCCAGCACGCATACGCTAGTGCTGGCCGACAGCCTCGGGGCGCACGAGTCCTCGGCGCCGTTCGCACAAATCCCTTATTGCCCGCCCGGGCAGAAGGGTAGCCGGATGAAGGACGCAATCACCGATTGGTCACTGGCGCGCAGCGCACACAGCACGCGCGTGCGCCTGGACGACTACGACTACCTCAAGCCCAAGGCATCGCTGCGCGTAGACGAGATGCCGGCCGAGTCCTCCGGCCCGGCGTTGGGTGAACTGGACGTGTTCGATTACCCCGGCGAGCATCTCGATGTCGCGGCCGGCCGCCGTCACGCGCAGGTGCGTGCCGAGGCGCTCAACGTGACGCAGGCGCAGTATCAGGGCTGGACCGATGCCTGCGGTTTGCAGGTGGGGGCGCTGTTCAAGCTGCGCGATTTCCCACTGGCCGAGCACAACCAGGAGTACCTGGTGACCAGCGCGAACACCGAACTGGTCGAAGTGGACTACGTTTCTGGTGGCGGGACTGTTGCCGAGCCGTTTGCGTCCACGTTCCGTGCGTTACGCAGCCGGCAGCCGTTCCGCACCCCGCAGACCACGCCGCGTCCGAGCATTGCCGGATTGCAGACCGCGGTCGTCGATGGCAACAAGGCCGAGGACATCGCGGTCGACCAATACGGTCGCGTAAGGGTGAACTTCTTCTGGAGTCCGCCAGGCACGCCGAACGCCGACTGCTCGTGCCCGGTGCGTGTGGCGCAGTCGTGGGCGGGAAAACGCTGGGGGGCGCAGCACATTCCGCGCGTGGGCCAGGAAGTGGTGGTGAGCTTTCTGGAAGGCAATCCGGATCGCCCGCTGATCATCGGCAGCGTCTACAACGCCGAGCAGATGCCGCCCTATGCACTGCCCGAGCACCGCACCCGCAGTGGGGTGAAGAGCCGCAGCCTGCTGGGCGGGGCCGAGGACTACAACGAGATCCGTTTCGACGACAAGAAGGGCAACGAGGAGCTGCTGCTGCATGCGCAGCGCGATCTGCGCCACGAGGTGGAGAACGACCATTTTTTGAGCGTCGACGGAAACGAGACTGCCGAGATCAAACGCGAGCGCACCCACACCATTGGCGGCAACGACCGCCTGGACGTGGGCAAGGCGCTACGGATCGAAGCGGGCCGTGAGATCGAACTGGTCACCGGTGCGGCACGCCTGCACTTGAAGGCCAGCGGCGAGATCGTGCTCAGCGGCACCCGCTTGACGCTCGACGGACGCGTCAGCGTGGGTATCCAGGGAGGAGTCAGTGTCGATGTCAGCGCGCTGGCCAGTCTGACCTTGCGCGCCAACGCCTCGGTGTTGGTGCAGTCCAACGCCGTGACTACCGCGCGTGCAAACGCGGCGCTGCTGTTGCAGTCGTCCGGCCCCGCCGTGCTCAAGGGCTCTCCGCCCATCATCGCTTGAGGACCACCATGTTGCAGATCCTTCCCGCCGCGCGGCAGATGCGGCTCTCTCCCTCCGCGCACGCCGCGCTGGCAGCGGACATGGCGCCCGACGCCGCAGTACGCGAATTGCTGGTACGTGGGCTTGCCCAGGATGCCTTGCCGTTGGCCTTGCGCTTGTTGCCCAGGCCATATGCCGTGGCGTGGTTGTGCCAGTGCATGCGCGCGCAGGCGCTCAGCGGCCACGATAGCGAAGGCCTGCGGCTGGCACAGGCGTGGGTGCAGCAGCCGGGTGCAGCTCAGCGCGAGAGCGCACGTACGTTCGCTGCCGATGATGACTACCAGTCGATCGGTGCCTGGCTGGCCGCTGCTGCGGCGTGGAGCGATGGCAGTCTGAGCGGCGAGCAAGGCCCGCCAGTAGCCGAGCACCTGACCGCAGCGGCGGCGGTGGCTGCGTTATTGCATCTAGCTGGACGCGAGCCTGCAACCTTCGATGCGCAACTGGCGCGCTGGAGCGAAGATGCGGCGCGATTGTTATCCGGACTACGTGTGCGCGAGCGTGCACCATGAGCATGTCGCCACGGCTCAGGTTGACAGTGCGGGACGCGCAGTCGTTATCGCGCAGCACGTTGCCGCAAGCAAATTTCGCGACAGAAGGCGGGCGGATCGGACGTGATGCCTCGTGCGATTGGGTACTCGATGGCGATGGCGTATCGCGCTTGCACGCAAGCGTGCGCCACCTTGACGGCGTGTACTTCATTGAAGACCACAGCACCAACGGTGTGCTGCACAACGGCGTGCCACTCCGGGCCGGAGTTCCAGTGCCGCTGCATGCCGGTGATGCCTTGCGCATCGATGCCTTCGAGATCGATGTAGCGGTGTCCAGCACCAGCGTAACAGCCGTTCCGGCTGCGACGCAGACCTGGAATCCAGCAGAACCGTTGACGCTGTCGGCAATGCCACCGCCGCCACAAGCCGTGCAATCGCCCATGCAACGCGATGCGTTCGCCGAACTCGTTGCGTCGCCGATGCGGGCCGCCGATGCGGATCCACTGGCGTTGTTCGCCACCTCGTTCACGCTGGCAGGCAGCAACAGCAATGCTGGAGCAGTATTCGAGTTGAGGCATGCACCTGCGACAGCCGATGCCTACCACGCGCCCGAGGCGGTGCCGGACGACCGTGCAGTGATGTTGCCCGAGCACTGGGACCTGACACGCAGCGAGTTTGTGCCGCCGCAGATTGCAGATGCAAAACCAGACATGCAGGCGGCTATGCAGCCCGCTACGCAGCCCGCAGCATCCTCGCCGTTGCCCACGCCTACTTCCATCGCCGCACCGCACCCACAACAAGCCACGCCCGCACCAGTTACAAAGCTTGTCACCACGGCGGAGGCGTCTGCCCCTGCGGTCACGTCCACTGCGCAGCCTGACGTCACACAGTCACCGGACGCGCCCGAACTGCCTGCGCTGTTCACCGCGATGACCGCTGGCCTGATGGACGTGTTGCATGCGCGTGCGGAGTTGAAGAACAGTCTGCGCCTGCCGGTGACGCTGATCCAGCGCACCGAGAATAATCCGCTCAAGTTCGCCGCCACAGTGGACGAGGCGGTGGCCCGTCTGTTGGCACCCGCCGATGCGGGTTACCTGTCGGGTGTGGCCGCCATTGATGACGCCATGGAAGACATCGGTCGCCATCAGTTGGCCTTGCTGGCCGGCATGCGCGCGGCGTTTGAGCACGTCTTCGCTCAGTTCGATCCGGCGCGTTTCGAGGCTGATGCGGCGGGTTACTCGATGCTGTCAGCCTGGGGCAATCGGCCCTGGCGACGCTATGCGCACTACTACAACGGGCTACTCAGCGACCCGGACGAGCGCTTCCGCCGATTGTTCGGCGAGGAGTTCGCACACGCCTACGAACAACAGATGGCGCGCACCAAGGCGCAAGCCCATCCCCCACACGGCAATCGGACATGACTCCCTACAACAAGGTGATCTGGAGCGAGGGCTTGTTCCTGCGTCCTCAGCACCTGCAACAACAAGAGCGCTATTTCGAGCGCTACATGGAACTGCATGCCGATGCGCGGCGTTCGCATGCGTGGGGTTTCAGCGTGCTGGAGCTGGAACCGGAGTTGCTGTCCATCGGCAAGCTCGCCATCCGGCGTGCAAAGGGTTGCTTTCCCGATGGCACACCGTTTTCCATTCCCGACCGCGACCCCGCGCCGCCGCCGTTGGAGGTCCCAAGCACCTGTCGAGACCAGGTGGTGAGCCTGGCGCTGCCGTTGCGCGCAACCGCTCAGCCGGATAGCGCGTGGCCGGATGGCGACGGTAGCCGGCTTACCCGCTATCGAGTGGGCGAAGCGGAGGTCGGCGATGCCTCCGGCAGCATCGCCGGCACGGTGCTGCTGGAAGTTGGTGTACTGGCAAGTCGTCTGCGCCTGCAGTCCGAGCCGAGCGCGGGGCTGGTGGAGGTGCCGATGGCGCGCATCGTCGAGTGCCGCGCCGATCGTCGGGTGACGCTCGATGATGCCTTCATCCCGACAGCGAGTCGCATCGAAGGTGCAGCGCGGCTGTCCACGCTGCTGGCCGAATTACTCGGGTTGTTGCACCAGCGCGGCCAAGCGCTGGCCGAACGCGTGGCTGGCAGCGACCGCGGCGGCGTGGCCGAAATCGCCGACGTGCTGATGCTGCAGGTCATCAACCGCTACCAACCGCTGGTGGCGCACTGGGCCAGCGCGCCGCTGGAGCATCCCGAAGCGCTGTACTGC
Source organism: Xanthomonas sp. WCS2018Noco2-27 (assembly GCF_031843525.1). Taxonomy (NCBI): domain Bacteria; kingdom Pseudomonadati; phylum Pseudomonadota; class Gammaproteobacteria; order Lysobacterales; family Lysobacteraceae; genus Xanthomonas; species Xanthomonas sp. WCS2018Noco2-27. Next base: position 992,690 of record NZ_JAVTIK010000001.1, on the reverse strand, counting down.
GTACTGCTGTCGATGGCCGGCGAGCTGGCCACCTTCACCCGTGCGAGCAAACGCAGCGGACCATTTCCGCCATACGCACACGATGCCCTGCAGGCGAGCTTCGAACCGGTCGTGCTGTCCCTGCGCGAAAGCCTGAGTGCGGTGCTCGAACAGTCGGCTATTGCAGTACCGCTGCAACAACGCAAGTACGGCGTGTGGGTGGGCATGGTGCCCGACCCGGGGCTACTGGACTCGGCCGCTTTCGTGCTGGCGGTCAAGGCAGACCTGCGTGCCGACGACCTACGCAAGCGACTGCCCGCCGAGTCGAAGATCGGCCCGGTCGAGAAGATCCGCGACCTGGTGAATCTGCAATTGCCAGGCGTGCCAGTGACCGCGTTGGCCATGGCGCCGCGGCAGGTGCCATACCACGCCGGCTGCGCCTACTTCGAACTCGATCGGCAATCGTCGCTGTGGAAGACGCTGCGTACCTCCGGTGGCGTGGCCTTGCATTTCGGCAGCGGTTTTCCGGGCCTGGAACTCGAACTGTGGGCGGTGAGGAACTGAGATGAGCAAGACGATCGGCCAGCATGACGACGATGCCACCGTGGTACGCAGTGCAGTGCCCGCGCCGCGCACCCTCGAGTCCACGCCACCACCGCGTCCGGCGCCGCTGCGCACGGCGCAAGTGCCGGACCTGGATGCCGCCATGCGTGCAGCACCAGGCGCGATGCACGGTAACCCGGTAGTGCGCGCAGCCACGCCGCTGCTGCTGCTGGCTGTGCAGTTGCGGCACTCCACACATACCCCGGATATCGCCACGTTGCGTGAAAACTGCAGCACCCGTCTGCAGCGTTTCGAGGAGGATTTGCGCAAACAGGGTACCGATGACAAGGCGAGCATTGCCGCACGCTATGTGCTGTGCACGCTGCTGGACGAAGCGGTACTGGCTTCGCCCTGGGGTGAGGGCAGCGGCTGGTCGCAACGCACCTTACTGGTGACGTTTCATGGCGAAACCTATGGCGGTGCCAAGGTCTTCGACCTGCTGGATCGGTTGGCGCGCGACCCCGCTCGGCATCTGGACCTGCTGGAGTTGATGTACCTGGCAATGGCACTGGGCTTTGGCGGCCGCTATCGGGTGGAGCAGAGCGGGCGGGCACGCCTGGCTGATCGTCAGGTCGAGCTCTATCAATTGATCCAACGCCAGCGCCTGCCGGCGCCTGCCGACCTGTCGCCGAACTGGCAGGGATTGGCCGCGCCGCTGTTACGCAGTGCGGCCACGCCCTCGCTGTGGATCGCTGCGCTAGCCTCGTTATGCATCGTGCTGCTGGCATTGGTCTGGTTGCACGCTCGGCTCAACACATTGACCGCTCCCCTCAACGCCCAGCTGGCGCGCATTGGTCTGGAGCGGGTTGCCTTGCCGGTGGCTGCAGCCCATGCGCCGTCAGCAGCGCCAGTACTCGCGCCGCTGCTGGAGGCCGAACAGCGCGCCGGGCTGCTGACCGTACAGACCGACGGCGACGGCCGCACAACCGTACGCCTTGCCAGTCAGACCATGTTCCCCAGCGGCAGTGCGGAGCTGGATCCCGAGCAGAACCGTCTACTCGTACGCGTGGCTGCGGCGCTGGAGCGGGTACCGGGACGGGTGGTGGTCATGGGACATACCGACGACCAGCCAGTGCGCTCGCTGCGCTTCAAGGACAACTTCGAGCTGTCTGCGCGCCGCGCCGAAAGTGTCGGCGCTGTTTTGGCGGCAGGCCTGCGCGATCCGCGTCGCCTGCAGACCAGTGGCGCGGGTGCTTCCCAGCCCATTGCGCTGCCCCCGCAGCTGCCACAACACCGTGCACGCAACCGGCGTGTCGAAATCCTGCTGATTCCCGAGACCTGACCAATGCGCTTTGCCCTTGATTTCCTGCGCGCCCGATACACGGCCGACGCTGCTGTCCTTGGTCTGTTGGCCATCCTGGTCTGGGTCGGCGGGCCTTACCTCAGCGTTGGCCGCTGGCAGCCACTCGACAGCGTGGCCGGACGCCTGCTCGCCGTGGCGGTCTTGTTGCTCGCATGGTCGGCATGGCGCTATCTGCGCTGGCGCCGCGACAGCGCCAAGCAGCAGCGCATGGCCGGCGAATTGCTGGGGCAAACCGCTAGCGAAGATGATGCCAACGGCAGCGATAGCCGCGCGCGTGCCGCACAAGAACAGGTGCGCTTGCGCGCGCGCTTCGCCGAAGCCATGGCGGTGCTACGCCGGCGGCGTCGCAACGGTCCCGGCTTGCATGTGCTGCCCTGGTATCTGCTGATCGGCGCACCCGGTTCGGGCAAGAGTACCCTGCTGCAGTCATCTGGGCTGGATTTCCCACTTAAAGAGCAGGGCAGCAACAGCGCGCTGGAGGGCGTAGGTGGGACACGTCATTGCGATTGGTGGTTCGCCGACCAGGCCGTGTTCCTCGATAGCGCCGGACGCTATACCACCCAGGACTCAGACGCCGTTGCCGACGCCGGAGCTTGGCACGGCTTTCTCGACCTGCTCAGGCGGCATCGCAGGCAGCCGTTGAACGGCGTCATCGTGACCGTCAGCGTTGCCGAGCTGATGGAGTACGACGGCAGTACCGGTACGCCACAGGCACGTGCGGTGCGGCATCGCCTGGACGAACTGGTCGACAAGCTGCGTGCGCGCGTGCCGGTGTATCTGGTGGTGACCAAATGCGATCTGGTGGCTGGCTTTGCCGAGTTCTTCGCCGACCTCGATGCCGCCGGGCGCGCGCAGGTGTGGGGGATGTCGTTCCCGCAGGAGCACGATGCCAGCCAAACCGATCCGCTGACGCTGTTTCCCGGCGAACTCGAACGCCTGATAGAGCGGATCGATCTGCGCGTGCTGGAGCGCCTGCAGCGGGCGCGCGATGCGCGCGAACGTGCGGCCGTGCTGTCTTTCCCGCAGCAGCTGCGCCTGCTGCAGCCGGCGCTGATGGACTTTGTGCAGACCGCGTTCGGTCGCCATGGTTATGCCGGCCAGCCGTGGCTTCGCGGTGTGTATCTGAGCTCGGGCACCCAGCAGGGCCACCCGGTCGATCGTGTCATCTCGGCGGTGGCACGCCATTTCGGCATCGCCGCTGCCGGGCTGCCACCGGCCGTCAGTGCCCCACGCAGTTATTTCCTTCCACGCCTGCTCAACGATGTGGTCTTCGCCGAGGCAGGCCTGGCTGGGAGTCAGCCCGGTAGCGCGCAGCGCCGTCGGCTGCTGCAGCTGGCCTGCTGGGCCGCGCTGACCGCCACCACCCTGGGCGTGCTGGCCGGCATGGCAGGCAGCTACACCCGCAACGTGCGCCTGATCGGCGAGGTGCGCGACGCACTCGATGCCTACCCGGCTGGTCCGTTGCCCGCCGACGCCGGCGAGGCTGCCTTCTATGCCAAGGCGTTGCAACGCTTCGATGCGCTAGCGCAGGCGCGCGATGTGGCGCTCACACCGGGCGAGTCGATTCCGTGGTCGCGGCGCTTCGGGCTCCATCAGGGCACGGCATTGGCGCGCGATGTGCAGGAAGCGTATCTGCGTGACCTCAACGGAGCCTTGCTGCCAGCGTTGGCGCAGTCGCTGCGACGCAAACTGGCGCAATCCAGCAACGATCCGCAGCGCCTGTATCCGTTGCTGAAGGGCTACCTGATGCTGGGTGAACCTGCGCGCCGTGATGCAATGCATCTCGCGACGCTGGCGGGAACGGTCTGGCGCCAGATATTTCCCGAGGATGCATCGGTACGCGCGGGCTTGAATCGGCATTTACGTGCATTGCTGGGGCCGGTCGACGGCGCGCGTGCGCTCCCATTGGATCGGCAGCAGATTGAACAGACGCGGGCGAGCCTGCGCACTGCCGAATTGCCGACACTGGTGTACGGCGGCCTGAGGCTAACGCAACCTGGAGTGGACCTGGCACAAGCGCCGAGACTGGACCGCCGCCTGGGTTTGCTCGGCGATATCTTTGAACGGCGCAGCGGGTTGCCGTTGTCCGCGCCGTTGCCTGCGCTGTTCACCCGCCATGCGTTTCAGGCGCAGGCTAGCGGCGGCATCGCGCGTAACGTGGAGCAGTTCCTCGCCGACGATTGGGTGCTGGGGACGGCGCCGCTGGACCCGTTGGCGCGTTCGCGATTGGTGCGTGAAGTGCTGGCCTTGTACCAACGCGATTACATCGCCGCCTGGGACGACCTGCTGGCTGACCTGGTATTGCGGCCGGTCACACAGACCGGACAGGCGAGCGCGGTGGCGGCAAAATTGGGCGGGCCCGCATCGCCGCTGAAGGCATTGCTGGTGCTGGTGCGCGAGCACACACACGCGCTGGGGCGCACACCGGGGCCCGGCACCAACGCAGCCACAGCCACAGCCACAGAAAATACTGTCGTTGCCGAACCCGATGCGTCGGCCGAGCCAATCGAACGTCATTTCGAACCGCTCAATCGCCTGCTCGATGGCGGACCGGGCGCCAGCGCGCTTGATGAGACGCTTACCGCGCTGACGCAGATGAGCCGCACGCTGCTGGGCGCCGCCGCTGGCGTTGCTGCCGACCAGAACGACCCGACATTGCTGATCGCCGCACAACAGGCCGAACAACTTCCGCCACCGCTGGGGAACTGGTTGGCGGCCTTGTCCGGGCGTGGGCGGGAATTGACGGCCAGTAGCGCCGGCGAGGCATTGGGCAACGCGCAACGGCAGGCGGCCGGGCGCGAGTGCGCGCTGCTGCTACGCGGGCGCTTTCCCTTCGTGCCGGGTAGCAACAACGAGATTCCGTTGCGCGATTTCGCTGAACTGTTCGGGCCGGGTGGGCGCATGGACCGATTCGCACAGCAGGCCTTGCTCGACAAGGTCGATACCAGCGGGCCTCGCTGGCAATGGAACGCAGGCATGTCTGCAGTGGGCGCCGACGATGTGATGGCGCGTGCGCAAGTGGCCGACGAGATCAAGCAAGCGTTCTTCGCGGGCGGTGGCGCGCAGCCGCAGGTCGCCTTCACTGTGTCCATCCCGCCGCAAGTAGCGATCAGTCGATTGCAATTAGACGTGGATGGGCAAACCTTGGACGTGCGCGACGGCGCGCGCGCTACGCAGTCGATGACCTGGCCCGGTCCGCGTCCGGGCCTAGTGCGTATTGCCGCGTGGGATACCAACGGGCAAGCGCTGCCAGTGATTGAATACCGCGGCGCCTGGGCTTGGTTTCGTGCATTGCAGGCCGGGCGGCTGCGCCGTAGCGGCGACCTGGACTACACCGCCAGCTTCGCGCTGGGCAATGGCGCATTACAGGTGGACGTGCAGCCAGCCAGTCTGCGGCATCCCTTCGCGGCGTCGGCCGTGCAGCGGTTCAGCTGCCCATGAGCGCCATGTCACGCCCGCCGGGTTTCTACGGCAAGCTGCCTGCTGTAGGCGACTTCGTGCATCGGCGCTTGCCAGAAACCTTCGTCGACCCATGGCACGCGGCGATGCAGGGCTTGCTGCACGCAACCGGGGTAGAGCCCGCGACGCATGCGTACCAGCCGCCGGTGTGGCGCTTCGTGCTGATGCCGGGCCTCGCAGGCATTACCGCATGGGCTGGGGCAATGCGGGCCAGCATCGATCGCGCTGGCCGGGCGTTTCCTTTGGTCATCGCCGCACCGCTGTCCGCAGGCGATGCCGATGACAGAACGGATGATCGAGCACTGCCGACAGTCGTGCGGTTACCCGATTGGCTAGACGCTGCCGAGATGATGCTACGCACCGTCGGCGCAGCACCACAACAGGATGGCGCCTGGCTGGATCGTGCCTGCGCGGCGTTTGCGCAGCATGCCTGCGACAGCGCATCAACGTCGAATAAGCCGCCGTTTGCAGAGATGGCCATGGCCGGCGGCAGCCTATGGTGGATGGCCATGGCCGGCTCCTTGCCAGGCGCCTGGATGCAAATCGCCGGCTGGCCCGAGGGCTGCCATGCGCCAGCGCTGCTAGGTGGCGTATGCGCGTCGAATGTGTGCGTTGCAGAGGAACTGCAGTGAGCCAGGGTTATGTCTCCGCGGGACGCACCGAACAAGGAAATGTCAGGCGCCAGAACGAAGACGCGATCCTGGTACGCGACGATCTTGGCCTGTGGGCTGTGGCCGATGGGTTAGGCGGTCACAGCGCCGGCGATGTGGCGAGCCGCATGGTCGTCGAGGCATTAGGACGGCTGCGGCGCGACGGCGATCTGGCCAGCTTTGTCGATGCCATCGATACGCAGCTGAGCCAGGTCAATCAGCAACTGCGTGCGCTGGCGCGCGCGCGGCGCGTGGACGTGATCGCAAGCACCGTGGTGGTGCTGGTGCACGACAAGGAGATGCTGATGTGCGGCTGGGTGGGAGACAGCCGCGCCTATGCCTTCGAAGATGGCCGGCTGCAACTGCTCACCCGCGACCACGTGGCCGGCGGCAATGACGAGTTGACGCGGGTCGGCGGATCTCAGCCGGCCGGCGGTGCGCTCACCCGCGCGATCGGCGCCGACGATGCGCTGTACGTGGACTGGATGGTCTGCGCGCCACGACCTGGTCAGCGCTATCTGCTGTGTTCGGACGGGATCAACAAAGAACTCAACGACGACGAGATCGCTGCCCACTGCCGGCGCGAGGGCCAGCCTTCCGCACTGTTGGCGCGCTTGTTCGACACCGCGCTTGGCCGTGCCGGACGCGACAACATTTCGGCCGTGGCCTTGCGCCTGGCCTCACGGAACACACTGTCATGAACACTCGCGACGACGACACTGCCGGCCGCACGCCCCCAGACGACGACCGTACCCGCGTGCAGCCCGCCCGCGACCCGACCGAGACGCCGCCACGGCCTGCTGCCAGCGATGATGACGCCACCCGGCTCGCGCCGCTCACCCGGCAGCGCGCCGCACACGCATCCGACGACGTGGCAACCCGGGTCAACCCACCGCCACACGCCGACGACAGCGCCGGCGCCTCCAGCTGGCGGCGCGTGGCGCAATTGCAGGGCGACGCGAAGGTCGGCGTAGGCATGCTGCTCAAAGCACGCTTCTTGCTAGTGCGCGAAATCGGCCGTGGCGGCATGGGCGTGGTTTACCTGGCGCGCGACGAACGCAAGGTGGAAGCGCGTGATCGCAATCCCTACATCGCGGTGAAAGTGCTTAATGACGATTTTCGCCGCCACCCGGACTCGCTGATCGCATTGCAGCGCGAATCGCGCCGCGCGCAGAGTCTGGCGCACGACCATATCGTGCGGGTGTACGACTTCGACAAGGACGGCGCCATCGTGTTCATGACGATGGAGTACATCGAGGGCGACGACTTGCGTGGGCTGATCCGCAGCCGGTTGGGCGAGGGCATGCCACTGGCCGAAGCCTGGCCGTTGATCGAGGGCATGGGACGCGCACTACAACGTGCGCATGCGGCCGGCATCGTGCATTCGGATTTCAAGCCTGGCAACGTGATGGTTGGGGCAGGGCACGTCGCCAAGGTGTTCGACTTCGGCATTGCCCGCGCCGCGAAACTGGCAGGCGCCGACGCAGGCGAAGACCACACGGTGTTCGATGCGGCCACGCTGGGCGCACTGACCCCGGCCTACGCCAGCCTGGAGATGCTGCGGGGCGACGAGCCGGCGTTTGCCGACGACGTGTACGCCTTCGGCTGCGTGGTGTACGAGCTGCTGTCGGGCCGCCATCCCTTCGCCAAGCAGTCGGCGACGCAGGCACAGGCACAACAACTACGCGTGGCGCCACTGCCGACGTTGAGCCGACGGCAGAACCGCGGGCTGCGCAACAGCCTTGCGTTCGAGGCCGGCGCCCGCCAGGCGATGGCTAGTTTGCTAGAGCAACTGCGACCGCGCAGCCGTGGCGAGCGCCTGTTGCCGTACGTACTGGCCGGTGGCCTGCTGCTCGTCGGTGCTGCCGGCACGGCGGCATGGATGCAAGTGTATGCGCAGCAGCAAAAAGTAGCCGGGGTGCTCGATCGATTCTCGCCGCAGGCGCCCAATAGGTTCGTGCACGAAGCCCATGCACGGGCGGCGCTGTGGGCGCTTGGGGAAGACGACCGCCGTCGTTTGATCCTCGACCGCAGCAGCACGATCGAGGCATTTCTGCTAAAGCGCATGGAGCACTACTGGCAGCCTGCACGCGGCCGCGAAGACTACGTGGGCGCACAGCGCATCCTGGTCTTGCGAGATCAGTGGAAGTTGTTCTCGCCACGTCTGGATGCTCGCCGCAGCGCGATGGAGCAGGAGCGTGATCGCCTGCTCAATGGCCTGGATACCGCATTGACCGGCGCGATTGCCGCTGGCGCCCTGTTCGAGGATCAACCCGGCAACGCCGTGGCCTTGCTCGAACGCGTGCGCCGCCTGGCGCCGGACAGTGGTCTGCTGCGTCATGCCGAACTTGAGCTTCGCTACCGGCGCGGATGTGCCGATGCGCTCAACGCCGGCCGCATCGATGACGCACGCCGCTGGCTCGCAACCGGGCGCCGCGTCTTCCCGCAATCCACCCTGCTGCGAGAGTGCGCGCGCGCGATCGATGCCGCCAGCACTACGGCATCTGCCGCGACGCCGACTCCGCTGCCGTCTGCGGTAGCCGATACGCAGGCGCAACTCGCCGCACAGATCGCCACGCGGATCGAGTCGGTCCGCGCGGCGGCCGCAGCCAACGATGTGGACAAGGTGAAGCACCAGCTTGCCGAAATCGCTGAGGCAAACCCCGCACATCCTTTCCTGCGCAGCGAAGGCGTGGAACGGATGACCGACGCCTATCTGGGACTTGCGCGAGCGCTCTGCCGGGAAGGTCACTGGAAGGAGGCCACCGTGGTCGTCGGGCGCGGATTGAGCCAGCAGGACGCACCACGCCTCCGACACGCTTTGGACCGCTACCAGCTGGCAATGGAGTTAGAACAACTCGGAACCACGCCGCCTACACCGCCCGTACTGCAGCGTCTGCGCGAGCGCAGGGCAAGGTTGCAGGAGCAGGACGCCGAAGGCTTCCGAGCATTCCAGAGCGATGTCGCCAAGGCGGGGCGACAACGCCCGTCGTCTGCTGCGGCACTACTGCCGAAGCTAGAGCCGACAGCCGCCGCCGCGCAACCTCCAACCGCGCCGGAGGATCCGTGCCGCGTTGCCGCTCCGTCCGGCGGCGCGGCGACCTGCAGCGACGCCCTGGGCAAGCATGGCCGTGGCCCTGAGCTGGTGGTGCTACCAAAGCCTGGACGTGCACTGGCGATGATGCGACGGGAGATCAGCGTGGCGGACTTCGCGCTGTTCTGCGCCGATACCAAGCGTTGCAGTGTGTCGCGTTGGACACGCAGGTCAGCCGCGGTCGACGACGTGCGCTTGGCGCTGATCCGCGATTACGCGGCCTGGCTGAGCAGCGTCAGCGGACGAATGTACCGCTTACCGCGCGATACCGAATGGCTACGCGCGGCCCGTGCCGGCGAGGATAGTTGCAGCGCGCCGGGCTCCAACAGTTGGGGGGTGCTTGAGATGGTCGGAGGTGTCGCCGAATGGGTGCAGGACGGGCACAGGGTGGCGGTGCGCGGTGGTGCGCGGAGTGCTGGTGCGTGTGCGTCGGCAGGCGCGGTGAGCGCAAGCGATGCAGCGTCACGCGGAATCGGCGCACGGTTGGTGAGGGAGCTGGAGTGAACGACTGGGAAACCTGGGCCAACCTGGTCCTGCAGGATTTAAACGCTGCACACGCCGCGCGACGTCTGGATCCCGCCGAATATCGAAGGCGACGGCGGCACCTGCTGCAGCTGATCACACGCGCTACCGGTGCGCCAACAGCGCGGCGACAACGCGTCGCAACACCGAGCACATTGCCGGTGCCCATCGTGACGGTGCGACGCGACCGTCAGCCACCCAGGGCCCGACATGCGGCGTTGCGCTCGTGGACGTTGGCCTTGTGGGCAGCGGCCATGCTGGTCGGCGCGGCCTGGCTGTCCTGGCAGTGCATGTCCGCCGGGTGATGCCGGCCGCGCAGGCCGGCCCGTGGAGCTAGTCTGCGTGATCCTGGCCCGACACCACCTGGAGTTCGTCGATGCCTCTGGGCGCCAGATCGCGCATCAGCGCAGCAAAATCCAGGCCGACCAACCGCTGCGCCCGCCGCAGCAACAACGGTATCGGGCTGGAGGGCTCGCGCCGTGCGTAGTACTCGCAGAGCTGATCGAGCATGCGCCGAACATCGTCCGGATGTTCCAACGCATGCGCCCGCGGCGCAGACGCACTGTCGCTGCCCGCGTCCGCTGCTGCATCGGCTTGGTCGGACGGCAGCGCGCCCGTACGCTCGGCAACGTAAGGCCGCAGGAATGCGCGCAACTCGCTCAGGTCGTGTATCAGCGGCGCAAGCTCCGGGCCGTACCCTGGAGTGCGTTCGGCGAACACGTGGGCGATTGCGCCGATGTCGGTCTGCGCAGCGTCCAGCGCGGCATCCACGCCGAGCAACGCGTCCAGCGGGCAGTCGCGCAGGCAGGCATCGATGGCGGCCGGCTCCGGTGTGTCGGCAACCTCGTCCACACCGCGCTTGAGCGTGCCTTGCGAAATGCGCAGCTCGCGCAGCGAGAAGTGCCCCGGGTGCATGCCCTTGAACAGGCGCACGTTACGCAGCTGCACAAGCGTCTGCTCGCTGTCGCCCAGCGCAGCGATGGCGTTGATGCGTTCGGTGGGGTCGTTGTCTTCGTCGGTCTCCAGGCGTGGATGGATGTCGTCCCAGAATCGCTCCAGCAGCTGCCGGAGCAGGCCGACACCATCGGCCCAGCCCACCAAGTTGTCTTGATGCAGGCGCGCACTGCTGAGCAGGACGCCCAGCCGCAGGTCCTTGGAGCGCAGCAATAATTGCTCGGCGCTTTCCGCAACCTGGCGCCATTCGGGGGCCTCAGGCACCAGGATGCCGGCGCCCAACGCGCGTTCCTGGCGCGGGCGGGCGAGCTCTTCAAGGGCTTGGAACTCTGGCGTGTATTCCAGGTTCGGTCCGGACGGCGCCTGGTCGTCGATTGGCTGCAACAGCTGTTCGATCCCGGTCTGCATGACACGGCTCACGACGCGGACAGCACAAGGCCGCCACGCGCAACCGTATGTCCGCATGCGGCCGGTGTTGCTTGTGTCTCTGCAACGACCAGTTCGAGCACGCGTTCACGCAACCAGCGATGCGCGCCATGGCCATCACTACGCCGATGCCAGGCCATGGCCAGCGCCATGTCCGGCAGCGTGAAGGGCAGTTCGAAACAGTCCAAGGGTGCATGCCCGCTTTCTGCTGCCAGGGTTGCGGGCACCGTGGCGACCATGTCCGTGCCAAGTACGATGTCGCGTGCGGTCGCGCACTGCGCCACGGTCACCGCGATCTGCCGGCCCTGACCTACTTGCCGAAGTTGCGCGTCGATGGCGACATTGCACGCCTGTGCGTGCGCTACCTGCACGTGCGCCAGGCGGATGTAGCTTTCCACGCTCAGCGGCGCGTTCCCGCGCGGATGGCCGCGACGCTGTACTAACACATAGCGTTCGTCGCGCAGGCGGCGCAATCTTAGTGCGCCGGGAACGGCCTGCGCATGGTCGATCAGCAAATCGACGTCGCCGCTTTCAAAGGCATCCAACATCGCCTCCGCGCTCACCTGCACAAATTCCAGGCGGACCTTCGAGTTGCCATTGGCTTGAATCAGACCCGCCAGGCCCGCGCCTAGTGTGCTGATCGCATCGGCGGTGCCGGCGATACGGAAGTTCGCCGACGAATGCGCCGGATCGAATGCGCTGTCCTTGCCGAGCAGGCTCAGTTTGCCGATCGCTTCGCGCAGCGGCGAAGCCAGTTGATTCGCACGCGGAGTGGCCACCATGCCACGGCCGGTGTCCGAGGGCATCAACAACGGATCCTTGAACAGCAAACGGAGCCGTGCGAGTTGCGACGACAATGCCGGTTGGCTCATGTGCAGACGCTGCGCAGCATGGGTGACATTCTTCAGCTCGAGCAGGGCGTCGAGGGACACCAGCAGCGGCAGGTCGCTTGGTCGGATATTCATGTGTTGGATCGCTCGTAGTGGAATCCAGGCGGCGTAATGCGCCTGGGTGTCAGCTAAGCTAGGCAGTCCGCGCTACGTTCCGATGTCGATCCGCGCCGACTGTGTTTCATTTGTCACACAGCGATGGTCTCTCATCGCGTGACGTGCTTGCGACCTTCGCGCGTGACTGCGCGATCCAGCACGATGGCAAGCACTTCCAACTCGAAGGGCGGTGCGATGATTTCGGCGATGGCATCGGCCAACCCTTCGCGCGCAGAGAGAGCGGCCGCGCGCGTGACCAGCACCAACGGCAACTTCGGGGCTGCGGCGTGCAGCGCAACAATTGCCTGTCCTGCATCACCGACACGGTCGCGTTTGACCAGCACGCCATCAAACCGCAACAGATCGCCGGACACGGCCATGACGGCGGCGCCTGCGTCAAGCACGCCGACGGGTTCATGCCCGAGAGCGGCCAGCATTTCCTCGATGCGCTCGAGTTCTGCCGGCTCATCGCACAGCACCAGCCAGGTCGCATGTCGCGAGCGCAACGCATGCAGGGCCGTGGGCTGCGGTGCAGTGTGGTTGATCGAGGAAACAGGCAGCTCGACTACAAACGTGGTGCCTACGCCCAAGGTACTTTCCACAACGATCCGTCCATCATGGTTGTCGACGATCTTCCTGACCGTTGCCAACCCCAGCCCGGTGCCGCCAGTGCGCGTGGTGAAGAACAGATCGAAGATCCGATCCAGATGGTCGGGAGCAATACCGATGCCCTGGTCGCTCACGCGCAGCTTTGCGACGCGGCGGGGGATGCCATCTGCGCCGTGCTCCTGCACAGCGGACAGATGGATTGCGATCGTTCCGCACATGTCCATGGCCTGTGCAGCATTGGTAGCCAGATTCAGGATCACCTGTTGCAGTTGCGCCGGATTGCCCAGTGTCTGCATGGGCACCGGTTCCTGTCGAAGGTCGATTGCAATCGTCGACGGCAGCGACACCGACAACAGCGAGGCAGCTCCTTGCAGCAAGGCGTTAAGTTCGACCGGCTGCATGTGGTAATTCTGCACGCGCCCAAAACTGAGGATCGATTCGATGAGCTCGTAGGCATGCGCAGCCGTCGCGCTGATCTCAAGCAGATGTTCCAGTGCCGGCGACTGCAGGTCCAGCTTGGCAATTGCGATCTCGGCATTGCCCCGGATTGCACCGACGATGTTATTGAAATTGTGCGAGATGCCACTGGCCATCGCACCGATGGTTTCCATGCGTCGGGCCAACTCCAGCCGATGCTCCAACGCCTGCGCTTCTTCTTCCAGGCGCCGCAGCTCGAGTGCGTCGAAATAAGTGTCAAGGGCGATGTGCAATTGCGGCAGATACTCAATCAGCGCTCTCACCCTGGATGACCTGCGCCGTGGTGCCAACGGCAAGCGGAAGCAGAGCAGGGCGACGATGCCGGTTTCTGTGTGCTTTCGCAGGCATATCCACTTCGCCGGGCAGGCATCTACAGGCTCGCGCAGCGCATGAATGGAGTCATCGACATCAACAACCATCAGGTCGCTTGCTGCCCCGTGGTTGGCGCGCGCCACTGTGGCAACGGTGGTCCGGAATGCGTCGTCCTGCACGTCGGGCCAGATGCGTATGGCGCCGCTGGCAAGTACCAGGCCAAGTCTGGCGCTCGGCACTTGCATCCAGTCGGTCAAACGCGCCAACCCATGCTCGATTCCTACATCCAGGCGCCGGCGATCGCTGACCACAAGGCTGCGTGACACCGCGACCATCAACCGATCGAACTTCGACCGCCGACGCAGTACGCGCGCGCGACGTCTCAGCAACTTGCCCAGGTAAAGCAGGGCAATCAGCATAACGATGGATAAGCCAAACAGGACGATCCGCACTTGGCGTGCGGTGTCCTGCAGAACCGTCTGGTGCATCTGCAGGTAGCGCTTGGTGTGAATGTGTGATGCCAATGACGACATCGGACGCATGCGCCGAATCGTGGCATCGGTGTCAGGCAGCAGCTTCAGCAACATGCGACCGTGCGGGAGCAACGGTGCGCCGGCGTTGCGCTGTGCTGCTTCATCCAGGCGCCTGCGTGCCTGTTCGACAGCATCACCAGTGGTATCCAGGCTCAAACGGTTGACCGCGCTTGCCAGCATGCTCGCTACGCGGGCTGCGCCGGGATCCTTGCTTTGCCGGATTTGCGCGCTACTTTCGCTCCAGAAATACGCCAGCGAATTGGACAGCAGCGAATTCTGGGACTTGAACAATTCCAGCTGGACGGACTTCGCGGTGTAGTCAGCCGCCAATGCGGCGATGGCCTGCTGCAACGGACGCTCGTCTCCGGCCAGTTGCTGCAGATGTTGCAGCGTGGCGCGTGCGCGAACATCTCCGGCTACCAGCGAGTCGTAATCGCGGACTAGTCCGATGCGTGCCTTCAGCACGTCGTTGTCGATACTGGTGTCGGCTAGTTCCAGTGCGTCCAGTGCATCGAGCGCATTGCCATACCGCTGCGTGTCACGATCGAGCACTCCCATACGCATGCCGAAGAAGATCAGCCCCGCCAGCAATAAGGCGCTGAGGATCGTCGCCCACCTCACGGATCGGGGGCCGTCAGCGGCCGGCCCTGGCTCTTGCCCGTGAGCGTCTGCAGGAACGCTGCAATGTCGGCGATGTCAGCAGGACTCAGCGTCACACCAAGTTGCGACGTGCCCATCGCCTTGATTGCCTGCGGCAGCGTGGCGGCGCTTCCGTCGTGGAAGTAGGGCGCGGTTGTCGCGACGTTACGCAAACTCGGCACGCGCAAGATGGGCGTGCCGTGGCGTGCAGCAGGGGCGAAGATGCCACTGCGCTGGAACAGGTTACCTCCCACGTTGACGCCCTGGTGACACGAGATGCAGCCAGCAGCCTTGAAGGTGCGGTAGCCGCGTAGTTCCTGTGCAGTCAATACAGTGTCGTTGCCCTGCAGCCAGAGATCGAAGCGACTGCCAGGGGTGACCAGCGAACGTTCGTAGCTGGCAATGGCATCGAGCAGCGCCGCGCGATCCGGCGGCTTGCCGTACGCTGTGCGAAAACGCTGGCTGACGACCGGATCTTGCCGCAGTCGTTCCACCACCGTTGCGATATCTGCCTGCATGACGCTGTGGCTTTCGAGCAGTGCTGCAGTCTGTACCTCCAGGCTGCGGACATTGCCACGCCAGCCCAGTCGGAAGTTCGCCGCGGCATTGAACACAGTGGGCGTATTGAAGGCTGGATTGGCGCGTCCTGCTATCCGGGTCATCGCATCGGCGGTCGCGCCGTTGCTGGACATGTCGTGGCAGGACGTACAAGCCAGGCGATGATCGCCCGACAGCCTGCGATCGTTGAACAGCGATGCGCCCAGCGCCACCTTGTTCGCATCCAGGTCCGTAGGTGGACGGATGGCGTGGATGGGCTCGCCGGTACGCGCAAGCGGCGGCGCTGCCAGCCCAGGCGATGGCATGCACAGTGCAAGAACTGCGGTGGCCGCACAAAGCGCAAGTGCCGTCGCTGTCGCGGGCGAACCGGATCGGCAGCCACGGCTGCCCAGGCCGGACTCTGGCCGTCGACTCATCAGGCGTGTTCCACCGACGGCGTGAACACATAGCCTGCGCCGCGCTGAGTCACAATCAACTTCGGATCGCTCGGGTCATGTTCGAGCTTGCGGCGCAGCCGCAGGATCTGCACGTCGATACTCCGGTCGAACACGTCCTCGTGCAGACGCGTGGCACGCATCAGGTGTTCCCGGCTCAGCGGTCGACCGGGTGCGTCAACGAAAGCGCGCAGCAGTCCATATTCGCCCTTGGTCAACGGCACGGCAGACAGACCCGCACGCTCTACCGTGCGCGCCTGCAGATCGAACTCCCAGTCATCAAAGTGCACACGGCCTTCGCCTGCTTCGCGCGTCATGGCAACCCTGGAGGCCGTATGACGGCGCAGCACGGCACGAATCCGCGCAGTCAACTCATGCAAGCCGAAGGGCTTGGGTAGATAGTCATCGGCACCCAATTCCAGCCCGACCACCCGGTCGATCTCGTCGCGGCGATGGCCGGTCATGATGATCACCGGGACGTCGGACTCCTTGCGCAAGGCGCGCAGCAGGTCCAGTCCGTCCTCATGCTTGAGCATCAGGTCCAGCAACAGGATGTCCGGCGCGCGCCGCTGAAGTGCTGCAGCGACCTCGCTGCTGTTGGTCGCAACGAACGCTTCCATGCCCTGCGAGCGGATATGCCCCATGACTACCTGCGCCATGGCGTGGTCGTCGTCCACCACCAAGACTTTAGCTGCCTGGCTCGAACGTTGAGCGCTTGTGGGGAGGGGGGAGGGGGAAATGGAAGGGAACTTCATCATCGACTGTCGATCCTGCATGCCGGCGGTCATCGCCCCGTTCCAGTAGCTGACGACATGGAATGACTGATTTTCCGGCTAAAAAAACCATCGCATCCATGCGTCGCGTGCAGCCACGTGCCGTCCAGCGGACCGCACGTGGCATGCATGAGGTTCGATGCTCAACACGCTGTCACGTCGGTATCGACGGTGACGTTGAACCGTTGCTCAAGAGGCTTGTTTCGTGTGGCAGGTACTGGCTCTGCGCAGACGATGGCGTGACTTGCCGCCGGCCATGCCCGTTCGGCTTCCCGATGCGGGGAGCTTTCGCAAGTAGCTGAGCGCTGTCATCGGTCGGCAATCTATCTAGCCTCAGCCCGCTTGCGAACTTGCTTTCGCATTGGCCTTCGCTTTCGATGTCACGCCACGCGCGGCACGATCAATGACCTCGGACACCACCTCCGGCTGCGTCATGAACAGTGCATGGCTTCCCGGCACCGTGGTGATGTCCGCGCCAATCCGCTTGGCCATATGCAACAGCATGGCTTGATCGAACGCCTTGTCCTCGGTAGCGATGACTGCCCAGCTGGGCTTGGTCTTCCAGGCGGCGTGCTGGAGGCGTTCGCCAAACACCGACATCTTGATCGGCACCTGCGAGGCGGCCATGAACGCGGCGTCGGCATCGCTGACATCATGCGCAAAGCCGGCCTTGAACTTCGCAATGCTGATGAAGCCGAAGCCATCGGGCTGGGTCTCGATGACGAACTCTGGCGTGGGTGCAAAGCCCTGATATAGCTGCGCGGTGGTCTCGCCGGCATCGGGCGCCAGTGCCGACACGTAGACCAGACTGACGACCTTGTCGTGCACGCCAGCCTCGCTGATCACCGTGCCGCCCCAGGAGTGCCCAACCAGCACGGTCGGACCGTCCTGACGGTCGAGCGCGCGGCGGGTGGCGGCAACATCGTCGGCGAGCGAGGTGAGCGGGTTCTGCACGATAGTGACGCGGTAGCCACGCTTGACCAGCCGATCGTACACGGCGCGCCAACCGGAACCGTCAGCGAAGGCGCCATGCACCAACACCACGTTGCGTGCTGCATTGGCCGGAACGGTCTTGCCGGGAGCCGCATTAGCCGTGCCGATGGCAGCGATGGCCATGGTGGCGGTCAACAGGAACGGAAGCGAGAGGTGCATGTGAATCTCCTTTGGTGGGCGGATGAAGCGTCTTAGATGCGATGGGCCGCTTTGATGATGTCGGCGGCGCGTTCGCCGATGACCACGCAGGGCGCCATCGTGTTGCCGCTGGTGACGTTGGACATGATTGAGGCATCGGCGATACGCAGGCGGTCGATCCCGTGCACACGCAGCTGGCCATCGACCACCGACATCGCATCGCGCCCCATCTTGGCGGTGCAGGCCTGGTGCCAGAACGTGATGGCCGAGTTGCGCAAGTACTCCTCCATGGCAGCGCCGGACAGCACGCCAGGCAGCGCTTCACGCTTGAGCAGGTGCGCACCGGCGGGTGCGTGAGCAAGCTCCCGGGCAAGCGCCACCGTGGCATGTGCAGCACGTAGGTCGTCGGGATGGGACAAGGTGTTGGCCTGGATGCGGAGCGGGGCGCCAGGATCGGCACCGGTCAGATGCAGGCTGCCGCGGCTCTTTGGATGCGACAGACCTGCAAACACCATCCAGCCATTTTCTGGAACACCCATGTGCGTGGTTTCCGGTGTCGCAACCGGAAACTCGAGTTGGCAATGAAAGAGATCGGGCGCGGGTAGGGACGGGTCGGTCTTCCAATAGAGCGTCGCCTCCGAGCCACCATGGCCCACCTCCACCGGCGCGGTGGATTCGAAAATGCATCCGAATGCCACATGGTCCTGGTGGTTGCGTCCCACGCCAGGCAGGTGCTCAATCATCTGGATGCCATGCGGACGCAGTTCTGACTCAGGACCAATCCCGGATTGCATCAGCACCTTCGGCGTATTGATTGCGCCAAGCGACAGCACAACCTCGCGCTCGGCCATGAATTTTTCTGCACGGCCAGCGACGATGGCCTCGACGCCAATCACAGCCTTGCCTTCGAACAACAGCCGGGTCACTGGTGTCTGCAGCAGTACCGTCAGGTTAGGCTGGTGGCAGCGGGGCCAAACATAGGCGCGGAAGATCGATGCGCGGCGACCGTCCTGGACAATCAAGTCGGTCAAGGCGGCGCCGCCATCGCCTTCCATCATCTGTCCATTGGGGCTGTCGAACGTTGGTATGCCGCTCGCTGCTGCGGCCTCGACCATGGCGGTCGCGACCGGGTGCGGATTACGTGCGGGTGCAACGTGGACTGGGCCACCGCTGCCGCGGCGCTGCGGATCTGCAATGCCCTGCCAATCTTCGATGCGACGGTAGACATCGAGCACCGAACGGTAGCTCCAGCCATCGTCGCCCGCTTCCTGCGCAAAAGCGTCCCAATCCGACTGGTGGCCGCGTGCCCAGACCATGACATTGATGGCTGAGCCGCCGCCCGCGACCTTGCCCATGTTGAGCGGGATCGCACGATTGTTCAGATGCGGATTAGGCTCTGCCACGAATTGCCAATCCCGCTCAGAACCTAGATTGAGCGGCCATTGCCCCGGCATCAGCACCTCCGGAACGTCGTCGCTACCGCCTGCCTCGATCAGCAGCACACGGACGTGTGGATTTTCTGCCAGGCGTCCAGCCAGGGCGCTACCTGCAGGGCCGGCACCACACACGATAAAATCGTAGCGATGCGTGAGATTGGGCGTGTCGCCCACCGTGCGGAGCGAATTTGAAAGAATCGGCATTCAAGAATCCAAGGTGATCAGCAGCAGGACACACGTTCGTGCGCGGGAAGAGGGAAGCAGTGCATGCATAAACGTCGGCACACACGTGCCGTGCGGGTGTCATAGCGTGTGGCGATCGAGCGTTCGCACGTGCGTGATCAATACGTCTTGACCGTAGAAAAAACACTTGCCGACATCGCAAGCGACCGCCACTGGTACAGCTACTTCAGACGCACTGCGATAGGTCTGCTGCATCAGTATCAAGCGGAAGAAACAACTGCCATATTCGATATTCATCGTACAAATGCGCTACCGAACGACATAGCCGCGGTTACTCCAAAGGGATAAACGCCTCGATCAACTTCGGAGCGATGCCTGGTGTGTTGTGCGCATGTAAAGTGCGCGTCCGCTGCATCGCCGTGACATGCCGTGTGCAGGCAGCGACAGAACATTCTTGCGCGCAAAGGGTAGGACGACCCGCATGGCCGCGCCCGCTTGGCGCCGCCAGCGCGCTGCTGCCGTCTTATTTGCTGGACATCTGCACTGTCGACGGATACAGCGCAACCAACACTCACTTCTAGCTCCCGCAATCCCTGCCAGAGATCTCCAATGCAGCACCCATTGATATGCAATAGCGCCGAACTGCAGACCAGCCCCCATGCCGTTTTCAAGCATTTCCGCCCGCTGACGCCGCTGCTGCAACGTGAGGACGGGCTCTACATCGCGATCCGCGCCCTGGATGTGCAACAGCTGCTCACCGACCCGCGAACCAGACAGATGGAAACCGAAATCGCGGCCGCGCGCGGCGTGACCGATGGGCCCTTGCTCGCGTTCCTGACGCACACCATGGTGCTGAGCAACGGGCAGGCGCACCGCCACCGGCGCCTTCCGTTTGTCCAGGCGTTTGCATCGCGCTTCGTCCAGGACGTGCGGCCTTATGCGCGCATCGTTGCCGAGCAATTGATAGACGCGCGGTATGACGCAGGCGCGATGGACGTCATTGGCGACTTCGCCAATTGGCTTCCTGCGCATGTCATCTGCCACATCCTGGGCCTGCCCGAGACGGACATCCCCGACTTCACTCGTTGCGTGTACAGCCTGTCGCGCGCTTTCAATTCGACGTTCACGTCCGACGAGGTACCGGAGCTGCAGCAGGCGGCAGCAGAGCTTACTGCCTATGTGGAAGGCTTGATCGCACACCGGAGGCGGCGTCCGTGCCAGGACTTCATCACCAGCTGCATCGCTGCAAGCGATACATCCGGTCAGCTCTCTTCCACCGAGCTTGTCGTCCAGCTGATGTCGATCCTGCTTGCGGGAAGCGACACCACGCGCAGTGCCCTAGCGATCCAGGCCTCGTTACTGCTGCAACATCCTGCGCAGTGGCAGGCGGTGTGCAGCGACCCTGCACTGATTCCCGGTGCGGTGCGCGAATGTTTGCGGTTCCAACCAGCGGTCGCATCGGTGCCGCGCGTCACGCTCGAAGACATCGTGCTAGATGACACTTTGTTGCCGGCCGGAAGAATTCTGTCCCTGTCCACACTATCGGCGCTGCGCGACCCGGCGCTCTATACGGATCCAGAGCGTCTTGATATTCGACGTGCCGACGTGCCCAAACGCCAACTCGTGTTCGGCGGTGGCGTACATCGCTGCCTCGGTGAGGCATTGGCCATGATCGAGCTCGAAGAAGGCCTGGCAGCACTGACGCAGCGACTTCCGGACATGCAATTCGAAGGAGATCCGGTCGTGGTCCAGGGAGGCTTCGGCATCCGTACTGCGTTGGACTTTCGTGTCCGCTGGAACGCGGGCTAGATCAGCCGCTGCAGCGTGTTGCGCGCGGTGCAGACAATCACCTGCCTGCGTGATCCAGCGCCGTTACCCTAAAGTGTAAGACGATCGCTCGACTTGGGAGCATTGTGGAGGCAGGGCACCCGCCGGTACGTTAGTGCACGCACTAGATTGGGACTCATCCACATGCCGCATGCTCCCATGATGTTTGTCCTGGTAGACGTCAGCCACTGGCAGACACAAGCGCAGGCGCCATCGCACGATGGCGTTGCGGACCGCAGCGCTGCGCTGTCAGGCAATGCAACGCTGGTGATGGGCGATGGCATGCAGTCTGCCTGTGTCCTGTTGCGCCCTAACGATCTCGACAGTATCGATGCGCAGCTTGACGCGTGGATTACGGCGACAGCTGCCAGGCTTATCGATGTGCGAACGCGTTATGCCGCATTGACGCCGCGCGAGCGGCAGGCGCTACCGCTGGTCACCGATGGCCTGCTCAATAAGCAAGCCGCCGCGGCCATGGGCATCAGCGAGGCGACACTGCAGATCCATCGCAAACGTGTCATGGCCAAGATGGGCGCGCGTTCGTTTGCCGATCTGGTGCGCATCGCTGATCTGCTAGGTCTGTCGCGCCACGCATGCCAAGCCCCCATGGCTCGCCCAGGGCATAACAAAGTGCCGAGCCCACGTCCACACAGGCTCGGTGCGCACGCGGCGTGAGCGTGGCTCGCATCATCATGTGGGCACTGTGGTGTGTAATGGCGTTGGTCGGATGCCTACCTGCATCCGCTCAGCCGGCGGAGGTGCCGGTCTCGCAGTTACACCATATGCAGTGGACGGTCCAAAACGGCGCACCCAGTGGCATGGCCGGCCTGGTACAAACTCGCGATGGCTATCTCTGGGTGATGGCCAACGGAGGCGTGTTCCGATTCGATGGGGTGGAGTTCGAGCACATCCGACGGGTAGCAGGTACAGCCCTGCCGGTTTCCCCTGTCTATGCGTTATGGGCACGGCCGGCCGGCGGTCTGTGGATCGGATATCTGTTCGGGGGCGCAACCTTCATTGGCCAAGATGGGACAGCGCATCACTACTCCATCAAGGACGGCTTGCCGCCCAACACAGTGATGAGCTTTGCCGAAGACGGTGATGGTCGTATGTGGGCCGGCACCACCGTTGGGCTGTTCCGACTCGATGGCCGGCGCTGGACGCAGGCGGAAACAACGTGGCAGTTTCCCAAATCGAGAGTCGAAGAGTTGGAACTCGATGAAGAAGGGACTCTTTGGGCCTACACCCACGGTGCGCTGTACTTCCATCGACGTGGCGAACTGCATTTCGGACTAGCGCTGAAGGCAGATCGCGAACTCGCATGGGGCAACTTGCTGAAGGCACCGGATGGGCGGGTCTGGCTGTCGCGGCAGTGGTCAGGGCTCACCGAGCTGCGAGCCCCGCACCTGGGTGCCAGCCTGAAAACAGATTGGCTCGACTTTCCGGGCGCCGACGAGAGCATGTTGCAATTGATGATTGGCCGAGATCGGACGCTATGGCACTTCTCTTCAAGCGGACTCAAGCGTTTTTCGCTAGATAGGACCAATCGCGCTACGTCGCCGAACATTGGTCGGGACAATGACTCCTCGCCACCGCTTCGCCTGTTGGGTGAGACTCCGGTCTCACTGATGCACGATCGCGAAGACAATGTCTGGGCCATCTCCAATGGTGGTCTGTCACGCTTGCGTGCAGCCGCGTTCTTGCGGGTTGGACTGGAACGAGCTGCGCGTGGCGCGGCAGCGATTGCCGGAGGAGACGGGGCGGTCTGGGTCAGCGATTCGGACCATGGGTTGCACCGGCTGCAGGACGGGTTCAAGCGCGAATCGTCGCTGTCCATGCACGATGATTATTCGGTTCTGCACCGAGATCGCCGCGGTAATTTGTGGCTGGGCGGGCGCGGCAATTCGATTTATCGCAGCAGCGGCAACAAGCTCATCGAGTGGCGTCCCGCCGAGGCACAGCCCAACACTGGCATTCAAGCGATCACAAGCCAGCAAGACGGCGCGCTGTGGGTGTCGGTCGTCAGGGCCGGGGTATACCGGGTCGTCAAGAACCGGTGGACATTATGGGGAGGCCTGAGTGCGCTGCCACGTGAGCCGGCGACATCGATGACGGTGGATGCGGCAGACCGCCTCTGGCTTGGCTATGTGCAAAATCGCCTCGCCATCGTCGATGGCGGCCAGGTAAGCGTGTACAGCCCGGCGGATGGATTGGCTGTAGGCGCGGTGCAGGTCATGTCTGTGTCAGGTCGCAATGTCTGGATCGGAGGGGAGAAGGGCTTGGCGCGCTTCGATGGCAGGCGGTTTCATTCGGTGCTCAACAGCGAGGGGCTCCCGTTCGGAAGCGTCACCGGGCTAATTCAACAGGCTGGAGGAGCGCTGTGGTTGAACACCAGCGACGGCGCCGTATTGATCGATGCAGGCCAAGTCCGCAACGTCGTATCCAAGCCTGCACATCTGGCACGCTTCCGCCTGTTCGACCACCTCGATGGCTTTCCCGGTGCCACCCCGTCTCTTGGCCCTTGGCCGACGGCTGTGGAGAGCACCGACGGGCGTCTGTGGTTCACGACCTCCAACGGCGTGGTCACGCTTGCACCACATCTGCCGCCACCCAATACGGTGGTGCCGGATGTGTACATCAAATCGCTCACGGTGGATGGAAAGCGCACCAGTGTCGAAGGAACCAAGCACGCGGTGCTACAGCTTCCCACTACGCCATTGGTGATACAGATCGCCTACACCGCACCAAGTTTTACCATGCCCGAGCGTGTGCATTTCAGGTACCGCCTGCAGGGATCAGCGATGGGATGGGAGGATGTCGGGACGCGGCGTGAAGCGTTCTTTACCAGCCTTCGTCCAGGGAATTATCGCTTCCAAGTGATCGCGGCAAACGAGTCGGGAGTATGGAACGACACCGGTGCAAACGTGGACTTCGTCGTCCCGCCTACCTTCCTGCAATCACGTACCTTCCTGCTCTTGTGCGCGCTCGCGATCGGGGGCGCCTTCTGGTTGTTGTTCGTCCTGCGAATGCGCCAGGTCAAGGCCACACTGCAATGGCGGAGCGAGGCGCGACTGCTGGAGCGTGAGCGCATCGCGCGCGATCTGCACGACACGTTTCTGCAAGGCGTTCAAGGATTGATGTTGAGATTTCAATCCGCCGCCGAGCGGATCCCGGACGGGGAGCGCGCCAGACAACTCATGGAGGATGCGCTGGATCGAGCGGACCGGATTCTGGCAGACGGGCGCGACAAGGTGGCGGAGTTGCGAACGTCGGTTAGCCTGGAGCTGCCGGATGCGCTGGCAATGTCGGGCAACGAACTGGCTCGCGATTATGGCGTAGCCTTCCATGCATCGGTCGAGGGTAGCCGACGCGAGCTGGATCCGCTGGTGCTGGAGGAAGCTTTCCGCATCGGGACCGAGGCACTGACCAATGCTTTCCGTCACGCGTGTGCCACGAGGATTACTGTGGTAACGGTGTTCGGACGACGGCACTTGGAGGTCCGTGTCAGCGATGATGGATCCGGCTTTGATCTGTTGGGAGTCAAGGACGGGCGCTGGGGTTTGAAGGGCCTGCATGAGCGCGCCAACAGGGTCAAGGGCAAGCTCGTCGTTATGAGCAAGTCCGGCGTTGGGACCACCGTCGGATTGCAGCTGCCGGCCAGCTGGGCGTATAAGAAAGCCCGACGCCGCCGCTGGAACTGGCGCAGGCTCTTTGGCAAGCACCAGGAGAAAAATACGTGAAACGGGCTGAAGACATGCCACCGGCCCTGATTACCGTCTTGGCTGTCGACGATCATCCGCTGCTGCTCGACGGCATCAAGGCCGCGTTGAGCGAGCAGCCGGACATGGCATTGATCGCCGAGGCCATGAACGGCCGCGAGGCGATCGAACAGTTTCGCGTGCATCGACCGGATGTCACCCTGATGGATTTGCAGATGCCCGGTATGGGCGGGCTGGAAGCGCTGCGCGGCATCCTCAGCGAATGGCCGGAAGCGCGCATTGTGGTGCTGACCACCTACCGCGGCGATGCGCAAGCGATGAGCGCGCTCAAGAGCGGAGCCAGGGGCTTTATGCTCAAGGGCATGATGCGCAAGGAGCTGCGCGAGACCATCCGCGCAGTCCACGCCGGTCGTCGTGTGGTACCAGCAGAAATCGCCATGGAACTGGCACAGCACGCCGGCGAAGACGACCTCTCGCCACGCGAGATGGAAGTGTTGAGGGAACTTGCGCGCGGCAACGCGAACCGGGAAATCGGCGACGCACTCAACTTCACCGAAGGGACGGTCAAGGCCCACATGAAACATATCCTTGCCAAGCTTGGGGCCAAGGACCGCACACATGCGGTGCTACTCGCACTCAAGCGCGGCATTCTCGAGGTGTGAACGGCAGCAGGCTCGCGTCGCCTGCAACCCATTGATCGCCGGTAAGGGGAGAGACGACGCATGGCGCCCGTGCTCTGCAATACGAACGTAGCGGGGCTGCAGGCTGCGGGCTGCACATTACGGTCAATGGCATAAGGGAAAATCATGGCACTGCGTTGGTTCTTGCTGGTTCCCACCGTCCTGGGCGGCTTTCTCATTGCCGGCATCCTCGGCAGTCTGGCGACCGCAGCGGTTGGCGCCTGGCATCTTCCAGGTGCAGGCTTCAGCGCAGCGCTGGCGGTCGTCATTCTTGCCTATGTCGCTGCGCCTGCCGTCAAGTTGCAGACTGCGCTCTGCATGCTGATCCTCGGCTGTGGCATTGCCTGGTGGTTGCTGGAGCCCTCGTTCTATCCAGAAAGCTACCGCGATCGCGGTGCCTATATGCCGACGCATCTGCCACTGGTGGCGACCTATCTGGGCGGACTGCTTGGGCTGTGCGCTGTGCTTGTCGATCACCGGCGACGCCGTGCCGCTCATCGAAAGCCAGGCTGATCGGCGCCTTCCAGTCGTCCCCATGTCGACCGGAGCGAGGAGGGCATGCCTGTAGCAGCCGCTGACTCACGCATGCTTTGCTCGGAAAACACAGCGCATCTGACACTGCTTTGTCAATCTTAAGGCGGTGAACAACCCATATGCCAAGCGATGAACGACAGAGCTGGAGGTGGCCGACCATGACGGACTCACTGGTTGCACGGTAACCCTTGCAATCTTGCACTGCGTTGAGCTTGCAATCTTGTGGCGCGCTTGAGCCTGCCATCCACAGAAAGGCTCTCGGCGATATCACGTAATCCGGCTGCATGAGATACAGTCATGCGGCCCTTAACGCACTGAAGCGCTTTGGCCAAACCGCGATTGACGCGAGAGGCCAGAACTGCAGAACGCTCTCCGATTCGGAGTGGGCCTTGTCTACCCACCCTGAAACAAAAGGAGATGACGGCGTTGCGTCGTCTGACACCCCCCCTATGGATGCGCCTCATCCTCCAGTGCGGCATCGCAGGCGCAGTCTGGCTGCTTGCGGCAAATGCGCTTGCGCTCGACCGCGAGCGTAGCCTCGCGCAGTTGCATCACACCTCCTGGACCGCGCGCGACGGCGCGCCCAGCCAGGTATATGCGCTTGCCCAGACCAGTGATGGCTACCTGTGGATCGGTGGATCAACCGGTTTGTTCCGCTTCGATGGCGTGACCTTCGAACGCTACGAAACTATTGGCGGAACGCAGCTGCCGTCGATCCAAGTCAGCGCGCTGCTGGCGACCCGAGAGGGCGGTCTATGGATCGGCTTTCGCAGTGGCGCAGTCGCGCTTCTCCGAGACAAGACGTTGCAGGTGTATTCGAGCAAAGATGAGCTCCCACCCGACAAAGTGCTCGGCTTCGCCCAAGATCACGACGGGGCCATCTGGGTCGGCACCGCGTCTGGCCTGGCTGTCCGCAAAGGCAATCGCTGGAAGACGGTAGGCGCGGCACAGGGCTTCCCCGAAGGGGAGCGAGCGAGTTTACTCGGCGTCGATCGAACGGGCACGCTGTGGGCCGCCGGTATCGAGAAGCTGCTGTTCCTGCCGCGTGGCGAGCACGTCTTCCGCGACACTGGCCAGCGATTGAATGATGGCGTTCAAATCGCTCAGGACGCGACGGGCCGCCACTGGATCGCCGAAACAACGCGCGCGGTGCGGCCGCTCGCACTGGCAAGCGATGGCCGAGTCGGTAAGAACGAAGAAATCTGGGTAGGTGCGTCGGCGATCACATTCGATGACGACGGCGGGCTGTGGATCACCACCGTGGGTGACGGCCTGCGCAGGATCAGCCACCCGGAAAAATCCAGCCCGGCTTCCAGGGCTGAGGCGTTTACGCAGGCGGACGGACTCAGTTCGGACTACATGATTGCCGTCCTGGAGGATCGCGAAGGCAATCTTTGGTTCGGCAGCGATAAGGGAATCGATCGTTTCCGACATGGCGATGTCGTTCCGGTGAACTTACCCGCAGCACACACCGGGTTCACTCTGATGGCGGGCATAGGCGGTGATATCTTGGCCGCCAGCGCCTCGAACAAGCCCCTGTTGCAAATCCGCGGCAGCACATTGATTCCTCATGCGCAGGTCGAAATTATCGACGGTGTCTATCGGGATCCCGTAGGTACCATCTGGTGGTACGGATACACTGGTCTTTGGCGCCATTACCAGGGCGGTTTCGCGCTAATGCCTTGGCCTCCTGGTGTGCGTCTAGGGGACTGGATCTTGCTCACGCTCCACGGTGATGGCAACGGAGGACTATGGGCTAACATCCTAGGCCATGGCTTCAAACACTTCCGTGATGGCAAATGGGAAGACACGTCGCCGAGCCACTATCCGGCAGGCACGACAAGCGCGGTATTCGAAGATGCTCAGGGTCGCGTCTGGTTGGGTACGCTGCCCGATCGCTTGCACCGCATCGAAGGCGGTAAGACCCATACCTACACGGCCGAAGATGGGCCACACGTTGGCCGGGTGATGGCGATTGGCGGCCGCGGACCGCATCTTTGGGTTTCGGGCGAACTCGGACTGGGGCTGTACCACAACGGGCGCTTTTCCAAGATTAGTACCGTAGGGAATGACGCATTAGGTAGTATTTCCGGCCTGGTCGAAACGACTTCAGGAGACTTGTGGCTCAACGCCGTGCAAGGGGCGATTCGCATCCCGGCTGCCGAGGTCGCACAGGTCCTTGCTGACCCGGCACATCCGGTGCGTTACCGCAGGTTTGACTATCTCGACGGCTTACCCGGTGCCCCGCAGATGACACCGACCAACTTCACGGTAGCCGAAGCCAGCGATGGTCGGGTGTGGTTCGCCACCGACAATGGCCTTGCCTGGATCGATCCCGACCGCTTTCATCACAATCCGGTGCCACCGCCGGTACGCGTGCGCGCAGTGGATGTCGATGGTCATCCGTTTTCGCTGGACCCGCTGTTGCAATTGCCGGTTGGTGCGCAACAGTTACGCATCGCCTACACCGCCTTGAGCCTGTCGATTCCGGAACGTGTGCAATTCCGCTATCAGCTCGAAGGCGTCGATCAAGGTTGGCAGGACGCAGGTACGCGTCGCGAGGCGGCCTATACCAATCTGCGTCCCGGTCACTACCGATTCCGCGTCCTCGCCGCCAACGAGGATGGGGTCTGGAACGAGCAGGGGGCAACGTTGGAGATCCAGATTCCACCGCCGTTCTATCTGACGACCTGGTTCCAGACTTTGTGCGTGCTCGTCGTAGCCGGACTGCTCTGGCTCATCTACTTGCGCCGTCTGCGCGTCATGGAGGAACGCCTACAGGCACGGCTGGCGGAGCGCCATCTTGAGCGCGAAAGGATCGCACGCGAACTGCACGATACCTTGCTGCAGGGCATCCAGGGCCTGATTCTGCGCTTCCAGTCGGCGATCGAAAAACTTCCGGCGCAGGAGCCTGCACGCGTTGCGATGGAAGGCGCACTGGAGCGTGCCGATGATGTGCTGAGCGAAGGACGCGATCGCGTGCAGGGACTGCGTACGGCAACCGTGCCCGTGAGCGACCTCCCACAGTCGCTGGCTAGCACAGCAGCCGAACTGATGGATGATTGCGCACCTGACTTCCAGCTACATGTGGAAGGAAACCCGACGCCGCTTGACCCGCTGGCGCGCGATGAGATCTTCAGCATCGCCCGCGAGGCCCTGGTCAATGCGTTCAACCATGCACGGGCCAGCAAGGTCACCGTGGAACTGGACTACGGTGCTAGGGCGCTGCGCCTGCGTGTCAGTGACGATGGTTGCGGCATCGCACCCGACGTCCTTGCCGTGGGCGTGCGTCCCGGCCACTGGGGGTTGTCCGGAATGCGCGAACGCGCCGCCCGCATCGGCGCCGAGCTTACGTTGCGCCAACGCGCTGTCGCCGGCACCGAAGTGGAACTATGCGTACCCGCTAGAGTCGTCTACCGACCGGCTCTGGCAGGATGGAGGCGTTGGTTTGGACGCGCGCCAAACAAGGGGGCTAGGTCAGCGAGGGAATAGCGACAGGCAACGTTATTCTCCATCTGACCTGTCGCAAAGGTGGACGGGACGAGTGTTTGCCAACAGCAGACCATTGGCGGGCGGTGAGGGTGCTCAACGACTCAGCGCCTCACCGGGATCACTCGCACCAGTGCAGGAGGTGTTGTCGGCCGTGTAGTAACTCTGCAGCGCGGGTAAGGCGCCGACCATCGCAAAATTGCCGCCTGTAAAGACCAGCATGACGAGTTCTTCGGCACCACGGACATCTATCAGGGCGACAGCCTGAGAATCAACATTTCCGTCAATATGCCGGGAAAACTGCATCGGCGGGAGAGCTCTGCCGAGCCTAGAATCCGCCAGTCTTCACAGGCGGCGGTCAACCAGTAGGGAGTAGCAGCCATTGAGGCCGCCGAACCGATGGGCACGATTGCGGATTTGCCGGCTCTCTTAGGCCAAGTGATTGCAAGGCATCAACGGACTCGTCGGCCGCCTGGTCCGCGCCTGAAGCCAGCGACGCCGATCAACGAACTGCGGGCTGCCGGTAGCGCATACGTCGCCACTGGCAGCCCGTGCGGTTTTTACATTCCGCGCGCGCGATTCTGTTCCTGTTCGCGCTGCTGGTGCTGCTGATCCTGCGTCTGCGGATTGGTTTGTTGCGCTTGGCGGGTGCTGGCCTCCACGGTCTGCGAGATGGCCTGGCTGTGTTCGACGAGCGCGCGGCGTGCGGCCGGGTCGGTCATCTCACCCTGCACCGCGAACACGCCTGAGCCGTCCAGACGCGCAACTGCCGAGTCGATTCGGTCCATGCCGGCGGCCTTGCTTGCCACCACAAGCTGCCCCGCCGCGCGCTCGATTTGCTCGGCGTCGGTGAACACCGGACGCATGCCGACCTGCGCACGCTGCTTTTCCATCTCTTGCAACTTACCGACCGCCTGCTCGAAACGTGCGTTGTCTGGGTTCGATGCGTCGCGCATGCTCGGCTCGGCCCTGGGCTGCCGCTTCTCCGCCGCCGCTGCATCCAGGGCGGTAAGCGTCTTGTCGCCTGCCTTGCCGTCGTCCTTCAGTCCATTAGCGCGCTGGAATGCCTGTACCGCCGCCAAGGTGTCATCGCCGAAGTAGCCGGTGGTGGCGAGCGGCTTGCCATCTTTGCCCTGGTAGCCCAGGCCGGCCAACTTTTCCTGCATCGCCTTGACCTCGTCGCTGCGCTCGGTCTTGGTGAGCATGCCGTCGGCCATGGTTTTTTGCGCGGGCGCTGTCCGTGTGGGCGCATTCTGGTCCAGGGTCAGACGATCGTTGAGCATATCGCCCAGGTACTTGCGGTATTGGTCCGGCTCCAGCTCGATATGGGCATGCCCCGCGCCCGGCGAACCAGCATCGGACTGCTTGATCAGCGGGTTACCGTACTCGACGTAGTCGCCGGTCTTGTAAGGCGAACTGCCGCGCTCACCGTGCAGCACCTGGCCGAGCAGTTCGCGGTTCGGGTGACCCGCTGGTTGGCTCCAGATGCTGATGGAGTTCCACTTGTTCTCATTGACCTCCACATAGCCGGCGACCGGATTGGGGATCATCACGTCACGTAAGCCTTCTTGATCGGTGAGGATCAGGTCCTTGTGAACCAATGGAATGCCATTGCGGTCGCCGCGGGTGCGGACGGTTTCCAACTCCCCTTCAACCATTTCCGAAGAGCGGTCGGCCAGCGCAGCATTTCCAGTGCGTACGGCCTCGCGGTTGGCCTTGGGGTGGTGGATCTGCATGTCGCGGAACGCGTCTTCGCCCGAAGTGCCATGTGGGATGGTCCGATTGGCGTTGTTGTCAGCGGCTCGATCACCTAGATGCGCTCGCCTGACGAAAGGTCACGGACCGGTGCGGCTTGTTCCTGCACGGGTGCGGACGGTGCCGCAGGCGCGAGAGCGGGGCGGTCAGCAGGTGTAACGAGGACCGGCCCGGCATTTTTCTGTGCTCCTTTGCGATGGGGTTACTTCGAAATCAACGCTTCCAGTGCGTCGACACGGTTGGCGTAGCGATTGATGCGGCAGGACTGCGCGTCCAGCATTTGACCCTGGCCCTGGGTGGCTGGGTCAAAGCGGCAGTAGCGGTTTGTGTCGCGCATATAAGCGGCCTGCTCGTCGCCCAGCTTGTCCTTGAATTCGCTATCCGGACCCGCATCGATGGTCGCGAGCGCAGCGCGCATGCGCTTCTGCTGCCACAAGAACTCTTCGTCTGCGCACGCCTGCATCGCAGACGTCACCGCATCGCTGGCGGCCGCGCACTTCTTGAACTCCGGGCGCAGGTTGGCCCGGTTGTACGAGTCATCCGGCCGATAAGGATTTCCTTCCTCGTCGGTGGTAGGTGCGTCGGCTGCCGTCTTCGAAGACGCGTCCTGTTCGACGGCAGGCATTTCCGTCTGGGACGACGGCGTCTGGGGTGCCGGTGGCTGCGCAGTGGCAGCGGTTGTCGTGGTAGCGACTGGTGCAATCGCTGGTGCTTGCTCCGTCTTTGCGGCAGATTCCGCCTGTGGGGCCTGGCACGCCGCCAGCACCAAACACAGGGCAAACATGGACCCGCAGGCCTTGCCACCAGTGACGCGATTGAAAAGGGTTTGTGCTTTCAATTCCTGCATCTTTCTTTCTCCTTGAAATTCGTTGCGGATTGACGCGGGACACGCTGCGTCCCACGCGGCCACGTCACTGCGTGCGCTCGCTGATGATGCCAGCCATGTCAGCCAGCGCTTCCAACGCGTTACCCCGGTTTGGCGTAGCGATTGACGATGCACGACTGCGCTCCATTATCGCGCACTGTTCATGCTCGTCGCTGCAATGGGTAACGACAGGGTGTATTGCACGGCCACCGCCCGGAGGCTGCGCCGAAAGAATGTTACGAAATCGGCGTCCCATCTGACGTCCGCTCTGGGAGGGAAGCAGACATTGGCGGGGAGCGGATAAGCGATCGTTATCGAGGATAGGGTGGTTACTACTCCGGCCACGCCTGCTCTCTGAACTCTGCCCAAGAACAGGGCAGGGCGGCCGTCTGTACGCGCTGTTTCATACACCGGACCATCTTGCTTAAACTGTGAGATGGGTTGCCGTGATGCTGTAAGTCAATCAGCAGGTGGGGAGCCAGATCGTTAACGTGCATAAAAAAACGGCGGGCATTGCTGCCCGCCGCCAATCGCTGCGTATTACATCTGCGGCAGTCGTTACTGCACGCAGGTCGCCACGGTGTTCTGTACCGAGGTACGGAACGCGGCGACGCCATCGAGGTAGGCAAAGCCGGCTGGTAATGCCGGACGCGTGGTGGTGTTGTAGAAGATACCGAACAGATCCTTCACTGCCTGCACGTGCGCGGCGCTGCCATTGCCGCTGGTATAGCCGGCAACGTAGGTGATGGCCGCGATCGGATACGCATTGGTGATCGATGCGGCCGGATTGACCAGGCGGACGCAATTCTTGACGGCCTGCGTTCCGGTACCCGGTGCTGCGTTGACGGTGGCACCGTCCAGCACGCGACCACTCAGCAGGGCCGCCGCTGCCAGCGACACCGGGGTTCCGTTCTGGCCAAACAGCGCCGGATCGAATCCGTTGACCTTGGCGTACTTGGCAGACTGCAGCAGCACTTCGCCAATGTCGGCATACCCCAGCGCATTGGTGTTGGCCGTTGCGCGCACCGCGGTGACCACACCGTTGTTGCCACTGGCGCCGATACCGCGCGAGCCGTACACCGTGCTCACACCGCCCGGTAGTGCCGAGTTGAAGGTCTGGTTGGGGGTGAAGACAAAGCCCGACGGCACATTGGCCGTGCCATTGCAGGTACGCGCCAGATAGCTGGTGAAGGCGAAGCTGGTGCCGCTGCCATCGGTACGGTAGACGATCTTGATCGGGCCGGTTGCGCCGCTGCCGGAGACCAGCGACCAGTCACTGACCTGGCCGGAATATATCTGGCAGACCTGTGCGGAGGTCAACGCCAGCGCGGTGGTGGCGGTGCTCTGCGACAACGCGATGGCACCGGCGATGGTCGGAATCTGCACCACGCCGACGCGTGCTGCGGCATTGCTGCCGCTCAGAAATGCCTGGTAGTCGGCGGTGCTGTACGGTGCATCGGTGCCGATGAAATCCGGCGTGGCGGTGGCTGCGCTCAGGCCAGCGGGGGCGACGCTGAAATCGTTACACGCTTGGTTGGCAGCGACGGTACCTGCAAGCGTGTTCTTGCCCGTGCCGCTGCCGGTCTGGCAGTACGACACCTTGTTGCTGTTGGCGCCCGCGCTGAACGTGGCGAAGATCGAGCCTGCGCTGATCCCGGCAACGGTGCTGCTGCCGCCGGCGGTGTTGCCGGCATTGGTGGACAGACGCGCATCGGGGTTCGGCGTCAGGTAGGCATTGCCCACATAAGGCTGCGCCGGGAAGGTCGCGCCGCCACCGTACAGATTTTCGGCAGCCATGGCCGGGGTGGCCAGGACAACAAGAGCGGCCGCGACGGCGGTGGCGAGCGAGACGGGGGATATAATGGAAGTGCGCACTGCTTTTCTCCTTCATTGGAAAACAGCGGATCGGATGGGTTTATCCGTGCGAGTTGAATGCGATTAACTATCGCAAACCCAGGCTGCGCTTCTTGCATTATGGTTGCGCGACAAAATTAAATTTCTTTTGTGACTTTGGTTAATTGCGACGAAATGCAACATTCATATTTCGACCGCATACGGATTTATGCGGGAATGTCAGATTTACTGCATTCGCACGGGGCAATATCTCCATTCGATGACGAGCGCAAGCGCTGACAGCATCACGGGGTTTTCCGGCAATTGGCATCGTTTTCAGGGCAGTCACCGAATCCCACCACCTGGACGGTGATGATCGATGGCGTGTCGGTGACAGTTGCCGGACGCTTGGCGACCTCGCTGGCGGCATCAGCCACTGCAGAGGCTGCATTGGATGCACTGCTGAGCGCACTGGTATTGACGCTGCGCGTACTACCAACTCCGACCGCATCGCCCTGGACCTGGATATTGTCTGCATTGGCAACGAACTGCGAGGCCACCACCAGATTGCCGGCGGCGCGAATACCTGCATCACCCGCGTCGACGGTGCCGCGCGGCGCAACCAGTACAGCATTTCCACGCGGATCGCGGGGATTGAGTTGCAGCGTGGCGATGCCGGCACCGCTCACCTGTCCACTGGCGTCCAGCATGCAGAACTGGTCCTGGTCGCACAGATAGCGGGCGCGAGCGCGCTCGGCACTGGTCTTGCTTCCCTTGCCGGCGTTGATGTCGCCGTTGGAGCTCCACACGGTCAGGTTGCCGCCGCGCTGGGTGAAGATTCGGCTCTGCGCGAGCAGCACGTTGGCATCGGTAAACAGGCCGATCTCCCCCTGGCCGACGGCCAGAATGCCTTGTTGCGCCGGGCCGATCAGCACATTGCCCTGTCCATCGACCACGCTCGGCGGGGCCAGCACGCTACCGATCTGCAGATCGCCGCCTGGGCCGAGCACACGGATGTCGCCGCCACGTTCGGTCTGCAAGGTCGAACCACGCATGTCCAACGCGCCGGTGCGCACGCGCTCACTGGCACCGTTGGCGCCGCCTTCCAGGTTGTTGCGCGTGTAGCCCAGGCTGGCCGGGAACAGCAGATCGATCGCGGCATAGCCGCGTGCGTACTTCTGGAAATCGGCACTGGCAGGATTGGCGTAGCCTTCGCCCACCTGTTTAAGCACGTCCAGAAAAACGCGCTCGGTCAGCAGCCTGCGGGTGCTGGCCGGCAACCGGTTGAAGGTCTGCCAGGCATCTGTTGCGGTCGCTGCCGCGGCCGGCCCGGTGTTGGCCTGCAACGCGGGGGATGGCTCGGTTCCGACACTGTCAGCCGAATGCAGGCGACTGAACGCGAGTAACCATTGCTGATACGTGGCGTTGCTATGTGCGCTGGACGGGTCCAGGTATTGCGCGGCGAAGGCATCGGCTTGTTCGCCATTGGCAATGCCGTAGCGCACCACCAAGTCCGCGCCTTCGCTGGGCAATCCGGTGTTGCTGCGGTTGCCGGTGGTACGGATGCCGCCGGCATTACGGTCGTTGAGCAATGCCGCGCTCAGCGCCTCGTTGGCCGAGGTGAGCGGACCAAGATTGCGCCCGGCCTGTACCTCGAAGGTGCCCTGGCCTGCAAGTTCCATCCAGCCCCAGCGCACCGCCTCGGTACTGGTGCTTTGATTGGCACCGCCCTGCACCGGGGTGTAGTAAATATCGCGGCCCGCTTGCACGCGGGTTATATCGCTCAGCCGGTAATTTTGCGCACGCAGATCCAGATTGACGATATCGCCGCCGGCACGCAGATCGGCGGGTTTGGGCAGCTTGATGGTCAGCGGATTGACCATGAAGCCATCCACCGCGTAGCCGCCGACCAGATCGCCATCGCGGCTGTACAGGAGCACCGGCTGGGTGTCTTGGCGATGCAGGTTGAGTTTGTCGGTTGCCGCTGCAGCGCTGTCGTCGCCGGCATAGGCGCCGGTTTCATCCAGCATCGCCAGTTCGAATTTGCGTCTGCCGCCGCTCAAGGTGTCGTCGAACAAGCGGATATCGTCCTGGGCCAGGATCTCCAGTTGCCCCTGCGCGGACGGATACAGCCGGCCGCTGGTTTCGATCTGGATGGCGCCACCATGCGCGCTTGCAGACAGCTGTGCGGGCAGAACGCTGTCGAATACGCTGTCGGTGAGGATGGCGCTGTCGGTGCCGCGACTCGGGTCGCGTTGCCCGTTGAAGAACAGCACGCCTGGCAATTTGAGCGTTCCCAATCGCACATCGCCATTGAGTGCATCGATCCCGACCGAGGAGGTCTGGCCGTAGTCGGTGGTCGCACGCGCGCTAGCGCCCAACAGCGGACCGATGCTGCCGGTGGCAGTGAGATAGGCGGGATTGACGATGGCGCCAAGCGCGACATCGCCACCGGCGTGCACGGCCCATTGGCCGTCCTGCACCGCCAGCACCGGGTCGACCGCGCTGCTCACGGTACGTGACGTGCCATTGATATCGAAGCCTTGCGCGCTCAGAGCAAATGCGCTGCCCAGACTGCCGCCGGCGCTCAGGTTGCCTTGTCCACGCGCGACGAAATAATCGCCGCCCAGCACATCGCGCCCGGCTTGGACATCGAGATCACCGCCGCCGTACGTCTGCCGGCCATCGGCCACCAGCTGGTAACTGGTCGGCAGGGAGACCGACAGTTCGCGGATATCGCGACCGGCCTGCACCGCCACGTCGCCACCGCTGGCCAGCACCCCCTGAGCGAAGCCGCCATAGTTGATGAGTCCGGCGCGTGGGGTGGTGCCATCGGTGTCCAACGGATTACCCACTTGCAACCAGGGCCACCAATACTGACCGACATAATTGCCGGTCACTCCGGTTCTGCTGCCGTCGCGATCGTAGATTTGGCGGTTGCCCAGAATGTCGCGCCCGGCCTGCAGCTGGATGTTGCCAGCAGCGTCGGCGTTGGCCTGCGCGCTGACGATCTGATCGGCCGCGCTGCCGTCATTGCGCACAACCCGGACATCGGTGCCGATCTCGCCATCGCCAGCGGGCCGGCCGGCGGTGTAGATGCTGGCCGGTGCATCGACGTCGGCAAAACGCAGATCGCGTGCGGCGGCGATCTGGATGCTGCCGGTTCCGGTACGCACTACGGTGGGAAGCAGCAGATCTTTCAGGCCGTCTTCCTGGTAGCGCTGGTGACCATCCAGCACCACGTCCGCAGTGCTGTCGGCGCGCAGCGCATCGGGACGAATGCCGGAAAAATCTGCGCCGGCGATGAGGCGGTAACTGCTGCTGTCGCCACCGATCAGGCTGGTGGTCGCCATCGGCAGCGGATTGTTGGCGTTGGCCTGCAGGGACGGCGTGTTCTGGGTGGCCGCCGGAAGCAGCGCTCCCAGCACTGGCAGCGCTGGTGCGGTGAAAGTGGGCAACGCGAACTCCCCTAGCGCGTTGTAGAACGCAGCCAGATCCAGCACGTAGCGCTCGTAATTGTTGAGGTATTGCGGGTAATCGGCGGGCGAGCTCGGCGCCGGTGGTGCCACCGGCTGACCGGGATAGTCCTGCACCGGGTAGCCCAGTTCGGGCGCGTAGTTGGCGATGAAACCGCCCAGCAACGTGTCGTAAGGCGGGAAGGTGCCTGCCCATTCCGGCTGCGATTTCTGCAGCATGGCCAGTAACTGCATGTACTGGCCGTAGTACTGCAGGGCCTGTTCCTGGTCGCCCCCCAGGCTGGACGGCGGCGCGGGAACCAGGCCGTCCAGGGTGGCGAACAGCTGGTCCTGCCCGAACGCGAGCACCGCCTGATAGCCGGAGTTCGCCGTGGGATAGCTGGCCTGCGGCCCGCCACCGCCAAAGGGGTTGCTGAGTTGATAGAACCCGTCGCTGAGGCTGGCCTTGACGATCACGGCCGATTCGGCGCGCAGGCTGACCGTGGGTGCGTTGCCGTTGTAGCGGAAATCCAGTTGATTGCGGTTGGCGCCGGCGCCAAGGTTCCAGTTGCTCAGCACGCGGATTTCGCCGCCGTTGAGGGTAGGGTCGGGGTTACGCAGTTCGATGCCCGGGCGGGCGTGCAGATTCGGCACATTCGCCAGACGCTGCTCGAACGTAAAGCCGGGGCGCTGCACAAAGCCCATCAAGGTGCCGGGTGTGCGCGCCGTATCGTCGGCATAGCCATAGAACTGCCGATGCGCGAGATTGGCGTTGTCGGGGGTAAAAAGATAACGGCTCAGGTAATCGGCGATCTGTTCCGGAGTGCTCGGCGCCACTGCGATCGGCGTGCCGGTCATGTCCGACCAACTCCCTGCTACCAGGCTGCCTTGTGCATCGTACCAGCCGGCCGGGTCGACGATGCCATCGAAATGCTTGGCCGTATCGGTGCTGGCGTCGGTGGTGCTCCACACCGCATACGCTTCAAGATCCACGCTACGCGCGCCGCGGATGCTGGCGCCATCGGCGACGGTGACGTTGACCTCGCCATCGTTCAACAGCGGCGTGCGGATCTGCACATCGCCACCGGACAGGCCACCGGCACTGCCGCCGGAGACATCCAGCACGGCAGCAGCACCGATGGCGATGGTGCCCGCCGCTGCGGCCTGCACATTCTGATAGCCGAACGCTGGATTCAACGAGCCATCGGCCACGCCGCTGCTGCCGAGCTGGATGCTGCCGCCGCGTTTGTCGGCGGCACTGCCACGCGCCAACAGCTGGCCGTCGATGGCAATGCCGTGGCGTCCCCACAAAGCGATGCTGCCGCCTTGCGTCCCGGAGGCATCGATGCGGCCGTCGATGCGCAGATTGCCATTGTCCGCATCGCGGCCGGCGACGGACGCGCCGCCGTCGGCGGTGAGGCTGACGCTGCCCGCACGCAGGCTGCGATCGGCCGACAGCCACAGGTTGCCGCTGCGCGCATGTACGTCGATTGCGCCATCGAAGCCGCCTGCGGCCAGTTGCGCGGCCAACGGATCCAGCGCGACCGGGCTGCCCGAATCCAGCACGAAACGCCCGCCGCGTCCCTGTGCGGCGGTGCCGTCGATGCGGCCGGGCAGGGTGACGCTGCCTTGCGCCGCTATCAGCGTCAGCGTGCCGGCGTCGGCCTGTGCTGGGGCGCTCACGTCGAGCCGGGTGGAAGCATCGGCAGACACATCGCCATGCGTGGCAGCGAGCGTGATGCTGCCGCCGGGCGTGGCCTGTACGCGGTCGAAGAACGTGTCCACAACGCCGGCCGCGTCCAGGGAAGCGCCATCGTGCAGGTGCACTGCGCCCTGGCTGCTGCGCAGCTGGATCGCCCCCGAGTTGGCGCGGATCAGCGCGGTGCTGTCAACACTGCCGCCTTGCAAGGTGATCCGGCCGCCCAACGGGCGAGCGGTGTCGCTGCTGCCTTCACTGCGCGCGAGCCGTAGTGCGCCGGTGGTGATCAATGCATGGTCGGCACCGGCGTCGGCCAGCAGCAACGGCGCGCGCAGGTCGACATCCACGGCGCCGAAATCGAATTCGCCACGGTCGCGCACCACCAACTTCTGGGTAGCCTCGATCGCGACCGCCGCAAAACCGGCCAGTTGCTTGTCGCCGCCTGCAAACGCCACCTCGCGCCCTTGCAGTCGCAGCAGACCGCTGCCTGCGACCACGCCGGCAGGATCGGCTGCAGCGCCCAGGTTGGACAGGGTCAGCCGATCGGCCTGCAGGCTGACCGAGCGACCATCGCCGATGAAGCGACCGGCGCTGAGGGTGAGTGCGTTGTCCACGCGCAGGTCCAGGCCACCGGCAAACGCCATGTCGCCATAGCTGTGCAGGCTGATCTGCCTGGCCTGCCCGAACTGGGCCAGGCTGGCCAGACCGAACACCAGCCCATCGGCATCGCTGCTGACCGCTTGTGTATCCAGGCGCACCCGGCCGGCGCTTGCATCGATCTGCTCGCCGCGCAGCACGGCGCCAGCGGCAATGGCGCTGGCGCCGGTGGAATCCAGCGTGAGCGCCGCACCACCCTCCAGGCGTGCTCCATCGCCGATCTGCAGCAACGCCTTCGACTGCGCGGCATCGGGCACATTGGCGCGCTGCAGCGCAACGGGACCCACGCCGGACAGGCGCAGCAGCGCACCGTCGCCGCTCTCTCCAGACGCCTCGCCCAGCAACAGCGGTGTGGCGACCCGCGCGTCACTGCCGGCCTGCGCCTGCAGCACGCTACCGGCATCGATGTAGACGCCGCTGCCACTGCTGTCGCCGCCAGCGGCCAGCAACAGCTCCGGTGCGCGCAACGCGGTATCGGCAGTGTTGCTGACCCGCACACGTTGCGATGTCACATGCACGCGCGTGCCCGCCGTGGTCTGCTCGCGCACGCCGCCCAGCAACAGGCTGCCGGCGTTCAGCGCATTGAGCGCACCGGCGTCGATCCCGACGTAGCCATCGCTGGCAACCTGCCCGCTACCAAGCACCTGCAGCGCACGTGCGGCAATGTCCACCTGCGCGGCGCTGCCGCCGTTGGCGGCCGCGGTGGAGAGCGTGGCGCCCAAGCCGAGCCGCTGCGTGGCTGCCAGAATCAGCTGCCCACCATCGCGTGGCAATTGGGCTGCCGCTTGCTGGCTGAGGCTGGCCTGCGCGTCGAAGAAGGCGCTGGCACGGGTGCTGGTGTACTCCGAATAGCGGCCCCAGGTCGCTGCCGACTGCACCTCGAACAAGTGCGCGCGCGCATTGCGCGTGCCGCTCAAGGTGTCGACCAAATGACCGGCCACCACAGCGGTGCCGTCGGGTGCCAGCAGGTTCTGCGCCGCCGTGGCATCGCTGCTGTCGGGCCGCATCACCACCCGGAAGGCGCCGGGCAGGGTGGCGTACCGGGCCGGCAGCAGGGTGTAGGTGCCGCTGGCCAGGCCAGGCACACCGTCCAGGTACACCGCACTGCCGGGTGCGGGTGCGCCCTCCAGGCGTTCGAACGGCGCATCGCTGGCGGCCAACAGCGATTGCGGGCCGGGCACGATGGCATACACGCGGCGTCCATCGGGGTACAGCGGCACCTGCGTGGCCGCGCCGCTGGCATAGCTGGTGTTGCTGGAGGCCAGCAGATCGCGACTGCCGCCGGTGCCCGATACCCACTCGCTGGCCAACAGATCGCCGCCGCCAGACAGGTCCACGCGCGCGCCGGGGGCCAAGGCCACCGCGTCGCCCGCAAGACGGATCTGTTTCTGTGGCGGGGCGGTCAGCGCAGCCGAGGTGCCTTGCACGGTGCCGTCGTAGCGCCACTGGCTGCCATCCACGGTGGTGCCATACGGCAACACTGCGCCTTCCAACGACACCGAGGTCAGGCTGCCGGGCTCCAGGCGAACCTCGCGCGTGGGCGTGGTGGCGCGGGTGCCGAAGACGGCATCGGCCGCGCCGTCTTCGGCGGCCTGGACGCCGAGTATCAGCCGGCCGTTGGGTGCGCGCAGGCGGCCCTCCTGCACGATGGTGGTGGCGTCCATGGCCAGCGTACCGCCGGCCGACAATGGCAGCACCGGCACATCACCGACTGCTTGCAGATGGATCTGGGTGTCGGCGCGGGTGCCGCTGGCATCCACCGCGCCCAGGGCACGCACCAGGAAGGTTTCGCCGCTACCCGGATACACCTGCGCGGCGCGCAGGGTCAGATTGCCGGAGGTCAGCAGGTCGCCGGCACGCGGGGTGGCACCGCCGGTGGCGTTCTGCGCATAGGCGTAGGCCACCGGGGTATGGAAGCGCAGCGCGCCGCTGCTGGACAGCAGCGTATTGCCAATTCCGTCGAGCGTGAACTGGCCGCCCACATCGATCTGCTGCGCCTGCACCGCCAGGGTGGTATCGCTGCCGGCTCGCGGCTGCGCCAGCGTGATCTCGCCGGCGCGCTGCAGGCGGTAGCCAGACAGGCCCACGTAGGCAGCGCCAAGATCGACCCGGCTGCTGTCGGCCAGTGACGAGAAGTCGGTTGCATTGCTGCGCAACAGCGCATAGGACGGCGCGTTGAACAGCAGCGCCCGCGACAACTGCAACGACACATCGCCGGCAAACCCGACCGGCACCAGCGGCCGCGCTTCGGTAGGCGCCAGGTCGCCAACCTGCAAGGTATCGATGCCGGCGCCGGTAAGACGGTCGGCGGCGAAATACAGCGGGCCCGGCGTGGCGGTTGCCAATGGCAGCGGCGCACCGGGTTGTGCGCCTTGCGGCAGGCGGCTGTCGTGCTGGGTGAAGATCACCCCGTTGGGTCCGGGCAGCAGCAGCCCGTTACCGGATTGCAGTTGCAGCGGCAGCAGCGACAAGCTGCCGTCGCGTTGTTGCGACGTGCCGCCGGCAGCCTGGATGCGTCCGTCGAAGAACAGGCCGGTGGCGGCGGCCAATGCCAACTGGCCGCCCGCACTGCCCACCGTCTGCGCCTGCAGCGGGTCGCCTGCGCCAATCAGCGCGCTGCCGCTGGGTAGATCCAGCGTGGCGGCGGCGCCGCGCAGATCCAGTTGGGCGCCAGCAGCGACGACAACCGCGCCGCTGTCGTTGCTGAGCGTGATGCTGCCACCATCGAGCACGCGGCCGCTGCGTGGCTGCACCAGCCCGCGCGCGCCAGGCCGCCATGCCGCCTGCGGGTCGAGCACCGCGACGCCGGACACATCCAGACGGCTGCTTTCGCCAAGCCAGACCGATTTGCCCGGCAGTGCATAGGCCTGGCCTTCGTCGATATCCGGCGGTGCGGACAGGCCCGAACTGGCCGAGGTGTCGCCGGAAAGCAGGATGTGGCCGCCCTGGGTCTGGATGCCGCCGAGCACCGTGACCTGGCCGCGCCCACCCAGCCGAACCGTCGCACCCGGGTCCAGCAGCAGCTGTGCGTCGCGCTCCATCCGCACCTGCCCGGTGCCGTCGTCCAGCGTCGGATTGCCGGCGACCCGGCCCAGATAATCGCCACCACGCAACGCGAAATCGGTGCTGGGACGATAGAACGGATCCAGCTGGCCCAGCGAGACGTAGCCATTGCCGCCGGCCTGCGCGGCACCGGCGAACACCGCGCTGTCGCTGGGCGCCGTGGGCAGTGTCTGCAAGTTAGCAAGCAGGCTGCGCTGGCTCACCCGCACCTGGCTGCCGGCGGCGATGCTGGCATCGTGCTCGGCGGCCAGATCGTAGCGACCAAAGCTGCCTTGCTCGAAGAATCCCGCATCCAGGTGCAGCACTCGCGGATCGGACGGCGCCTGGCCACCGATCTGCACACCGAACGCACGCAGGCTCAGGGTGCCGCCACCGGCAAAACTGTCTGCGCGCAGGCTGGCCGGATCGAACTGCAGCCGGCCGGCATTGTCGGCGCGCTGCAGGTCTGCGGTGTAGGTGGGCGAACCTGCGTTCTCGCCGGCCGGGCGTTGATAGGTTCGCAACGCGATGTCGCCGCCGTGTCCAAGCGGGCGGCCATCGCTGAGCGGCAGGCTGCCATCCGGTGCGACATAGCCGCCACCGGATGCATCCAGCACTGCGCCGGGTGCGATCAGCAGCGAGGCACTGACGTCGCGTCCGGTCGCCGAACCCGCATCGCCGATGGCCTGCTGCAGCGCGTCTAGCGTGATGCTGCCGGCATCGATAAATGCGCGGCCCTGTGGTTCCAGCGTGAGCCGGCGATCGTCGTTGACCCAACGTCCGCTCACGTCCAGGCGCGCGCCAGCGCCCAGCAGCAGGTCGCCGCGCTCCTGCGCGTCCACTGCATCCGGCCGCCAGTCCTGCGGCTTGACCAGCCCGCCACTGCTTTGCAGCGCAATGGTGCCGGCCCGCGCAATCAGCGCACCATCCACCTCGACACGCTGCGCCTGCAACGCAATGCGTCCGCCATCGCTTACCTGAAACTGCGCATCCGCATCCACTGCAATCACCGGCGCATTGCCGATCGCCACGCCGTGCAGGCCGCTGTCCTTGAGCATGCTGCTGGACAGCTGTGACCAGAACAGCGGGTTGTCGCGTTGCTGGGCATTGCCCTGGCTGCCGGGCAACGTCGAGGTTTGCGTGCCGATCTGCAGACCCTGCGGCATCTGCACGGCGGCGTCGACGATCTGCCAGCTGCGTGGATCGCGCGGCGCAACGCCAGACTGCCCAAGCGTGGTGTTGTACAAGGCCGCATCGCTGTTGATACCGAGCGTGCCGCCCTGCGGCATTGCACCGCTGGCGCGTTGATACCGCCCAGACACCGCGTGCGCCGAGATCT
Organism: Xanthomonas sp. WCS2018Noco2-27; assembly: GCF_031843525.1. NCBI lineage: Bacteria > Pseudomonadati > Pseudomonadota > Gammaproteobacteria > Lysobacterales > Lysobacteraceae > Xanthomonas > Xanthomonas sp. WCS2018Noco2-27. The sequence continues at coordinate 948,735 of NZ_JAVTIK010000001.1, read as the reverse complement.
CGCCGGCCAGCACCGCCACGCCGGAGGTGCCCAGTGGCCGCCCGAGCGCGATATTCAACGCACCGCCATTGCCGCCCTGCAGATACTCGCTTTCGTAAAAACGGCGCGTCCCCAGCAGCGGATTGCCGAACTGTTCGCTCACGCCCCAGCGGGTGTGTTCGACCGTTTGCGATCCGGCGACGCCCAGATACTGCCGTGTGGGATCGGCGCTGGCCAGATCGTACAGGCGTCCATCGGCACCCAGCAGGCGCGCTGTTTCCACCATGCCGCCTTCGGTACGCAGATAACCGCCATCCAGCTGCACCTGCGCACGCGGGGCGATCACCAGATCGCGTGCCACGATGTTGACGGTGCCGCCATCGAGCAGGAGTTCATCGATGCTGCGCGGCACCTGGTCCACATACCCTTGTGCATTGAGCAGCGGGCTACCGACCCACGCCTGGCCATCGCTGCGAACGCCAGTTGCACGTCGATCGAACTGCAGCGACTGGCGGAACAGCACGCCGTCGCGTTGCAACGGCGCATCGGCCAATTCGTTCAAGCCCACGCGCGGGATGCGCACCAGATTGTCCTGCATGGCCTGCTGCACGTTGGCGATACCGGAGACATCGACCCGCGCACCGCTGTCGATCAGCAGGCGGTTGGTGAGGGCAGTGCGGCCACGCAGTTGCGCATTGCTGCTCTCGGCGGCCAGGCTGACAATGTCCACGGTGCCACCAGGCGCGAACGTCAGCGATTGCGGCTGCAGATGCATCTGCGCGCCGGCCAGCACCATGCGCGGGCCGACAAACGCCAGGTCCGAAGCAGCGCTGGAGGTGGTGGTTTCACCGTCGTGCTCGGGCAGTGTCGCGGTGACCGAACCGGGTGCCAGCACCAGCGAACCGCCCTTGTAACCGGCCAGGCTGTCGCCGAGTTGATTGTCCTGACTGAGCGCCAGCAGCATCACGCTGCCGGGGCGGCTGATGCTGGTGGTGGCCTGCACCAGGCCGCGTTGCTGCAACGAGTAACCGACCAGAGTGGCATTCCCGCGCGTCGCCGACACGATGCCGCTGTTGTCCAACTGACCAATGCCCGAAAGGTCGTTGCCGATCGGCGACAGAAAATTGCCAAAGCCCAGCGGCGCGCTCGTCCCGCTGCTGCCGAGCAGTTGTTGCAACTCCTGCGATTGCCGCAGGCCCAGCACCGCAGCCAGCAACGCCTGGCCGTCCTGCACGGTGACGCTGCCGGCATTGCTGACATTGGGCGCGGCGATCACGGTGTAGCCCTGGCTGCCAGTGGCCAGACGGGCACCGGCTTCGATGCGGATATCGCCCGGCATGCGGTCGGCGGCGGCCTCGCTACCGGTCAACACGACTCCGGTCTGGCCGGTGGGACCAAACAGGCCGCGATTGATGAACGTCTGGTCGCTGAGGGCACGGTTGGGGTCGAACAGATCCAGCGACGACACCAGCAACGAATGGGCATTGACCTGGCTGCCCGCACCGAACAGCACGCCGTTGCGGTTGAGCAGATACACCTGACCCTGCGCCTGGATGCTGCCAAGGATGCTGCTCGGCGCTGCGCCCGGATCGTTGACCCGATTCAGGACGATCCACTGCGCGGCTTCGCTGCCACCGGCCGACTGGTCGAAGCGCAACTGCGTGCGGCTGCCGACATTGAAGGTTTCCCAATTGAGGATGGCCTTCTTCTGGGTCTGGGTCACGGTCACCTGGGTGGTGCCATCGCTGACCTGTTGCGTCGGTGCCCTGGCGCCCAGCCAAACGTTGCGCTGGCCCAGCCGTGGGTCGCTCGCCAGCACCGTGCCGGGATCGATCTGCACGTTGTCCGGCACCTGCAAACCGCCACGTACCAGACCGTCGGGAACCGCTGCCTGCGCTGCAGCTGCCGCAGCACGCGCCGCAGCCTGCGTGGCGTCCAGGGCCTGGCGCGCTTGCGCGGCGCGTTGAAACGCCTGCAACGATTTCTGTGCCAGCGTCCCCGCTGCGGCGGCCTGCACGCCCTGCTGTTGCGCCGCCTGCGCGGCCTGCACAGACGGGTCGGCTCCACGTCGCACGAACGGGCTGGATTGTGCATGCGCCTGATCGAACAGCGCCGTCGAGATCGCCGCGCTCAACAGGAACACGCGCAGGGGACGGGAGCGACGTTTGCGGGTCATGACAAATCCTTGAAAGCGCGCGTGTCAGCGCACTGGCGCGAAGAGAGTGGGATAGCGTGGTGGCGCAGGACGCTGCGGCTGCGCGGACCTGCCGTAGGCCTGCCCGAGCCGCTGACGCAGTGCAGCCGGAGTGGGCTGGCCGAGGTGAATCGGCGACCCTGTCGCCGGTGTGACCGCTGCCAGGGGCGCGCCGGTCGCACGCGCCGTCGTCTCACGCAGCAGCTGATTCAGGCACGACAGACGGCCGGTGCTGGTCTGCCCGATCTGCACCTCCACACAAGGCGCTGCCGGCGAATCGGGGTCTGGCGTGACGGCTGCTTGCGATGCAGCGGCAGCCGGAGCGGCTGCGATCACCGTCATCAACACAACGCTGATCCACAGGGAAGGCGTCATGGCGCAGCGGTCGTTGGCGCTGTTTGCAGGGCACCACCATCCAGGCAGGTGCGCAGCTGCGCGTGGCGCGCATCGATCGTGGATTGCAGGGCATGCACCCGGTTTTCATGCGCCACCCGCGCCATACCAAACAGCTCGCGCCCGCGTCCCCGCACAAACCGCACGAACGCCGGGTCGCGATACAGCACCGCCAGTTCCTGCGCACTGGCGTAGAGCGCATCGCCCTCTGCGTTGCAGCGGCTTAGCCGCTCGCGCGTCTGCGTGCGTTCGGCCAGCAATGCCTGTTGCTGCTGGTGTTGCTGTTGCGTCAGCGCCTGCTGCTGTGCGGCACTGGTCTGTGCACGCTGCGCGCGTTCGGCGGCCAGCGCCTGCCGTTGCTGTTCCAGCTCACGTTGCAGCGCCGCCAGGCGTACGCCGTTTTCCGCTGGCGCTGCCGCCGGGGTAGGCCGCTGCGCGGCGTCGCGCTCGCGTTGTGCCGCAGCGGTGGCCAATTGCTGTTGCGCCAGATCGGCTTCCACCTGGCGCAGCCTGGCGCTGGTTTGACGCAAGGCATCGCGCAAACGCGTTTCGGTCTGTGCCTGCGCCCACGCAGGCAGCGCTCCAACCCACAGCACCGTACCCACCAGCAGAAGCAGCCATGCGCGCATGCTCAAAACTCCGCGCTCAGGTCCAGCTGCAACACATCCACCGCGTACGGCGGGCCGGAGATTTCATTGGCACTGAGCCAGCGCAACGACAGCCAGGTATTGCGGGCCAGGCCGTAGGCGCCACCCAGGATCATGCCGCGCGCATTGGTGCCGCCCATGTGGAAATCCGAGTCGGCGAATGCATCGGGCACCGCATCGGATTCGAGATAGCGATAACCGATCGACGCATTCCATTGCCCGGCCTCAGTCACGCGTGGCTGGCCGACCAGCAGATTGAGCAGATAACCGTGGTCGCCGCCGTCGAAGGCGCCACCATTGCCAAGGTTGTTGACCGGGCCCAGCGAGCGCACGCGCTCTGCGTTGTAGCGAGTGTTCTTGACCAGATCCGCTTCGATCAGCAGCTTGACCGGATCGAATTGCGCCAATTCAAGCTGCGCGTGCAGATTGGCAATGCCGAACTTGCTGGCGTAACCGTAGTACTGCAGCTGCGGGCCGGCCGGATTGGCCGGATCGGCGACGATGTTGCGAAGGGGCACCAGCGTATTGCCGAACTGCTGAAACTGCGGGCGCGAGCCGTCCGTATCGCAGTTGTCATTGGCGGTGGGTGCAAGGCAGGCACCGGAGCGCTTGCCCTCGAACTGGTCGTACTGGAAATAGCTGAAGGCCATGCGCAGTGCGATGTCGTCGTGCATGCGCCACTGCGCGCCCAGTTCGGCGCCATAGAGCCACTTGTCGCGGCTGCGGGTCTTGAGCGTGTTGGTCGAGCCGAAATCCAGGTCGGTGTTGTACACCGGGAACACGCCTGCACTGACATACGGTGCGAAGTCATTTTGTGGCGCAAACGCGTAGCGGCCGGCGATGCCATCGAAGTTGATGTCTTCGTCGAACACCAGCTCGCTGCTCCAGAACGGATTGGCAAAGCGCCCGAACGACAGGTCGAGATCGCGCATGGGCTGCAGAACCAGCGCCGCACGGTCCAGCCAGATCGGCTCCTTGGCCAGGTTGCCGCCGCCGCCCAGGGTCTGGTTGGTCGACACCGGGCCGCGATCGGCACCGGTGACCAGGCGGATATCGCCGGTGATCCAGTCGGCGATCTGCGCTTGCACGCCGAGCCGCGCACGGATGCGCATGCGGCTGCGATTGCGCGAGGTATTGAGAAACGGCGCGTTGCCGGTACCGACTACATCGAAGCCGTTGCCCGCATTGATCTCGGTGAAGTCGGGGAAGAACCCGTAGTTATCGTCGGGATAAAAAATGCCTTCACCGCGCAGACGCAGATCGCCATACAGGCGCAGGCGCTGGGTCCATTCCGGCAATGCGCCCGGTGTGGCCCAACCTTCGCGCTTGGCCTGCGCAGTCACTTCGCTGCGCAGCTCGTCCTTGATCTGCGCGCGCACCGGTTCGGGCACATACGGCACGACGATCGCGCCCGGCTGGGTCTGGTACGGCAAGCCGGTGGGCGGCGGCGTGACATCGGCCGTCATCGAGATGGCCGCCTCCTGGATCAACGCATCGGCTTGGTCGCGTGTCATCACGCCCTTGGCCACCAGCAGATCGATCAGGCGCAGCGTCACCTGCGGGCTGATGCGCGTAGGATCCACCGCGCTTGCGCCTTGCGCCATGCACACGACGGGAGCGGCGATCATCGCGAGCAGACACAACGCAAGGCGGGTAACGCGACGTGGCGGGAACGGGGCAGTCATGCACGAGCTTCCTGAAAGAGGGGAACGTCAACCGGGTGCGAGCGCGCCAATCCGCAACTGGATGGGCTGCGGGAGATCGGCGGGTGGGGGCTGGGGCAAGGGCTTGTTCTGCAACGCCTGGGCGATGGCCGCGTCCAGTTCGGGCGTGCCTGCAGATGCGATCACGCGGGTGCGCGCAATGCTGCCGTCGCTGTTGAGCCACACCGCCACGGTGGCGCGGTAGCGGCCCTTGCGCGTCTTCTCGTCGCGCTGCAACAGCATCTGCACAGCGCGCTGCACCGATGCCGCATAGGCCGCGAAAGGGCTACCACTGCCGCCACCGCCACCGCCAATCCGGGTGCCGCCGCCATTGCCGGCCTGCAGGCCGAACGGGTTGTCGCCTGGTCCGGCGGCGGCGGTCAGCGGATCGCCGGGGGGCGCTTCCGCCGGCTTGGGCGGTGACGGATCCGGCGCGGCCATCGGCTTGTCCAGCATGCGCGGCTGCGGCTTGGGCGGCTCCAACTCGGGTTTGGGTGGCGGCGGGGGCGGAGGAGGGGGCGGCAGCGTCACATGGGTGATGCGCGGCGGTGCCGCGCGCGGTGGTGGCGCGGTAGAAGGGCGCAGTGCCAGCGAGACCAGCCACCCCAACAGTGCAAGCACTGCCAGCACGATGGCCAGCTTGCGCCAGCGCCCGACGCCGGTGGTTTCCAGCAACGGTTGTGTGGGGTCCAGGGCATCCATCGCCGCGTGCTCAGCCCGCAGGCTGGCGTTGTGACGCCAGACCGATCGAGCCGATGCCCAGCTTGCTGCACAGATCCAGCACCGCCATGATTTTTTCGTACTGCACGGTGCGGTCGCCGCGCAGCATCACCGGCAGCTCGGCATCGTTGGCCACAGCGTTGCGTAGCTGCTGCTCCAGCTCGTCCATGCTGACCGGCACCGCGTCCAGGCTGACCTGGCCGTTGCTGTCGATCGCTATCACCTTGGTCTTCGGTTCGGACAAAGGCTTGGCCGCGCTGGCCTTCGGCAGGTCCACCTTGATGCCTTGCACCGCTGCGGTCGTCATGATGATGAAGATCACCAACAGCACGTAGGCCAGATCGAGCATCGGCGTGATGTTGATGTCGTCGTACGGCTTGCGACCCTGGACCTTCATCGCGCTCAGCCTCCCTGCACGCGTGCGGGTGCATCGCCGGCGTAATCTTCGGCAATGCGTTTTTCGAGTTCGTCGACGAACACCTGCATGTCCGCCGCGACCGCATCGGCCTGGCTGAGCAGGTAGTTGTAGCCAAACAGGGCAGGGATGGCCACGGCCAACCCTGCCACCGTGGCCAACAATGCCGCCGCGATTCCGGGCGCGATGGCATTGATGTTGACGTCGCCAGCGGCAGCCACCGCGGCAAAGGTAATCATCACCCCCACCACGGTACCCAGCAGACCGAGAAACGGGCCGCCGGAAATAGCGATGGTCAGCAACACCATACCTTTGTGGATGCGTTGTCCTTCGCGCACCACTGCTGCATCCAGTGCCGAGCGAATGGCCGCAATCGACTGTGTGCGCACCACCGAGGTACCGCTGGCGGCAAGACGCCCGCGCAGCTCTTCCAATCCGATATTCAATAACCGCGCCAGATTGGATCGAGCGCCATTCAACGGGCCGCTTGCATGTAGCTGTTGCCAGCTGGGCGCATGCAACGGATGCTGCGCCAACTGCTGCCGGAAAGCGCCTAAAAAACGTGCATTCGCAGAGGCAGTGGCATTGAGGTACAGCCCCTTGCGCACCATCACCCACCAGCTGATCAATGCCATGACCCCCAGAATGCAGATCACCGCCCAGGCATCGGGTGTCAGCGCATTGAGCAGGATGCCGAAGTAGCCATGTCCGCCTTCACCGGCGCGCTGCTCCACCGGCTCGAACGTCAACAGACGCGCATCCACGCCCTGGCTGCGTGCCGCCGCCTCGATTGCGCCGACAGGGCGCGCAACCTTGCTCAGTTCGACCTCGTCCAGCAAACCGATAAAGTTGGGCCGCGTCGTGCCCGGCTCTCCTCCGAGCATCAGCCCGGCGGTCGTCGCCGGAACCGTCGCCGCGGTTTCGCCCACGTTCTTCCCATTGAGGTACAGCGCTAGTTGCTTGCCATCGGCACGCACCGCCAGATGCGCCCATGCATCGCCCACCAACGGCGCGGCGCTTGCCAGCCGTGCGCCGCTGCGCGACTCCACTACCACGGTGCCTTTTTCCAGCAACACGTTCAGTGCACCCGGCAGCGCCAGCAGCACCCCGGACGCGTCAGGCGTGGCCGGCTTGATCCAGGCAGAGAGCGTGAATGCAGCGTTGGCAGGCAACGTCAGCGATGTGGAGGCCGGCGCCGACACCGGAGCGGTGCCATCCAGGCGCAGGCCCGAGCCGATGAGCGCCGTGTCGGCCAGTGCCAACGGTGCAGCAATGTTGTTGGCATAAGCGGTGGTGTCCTGACCGGCGCCTTGCGCATCGGCAAAGTGGTACACCGCCAGGGTGTCGGCGTCGTAAGACTTCTTTGCATCCGCGCCGGTACTCGCCTCTGGATTGCCGAAGTACACAAACAGCGGCGTCATCGCATTGGCGGGCAGGGCAGGCAGGTCCACCCATGCCAGCGCAACCTGATCGACCAGACCATCGTATTTCTCGAAGTGGTACTTCAGTGGCGTGCGGTCATCGCCTGCAACAAACCGGATATCGCTGCCGTCCGGCTTGGCATCGGTGAAATTGAAATTTCCCGAATGCAGCCGTACCAGCACCTGCACGCGGCCAGGTGCCTGCTCGACCGCCGCGCCGGTCGATGTGGTGTTGAGCGAAACCTTGGCGCGGTAACTCCATTTCGCGTCCCACCACGTTTCTGCCATGGCAGGCAGTGCCGTCAACATCAAACCGACGAATACATACAGCCGTAATCTGCTCACGCGTTACCCCACTGAAAAGTTGATTGCGTCCGGCTTAAAACTCGCCCCACAGCCGAAACAGCACATTGAGTTCGTCCGGCTTGCGTCCATCCGGGCGCGACAGCGGCGCGGCGAGATCCACCGCGCCGTTGAGATGCGACACGGCCTTGAAGGTGAATCCCAAACCAGTGCTGATCAGGGTCTCGCTAACCCGTTGCTCAGGCAGCGGATCGCGGATGCGTGCGTAGCCCCCATCGACGAACGCATACACGCGTGCCTCCTGCACTAGCTTTGCTGCAGCCGATGCGAACGAGGGGCTGCGCAGCTCCAACTGGCCGATTGCGCCAAAATCGCCCAAGGCCTGGCTCTCGTCGTAGCCGCGTACGCTGTCAAGACCGCCCAGGCTGAATTGCTCGTTGCTGATCAATGGTTCTGACGCGAGCTGCGTCTGCACATGCACGTAGAGCTGAATGTCTTCGCCCAGCGTCCGGGTCTGCGACCCATCTGCGCGCAGATGCATGAAGTTTGGGCGTGCGCGGTAGCGCTTGGCATCGAACTGGCGCGCATCGTCGCCCACCCCGCGGAGATTGGCGGTGGCGGTGAAGGTCAGCGCACTGGCGCTGCGCGCGCGCACCCAGCTCGCGTTGTAGGCTGCGCTCAACGGCGCATACCGGATCGGTGCCGAGCTACGGTCGCTGCCGAACACCGTGTCTTCCTTGAAGTCCTTGTAGTCCACTCCCAGGCTCAACGAATGGAAGAATCCAGTGCCATTGGGGAGCGCGCGGATCAGGCGTAACCCGGACAGCGACCCGTTGCCGATCACGTTGTAGCTGTTGATCGCGGCGACCTCACTATCGCTGCGTACGCTGTAGCCCAGCAACGAGAACGGCGAGTCTGAAAAGCGCGCCAGATAAGAGGCGGAATACACCCGCGCATCGTCAGGATTCTGCGGCGCGGTCTGCGCAGAAACATTCAGGCTATGACCGCGCTGCCACAAATTGTCGTAGTGCACTGCCGCACTGAGCCGCAGTTCAGAGGTGTTGGCACTCTTGCGGTTATTGAGTTCAAGCGAACCGTGCAGCGGCAATGCGTCGTCGACAGCCAGATCCACATCGACCGTATTCGGCTGCGCACCCGCCTGGACCTGTGGCGTCACACGCCGGTCGGGCAACTGATTCAACGCGACGATATCGCGCTGCACGTCCTTGAAGTTGGGCACGCTGCCTTCGGCAAGCGATGGCGCACCACGGATGACGTCGTCCGGCGAATAGTAGTCCGCGCCCACTACACGCACCCGCCCGACGCGTTGCTCGGTGACCTGCAGCGTGACCAAACCGCTGGCCGCATCCTGCTCGGGAACGCTGACCGCAACCGTTGCCAGTCCTGCGGCCTCGTAAACGCCTTGGAGTGCAGCACGCGCTTGTTCGACGTCGGCGGCGGTGCGCTGTGGACCCAAAAACGGATAGACCGCACGCTCGACTTGCACGTTCTGTAACTGAGTATTGCCGACAACCTGGTAAGCCAGGATGTCGAAATGCGCATCTTCCACCGGCTCCATGGCAGTAGCGTCCGGTGCGCTGACAGCCAGCACACTGAGCATCGCCATACCTCGCAAGTCCATATGAAAGGCGCCCCCAAGATGCGGCGAGGACCTCGCCGCTGGTGCGACCTTAAGCGCGGCAAATGACGATTTTGAAATGCTTTTATGACGGCGCTGTATTGCTGCGTTGACGCGGGCAACGAATCAAGCAAGCGCTAGCAATGCTCTCTGTATGCAGCGTCTACTCGTCAACCGGCGTGTGGACGCTTGAGCGACAGACTGCTCTTGCCCGAAAGTTGGGGCGCGTGACATAGAGGTTTTTGTACGGATGGAGCGCGAGAGTGATGAGGACTGAAACGAACAGCTACTGATCTAGTCGCTTCGCTTGGTGTTTCGTTTGACAGAGTGAAGCGCGAACATGCAAATGGTAGGGCAGGGCAGCAAGAAGTAGATTATGGATTGCCATAGGCCCCACTGAATTTGGCTTTCATGGCGCTGCCAAATCGACATGTATGGACATACCGACACGTCAACTACAGTTGTCATCATAGTCGTGCCTTTTGCATTTCAAAGATCAAAGTTGGTTGTTCTAGACTGCTAACTTGCAAACACCAAGCTAGAGAATAAAGATATCGCTGAAGTAAAAAATCAAGCCATATCGGCGGCCAGCGCAGGCCAACCAGGTGTGGCCGATGGACTTCGTGTTCGATCGCACTGCCGAGGGTCGGGTGATCAAGTGTCTGGGGATCGTGGACGACGCGACACACGAAACAGTGGTCATCGAGGTGGAGCGTGCAATTTCGGGCCGTGGCGTGACGCGTGCGCTGAACCGGCTGGCGCACGGTCGTGGTCATCCGTACCGACAACGGCAAGGAGTTTTGCGGCAAGGCCATGGTCGTCTGGGCGCATGCCTGTGGCGTGCAGGTGCGACTGATCCAACCAGGCAAATCGAACCAGAACGCCTACGTCGAATCCTTCAAACGCCGGCTACGCGACGACTGCCTCAACGAACAAGGGTTCCCAACACTGCTGCATGCGCGCACCGAGATCAAACGCTGGCGATGCGAATGCAACGAGCACCGACCCAAGAAGGCAATCGGCGGCATGACGCCGGCCGCTTATGCCCAACATTTAGCAAACACCGATATCATCAACTCCAGACTCTAAACCCGACCACTACTTAGGGCGGGGCACGTCGTCGGTGGGTCACTGGAGGTCGCTGAACAATTGTGTTTCAGCGACACACCCAACTTCATCAGGTTGTTCCAGCGCAAGGTGGGCCGTACACCTGCAACGTTCCGTCAACGTCAGGCGCACGCGCGGGTTGCGTAGAGGCTACAGAGGCGTCACTACAGTGCTCGCATGCTCGCTACTGCTAGGCGCCTGCCTTCCACAGGCGCCCCGGCACACATCAGACTACGTTGCAGCGCCCGGCCAGTCCGGAGAGCGCGATACCGCTGATCACCGCGGTCGGCGCAGCGCAGCCCGCGCCGATGATCGTGACGTCAAAGCCCGCTGCGTCCGGCGACAGTGCCGTATGCGTGATGCAGTGCTGGGTCATCATCCCTACCAGTCGAATGGCCGAGACATCCCGGGCCGCGAGTGTTTCGCCCAGCGTAGTGCCAAGGAAGCTGTCGGCTTGATGCTTTTCGATCACCGGGCAGCCCTCCAGCGCCTCCGCAATGGCGGGATGCAGCTCGGCACCTTGGGTGTCTCTCGCCATGAACGGACCATCGCTAGGCGCGATGTGCTGGATCCCCACGACTACGTCACCAGCCTGTTTGGCCTTCGCGATTGCGTCTAGCGCTGCGATCAGGGCCTGTTCGCTGTTTTCCAGCGTGAAGCGGCCGCCCGCGAAGTAGTCGTTCTGGATATCGACAACGATCAGTGCAGTGTTCATGTTGTACTCGTTCAAAAGTTCAGGGTTTCGCCATCTTCAGGGATCAGCACGCTGTCCTGGATGGCTTTCTCACTTACGTAGCGGCGCAGGTCTGCGCGGGAGACGGTCATGTGATTCACCGCATCCATATGCACGGCGACGATCTTCGCCTTCGGTGCCAGCGCATGGACACGCGAGGTGTCAGCCACCCCCATGATGATGCCGGCATCAAAGCCCTTGATCCGCGCATCGCCCGTGTTGAGCACGATGACATCCGGGGTATAGCGCTTGATCGCGTCCTGTACGTCGTCGGTCCACACGGTATCGCCGGCGAGGTAGATGGTCGGCTCACCGGCCTTCTCGAACACAAAGCCGGTCACGCTGCCGAGCAGCTTTGCTAGCGGCTCCACCTGGAACATGGCTGCCGTGCCGTGTTGGTCGGCGATGCGCGAAATTTTTACCCCGCCAAAGGTGGCGTGCGCGGGGAGGATACGGACATCAGCGAACCCTTTGCCGCGCAGCAGGGCGGCGTCCGCCTCATGCTGGACGAACATCGGCATCTGCCGTGGGATCAGCGTTTCGGCGGCGGGGTCCCAGTGATCAAGATGGGTGTGGGTCAGCAGGACGGCATCCACATCTTTGAGCACCTGGCCCACATCGAAGGGGAGGTCGACGGTTGGATTGCGCAGTTCGCTGCGATACGTGTCCGGGAAGCCGGGATAGGCGCCCTTGGCCGCCAGCATCGGGTCCACCAGCAGCACGGTGTCGCCATAGGTGATCTTGGCCGTGGCATTGCGGATCTGCTGGATCGAGGTGGTAGGGGATGCCGGGGCTGCCGCGTTTGCGCTGGTCTGGATACCCAGAGCCAACACCGTGGCAAGTGCAAGGGACGGAAGTTTCATGTGGTTCTCTCAAGGTGAGCGGATGGCGCCCAGATTGAGGCGGACGCGAAGCTGTGTATAGTGGCCCGAAAGACCAACATAGATGATATCGGGCCATGGCCAGCCACTGTTCATCCCAGCAACGCAGCGGGCCCATCCGGGTCGTCGTAGTAGCGCCCGAAGGCGTCAGCACCTTCCAACTGTCCGTCCCGCTGACGATCTTCGACGTGCATTCGGATGACCCGCCGCTGTTCCAGCTGCGGATTGCCGCGGAGCGGAGAGGGGTCACGTTATCGGGTGGGCAGGTGGCGGTGATACCTCACGGCGGACTGGAACTGCTTGACCAGGCCGAGGTGGTGATCATCCCCGGCTGGGCCGATCTGGATCACGCACCGAGTGCCGCGCTGAGCGCCAAGCTGATCGCGGCCCATCAGCGTGGCGCCCACGTCGTGGGCCTGTGTTACGGCGCCTATGCGCTTGCTTACGCAGGCTTGCTTGACGGACATGCCGCGTCAACGCACTGGCTCGCCGAAGCGGATTTCCACGCGCGCTTTCCGGCAGTCACGCTCGACATGAATGCCCTGTACGTCGACGAAGACCGTGTTGTGACGTCGGCAGGCAGCGGGGCGGCATTGGATTGCTGCATGTATCTGGTCAGGAAGCTCTGCGGTGCGCGCGAGGCAAACCGTATCGCCCGCATGATGGTCCTGCCGCCGCACCGCGAAGGCGGCCAATCCCAATACATCGACCAGCCGATACCAGCCTCGCCGCAGGATGCACTGCTCAGCCGATTGCTGGACTACATGCGCGAAAACCTGCAGCGCGATCATTCGCTGGATGAACTCGCCGAACGTGTCGCCATGAGCCGGAGATCGTTTACCCGTCGCTTCCTCAAGACGACCGGCATGACGGTCGGCAGCTGGCTGGATGCCGAGCGCCTGCGCAGGGCGAAGGATCTGCTCGAGTCCACCTCGCTGTCCATCGATCAGGTGGCGGAACGATCGGGGTACCGCACGGCCGTATCGTTCCGCCAAAGCTTCAACCGGGCGTTCCAGGTGAGCCCGCGCGACTGGCGTCGCGCGTTCTCGCTGGACGGGTAGCGAGCGGGGGAGGCGAACCGTCAACTAGTAGACGTGAGCTGAAATGTCACGCTCAAGCCACTAAGGGGCTCGCATGTCTATGCGCGAAGACCTCACCGTGCTGGTGCAGACACTGGTGTCGAACTGATCTGTATGTGCACTGATTGGTATCGGGATTGTGCATAGAAGCGGTGCCCGGCTTCTGTAAGCGAAAGTCTGCACGTGCTGACTCGCCCAACAGTGAGCGCGCCAGGTTTGCCAAACTTACGCAGCCAGGCGAAGACGCTGCGCGTGGTGACACCCAGTCGCTCGGCGACTTCTGCCACCTTGAATCCACGATCGGACACTTGCCGGACCGCTTCGATCTTGAACTCACCCGTATACCGCTTGCTGCTCATGGACACCTCCGAATCAGCCATTTCCCATGGCCTTGAGATGTCTGGGAAACCCTGGGCGTATCAGATGAAGGTGGACAAGGCGGGCAAGTTTGCCGGCAGAGCGATGGATAGTTGGGCGTATGAAAACGGAGTGGAGCTGGACTTCTTCTGGCGTAGCACAGCCACTGATAACACCTTGGCGAAAAGCTTCAACGGACGGGGTAGGTCAGATGCTTTAAATGACAGCCACGCGTTTTCAAAGTTCATAACACGCTTCAAGACGGCTATGGAAATTCTTTGCGCTGCATAAGCATTGCGTAGACTCGGATTACAGGGGTGGTGCTAGCTGATAAATGGCGCAGCCTCAGCTCTCGGTCATGCCAACGCATTGATTGATCCGCAACGCGTTTGAAATCGCCGAACCAGACGTCATGGTCGCGCTGGTAGTGCGCTCCGTCGAGTAGTCCATCGAGTAACGCAAAGCCACGCTCACGCGAGCCCCCGGCGGGTGCGTACTCAAGGTATCTGAGAGTCTCTATCAGTTGTGCACGTTGTATACGGCCGGTGCCATCGGAGGCCGCCGCCTCGCGCAGCGGGCCGGTCTCGATTTGATCAAGGAATTCCTTGGAAGCAGCGGCTAGCGCGGTGTCACGTAGTGGTTCCTGCCCGACATACCCGAGCAGCTGGGTCCGGACGTTATAACCCGCTTGCCGGATGAGAGACACCGCTGCATCCACTTCCGGCTCTTTCGATGGAGCTGGAGATGCGGGCTCGCTTATCCGATCATTGGGTAGCTCCGCGACGAAACGCTGTTCAAGCAGCCGATGATTGCCAGCCAGGCTCGCTGCGCAACGAGGTGCCGACAAGTGCGCCTCCACATAGTCGCGATAGCTTGACCGCAGCTGCGAGTGGACCCCAGGGATGCTTTCAACGCGTTGAAGTGCCAGTTGGATGTCCGACGCGACGCTCAGCTCGGTTGCAGTGAAACTGGCGTCATCGCCCCGCGCACGCAGCAGCATCTTCGTCAGGCGCTGCGCAATCGCGGCTTCAGTCGCCGTGGATCTCGGAGGTAATGCAATCACGGACTTCAGCGCAGGTGCGATTTCAGCTTCGCTCCGGGCGCGATCAACCTGCCCAAGGAGCAGATCGGCGCTCTGGGAGGCATCGTTGACAGAGAGTGTCGGGAGGAGCGTGTAGATCGGCGTCGGGTCGTCTACATCGTCGCTCTCGCAGTTGGCAACAGCAGGCCTGGGCAACCCCGGCAACTCAGCGCCATTAGGGCGGGCAGGGCGATGCTCTGGCGACCGCCCTAGGTGATAAAGCCCGAGCGCAGGCTGTAACCGGCAAAGTCCCCGTTTAACCCCGCCAGCAAAGCGTCTTCGCCAATGCAGCGCAGGTCCTGCCAGTCAGCCGCCGCGATCTCGCTGCGTCGGCGCCCGCCACTGGCAAAACCAAACAACAGCAGTGCCTTATCTCGAAGCCCCTCCAATGAGTCGTCACAGGCGGAAGCAGCGCCTCAAGCTCGGGACGACACGAAGCGGACATTACGGCCTCCACCAAAGGTTGCTGGCCGGCACCCACTGCGCTTGGAGGTCGACCGGAATCAGTTGTGGGCTGTAATCAACGTGACGGTAGCGGGCCATAACATTCCCTTGCCGTGATGGATCGGGTGTAGCAGCATGGGCGAAGGTCTTCTTCAGCTTCGTTTGGCGCAATCCTCCCAATTTAGTCGGCCCTGGGAGTTCTGCCAGCGCTCAGCCAAAGAAGGCCGCGTAGCCGGCGCGGCTGTGAGGTAGATTGACGGCATCCCAGTATCCGGGTCTTGTCGACGCCGGCGGCCGCTGCGACGCGCTCATGGCGCTGAATCCGCCCACACACCACCCCGCCGACAGGCGCAAAAAACGCGGCGCTAATGCCGCGACGCGGCATCACCCACGCTACCGGCTTCGGGCCTGTTCAGCCTCCGCCCCGGCCGCTGCGAGCGCCGGTGGGCGCTGGCGAATGCCGCCGTAGCTCAATCGCCGCCACAGCCACTCCACCGGGCCGATGCTGAAGCGCGCCAACCACCAGCGGCTGCTGATCACCTGCATAGCGAACAGGAGCACGCCCAGCGCCAGCGCCAGGTCGAGCGGCATCCGCCCGTACTGGCCCAGACCGAAGCCGTAGAAGATCCATGTGCAGACCAGCGACTGCAGCAGGTATTGGGTCAGCGCCATGCGACCGAGCGGCGCGAACACACCCAGCCACACGCACCAGCGTGATCGCTGCAGCAGCAACAGGATGCCGGCCGCGTAGCCCAGGGTCAGCGCGAACTTGGCGAAGAAGAAGGTCGCCTTAATCAAGACCCGCAGCGGCTGCAGCGCAAGCTGATTCACCCAGGCATGCAGCGCCTCCTGCGGCACCGCGTTGGCCACCAGCCCGAAGCTGAAGCAGAGCACGAAGACCTGCCGCAGCCGGCGCCGATGCGCGTCCGGCGCCGAAAGCCATCCGCCCTTCCAGGCCGCAACGCCGACGATGAAGAACGGCGCCAGGATGACGAAGCGATTGGCGATACGCATCGGGCCGACCACATGCAGCGTTTCCCACCATCGGTATTGCAGGGCGTCGAGCCACCCACCTTGCCCGTAGTGCTGGAGACCAAGGATGTAGGTTTGCGCCGACGGCAGATCCGTTGCAAGCGCCTGCATCGGACCGGCAATCACCGCTGAGACGATCAGCACTACCGGGATCGCCCACAACACCCGGCCGGCCGACAGCCGCAAGAAGGGCAGAACCATCAAGCTGATCAGTGCGTAGTCGAGCAGGATGTCGACGTTCCACAACAAGAACGTGTGCACGCTTCCCAGCAGGGCGAGCACCGCGCTGCGACGCAGCGCAAACGGCCAGCGCGACTGACCATTTTCGGACGCACGATCGGCTTGGATGGCGAGGCCAGCACCGAACAGGATCGACAGCAGCGCCGCCGCCTTGTTCTCCAACAGAACCCTAACGAGGTCGCCGGCCAAGCCACCGAAGTCTCCCAGCGGATAGGCGACCCCGGCTTCCCGCGCCAAATCGGCACCGCAGAAGTAACCGATATTGACCAGCAGCACGCCGAACAAGGCCAGACCGCGCAGCACATCCAACTGCAACAACCGTTCGCCGCGAGCGACCGGGTCTTGCGACACAACTTCCGCAGACATAACTACTCTCTCAGTAAGACACTGACTCAGTTCGCCGGAGCGATGCCGAGCACCCGCGCCGCCATGTTTTTTGCCCGCGTGGCGGGAGTCGGGTTTCCTTCGCGAACCGCGGTGACCACGGCACCGTCGAACAGCAGCATGAGATCGCCGGCCGCGCTTTCGTCCAGACCGGCCGCTCGCAACAAACGGGCGAAGTAGGCCTCGAAGCGGTGCTTGTGCGCAGCCGCAGCCCGGTGCAGTGCGTGGCTGGGCGGCGGCGTCTCGGCGATGGTGTTGAGGAAGGCGCAACCGCGGTAGTCGGGACTGGCCAGGCGCATCGCCAAGGCGTCGAACACTGCCAGCGGCCGCAGATTTGCATCGGGCGCCAAGCGCTCGACCTCCTGCTCGAACCATGCGCAGAGTCGTTCGTCGCGCCGCTCCAGCACTGCCAACGCCAGACCTTCCTTCGACCGAAAGTGCCGATAGAAGCTCATGCGGGCGACTTCCGCGGTGCTGATGATGGCGTCCACGCCGACCGCCTGAATCCCCTGCCGATAGAAGAGATTGGTGGCGACATCCAGGATGCGCTCGCGAACCTTGCTCATGATCACTCCGGCAGTGGATTCGCCGCGGATGATATAGACCGATCTGTATCATTTCAAGTAGAGCGCAGACCCACGACATCGCCGGGAGCAGACGTGGCATCGCGTTTGGCTTGGCTGGCTCGGCGCTTGAACTCAGGCGTGTTCGGTGCTGGCGGCAAAGGTCCAGGCCTTGGCGTGGATCGTGCTGATCCTAGCCATCACGGAGTACGCGGGGCGGGGCCAAACGTTCGATCGATGTGCTACTCCCCATAGTGGCCGGAAGGGATGCTCAGGGTTGCGAAGCGATCAGCAGGAACCTCCTGAAGTTCCTTCTTTCGGGCGAGGTCTCGCAGCACTTTCTGAACTTCTTCTTCTGGCCGCTCCTCGACCTTGCCGGTCGAGGAGTGGCCTCTTGGGCTTAGACATCCGTTTGCTCGGCGATCTCTAGGGCGTCGTCGACCTCGATGCCTAGGTAGCGCACGGTGCTTTCTAGCTTCGTATGCCCAAGCAATAGCTGGACCGCCCTGAGGTTTCGTCTCCTGCGGTAGATCAGCGAAGCGTTGTTGGTCCTGCGCATCTTGTGGGTGCCGTAGGAGCCGGAATCGAAGCCGGCTTCTTCCACTCAGCGGTGGAAAATTCTGGCGTACTGCCTCGTTGATAGGTGAGGTGAGTCCGATACTCGGCTGCTGAAAAGAAAATCCGAGGCTTTGAGGTCAACATGGGTGATCCAAGCCTGATGGGAGGCGGTGAGAAGGAGCAAGCCAGCACGCCGGGCACGGGCGCTTCAGCGCTCGGGTCTGGCGTGCTGAGCGGCGACAACAACGGCCAGGTCATATATGCCGGCAAGAGTGATTATGCCGCCAAGCACCTACCGCGTTTTGAAACGATGCCGTGGACTGCTGAGGTGTTCGATCAGCGTCCGGTTGCCGCTGATCCGCAGGTGTTCTGCATGTCCAGCGTGCCCACCGCCTCAGATCCGCGCGAGGCGTCTTGTACCTGTCTGACAGAGCAGGGCACGCGGTACGATCTTCCCCAGCCCATGTGCCGCACGCTTGCGCGCAATGGCGCTCCTCACAACCCGTACAAGGACGTGCGCCAGCAGCAGCGCAACAACAGCAGCAGGCGCAAACCGGGCAGGTGGGTCATCAGAATCAGCCTTTGCAGCTCGCAGGATCTGTCATTGCAAGGGGCACACGTGACGTCGGCACCTTCCCCGAGTCGAAGTCTTACGCTTCTGCTACTAGCGTTCCTTCGACCACGGCTGATCTGTAGACCATCAGCAGGGATCGTGCGTCAGCTGCACCCAGCCGTTTGACACGCGTTTGAAACGGCGGCCTTGTAAGCAGCGCTCGCCGTCGCTTAACGGTCTTGGTGGGTCATATTCCCGCACCTCAGGCGCGTTCCTGGGTGTCTGGACGTCCTGTCTAAGTACGCGCTGCATCTGCTGCGTCGCTAGTTTCGATTCTTTTTCAAGCTGCGCCATCGCTTGGCGCGTCTCGTATCTGGTGTACAGCCCAACGACGATGCTATGCGCTAGTAGTGCGATGAAGCCGCCAAGCGCAATCTGCCACCATAGGTCTGATGAGTCTGCTTGCTGATATCTGCGTTCCATGCCGCCCCCGATCTTGTGAGCTGGCATTGTAGGCCGGGGGTGTAGGGGCATAGCCCCTACGGATAACGCCTCGCCCGAAGTGGCGGTCTCGCCATTCGCCAAGATCCACGACGACGACCTTGCCCATCGACTGCTGAACCGCTTTGCGGTTGGCGTTTCGACGGCGGACCGAATCCCGAATGTCGCCAGCATTGGCATGCCACAGCGAGCCACGCAGCCGGCGTTCTGGTATCAGTTCGCCACTGGGCGCAATCAGGTCGCGCCCGGCCAACCGCCAACCAGCCCACGGGCCGGTGAGTTCGGCATGGTTCGTCACCATGCGCCGATGCAGATCATGTGCGCAGCTGTTCGGGCAAGGCGTTCCCACTGGCCAGCAAGGCGGGCGTCGGTCAAAGTTGTAGGTGCCTGTCATGCGGAGAGTTCCGTTTCGCTAGGAGAACCGTTCGGCAGGCAAGTCTTGATCCAAAGCCAGATCCAGCGGAGCCGCGCCCGTAAGGCCATCAGATCTGATTTCGCATAATGTATATTATGTAAGATCTCGGGTTGCTTGGTCAGGGAGAGACACGATCTCGGAAATTTCCTGACGGTTTTCTCAGCCCTTTCAGCATCTTACATTCGATTGGTTTCGGTCTGTTCGCCGGTCTCTTTTGAGGTCTGGTTGACAGTTGATGACAGTAATACGTGCTTATTGTTCGATCTCGGAGCCTGCGTTACGCGAGCGGTTCGTGTGGTTCCTCCAGATCACTGGGCGATCGCCTGAAACCACGAAGTCGTATCTGCGTGCGCTTGCGCGGTTTGACCGCTTTGCCACCGACAATCCTGTAGATCGCAGCGGTATCGATGTGGTCCATCGTTTCGTTGGATTGCGACGTGACCAGGTGCGGCCGGCCACCGTCAACATTGAGGTCAACGCGCTGCGTTGCTGGTTCCGATGGCTTGCGCAGAACCAGCCGGATGCGTGGAAGCCAGCCAGCTTGCCGCGCTGCTGCCGCGTTCCCGTGCGCCGCGTCTGGGCGCTCACCGATGCCGAGGTCGGCATGCTGCTGGCAGCGCCCGATCTGACCACGTATGTCGGCTTCCGCGACCACGTCATCATGGCCACGCTGTACCAATGCGGTCTGCGTGCGGGTGAACTGGCAAAGCTGCAGGTTGGTAGCATCCTTCCCGATGGCTTCTTGATCGTGTTTGGCAAAGGCAACAAGGAGCGGCTGGTGCCCATCGGCGAACACTGCGTTGGGCTGCTCCATACGTACTTGCGCGAACGCGGGAAACTCCGGCCGGGAAAGAAGAATGCGCTCTTTTTGACCGTACACGGCCATGCGCTGCGCGATGCACGCAGCGTGTGGGTGATTGTGCGTAAGTATGCAAATGCGCTGGGCTACGGGCACGGCGGTGCCGTGGCGGCGCTCGACGCGACGATCTCTACCAGGCCGTGGACCGGCCATTATCCGCACAGGCTGCGCACTGCATTTGCCACCGAGTTGCACCGGCGCGGCGTGAACCTCATGGCTTTGTCGCAGTTGCTGGGCCATGCCAGCGTGGTGACCACTGCACTGTATTTGGGCATCGACATGGCGCAGCTGCGCGAGGCAGTCGCCCACCACCCGCGAGCCAAACGCGTGAGCGAGTGAATCAAAACGGCAAGTCATCGCCCCGCTCCTCTTCGCCAGGAAATGCTGGTGCTTTGGCTGCGGCACGGCCTTGGTGTTCCGGCTTCGTCTGCGCGTGTTCTCGCTCGGCGTGCAACGTCAATCCTGCTGCGTTGACATGCACGAACACCTTGCTGCGCGGCCGGCCGTCGTCGCTCCATCGCTCGGTGTGTTTGCGCCCCTGGATCGTGATCATTCGGCCCTTGCGTAACTGGCGCTCGGCGGTTTCTGCCGCAGCGCCGAACAGCTTGATGGCAAACCACTCGGTGTGCTCGCAGCGCTCGCCGCTGCGGTCGGTGTAGGTCTCGGTGACGGGGATCGACAGCTCGGCAACGAGCTTGCCTCCGGCCATCGCGCGAATAGTTGGATCTGCACCGATAGTCCCGGTCACGATCACACTTTGGAAACCTCGATTCATCATCCCCCTCCAGTAAGACGTGCCTTGGCCGTTTATTCAGAGATCCCAAAAAACCTATCTATAAGAGCTAAGGTCGAAAAATGACAGATGCCGTTGCTGAGAGCGCAAAGCCCAAGGAGAAATCCAAAAAGGAGAAGAACCAGCGTCTTGAGGGCATTCTGGAACTTGGACGCAATTGGGCTTTGGCTGTCGCCATAGCTGGTGCCGGCATCGCGGCAAGCAAAGCGGAGATTGTCGACAGTCCCGGCGAATGGCAAAAAGTCGTTTTTTTGACATGTACGTTTGCTTCTTTGATCTGGATAGCTCTCGCTGTTCTTCGCTTTGACGACGTGCTCACCCTCGAGAGCATGGCCCCACGCAGCCACTGGATCAGCTTCGCGCTTATCCTCACCCTGCTGCCGCTCGGCGCCGTAATCGTCTATGGCGTCGCGAGGTTCTCTGACAACGCAGCTATCGTCAAAATATGCGAATCGGTGCCAGATACGGTGGAAAGTAAGATCCATGAGTACGACGAGTGTGTCCGGCTGAAAAAAAAGCGCGATGCGTTGAGAGCCACACTGGAGGGAAACACGCAGACGACTCATGCTACTGAGGACCCAGCAGAAAGGCCTAGATAAGCTTCGGCTTCGTGCTGATTGATTTGGCAATTGCTCATTAGCTTTGAAACGTCTGTCTGTAGAGCGAGCGCATCGTTTCGCAGCTGCGTGGCTACCGAGATAGGCGTGCGCAACGCAGCTGCAAGGGCGTAGGGCGAGAAAAGAACTGGGTTTGGCGCTATAGCAAGCAGATCAGCTACTGTTGGTTGCTTCATGCTGCCCTCCCCTGCGCCTTGCGCGGCGCGTCAGGGAGCGCACGCAGGCGCTCCAACAGCGCTGTGTGCTGGTTGCGACTCAGGTCCAGCGTGCTGGTGGCACCAACCGCCTGGAGGTGCAGGCGGTACGTCGGCTCGTCGAGCCCTTTGGTGCCATGCGCGTAGCGGCGCAACGCCTTGACCAGCGGCTTGCTGATCTGGAAGTCACGGTCAGCCATTGCGCACCTCCGGCTTGGCCTGATGGTCGATGATCTTGCTCACCGCCCAGGCGCGCATGCGCTCCCAGCGCGCCTCGGGTGGTTCGTGCTGTCCGTGGGGGTAGCGCCATTCACCAGCTTCATCGTTCTCGAACACGACTTCTTGCACCAACTGGTGGGCGATGTTCAGGCGTCTGGCCGCCCGGTTGGCCTCAAAGTCGTAGTCGGTGCCGCCGTGTTCGCCCTGATCTAGATCGGTTCCCCGGAAGTGAGCAAGCGCCCCCAGTGCGCAGAAACAACCATCCTGTTCGACGATGCCTGCGATCAGCTCCTTCTCCGGAAGCGCGTCGAGTGCGGCGATCAGATCGCGCAACATGGACTGTCCTCGCTTGCCGCGCAGGGCCGATGCGACCTGCGCGCGCCAACGACCGAATGCCAATGCGTCATCCATATCATCGGTATATCCGCTGCGGCTGATAAGGCCTCCTGCGACTTCGACTGTTTGTTCTGCTGGTCGATGAAGTCGATCTGCGCCGCAATTAGCGCTCCAGCACGCACCAGGTCCCTGTGGGCATCGCGCGGCTTCCACCATGCCGCATCCCAAGGCCAGCAAGCCGGCGGCGATCCGGTGGCGATGTGTTGCCGCCCACCGGCCTGCAGATCCATCGCTGTGAGCTGCACATAAGCGACTGCCGCCCATGCCAACTGTCCATAGCGATAACCGGCGTCGCCCTCGGGTGTCATGCCTTCCACCAGCACCTGACGCGCGCGCTCTGTGGCGATTGCCTGCACACCAGTGATCGGGACCGCCGCTGCCGGCTGAGGGTGTCCGGCATTTCCAGGCAGTGGAGTATCAAAGTGCAGCGCGTTCTTTGCCTCCTGCTTGCGTCGGATCTTTGTCATCACTTCTGGCTGCATGATCCGAACCAACTCGCGGGCACCCTCGGCATGCATGTCCAGCCCGGCCACCATGCAGTAGCCCGCCAGCGTGACCATGACGCCGCCGACCTCCTGCGCCGGCTCACCGACCGGGCGGCCGTAGACGTAATCGACCAGCGTCGCCACACGCGTCTGGTCATAGCCATTCGACTGCAGCAGCTCTAGCACCTCTTCCAGCAGGCGGTCGCCGCGCTCGGTCATGTCGGCATAAAGCGATGGCAGGAAGCACTCGCCCATCCAGGTGGACACGCCAGCTTGAAAGGCATCTTCTGGCGCAGGAGCAGATGCTGACGCGGTGCCCCGTATTGCGGGCGAAGATCCATCCAAGAGGATGCAACCTTCCTCCTCCGCGTCTACACACTCGCAGTAGAGACCTGCTCCGCTGTGGCCTTTCTCGCTGTAGAAGATTCGCACGCGGGATCGGTCGTCGAATTCCCGATCGAACTCTGGATCACCCGCCATCATCAGTGCTTCGTGGAGCTGGCACGCGGTCAGATCCAAGCAGTTAGCGTTGCATGTATTATTCATGGCACGAACTCCGCTGTTTTTGCCCGCGTTGAGCAATAGCCGCGGCGTCCTGCACGCTGACAGTCACGAGTGTATCTGCGCCGATTGCGCGAAGGTCGCTCAGCTGGATGGCATTGATGCACGTCAGGTGTTCGGCGGCGGCGGTGCGTAACCGGCGTGCCCACTGCTTGAGCAGGCGGGCTTCAGCGAGCGTGCCCGCTCGGAACGCTTGGTTTGCAACTTCCGTGGACAGGGCGGCCAGATCCATGCCCGCCGCGTCGGCGCGCTCGGCCAGTTCGTGCAGGCTGGGGTGTAACGCATTGCGCCCGATGGCGTGGCCGGCAAGGAAGCCGATGCCACCGGTGAAGACGGCCGTGATCAAGATGCTGATGATGGTGATCATGCGGCCATGACTCCCCTACCGGGCAACTCCGGCAGCAACGTGCGTTGCTGATCGGTGAGCCGGTATTGCGCCACGCGGCAGTCCTCGCCTTCGCGGTTCGGTACCGTGATGGGCGTGCTGGCGATGTTGAAGCCCTGATTGCGCAGGTCGTGGACACGCGCGCTTGCGCGCGCAATGCCCAGTTCCATCCAGATCTCTACCGCGGTCATCGGCTTTTGCTTCAGTGCGGCGAGCAGCTTGGTGTTCTGATCCTCGTGCATGGCGGCGACCTCAAAGAGTGAAAGGCATGACGACGTGGGCGATCTCGTCGGGCGACACGTCGAGGGGCTGGACCAAGGCCGCGCCCTTGACCTCGCGTGCGAGGTGCAGCACTACCTGGTCAGTACGGATGGCGCTTAGGATCTGCTGCAGCTGGCGCGGGTGCAGGCCGACGCGGATCGTGCCCGAGTGCTCAAGCGCAGCACCGGCTTCGGTCAGGTGTTCCACGTTCTCGCCGGCCTTGTCGGTCATCACCACCGCGTCGGGCAGCAGCTCCAGCGCGATGCAGTGATTGATGCCCTTCTCACCGCCCCAGGCGGAGAAAGGAACGAAACGTCTCAGGGCTTCGATCATGGCCTTGCGGTCAAAACGCACGCGTGCCGCTGCAGCTGCCGGATCTGGCACCAGCTTCTCGATGTCCAGAACCACCTGGGCTTCTACCATGCGAACGATCAGGCACATCGCAGCGCTCTCGATGCGCAACGCCAACACATGTGCCACGCCCGCCGCTCGCCCCACACTGATGACCGCTTCCGGCTGCCCGAGCGCATCGGTGATGCGCCCGAGCTGGTACACCGGCAAGCAAAACTTGGGTCCCGTATAGGCGATCGCGCGGCGCGCCATCAGTTTGCCGTCGGTCGCCCAGACCTTGCCGGTTTCGACGAAGACGACGCGGCAGTAGGCACGCACGTCCTTGTCATCCGGCGCGTGCTGCACGTGCGACACGGCCTCTGCCAGCATCGTTGCCGGCAGCTCGATCGGCTCCCACTTCATCCGCTCGGCGTCCGGTAGTGCAGACGGGTCGGGATGGGTGCCCACGCGATAGCGCGAACGGCCGCGGACCACTTGCCCGTCGGCGCGCAGGTCCAGTTTTCCGCCGCCGGCCGCAATGGTACGCAGGGTGCTTTCGTGCAACAGCAGCTGGCCGTCGTCCTGCACGTCTGCAGCGATGGTCATACGCGTGTAGACCTGGGTATCGGTGGTCTCGATCTGCAGCTCACCATTGCCTGCCGTGATACGGGCAAACTGCAGCAGTTCCATGGTGCTTTTTGCCGGCGCTGCGCTGTGCTTGAGCGCATCCGCCAGCTGGTTCGAATTGACGGTGGCACGCATCAGACAGTCTCCGGAATCAAGGGGGCCTGCGTCGGTGCAGGCAAGGTGGCGAGGTATTCGGACAGGATGGAATTGGCCCAAAGCCGCGTGCGCTCCACGGAACTCAGCAAGCTGCTATCCAGTTCGTGATCGATCTCGGCGCGCTGCAGAACGTTGCCGTTGAGATCGACGATGAGGCGGACGCTGTCGTTGACGAATTGCATGTCCGCGTCGTCGTCGCACGCCTCTCCATAGGCAAAGCGCCGAAGCCGGCCGCCTTCCCAGATGCCGAACAACAACGCGTAGGCGCCGTTAAACGTCATGCGTTCCAGGCACGCCAGTTCCATCGCATCGGCCAGTTCCCAATCGCCGCGTTGCGCACGCGCGATCGCATCGCGCTGCATGGTGGTCATCATCGTGCGGTCCTCCGGAGACGGGTGACGTTGTCGATCGGTAGCTGCTGCTGTGGATTGGTCTTTGGTGTCGGCCGGCCTTGCTGCCGGCACCACTCACGCAGTGCGTCGTCGAACGCGCCATGCTTGCTGCTGGCACTGCAGGCGCATTCCACGAGGTGACCGCCACCGGCCTGCAGCGAGCGCTGGTCGTGGATATGGCGGGCTGTGTGGCCGATACGGCACAGGGGCAACGGTGTGGCGTGGCTGATCATGCGTTGCATGGCAGTTCCCCCAGTGGCGCCAGCGTGCGGATGGCAGCGCGCTGCACCTCTGCTGCGTGGGCACCGTAGACGTTGACCGTGGTGGACTTGTGCTTGTGGCGTGCGTGCGCGGCGCCGGCGTCCAGGCCTGCACGCTCCACCACTTCGCCCAGGCGGCGATGCCGCAGCATGTGCGGGTGCAACCCGGGCATGCCGGCTACCCTGCCCCGCTCACGCACCATCAGGTACACGGACTGCCGCGACAGGCGCCGGCCTGTGGCATTGACGAACAATGCAGCCTCACCGGGCAGTGCCATCTTGTCGCGTGTGCGTCGCCACGCCTGCACGGCGCGCACGGTGACGGGTTCGATACCGACCACTTCGAAGTCGTCATCCTCGCCACCCTTCGGGCGTACATACACGCGCTGGCTCTCTTCCAGCACGGTGAAGCCGTTGCGCGACACCGGGGCATCGTCCAGCAGCGCCACTTCGCTGGCGCGCAGTGCGCCGTCGAGCATCAGCAACAGCATGGCGCGGTCGCGGATATCTGCAGGTGCCCGCTCGCCGATGCCGGCAATCATTGCCTTGAGTGGTTCCAGCTCCGGCGCCACCACCGTGCGCTGGCGGAATTTGATGCGCACGTCGCGGGTGGCATCGTGCTGCATCAGGCCCTGCATGCGGCACCAGGACATAAAGGCGCGCACCGCAGCCAGCCGCCGCGCAGCAGTGCGGCGCGCCCACTTCATGTGGCGCATGCCCTCGTCGAGCCACAGGTTCACCAAGCGCTCGCTGACAAGCTGCACCAGCGTCACGTCGAAGCGGCCGAGAAAAGCCGTCAGCATGGTTAGATCGGCGCGGTACGCGGCGATGGTGTTGATGCTGGTGCCGCGCAGGCGACGGTGGTCAAGGAAGTCCGGGACGAGGGTGGCGAGGTCGCCGGGGATGGTGTCAGCCATGAGTCACCTCCGCGGTGGCGGCGGCGCGGTCGTAGATCTGCACGGCATAGGCAATGGCGTACAGACGCCACATGAAGTGAAATCTGAAATCCTCTAACGAAGAGCCGTACTCCCATGGATCGCTGAAGCCGAAGTGCTTATAGCTCTCTCCATCAGGCTTAAAGTTATCCATGTTCCCGATGGCGCGGCCAGTAGCTTCGACATCCTCGTCGTCAAACAAGACGGAGGTTTCCAGCTCGTCCCAAAGCTGATTGGCCCACTCGGGTACGGGACCGTCATCCTCGGTGTTTTCGGCTACGAACTCATCAAATTTTTCCTTTACGATCTGATGGAATAGCTCGCTACTGAACTCCTTCTTAGGGCCATCGTTTGCCACGCATTTCTCGGCCCAGTACTCCGGATTGATCGGTAGCCCGCCCGCCGTTGCTGCGATTCTCTCTTCGCTTTCGCGGAAGAACTCCAGCATGTCTTCCAAGCGGGTAAACAAGGCGTGACCCATGTCGCCGGAAATGGCCAGGTAGCCGGGCCAAGTCACGATGTCGAAGCCGTAGCAGGACGTGCCCGGCTTTCGGAATCGCAAGTGTCGGTAGGTGCCGTGATCGTGCAGCACGGTCATGGTGTGCGCAGCAGTGTCGCGGCAGAAACTTGTCAGAACATATTCTCGGGTACGCATGGATCAGCCCCCCGCCTTGCTGATGTGTAGCGCCTGCTCAAGCAAAAGAAACAGTCGGCGCACTTCGCAGGCCATGAGGTTGAAGCGCGCATCCAGCTCCGCGCTTACGCCCTCGGCATCGTTGCCGTCCAGCTTGTCGATGGCGCCATCGAGAAAACGCAGGCGGCGGATCACCAGGTCGTCGCCGAGAACAAAGGCGACGTGGTCGTCCAGCACAAGTTCCAGGCGCGTGACTTGCTTGCCGGCTTCAAGGTGCTTGCTCACCTCATCGCTGCGCAGCTCCTGGTGATTGCAACGCACGCGTGCGCCGCCTTCGATAGGGTCACGCAGCTCGCAGTCTTCACCCAGGCTCAAGCCTGCCGGCAGCTGCTCGCCGGCCAGCCAGGCGGTGAGCACAGAGCGCGGGGCTACTTCGGCATTGAGCGGCAGCGCCGGGAACGAGCCGAGGGCGCCGCGCAGTTCGCTACACACCGCATCGGAGGTCTTGCGGCTGCTGCTATCCACGGCGATGAAGCCGTGCTGCATGTCAAGGAACGCATCGGTGCGCTGCTCGCGCACGAAAGCCTTGGGGAGCAGCTCGTGGATGACGTCATCCTTGATGCGCTTACGCGCGCGGCCACCGGGGCGCTGACCTTCGCGTTTCTCGATCTCGGTTACCTTGGCCTCGACCGTGTTGTTTACCACTGATCCCGGCAGGAGCTTGTCTTGCCCGCCAACGGTGATCCAACCAAACTCACCGTGGATGATGGTAAGCGCGTCGGTCTGGTCGCTGTCGCGGCCATAAGGCGAGACGAAGCCGCGTGATGACATCTCAAGCGGGCCGACGGGCTTGAGGCGCTGAAGATCCAGCAACGTATTGAGCGCTTCATCGGCTGCCTTTTCGTCGCTCTGGTGGTTTGGCTCGCTTGCGAAGGCGCGGTAAAGCAGAGAGTCCGGGGCCCAGGGAAAACGGTAGAGCGTGAGATTGCGAAAGAACATGGCTCAGGCCTCCTCTTGGATGATCTTCTGGGCCTGCAGCAGCCGTGGCACGGTCTGGCCATCGTCATCTGCACGATTGATCGCCTCCGCCAGGGTGTAGCCCTTGGCTTTCAGCCAGCTGGGCTTGTTGAGGACAATGGCTGCGGCCAGGGATTCACCGGTGGACAGCGGTCCCGTTCCCCGTAGTCGCTTAGCGAAGCGCGCGACGCTCACGATGTGGTCAAGGTCCATTGCTCAGCCCCTCCCGCACTGCAGATCAACGGTGACGAACGCGGCGCGGCGTGCTGCGAAGCGGTTGCCCCGCGTGGCGAGATATTCGGCGTCGGCGGCATCCATGGCAGGTGCTGGATTGACGCCATGGCGACTGGCGTCATGCGCGGCATTGCGCCGCACGAGCAGCCGGTAGCTGACGATGGGGTATGCCGCAGCTTGCGGCGACGTTGCAGGTGTGGTGCACTTGTCCACGATCTTTCCTCCTACGGGTTTGATCACTGAAGCCATCGGCGTTCGTGCGCCGGTGGCTTCCTCGTTTGGGGCGGACCATGCCGCTGCCGAGTGCAGCAAGGTCCTGTGTTCGCCCGGTACGTCCTCGGCTCCGGGCTTCCTGGGGTGTTCTGAGTGCCGTCTGGTCACAGACCGTCGACCGCGTTGAGTTCGCGCGCGGCATAGATGGCGCGTTGCTCTGAGGGGAACCGTCGCGGATTCAAAGTGGGGGTGACGGCTTCGATGGGCTTGCCGACCGGCTTGCCTTCGGCGTCGACCGACTCGAAACGAATCAGGCGCCAGCCACTGCCGGCCGGCACCGCCGCAGGGAACCAACGCTTCCAATTGATGGCGGTGGTACTCATCCCTGCACCGCCTTCAGCACACGCGCCCGCTCGGTTTGCGGCATGGCGTTGGCGATCTGCGCAGTGAGCGTGATGCAGGCGCTCTGCACGTCGTTGATCGCGTGCAGCGCGTTGGCGAAGTGCTGCTGATCTTCCGGCCCGATACGGTGGTTGTCTTCGAGCATCGGCACGATGGCTTGCACAGCATCTGCGGCGCAGCGCATCAACTCGCACGGCGTGCCTACCTGCCCTACTACGTCCTCCGCATGCGGAGGACGGCGCGCGTACATCAACCCGATGCGCGCCAGCAGGTTTGCCAGCACATCCACACGCTGTTCCCGGGGAAGCGCCATCACCAGCGCTTCCTCGAGGTCCACCGGCATGCGGATCTCGCCCGAGAGCAGCCGGCGCACGGTCTGTGTGTTCAGACGCGCAGCCTTCTCGTGTTGGGCGGCGGTGCTGGCCACATGGAAATCGACCACACGGTCGGCAACATCGACGCTACGGTGGTAGTGCGCGACCACCGCGTCGGCGTACTCCTGCCACTGCATGCGCGAAGTCACCACGGCTTGCATGATGAGTGCGCTTAGTGCTTGGCTACGGGGGGCGTTGGAAGTGTTCATGCTCGCGCCTCATCTAATTGGCGGGTCTGTTGCAGGTGCTCGGCGAAGGCCGCGTACAACGCGGCTTGCGCGTTGAGCATCTGGTCGTGCACACGGGCATAGCTCGCAAGTACGTCACCGGTGATGGCGTCGCGCGCTTGGCGCGCGGCCGTGAAGCGGGCTTCGAGCACGCGTAGCTCGGGCGTTGGCATCACCAGCGGCTCGCTGATAGACACGTGATCTGCGTTGCTCATGGCTTTGCGGCCTCCGAAACCGCAGGTTCGTGTTCGGTTGGCAACGGCTGGATATGTTTCAACCCGCCATGCGTATTGATGACTCGGGAAACGGAATGCTTCTGCCAGCGACGGCCACCGGCAGGCGCAGGGATGCCGCGCGCTTCCAGCTCGGTAGAAATCCCTTGCAAGGAGAGTTGTTCCGCGCCGTCGTGCGGCCCGCGCAACTGCACGATCAACTCGCGGTGCGGCCAGGTCTTGGGGTCGCGATACAAGTGCTGGCCGACTACGCGGCCCAGGGACTCATCCCAACGACCGCCCACGGCCACGCAGCCGTACGGCGTGGTGCCGTACACCCTGCCCTGCTGCCGCAGGCCTTCCATCGTGGAGCGGGTGCGCTCGCGGATGGTGTCGCGTTCGTACTCGGCCACGGCCCAGAGCATGGTGAGCATCAGACGCCCCGTAGGCGTGGTGGTGTCCACCAGCTCGGTGATGCTGTGCAGGTTGATGCCACGGCCATCGAGCTCGTCGCGCACGAAGTTGAGGCCGTGCTGCGCATTGCGAAACAGGCGATCGAGCCGGAACACCACCACCACGTCTGCCTCGCCAGTGCGCAGGCGGTGCATCAGTTCCTTGCCGCCTGGACGCTTGTGCAGTTGGACGCCGGCGCTGATCCCTTCATCGAACACGATGTCGACCAGCTGCAGTTCGCGCAGTGCGCACCATTGCCGGATGCGCTCAGGTTGCAGCGCAAGGCTGTGGCCCTGCGCTGCCTGTTCGTCAGTGCTGACGCGCACGTAGCCGATTGCACGGCGCACGGTGACAGGCATGTCGATCATGCTGCCCTCCCCGGCCTACGGTAGAGGTCGTCCAAGGTGATCTCCTTCTGGAACAGATCCACCAGCTGCACCGCAAGGTCCGGCACCGGTCTGGTGGTGTCGGACTCCCATTGCGCGACTGCGGCTTTTCCGACGGGCGGATTGAGGCGGCTGCCCAGTTCCTGCTGCGACCACTTGCGGCGCTGCCGGGCAAGGCGGATCGGGTGAAGCTGAGGGGGATGGGTCGTTTTCATCTTGACGCGAAGTCTAGACCATCTATACCCAATGTCAAGACCACCTGAACCCATGAAAGTTCAGCCCGTCTATACTCCGCAGGTGAGCACCATCGGCGCCCGGATGCGCGCGGCCCGCGAAGCAGCGAAGCTTTCGCAGTTGGATGTAGCAGCGGAACTTGGCGTGACGAAGGGGTCGTTATCCGCCTGGGAGAACGACAAGAACTTCCCGCAGCTGCAGACCTTCATCCAGCTGTGTCAGCTCTATGGCACGTCGGCCGACGCGTTACTCTTCTCCGCAACCGCGGTGGCGGAGCCGCGCGCGCAATACAAGGTCGGCGAAGCCGCGGTGTTGCAGCGCCTGGTGGATGCGCTCAGCGACGAGCAGCAGCGCGCACTTGTGGTGCTGCTGGCGAAGTAAGGGATCTACAACTGACGGGGGGAATAGATGGGTAGCTATCTGACCGGCGGCTTCGGGCTGCTGATGATGTTCGTAATGGTTGTGCTGGTGCTGCTGTGGATCGCGTTGCCGATCGCGGTGTTTCGTATGAAGGACCGGATGGACAAGATGCAGACTCAGCTTGAGGAAGCGAATGGATACCTTGCTGCCATTGCGAAAAGTTTGGAGCGACAATGAGCGCTACGCATGTTTGCCCATGGTGTAATCACTCTAGCGTGATTACTGACAACAGCACCGGCGACCATTTCATTTTTTTTAACGGTAATAAGCATGGTCGAATGCGATTTATGACAATTGCCACAACTTGCCTAAATCAATCGTGTAAAGAATTTACGCTGCACGCCTATCTACACAGCCTGTCCCCCGGGACGCCTGGACGGTCAGAAAAGGTAACACTAGTTGAGGACTGGAGGCTGAGGCCAACAAGTG
Organism: Xanthomonas sp. WCS2018Noco2-27; assembly: GCF_031843525.1. Classification (NCBI taxonomy): domain Bacteria; kingdom Pseudomonadati; phylum Pseudomonadota; class Gammaproteobacteria; order Lysobacterales; family Lysobacteraceae; genus Xanthomonas; species Xanthomonas sp. WCS2018Noco2-27. The sequence continues at coordinate 916,688 of NZ_JAVTIK010000001.1, read as the reverse complement.
CAGAAAAACCAATGCCGGATTATATTCCGAGCCCAATCCTTGAGGACTATAGAGAAGCATGTGCGATTGTTTCCCTCAGTCCGAAAGCATCGGCCACACTGTCTAGGCGTTGCTTACAGGGGATGATCCGGGATTTTTGGAATATTTCTGGGCGCACGCTACACGAGGAAATAAATAAGCTAGAAGATAAAATCAATCCAGCTACTTTTGATGCAATTAATGCGATAAAGAAGATTGGGAACATCGGGGCACATATGGAGCGCGACATCAATGTCGTAGTTGATGTTGATCCGCAGGAAGCATCTCTATTGATTGATATGATCGAGATGCTGATCAAGGACTGGTATGTCGAGAGGCATGACCGTGAGCAGCGCATCGCTAGACTTCTAGAAATGTCCAAAATAAAGCAAGAGGCTCGAAAAACTACCGAAAGCCCAAGCTCTCCCGCCTTGCCGCCGCCCGACACGGCTGGCTAAACCTCCATTTATCCACCTCGTCCTCGTAAAGACCCAGCAGCGCCTGCACCCAGGCGCTGCGTTCTGGCTCAGTGCTCGGCTGGGGCGCGATCGATGCTGGTGGTTCCTGGTCGCAGACCGCCTCGGATCTTGGCGTTAACCCGGTCGACGGCCTCGCCAGCCTCCCGCAGGACGACAGGATCAACATCATGGCAAGGGCCAGGCACCACGACAGTGCGGATGCGTTCGATCGCGGCATGTGTGCTGCTCCGGTTTTCGTTGAGTGCGCCCGACACGGCGGCGCGCGTGCTTGCACCCGTGGCATCGATGGCGTTGTTGGCCTTGTTCTGGTCGGCAACCTGCTCAGCGAGCGCACTGCCGGCTTTCGCCTGCTGGCCCAGTCGCCCGTAGTGCTTGCCGAAAAAGAACGAGCCGACGTTGGTGACTACGAACAGCAGCACCGCTGCGAGGATGGCGTAGACCCTCACAGTAGCGGCCCGCGTGCGAGGTCCATGATGATCTGCATCACTGCACGGCGCTTCTCCGTGCTCTCGCCGTAATAGCGATCCCAGTGGCAGGTCATCAGCTCCACGCCCACCGCGTTCCAGTCGCCGCGACGCATGGCACTCCACAGGGGCGACCATTCGCGCATGCGCTCAGGCTCCAGGATATCGGCCAGGGCATAGATGTATGGCAGGCGCGGCACCGCTTCGGGGTGCACCACGATCAGCTCAAAGATCCGCGCACGCAGGCAGGCTTGCGCTGCTTGCACGTCATTGCTTAGCGCGAACTCGGCCACCTCTTCAGTCATGGCGCGCCGCTCGATTGGCCGGCCGTGGCCGTGCCGCACAATTCCCATTGAATCCTTCTTCGGGAATCTGTCGAACGTGAATAGCGATTTGAGCAGCACCATCGTGCGTGCCATCGCTTCCGTTTCAACCGCTGCCAGTCGCTCGTCATCCAGATCTGGCATCACCTGCATCCCCGCTCCATGGCAGCCATGCGTCGCTCAAGGCTGTCCACCTCGCGATTGCGCTGGCTGAGCATCTGGTCGCGATGACCCGCCGACTCCCGCAGGCTGCGCACCTCCCCGCTCTGGTTGACGTTCCACACGCCGAAGGCCACCAGCAGCCCGACCACGTACGTGTGATCAACGCGCATCGAGAAGAAACGACGCTCTTCTGCGGGCTGACTCACGGTGTGGATGCCTTTCGCAGGAACAACGCCCAGGCTGCGGCGGCTGCACGGTAGAAGAACGGCGCCGCGAAGCCGGCCAGTATGCCTAGCAACATGCCCGGCATGGTGCCGGTCAATGCCCACATCACTCCGAATCCCACCACAAGCGCCACAAGCTCCACCAGGAAGGTGCGCGCGTGCTTGGTGTGGTTGGCGCGGCTGTGCGGTAGCCAGCGGCGTAGCATCGGTTGGGAGATTGTGGCCATCGCTAGTGCCAGCAAGAATGAACCTGTTCCCAGTGGGACATCCTGCGTGATCTTGACCAAGAACAGCCAAAGCGCTTGCGCGCCTTCAGCGAACGCACTGCCGTGCAAGGCGATGAAAGTCGCAAGCCCGGCCAGCGAGATGCCCAATCCGCTTTTGATTTCCGCGTTCACTGCAGGGCCTGCACAGCGCTGAGTGCATAGCGGTAGTTATCCGGCCACGTGTCGGGCTTTGGTTTTCCCGGTCGCCAGGTGCGTTTGTACAGCGCCCAGGCTGCCTGCTGCTCGCCCAACGCCGGCAATCGCACCGGATCGGTAAACAGCAGCAGGCGCGCAAGAGCAGCCGCCAGGATGTCGCTGTGTTCCAGCGCGCTCCAAATGGCCTGCGGCTGGAACGGAATGCCCAGTGCCTCGCACACCTGCGCCAGCCAGTAGCGACTGGCGTCGTGCAGGTACACGCCCCACACCCCGCCGCGGCTGGCCTTGGTGCCCTGCTCGAACTGCGCCAGGCCGCGTGCAGGTCCCTTGCGTTCGGGACGCCTGACGTCGATCACCTGCCAGCGATGCGCCAATGCGCTCTCCTGCAGCATGATCGCAAGAATCATCACTAGCGCTTCCGGGCTGGTCATTCGCGGCGGCAACAGGTGCAGCGCCGGCACGATGATCTTGCGCAGGGCGTCAGCGGTCGAGATGGGCAATGGAAGCAATGGCGCGTTCATAACGCGATTGCAGCCGTTGCCTGCGTTGCCTGTCTGCTAGAACGGGAAACGTAGGCGTGCGCAAGGTGGCGGCCGTCGGTGCCTGAGACGGCAATACAGCGATGCCCAGACTTATCTCGACGACCCGATCGCGAACTTTGCTGCCACCTCGAAGGCCTGAGCGATCGGGTATGTCATCGGCTCAGGTACCAACGGGCTGCCTGGGGCTGGTAGGTACACATCGGCCTCTCCGGATTGGTTACGCCGAACCCTTGCGAGGACTTCCGCGCCACCCAAGCCTACACGCAACAACTCCCATTGGCCTCGATCAGTTGCGTTGCCGATTACAGGATTGTGCCAGCTCATACTGGCAGGCAAGTCCGGCAGCGTTACGCCGTTAGGTGCGATAACGTGCGGCTCTTTGGTTCGCTCCAGAGCAGTGCGGTGGGCAGATCGTGATGGCATCGCTCGCAAACCTTTGTGCGCTTGGGCACGTGTGAGATGCAGGCAATCCTACTGCCGGCTTTCTCAAGGGTTGCGACAATAGATGCCGGCCTGGCGCTGCTCAGGCGCCCCGCGGGTGAGCGGCCATCTTGGCACCGCGACCGGCAGATATAGGATGCTAGCGAGACCGACATTTACATATCAGTTTTAGCCCCTTTGAGCTGTCAGACTTTTACCCGCGAGCTCATCCAGGTTACAAGCGATAATCACCCTTCAGCTTGCGCTTCGACGCTCCGACGAACAGGCGTCGAAGATTGGATCTTTTTTTTCTTTACGGGCTTTTTACCCGGAAAAAAAGGAATCGGCAAAAGCGGCAACGACGCACTTCGCAACGTGTCATACACGTGCTGCCGCCAAAATGGCCAAGCATTATGTACGCAATTGTATTTAACGAACTGCGAGAACATTTCTTTCGTTGGCGTCCTAATCACAAAATATTCGACACTGAAAGTAGCTTCGATCGAATATAAAACTTCGATTTCAGACTCTGCCGTTTCCTGATAAACAGATCTAATGCCAAATTTAGCCAAAACCCGGAGAAGAAACTGATCTTCATCCTCACCCTCTATGGAGACCTTCATCATCTCTGGGTCGACCGACATAAACGTCTGAATTGAGCACTTTCCGTCGTGCTGCTCGGGCAAATAATCGCCTTCTCGGCTCAGAGAAGCCGTCCATAACGCAATATCCTGAATAGCGAAAAACTGCGTTACGTCATCGGCGCCGCTATCTTTCTTACGAGCCATAAATTAGGCGCTCTCTCGATAGCGAGGCTCATCGCTAGACCAGCTTTCGTTAGCTGGAGACCAACCATCTCTCCCCTCTCTAGCACTAACAAAATCAGCAAGATCAAATACCACACAAGCCGATACTGAGGAGCGATGAGGCCGTTCGGGTTCTAAAACTGCAATCGTCTCCCACTCATCCTTGAGTTTAATACCGGCCCTATCTGCCAAAAAGGTTCTTGCGCTGCCAACCTCATCAAATACACGCATTAGCAAATCCATAGACTTGCTATGAATTATCTCTCCGTGCTCGTATTTATAGAATGCATTTTTTCCACCTCCAAAGATAGCCGACGCCTCGTGTTGCGTCAGACTCCATTTTTCACGGAAAGAGCTAATGGCAGAGCAGGGAAGCAAATCATCAACACCCTTCTTAGCATCGGCATACAGCAGCGAGTTGTGCTTTTCATGAGCGGGCAGGACAACCTCCTCACCGCACTCAGGGCATTCAGCAAATTGAATGCCTTTGACAAGCAACAGGGACTCACCATACTGAATGGATTGATCTCCCGTGCGATTTTCCAACCTGCCTTTTTCACAAGCTGGACAAATGTGCGCCATGACGGACGTCCTATTAAGGATGAAAAGAAGTTACGTAGACCTGATCAACCACGCTGGGGCTAGGTATGCGAAACTTTATATATAGCTGCTTGTAAACAGCATGTCTGCCACTGATCCGATTGGCTGAATACGCATCGAACGGTTGTTGACCCTCGTATCTAAGCGACTTGCGGTATTCCCCCTCCGTGAGGGAGGCCACGCACTCAATCGCAGACTGCTTTGAGAAACCCTCTGCTTCGAAGCCGGCCTGGGCCCTCTTAGAGAACGTAACTTTGCCAGCGGCGCAGCGAGATCTGACATCGTCGAGCGTGTAAAGGGGTCCCGCAACTTGCTCACCATCACTGCCACCCTGATCACCATTGCGGCATGTTGGGGTCGACGGCGCCATTAATCAACCACCATGGTTGAATTTCGGCAGTTTTTCACAAATCTTGAGCACTTCCCTTGCGCCCGAGCCTTCATTCTCCAGGCCTGGTGAGAATCAAGTGACATGGCAGCCCTGCCTTTACAGTTAGAAGCGATTGTTACAAGTCCGCTGACATAGCGCCAGCGGTATGCCCCTACGCTTTTGTGAACAGCACCGCGAAAGGAACAGGGGAATAGCTGCAGACCACTTTCGGAGTACTAAACGCTAACCCTGCTGATGCAGAAGAGTGCTGCTTACCGTCAAGCTGTCGCCGGCTCGGCACTCGCCAAGTTGGCGACGATCGCACCATCAGTTGCCGCCTTGATCAGCGCCTGAAGCTTCCAGCCGGCAAGCTCCTGCGTCGCCTCCGCGTCGGGATATCGGATGGCGTAGGTCGGCGCGATGAGGTCGGCAATCGGCGCTGCTAGCACGCCGAGGGCGGCGCCGCGGTCCTCGACCTGGAACGTGACGGTGCCGGTGTCGTTGATCGGGTTCCAGATGATCGTGATCTGGCGGGCGAGCGGGTCCGCTTCCGGATCGGGCGCCACTATGTTTGCATCGTAGGCCACACGCGTTGCTGCCTTGATGCCGAGCAGCAGGTGCACGCCGGGTTCGGTGACCGTCTCCCCTGGCACCTGTGCCGCCTGGCCCGTTGCTGGGTCTACCTCATTGGTCGATGGCGCGGTGATGTCGTAGCTGCGGCCGATCAGGTCGCTGATCTGCACGGTGAGCACGCGCAGGAAGAAGCGCTCCAGCGTCTGCATCCAGCCGTCCGGGTGCGGCTTTGTTGTGATCTGCTCAAGATGGAACTCGACAGGCCCATCGTTTGTGGCCGGGTCCCATCGGATTTCGATGCGGGGCGACACGATCTTGGTCTGTGTGCCGAAGATAGGGTTCTCGCTGATGATGGTCATCTGGTTCTCTGTGTCAGTAGCCGGTGACGTCGCACACAAGCACATTCGAAGGGCGACGCTGTTCGAACGAAGTGCCGCTTTGGCCGACGATTTGAAAGGGGGAAATGGTCACTTGCTCGTTGGTGACCTTGGCGCCTGGCAAGCGCACCACATAACCAGCTTGGCCGCCGCCGCTGGTCAAGCTCGATACCCACACACCGCCCGAATGCGCGACGGCATACTTGCGTCCGCCGGGGTACCCGCGTGTGGTGCCCTGCTCTCCTGGAAGCGTGAAGCTATCCACGACACGCTGCGGCTTGCGCAACGCATCGAAGATCAGCTGGTTCTGCAGGTTTCGAATCTGTTGGCCATACGAGGAAGCGTCGCTATCGCGCAACGTGTCGAACGCATACCACTCGAACGACAAACCCGTAGCGCCTTGCAGCGTGAAGGTCGCGCGCCAAGTCGTTGCATCCACTTGTGCAAGCGCCCCAACGCACCCAACCCCATTGGGGCTATGGACGGCAACGATAGGCATCACGACACAATTGCTGATGATGAAGGCACCGGCCGACACACCGTACTGCGAAGACACGACGGTGTCAGTTTGCCCGACGCCTCGTTGACGGAGGAACAGCCCTCTGTAGTCGCCGTCGATCATCAACAAGTTGCTACCGTCCATGCTGCGGACACTGAAAAATCCCATCAGCGCACCCCGTAGGCCAGGCGGACATCGACTGCGCCGCCTGGATAAGTGTTGTTCGGCTGCCAAGAAATCGTGCCGTTCGGATCGACGGTGATAAACGGTGCGTAGCCACCGTAGGCCATCGGCTGCGGATACGCCCAGGGCTGGCCGTAGCTGGTGTCTACCCGGACTGAACCGGCTGCTCCTGCTGGGATGACGATAAATTCGGCCATGCGGCTCAAGCGGGAGGTGTACTCGACAACCACTTCCCCCGTGCTCGGATCGGAGATGCGTAGACCCTCGCTCATATGCTCCACCCCATCGCGATCACACGCACGCCGTTGGGCGCGTAGACGAAGTAGTTGCCGTTGATGAGCTCAGCACGTGCACCGCCTGCACTCGGGCTGATGAATCGCACCTTGTCGAACGCGAAATCCAGCGTTGCGCTCTGGCCGTTGTTCACCGAGCGCCAACCAGCCACGCGTCCATTAACGTCAAGCGCCAGAGTCGCCGCCGCCTCATAGCTGGCCACCCCGTTCTCAGTGCTAGTGATCCGCGTCGAAATCGACTGCGTTACCTGCGCGAACTTCGCCTCAATGCCACGACTAGCCGGGCTGTAGGCTGAAGGTGTGTTGCGCCCGGCCGGAACTTGTTCCAGCATAAGCTGCGAATACCAGGCGTACGGCCTTGCTGAGCCGTTGAAGAGCACATGCAATCCGACGCGCACGTAGGCAGCACTTGCTGGCATGTCGGCAACCACGAATTTGCGCGGCAACTCGGCCAAAGTTGGGTTCGTGACTGCTGGCGGCACAGTAGTTTCGACATAGCCTTGCGCAATGAAGTTTCGATTGCGGTCGTACCAGGCTAGAACGAACTGAGCGTTACAGCGAAACGCATTTAGCGTCGTGCTAGCAATGTATCGCTTGCCTGGTTCAACCGCGACGAATGTACCCAGCGTCTGACTAACTGTCCCCGAACTTGGCGTACCGGCGTATGTGACCATCATCCCTGACACTCCGACTGGGAGATAGCGACTCCCGTCACCGATGGTGCCGTCGTTGCCGGTTACCAAAATTGGCAGGCCTGTCGTGTTAATCGTAATGGTCCACCCTGTCGCGTCGTTGGCAGATTCAAAGGTCGCGTTCGGCAAGAGGTTGGCACCGCCGCCAGTCTGGCTCCGCACAGACGTCAGCGCCGTCCCCTGGCTGGTGACCTCATTACCAATCTGTGTAACTTGCGTCTGCAGGGCCTGCAGCGCCGTCGAATCGGCCTTGCCAGCGATCTGACTCCGCACCGTACTAAGCTGCTGCGACAGCGACGTCAGGCTGTTCTCGGCCTGTGTAAGACGCGTGTTCATTGCCTGCACCGCCGATGCATCAGCCTTTCCGCTCAGCGAGGACTGCACACCGCTGACGTCCTGGGCGATCACCAGCAACTCATCCTTGACCTGCTGCACATCGGTGGTGATCTGGTTGGTGGCCACACCGATTGCACCCACGGCCTCAGCCAGACTGTCGTACTGCCCGATGTAGGACCAGAACGCGGTATCGGTGATGGCCGTGCCAATCGGTACGTCCTGCTTGGCGACGTACAGGCCGCCGGCGTGCTTGACGATTGAACCAGACGGCCACGCCTGATCCACCCATTCCGGTGCCTCCACAAGCGCCTGCAGGTTGGCGAGGTCTTGCGCCTGCTCTAGCAGTTGCTGAGCAAGCTCCTGATCGCGCGCGACGGCTTCGAGGAAGCCCTGGCGGATCTCCTCGGTGGTCTGGTCGATGGCCTGCTGCATTTCCTCCTGCAGCTCGCCGAGGTTCTTGCCCAGCGTCTTTGTGACGTACTTGGCAGCCACCGACAGCGTGCCGTTGGTGTTGCGCGCGCGGATGGCGAACGTCCACTTGCCCGACGATGGAATGGGCGAGTCGAACGCACCGGTGTGATAGCCGCTGTCGCCGACGGGCGTCATTGCACCCCACAACGGCTGCGGGATCTCCGGGTCCGCCACCGTGTAGCGGATCTCGGCGCCGGCCAGGTTGGCCGACTGGATGGTGTCAGTCCAGAAGCCCCAGGTGTAGCGCCGGATGCCGCCAGAGACTTCCTCCACATCGAACAGGTCGTAGTTGACCGGCGGTGCGTCGGCGCCGATGGTCGTGTAGATCAGCGACGCGCCGACGCCCATCTGCCCTTCGGGGCCGAACGGACGCACGTTGATGGTGTAGGTGCCGGCGCGCGGGATGCGCCACCGTGCGGTGCGGGTGCGCGTCTGCGCCACTTCCTGCAGCTCGCCATTGCCATCGGATGCCGACGCGTACACCACTGCATGATCGAAAGGGCCGGAGATGTCGAAGGTGGCCACAAGATCGGTGGCCGTAACATCGCCGGTGGTGATCTGGTCCTCGCTGATCGCCAGGTTGCTGACGATCGGGCGCGTGGCCAGTGACGAGCCGCTTTCCGGCGGGATGTACCGGCCGGTCTTGACGAAGGTCCAGAACTCCGGCCCTTCCGGCACCACGCTGATGCTGGCGCCTTTCAAATCGCTCTCTGGCTCGATCGCCACCACGCGCACGCGCAGACCCGGCGTGGCTTTGAAGTCGTAGATCCACACGGTGTCGTGCGCTGGGTTGTCCTGCCAGCCGCCCTGCACCATCGAGTCTGCATAGCCCTCGCCCGGCAGCGGCGCGTCGTCCGGCCATCCCTCGACCAGCTGGATGGTGTCGGTCGGTTCCGTGAAGTTGCGCACGCGAAACGTGCGGTAGACCGCCTCGCCCGGGATGCGCAGGCCGATGAAGGCACTGCGCGCATCGGGCGGCGGTACCAGCTCGTCCAGGGTCAGGGTGATGGTGCCCAGCAGCGGGCTACGCTCTGCCGCGACGATGCGCCCGCCGAACCCCCACTGCGTGAGGTCGTGCGAGATCGACAACATCGACATACGTCGGTACGTCAGATACTGCAGGTCTTGGGCAAAGCCGATGTCCTTGTACTGGAACAGGCTTTGGGCCAGGTGGTAGCGCGCCATCTCGGCCGCATGCGCCTCGCGGCCGATACCTTCACCGGTGAGCCGCGCCGGGTTGAGCATCGTTTCCACGCCCGGCGCTGGCACGCGCAGGGTCTCGACCTTCTTTGTCGTGCTGTCGAAATAGCTGTACTCGATGCCATCGGCAGCGCTGGCCAGCGTGTAGTCCACGCTGAAGCTGCCCTTCTTCATCTCGGCCATGTTAACCACGCCCGACAGCGGCTGCTCGTCGGCCGCCCACACCACCGACAACCGGCCACCTGCCCACGTGGTCTGGCCCATGCCCGCCAACGCTATGGACTGCAGCACCTCATCGTGACTACGTTCTTCGGTCAGCCAGTAATCGTAGGTGTAGCCGTTCGCTTCGCAGTGGGCCATGAAGCCCTGCAGCGACTCGATGTCGATCTCCTCATCGCTCTTGCCCATGCCGGCGATGAGCTTGCCGCTCTTGTCGTAGTAGCCGCGGACGTACTTGAGGATGTGGGCGCCGTTGTTGCTGGTCTCCTCCGTCACCCAGCTGCCATTGCGCCACACTGGGATCGGCGCAGCGATGTGCTCGGCACGCAGCTCGTCGGGTTGGCCGTTGAGCTGACCGGTGGCCTTCATCAGGATGCCGGTGCGCGCCAGGCCGGCGTAGGTCGCGGTATCGGCCTGCACGCTGCCCATCGTCGACCACTGGAAGTCGTTGCGCTGGGTATTTGAGCCGTTGTAATTGCCTTGACCGAGGATGCGCACGCGCACGTCGTACTGGCCCTTGGCTACATCCGCAGACACCGTGGCGCGTTTGCTGACGTCGAGCTTGTCGCCGGTGAACGTCTGGGTGGCCAACGCGGCCCAGATGCCGGTGCCCGCCGGCGCGTATTGCACCTGCACCGTCTCGGACACGTTGTACTTCTTGCCGGAGGTGCCGACGCCTCCGAGCACGTATTCCAGGTTGATCTGGATGCGCACGGTGTCCGCGCTGGTGGTGCGCGTCACGAAGTCTGCGGTGTCCGGCAACTCGCCACCGTCGATCGTGTCGACGTTGCTGTAGAGCGGGATGGTCTGCTCCGCCATCTGGCTGTAGCCAGAGTGGTAGACGCTAACCCCCTCGTAGCTGGACAGCGGCGTGTCGCCGTTGCTGTATGCCTCCACGCGGCCGACGCCGATGCCCGGCGTGAGCACCATGGCGAGGTACTGATCGTCGCCCTCGTAAAAGGTGTACGGCTTACTGGCAATGTCTGCCGCGATGGGCGTGCGGCCGAACAGAAGGCCGAACGGCTCGTAGGGACGCATGCGGTTGCGCGGCGCACCCAAGCTGTAGACGGTGCCGGCCGTGCTCGGGCCGGCGGGGCTCTCGACCTTCGGACCAAGCGTTTTATTGATCAGGACCGAGCCGGCGACAAATGCTGCCGTGTATGCGACCGCCGCACCGGTGGTGCCCAGCCCTGCCGCCCACGTCGCGCCCGCGCCACCGGTGAAGTAGATCAGCGCGGCCATCGCGACGATGTACAGCGCACTCCTGCCGACGGCGCCGCGCACCTCAATGACCTGGCCATCCTTCGGATAGACGTAGGCCCACAGGTGGCGCGGCACGACGCGGCCGCCGATCGATACCGTCCAGTCGCCCTGATCCAGATCGAGGACATGGCGATGCAGAAACTCGCACAGGCGCTCGCCCGGCTGCAGGTCCATCGCGATGTGGCGCTGCCCTTCCAACGTAACGGGATGCGGCGTCAGCACGAGCTGGCCGTCGGTGGCAGGCGTGGTCATCAGACCCATGTGTAATACCCCTCAATCCGTGCGCCGTAGTCCGGCAGCTCACGCACCCGGTGCAGCCAGCTGCTGGCGAGCGCGCTGGTTGTGTGTAGCACCCAGCCCTCATGGGCCAAGTGGAAGAACATGCCGACGTGTCCGGGGCGGCTCTGGCCCTTGTCGAACATCAGCACCAGGTCGCCATCGACCGGCGCAGTGGTCGGCACTGCGTAGGCGCGCGACAGCTGACCCAGCGCCGCCTGGCCTGCTGCACCACGCGGCCGCCGCGCTGGCATCTGCACAGCGCGGCCGAACAACTCGCGCTGCACCTGCACGACCAGATCGGCGCAGTCGTATGTGTCGGCGTCGTACGGGATGTTGAGGAACCGCTCAACTTCGCTGGCCCGCATCAGAAGATCCCCGGCAGCGTGAACGGGTTCGCGCGCAACTTCACCGCCTGCTGGCGCATGAAAAAGTCCACGCCGATCTGTGCGGTGATCAGCGGGCCGGCCGCGTGCACCTGCGTCAACGGCAGGTAGAACCGTCGAGCGATCAAATCAGGCTGGGTACGATCGGTGATCAGGACACGGCACATCACCGTCTCGTTCGGCTGCATGCGCTCCAAATCATCAGTGACTCCGCGACCAACGTTATCTATCTCGAGCTGCGCGCGTGGCGTCTGCCCGGTCTGGTCGGCTGGCGGCGTGAAGCGAAACGGATACCCGATGTACGTGTTGCCGTTGCTTACCCAGTCCTGCGTATCGTTGGCGATGCGCAGGACGGCACCGAACGACGGCGCCGTCATCTCCAACAGCTCCAGCGGTCCGTCCACGTCGGTAACGCGCTGGCGGCGTTCCTGGAACGAGCTCACCGCAGGTACTCGATTACGGTCTGCCGGGTTGCAGACGTGAACATAGGGTTGCGCGGCTGCAATCGCCCGATCGCCCCACCCTTGATGCGCGCGGTGATCTGCGCGCCGGTGCGCGGGTGCTGCATCGCAAACTCCCCGATTTTCTTGATCTCATCGAAGTACCAAGCATCGAATGCGGCAATGTCGGCTTTCGACCGAAACAGCAGCGTGCACGACAGCTCCACCATGTCACGGGTATTCAAGAGGCGCTGCTTCGGAAGCCCGCGTTCCATCTCCGTGCGCGACACCGATGCCTGCGGTTCTTCCCCAAAGTCGTTGGCCATGATTCCTACATAGGCCGGGAACTCAGCCATCAGCGTCGATCCTTGACGTTCAAGCGAGACTTGGTCGCGGCAAACAGCGGGCCGGTGCCTGCCGCCATGTTGCCGGCCAAGCGTCCTTCCATCTGCTTGAACAACACTTCGACATCGGTACCGCCGACACCATTGCTCCGTGTGGTGACTTGCGGCTGGCTGGGTGCACCAATGATGTTCACGTTGACCTGCGAGCCACTGCCACTGCTACCGCCTGCAGCCGCCGCGCTGGCTGGGATGACGACGCCATCGGACCCGGGCATGAGGTAGGTGCGATTACCCTGACGCAGCAATTCAGGCCGTCCGCCTTCGGTCACTTCGTACATGCGATCGCGGCTGACGCCGCCACCAGCAGACCGCCCGCCGCCGAAACCAAAGAGATTACGACCGGTAAAGCTCTCCATGTTGTTGCCAAAACCACTGGTGCTTCCCGCACCGGTGCCGTTACCCGTGTAACCACCCTTGCCGCCACCGATCAGGCTCATACCAGCGCTGAACAACCATTGGATAGCACGGTCGGCAAGAAGGTCCGCAGCCATGCGCTTCATTCGATCAATCCACCGCTCTGCTGCGTCGCCAGCCTCACCGAAAGAGACGATGGCATCCGATGCAAAGTCATGCGTAGCAGACCGGATGTCACCCAGAACCGCCGCACTCTCACGTTGACGCTGTAGCTGCTCCGTGGCCTGGACAATCGATTGGCCGTACGCGCTGTTCGCATCCACTCCGGCTTGCTTGAGGCGGTTGTACACCTCAAGTTGCTGGCTGTTGAGCTGCAATGCCTGCTGTTCTTCGCCGATGTCCTGCAGCACCTGGATAGCACCGGCGTTCATCTGGTCACGCAGTGCCTGCTGCCGCGCCGCGTATTGGTCTGTGGAGATAACCCCAGCATCCAGCAGCTCCTGCACCTTGGTCAGCGCATTCGCGTATTCCAATGCAGCAGAAGCACCGCCACCACGCAGCTGCGCGGCCATCTCTGCGGTGTCCTCAGTGAACTCGCGCTGGAACTCGGCGATATCACGGTCGCGGATTTGCTGCGCCAACGCCCGCATGGATGCAGTGAACGCATCGATCTGAGCCGTTGGCACTTTGGCCTTTGCTGCCGTTTCACTGCGTTCGGCCACTTCAACCAGGCGCTTGTTGTATTCGTCGATGATGGGGCTACCGATCTGTTCGAGTTCGGTGTGCCAAGTCCGTAGAGAGTCCGACATCTCGGCGGTGGCGCGCTTGATCCGCTCGGCCTGACGGCTCGCTTCCTTCTCATCGATCAATGCCGGCACTGGGCGTCGCTGTTCGGTCTTGACGGGCGAGGATTCCGGCGCAGCTTGCTGTTTGTAGCGCGAGGTGAGCTCGCGCTGGATGGCGACACGCTCGGCCTCCAGGCTTGCTAGTTGCTGCTCGCGAAAATCCGACTGGTTGTCGGTCAGCGGTAGACCAAAGACGTTGGACTTCCAGCGCTGCAAGTCGCTACGTTCTGCCTGCACTTTTCCCATGCGGGCGTTCAACGCATCAGTACTGGACTGCTTTGGATCACTACCACCCGCAAGTCCCTGCGCCTCACGCACTTTGGTATACCAAGCAGTCAGTTGCGTGATGCTGCCGACCAGCTCGCTGGTCACTTGCGATACGAGGGTAATCACCTGGCCGAATGCAGCTTTTGTTTGCTCGCTCTGCAACTCGCCCGTCAGGCGGTTTACGGCGGAGGCTGCGCCATCGAGGCTGCCCCCCTCACCGGTCGTTAGGTCATCCAAACTGTTACGCAACGCTGCAAGCGAACCGCCAAAAGTATTACGGGCTGCCTGTGCAGCGCCTTCGTAAGACTCATTCAGGATGTCAAGAATGATTCCCTGCGCCTCTGCGGTGCGGCCGGACTGCTCCAGTGCCTTGATGCTGTCGCGCACGCTTTTGGTGAACGCGGCTCCGAAGCCTTGCTGCGCCAACGCACCGGCTGCCTTGGTGGGTGACTCAAGGGCACGGCCAACGATCTCGGCAGACGACTCCACGCTGATGCCCAGGCGTGCAGCCTGGTCGATAGCCACCTGCAGCGCAGGTACAAAGTTTCCTGTGACGACACCGCTGTAGGAAAGCAGGCGGGTTTGCGCGTTGGTGATGTCCCCGCCACTGAATGTGCTGGCTCGCGAGATACTGTCAGCCATCGCAGCCAATTGTTCGGCGCTGAAATTCGCATCCTGCCCCGTCGACTTGAGCACGGCATTGAGCTGAGCCAGCTCACGCTCGGCGTTCATGGTGTTCCTGATCACCAGCGCCATACCAGCAGCAACGATTCCGCTGGCGCCTGCCAGCGCACCGCCCATGATACTGAGTCGATCGCCCAGCGAACGCACAGCCGGCTCCGCATCCCGGGCTTGCTGTCTGATGCCGGCGATATGGGCGCTGACTTTTCCGTCGTCGCTCACCTCGAATCGCACGTTGAAGGTGTTACCGCCCGCCATGTTTATCGTGCTCCCTCTGCCAACGCTCCACATTCGCCTGCACGTACGCCTGCTCGGCTATCTGCAACTGCGCCAGCAGCCGCGGCAAGTCCGCGCGCGCAAGACCAAGCTCGCTCACACGAGCGCGCAACAGCACCATGCAGTCGGCGTAACGCAATCCAGTCGGCAGACCGCTGGGCGCGTATTGCCACTGCGATCGACACCAAAGAAAGGCCAGTGCTGCAGGTTCCGCAGCACGCAACAAGCGCGGCTGCGAGCAGTCCGAACACACCACAGGACAGCTCCGGCAGGCTTCGCTGGTGAAGCTGTCCCCATACTCGTTGCCGACATCCCATAGCCGTTCTTCCTCATACCCGGGCGCGGCGCCGGCGCGCCACCGCACCCAGGCGATCAGTTTTTTCTTACGCCCTCGCGACTCGTATCGAAGAGCGCACGGCGGATCGGCTGGAACAGATAGGCCATCGTCAGCAATGCTTCGAGACGCTCCTGCGAGAAGGGCAACGGCTCACCCTGTTCGTCCGCAAAGCCGCGCCAGTCGTGGGTGCGCCGGAGCAGGTCTGCACGGTCGTCAAGGCGCACGCGCTGCATGTCGTCGAAAGCGCCCTGCAGCTCGGTCGGGTCGGTGCTGGTAGCGGCCTTCTCCAGGAAGGACGCCGACGTACGCGTCATGACCTCGCGGTCGCGCGCAGCCAGCTCGTCATCGGTGTACAGGGTCATCAACAGGTGCACGCGCACCAGCTCCGGCGTCTCACCGTCACCGCCAGGCAGATCCACCGGTACCCACACGCGCCCCAGGTTTGCGAAACGAAACATCCGGCCCTGCTCCTTGTTAGATGGTGGCGCGCTGGTTCTTCAGCACAGCCGTTACAGCCAGCTCACCGGTCTCGCGGTGCGCGACAAAATTGAACGGCATCTTCAAGCCGCGCGGCCCGCTGATTTCCGGGGCGGTCTGGTCGATGGTGGACAGCGGGATCGTGAGCACCAGCGACTCGTTGCCTGCGGTACCTGCGCCGGTGCCGCGTGTCAGCGATACCTGGATAGATAGGTCCTGATCGGTAAGCGCTTTTGTCAGTAGCACCGGGGTGTCGAACTGCGCCACTCCATCACCGGTGACGATGGCGAAACCTTCCGGCAGCCCGTGCCGCTGCCCGCCGTTGTTGATGCACCACAGGTCTGCATCCAGGTCGTTGGACCACGTGACATTGAGCGACTCCAGGCACACCTCGGTGGCACCGCCATCCAGCACCAGTGCAAGGTTGCTCACACCCCACGCAGCGTGGCCGGGGTCGGTGGGCGTCGCGTCCAGAGGAGCGACCGCTGTTCCGTTCGAGCTGGAGCCTACGATGTCGATCGTGGCCGATGGCGTGCCCTGGGTCTGGAACTGGAACTGCGCCTGATTGATGCGGCAGCCGCTGTAGCGCATGTAGCGCCCCGGCGCGGGGATCGCTGCGCCGTAGTCCACCTCGAAGGTAATCCCTGGCGGAATCGGATTGGCCAGGCTAAACGTGTGCGTGTACGGCGACACGGCTCCGCTCGTGGCGGGGGCGCCGATCAGGTGTTTCAGCCAGAAGCCGATGCTGCCCGGCGCGAGGCTTACCGTAGCCTGCCCGCTGACTTCGCTGCGCCCGAGCGTGCCACGGGCCTGTCCACGAAACCCACTTAGCGTAGGGTCTTGCTCGCGTGCGGCGCTTGGCTTCAGGGTGAAGGTCTGGATGTAGATCAACTCCGCGTCAGGCGTCGCCGGCACTTCGTTGTAGGTGCTCTCGGTAACAGCGGTGACGCGGCTCTTTGCACCAGTGGCCTGTGCCATGGGTTACTCCTGCTCGGCGATGATGGCGGCGTTGCGCTGCCCGGGTGCGCCGGCAGCCGGCTCCGTGGAGCCAGCCAAGGCGTCGGCATTGATCTGCTCCAGATGCTCAGCCGCCGCGATGGCATCGGCCTCACTTGCGTACTGGAAGCGCTTGGCGCTCACCAGACGCACAGCCTCTGACGCGGATACCCGCGCAACTGCGCCAGGCTTGTAGGTGCCGATATGGCGAATGCCAGGGTGGCTTTCTGCGGTGAACAACACGCCGACCAGGCCGTCGGCGTTGGCGGGCACGGGCTTGGTGCTCATGTCAGGCATCCCGGTAGATGGTGTGGTGCACTCGGACGACGAACGCGATCCAGTGCGTGGGCGCGCGGAATGCGCGGTCATTGATCTCGTTCGCGACAAAGGCAAGCGAACACATGTCGTTGAGTGATGGGTGATGCAGCAGCAGCTGCACAAGCGCCGCCGTGATGCCATCGCGCTGATCCACTGCGCGGGAGAAGTCCTGCTGGTGCCAGACCAGCGAGATCTCGATATCGGTCAGCCAATCCTGCTGCGTGCTGTTGACGATCAACCCGGCAGGGTCGCCGCCTCCGTTGCTGCCATCGGCACCGCGGGCATCGCCTTTTTCGCTGATCCAACATGGAAAGTTCTCCTGCCCGATCTGCTCGAAGCGCCGATTCCCCTTGATGACTCTGGGCACCACCGCGCTGCCATTCGAGCCAAGCCCAAGCGCGGAAAGTGCCGCGCCGACATCGGCGTCTTCCAGCAGTAGACGATGCAACTCCTGTCGTGCGGCAGCGATCATGCAGTCACCGCCTGCCGCCACGCGTCCTGGGCACGCGCAAAGTCGATGGCCTTTGCCGCATCTTCAAAATAGGGGCGCGCAGGAATGGGCCGCGCGTCGTCGTTGCCGTACGGCTGGAAACCGTCATGCAATGCACGTGCGTACACGCGGTCATTGGCAATGGCCACACTGGTGTCGCCAATCTGCACCGTGAAGCCGCGCAGAAAAGCGCCGGTACGCGCCGGGATGGGATACGAACCAGCCGCTGCGCCCGCCGCCCCACGGGCACGGTCGGTGACCCCCGTCTCCATCTGGACCGCGATGTTCCGTAGCAAGGCCTGGCGCGCCGCATGCAGCGTAGAGGCAACGATGTTGGGGCTGGCGAAGCCACTCATGTCCAGCCGGAACATCACGGCCATGAAGAACCCCCGAACCAGGGGCCGCGCTCTGCGGCGGCGATACCGATGGCAATGCCAACCGGCTCCGTAGGGTCGATCACTTGCTGCATAAAACTCTCGGCGCAAGCCGCTGCGCGCTCGGCCTGTGCCTCATATTCGCGGCGGTTGAGGTAGGCCATGTTGTCCAGGCTCGTGGCGGCGTTGCTGTCAACGAAGCCGGCACGGCGATTCCACAGCTGCGCCTTTGCCCAGCACAGTTCTGCCGATCGCAACGCCTCGCCTTGCGGCGTGATCACTTCGATGGCGTCGTACTGCACACCAAGGCGACCACGCGCCCAGCGCTCGACACGCGTCAATAGACGATCGACATAGCCGTCCGCCTGGTTCCAGCTGGCAGCCTCGTCACCCAGCGGAGTGCCGAACTGCTCGGCACGGAAGCCGGCATCGATGATGTCCTGGATCGTGACCTTGGCCGTCATCGCAACGGGCGGCGCTTGCGCACCGCCCTACCCCGTCAGCCTGGGAACAACACGCGGCGCACCTGCGAGGTGTCCGCGATGATGGCGTTGTACTGCATGGTGCCCACCCAGTCCTCGGCACGCTTGTAGATGTCGCGGTTCTTCTCGATCTGTAGGTCCATCCACACACCGCGCGCGTTGCGGCGCTGCGGCAACACCAGGTAATAACCGGCGTCGTTGGCCGGGACATAGGTGGTGGCGATGACGCCGGCCACTGTCACCGCCAACGGGATGCCGTTCTGGTAGCCGATGATCAGGCTGCCCTGCGTGGCCTCGAGCATGCGCAAGATGTAGCCGCGTTTCTCGGGGCTGGTGACGATCCACAACGGCGTGCTGGCGCTGACCGCAGTACCCTTCAGCTGCTGCTGACGGTAGATGAAAGCCGCCGCAGCGTTGAGGGTTTCGGTACCGATGTCATCGCCTGCGATGTGGGCGAAGTTAATGCCTGCGCCCAACGCGGTGAACAGCCCATAGTGCTGCTCGGCTTGATTCATCCAGGCCTTGGCGCGGAACTCCGTGATGATGTTCTCGACCGCCCACCACTTGTTGTAGCGCAGCCAGTCATCCAACACACCGGCGCCAGCGCTGTAGGTGACGTACTTCACCGACATCTCGGTTTCGCTCGGCAGGCGCCAGATCTCGGTCTTTTCGCCAGGTGCGCGCTGCTTGAAGCTGATGCCGAACTCGCCGGTGGCAACCTCGAATGCGTCCTGGTTGCCGTTGCGCATATCGACCAGCCGATAGAGGTTGGTCCAGCCGGTGTCGATCTCCTGCATGCCGGTGTGGAACCACTGATCGATGCGCGCCGGCACATCGCTGCTGACCAGCGTATCGGCGGCGGTCGGGTATTTCACCCGCAGCGCCGCCTTCACTGCATCCAGCGAGAGCTTCGGGCCATCGGCGCGCTGCGCGCTCTTTCCCACCAGGGTCACGGTGGAGTCGTTGGCGGCTTTGCCGCCGATCAGATCCAGGCACAGACCGGGCAGCGACAGCTCCAGGTCAATGGCCTGCACCAACGCCATGCGCTGCTGCTCGCTCTGCGCTGGCAGGCGGGCCAGGTTGTTGAATTTCGCTACTGCGGTCATGTGTCTGTTCCTTGGATGGCTATGCCGCCGGTCAGGCGACGGTGTAGGCGTCGAACGCCACCAGGCCGCTCACCGCCACGGCTGCGGCCTTGGGCTGTAGGGCGTGGCCGAATAGCGTGTTGCCGGCGGCGGTCTTGGTCAGGCGCGCATTGGCGGCGTCCCAGTACAGGGCATCGTTCACCGCCCAGGCCGTGCCGGTGTCGGTCGGCGCGTTGTCCACCTCCGACTCGTACACGTAGGCGTTGCGCTCGTTGGCGGGCTTGGTATTGAGCGGGATCAGCGGCTTGCCGCCGATCACCAGCGGTACACGGGCCGTGGTAGCGGCGGTGTGCGCGAAGCCGACGTTCTTGACCAGCTCGCTGGGGCTGGCGATGTTCAGTGCCATGGGCGTTCTCCGAAAAAATGGCTGGCGCGCGCTTACGCGAACGCCGGGTTGATATCGCCGTTGCCCGGATTGGCCGGGTCAGGGGTGCCGCTGCGGCTGCTCGTTTCCGGCACCGGCATGCGGCCACCCTTGGCAACACGCTCGCCGTAGCGCTTGTGCAGCGATTCCAGGCGCTCGACGGAATCGCCGGCATACATGCCCTTGGCGAAGGTCACCGCCTCTTCGTCGTCACCGAGCAGGCCCAGTTGGCGCTCCGCAGCCACCACGTCGTCGATCAGTTGCTTGCGATAGGCGTCTGCCGCTTTCACCGCGGTACTCAGCAACTCGGGCTTGTCGATCAGGTGCGCGTGGTCACCGAGCGCTTTGCGCAGTGCCAGCACCAGATCGTGCGATGCCTTGCTGGTGGCGACGTCACGCTCCAACTCCTTGATGCGGCCATCGGCGGTTTCCAGCTTCTTGGTGATATCCACGTCGTCTTCCTCTGTTCGTTGTGCGCCCTTGATGGCGCGTGCGCCCGGCTGCGCGCCGAGCCAGACCAGCGACGCTTCCAGAGCCTCACCAGGCCCCACCAGACGCCACGCATTGAGTTCGTTGCCCTGCTCATCCAGCAGACGCTCGTAGTCCTTGACGGTGCACCCGATGGACACATCGCCCACCACGCCGCCGTCGATCTCTTCGAGCAGATCGGCATTGCCGGGCGTGCGGATCAGATAGGCGTCTGCCATGAGCAGCACGGCGGTTTCCACGCCTGGCGGAAACTTCAGCTCAGGCTCGCGCAGCAGCGTGCGCGCTTCGTCCAGCGACATGCGCTCAAGCTTCGCCGCAAACCAGCGCCCCTTGCCCGGGCCACTGTCGCCATCCCACCCGCTGGGGTGCTTGATGAAGAGGCCCTTGCCCGGCAGCGTGCGGGCGAAGTCAGCCAGCAGTGCTTCGTCGAAGCATTCGCGGTCCCGGTCGATAGCGTTGTGCGCGATGGCGAACGTGCGCACGTACAGTTTCTCGGCAGGCAAATCCGCAAGTGCGTACTGACGGATCGCGGTCAGCTGCTCGGCGCTGGCATCGCCGGCCGACTTGATCGCAAGGTGCAGCCGCTTGTGCTTCTGCGCGCTCACTTCTCGCGCACCGCCCGCACGGGCTTGATGTTGTGGCGGCGCCAATCGGCCTGCGGGATGTTCAGCGGGCCGGAGTAGGCTTCATGCTGCCAATCAGGGGTTTCGGTGGCGGGTAGCATGTCACGCGGCGCCATGCCGATGACACGCCCATTTTCGTCAAGAGCTAAAGTATTGCCGGCCTCGAACGAACTTGCTTCTGCGTGACCGGTCGTCGTGGCTGCCGGATTGCCGGCGGCGGGCTGAACCTCGCCGATAGCGGCTTGGTCCAACGCTGTTTTATCCGAGGCATCCTTGATGGCGCTATCGATATGGGCCAGAGCGCCTTTGCGACCGCCGTCCTTTTGAGCAACCTCAATCGCGCGCAGCGCAGTCAGCTCGTCGAGCGTAAGACCCTGCAGAAGATCGGCCAGCTCGGCTGCAGGAAGGTTTTGAATCTCGGACAGTTTGGTGTTCGGCTCGCTCACGGCATCCTCCATCGCGCCCCCAAGGGGACATGCGGCGCCAGGTCTTAGCGCTCAATGGGTGAAGGATTCCGTGCTGTCGCGTTGCCTGTCTGCTAGATTGGGCAACAACAATTCGGAGAACAGTGCATGGAATCTTTACGGCGTGCAGTCAACGCGGTCAACGGAATGATCAGTCCACCGACGGAGTATAGGAACGGCGCGTTCTTGGTGAGGCCGAACGATGGGGATCAGTCCATCGGGGCGGCGCCGCAGAGGTATATCTACGATGCGGCCTTTGCCTTGGCCAATGTCGGAGCGGACGCTTTGCTGGGCAAGCGCCCAGCGAAAACCGATTACCTTGATGAGGCGGCCGGAGATCGGCTCCATGATGAAATCGGTGGCACGGTCGAGGAACGCAATTGGTCAGAGCTGCTTGCCCACGCTCTAGTTATCCAGACCGCACTGCAGTCGCCAGAGGCTGCGCGCTACTGTGGCTGGCCCGAAGCTTAGCTCGAAGCTCTTATCGAACATCTGCAGTTTGGATGACTGCTACGCATCGGCAACGGAGCCTGCGGATCATCCAGTTGGTAAGGTCCGTTGGCGGCTAGCGTCTCGCATATGATGCAGCCGCCGGCGGTGATCCAGTCGTACTGCTGAAAGCCCGCCTGCAGATACATCTCGCGTTTGCCCTGCACCTGGGCGTCGGCAACCTCAGAGCGCGCCAGGCGCTCCCAGTTGCTATTGCCATCTTCGAACATGTCTTCCAGTGCTGCAGCAACTTGCACGGGATTCTCGCCATCGAACTGACCCGACGACAGCGCACCAACGATGCGAGTGGTGTACTCACGCGTCACGCCATCAGTGACGCGCGACAGGCCATCGCGGCGCACGCTGTCATTGATGCGCTCGCGCGAGGCCTGGATAGCCTGTTGCACGGCTGGCTCGGTCCAATCGAATTCGATCTCCGCGCGCGCATTGATCGTGCCGCGCTCGTAAGCATCCATTGCACCGGCCACCAGATCATCAATGATGCCGCTCGTCGATGACTGGCCCAGCGATACCATCTGCACCATAAGTGACAGGTCGAAGTTCCACACCGTTGCAGCCTTCATCGCGCTCAGACCAAGCAGCGCCATAGCGTCTGCTTGGAGGCGCTTCCACCGTGCCAGCAGTTGCGCGATGGTGCGTTGCTCGATATCGGGCAGCGCGTCGTCAGGTTCGGCCCACGGCTCCGCGTCTTCGCTACTGGCTTTGGTGTGCATGCAGCCGTGGCCATGCTTGTGCGGCTGGCGCCCGGCCGAGCGCAGTGTGTTGTCTAGCCCCTGCCCCGTACCTTGCGAGGTGTTTCCTAGCACCATGGCCGCCTGCGCTCGCAGGAACTCTGCCTGCGCACGCTTCAACTCGTCGGTGAGTGAAGGCAAATGCTGAACCAGCTTCCAGTCGCCCTTCTTCCAGGTGCGTCCACGCGCACGCAGCATTGCTTCGATCGGTTTGCGCAAGGATGCTTCGCGTCGCGCAAACCGGGTCTTGGCATCCTGCAGAACCAACTCGGATTGCGGCTCTGCGATACCGGCCGCCTGTGCCCAGGAAACGCCCAGCATCCACGCCGGAATGCCGAATGACGCCACGATCTGTTCGATCATGTGCCGCGCCGGCAATTCGATCTGCAGTGCCTCGTTTACCGCACCGATTACGTCGATGCTGATCTCGTCGTTCATGCCGACGCCGGTGGCCACATCGACACTATTGCCGCGCGCCTTGGCGGCAAGCGCTGTAGCCAGGCTGGATGCAATGGCTTCGGCACGCTTCTGCGCAGCAGCGCTGTCGATTTTGTTGCTCTTGGTAGAGAACGCCACGTGGAAACTTGGGTCGCCAAATCGACCCCACACCTGACGCGTGCTGTTCTGCATCTGCAACAGGATCTGCGACACAAACGGCACCGCACGCAGCATTGAGGTCCCGTAGGGGTTGTCCGCCTCCGGTCGGTTGATGGCGATGGAGAGCTGTGCAGGGTCGAGTTCGACATAGCCAACTTCCAACAGAAGGCCCGCAGTGAGCGTACCGCGCACGCGGCCTTGCAAGATGGCTTCCACATTGCCCAGGCCATCGGGCCGGCGGTCACTGTAAGCGTTGGGGTTGCGATAGAACACGCGCATGCGGTCGGTGTCTCGCACGAACGCCGTGCCTTTGCTGTCCGCCACCCGCAGGCCCACCACATCGCGACCGGTCGGCGAGTAAACGAACTCGGCAATACCATGCCCCTGCTCGAACATTTCCTCACCCTGGCTGGCATACATGGCCTGGTAACCGTTCTCCAGGTCGTTGACCGGCACGCTCGCCATCCACTCCTCGATCTCGGCGACCAGCGTGTCGTTGTCGCCCTGCACACCCAGCACGCCGTCCAGCGTGACCATGCGCCCTAGCCCACCGTCGAGCATCGGCACGGCCTCCTTCAGCGCCTCGTAAAGCCAGGGCGATACCGTACGCGGCTGCCAGCCCCCAATGCTCGCCTGCCACACACCTAGGTTCTGCGTATCACGGATGGATGCGGCGATGCCGCCACCCTGGTTGCGTGTCGGTTCCGTGCTCTTGCCACGGAACCAACTGGCTGGATTGAGATTCACGCGGCGGTCCTTTCGATGATGCTGCAGGAAAACACGTCGACGCCGTAGCCCTCGTCTTGCAGGCTGCGCAGACGACGCAACATCTGTTGGCGTCGCGCATCGGGGATGTGGTCGTCTTGCTTGCTGTAGATCGGCCACTTAGCACCCTCACGGGCGGTCTGAGTGGACATGGAGTTGAGCGCGTCCTGGTCGTAGGGCATGGCGTAGCCACCGGCCTGCAGGCGCGCAGTGATGCACTGCGTGGCCCAATGCTTGGCCGGCGCTGTGAGCGTGACCATTTCGCCGGTGCGCTTGTCCTCTTCCTGCAGCGGCTCGCCGTCTTCGCCCATGCATTCGACGGATTGCTGGAAATGGAACCCCACCAATCGATCCTCGAAATTGCATTGCACAAAACGGTCAACACTGATCAGGTCTTTCACCACTGTCGTGCCGGCGCTGCCAAGGTCGGCGCCCCAGAACGGCAGGTGTCGGAACAAGCTATCCAGCGCGGCAATCAGTTCTTCTTGTAGGTGGTACGGGAAGCCGATTGCACGGATGCGCACCAGGTCGCGCAGCTCGGTACCGACTTCTTCGCTCAACAGGATCTCCGTTGGGTCATTGCGCTCGCCAAGGTCGGCGCCGGCCCAGAACACGCCCTGTGATGCACCGGTGACATAGGGACGCAGGATGTTGAGCATGGCTGCGCGGCGGTCGGCGTCGCGCCCCTTGAGCAGCGGGCGCAGTGGGCACGCGTCGTCGTACAGGGTGACGTAACTGCCGATCTTGCGCCCCTGCTGCATGCTCAGCTCCACACGCGCGACCTCGACTGAAAGCATGTCGGCCTCGTGATCCGCATGCAGCTTGATGACCCGATAGTCCGGCCGGTCCACCACATTGGGCAGCAAGATTCCCCATGGCCACACGGGGTTCTCTGCTTGGCCGTGCTCACCAAGTACGTTGCGCTGGTAGCCAGGCGTATTGCGCCCATTGAAACGGCGGAGCATGTCTGCCTCGCGCTCTGGACCCCAAAACGGGTAGGGCTTCATCGTCTGCTGCCAACGGAACAGCCGATTGCCGGGCTTGCCCACCGGAAGATTCTCGACGGCTTGCTGCGTCAGGCGGAAATACTCGCTGCCGCGATCGCCGTCTGGCACGGAATACACGCGCGAGCGGCAGCCCGGTTTTAAGGCGCGCCAGAACTCACTGAAAATTGTCTTGTTCTTGACCTTGGCAGCTTCGTCGAACAACGCAAGCGCGCTGACATGCACGCCACGGAACGCTTCGCCGTCGTGACCGCCTGGACGGTAATACGTGCGGGCAATACTCGGGCGATCTGGTCGCACCGGGTTCGGCGCGTAGAAGCGATGCATGGTGTGCGGGGTCTTCTTCGGCTTCAGCCAAAAGTGCTGGATCAGCGTTTTTTGGCCGGCCCCATCTGCAACGCCGAATTGTTCCTCCAGCGCCAGGATGATTTCATCCAAATGCGTTTGTTGCGGCGCGGCGACCAGCGACGACGGGTTGGCGACGCGGCCACCCACAGCCGTGCAGCCCGCCCATGCCACCAACGCAATGATCTCGCGCGTCTTGCCGCACTCGGCACCGTCCTGGTGGACAACGTCCTGCATCCACGCTTGCACGCTGGGCCGCTGGTAATCCCAAAAGCGATACGGGTCCCCGCTGTCCGGCTCGAACAGAAATGTTTCGGCCCAGCGCAACGGGTCTTCGAACGTATAGAGCACAAGCGCCTCGTCAAGGGTGACGCCATAATCACCCCGCTCCAATTGGCGCCACGCCCATCCGCGATCGGCCAGCCACGCCTCGAACTCGTCGACGTTGTAAACGCCCCGATCGAGCATCTGCCCTTGCAGAATTCCGACGCTGGATTTTTGGCGCGTCACTCCCCGCTGGCCGGCAACGCCGGACGCTTGCCGGCAGTACCGCGCTGGAAGATGCCGCCAAGGATGGTCTGCATTGCGTCTGCTCGTTCGTCGTCGACCTTGGCCGCTGCCTTCGACTTCGGTGTCGCCAGCATCTCCGGCAGGCTGATGCCCATGCGCTCCAGCGACTTGAAGAACATTTCGTAGGCAGGGTTCGGGATCATCTTGCCGATCACCTCGCTGCCGTCGTCGCGCGTGATCACTCGGCCTTCGTCGTTGATCATCGGTACTTTCACCACCAAACCGTCCGCGCTGATGGTGGTGCGCAGCTCGTGCATCAACTGCAGAGCTGCAGATGCCTCAGCAGCCATGATGCCGTGCACACCCTCCATCGCGCCGCTCTGCATCGCATCGATCAGCGCGGTGAATGCCTGGACGTAAACCTGCTTGTCCATGCAGCTGCCGCCGGGGCTGGTGGTGCCGTCTTCCACCAATGGGCATGGGTACTTTGCGCAGGTGCTCAAGCACGGGCGACCAACGGCGCCGAGCAGCGACTGGATACCGCTGTCGAAACTCGCGATATGGATCTTGCTGGTCAGCCCATGTTTCCAACCGTTTCGGCTGCTACGGGCCTTGCCCTCCTGCGTGCGGGGGCCGGTGGATTTCTGCGCGGCCTCGCGGCGCTGCTTCAACTCCGCAGGGCTCAATTTGCGACGGGGACGGATGGCGGTCATGCCTGAGTCTTGCCCGCCGGGCCGTTGCCTGTCCCCTTAACCGGGAGACGCTTCATGCGCTTGTGCACCGCGGTGCGGTTCATTCCGAACACGCGCCCGATCTCGCTGCAGGAGTCACCATTGGCGGCCATCTGCGCGATCAGCTGATCGCGCTCTTGCCTCCAAAAACCGGCAAAAAAATGCTTGCGGCGGGCGACGTAGATGTATTCCGACCCAAGCTCATCCAGCACTGCCGCCATCGCCTGCGTGCCGTGGCGCGGCCCGAACTCAGCCAACAACCGCCGCGCCAATGCACCAAGCACACTTTGGTCCTGTGCCTGGTACTGCTGCAGCAGCGTAACTTCAAAGTCAGTCACCTGCTCGCCTTGCTCGCTGAAACTCACGCCCTCAATCACGCACCACCTCCCCTGTTGCGATACGCGCCCAGAGCGGCGTGCCCGTAGGTTTCGTCCCCAGCACGCGGTGCTGGCGGTCTGCGCTCAGCCGTGTTCGGCGAGCACGCTCGGATACAGCCAGATAGCGCCGCGTGGTTTCGATGCTCTCGTGGCCCATGAGCGCGCGGATGGTCTCGATGTCGGCACCCTCGTCGTACAGCTGGGTGGCAAACGTGACGCGAAACCGATGGATTCCCCACTCGCGCAACTTCGCCCGCTTGGCGTGATGCGCCACCATCGTTTCGAAGCTGCGCAGGGACAGTGCCTGACCGCGCGTGCCGGTGCTCAGCGAAACGAACAACGCGGTGCTATCAAGCTGGAACGGCAGCGCTTCACGCTGCTCCAGCCACGCATGCACAGAGGCGGCAACCGGTCCCTCAAAGGGGACATCGCGCTCCTTGGCCCCCTTGCCGGTGATGCGTACGACACCGGTACGCGCGGTCAATTCCAGCTGTTCAAGCCGGAGTGTGCAGAGCTCCTCGCGCCGCATGCCGGTGGCAAGCAGCAGCAACAGTGCACAACGGTCGCGCACCTGCCGCACCTGCGGCATCTGCTCGATCGAGCGGAACAAGGCGCGCAGGTGGTCATCGGTGTACTTGCGTGCAGGCTTCGGCTTCACGCGCGGGCCTGTGATGTCCGCTGCAAGGTTCGTGGCTGCAATCCCGCGCGAGCGACGCCAGTCGTAGAAGCCGCGCAGCGCATGCACCTGCCGGCGACGCCACACGGCGCCGTTGCGGCATTCGATCGCTAACCAACGCTGCCAGCGGTCGAACTCGGTCACGGTCACCACGGCATGGTCCACGCCGTTAGCCGCACACCACTGTAGCCATCGACCTACAGTGCGGGCATAGGATTCGCCGGTCGTCGATGCACGCGAGCCGCAATCGATCACCAGATGCGCCAGCCACAGCCACAGCTCGGCCATTGCTGTTGGCGCGATCACCTGCGCCTCGATGCGGCGCATCGCCTCAGCGAGCCGCTGCGAGTCGGCCATCAGCCATGCACGATGCGCTGGAAGTTGCAGTCCGTTCGGCAGCAACGCCAACGCCTCCAGCACCGGCGCCGGCAGTGGGATGCCCGTCATTGCGCACCCGCCCGGGCAAAACGGCCCCTGGACCCCATCCCATTTTTCGGGAGGGCAATAGTTGGACCGGGGGGGATGTTCCACGGCTGATCGGAAGGGGGGGTGCCCGTGGAACATTCACGCCGTACCGTCCCGATCCACACGACACGGCACAGACCCAATGGAATCAATGGTTTAGCGATGCCATGAGCACTGCCACGCCGGTTCGCTTTTTTGCCCCCGTGGAACCTTGGCAACGGCCGGGCCCAGCGGTTGCCCTTGCCCTGTAAGGCTTCGCGGGCGTGCTGAGGGCCAGGTGCGTGGAGCGGCACAACTGTGGTTGCGCGCAATTCAATGGGAGAACGGATCACTAGCGAGCCTCCTTCGCGGTGCCGGCCATGGTGTCCAGCGCTGCGATCGCTTCGCGTATGTCGGCTATGCGTTGGTCACGGGTCCTGTCGTCGATCAGCTCAAGGCGGTGATCGTTCTGCACCTGCAGGATCTTGTCGTCGAGTGCACGCCGCAGTTGCTTGGCCTCGTCGGCCTGCTGTTGCTCGGCTGTCTTGATGTGCACGACGTTGCCAGGCTGGCCGGCTGACTCGGCTGCATCGTCGCGCATTCCGCGCGCTCGATTGACCACGTACCGAATTGGCTTGCCAGCCTTGCCTGCGGCTGCAGCCCGAATGTCGTTGGCTGTAATGCCCTCGGCCTTGGCCTGCATCAGGTCTGGATGCCCGTCGGCGCATTCGTTCCAGCCCATATCACGCAGCACGCGCGCCAGCTCAGCCGCGTCCTCTAGTGGTTTCTCAGCGCTCGTATTGTTTGGAGAAGAGGCTTTTAAAGCTCCCTTCCCTCTCCCTTCCCTCTCCCTTTCACTTCCCTTTCCCTTATTAGCCGTGACATGTGCGTGCCCCGTCACAGTGACTTCCCCGTGACTGTCGGCAGGCGCTTCCAGATCTGCTAGGTGCTCTCGCAATTTGCCGGTCGGCGTGTTGTATGGAAGGACAACGCCATAAGCTCGGAGTTTGCCGAAGATATCTACACGGTCCTGCCGCTCGCGCTCCTTACGTAGACGGTCGTTTTCACGCATGCCTTGAAATTCAAGGCGCTCAGTCCACGCTTGCGCAGCCTTGTCGGCGATCAGTGGGTGGTAGTAGCGGCCATCTTTGCAGAGGACAAAGCCTCGCATTGCACCGACTTTCAAGCGCTTCCACGCCCGCAAATTGCGTGCATACCCGGCGTAGCTGGCCAAGATTTCGTCGTCGTCAGGCAGGCTCGCGGCCGGCACCTCATGCCAGCACGCACACCAAAGCAGGATCGCCGCTCGGAACTCATCGCCAGTTGCCTTGATCGCCATCCCGCTATCGCGCAGACGGTTCACATCCAGCGGCATGTACGGCATTCCGCGCAGATCGACGTCGGGCGGCACCATCGGTTCGCGGGCCGTCATGAACGCCTCCGCGAAACTCGCGTTTCGTGTACCGAGCCATGAGGGTCGATACGCTTCGGGTGCTCAACTGGGGATATCGTGCCCTGGCCGGGCAACGTGGCTTTTTCTCGGATCACCGTGCGTTCCTTGCCGGCGTCCAGACTTCAACTTTTCGAGCACGGGGTTATGGCCCCGCGTGATAGATCAAAGGCTTAGCGTGTAAGCCAATGTATATTATGTCAGAACACCTCGGTTTCAGGACTAACATTCCTTTACCGGGCTCGGCGCGCTGACAGCCTTGCCATCACTGTTGACGCCCCGCATGAACTTCGGCGCCCTCGTGCCCCACATGCTCCTGACCGACTTTCCACGTCACACGTTTGCGTAAAATAGCCCCATCAGAAAAACAAGATGTCCCACGTAATAGAAATAAAACGCACTGCGGGTGCGCGGAATGGGAATGTTTATGCGTGCAAGCAACAGCAGAGGCAACGCCAATAGCGCCCAGAACGTATCGCTAAAGAAGCAAACTAGCGACACCGGCAGTACAAGCAACACCAGCGCAGAGATTCCTTTCGATAATCTCCATTGCCAAGGATTGCGCCAGAACACCCAGCCGCCCAGCACGACGGCCACGCCAGCCCATCGATAATCGACCGCTGCCGGTACAAGCAATACGCACACTGCCAAAAACGTCCATTGACGTCGTTCGATTGCCAGAATGCACGCAGCCGCTAACGCAAACGACAACAGCACATTCAGCGGGAATACGTTTTGAAATGCGATCGCCACCACAGGCGTTGCGATGATGCCCCACAGAAACAAGCGCTTGACCGATTTTTCGATATCGGCGTTAGGTTGAGCAAGGTTGTAGGCCAAAACCAGCGCAAACAACGGAAAGGCCACGCGCCCCAATTCGGCGATGCCTGGGACGTAGCCCAGCCCCAGAATCTTCAGGGCGTGATCGCCCGTCATAAAGACGGCAGCCAGCCATTTCAAAAACTCACGGCCGCCGCTGGTCATTGAGACCTTTCGCCTTGGTCGCCGCAAACGCCGTGGCACCCACCCACCAGCTGGAGGCGCATTGACGCACGCCGCTGATGTAAGCGAGTGCCCCGCTTCGCTCCATCGAGCTGTGCTGGACGCTCATCGTGCAGCACCCTCATTCGCCCTCACGGCGCACCGCCTCCTTGTCCTCCTGCAGCTCCCGCTTGAACGGTATATCCGGCGGCGGTCGCGCGGTGGCGGGCTGATCGTTGAGGTTGGGGTCGCTCAGGCCGCAGCCACCGCCGAATTGCAGCAACGACACGACGCAGCTGATCTTGGTGGTGGTGCCCGGAATCGGGATCTCGATCTTCTTCAAGCCACGGCGCACCCATTCCTGCAGCAGCGACTGGTTGGGCATCCAGTACTTATCCAGCGAGGTCGGCGTGTAGCCGTACGGCGGGCGCTTGAGCCAGGTGCCGCCTTGGGCGATCTGGTCGCGGGTCCAGGTGTCGGTGTCGCTGCCGGGCGGTCCGCGGTCGCCGGCTCCCTTGCCGGCATCGCCTGCCCCCGCCACGCGCACGCTGCCGTCACTATTGAACATGCCATCGCGCTGGCCGTTGGCGCCGGTGGTTTCGCCACGGCGGTTGCGGTCGGATTTGCTCCAGTCGTCGGCATTGGCAGCGACGTCCCAGCCGCCGCTGCGGTCCGCCGCTGCTGGCCCGGCAGCGGTATTGGTCGCGGGCTTGGTTGACGAAGACGCTGCGGCAGCGCTGTTACTGGACTGCTCTGATTTGGCCGATGACGCTGTTGCCTGCGGTGCGGATGTAGCGGGTGCCGGCTGCGGAACGGAGGCGGTCGCTGTCGATGTAGGCGGTGCCGACGTCGGTGCGGCAGTTGCCGGTGCGGTTGGCGGCACAGGCGCCGGCATAAGTGCCGGCTCCGGCACGTTGGGCAGTTCCGTGGTGCGCACCGCCACCTCGGGCATGCGTACGGTTGGAGTGACTTCCCTGGGACGCATCGTCGGTGCTGCAACCTGCGGCCGGTCCGGCACTACGACTTCGCGTTCGCGCACGGCAGGTGCATCGGCAGATCGCACGGCCACGGCTGCGGCCGGGCGCTGCAATTCGCGCAGCTGCGGCCGGTCGGTCACGGTCTGGATCTCGCGCTGACGCACCTCCACTTGCGGCGCGGTCGGCGTCATCGCTCGCGGCGCCACGGCGATGCTGGGCGGTGGAGGAACCACAAACTCGTTGGTGGCGACCGCAGTTTCGGTCACCTGCAGCGGTGATTCGATCGTCACTTCCGGCACCTGCACCGTCACTTGCGGCACCTCCGGTGTCACCGGCTCGCTGGCAGCGGCGGCAACCGGCTCCGGCGCGCTTTCCTGCGCCTGCGCAGCGCTGGTTGCATCGACAGGCTCGGCGGCAGCCTGCGGCGGTACCGATGCGGGCGTCGTCGGTTGTGCAGACTCACCAGGGGCCGCACCCGCACTGGCCTGCTGCGCGGCGGCAGCGTCGGCAGCGTCGGCAGACGCCGCCTGTGCCGCCTGTGCCGCCGCCGAAGGTTCTGCTTGCCCTCCCCCCTGCTCCGCTGCACCGTCACCGATGAAGGTCATGCGCACACGCGACTCTTCGCCCGGTTTGGTTTCGTCCGGCGCCCAGCGCACGGTGACCACCCAGATCAGCAGCGCGATGAAGCCGATGTGGATCAACAGACTACCCAGCAGCGCGAGCCAGTGTTGCCGGCGCTGATCGGTCGGGCGTGGCTCCCAGTGCTGCCACCACAGGCTGCGAAATGCCTGGAACGGCGTCAGCGTCGCGGCAGTGCCTGCGCCATGCGCAACTGACGGACGTGCCAACAGCACATCCATCACCTGATCGTCGTTGAACGGCGCCGCCGCGTCGTCGCGGTTGCGCATCCAGATCGCCCAACCGTAGGGCAGGCCGGTGCGCCGATCCAGAATGAGCTTGGCCGGCATGCGCGCGCGCAGCGCATGCAGCAGATCGGCAGCCGTTGTCACCGGTGACGCGGAATCAGGCCGCGCTGTCGCGCGGAATGTACGGTGCGTCGCCGGTGGCGTGGTCGGTGGCATCGCGCACCGCAATCACGCCGGGTACGCGTCCCATCAAGGTCTTTTCGATGCCCTGCTTCAGCGTGACATCGGCCATGCCGCAGCCGTGGCAACCGCCGCCGAAGCGCAGCAGCACCACGCCGTCGGCCGAGACTTCCTGTACGGCCACACGTCCGCCGTGCGATGCCAGCTGCGGGTTGATCTCGTTTTCCACCACCCAGCGCACGCGCTCCACCATCGAGGCAGAATCCGCCGGTGCTTCGCCCTTGATCTTGGGCGCCTTGATGGTCAACTGCTGGTTGCCGGTGGACTGGGTGACGTAGTCGACCTCGGCACCATCCACCCACGGCACGCTGGCGGCGGCCACATATAACGTGAAGCCATCGCAGTCGATGGCCCACTCGTCGCCGCTCAGGTCCGCAGGCTCTGCGAACTCAAGCCTGGCATCTGCGCGAGGGGTGCCAGGGTCCACCGCGCTCAGGCGAACGCCCATGCCGGGCACGCCTTCGCGTTCGATGAGCTTGCGGAAATAGGTTTGGGCTTTGTCGGATATCTGGATCATGCGGGTTATTCTACCGCTCAAAGCGCCCTCGCTCATGGAACACCGTGATCCTGGTGGGTGCGCCGTCCGCCATCCTGCGAGACCGTCATGACCGATCTGATTCCCCTGGAGCAGGCCCATTGCCTTCCGCGCAAGGGTAGCGACCACAAGCTTGGCGAGGCCCGCCTGGCCGAGTTGCTGCCGCAGATACCCGGCTGGGAGCTGGCCGAGGCCGGCATGGCCATCACGCGCACCTTCCGCTTTGCGGACTATTACCGCACCCTCGCCTTCGTGAATGCGCTGGCCTGGATTGCCCATCGCGAAGACCACCACCCCGATCTGGGTGTGCATTACGACCGGGTGGTGGTGCGTTATTCCACCCACGATGTGGGCGGGCTGAGCGAAAACGACTTCATCTGCGCGGCCAAGACCGCGCAACTCTACGATCAGGGAGTCACTGCATGACCATTTCTCGCGCTGCCCTCGCCGGCCTGTGTCTGGCGGCCGGCCTCAGCGGCTGCGGCAAGTCACCGCAACAGGCTGCCGCGCCTGCGGTGGCCCCCACAGAGCTTGCTGCGCTGAAGACGCCGCCGCCTGAGTACGCACCGGAGCTGGCCTGCGCCGGGGTCGGTGGCACCACCGTGCTCAGGGTCGTCGTCGGTACCGAAGGCACACCGACCGAGGTGGCGGTGACCCAGAGCAGCGGCCAGCCGGTGCTGGATGACGCTGCACAAAAGCGTGTGCGCGAATGGAAGTTCAAGGCGGCCACCCGCAATGGCCAGGCCGTGCCGCAGACCATCCAGGTGCCGGTCGCCTTCAAGCCGCCGGTGCCGCGTCCGGACGAATGCTTCGCCATCGAAGAACGCGCGCGCCGCGGCGGTTGAGCGCAGCCGTCAGCGTGCTGCAACGGCTCTGACTCAGCGACGACGGGCAAGACGCTCTACGCCGCGATGCATCGCTCATCGACACCGCTCGCCTTGGCCGGTGGTTGCACATGAACGTGCGGCTGTCTTCGACACCACGCCTTCGTCATCCATGCCTGACCATCCTGCTGCCGCCAGTGGTCGCGTGATTGCGCTGAGCACACCAGGATCGCTTCCCACTCCACGAGGTCGTCGCGTCGCATGCTTGAGGTGTCATCACAAAACGTCTGGACCGCGCTGGCGGTCACCTTGGCCGCGGGACTTGCCACCGGCCTCGGCAGTCTCATGGTGGTGTTCGCCAAAAAGCCCAATCCGCGCCTGTTGGCGTTCGGGTTGGCATTTGCCGGTGGCGCGATGGTGTACGTGTCGTTGTCGGAGATCCTCAACAAGTCGATCGCTGCATTTTCCAACGCCTACAACGACAAGCTGGGCTTTACCTTCGGCACGCTGACCTTTCTGGGCGGCATGCTGCTGATCATGGTGATCGACCGCCTGGTGCCCAACCCGCACCAGAGCCTGTCCACCGACGACCCGCAATTTCGCGACGACAACCGCGCCTACATTCGTCGTGTCGGCCTGATGACCGCCATCGCGATCACCGCGCATAACTTTCCGGAAGGGCTGGCGACGTTCTTCGCCACGCTGGAAAGCCCGGCAGTGGGCATGCCGTTGGCATTCGCCATCGCCATCCACAATGTTCCCGAAGGCATCGCGATCGCGGTGCCGGTGTATTTCGCCACGCGCAACAAGTTCTATGCCTTCGGCGCCAGCCTGCTGAGCGGCCTGGCCGAACCGATCGGCGCCGGCATCGGCTATCTGGCGCTGTCCAACGTGTTATCCGAAGCGGTGTTCGGCACGGTGTTCGGGTTGATCTCCGGGGTGATGGTGTTCCTGGCGCTGGACGAACTGTTGCCGGCGGCAAAACGCTACGCACAAGGCCATGAAACGGTCTACGGCTTGGTATCGGGTATGGCCACGCTGGCGATCAGTCTGGTGTTGTTCCGCTTCGCAGCGCCGTGAGGCGTGGCGCGCCGGTCGCGAGCAACAACCTGTGCTGCTTGTTGTGAGAGCTGAGGTTTTCCGCATGCAAGCATGGTCCGGGCCGACGCCGCTGCTAGGCAACGTGCGCGCGTGCCACCAAATACTGCCCTGACGTTGTAACGCACAGGCGGCCTTGCGCACGCTCTGCGGCGCTGCGATTCGTCAACGCGCAGTCCTGCTGAACGCTGCCGTGCCAGGCCATTACCGGCACCACGTCAGCAAGCTTCCAGACATCGAATGCGGCGCATCGTACGCGCGTCATCAACGCGCACACAGCGAGGTGCCGTATGCAACCATGGTCACAGGGGCGCATTGGCTTGGCGCTGGCAATCGCATCCAGCGGCGCCTTGGCACTGGTCGGCTGCCAACGCACCGTACCTTCGGCAACCGCAGCGGTTCCAGTCGAACTACCCGCCTCCACAGCCCCCGCCTACACGCCGCCGACGGCCGATCAGCTGTATCGGTTGGTCGCTCCGATCGCCCTTTTTCCGGACAAGCTGTTGGCCCAGACCCTGGCGGCCTCGGTCTACCCGGATCAGGTGCTCACCGCGCAGGACTGGCTGCACAGCAATCGCAACTTGGCGGCCACTGACCGCGCGCAGGCCACGGTGTCGCAGCCGTGGGATCCCAGCGTCAAGGCATTGACCGCCTTCCCCGATGTGGTGGACCAGCTGGCCGGCAATCTCGATTGGACCCGCGCGCTCGGCGATGCGTACGCGCATGACCCCAACGATGTCCTCAACGCGGTGCAGATCATGCGCCAGCGCGCTCAAGCCAGCGGCCACCTGCGCAGCACGCCGCAACAGCAGGTCCAGGTGGCGCGGCATGTGGTGGTCACGCCGATCCTGGATGGCGAACGTGTTCCGCCGCCGTCGCAAGTCATCACCATCGAACCCGCGCAGCCAGAGGTGGTGTACGTGCCGCGCTACGACCCGGGTGTGGTCTACGGCACGCCGGTCGATGTCTATCGCGACTATCGCTATCGCCCGGTGCGCTGGTACGACCAGGGCGACGTGGTAACCACCGGGGTGGTGTCGTTTGGCATCGGTGTGTTGGTCGGCAGGGCGCTGGAACACCACCACGGCTGGTTCGGCTGGGCCGCACCGGCACCGGCGTGGCACCACTGGGGTTGGAACAGCTGGGGCGTGGACTGGAACGCACCGCCGGCCGCACCGCATTACGTGGTGTACCAGAACCACGTCTATGCACCGCGCACCACCATCATCAACAACCGCAGCACTTATATCGACGCGCGCTCGTACGTGCGGCAGAACCAGCGGTATGGGCCCAACAGCACTGCGGCATCTACGCCGGTTCCCGGACTGACGCCGACAGGGCTGCCGGTCAACCGCGCGGCCTTGCCGGTCGCCGCGGCAGCAGATGCGCAGTCGCTCAGAAACCTGCAGCGCCCCAATCGCATAGCGCCCTCGCCCGCCAACGCTCCACGTCCGCCCGACTATGCGCACTTGTCAGCGCCGCATTTTGACCGGCAGATGCTGCAGCCTGGCCGCCCAGTGGCAACGCGTGCTGCAGCGACGATGCCGGCAAATATGCCGTCGCAGGCGCAGACAACGTTACGCGCAACGAATATCCCCGCACCGATGCTCGCCTCTGGCGCGCATTCGGCGGTCCGCATATCCGCGGCACCGGTTGCACAACAGCGCATGGCGCAATTACAGCCGCTGCATCAGGCGAGCACTGCGGCCCGCCTGCCGGCGTTCGAGCAGCCCCGTTCGGCACCTCCAGCACTCACTGCGCACGCTGCGCTTGCCAACCGCGACCCACACGATGTCAATCATCGTGCGCCAACAGCGGCGCAATTCCAGTTTCCACAGATGCACGAGCAGCAGCGGACTGCGCCACCTCAGCAAGCTGCCTTGGCGCCACCGCAACGGGTGGAACGTGCGCAGTCACTGCCGCCGCGCCAGGAGCCGCGGCCGATCCCCCAGGCCCAGCCGCAACAGCACCCGCAGCGCATGGTTTCCTTCGCACCTCCGCGCCCTACTCCTGCCCACCCGGCAGAAATGCATGCGCAACGTCCGCCCGCTCGTGCACAGGCACCACAGCATCGCGACCATCATCACGACAGCTAAGCGTGGCTGACAGAGCTTCGACGCAGTGGCCGGCTGTGACGGCCGCTGCCCTGGAGCGGCTCACCAAGCCGAAACAGCAGCAGCACCGCCGATGTCCTGTTGAACGACGGTCATCACGTGCCAGGTACGCGAAACGAGAGGCGCGCGCAGCCTGAAATAGCTATGTCAGCGCCCCAGCCGATCCAGCGCCTCGGCCAGCTCCGGGGCCAGCGGCGCGCTCAGCACGTAAGGAGTCTTGCCCGCATCCAAGGCGAACTCCAGCGAGGCCGCATGCAGGAATAGCCGCTTCAGACCCAGCTGATCGCGCAGGCGCTTGTTGACCTCGGCCTCGCCATATTTATCGTCGCCGGCGACCGGGTGGCCAAGGTGCTGGGCATGTACGCGGATCTGATGAGTGCGGCCAGTTTCGATGCGCACTTCGCAATACGAGTGCCCGCCGCGCCGTTCCAGCAGCTTGAAGTGGCTCAGCGACGGCTTGCCGATCGCATTGACCTGCACATGCCGCTCGCCGCCCTGACGCAGGCCGATATGCAACGGTGCGTCGACGGTCATGACGCCGTCCGGCATCCGCCCCACCAGCAAGGTCAGGTAGCGCTTGGTGATGCCGCGCCCTTCGACGCGATCGTCCTCACGCATCAGCGCCTGCAATTCGGTCAGCGCGGAGCGTTTCTTGGCCACGATCAATAGGCCGGATGTATCGCGATCGAGCCGGTGCACCAGCTCCAGGGTCTGGTTCGGGCGGAGCGCGCGCAAGGTCTCGATCGCGCCAAAGCTGATGCCGCTACCGCCATGGCTGGCGACGCCGGTGGGCTTGTTGAGCGCCAGCAGGCGCGCGTCCTCGAACACGATCGACGCCTCCAGCCGCGCCATAAACGAAGACGGCGGCGCTGCCTTGTCGCCCTCCTCGTTGACGCGCACCGGTGGAATGCGCACTTCCTCGCCGCCTTCGAGCTTGCGCTCGGCCTTGGCACGCCCGCCATTCACCCGCACCTGGCCACTGCGGACCAGCTTGTAGATCAGGCTGCGCGGCGCACCCTTGAGCTGGCCGAGCAGAAAATTATCCAGCCGCTGCCCAGCGCGGTCTTCCGGAACTTTGAGAATACGCACGCCCACACGGTCGGCGGGCGGCTTGGGGGGCTGGGGGTCGGTCATCCGGCTCTTTATTCTGTTACACTCGGCGAGCGAGATAAGGGTTTGATTTCGTTGGAAGTTGATAGGCCAGAAGCCTGACTTCCGATGATTCCGGCACAGTGCGCGACCACCGCCCCAGGGGCGGCCATGTTAGCGGCTCACCGGCCTACCCGGCCATCGCCGGCGGTTTTTGACCGTTGCGCTGAACATGTCCCGTGCGCTGCCCCGGTCCATCCGGACGCGGCTGCCGGCCCTGAAACACCTATAAAACTTAAAGACAAGCGCTCCCGCGGCCTGCCGTGGTGTTGCAGCGCTGGAAACCCTGGTCAGGCCTGTCCGCGCGTTGCGCGAAGGGCCGACAAGCTGTTCCAGAGGCGAAACGTCACGGCGTTCCGCGCGGTAGAGCGCGTGAGGAACGCAACAATGAAGCGAATGCTGATCAACGCAACGCAGGCAGAAGAACTGCGCGTGGCGATTGTGGACGGCCAGACCCTGTACGACATCGACATCGAACAGCCGTCCAAGGAACAAAAAAAGTCCAACATCTACAAGGGCCGTATCACCCGGCTTGAGCCCTCTCTGGAGGCGGCGTTCGTGGACTATGGCGCCGAGCGCCATGGCTTCCTGCCGTTGAAGGAAATCTCCCGCGATTACTTCCAGGCCGGCGTCGACCACAACAAGTCGACCATTCGCGAGCTGTTGCGCGAAGGCCAGGAAATCGTGGTGCAGGTCGACAAGGAAGAGCGTGGCAACAAGGGCGCCGCCCTGACCACGTTCATTTCGCTGGCCGGCCGCTACATGGTGCTGATGCCCAATTCGCCGAGCGCCGGTGGCGTGTCGCGTCGGATCGAAGGCGAAGACCGTGCCGCGCTGAAGGAAGCGCTGGACAAGCTCGATATCCCCGACGACATGGGCGTGATCATCCGCACCGCCGGTGTCGGCCGTGACGCCGAAGAACTGCAGTGGGATCTGGATTACCTGCTGCAGACCTGGAAGGCGATCGCCGAGGCTGCGCTGAGCAAGCCGGCCGCGTTTCTGATCTACCAGGAATCGCGCCTGATCATCCGCGCACTGCGCGACTACCTGCGCGCCGACGTCGGCGAAATCCTGGTCGATACGCCGGAGCTGTATGCCGACGCCCAGGAATTCATGAAGCAGGTGATGCCGCAGAGCCTGCGCAAGCTCAAGCACTACACCGACGACATTCCGCTGTTCAACCGCTTCCAGATCGAATCGCAGATCGAAGGCGCCTACGAGCGCAACGTGCGGCTGCCGTCGGGCGGCTCGATCGTGGTCGACCAGACCGAAGCGCTCACCGCTGTCGACGTGAACTCCTCGCGCGCCACCAAGGGCAGCGATATCGAAGAGACCGCGTTCCAGACCAACCTGGAAGCGGCCGAAGAAGTCGCACGCCAGCTGCGCCTGCGCGACCTCGGCGGCCTGGTGGTGATCGACTTCATCGACATGGCGTCGACCAAGCACCAGCGCGAAGTCGAAAACAAGCTGCAGAACGCGCTCAAGTACGACCGTGCACGCGTGCAGCTGGGCCGCATCTCGCGCTTCGGCCTGATGGAAATGAGCCGTCAGCGCCTGCGTCCGAGCCTGGGCGAGTCCAGTCAGATCGTCTGCCCGCTATGCGATGGCCATGGCCGCATGCGTAGCGTGGAATCGCTGTCGCTGTCGATCATCCGCGTGGCCGAAGAACACGCCATGAAGGAAAACACTGGACAGGTGCTGGTCCAGGCCCCGGTGGAGATCGCCAATTACCTGCTCAACGAGAAGCGCAGCGCGCTGCGTGAGATCGAGCAGCGTCACGATTCGCCGATCATCATCGTCGCCGACGAGCAGTTGCGCACGCCGCACTACGAAGTCACACGCCTGCGCGAAAACGAGTTGGGCGAAGACAGCGGCAAGCCCAGCTACCAGCGCGGCACGCCGCGCAA
Source organism: Xanthomonas sp. WCS2018Noco2-27 (assembly GCF_031843525.1). Lineage (NCBI taxonomy): Bacteria > Pseudomonadati > Pseudomonadota > Gammaproteobacteria > Lysobacterales > Lysobacteraceae > Xanthomonas > Xanthomonas sp. WCS2018Noco2-27. Next base: position 876,433 of record NZ_JAVTIK010000001.1, on the reverse strand, counting down.
GTTGCCGGTGCATGCGCTGACCAAGGCACAGCTGAACATTCCGGCAGCGCCTGCGGTGACCTCGATCAAGCCGAGCCAGCCGGCTCCGGTGCGTGAAGAGGCCCCTGCCCCGGTCGCACCGACTCCCGCACCGGCCCCGGTCGTGACTGTGCCGATTCCGGCACCGGTCACCGGTGTGGTTGGCTGGCTGAAGCGCATCTTCGGTGGTGTCGAGCCGGTTGCTCCTGCAGCCGAGTCGAACCAGCGTCCGCGCCAGAACGATGCAGGCCGCAATAATCGAAACGAGCGCGGCGAGCGTGGCGGTCAACGTCGCGACGGTCGCGATGCCCGCAACGGCAACGGTGGCAATCAGCAGCGCGGCAACGGCAACGGTGCCAACAAGGAGCGTCGCGACGAGCGCCGTCAGCCGGCCAATGGCCAGAACGGCCAGGCCGCACAAGCTGGCGCCCAGGCCCAGCAGCAGGTGCAGGTACCCAAGCCGCCGCGCAACGAAGCGCAGGCACCGAAGCAGCAGCAACAGCAACCACAGCAGCAGAAGCCCAAGCAGCAGAACCAGACGCCGCGTCCGCCACGTGCACCTGCACAGCAGGACGGCGTGCCGTCCGAACGGCAGCCGCGCCCGGCGCGTCAGGATGAGGAAGGCACAGCTTCGGCACAGACGCTGACGTCGACCGCAGCAACGGCAACCACCTCGACTGTCGTTGCGGCCATTGCCGACACCGCTGCACCTGCCAACACACAAACCACCGCGAACGAAGCCAATCAGGCCCATCCGGTCGACGTTGTGGTGAGCGAGTCCACCGCCGATCACGGCGTCGACGCGAGTGCGGATGGCCAGACCCAGGACGCGTCGGGCGACGATGCGGCCAATGGCGAAGGTGGAAGCCGTCGTCGTCGCGGCCGTCGTGGCGGTCGTCGTCGTCGTCGTGGCGCCGGTGCAAATGGTGAAGGCGGCAGCAACGCCGATGGTCTGGAAACGGACGATCTGGACGGTGATTCAGACGGCGATCTCGATGGTGACAACGAGGGCGACGAAGCCGGTACGCAGAACTCGGCATCCGCCGCTCCGCGTGCAGGCCAGCCGGAGTTCGACTTCGACGATGACGCACCGGCCCCGGCCGCCCGTACCAGGCCCGAGACCACTGCAGCGGCAGCGCCGAAACCGCGTCCGGTTCCCAAAGAACGTGCGGAAACGCAATCGGACAGCGACATGACGTCGACCACCGCGCCGGTCTCGAACGCTGCATCGTCGTTCGCACAGCAGGCATCGGCACCGGTTGCCGATGCAGCGGACCGAGCACGCGATGGAGCAACAGTGGCGGCTGCGCCGGCGGCACAGCCGACCGTTGCGGCTCCGGCAATTGCACCGTCCCCGGTTGTCCCGACAGCTGCGGCTTCGGCACCTGCCCCGGTCGTCACGCACGCTCAGGTTGCTGACGCGACCTCGGGTGACGCTCCGGCTGCGGTTGCATCGACCGCTGCCGCCCACACGGCAGCGGCTGCGATACCTGCAACTGCAACGCCCAACGCTGAGGCAGCCCACGCTGCACCGGTTGCGGTTACCAAGCCTGTCGAGCCCTCTGCCCCAACCGCGTCGGTGGTCGAAGCGACGGTGGTCACGCCGGCCAAGCCGGTGCCCAATGCATCGGCTGACACTGCGACTGCGGCACCGTCGGCCGATGCGCAGGCACGTGCTGTTCCAGCGGTCGCTGCAACGCCTGCGGTGCAATCGGAGTCCGTCACGCGTGCGGTGCAATCCGAGCCCGTGAAGTCGGCACCAGCAACGCCTGTTACCGAGCAACAGACGCCTGCAGCAACGGCAACATCTGCGGCACCGGCCGCCGTGGTCACAGCCGAGGCGCCGCATGCCGAGCCGACCAATGCGGTCAAGCCCTCGGTCGATGTCGCTGTGACATCCACCGCCACGGTCCCGCAGGCCGCCGCAGCATCGGACGATGCGCAGGCAGCTCCGGTGCGCAAGCCGTATGCCCCGGTGCAGACGACCATGCTGGACGCGCTGGCTCCCAAGGCCGACGCAACACCTGCGTCGTCGGCGGCTGCAACGTCGGTACCGCACAAGGCGCCAGTGCAGTCGACGCCAATAGCACCGCAGGCAGCTGTACAGGTGCAGGAACAGGCGGCCGACAAGCCGAAGCCGGCCGTGGTCGTCTCCGAAGCCGCAAAGCCTGCAGCGCCTTCAGCTGACGCCGGCACTGGGTCGGCACAGGAAGACGACACCAACAAGCCGCGCGACGATCACTGATCGTTGCAACGCCTGGTCGATCTGGCCCGAATTGCTCAGGCCAGGTCTGCGTCAAACACGGCGGCCTTCGGGCCGCTTTGTTTTTGTACGCAATTCGCCACGACAACACCGATGCAACGCGTCGAACTGGATGCATTCCCGGTTCAGGCAAATGTTCAACGCAGCGTCGATTGCCTGGTGCTCGCAAGGACATGTTGTCCCCTCGCCCTGAGGACTTGACCAGTCTGCCCCCTAATCAAGTGGGCAAAGACCGGGCCCAACGGGAACGGCCTCGGCTTTATCCAGCGGTTTCAACGCTGCCTCGCATCAACGCGATCAAGAAATCCGGCAACCGGCAGTGCAGATGACGACTGCACATGGAGCGTCAATACAGCACCTGCGCAGCAGCAAGACACGCGCGGTTCCTGGTCAGCATCGGACGTGCACTGCGCAGCGGACAGGTCGGTGCGCCGCATGTCGATCAAGCGACGCTTGCAACCGCGCAGTTCGGCTGGCTGCAGTAGAGCAGTCGGTCCAGTTAGTTTCAGTCGCCTACGCCGGCCACAGGCTCGTCACACTGGCCCGCGGTGAGGCGGCGCTCACCGTTCTCACGCTATCCGCCCAGTCGGGGTCCTGCCTCACTTACCTGACGATTGCTCGCTACGGCTCGTTAGTCACATGGACTGCCATGCATAAACAGCGAACAGGCGCATAGACACTCAGGTCCACCGAATCACTCAACTACGCTCAACCAACGCGCAGAGGCGACTGCAGAGGGTGAAAATCGCTACATCGTGCGAGCAGGATCGGTCAGGCCGTATTGATTCGCCAGGCGTGCGAGAGCGATGTTGTCCTGGATACCGACTTTTTCGAACAAGCGCGCCTTGTGCGTATTGATGGTCTTGGCGCTGAGATTCAGCCGCTTGGCGATGTCTTCCTGCCGCAGACCTTGCGTCAGCAATAAGGCGACTTCCAGCTCGCGCGGCGACAAGGCGTCGAATGGCGAACTGCCACCCTCCAGATTGGACAGCGCAAGATTCTGCGCAATCGTGTTGCCCAGATAACGACGCCCCAATGCGACTTCGCGTACCGCGCGTAACAACTCATGCGCGTCGCCGCCCTTACCCACATAGCCGGACGCGCCAGCTTCTAGCAGACGCTTCGGCAACGGGCCATCTTCCAGCACCGAGACGATGATCACACGCGTGCCGTAATCGCCCTTGACGATGCGCTCGGTGATTTCCAGGCCACTGACACCGGGCAAATGCAGATCACACAGCACGATATCCGGCTTGAGCTGACGAACCTGCGGCAATGCCGCCTCGCCGCTCTCTGCCTCACCCACGACATCGACGTCCACTTCCTTGGACAGGATCATCTTCATGCCGGTACGCACGAGTGCATGATCGTCGATCAGAAAAACTCTGATGGTCATCCTTGTTGTCCTCGCTGTGCGGCTGGCTGGTGCAGACTAGCTCCGTGAATAATTCAGGGCAAGCACGATGCGACGTATTACATTCAAGTTAGAGCGAAAAGTTCGCTCTTTTGCGTGTAACCACACGTGCCTGGTGTGACATTGCAATGTGTTCGCATGATGCAAGCGCCCGCAGGACCGGCTGCATCGGGCAATACAGCCGCGTCCGGTCAGACTTTTCCCGGTTCTGTGGTCCGCGCATCGTCCACCAGCGGGCGCAATGCGGGATCGAGTGCGACGCGCTCGTCGAACACGAAACAGCGGCCGTCATAGCCTTCGCCACCGACTTCTTCGAAATAGCCAAGAATTCCGCCTTCCAGCTGCAGCACGTTATCCATGCCGTCGGCCTGCATCCATAGCGCAGCCTTCTCGCAACGGATGCCGCCGGTGCAGAAGCTCACCACCGTCGCATCGGCCAATGCGGCACGATGCGACGCGAGTGCTGCGGGCAACTCGGTGAACTTGTCGATCGGCAAGGTCAACGCGCCCTGGAACGTGCCATAGGCCACTTCCTGCGCATTGCGCGTATCCAACAGCACCAACGGGCGCCCCCGGTCATCTCGTCCGTTGCGCATCCACTCGCGCAGCACAGCAGGCGTCACCGTCGGCGCACGGCCTTGCAGCGGCGATGCATCGTCGCGACGGAAGCTGATGATCTCCGGCTTGACCCTGACCTTGAGCCGCGCAAATGGCTGCTGCGTGCTCTGGCTGTACTTGATGCGCATCTGCGCAAACCGTAGGTCGGTCTGCAGCCAGCGATAAAACGCACCGATCCGCTCGGCGTCGCCCGCCAGAAACAGATTGATGCCCTCTTCGGCCACCAGCACAGAGCCCTTCAGCAGTTGCTGCTCGGCGTGTAGCAGCACGCTGTCTGCCAGCTGCTGGGGGTCCTGGACGGTGACGAATTGATACGCCGCGGTATTGGTGATCATCCGGGTATTTTAGGGTGCCCGATCCCGGGTAGCGAGCGCTTGTCGAACGATCCATCGCCCTGCAGGCAGCGAGCGCAGACCGCGCTGACTCAATGCGCGTCAGGACAACAGGTGTTCGGATGTGCCCCGCTCCCACCACCATAGCCGGTCACGGCGCTGAACGCCGTCAGCCGCGCAGCAACAGAAATGGCAGCAACACCAACGATGCGACGATCAGCATCCCCAACAGCGTGACGATCACGAAGACAGGGCGCTTGCGCAGCAATGCCCCGAACGTTTCTGCGGTGCCCGCAGCAATGGCTTCCTGGTGTTGTGCCCGCGCAAGCGCCCCACGCTGGGCTTGATACGCATCCAGTACCGCCTTGGCGCGCGGGTACTCGGCATCGTCGCTGAGCCAGAGACCGCCAGCGGAAATGCCCCAGTTGCTGGGCCGGGTCTCGTAGATCTGCACCAGGTGTTCGCGCAGCAATGCCCGCACCTCATCGGCCTCGTCGTCGGGAACATTGCGCAGATTGAGCAGCAGCTTGGCCATGGCGCGATGATAACGGGAGCCAGGTGCGATAATGGCGGCCTTCCTTCATGGACCACCCCATGCGCCTTCTGTTGACGCTTTGTGCCGCCTTGCTGCTCGCCAGCTGTGCACCTGCCCTGCCGCCGTCCGGTGGCACGATCGCCAGCTTCGAGCGGATCGACCGCACTGTCGGCACCGGCGCGGAAGCCACTCCGGGCGTGATGGTCACCGTGCACTACACCGGCTGGCTGTACGACGAAAAAGCTGCCGACAAGCATGGCAAGAAATTCGATAGCTCGCTCGATCGCGCAGAACCGTTCCAGTTCGTGCTGGGCGGTCGCCAGGTGATCCGCGGTTGGGACGAGGGCGTTGCCGGCATGCGCGTGGGCGGCAAGCGCAGCTTGATGATTCCGCCTGAGTACGGTTACGGCGACAACGGCGCGGGCGGTGTGATCCCGCCGGGCGCATCGCTGGTGTTCGATGTGGAGCTGCTCGGCGTACAGCCGCGCTGAGTGCCTGAGCAATGATGGACGCACACAAACCGCGGCTGGCGGTCATTGGTGGCGGGCCTGCGGGGCTGATGGCGGCAGAAGTCGCGTGCGCTGCCGGGATCGCGGTCGATCTCTACGAAGCCAAGGGTTCGGTAGGACGCAAGTTTCTGATTGCCGGCAAGGGCGGGCTGAATCTCACCCACTCCGACCCGATGCCGCTGTTTGCGCAGCGCTACCGCGAGCGCACGCAGGAAGTGGCATCGTGGCTGCAGGACTTCGATGCGGACGCCTTGCGTACCTGGGCGCGCGATCTGGGTGTGGAAACCTATGTCGGCAGCTCGGGGCGCGTGTTCCCGATCGATCGCAAAGCTGCGCCGCTGCTGCGTGGCTGGGTGCGCCGACTCAAGGACCAGGGCGTCAACTTCCACGTGCAACATCGCTGGCTGGGATGGAGCGACGACGGCGCGCTGCAGTTCGCAACAGCTGCAGGCGACATCGCATGTCATAGCGATGCAGTGGTGCTTGCACTGGGCGGCGGCAGTTGGCCGCAACTTGGCTCGGATGGGCGATGGCAGGCACCGCTGCAGCAGCGCGGCATCGACGTTGCGCCGCTGGTGCCCGCCAACTGCGGTTTCAATATCGATTGGAGCACGCACTTTGTGCAACGGCATGCTGGCGCGCCGCTCAAGCCGGTCGTCGCGCACTGGCGCGATGGCGCCGGCGTGCAGCACGCATTGCAGGGCGAATGCGTTGCGACCGAAAGCGGAATCGAAGGCAGTTTGATCTACGCAATCGCCGCAGAGTTACGCAACCAGATCAATGTACATGGCGAGGCCGAGCTCGGCCTGGATCTCGTGCCCGGACGGACGTTGGAACGGGTAAGCGCCGAGTTGGCTCTGCCGCGCAAAGGGCGCAGTTTCAGCGAGCATTTGCGTCGCCAGGTTGGCATCGAAGGCGTCAAGGCCGCACTACTGTACGAGCACCTGGGCAAACAGGCCGGCGACGATCTTGCGCGGGTTGCACGGACGCTCAAGCACCTGCCACTGCGGCTGCTGAGGACGCGCCCGCTGGCCGAGGCAATCAGTTCAGCCGGTGGCGTGCGATTGGAAGCGCTGGACGCGCAGCTGATGGCGCGCGCACAACCGGGCGTGTTCTGTGCCGGCGAAATGCTCGATTGGGAAGCCCCGACTGGCGGCTATCTGCTTACCGCATGTTTTGCCAGCGGACGACGCGCCGCGCTCGGCGCCGTCGACTGGTTGCAACAGCGGCACGAGCGCACTACAGGCGGTCGCTTACGGCCGTACGCGGCCACACCGACTTGACGTCGTACACCACCGCGCCTGGCTTGCCGAGCGCTGCGATGCGCTCAACGTCGTAGTCGCGATACTGCGCATGCGCGACTGCCAGCACGACGGCATCGTAGGTCCCCTCGTCCGGCGACTCGCAGAGCTGCACGCCACCATGCTGCAGGGCTTCGGCCGGGTCTGCCCACGGGTCGCAGGTATCGACGTGCACGCCGGCCGCCTGCAGCAACTGCACCAACTCCAGCGCACGGCTATTGCGCAAGTCCGGGCAGTTTTCCTTGAAGGTGGCGCCCAGCACCAACACCCGCGCTTGCGCCAGCGTTACGCCGCGCAGCGCCAACATGCCGCAGACGCGCTCGGCGACATGCCGGCCGACACGGTTATTGACCTGACGCGCGGTGTGGATCAGGTCTGGGTGGTACCCCACGCTTTCGGATTTGTGCATCAGGTAATACGGATCCACCCCGATGCAGTGGCCGCCGACCAGACCGGGCCGGAACGGCAGAAAATTCCACTTGGTTCCGGCCGCTTCGAGCACGTCGAGCGTGTCGATTCCGAGTTTGTCGAAGATCAGCGCCAGCTCGTTGACCAGCGCGATATTGACGTCGCGCTGGATGTTTTCCACCACCTTGGCCGCTTCTGCCACGCGCATCGACGACGCGCGCCAGGTGCCTGCGGTGATGATGCTGGCGTACAGCGCATCGACTGTGTCGGCAGCCTGCGGCGTTGAGCCGGAGGTGATCTTGCGAATATCGCGCAGACGCCGCTGACGGTCGCCCGGATTGACGCGCTCGGGGCTATAGCCGCAGAAAAAGTCTTGGTTGAAGCGCAAACCGGAGCTAGCTTCGAGCAGCGGTACGCAGACTTCTTCGGTGGTGCCCGGATATACGGTGGATTCGTAGATCACCAGATCGCCGGGCTTGAGCGCGGCGGCGATCAGTGCCGTGGCGCTGCGCAACGGCTCCAGGTCCGGCTGCTCGAAGCTGTCGATCGGGGTCGGCACAGTGACGATGAAGATGCTGCAGCTCGCCAGGTCAGTGGCGGTTGCGCTGTAGCGCAACTGCGTTGCCGCGGCCAACTCGGCGGCGTCCAACTCCAGCGTGGCATCGTGACCGTCGTGCAGTTGCGCGACCCGCTGCGTATCGATGTCGAAGCCCAGAGTGTCGCGGTGCTCGCCGAACGCAACGGCCAACGGCAAGCCCACATAGCCGAGCCCGATGACGGCAATGCGTGCCTGCTGCAGGGGGAGAAGCGTGTTGCCGGACATGCAGTTCCTTGGGATCGTGCGCGGTCGGTTGCCGCGCGGTATTGCGGCGGCAGCATAGCGCACGCGGCATGTCTCGGGCCGTCGGCAGGATTGTCGTTTGGAGATTCACAATCGCCGCGCAATCAGGCACGCTATCGCAATGCCCGGGTGGCGAAATTGGTAGACGCAAGGGACTTAAAATCCCTCAGCTGCAAGGCTATGCGGGTTCGACCCCCGCCCCGGGCACACTCTGACAAGTAAATCTGCGACCAGACGCGATGATATGTCGTCGTCCGATAGGCTCTGCCACGCCACGCCACGCCACGCCGCGATGAGCTGATTGCTGTGCAGTCAGCCTGTTCGGAGCAAGGTCAGCGTCCGCAAGCACAGCTCCGCGCACAGGTTTTTCGGGTGCGCGAGCATGCGGTGAGGTCTGCTTCATGCACTGAAACGTGTCCGCGGCTCCCATCGCGGCGCTTGCCCGCCAAACGCTCTTGCAGGCGCGTCGCACTGCCAGCAGTCGGCGTATACGCTCCGAACTTGGCCAGGCAGCTTTTCGCGCTTCCAGGGGTTCGCAGCCTGCGAGACGTTGGCTGTGTGGCGATCAGCTCCCGAGAAGTTGCCGCTGAATGAGACGGTGGCACATCTCCGATCATCTCGATTCGCCAGTTCTTGCCAGATAGCGATCGCACAAGCCTCAGCCTGGCACGGGCCTAAGTGTGTGTCTGATCGCCTGCCTACCGCCACCGAATGCCGCACCTACGCGTGCGCCCACCACGCAAACGCACAGGTGCTCTGCCGTCCTGCAGACATTTTCTTGTCCGCCAATTCACATGAATGGCAGTCTGATCATTCGAGAACGTTCTTGATGATGCGGCAAATAAAAACCCCGGATATCGTGAGATATCCGGGGTTTGAATTTGGAGCGGGAAACGAGACTCGAACTCGCGACCTCAACCTTGGCAAGGTTGCGCTCTACCAACTGAGCTATTCCCGCATGAAACTAAATTGTACAGCTTGTCACTTCGTTGCGCTAGCCCCATCAATGCCGCCGATAAGAAACATACGCATGCGATGTGGAGGCCTGGGCCGGAATTGAACCGGCGTACGCGGATTTGCAGTCCGCTGCATAACCACTCTACCACCAGGCCGAAACATCAAACTCAAGGCATCCTGCCTTGAAACAACTAGACCTCGGACATGGGGCCTTGTCTAAATCTGGAGCGGGAAACGAGACTCGAACTCGCGACCTCAACCTTGGCAAGGTTGCGCTCTACCAACTGAGCTATTCCCGCTTGGGAGGCGAAATTCTACAGCGAACAGGATAGCTGTCAACTGTTGCTTTCGATTTTTTTCGGCTTGTTGCTGATCGCCGCTTTTTCGTCGGCGCGCAGACTCGGCCATGCCGCCTGCAGATACTGAAAACCGGACCACAATGTCAGCAGTGCAGCGATCGCCAGTGTCCAATAGCCGGCACGGAAGATCAGATTGCCCAGCCAGATTTCATGCGTGGGCATCTGGCCGGGAGTGACCGAATACAGCAGGCAAAGCAGCGCCACCATCTGCGCCGTGGTCTTGACCTTGCCGATCATCGCCACACGCACCTTGGCGCGCTGGCCGATCTCGGCCATCCACTCACGCAATGCGGAGACTGCGATCTCGCGGCCCACGATGACAGCTGCCCAGAACGCCATCCACGGCGTCGGATGTCCCTGCACGATGAGGAACAATGCCACTGCAACCATCAACTTGTCGGCGACCGGATCGAGGAACGCGCCGAACGCGGAATATTGGTGATAGCGCCGCGCGACCCAGCCATCCAGCCAGTCGGTGATGGCGGCCAGCGCGAACACACCGGCGGAAGCGAAGTTTGTCCAGGTGTATGGCAGGTAGAACACCACGACCAACACCGGGATCATCAGGATCCTCAGCAGTGTCAGCCACGTGGGGATGGTCAACTTCATTACGGACTCGACTCGCCTGCCGCATCGGGAAGCGCCAGCCCGTGCAGGTTAGCGTAGATTCGCGCAGCAAGTGCGGCATTGACCCCGTCCACCCGCGCAATCTCGGCTTCGCCGGCCGCCTTGAGACCGACCAGGCCACCGAAATGCTTGAGCAGGCTCGCGCGGCGGCGTGGGCCGATGCCGGGGATATCCTCGAGCTTGCTGGTCATTCGCGCTTTCTGGCGGCGCCCGCGATGGCCGGTGATCGCAAAGCGGTGCGCTTCGTCACGGACCTGCTGGATAAATTGCAGTGCCGGCGATGCTGCGCCCGGTCGCAGTTCGCGGCCGTCGGCCATGATGAGCGCCTCGTGCCCTGCCCTGCGTTCCTCGCCCTTGGCCACGCCGACCAGCATGACGTTTTCCACGCCAAGGTCGGCCAAGGCGGCCTGCGCCTGCGCCAGCTGGCCGGCACCGCCGTCGATCAGCAGCACATCGGGGAGCACGCCATTTTCTTCCACTGCACGCCGAAACCGCCGTTCGATCGCCTGGCGCATCGCCGCGTAATCGTCGCCCGGCGTGATGCCGGAAATATTGAAGCGGCGATACTGGCCACGTACCGGGCCGCTGGCGTCGAACACCACGCACGAGGCCACCGTTGCTTCGCCCATGGTGTGACTGATATCGAAGCATTCCACGCGCTTGACCTGCTCCGGCAGCCCCAGCATCTCGCGCAAGGCTTCGCTGCGCGCGTGCTGCGCACTCTGGCTGGTGAGTTCGGTCACCAGGGTCAGCTGCGCGTTGCGGGTCGCCAGCAGCAGGTAGCCGGCACGCTCGCCGCGCACGTTCCACCGCAGCGCCACCTTGTGCTCGGCGGCAGTGCTGAGCGCGGCCTCGATCAGTTCGGCCTCGGGAATTTCGCGATCCAGCAATATCTCGCGCGGCGGCGAATGTTCGGCGTAGTACTGCGACACGAACGCCGCCAGGATTTCGTCGGCGCTGTCTTCGCCGTTGGTCTTGGGAAAGAACGAGCGCGTGCCCAGATTGCGGCCGTCGCGGAAGCTCAGTAGCAACACGCAGGCCTGACTGGACTGGGTGGCGCAGGCCAGCACATCCAGATCGGCGGCGCGGCCGTCGACGTACTGGCGGTTCTGCATACCGCGCAGCGACGACAGCAGGTCGCGCAGACGCGCGGCACGCTCAAATTCGAGCGCTTCGCTGGCTTGCTGCATCGACTGCATGATCTCTTCGCCGAGCTGATCGCTCTTGCCTTCGAGAAACATGGTGGCGCGGCGTACCGATTCGGCGTAATCGGGCGCGGCCACCAGATCCACACACGGGCCGCTGCAACGGCCGATCTGATACTGCAGGCACGGCCGCGAGCGGTTGCGAAACACGCTGTCTTCGCAACTGCGTAGCTTGAACAGCTTGTGCATCAGGCTCAGCGTTTCGCGCACGCCGGTTACGCCGGTGTAGGGGCCGAAATAGCGCCCCTGCACCGCACGCGGGCCGCGGTGCAACGCGATACGCGGCCAGTCTTCGCGCGTCAGCAGGACGTATGGATAACTCTTGTCGTCGCGCAACGACACGTTGTAGCGCGGCGACAAGGATTTGATCAGCTGGTTTTCCAGCAGCAGCGCTTCGGCCTCGCTGCGGGTCACGGTGACGTCCATCCGCGCGACCTGCGACAGCATCGAGGTCAGCCGCGCATTCTTTGGCGTGCCGTTGAAATAGCTGCCCACACGCTTACGCAACGCGCCGGCCTTGCCGACGTACAGCAAGGTGTCGTCGCTCGCATACATGCGGTAAACGCCGGGCGCGGTGCTCAGTTGCGCAGCAAACGCTTTTCCATCGAAGTCGGCTTGGGGCCTTGCGCTCATTCTTCTATCGCAACATCACTCAGTGCGCCGCTTGCAAGGTCGTAACGCAAAACGGCGTGGGCATCGGTTTCGGCAATCCAGACTGCGCCGGAGGCGACAGCCAGCCCGGCCGGGCCGTGCAGACGTCGCGGCAGCTCGACCGTGGTGAGTTCGCCGCCGCCCAGACGCAGGCTGCGCAGCCGTCCGTTACCGGTGTCGGCAATCCACAGCATCGGCGAATCGGCGCCCAGTGCGATGGCTTGCGGAAATTGCAGGCGCGCGGTGCCGCGGGGGCCGTCTTCATCACCGAACTGCCAGATGCCCTGCCCGCCCACCAAGGTCTGCACCAGATCGCCGCGCAGCTGCATGGTGCGGATCGAGGAGCCCAACCCATCGCACACGTAGGCAACCTGCTGCACCGCCGCCAGCCCTGCCGGTTGAGCGAAGGCCGCCAGATGACCGCTGCCGTCGCGAATTTCAAGGGAGCCGGTGCCGGCACGCGCGCTCAGTGCAGCGCGTCCCAGGTCGTAACTCCAGATGCGGTTGTCGCCGGCCATGGCGATCAACACCTGGTTGTCGGCAATCGCCAGACCTTGCGGATAGTTCAGCGCAGACGCACCGGCAAAGGCCAACGGCCCTTCCACCGGCTCGCCTGAGCGACCGGTGCCGCACAAGGTGTCCACCTGCCCGCTGCGCAGGTTGATGCGACGCAATGCGTGATTGCCGGTGTCGGCGACGTACAGCTGATCGCGCTCCAGCGCCAGACCCTGCGGCCGACGAAAGGCCGCTTCGCCGGTACCGCCATCGATAAGATCGGCATTGCCGTGGCCGAATTGCCGCAGCACCCGGCCGCCATGCGTGCATTCCAGCACGCGGTGGTGCCCGGTATCGGCGATATACAGACGGTCTTCGGTGGCAGCCAGGCCGGTCGGAAAGCGCAGCGCCAGCCGCTGTTCGGGGTCGCGTTCTGCAATGCCTTGCAGGTCCGCATCCGACGGAGGCTGCTGGCCTTCGCACAATGCGGCCAACGCCTTGTCCAGATCAGCGGTGACACCCACCAGGCGCTGGCGTTCGCGACCATAGGCATCCAGCAATACCAGCGTGGGCCAGGATTCGATACCGAAGCGGCGCCAGGTTTCCCAGTCCTTGTCGAGCAGGATCGGCGCGCTGACGCCGTGCCCGCGCAGTTGCTTGAGCGAGCGTTGTGGCAGGCGTTCGCTATCGAAGCGCGGCACCTGCACCACGATCACCTGCAGCCGCCCGGGGCTACGCGCCTGCCATTGCGCAAGCTCGGCAAGACGCTCGGCGCACCACACCGAGCTGGCGTTGACGAACGCCAGCACGAGCGCGCGGCCGCGATGCTCCTGCAAGGTGGATGGCCTGGCATTGAGCCAGGTGGGAAATTCCGGCAGTTCCTGGGTGAGCTGGGCAGTCATGCGGTAATTATGCCCAAGCGCGATTAGCCGCGGGTGAGTCTGGCGACCGTCTGTCGCGCCGCGGTATCGACCAGTTGCCAGACCTCCTCGAAATCCTTGCTGCCGCCGGTATACGGGTCCGGGATTTCGTCGCGCGCGTCCACGCCGGCCCACGGTAACCACAGCGCGACCTTGTCGCGTTGCGCGGAGGGCGCCAGACGCTGCAGATCGCGCAGATTGTTGCCGTCTGCGCACAGCAGCCAATCGAAGTGGTCGAAATCCTCGTCGCGCACCTGACGTGCGCGCAGACCGGAGATGTCCACGTCGTGTCCGCGTGCGCAACGGATGGCGCGCGGGTCGGGCGGATCGCCGGCATGCCAATCGCCGGTGCCGGCCGAGTCGACCTCGATGCGGCGCGACACGCGTGCCTCGTCCAGCCGCGCGCGCAAGGCGCCCTCGCCCATCGGCGAACGACAGATATTGCCCAGGCACACGATCAAGACCTTCATGCCGATGCCACCCGCGCTTGCGCACGTGCCAGATCGTCCGGCGTATCGATGCCCGGCGGAAATTGCTCGGGCGTCAGCGCAACGGCGATGCGATGACCGGCTTCCATCGCGCGCAGCTGTTCCAGCGATTCGATGCGTTCCAGCAGGCCGGGCGGCATCGCCGCGAACTGCTGCAGAAACCCGGCGCGATAGGCGTAGATGCCGATATGACGCAGCCATTGCCCATCCTCCGGCAAGCGGTCGCGCTGACTGGCGAAGCTGTCACGGTGCCAGGGAATCGGCGCACGGCTGAAATACAGTGCATCCCCGCTCGCGCTGCGCACCAGCTTGACCACATTGGGATCGAACAGATCGTGCGCGCTCTCCACCTGCGCGGCCAGCGTGGCCATCTCCGCGCCGGAACGCAACAGCAGCTCGGCGACCGCGCGAATGCCGGCAGCCGGCGCAAACGGTTCGTCGCCTTGCAGATTCACCACGCAGGTGTCCGCGTCCCAGCCGGCGATGCGCGCGCATTCGGCCAGGCGATCGGTGCCGGAGACATGGTCGCTGCCGGTCATCGCCACGTGCACGCCGGGCACGCCCTCGATCGCGTCTGAAATCCGCACGTCATCGGTCGCGACCCATACCTCGCGTGCGCCTGCCAACAATGCCCGCTCGGCCACGTGCTGAATCATTGGACGATCGCCGATCAACTGCAGCGGCTTGCCCGGCAGGCGTGTGGACGCGTAGCGCGCCGGAATGGCGACGACGAAATCGGCAGACAGGGTGTTGGTCATGTGGTTGCGCTCTCGGCAGCAAGGATTGTTGGAACGGCGGGACGGTCTAGCATGTATCGCACTCTTGCATCAGCAGCGCCGGCGAAAACTGCCGCGCTGCGACGGGTAGCTACCTACGGTTGCATTAGCACAGCATGGCGCCAGCAATCGTGTAGCCACTGTCGCTGGTGTGGCCACGCAAGGATGCAGCCCTCGTGCTGGAACAGGAGCCGCGAACACCACTCCCGCGCTCAGCGCCAGGCCGGCGCGTGCCGGTGCCCGGTGTGGCTTGTCCCACGCGTAGATTGCGGTTCTGAGCGCGCGGCCCACCCCCACCTGACAGCTGCTCGCTATGTATTGTCAGCCGCTCCACGCGCGGCGCATGCCTGCGTAGTGTCTCAGCAAGCCCATCGCTGCCCGGTCTGAAGCGGCATTGGCGATCGGGCGAACCCCAAGGGCGACGCGCAACCGCTCCTGCATCCGCAGCGCGCGCCGCACGACACACCGCCAAGATCAAACGCCCTGCCGGCTGGCCAACTTGTCCAGCCGATCCAGCAGACTCACCCAGAACGCAGCCGGCAACTCCGCCTTGAGCGGCACGCTATACAGCCACTCGTCGGCGAACGGCCGGCACTTCACCGCATCCTTTTCGGTCATCAACACTGGCAGGCGGCTACCGAAACTGAAATCTGCGGCGCGATACACATGATGATCGGGAAAGGCATGTGGGACGACGCCAATACCGCGGGCGCGCAACATGGCAAAAAAGCGCTCCGGGTGCGCGATACCGGCCACGGCGTGCACGCGCTGGCCGGCCAGCATGCTCAGCGGTTGCGCCCGTTTGCCGTCCATTGGCTGCACGCTATCGATGCTCAGACGCATCTGCCATTCGCCGAAACCGGCGTCGTCCATTGTCTGTGGCGCTGTGGTGGTGCTGGCCTGGCCCAGATTAACCACGCGGAAGTCGCAATCGTGTGCGCGCGCGGCCGGTTCGCGTAGCGGTCCGGCCGGTAGCAGGCGGCCATTGCCATAGCGGCGCTGTCCGTCGACCACTTCGATTTCCACGTCACGTGCCAGCCGGTAATGCTGTAACCCGTCATCGCAGACGATGATGTCGCACCCCGCCTCGACCAGTGCGCGCGCGGCGGCGACACGGTCGCTATCCACGCGCACGCGTGCGCCGGTCTTCCAGGCGATCAACACAGGCTCGTCGCCGCCAAGTGCGACTGCCGTGTCCGCATCAACCCACCGGGCAGTGCCGGAATCATCGCGGCCATAGCCGCGGCTGGCGACCCCGGGGGTCCAGCCGGCTTCTTGCAGCTTGGACACCAGCGCGATGGTCAGCGGGGTCTTGCCGGTGCCACCGGCAGTGACGTTGCCGACCACGATCACCGGCACCGGCACGCCATGCCGCTTGCGCCAGCCGCGGCGATACAGGCCGCGCCGCAATGCGATAGCGGCGCCGTAGATGGGTGCCAATAGACGCGCCGGTAGCGGTATCGGCGCATTGTCGTACCAATACCCCGGCGTGCGGGTGCCGCGCTTGCTCATGCCTGACGTTCGCGAAACTGCATGCCGTGCAGATGCGAATACAGCCCGCCCTGCGCCAGCAATTCGTTGTGTGTGCCGCGCTCGACGATGCGGCCCTGGTCCATCACCAGCACCTGATCGGCATGCTCGATGGTGGACAGCCGGTGCGCGATCACCAACGTGGTGCGGTCCGGCATCAACTTGTGCAAGGCATCCTGCACCAGTCGCTCGGACTCGTTGTCCAGCGCCGCAGTGGCTTCGTCCAGGATCAGGATCGGCGCATCCTTGAGCATCGCGCGTGCGATCGCCAGCCGCTGGCGCTGCCCTCCGGACAGCCGCCCGCCCTTGGTGCCGACATGCGACTGCAGGCCCTCGGGCAGTTGCGCCACGAACTCCATCGCATTGGCGCCAAGGATCGCGCGCTCCAGTTGGCCGGCATCTGCTGTGCGCATTTCGCCATAGGCCACGTTATCGGCGATGCTGCCGTCGAACAGCATGACCTGCTGGCCGACCAGCGCGATCTGGCGACGCAGGTCGGCCAACGAATACGCCTGCACCGGGTGCCCGTCGAGCAGGATCTGCCCGGCCTCGGCCTCGTAAAAACGCGGGATCAGTTTGATCAGGCTGGATTTGCCGCTCCCGGAGCGGCCGACGATCGCCGTCACCGTGCCGGGCTGCGCGACGAAGCTGACCTCGGCCAGTGCCGGATTCACCTGCCCCGGATAACGCGCGGTCACATCGCGAAATTCAATCAAGCCCTTCGCACGCGTCAGCGGCACCGCGCCCTGATCGGGCTCGTCCGGGCTGTCGAGCACCGAGAACAGCCGCTCGGCCGAGGCCAGGCCACGCTGCACCATGTTCTGCACATTGGTGAGCTGCTTGAGGCCCGGGATGATCGTCAGCATCGAGGTCATCAGCACCACGAAGTCGCCAGCGGTCAGACGCCCGGCCAAGGCCTGGGCACCGGCCACGAACAACAGCGCCGACAACCCGATCGCGCCGATCATCTGCACGGTGGCAGTGGAAATGCCGCGAGTGGATTCGACCTTCATCGCCAGACGCAAATTGCGATCGGCCAGCGCGCCATACCGCTCCATCTCGGTTTGCTGGGCGCCGTAAATCTTGACCTCCTGGTGGCTGGACAAGGTCTGGTCGGCGGCCTGCAACAGATGCGCGCCACTCTCCTGGATGCTGTGGCTGATGCGCCGATACCGACGCGCCACCTTGTCCATCACCCACGCCAGTACCGGTGCGAGCACCAGAATGGTCAGCGTGACCTGCCAGCTGTGCCACAGCATCAGCGCCAATGCGCCGATCACCTGCAGCGACTGCTGGATCATCACTTTGACCGCATCCACCGCAGCCTGTGCAACCTGATCCGAGTCCGAGCCCAGGCGGATCAGCATCGACGGGACCGGTTCGGAATCGAAACGCGAGCCTGGCAGGCGCAGATACTTGGCCATCACCTTGATGCGCAGATCGCGCGCAATGCTGCGTGCGGATTTACCCATCGCCATGTCGGTGATGTAGCCGGCAATGCCACGTACCACAAACAGCAGAATGATCTGCACCGGCAGCCAACGGCTGACGTCGGCGTTCTTGTAGATGAACGTTTCGTCGGTGATCGGCTTCATCAACGCCAGAAAGCCGGTGGTGCCGGCGGCTTCGACCAACGCGGCAATCAGCGCAGCGATCAGCAAAAGCCGGTACGGCTTGGCGAAGGCCAACAGGCGACGGTACGTGCGCCAGGACGACACTGGCGCCGGGCGGTCGTTGGAGGTGGTCACTGGCGGGTTCCGTTATTGCGTGTTTTGCCGGCAGTGCCGGTCTGAGGTGCAGTCGCAATGGCGATACGCCGGAAGCCGAGTTGTCCCAACGCATCCTGCGCAGTGACCACGGCCTGATACGGGGTACGCGCATCGGCGCGCATCAGCACCGTCTGCTCGCGGTCGTCGCCAGCGATCTGAGCGATGGTCTGCTTCAGCGAGTCCACATCCGAGCGCAACACTTCCTGGTCGTTGATGAAGTAATGCCCGTCGGCATTGACCAGCACGCTGAGCGAACGCGGCGGCGCGCTGGTGTTCTGGTCACTGGCGGTCGGTAGCTGCAGCTGCAGCGTCGAGCGTGCGTCGAAAGTCGTGGTCACCACGAAGAAGATGATGAGGACGAGAATGACGTCAATCAATGGCACCAGGTCGATCTGCGGCTCGTCCTGGCTTCGGTCGCTGCCGATGCGCATCCGTCAGCCCTTTGCCATAACAGGCTTGCTGCCCGCCGCTGCCGGTGCTGCGGACGCAGGCGCTCCGCGGCCTTCCATGGTATCCAGCAACAGCGTGGCTTCCTGCTCCATCTCGATGATGTAGCCGGCAATGCGCCCCTTGAAGAAACGATGCGCCATCAGCGCAGGCACCGCGATGATCATGCCGGTGGCGGTACACACCAGCGCTTTGCCGATACCACCGGCCAGCTGGTTCACATCGCCCACGCCGTGATCGAGGATGCCCAGGAACATCTGGATCATGCCGACCACCGTGCCGAGCAAACCCAATAGCGGGCCGGCCGACGCGATGGTGCCCAGCGCGTTCAGATAGCGCTCCATGCGATGCACCACGTGGCGACCGGTGTCTTCAATGCGTTCACGGACCAGATCGCGCGGACGGCCGCGGACATCCAGTGCAGCAGCCAGTAGCGCACCCAGTGGCGAATTGCGCCGTAGCGACTCGATATGGGTGGGATCCAGCTGGCCGCGCGCAGCCCAGTTACGGACCTCTTCGCCCAGCCCGGGCGGCGTCACCTCGTTGCGGCGCAACGTCCACAGACGCTCCAGCACGATTGCCAGGGCGATCACGCCCAGCAACAGCAACGGCACCATCGGCCAACCGCCCGCCTTGACCAGCTCCAACACGATTCGATTCCTCCGGCAACGCGGCCGCCTGTTCGCTGGCCGATAGGATAGCAGTCGACCGCCGCCGTTCCGCAGCATCCCACAGACGTGGTTGCCAACGCCGTCGCTCGCGCACCTGCAGGCCGTCCGTGCCCAGCCAGACCCTGATCGCACCGGAGTGGGCAGTGTCGAGCAATTCCGCGCCACTGCCCTGCCAGCGCCGAACCACTTGTGTGCGGGGATGGCCGAAACGGTTGCCATGCCCGGAGGACACCAGCGCCAGCCGCGCGCCCGTGGCGGCAATGAAGCCGGCATGCGAGCCATCTGCGCTGCCATGGTGCGGCACCACGACCATGTCGGCACGCAGCCCCGCAACCTGCTCGCGCATCAAGCGATGCTCGATGAGTTCGTCGATATCGCCCGGCAACAGCGCACTGGCATGCCGCGTCTCGACCCGCAGCACGCAGCTGGACTGATTGCGCAGGTACGGAAAATCCGCACCTGGATGCAGAAAGCGAAAACGCACGCCATCCCACTCCCACTGCTGGCCGGCTTGGCAGCGCGCACTGACGTCCAGCGGCGCGCCCGGCGGCGCAGACGTCATCGCGACCGGTAGCCCTGCACGCACTGCTGCGTAGCCACCGGCATGATCGGCATCGGCATGACTGAGCACGAGTGCGTCCAGTTGGCGTACCCCGAGCGCACGCAGGGCGGGCAGCACCACGCGCTCACCGGCGTCGAAACCATCGCGCACTGCGGGGCCGGTATCGAACAGCAGCGCGTGCCGTTGCGTGCGCACCAACACTGCAAGACCCTGCCCCACATCCAGCACCTGCAGATCGGCTTCGCCAGCACCGGGCAAGGCGCGATCCGGCCATAACAGCGGTAGCCACAGCAGCACCGCCATGGCCTTGCCCGGCGTGCCTCGCGGCAGCAATAGCCAGAACGCCCCCAATAGCGCTGCGATCAGCGCAATGGCATCGGATTCGGGCACCCACCACAACGCCAGCGTGGTCTGCCCAAGCCAGACAAACCCCGGCCAGGTGAGTTCAAAGCACCAGCCCGCCAAGTGCCACGCCCAAACGCCCGCACCGGCATGCAGTGCCTCGAGCGCCGTTCCCAGCAGACACAGCGGCACCACCACAAAGGTCCACCAGGGAATGGCGACAAGATTGGCCAACGGCCCCACCAGCGATGCCTGTCCAAACAAACTGACCGTCAGCGGCAGCAAGCCGACGGTGGCGACGGTCTGTGCGGACAGGAAGCCGCGCAGAATGCTCCGGTCATCTGCGGGCAGGCACCACACCAGCCAGGCGACGCCGGCGAAACTGAGCCAGAAGCCAGCTACCAGCACGCTCAGCGGGTCCCATACCAGCACTGCAAGCAAGGCCAGCGCGAGAATCTGCGCGGTTGTGGCGCGTCGCCGCGCGACCCGCGCCAGTGCGACGACGGCGATCATCAGCACGGTGCGGACCGTGGGCAGCGCCAGCCCTGCCAACACCGCGTACGCAGCCGCGCCGAGCAGTGCCGCGATAGCTGCGGCGTGGACGCGCGGCATCAGCAGGCTCAAACCCGGCCGCAATCGCCACACGCCGGCCACCGCCAATGCAAAGAACGCGGCAACCAGGCCGACATGAAATCCCGAGATGGCGATCAGATGGCTGAGCCCGGTCGCGCGCAGAGTCGCCCATGCCGCGTCGTCCAGACCGCGCGTGTCGCCCAACGCAAGTGCACGCAGGTAAGGCGCGGAAGGCCCGGAGACCTGTTCGGCAATTCGCAGCGACATCCGGTCGCGCCAGGCATCCACGCCACGCGGGGCGGCAACCTCGCGCGCAGCGCCGAGGTCGCGCACATACCCGGTGGCTGCAAGGCGCTGCGCCAACGCCTGACGCTCCGCATCGAACCCACCCGGATTACGCAGACCGCGCGGTGCGCGAAGCTTGAGCTGCAGTTGCCAGCCCGCCCCGGCACGCAAGGCAGCACGCGGCCCGATCTGTTCGGCGCCGAAGGGGTCGTACCAGGCCAGTTGCAAGAGTTTGCCGCGCAGGGCCGCCGGCTGCGTTCGATGGTGATCGACACGCAACTGGAAGCGCGTACGCCGCTGTTCGGCCACCGGCAGCCCGACAATGCGGCCACGCACGGTAATCTCGCGCGCTTCGTCACGCGGTAGCAGTTGCGACTGCACTACATCGGCGGCTTGCCAGCCGGTCAACCCGAAGCCCACCGCAGCCGTTGCAAGCACCAGCATCCACACAGGTCGCTGCGGGTGCAGCCACAGGGTCAGCGCGATGCCCAGCACACCCGCGAACAGGCTGGCGGCATACAGCGCCTGCGGCAGTAGCGCTGGCGACCATGCACAAATGACCACACCCAGCAGCAACGCGACTGCGACCGGCACTGCCGATGCAAGACGCGGCAGCGGCGCCGCATGTGCCGACACATCCACATCCATAGGGGCGCCCATGCTCCTGATCGTCCTGATCCAGGAAACAACGCTAAGCCAACCCATCGACTGACGGCAGCGGTGATGTGCGCGTAAGACCGTAGGAAGACACCGGATCTGCTGTAGCGCATTGCCGGCATGCCGTTGTTCGGCGCGAATGCCCACCGGTAATGTTCGTGTGTCGCCAATGCCGGGCACTGCTGCAGGATATGGATCGGATCGATCGAGTACGTACCGGGGCCTGGGCATCCGTTGGTCGAGGCGAACCTGTCGAACCGGGTAGATCGATCAGGTGCAGCTGACGCAGCCAACGTCCGATGAGACCCGCCGGCCACCTAGCGCTGCATTCGCCTCGATTTCATGACCGAAGCGCTATGTTCGACACTGTCTTTGAGGAGTTCCCCCACATGCGTAAAGGCATTGCATTGATTGTCGGCGTGACCGGCATCTCCGGCTATAACCTCGCCAACGTGCTGGTAGCCGACGGTTGGACCGTTTACGGCCTGGCGCGGCGCCCGCTGCCGCATGACGGCGTCATTCCTGTCGCCGCCGATCTACTGGACGCCGACAGCACCAACAACGCGCTACGCGGGCTGCCGATCACCCACGTCTTTTTCTGTACCTGGACACGTCGCGATACCGAACGCGAGAACGTCGAGGCCAACGGCGCAATGATGCGACACCTGTGCGATGCGTTGAGCGACGCGCCGCTGCAGCACATGGCGCTGGTCACCGGTACCAAGCACTATCTGGGCGCGTTCGAAAATTACGGCAGTGGCAAGGCCGAAACGCCGTTCCGCGAAAGCGAGCCGCGTCAGCCGGGCGAAAACTTCTACTACACGCTCGAAGACCTGCTGTTCGCGCATGCCGAGCGTCACGGTTTTGGATGGAGCGTGCATCGCTCGCACACCATGATCGGCATGGCCAATGGCAGCAATGCGATGAACATGGGCGTGACGTTGGCGGTCTACGCATCGCTGTGCAAGCACACCGGCCAGCCATTCGTGTTCCCAGGCTCGCAGGCGCAGTGGAACAGCCTCACCGATCTGACCGACGCCGGCCTGCTCGGCCGTCAGCTGGCCTGGGCAGGTCTCAGCCCGGCGGCACGCAACCAGGCCTTCAATACCGTCAATGGCGATGTGTTCCGCTGGCGCTGGATGTGGGGCGAGATCGCCGCGTTCTTCGACCTCGACGCCGCACCCTGCCCCGACACGCCGCAGCCGTTGGAAGCGCGCCTGACCGAAACCGCACCGGCGCTGTGGGCCGAATTGGCTGCGCAGCACAATCTGGTCGAGTCGGACGTCAATCGTCTAGCCTCGTGGTGGCATACCGATGCCGACCTGGGTCGCGAGATCGAGTGCGTCAACGATATGACCAAGAGCCGCGAACTGGGCTTTGTTGACTTCTACGACAGCCGCGCCTCGTTCTTCGAGCTATTCACCCGATTGCGGGCACTGCGCATCATTCCTTGAGTAATGCCACCGCATCGCTGCAGGTCGCAATGGCCTGCAGCGATGTGGATAGAGGTGGAGTTCAGGGGTTTGGAGTCCAGGGGTTTAGAGCAGCTGACAAAAAGACTGTGCAGCGGCGAGGCTGGCGTGGCCGCTGCTCCGTGCAACATGTGCACTCTTACATTCCGGTACCTGCGCGCCGTCCATAACCAACTAACGACTGCTCGCTAGGCTTTGTTAGCCGCTCCTAAAGCTGCGCTCTGGACATCACACCAAGTGAGCGACGCATCCAACGAAAGCACTGCGCATCCTGCACGCAGCGACATATCGTGAGAAGTACGCCCACTTTACTGCGCGACACGACCGGCAACCCGGTCGCATCGCAAGCACTCACACTGCCGAGGGTGCCAGCTCGCGCAGCTTGCCTTGATGCAGTTCCAGCACGCGATCCAGACGACGCGCCAGGCTGCGGTCGTGGGTGACCAACACCAGGCTGGTGCGCTGCGCGCGGTTGAGTTCCAACATCAGCTCGAACACGGTGCCGGCAGTCTTGTCGTCGAGGTTGCCGGTGGGCTCGTCGCCCAGCACGCATCCCGGCTTGTTCACCAGCGCACGCGCCACCGCACAGCGCTGCCGCTCGCCGCCGGACAGCTCGCTGGGCTTGTGCTCGATGCGATGGCCGAGCCCGACCGATTCCAGGAGCTGCAGAGCCTGCCCACGCGCCACCGCCACCTCCTTGCCTGACAGCAGCACCGGCATCATCACGTTTTCCAGCGCGGTGAATTCCGGCAGCAGATGATGGAACTGGTACACGAAGCCCAGCGCCTGGTTACGCAGCCTGCCGCGCTCACCATCGGACAGCGCCGACATGCGCCTGCCAGCGACATACACCTCGCCCGACGTCGGAATATCCAGCCCGCCGAGCAGATGCAGCAACGTACTCTTGCCCGCGCCGGACGCGCCGACGATCGCCACCGTCTCACCGGTCGCCACCGACAGGTCCAGACCATCGAACACCGGCGTGCGCATCTTGCCTTCGGCGTAGGTCTTGGCCAGCGCCTCGGCGCGGATCACCACATCTGCTGGAGTTGACTTCTGCACGCGCGATTCCAGGATCTCATTCATAACGCAACGCCTCCGCCGGCTGGGTACGCGAGGCGCGCCACGCCGGGTACAAGGTCGCCAGGAAACTCATCACCAAGGCCACCAAGGTGATCACCACCACATCCTGGGTTTGCATGTCGGTGGGCAGGCCGGTGATGTAGTACACATCTTCGGGCAGCAATTTGACGCTGAAGATCGCCTCGATCAGGCCGAGGATGCGCTCCAGATTGAGCGTCAGCACGATGCCGCCGATCACCCCCATGATCGTGCCCATAAAGCCGATCAACGAGCCCTGCACCATGAACACCTGCATTACTCCGCCAGGCGACAAGCCCAGCGTCCGCAGGATCGCGATGTCGGCCTGCTTGTCGGTGACCAGCATCACTTGCGACGACACCAGATTGAACGCGCCCATCGCCACGATCAGCGACAGCAGGATGCCCATCACGGTCTTTTCCATCTTCAACGAGTGATAGAGATTGGCGTTTTCCTGGGTCCAATCGCTCACCCGGTACGGGCCGTGCAACTTCAGCGCCAGATCGCGCGCGACGTTCCAGGCCTGATCCATGTCATGCAGGCGCAGCCGCACGCCGGTGACGCCATCCATGCGCAAGACCCGCCCCAGATCCTGCATGTTGACCACGGCAAGGCCGCGATCGATCTCGTTGTAGCCGGCTTCGAAAATCCCGCTGACGGTGAAGCGTTTGAGCCGCGGCATCGCGCCGAGCGGCGTGGCCTGCGTGTCGCTGAGCAAGACAACGATGCTGTCGCCCACATCCACGCCCAACCACAGCGCCAGCTCCTTGCCGATGACGATGTTGTAGGAACCCGGGGTCAGGCTATCGACCGAACCCTGCTGCATCTTCTTGGCCAGCACCGACACCTTGTTCTCTTCGGCCGGAACGATGCCACGCACGATGGCCGGCTGCTTGCGCGGGCCCTGCAGCAGCGATTCGGTTTCGATATACGGTGCGGCGCCAGCAACACGCGGGTCGGCCATGGCGACCTCGACCGCATGCTGCCAGTCGCGCATCGGCGCACCTTCGGCGCTGACGGTGGCATGCGCGGCCATCTGCAATAGGCGGTCGCGGATTTCCTTCTGAAAACCGCTCATCACTGCCAACGTGGTGATCAGCACGGTGACGCCCAGGGCGATGCCCAGGATCGATGCCATCGAGATAAACGAGATGAAGCCATTGCGCCGCTTGGCACGCAGGTAGCGCAAGCCGATGGCAACCGGGATAGGTTTGAACATGCGGTTCAACCAGAAAAGGGACGCTATGGTGACACTTGCGGACGCCCGGACGAAATCGCGTGTGCCTGGGCGGCCAGACGCAGTTCACGTCGTTGCGGCGCCGGCAAGGTATCCGGCCAGAAATGCAGGCGCTCGCGGCGCGCATCCAGCCGGGTCCATGACACCACCGCAATCGGCCCGCGCCAGGCAACCTGCAGGTTCTGCACCTGGGTGCCGTCAATGCTGGCGGGGCTCTCGCCCCACGGCACCACCAACTGCCGCAGTGGCGAACGCAACAGCAGCCACAGCGATCTTCCGACCGATACCGGTACAACGATGGACGAGATGACAGCCAACCAAGCCGGCACACCGCTACGCCAGACGGCGCACAGTGCCAGCACGGCGAGCAGGCTCAGTGCGCAAACAAGCCCGCGCGAGGGCCGCCATTCAAGCCGGCAAGGCGCGAATATCGGCGATGAGTGCGGCGTTGGCGACATCCGGGCAAGCCTCGTAACCCATGAACCAGCGCCACAACTTATCGTCTTCGCAATCCAGCAGCTGTAGGAAAACCGCGCGTTCCGACTCGGAAGCCTGCGCCCAGCGTTGATCCAGATAGCGCCCGAACAGCTGATCCAGCTCGCGCATGCCACGCCGGCAACGCCACCGCAGCTTTTTCAACAAGGTTTCTTCGTCCATCCCTCTCTCCTCCCTGCCCTGCGGCGGGGACGAAAACAACAGCGGCACCTGACCATCAGGCCGGTGCCGCTGAGAACCACATCCCGCAAACGCGAGACCTCTGTGCCTTGCGATCAGGCGCGACGCGCCATCATCAACTTCTTGATCTCGGCGATCGCCAGCGCAGGATTCAGGCCCTTCGGGCAGGTCCGTGCGCAGTTCATGATGGTATGGCAACGATACAACTTGAACGGGTCTTCCAGATCGTCCAGACGTGCGCCGGTGTCTTCATCGCGCGAGTCGACGATCCAGCGGTACGCCTGCAGCAAGATCGCCGGGCCCAGGTACCGCTCGCCATTCCACCAGTAGCTCGGGCAGCTGGTCGAGCAGCATGCGCACAGGATGCACTCGTACAAGCCGTCGAGCTTCTTGCGGTCTTCCGGCGATTGCAGGCGTTCGCGATCCGGCGGCGCTGGCGTCTGGGTGCGGATCCACGGCTTGATCGACGCGTACTGCGCGTAGAAATGTGTCAGGTCAGGGACCAGATCCTTGATCACATCCATGTGCGGCAGCGGGTAGATCGGCACTTCGGCCTTGCCGCAGGCATCGATCGCCTTGGTGCAGGCCAGCGTATTGGTGCCGTCGATATTCATCGCGCACGAGCCGCAGATGCCCTCGCGGCACGAACGACGGAAAGTGAGGGTCGGGTCGATCTCGTTCTTGATCTTGATCAGTGCGTCCAACACCATCGGGCCGCACTTGTCGAGATCGATCTCGTAGCTGTCGGTGCGCGGGTTGGCGTCGCCATCCGGATCCCAGCGGTAGACCTTGAAGGTGCGCGTGTTCTTGGCGCCCTGCGCAGGGTAATGCTTACCCTTGCCGATCTTTGAATTCTTGGGGAGGGTGAACTCTGCCATAGCTGCTCTCGTTGGCTCAGGCGATGCGCGGTGCGAGCGACAGCCGCACCGTGCGCATGAAGGTAAAAACGATGGATGCCGCCACCGAAGCGGCGGTGCAACGACCGGCGTATTGCCGGCGCTGCCCCTGCGTGATGAAACGCCCCGACCGCTGCAAGTAATTACCGCCACGCCAGGACAACCCGGCGGTTGGCTTCAATGCAGCGAAGGCGCGTTGCATGCGCATCGATCAGTAAACGCGCGGCTTCGGCGGGACGACATCCACGTCCTGACTCAGCGTGTACATGTGCACCGGGCGATATTCGAACTCGCACTTGCCCTTGTCGTCGACGGTGACCAGCGTGTGCTTCTGCCAGTTGACGTCGTCGCGGTCCGGGAAGTCTTCATGAGAATGCGCGCCGCGGCTTTCCTTGCGCTGCTCGGCCGAATTGATCGTCGCCACTGCATTGAGCAGCAGGTTGTTCAATTCGTAGGTCTCGATCAGATCCGAGTTCCACACCAGCGAACGGTCGGACACCTTGACGTCTTCGAAGGTGGCGAAAATCTCGGCCATCTTGTCCACGCCTTCTTTCAACGTTTTGCTGGTGCGGAACACCGCAGCGTCGGACTGCATGGTGCGCTGCATGTTGTCGCGGATCACCGAGGTCGGCGTGGAGCCGTTGGCATAGCGCAACTTGTCCAGCAGGCCCAGCGCCTTGTCGCAAGCATCGGACGGCAACGTCTTATGTGGCTGGTTGGGCTTGACCGTCTCGGCGCAGCGGTTTGCCACCGCACGGCCGAACACCACCAGATCCAGCAACGAGTTGGAACCCAGACGGTTGGCACCGTGCACCGACACGCAGGCGGCTTCGCCGATCGCGTACAGACCAGGCACCACCGCATCCGGGTCGTCGCCCTGCTTGCGCACGACTTCGCCGTAGAAATTGGTCGGAATGCCGCCCATGTTGTAGTGCACGGTCGGCAGCACCGGGATCGGCTGCTTGGTCACGTCCACACCGGCAAAGATGTGGGCGCTTTCGGCGATGCCGGGGAGCTTTTCGTTGATGACTTCCGGGCCGAGGTGGGTCAGGTCGAGCAGGATGTGATCTTTGTGCTCGCCGACGCCGCGGCCTTCGCGGATTTCCACGGTCATCGAGCGCGACACCACGTCGCGCGAGGCCAGATCCTTGTAATGCGGTGCGTAGCGCTCCATGAAGCGCTCGCCGTTGCTGTTGCGCAGAATGCCGCCTTCGCCGCGCACGCCTTCGGTGATCAGGCAGCCCGCACCGTAAATGCCGGTGGGATGGAACTGCACGAACTCCATGTCCTGCACCGGCAGGCCGGCACGCATCACCAGGCCGCCGCCGTCACCGGTACAGGTGTGAGCGGAGGTGGCACTGAAGTAGGCACGGCCATAGCCGCCGGTGGCCAGCACCACGCCGTGGGCGCGGAACAGATGCAACGAACCTTCGGCCATGTCGAGCGCCAGCACGCCGCGGCAGACACCCTCTTCGTCGAAGATCAGGTCAAGCGCGAAGTACTCGATCATGAAACGCGCGTTGTGGGCGAGCGACTGCTGATACAGGGTATGCAGCATGGCGTGGCCGGTACGGTCGGCTGCCGCGCAGGTGCGCTGCGCCGACGGGCCTTCACCGTACTTGGTAGTCATGCCACCGAACGGGCGCTGATAGATCTTGCCCTCTTCGGTACGCGAGAACGGCACGCCGTAGTGTTCCAGCTCGATGATGGCCGGAATCGCTTCGCGACACATGTACTCGATTGCGTCCTGGTCGCCCAGCCAATCGGAGCCCTTGATGGTGTCGTAGAAGTGGTAGCGCCAATCGTCTTCGCCCATGTTGCCGAGCGCGGCGGAAATACCGCCCTGCGCCGCCACGGTGTGCGACCGGGTCGGGAAGACCTTGGTCAGGCAGACCGTCTGCAGGCCTTTCTGGGCCAAGCCGAACGTGGCACGCAGGCCGGCGCCGCCGGCACCCACCACGACCATGTCGTACTTGTGTTCAGTGATCTTGTAAGCGGACATCTAATCTGGATTCCTGTTCTGTGTGCCCGATGACTCAGGCACCGCCCAGCGCGATGCGCGCCACTGCGAAAATGCTGACGATCGCGCCAAGCACGGCGATGAACTTCACCGTCGTCTGCAACGCCAGCGCCAGCAACGAGTTGTGGATGTAGTCCTCGAGCACGACCTGCAGGCCAAGCTGCGCGTGCCAGAACATCGCCACCAGGAACCCGACTAGCAACACCGCGTTCCACGGCTTGGACACCGCAGCGACTGCAGCCGTGTAGTCGGAACCGAGCAGGCTCAGCACGAATGCCACGAACCAGATCGCCAGCACGACCAGCGCTGTCGCGGTCAGACGCTGCATCACGAAATGTTCGGTACCGGTCTTGGCCGCGCCCAGACCACGCACATTTTTCAACGGGGTGCGATAGCGGCTCATGCGGAAGCTCCAGTCAGGACATACGCCCAGATCGCAGCGGTCAGCACCAGGCTAGCGATCACCGAGGTCCAGCTGCTGCGGATAAAGGCGGGAATGCTGAAGCCGCGGCCGAAGTCCTGGACGATGTGGCGGATACCGTTGGCCAGGTGATAGGTAAAAGCCCATGACCAGGCGAACAGGAACAACTGGCCATACCAGGCGCCCAGATGCTGGGTCAGGCAATTCCAGTGGTCCTCACCTAGCATCAGCAAGAGCAGCGAGACTGCGATGACCAGCGCGCCTCCGGAAAGGATGACGCCGGTAGCTCGATGCAGGATCGAGGTCGCCATCTGGATCTGCCAGCGGTAGACCTGCAGATGTGGAGAAGTGGGACGTTCGCGGATCGCCATTCGCTGGGCTCGTTTTCTCGGCTGGGCGGCACTAGGCCGCTGTGGCTAAAAGCTGCTCAAAAATCGATGCAGCGTCCATTTTTTTCCCAGTCGCCGTAGCGCGTTGGCTCGGGGCCGTCGCGTCCACCAATCTCCTTCGGCAGTGGCTTCTTCTCGGGAATCTGCTCCTGAGGGGAAGGCTGCGTCTCGGAATCCAGCGCTGGGGTGGGGGTTGGATGGCCTATCATAGTGGTCTCACAACGTTGCGATTTTAGTCCTCCCCCTCCATGGCTGACAACCTGAATCTTATTCCACAGGGTTTTGGCTCCCTGCACGACATGCAATACGTCCGACTGGTCGGGACGGATGCAGTGTCGTTCGCGCATGCCCAATTCGCCAATGACGTCCAGGCGCTGGCGATCGGGCAGTGGCAATGGAATGCGTGGTTGACGGCGAAGGGGCGCGTGATCGCCATCTTCGCACTTCTGCGTGAGGACGACGCGCAGTTGCTGATGGTGTTGCCGGACGGCAACGCGGCCGAAATCGCCGCGCAACTCGGCCGTTTCGTGTTCCGGCGCAAGCTGAAAATCAACGCGGCCGCGCTGCTTGCGTATGGCGGTTTCGCGGCGCCAGAGCATGCGCAAGGCGCACATGCCGAGATCGGAACGCTGCGTATCGCACTGGATATGGGCGTCGCTGCCCTGACACGCACGCTCTTGCTTTTCAGCGACGACGCATTGGCCGCGCCTATCGAATTGCCCAGCATCGACGCGCAATGGCGCCGCGCGGATCTGCAACTAGGTCTGGTTCGCCTGCCGGATGCGCAGCGCGAACAATGGACGCCGCAGCAACTGGCACTGGACCGCCTGCAGGCTTTCAGCGTCAAGAAGGGCTGCTACCCGGGTCAGGAGATCGTTGCGCGCACGCATTTTCTGGGCAAGGCCAAGCGTGCGTTGCAACTGTTGGAGACTGAAGGCGCTGCCCAGGCGGGCGATAGCGTCGAACTGGACGGTGCAGCCATCGGCACGGTGGTCAGCGTTGCCGGCGATCTGGCGCTGGCGGTGTTGCCACTGGAATTGACCGTGGACGCCAGCACCACCCTGCAAGCCGGCGCGCACCCGGCGCGCCCGCTTGCCATCTTGTCCGGGCTGGAGCGTTAAGCCGGCTCCAGCCGCTGCCCGGTTGCCGGGTCGAAGAAATGCAGGGCATCGCTGCGCAATGCCAGGCGGAGAGGCTGCCCGACCACTGGCAGCGCCTGCGGCGCGACGCGGATCACCAGCGGCTGCCCGCCGCGATCGAGGTTGAGGAAGATCTCGTTGCCGACCGGCTCGATGACCTCTACCTGCGCATCGAAGCCCAACTGCGCATCGCTGGACGGCTGCAGATGCTCGGGGCGCACGCCGACGATCACGTCCTGACCGAACCAGCGGCGATCGACCTGCGCGGCGCCCAGCGGCACCCGCCAGCCGTCGGCCATGACGAGATGCAGGCCATCCTGCTCATCCAGCCGTCCCTGCAGCATATTCATCGCCGGGCTGCCCAGGAAACCGGCAACAAACAGGTTGGCCGGACGGTCGTACAGCGCCATCGGGCTGTCGATCTGCTGAATCACGCCGTCCTTGAGCACCACGATGCGCTGACCGAGGGTCATCGCTTCGACCTGATCGTGGGTGACGTAGATCATGGTGGTGCCGAGCTTGCGATGCAGCTGCGCGATCTCGGTGCGCACGCTGTGGCGCAACTTGGCGTCCAGATTGGACAGCGGTTCGTCGAGCAGGAACACCGACGATTCGCGCACCATCGCCCGCCCGAGCGCCACACGCTGACGCTGGCCGCCGGACATCGCCTTGGGCAACTTGTCGAGCATCGGGGTCAGGCCCAGCAGTTCGGCGGCGTTATTGACGCGCTCGGCGATGACCTGTTTCGGGTGACCACGCAGCTTGAGCCCGAAGGCCAGATTTTCCGCCACGGTCATGTGCGGGTAGAGCGCATAGCTCTGGAACACCATGGCGATGTCGCGGTCCTTCGGCGCCACGTCGTTGACGACGCGTTCGCCGATCTTGAGCGTGCCCGCGCTGATGTCCTCGAGCCCGGCGATCATGCGCAACAGCGTCGACTTGCCGCAGCCGGACGGCCCGACCAGCACCATCAGCTCGCCGTCGGCCACCTCGAAGCTTGCGCCCTGCACCGCCACCTGGCCGTTCTCATAGACCTTGCGGACACCTTCCAACTGCACTTTCGCCATCGTTCGGCCTCAACGTTTGTATGCGCCCTGCCCTCGGCCCTCCCGATGGCAATGACGACCGACCCGTTTGCGAGGAAATCTCCTGCAAACGAATGCATTGGTTTATTCTGACATGTAATCGTTTTCACATGGCAACATCGATCTCGGGAGGGACCATGCCGCTACCGACCCACGCCGCCGTTTCCGGCGACGTTACCTGCATTGCGCGAGCGGGCATTCCGCCACGCAGGTGCAGGTATGCCGCCCAGGCGCTAACCGCTGGCCACCAGTTGCTGCAACAATCGGGGATTGGGCGTCGCCGTCCATCCCCCGCTGCGCGCACGCAAGTGTCGCTCAGGAACAGACGTACCGACCGCCGGCTGTCCGGCGCCTTTTCGCGAAACTGCTGATAACGATGTCTCCAGAATCTGAAACTCGGTCCATGCACAACACCCTGATCCTGTTCGGCGCTACCGGCGATCTCGCCCAGCGCTATCTCTTTCCGTCCCTGCTGCGCCTGTTCGTCGACGGCCTGCTGCCGGAGGACTTCCGTATCCGTGCGCTGGCATTGTCGCCGCACGATACCGAGGCTTTCCGTGAAGTGTTACGGCCACGCCTGACCGAAGCGCTGCCGATTGCCACCCCGGAGCAGATCCAGACGCTGCTGCAGCGCGTGGATTACCGCTCGGTGGACCTGCGCAATGCCGAATCGGTGGCCGATGCAGTCCGCGAGCTGGCCAGCCGCCAGATCGTGAGCTACCTGGCGATCCCGCCGGGGCTGTATATCAGCACCTGCCAGGGCCTGGCCCTGGGCGGTGCGCTGGCAGCGCCGCACCGGCTGATGCTGGAAAAGCCGATCGGCCATGACTCCGATAGCGCTCGCGAGATCCTGCAGTCGATCGGCGCGCTGATCGACGAAGATCGCGTGTTCCGCCTGGACCATTACCTGGGCAAGGCGGCGGTGCAGAACCTGATCGCGCTGCGCTTCGGCAATACGCTGCTCGAAGCAGTCTGGAACCGGACCTACATCGAGTCGGTACAGATCCTGGTCGCCGAAAGCGAGGGCGTGGACGGACGCGATGCGTATTACGCGCGCTCCGGCGCGCTGCGCGACATGGTGCAGAGCCATATCCTGCAGCTGCTGTGTCTGGTGGCGATGGAGCCGCCGGCGTCGCTGGAAGCCGACCGCATCCGCGACGAGAAGGTCAAGGTGCTGCGTGCGCTGCGCCCGATGACCGCCGAACACGCCGCGCACGACAGCGTGCGCGGTCGCTACACCGCCGGCACCATCAACGGCCAGCCGGCGCAGGCCTATCACCCGCCGGAAGGCAGCGACGTGGAAACCTTCGTCGCGGTGACCGCGCATATCGACAACTGGCGCTGGGCCGGCGTGCCGTTCCATCTGTGCACCGGCAAGCGGCTGGCCGAGCGTTCCACCCGCATCGTGGTCACGCTCAAGCCGGTGACGCATTGGTTGTTCGAGCGCCCGGATCGCCAGAACGCGGTGCCCAACCGCCTGACCTTCCAGCTGCAGCCGCAGGAAAACATCGAGCTCGGCCTGATGAGCAGCCTGGCCGGCCCGGAATGGGGCGCGATCGAACTGCAACCGCTGGAACTGGAATTGTCGGTGCCGACCGGCCTGCACCGTCGCATCGCTTACGAGCGGCTGTTCGTGGATGCCTTCAACGGCAACCCGGCACTGTTCGTGCGCGACGACGAGGTCAAGGCTGCCTGGTCCTGGATCGACAGCGTCAGCGATGCCTGGAAAGACGCAGCCTTGCCGCTGCAGCCCTACCCCGCCGGTAGCTGGGGCCCGGACACTGCCGCACCGTTCCTGCCTCCTGCCACCGACGCACAGGGAAACACCGCATGACCGCTCCTTCCAAACCGGTGCTGGTTGCCGATATCGGCGGAACCAACGCGCGGTTCGCGCTGGCCGATGTCGATGCATCGGTCCCTTTGCTGGATGACACCTCGCGCGAGTTCGCGGTGGTGGAGTTCGCTTCGCTCGGCGAAGCCGCGCGGTACTACCTCGACCAGATCGGCGTGCAGGCCACCCAGGGCGTGTTCGCCGTGGCCGGCCGCGTCGATGGCGACGAAGCGCGCATCACCAATCATCCGTGGGTGATCTCGCGGTCGCGCACCGCTGCCATGCTGGGCTTCAGCACCCTGCACCTGATCAACGACTTTGCAGCGCAAGCCATGGCAATCAGCCTGCTGCGTCCGCAGGATGTGGTGCAGGTGGGCGGTGCCAGCTGGCGGCCGGCGCCGATCGATCAACCGCGCAACTACGGCGTGATCGGTCCCGGCACCGGCCTCGGCGTGGGTGGGCTGATCATCCGCAACGGGCGCTGTTTTCCACTGGAAACCGAAGGCGGCCACGTCAGCTTTCCGCCCGGCACGCCGGAAGAAATCCGTGTGCTGGAAATCCTCTCCGAGCAGTTCGGCCGGGTCTCCAATGAGCGGCTGATCTGCGGCCCCGGCCTGGTCAACATCCATCGCGCATTGAGCGAGATTGCCGGCATCGACCCGGGCCCGCTGGAACCCAAGGACATCACCGCACGTGCGGCGGCCGGCGACCCGCGCTCTGCGCGCACCATCGACCTGTTCTGCGCCATCTTCGGTGCGATCGCTGGCGACATGGTGCTGATGCAGGGTGCATGGGATGGCGTGTTCCTCACCGGCGGGCTGGTGCCCAAGGTGCTGGAGTCGCTGCAGCACTCCGGCTTCCGCCAGCGCTTCGAACACAAGGGCCGGTTCTCCGCGATCATGTCGCGCGTGCCTTCGCTGGCAGTCATGCATCCGCATGCCGGCCTCTTGGGCGCCGCAGCGTATGCGGTGGATGCACAGCGTCAGCATCCGGGGGAGCAGCGATGAACCTGCAGGACAACCCGCGCATCACCCTGGTGCGCTACGAAGATCCCGCCGAGTGGACCGAAGCGGTCGCCGGCGAAATGGCCGATCTGCTGGAACAGGAGATTTCGCGCCGCGGGCAGGCGCGCATGCTGCTCTCCGGCGGCACCACACCGGCGCCGGTCTACGAATCGCTGGCGCACCGTCCGCTGGACTGGTCGCGGGTGGAGGTGGGCCTGGTCGATGAGCGTTGGCTCTCGCCGCAGGATCAGGACAGCAACGCGTGGCTGGTCAATCACAGCTTCCTGACCCATGCGCCGGCTGCGACCTTCATCCCGTTGGTGCGTCCCGGCAAGCAATTGCCCGAGTGCGTGCACACCGCCAACCTGCAGGCCACCCATGCCGAACCGGCTTGTCTGGCGGTGCTGGGAATGGGCGGCGACGGACATACCGCATCGTTGTTCCCCGGTTCGACCGATCTGCCCAAGGCGCTGGCCAGCCCGCAGCCGTACGCATCGCTGGACGCGACCGGTTGCCCGGGCGCGAACCAGTGGCCGCTGCGGATCACGCTGACGCCGACCGGCCTCGCCGCGATTCCCACCCGCCTGCTGCTGTTGCGCGGCAAGCAAAAGCTCGATGTGCTGCAAGCCGCACTGGCTGGCGAGGACATCAGCGAGTACCCGATTCGTGTCGCGCTCCAGCAGCCCGGTCCGCGTTTGCGGGTGCATTGGTGCGGTTGAGTGCGGGCGGATGCCGCGAGCCCTTCGCGAAAGCGGATGCGCTGTGAGTACTTCGCAACAGCCAATGCAACATGCGTCGCTCGCAACCGCCGCTTCAATGCGAGTGCCTCGCACCAGCCCGCACATCCAGGTGCGGGTATTTAAACTACACAACAGCGTGCTTTCTTCCCCCCGTTTCTCATAGCCGGTAGCCAATGAGCCTGCATCCGAACATCCAAGCTGTCACCGACCGTATCCGCAAGCGCAGCGCGCCGTCGCGCGCGGCGTATCTGGCCGGCCTCGATGCCGCCCTGCGTGAGGGGCCGTTCCGTAGCCGTCTGAGCTGCGGCAATCTTGCGCACGGCTTTGCGGCGTCCGAACCGACCGACAAATCGCGTCTGCGCGGTGCGGCCACGCCTAACCTGGGCATCATCACCGCCTATAACGACATGCTGTCGGCGCACCAGCCGTTCGAGCATTACCCGCAGCTGATTCGCGATGCCGCGCGTGCGCTCGGCGCCACCGCGCAGGTGGCCGGTGGCGTGCCGGCGATGTGCGACGGCGTGACCCAGGGCCGCGCCGGCATGGAGCTGTCGCTGTTTTCGCGCGACAACATCGCGCAAGCCGCAGCGATCGGCCTCAGCCACGACATGTTCGACAGCGTGGTGTACCTGGGTGTGTGCGACAAGATCGTGCCGGGTCTGTTGATCGGCGCGCTGGCCTTCGGCCATCTGCCTGCGCTATTCATGCCGGCCGGCCCGATGACGCCGGGCATCCCGAACAAGCAAAAAGCCGAAGTGCGCGAGCGCTATGCCGCCGGCGAAGCCAACCGCGCCGAGCTGCTGGAAGCCGAGGCGTCGTCGTATCACTCGCCCGGCACCTGCACCTTTTACGGCACCGCCAATTCCAACCAGGTGCTGCTCGAAGCGATGGGCGTGCAATTGCCCGGCGCCTCGTTCGTCAATCCGGAACTGCCGCTGCGCGATGCACTGACCCGTGAGGGCACCGCACGCGCCTTGGCGATCTCCGCACTGGGCGATGACTTCCGTCCGTTCGGTCGCTTGATCGACGAACGCGCCATCGTCAATGCGGTGGTTACGTTGATGGCCACCGGCGGCTCGACCAACCACACCATCCACTGGATCGCCGTGGCGCGTGCGGCCGGCATCGTGTTGACCTGGGACGACATGGACCTGATTTCGCAGACCGTGCCGTTGCTGACACGCATCTATCCAAACGGCGAAGCCGACGTAAATCGCTTCCAGGCCGCAGGCGGCACCGCGTTCGTCTTTCGCGAGCTGATGGACGCCGGCTACATGCACGACGATCTGCCTACCGTGGTCGAAGGCGGTATGCGTGCCTACGCCAACGAGCCGCGGTTGCAGGACGGCAAGGTCACCTATGTGCCCGGCACCGCGACCACCGCCGATGACAGCGTGGCGCGCCCGGTCAGCGATGCGTTCGAAGCGCAGGGCGGCCTGCGCCTGCTGCGCGGCAACCTGGGCCGCTCGCTGATCAAGCTGTCGGCGGTCAAGCCGCAGCACCGCAAGATCGAAGCGCCTGCGGTGGTGATCGACACGCCGCAGGTGCTGAACAAGCTGCATGCCGCCGGCGTGCTGCCGCACGACTTCGTGGTGGTGCTGCGTTACCAGGGCCCGCGTGCCAACGGCATGCCGGAACTGCATTCGATGGCACCGCTGCTCGGCCTGCTGCAGAACCAGGGCCGCCGCGTGGCGTTGGTCACTGACGGCCGTTTGTCGGGTGCCTCGGGCAAGTTCCCCGCCGCGATCCACATGACGCCGGAAGCCGCGCGTGGCGGCCCGATCGGGCGCGTCCGCGAAGGCGACATGGTGCGTCTGGACGGCGAAGCCGGCACGCTGGAAGTGCTGGTCTCGGCCGAAGAATGGGCATCGCGCGAAGTGGCGCCCAATACCGCCGTGGCCGGCAACGACCTGGGCCGCAACCTGTTTGCGATCAACCGCCAGGTCGTCGGCCCGGCCGACCAGGGCGCGATCTCGATTTCCTGCGGCCCGACGCATCCGGACGGTGCACTGTGGAGCTACGACGCCGAGTACGAACTCGGCGCAGATGCTGCCGCAGCCGCCGCGCCGCACGAGTCCAAGGACGCCTGATCCCCTTCCCTCTCAGCGACCGCCCCGGCGGTCGCCGTCTAATGGAGTTGCAATGACGATTGCCCAGACCCAGAACACCGCCGAACAACTGCTGCGCGACGCCGGCATCCTGCCGGTGGTCACTGTCGATACGCTGGACCAGGCGCGCCGCGTGGCCGACGCGCTGCTCGAAGGCGGGTTGCCCGCGATCGAGCTTACTCTGCGCACACCGATCGCGATCGAAGCGCTGGCCATGCTCAAGCGCGAACTGCCCAATATCGTGATCGGCGCTGGCACCGTGCTGAGCGAACTGCAGTTGCGTCAGTCGGTGGATGCCGGTGCGGATTTCCTGGTGACGCCCGGCACGCCTGCCCCGCTCGCGCGCTTGCTGGCCGATGCGCCGATCCCGGCCGTTCCCGGCGCAGCCACCCCGACCGAATTGCTGACCCTGATGGGCCTGGGCTTTCGCGTGTGCAAGCTGTTCCCGGCCACTGCCGTCGGCGGCCTGCAAATGCTCAAGGGCCTCGCCGGCCCGCTGTCCGAGCTCAAGCTCTGTCCCACCGGCGGCATCAGCGAAGCTAACGCAGCAGAGTTTCTGTCGCAGCCGAACGTGCTGTGCATCGGCGGCTCGTGGATGGTGCCCAAGGACTGGTTGGCTCAGGGCCAATGGGACAAGGTCAAGGAAAGCTCGGCCAAGGCCGCGGCGATCGTTCGGCAGGTGCGTGCGGGTTAATTTCTGGGCGCCGCATCCAGAGCGTTGAAAAGCCGGGCTGCGGTGGAAAGCTGATTGGCTGACAAAAACTGGTTGGCTGAGGAAAGCCTGGTTGGCTAGCGCTTTCAAATGATTGAGGAAAGCGCAGTTTGTTGACGCTTTAGGTTTGGCTGAGGAAAGCCTGATTCGCTCGCGCATTTCTCTTGTGCGTGGAGCGGCCCGCGGGCACCGGGGCAGGACACGCCGTGAACCCATCCATGGGGGCTCTTACACGACATTCTTGTCGTGTAAGGTCCTGCCCCGGCGCCCGCAGACCACTCATCGAATGTTCCTGTGTTGGCGGAACGTGGAGCAGCGATTACTGTCGGGCACGCTCCCCCGCCAAGCTTTGAAGAATTGCTTTACCTGATCAAGATCGTGATGGCGACTCGCCGAGGCGGCAGCGTGGCCTGGGATGGCGGAGAGCGGCACAGGGATGTGCCGCGGCGGAGAGTCAGACAGGATGTCTGACCGAGCCGAGTAGCCGATTCCCGGACGCGCTGCTGCCGCTTACCGAAGCCATCGACTCGCAGGCGAGGGTTAGGTCGTACTTTGAGAAACCGTACCCTCACCCCCAACCCCTCTCCCGACGGGAGAGGGGCTTCAGGCGGCTCATGACGTTCAAGGCTATAGCGCTACGTAGCGGTGGCGTTTTCCGCGCACCACGACACCCCAGCAGATCCCTGATCTGCTGCTGTCATCGAAAATCGCGCAGGTCATGGAAAACGGGAAGGAGAATTCGCTTGGCGATGCAGTGACTCGCCGAGGCGGCAGCGTGGCCGGGGATTGGCGGAGAGCGGCATAAGGATGTGTCGCGGCGGCGAGTCAGACAGGATGTCTGACCGAGCCGAAGAGCCGATCCCCGGCCGCGCTGACGCCGCTTACCGAAGCCATAGACTCGCAGGCGAGGGCCTGGTTGCACTCTGAGAAACCGTGCCCTCACCCCAACCCCTCTCCCGGCGGGAGAGGGGCTTTGAGACGGATCGTTGGTCGTTCAAGTCTCCAGCGAGGCTCTCGCCTGCGTCGTCTTCGTTACGCCACGCGCACGTCGTACCAGCGCTGCTGCGCCGTTGCTCATGTCGTCGAGAATCGCGTAAATCGTCGGCAGGAACAGCAGGCTCACCACGGTGGAAAACGCCAGGCCGCCGGCGATGGCGCGGGCCATCGGGAAGTACGGCGGGCCGTCGCTGAACATCGTGGTGCTGGTCAGCGAGATCGGCACCATCGCCAGGATCGCAGTGCCCATCGTCATCATGATCGGCCGCAACCGCTCGCGTGAGCCCTCGACCAGCGCCTGCGTCCGGCCCATGCCGCGCCGGCGCAAATTGTTGATGTGCTCGATCATCACGATGCCGTTGTTCACCACCACACCCATCAGCACCAGGATGCCGATGAAGGACATGATGCCGAACGAGGTGCCGGTGATCCAGAACAGCCAGAACACACCGAAGATCGAAAACAGCACGCCGCTCATGATCGCCGCCGGGAACAGCAGCGATTCGAACACTGCCGCCATCACCACATAAATCATCACCAACGCGATCACCAGGTTGAACAGCATCTGGCCCATCGCTTCGCCGTCGTTCTGATAGTTGCCGCCATCGAAGGTGTAGCTGTAACCGGCAGGAAAATTCATTGCCTTGAGCGGCTTTTCCATCGCCGCGCGTGCTTCCGGCACGGTGATTTTTTCGGCCAGATTGGCCCTGATGGTCAACGTGGTCTGGCGATTGGTGCGCCCGATCTGGGTGGCCGCCGGGCGGATCTGCACATCGACCAGACTCAGCAGCGGCACGCTGCGGCCATCCTTGGTGCGTACGCTGAAGCCGGCCAGATCTTCCGGCTTGCTTTGCTCGGCGCCAGCAAAACGCACCCACACCGGCACTTCATTGTCGCCACGACGGAACTCGCGCAGCGGCGTACCGCGCAGTGCCAACCCCACGAAACTGGCCACCTGCTCCGCACTGAAACCGAACGCGGCAGCACGCTCGCGATCGACGCGGATCGCCAGCTCGCTGGTGCGATCGCCGGTATCCACATGCACGTCGCGCAACTCCTTGCGTTGCGCCAGCAGCGGGACCACCTCATCGGCCAGCGACTTGAGCGCCTCGGTGGAGTCGCCAACCAATTGCACCTGCACGCCCTGGTTGCCGCTATCACCATCGCCCTGATTGCCGATGCTGTAGTCGGCACGCGCAGAACGCGGCAACGCCTTACGGATCTGCTCCAGCAATGGCGGCAGGTCTTTGACCTTGCTCGCATCGAAGGTCACCGTCGTGCTGCTGCCTTCCACCTCGCTGAACCACGAATAGACCTGGGTGATGTGGTACTTCTCGCGATTGGCTTCCAGGTAATTCTCGACTCGCCCAACCTCTTCGCCCAGCTGCTCATGCGTGTACGAGCCCTTCCACTGATATTGGATGAAGGCCTCGTTGCCGCCATCGCCGCCGAACATGTCGACCTTGGTCAGTTTCATCGGCACCAGGCTGATGGCGCTCACCAGGATGATCCCTGCCACGCTCCAGCCGCGATGGGCCAGCGTCCATGCAAGCACCCGCGCGTAGCGCTGTTGCAGCCTGGCGATCACGCCATGATCGGAGGTCACCATCGGCGGCGTCTTCATGCGCGCCGACAGCATCGGGATCAGGCTGATCGCCACCAGCCACGACGCCAACAACGACACCGAAATGGTGATCGCGATCTGTGCCATGAAGATGGAGATGTTGTTGGTTTCGCCGAACAGATTCGGTACGAACACGATGCAATGGCACAACGTACCTGCGCTCAGCGCAATCGCCACGCTGCGGGTGCCCAGCAATGCCGCCAGCTGCGGTTGCCCGGGCATGCGCTCGCGCTCCTGGTAGATGCTTTCCACCACCACCACGGCGTTGTCCACCAGCATGCCCACCGCGAGCAGCAAGCCCATCATCGTCAGGATGTTGAGCGTGACGCCGACGAAGTACATGAAGCCCAACGTGATCGCAAAGCAGATCGGGATCGCCAGCGTCACCATCAAGGTCGATGGCCAATGCCGCAGAAAAAAGAACAGCACGGTGATCGACAACAACAGGCCCACCGCCCCGGCTTCGGCGAGTTCGGCCAGCGACGAGGTCACGGCCTTGCCCTGGTTGTCGATGACCTTGATCTGCACATCGCGCATCGCGGGCTCGGCGCGAATGTCTTCCACCTCTTTCAGCGCGGCCTTGGACACTTCCACCAGATTGGCGCTGCGCTCCTTGAAGACATCCAGACCGATCGCCGGGCGCCCATCCAGCCGCCGCCCGTAGTTCATGCGCGTGGGCTTGAGGCGTACCTCGGCGATATCGCCCAGACGCAACCCCTTGGCATTGAGGACCAGATCACGCAGTTCCTGCAGGTCGCGCAACTCGCCGATGGGCTGCACCCGAATGCGCTGCCCGTTGTCGTCGATCTGCCCGGCAGAGACCGAGAAATTGAGCTTGCCCAGCCGCTCGCTCAGGTCGTTGAGGCTGAGGTCGTGCGCGGTGAGGCGATCCGGCGCGATGGCGATCTCCACCTCGTTGGGTGGGGCGCCGGAAATTTCGACCTTCGCCACGCCGGGAATGCGTTCGATGCGCCGCTTGAACTCGCGGTCGAGCATGTCGTACGCGCCGGTCAGATCGGTCTGGCTGGCCAGGCGCACCTTGAGCACCGGCTCGTCGCTGCTGGACCATTTGAAGATATGGAAGCGCTGCAGATCATCGGGAAATTCGTCGCGAATCGCATCCAGCCGCTCGCGCGCATCGGATGCCGCGATGGCGATATCGCGGTCCCAATCGGAGAACTCGATAAAGATGTTGGCGCCATCGGCAGTGGCGGTGGAGCGCATGCGCTTGATGCCGGTCATCGTGGCCAAGGCTTCTTCGGCCGGCCGCACCAGATTGCGCTCCACCTCGTCGGGCGTGGAGCCGGTGTACGGCAATTGCACGAACAAAAACGGCGCCGAGATGTCCGGCAATGCCTCCAACGGCAATCGGAAGGCGGCGATCAAGCCCACCACCACCAACGACACAAAGCACATGATGGTGGTGACGGGGCGACGAATGCTGAAGGCCGCAACGCTCATAGCGCCTCCAGTCCGTCGGTGTTTTCACGCGTCTGCGCCTGCTGCCGCGCCATGCGCCGGCCGCGCTCCAGGTAGTACGCGTCTGCACGGCGATCCAGCAAGTCGTACACCACCGGAATCACCAGCAGGGTCAACAGCGTGGAC
The DNA here is from genome assembly GCF_031843525.1 of Xanthomonas sp. WCS2018Noco2-27. Taxonomy (NCBI): domain Bacteria; kingdom Pseudomonadati; phylum Pseudomonadota; class Gammaproteobacteria; order Lysobacterales; family Lysobacteraceae; genus Xanthomonas; species Xanthomonas sp. WCS2018Noco2-27. Next base: position 833,825 of record NZ_JAVTIK010000001.1, on the reverse strand, counting down.
ACCAGCAAACCGCCAATCACGGTAATCGCCATCGGTGCGCGCACTTCCGCGCCCTCGCCCATCGCCACCGCCAGCGGCAAGAAGCCGAACAAGGTGCACAGCGTGGTCATGACGATCGGCCGCAGACGCGAGCGTGCGCCTTCGATCAAGGCCTCACGCTTGGGCACGCCTTCTTCGCGCAACTGATTGACCTTGTCGATCAGGATGATCGCGTTCTTGGTCACCAGGCCCACCAGCAGGATCAAGCCGATGAACACCACCACCGAGACGGGCTTGCCGGTCATCAGCAGCGCCAGCACCGCGCCCACCATCGCCAGCGGGATGGTGAACAGGATGACGAACGGGTGCAGCAGCGATTCGAACTGCGACGCCATCACCAGATAGACCAGAAAGATCGCCAGCCCGAACGCAAACAACAACGACTTGACCGACTGCGCCAGCTCCTCGCCCTGCCCGCCGATATGCATGCCGACGCCGGCAGCCAACGGATCCTTGCGCACCAGCGTTTCCACTTCGCGCACCGCACCGCCCAGATCGATGTCCTTCAGGCTGGCCGACACGATCGCCACGCGGGTCTGATCGGCGCGATGGATCTCGCTCGGGCCGGTCGTCGCCAGCACCTCGGCCACGGCGGCCAGGCGCACGGGGCGACTGCTGCCCGGATTGACGATCAGCTGGCGGATCGCATCCACGCTGGCACGGTCGCTGTGTTGCGCACGCACCAGCACATCGATCTTGCGGTCGCGAAAGCTGTAGCGCGTGGCCACATCGCCACGCACCTTCTTGACGATGACGTCGGCGATCTGCCGCGTGGTCAAGCCCAGTGCACCGGCACGCTCTTGATCGAAGCGGATCTGGATCTCCGGAAAGCCCTCTTCCACCGTCGATTTGACGTCGGCATAGTGGCCGTTGGCGCGCAGCATCGCGGCCAGTTTTTGCCCGGCCCGCTCCAGCTCGCCCAGATCCTGACCGCGCAATTCCACTTCCAGCGGAGTCGAGAAACTAAACAGCGCCGGCCGCGCGAAATCCACCTGCGCACCGGGGTGCCCGACCATGCTGCTGCGCAGACGCTGCGTCGCCGCCGCTTCCACTTCGGGGCTGCCGCCGCCGGCCATTACCACGGTGAGCTTGCCGATGTTCTCCCCGCTTTCGGTGGGGTTGGCATCAAGCCGCGTGCCGCTGCCGCTCACGCCATACAACGATGCAATGCCGGGGTCTTTGTCGTGCGCGAGTTGCAGCTCGCGCACCAGTGCATCGGTCTGCGCAAGCGGCGTGCCGGACGGCAGTTTCACGGTCATCTCGAAGCGATCCTGCGCCAGCTGCGGAATCAGGTCCGCCCCCAGCATTGGCACCAACAACACGGTGCCGACAAACGCGGCCGCGGCCAATCCCAGTACCAGACCGGGCCGACGCAACGCTGCCGGCAACATCGCCAGATAGCCACGCTCGGCACGGCCGTACGGCGCCATCGCAATGTCGCTGGCCTTGCGCATCACCGGCGACACCACCCGTGCGATGCCGCGCCACAATTTGACCACCGCCCACGCCCCGCCGAAGAACGCATAGCGCACGCTGGCCCCCGCCCCGCGACGGCCGGCAGCCACTGGCTTGAGCCAACGCTGTTCGGGCGTCCAATCCGGGTGGTCCGGCTCATCCGGAAACGCCATCGGTGGCGCACCCTTCAGTGAGCTCAGCATCGGAATCAGCGTCATCGAGACGACCAACGAGATCGCAATGGCGATCGCCACCGTCAGCGCCTGATCGCGAAACAACTGCCCGGCAATGCCTTCCACGAACACCAGCGGCAGGAACACCGCAATGGTGGTCAACGTGGACGCCATCACCGCCATGCTCACTTCGCGGGTACCGGCGATGGCCGCATCCAGCACGCTCAAGCCACGTTCGCGCGCCTTGGCGATGCTCTCCAGCACCACGATCGAATCGTCCACCACCAGGCCGGTGGCCAGTGCCAGGCCGCCCAGCGACATCACGTTGAGGCTCAAGCCAAGCTGGCCCATGAAGAAGAACGTGGTGATGATCGACACCGGCAACGACAGGCTGATCACGAACGTGCTCCAGCCGTCGCGCAGGAACAGGAAGATGATCAGGATCGCCAGCACACCGCCGATCACCGCATCTTTTTTGACATCGCTGATCGCGTGTTCGATGAAGTGCGACTGGTCTTCGATGGTGGTGATCTGCACATCGCCCGGCACGGTTGCCTTGAGCTGCTCCAGTCGCGCGCGCAGCGCGGCCGCCGTGGACACGGTGTTGGCATCGCCTTCCTTGTAGATCGCCAGCTCCACCGCTTCCTTGCCGCCCAGACGGATGATCGCCTCGCGCTCCTTGTAGCCTTGGCGCACGTCGGCCACATCTTTCAGCCGCACCGGCATGCCGCCGGCGATGCTGCTGCTGGACGCCGACGACGTGCTCTGCACTTCCGCCGCTGCCGCCAGCGCCGCCTGCGAGCCGGTGGACGCGGCAATCGCATACATCTGCTGCATCGCTGCATCAGCGGCGCTGCTACTGCTGCTCTGCGTGGTGACCAGCATGTTGCGGATCTCGTCCAGATCCACAAACTGGTTCACCGTGCGCACCAGATACCGCTGCGAGCCTTCTTCCAGCCGGCCGCCGGAGATGTTGACGTTCTCCTCCTTGAGCCGGGTGATCACGTTGTCGATGGGCAGATTGAGCTGCGCCAGTTTCTGCTGATCGATATCGACCTGGATCTCGTCTTCCAGCCCGCCGCCGACCTTGACCGCAGCCACACCGGCCACCGGTTCGAGTTTCTTTTTCAGGTCTTCGTCGGCATACCGGCGAAGACCGGTGAGCTGACGAATCGCATCTGCGTCCGACGCCGGGGCCTGCTTGGGCGACAACGCCAGCCGCATGATCGGTTCGGTGGATGGATTGAAGCGCAGCAGCACCGGCGGCTTGGTTTCCAGAGGCAGCGACAGCGCTTCCATCTTGTCGCGCACTTCAAGGCCGGCCTGGTCCATGTTGGTGCCCCAGGCGAATTCCAGCACCACATCGCTCTGCCCGGTGCGCGAGATCGACTTGAGCTTGCGCAGGTTCTTGACCACGCCGACGGCTTCTTCCACCGGTTCGGTCACCAGCGTCTCGATTTCCGCCGGCGCCGCGCCGGTGTATTCGGTGCGCACGGTGAGCGTGGGGTAGCTCAGGTCGGGCAGCAGATTGACCTTGAGGCTACGCAGCGCGATCAGGCCGAACAACAGCATGGTCACGGTGATCATGGCGATGGTCACGCGCCGCCGTGTTGCGAAGGCCACCAGCCCGCCGCCAGGCGTTGGCAGCTGCGGATCGTGCAAGGAGCCGTGCACGTTGCCGTGGTCGCTCATGAGTGCGTCTCATCGCGTGCAGCAGCCGGAGCTACCGCGACCGGCTTGCGATCGGGCTGACCAATCACCTGCACGGCAGTGCCATCGCGCAGTGCCACCTTGCCGGCGGTCACCACCTGATCGCCTTCCTTCAAACCCTGCCGCACTTCCAGCCACGGGCCTTCGGCGTAACCAAGTTTCACCGGGACGCGGCTGGCCTTGCCGTTGCGCACCACGAACACCGCAGGTTCACCATCATCGAGCAGCGCCAGGCGCGGAATCACCAATGCATCCTTGCGCTGGTCGTAATCGATACGGATGCGCCCGAACATGCCCGGCTGCAGCGACTCGGCGCCCTTGCCGAAGGCGCACACCACACGGAACGTGCCGCTGCCCGAATCCACCACCGGCGCGATCCGATCTACCTTGCCCACGAACTGCTGGCCCGGCAGCGCATCGGCCAGCAAGGTCACCGGCTGGCCCGACTTCAACGTCGCCAGTTCGCGCTCGGGCACGTTGAGCGTGGCTTCCAGCTGCGAGTCGTCGACGATGCGGAAGATCGGCGTGTTGATCTGCACGAAGTTGCCGGTCTTGATCGAACGCGAGGCGATCACGCCGGAAATCGGCGCCTGCACCGTGGTGTAGGACAGCTCCAGCGATGCCAGCCGGTGCTGCGCGCGGCTGTTTTCCACATCGAACTTGAGCTGATCCACATCGGCTGCGCTCACCAGCTGCTGACCGACCAATTGCGTGGCGCGGCGGTAGCTGTTTTCCAGCTTGCGTAGTTGCGCTTCGCTTTGCGCAACGGCCAGATGCGCGCGATCCGGATCCAGTCGCACCAGCGCTTGGCCGGCCGACACTTTCTGACCCTCTTCCACCATCACCGCCAATGCCACGCCGGAGGTCTTGGCGACCACCTGCGCTTCCGCACGCGGCTCCAGTGCTGCGGTACCGGTATAGCTGGCAGCCACCGCGCGACGCGCCGCCTTGGCGATTTCCACCGGCACGGTATCAACGGCCTTTTTTTCTTCAGTGGCCTTGGCTTCCCCATCGCCGGTCTTGCAGCCGCCCAACAACAGACTGGTGGAGATCAATACTGCGGCGGCGCAAATTCCGCTGCGGCCGGGCAAGAAGGAGAGTGGCGACATCGTCGTGTCCTAGTGGATGCGTGAACAGGTGTTGTAGGCAAGTAAACCACCCGAACATGCATGTCGCCAATGCGCCAAAGGTCATGGTCTGTTCAACTTCGCGTATTCACCCCGTTTGCTCCACGCCAATTCGCAGGCATACTCGGTCCGGTTCCGTCACGCCCCCACCGTGCGGACGCTCAATCAGTCTTCCGGATACGAAACCATGCGCCCGCAGCCGCTCGCCGCTTGTCTCGCTCTGGTCGTCTTCCTGCCGTTTGGGGGCGCATCAGCGACACCGTCAGTCACGCCAGCAGTACCGGCCACGCCGGCGCCTGCCGCCGCAGCACCTGCTGCCGCCGCGCCCGCAGCGCCGACCGGCAATCCCTCCAATGGCCGCCTGCTGGCGTATACCTGCCAGGGCTGCCACGGCTTGACCGGCTACAAGAACGCCTACCCCAGTTACCGCGTGCCCAAGATCGGCGGCCAGTCCAGTCAGTATCTGACTCAGGCGCTGACCGAATACCGCCAGGGCAAGCGCAAACACCCGACCATGCAGGCGCAGGCGCAGAGTTTCTCCGAGCAGGACATCGCCGACATCTCCGCCTTCCTGTCCACCCTCAAATAAGCGCCCACATGCCGAACGCCCTGCACGCTCCGCGTCTAGCCATCGTCCTGGTCGCTGCCCTGATGATGGCGGCCTGCTCTCAATCCCAGGTCGAATCCACCGATCACTCCGCCGGCGACGCCGGCCATGCCAGCGGCGAGCACGGCTCTGGCTCCTCTGCCGGCTTGCCCACCGGTCGCGCCGAGGCTGGCGACAAACTTGCGCATACCAAAGGCAAGGCCACCGGCCAGAGCTGCGTGGATTGCCACGGTGCCGATGGCAATGCGCCGATCGACCCCAGCTATCCCAAGCTCGGCGGCCAGTACGGCGACTATCTTGCGCACGCGCTGCAGGCCTATCGCAGTGGCGACCGCCAGCACCCGCTGATGACCGCGCAAGCCACTGCATTGAGCGATCAGGACATCGCCGACCTCGCCGCATATTTCGGTGCCCGGCCGACGCAGCTGCGCGATCTGCACGGCGTCAAGTGAGTTTCAGGCAGCGCTGCCGAGCGCACGCGCTGTCTCAATCGGAATGAAAAAGCGCTTGCGCGAACATTAACGGGTCGCTATCATTTCGTTCTCAGTTTCGTGGGGCCATAGCTCAGCTGGGAGAGCGCCTGCATGGCATGCAGGAGGTCGGCGGTTCGATCCCGCCTGGCTCCACCATCTCAGACATTAGGCCGTCTGAAATGACAACTCAGGTTTTGATCTGCGTCCCCATCGTCTAGAGGCCTAGGACACCACCCTTTCACGGTGGACACCGGGGTTCGAATCCCCGTGGGGACGCCAATCATCCAAAAGCCCTGGCTCTGCCGGGGCTTTTTTTTGCCTGTTTTTTTGCAGTGATGGGCGCTCGCGCTGCGTCTCGGTAGCAGCCTCGCTGCCGCCCTGGATGTGTCAAAAAATTCGAGCGTCTCTGCGTTGCGCACGATCTCGAATGTGCATCGACACCATCGGCGACCTGCCGAACGAGGGCTCACTGGAACCGGCCTGCGCGAGCGTGGTGCAGACGTCATGCGCAAGCAGTCGCGTCGATCACGCGCTCGCATCGTCAGCGTCGACCCAAACGCAGATCGAGTGCCACGTGCGGTCGCGCAATGAATGCCTCGCACAACATGGACGTGGAGCATTGGTCGCTAACGTCGGCTGCACCGTCGGTTGCGAATGCGGGCGCTCGATGCTGCTGATCACGATGTTGATGATTGAAGGCAGCGCGTCGATGCTGCGGTCCATGCGCTAATGCGAGACGACGTCCGCAACACTTACGCACTCTCCGCACCACCACCGCCACCGACGACGAACCATCCAGTCCATCGGATTGATCGCAAGAACCCTCGCAAGAAGAGACGTACTGATTGGCTGCATGCGCACCTTCGTGCTGATCACGCAATCCAGATCGACGCGCCGAAGCACCGGAGATCTTTTTTGCACAGACCGCTTCCCAAAGCCGTCTTCAGTCGCTATGATTGCCGGCTCGCAGCAACGCGGGGCCATAGCTCAGCTGGGAGAGCGCCTGCATGGCATGCAGGAGGTCGGCGGTTCGATCCCGCCTGGCTCCACCACTTCAGACATTAGGCCGTCTGAAATGGACAACGAGGTTTTGATACGCGTCCCCATCGTCTAGAGGCCTAGGACACCACCCTTTCACGGTGGACACCGGGGTTCGAATCCCCGTGGGGACGCCAATCATCCAAAAGCCCCGGCTCTGCCGGGGCTTTTTTTATGCATGTTTGCAGTGCTCAGCAGTGATGCCGAAGACCGCCCGGTTGAAGCGAAGTATTCGATCTCTGCAAGCGTTGGATTACCACGCAAATGCAACCCGCGTGTGGCGCGCCCGGCCATCAGGTTGCGATGTCGATCGAGCTGTCACAGTCACACACGCATCGCCACACAACACTTGCATGACAAGATCAGACCTGCCCGTCGTCCAGCGCCTTGCGACCCTCGTGGGTCAGATCGATATCGCCGTCTTCGGCTTGCGCGGCATAGCCCGCACGCACCGCCCAATTTGCTTCTTCGTCGGACACCGGCTTGGTGTCGCGGATGTCGCGAAGAATGCGCAACTGCTGCGAAGCATCGAAATCCATGGTGGCTACCTGTTTGAAGGAGATCTCCACGGTACCGACCGGGCGTGATGGTTGCGTGCCTGCAACGCTACCGGAGACCGCAGCTGCATAGCGAACAAACGCATCTTTTAGCCACGCATGGCCACGGCGAATCCCACGATGCGCCTAAACCGACGACATGCAGTGCGATGACCTGCGAACAAGCGCACGCCTGCTGCGCGCAGACGCCTCGCGATCACGCGCATCGGGCTTCGTGCTGGCGCCAATCCGCAGCACTGCCGTGGCACAACAGCACATAGCAAAAAGCCCCACCGGATTGCGCCGGAAGGGCTTTCGCTGTTACTGCAACATCTTGGTGCCGAAGGTGGGACTCGAACCCACACGCTTTTAAGGGCGGCGGATTTTGAGTCCGCTGCGTCTACCGATTCCGCCACTTCGGCGTGGCCGCGTAGTATAGCGGCTTGCGAATGAAACGAACAGTGTCAGGATGCTCCTGACGAATTCAGCTGCAAGCGGTGTCGGCAACACCGTGGTCGACCAGCCTCGATATACTGGCCGACTTAAGTGAAGGAGTAAGCAATGTCGGTGCTGCGTGGAGTTCGGGTACTCGTGGTCGAAAACGATGACATGAATGCCATGCTGCTCGAGTTGCAGCTCGTCCACGCGGGTGCGGCTGTGGTCGGCCCTGTCGGCGAGGTGCAGGATGCCCTGCAGTTGATCCAGGCCGATGCGCCGGATATCGCCGTGCTGGACTATCGCCTGGGCAATGGTCAGACCAGCGAGCCGGTTGCCCGTCTGCTCTCGCAGCGCGGCATTCCCTTTGTGCTGGCCACCGGCGTTGCCAGCGGCAGCATTCCCACCGGCTTCGAACGCGGCGTCATTCTGACCAAGCCTTATCTCTCCGAAGAACTGGTCGGCGCCTTGTCGCGTGCCCGGCAGATGAGCGGTGCCAGCAGCTGATGCCATGGCTCGCCACCTGACCGGTTGTCGGCGGTTTGGTTGCCACCTGAGCGCTTGTCACTAGAATCAAGCATCCAAGATCTGCAGGTGGTTGCTGGATGGAAAGTGCCGTGTCGCCGTTTGCCGGCCTGTTGCCGGAGACGAGCGAAACTGCAGCATTGGTACTGGCGTCCGCATGCGTCGCCGACCCGCTGCTCTGCGCCAGTCAGGCGCTGCGTACCGCGCTGTCGGTGTGCCTGCACGCACAACACCCGATGCTAGTGGTTTGGGGCGAGCACGCATGCTGCATCTACAACGACGCCTGCATCGCGTCATTGGGTGAAAGACACCCTGCTGCGTTCGGCCAGCCGCTTGCCGAGCTGACGCGCACCGACCTGGCTGGCGATCTGCCGGGCGATGCGAACACTGCAATCGATCTGGCGACCTGGTCGTGCAGTCCGATCCTGGACGCCGGCAGGCAGGTGGGCGCGTTGTATGTGGCTGCTGCGCCCGCACGTGGTGCGCGCGAACAGCGTAGCGATGCCATGTCGCTTGCGGCGCCGCCCGCGCTTGACCAGTCGCCGGCCTTCATGGCCGTGCTGCGTGGGCCCGACTACATCATCGAGAGCGTCAACCAACGCTTCCACGATCTTGTCGGCGAGCGTCCCTTGCTGGGCCGTCCCTTGCTGGAGGCGATGCCGGAGATCGCCGATCAAGGCTATCTCGGCCTGCTCGACGAGGTCCGTCGTAGCGGCCAGCCGTTCATCGGCGAATCGATGACGGCTTATCTGCAGCGCACACCCGGCAGCACGCTGGACGAAACCTTCGTCGACTTTCTGTACCAGCCGATGCGCGACAGCGATGGTCGCGTCGATGCGATTCTGGTGCACGGGTTCGATGTCACTGCGCAGCGACGCGTCGAGACTCGCGACAGTTTTCTGCTGATGCTCGAAGACGCCTTGCAGCATGTCTCCGATCCACGGCACGTCATCGACACCAGCGTGCGCTTGCTCGGCGAACACCTGCAGGCCAATCGCTGTGCGTTCGGACTCGCGGCCGAAGATGGCAGCATCATGCATGTGATCAGCGACCATGTGCAGGACATGCCGAGCCTGCAAGGCGACTTCCCGATGGAAGTGGCCCAAGGCCTGCGCGATGCACTGCTGGCCAACCGGCCCTGGTTCACCACCGATGCGATGGCGCCGGGTGCGCCGGACTATGTGGCCGAGCAGTATCGCCACTCCGGCCTGCGTGCGTCGTTGGCGATACCGCTGCATAAACATGGCCGGCTGGTCGCGGCAATCGGCGTGCACCAACGTGCACCGCGACGCTGGTTGTCGACCGAGATCGAGCTGGTGCGGCTGGTGGCGGCGCGCTGCTGGGAGTCGATGCAGCGGGCCAAGGCGCAGCAACAACTCGCCGCCAGCGAAGCGCGTCTGCGCCGGCTTGCCGACACCTTGCCGCAGATCATCTTCATCGCCGGTCCCGATGGCCAGCTGCACTATTTCAATCAACGCTGGTACGAATACACCGGGCTGGATCCGGGCAACAACGAAGGCGCCGCGTGGCATCGGGCCCATACCGCCGATGGCCTGCAGCTGTCCGTGCAGGCATGGCAGGACGCATTGCTCGACGAGCGCGCTTACGAGATCGAATGCGAATTGCTGCGCCACGACGGCCAGGCGCGTTGGCATCTGGCACGCGCCCTGCCCGTCCGCGGTGACGACGGCTGCATCAGCGAGTGGATCGGCACATATACCGACATCCATGATCGCCGCACCTTCGAGCACCGCTTGCGTGAGAGCGAAATCCGTTTCCGTGCGCTGTGCGAGACGGTCCCTGCGATGATCTGGATGTCCGACGCGCAAGGCGATTGCGTGTACTGGAACCCGCGCTGGTACGACTTCACCGGACAAGCCGAAGATCAGGCGCTGGATCAGGGCTGGTGGGATGTGATGCATCCGGACGATGCCGGCCGCGTGCGGTTGGCCTTCGAACAGGCGCTGGAACGGCGCGGCGAATTTTTAGCCGAATACCGGGTGCGTCGCCATGACGGCCAGTACCGTTGGTGTATCGATAACGCCTCGCCGCATTTCGCCAGCGATGGTCGTTTTCTCGGGCATATCGGCTCGCTCACCGATATCTCCGAACGCAAGCACATCGAAGATGCCACCGCGTCCGACCGCGCGATCCTGAGCCTGATCACCACCGGCGCACCGTTGCCGGTGGTGCTGGATGCGATCGCATTGAGCGTGGAGGCGCGCGGTGAGATTGGGCTGTATTGCTCGGTGATGGTGCTGGACGAGGTGCGGCATACCCTGAGCTTCGGCTCGGCGCCGCACTTCCCGCTTGCGTATCACGGCAACTTCGAGCCGGCCCCGATCGGTCCGGATGGGCCGCCTTGTTCGCGCGCCGCACATCTTGGCCGGCAAGTCATCTGTGCCGATCTCCAGGCCGATCCAAGCTTCGGCCCTCATCATGCCGTTTCGGCGCTGCTCGGAATCGCGGCGTGCTGTGTAACGCCGATCTTGTCCAGCGACGGCCAGGTGCTGGGCACGCTCAACATCTACTACGACCGCCCATATCTACCCTCGCTGCGCGAACAAGCGATGGCGCGCTCTGCATCCCACCTGGCCGGTATCGTGATCGAGCGGACGCGCGTGGATGCCAAGCTCACGTTGTCGCTGCAGGCAGAAACCACTGCGCGCGGTCAGGCCGAACACGCCAGCCGGGTCAAGGACGAATTTTTGGCCACGCTCAGCCACGAATTGCGCACGCCGCTCAACGCGATCCTGGGCTGGTCGCGACTGATGCAAGCGCAGACCTTCGCGCCGGAGAATCTGGGTAAAGGCCTGGTCATCATCGAGCGCAGTGCGCGTGCGCAGACGCAGATCATCGACGACCTGCTGGATATGAGCGCGATCCTGTCCGGCAAGATCCGTCTGCAGGCCGAACATTTCGACATTGCCGGGCTGGCGCGCAGCACGCTGGAGCTGATGCAGCCGGCCGCGCTGGCGCGCGAGATCATTCTGGAACTGGACGCGCCGGCCGGCAGCGAATTGTGGTTTTTCGGCGATGCCGGGCGCTTGCAGCAAGTGCTCACCAACCTGCTCAGCAACGCGCTCAAGTTCAGCGCACCGGGCGGCAGCGTACGGGTGGGATTGGACGTTGAGGAAGGACGTCTGCGGCTGTGCGTGCAGGACAGCGGGATCGGCATCGCGCCGGAGTTTCTGCCGCACGTCTTCGATCGGTTTCGGCAGGCAGATGCCGGCACCACGCGGCGTGTTGGCGGGCTGGGGCTGGGCTTGTCGATCTCGCGTCAGCTGGTGGATCTGCATGGCGGCAGCCTTGGGGCCTCCAGCGCCGGCGAAGGCCAGGGTGCGGTGTTTACCATCGTGCTGCCGTTCCAGCACGGGGTCAGTGGTCTGCGCCCGTCATCGGAGGATTCGAGCCAACCTGTGCGACTTCCGGCCGATTGCAATGGGCGGCTGGACGGCGTGCGTGTGCTGTTGGTCGACGACGATCAGGATTCGCGCGAAGCGGTGATGCAGTTCCTGATGCTTGCCGGCGCGCAGGTGCAGGCGGCCGGTTCGGTGGATGCAGCCGAACACTATCTGGCGGCTTCGGCATTCGATGTACTGGTCAGCGATATCGCGATGCCGCTGCGCGATGGCTACGATCTGATCCGCACCGTGCGCACCGGTCGCGTCGATCTGCCACGGCATATCCCGGCAATCGCGCTCACTGCCTACGTACACGAAGAGGACCGCGATCGTGCCGTGGCGGCCGGCTTCGATGCGTATATGGGCAAGCCGGTGGAGCCGCCCGGACTGGTGGATCTGATCGAACGCTTGGTGGTGCCGATGCGCGCGGTGCCGGGAGCGGCGTGAGATCGCCCGACAGCGGCCGATAAAAGCAATGCAGGCGAGGAGCAGGAAGAATGCCAACGCCCCGATCGCGAATGCAGACTTCTTGCAGGCGCGCACCGTCTGACACCCCGGCACGTTTCAATTGCCGCCCGACTGCATTCCAGACTGCATCCGCACAACGGGATTCGAGTCGTCGCGTCGCTTGTGAGATGCAGTCAAAAGCTCAGGTCGTCGAGGGCGCGGTGCCCTCGCCGATTGCGGGACACGCGGTGAATCCATCCACGGAGGCCCTGTGGCGGCATCCATGCCGCCGCAGGGTCCAGCAATCGGCCAGGACACCACACCAACCTGTGAGTCGGATGCGTTGTTGAAAACATGCACACCGACCATTTCGACTGGTCATTGCACGCCCACAGTCGCGGGCTCTTATGCGGCATGGATGCCGCATAAGGGCCTACAAAGGACGTACCTGCGGCGTGTCCCGCGGTGGCGGGCGGGCAACGGCCGTGCTGTAACGTTGCAAAGCAGTCGCTCTACAACTGATCTGCAACGTTGCTGCCGAATCACTCAAAGTCAGTCGCCGCGCCAGGCAGCATGACTCAGCTGCGCTTGGCGCGCGCGAACGCCGCGGCCAGTGCGTTATCGGCCGGTGGCGCAGTGGTCCGCGGCTTGCTGTTGCCGGGTGCCGGCCCGCGTCCGCCGCCGTCGCGACGGCCCTGCCCCGGCCCGCCACTGCCGCGTGCATCGCGCGACTGCGCCGTGCCATCTGCCGCCGGCGGCGTGTCGGACAGGCGGCAGGTCAGTGCGATGCGCTTACGCGGCACGTCCACTTCCAGCACCTTGACCTTGACGATATCGCCAGCCTTGACCACATCGCGCGGATCCTTGACGAAGGTGTCCGACAACGCAGAGATGTGCACCAACCCATCCTGATGCACGCCGATATCGACGAAGGCGCCGAACGCGGCCACATTGCTGACCACGCCTTCCAGCACCATGCCCGGCTTGAGGTGCTTGATGTCCTCGATGCCGTCGGCAAATTGCGCAGCCTTGAACTCCGGACGCGGGTCGCGGCCGGGTTTTTCCATTTCTTTCAGGATGTCGCGCACGGTCGGCACACCGAACTGCGCATCGGTGAACAGCTCCGGCTTCAAGCCGCGCAGGAAACTGCCATCGCCCAGCAACGCCTTGATCGGCTTGCCGGTGTTGGCGACGATGCGCTCGACCACCGGATAGGCTTCCGGATGCACGGCCGACACATCCAGCGGCTCGTCGCCATCGGCAATGCGCAAAAACCCGGCGCATTGTTCGAAGGTCTTGTCGCCCAGGCGCGGCACCTTGAGCAGATCCTTGCGGCGCTTGAACGGGCCGTTGTCGTCGCGATGGCGCACGATGTTTTCCGCCACCGTGCCGGACAGGCCGGATACGCGCGACAGCAGCGCGGCCGAGGCGGTGTTGACGTAGACGCCAACGGCGTTAACGCAGTCCTCCACGCGCGCCTCCAGCGCTTTGGCCAGGCGGTACTGGTCGACGTCGTGCTGGTACTGGCCCACGCCGATTGCCTTGGGCTCGATCTTGACCAACTCGGCCAGCGGGTCCTGCAACCGCCGTGCGATCGACACTGCGCCGCGTAGCGAGACATCCAGCTCCGGGAATTCCTTGGCGGCAAACTCGGACGCCGAATACACCGACGCCCCCGCTTCGCTGACCACGACCTTCTGCAACTTGGTCGCCCCGCACAGCGCGATCGCCTCACCGGCCAGCTTGTCGGTTTCGCGGCTGGCGGTGCCGTTGCCGATCGCGATCAGCTCCACGTTGTGCTGCATGCACAATTTTTTGATCGTCTGCAGCGACTGGTCCCATTGCCGCTTGGGTTCGTGCGGGTAAATGGTCTCGGTCGCCACCAGCTTGCCGGTGGCATCGACCACGGCGATCTTGCAACCGGTGCGGATGCCCGGGTCCAGCCCCAGCACCACGCGCGGGCCGGCTGGCGCGGCCAGCATCAGGTCTTTGAGATTGTCGCCGAACACCGCAATCGCTTCGGCCTCGGCCTTCTCGCGAGCCTGGTTGAACAGGTCCAGCAGCAGGTGCATGTGCAACTTGGCGCGCCAGGTCAGCCGGCACGCGTCCAGCAACCAGCGGTCGGCCGGGCGGCCCTGGTTGGAAATACCGGCACTGCGCGCCACGCGGCCTTCGGCGTACTGATGCCCGGCTTCGGCATCGCTGCCAGGGTCCAGGTCCAGATACAGAAATTCTTCACGGCGCGCGCGGAACAGCGCCAGCAAGCGGTGCGACGGAATTTTCGCCAGCGCTTCGGCATGGTCGAAGTAATCGCGGTATTTGGCACCGGCCTCTTCCTTGCCCTCGGCGACGCGTGCGCGGATCACGCCGTTATCGTTGAGCCAGCTACGCAATTCGCCCACCAGCGCGGCATCTTCGCCCCAGCGCTCCATCAGGATGGCGCGGGCGCCTTCCAGCGCGGCCTTGATGTCGGCAACACCCTTCTCGGCGTCGATGAAGGCGGCGGCAGCCACCTCCGGCGCCTGCGTCGGGTCGGCCAGCAAGCCCTCGGCCAATGGCTCCAGCCCGGCTTCGCGTGCGATCTGCGCACGCGTGCGGCGCTTGGGCTTGTAAGGCAGATACAGATCTTCGAGCCGCGACTTGGTGTCGGCAGCGGCAATCTCGTTGCGCAGTTCGTCGCTGAGTTTGCCCTGCTCGCCAATGCTGGACAGGATCGCCGCGCGGCGGTCTTCCAACTCGCGCAGATAGGTCAGACGCGTTTCAAGGTTACGCAGCTGCGTATCGTCCAGGCCGCCGGTCACCTCTTTTCGGTAGCGGGCGATGAACGGCACGCTGGCGCCTTCGTCGAGAAGCGCGATGGCGGCGCGCGCCTGGGCGGGTTGGGCACCGATCTCGTCGGCGATGGTGCGAGCGATCTGCTGGGCAAGCTGGCTATCGTGCATGGCGGCGCGGAATAAACCGCTTCACTGAAAAAAAATCATTTTCGCAGTGTGGGCCCGCGACGGAAACCCGTTGACAGCGCAGTCGTAAACCTATGCCGCCGCGCTCAGCTGGCGCGGTGCGCGTAATGGGTGGCGGCGCGCTCGACCAGAATGCTTTCGTGCATGGATTCCAGGGCCATGACACGGATCTTGCCGACGTTCTTCAGCGGCACCATGCGTTCCACATAGATCTCCGGGCCGGCGTCAGTCATTGCCCGCGACTTGCTGAACCCGTAAGGCACAACACCCTTGTCGCCATCTTTGCTGCCACCGACGTACAGGACAATCGACATGCCACACCCTTTTGCTGCTGTTGTTGCGTTGGAGGCGCGAGCATAACGAGCGCGTCGTGAGGAGCTTTCCACGCACGTTAACGCCGGCTGTTTGCGGTTTGGTGACGGCCTCAAGACCTGACGCACCTCACGAGTGCTTCACCCTGCTTGGTCGTCCAATCTCGGTCCACCCGCTTTCTCACGACATCGCATGGACCTCAAAAGTGGCTACCCGTTCTGGTCGATCCGTAATGGATTGATGCGCGCCTATCCACGCCTGGAGCAAGACACCCAGGCCGAGGTCGTCATCGTGGGCGGCGGCGTGACTGCCGCGCTGATCGCGCACGAATTGCTGCGCAATGGCCATGAGGTGGTGGTGGTCGAACAACGCGAGATCGGCTGGGGCAGTACCTCGGCCAGCACTGCACTGCTGCAATACGAAATCGATACGCCAATGGTCGATCTGGCCAAACAACACGGCATGCCGGCAGCCGCGCTCGCTTACGGCGCCTGTGCGCAGGCCATCGTCGACCTGCAGGACCTGTGCGACAGCCTGGGTGGCTGCGACTTCACCCGCCAGGACAGCCTCTACTACGCCAGCCGTGCGCGCGATCTGAAAGACCTGCGGCGCGAGCTCGAGGCACGCCAAACGCATCAGCTGCCGGTGGAATGGATCGACCGCGAGCCGCTCTGGCACGACTACGGCGTGCGCTCCGACGGCGCCATCCTCAGCCGCCTGGCCGCCAGCGTCGACCCGTATCGGCTGTGCTATCGCCTATTCGCCGAATGCGAGCAGTACGGCGGACGCATCTTCGATCGCACTACGATCGCGACCATTGTCCCGCACGATCAGCACGTGGAATTACGTACTCACGAAGGCGTCGTCGCGCGCGCCAAGCACGTGATCATGGCCGCAGGCTATGGCAACCAGCAATGGCTGTCGCAGCGCGTGGCACGTAACCGCAGCAGCTATGCGTTCGTGACCGACCCGCTGCACGACAGCGAGATCGGTGCGCTCAAGCACACCATGATGTGGGAGACCGCACGCCCGTATCTGTACCTACGCAGCACACCCGATGGCCGTGTGGTGGCAGGCGGTGAGGACGACAACGTGGACATCCCGGCGCGCCGCGATGCGCGCGTGGAAAGCAAATTGAAGACGCTGCTGAAGAAGATCGGCAAGACCATGCCGGACGTACATCTGCGCCCGGTGTTTTCGTGGGGCGGCACGTTTGCCGAAACCGCCGACGGCCTGCCGTTCTTCGGCACGCATGCCGAGCAAGGCCCGCGCGTCTTGTTTGCCATGGCCTACGGCGGCAACGGCATCACCTATAGCGCGATCGGTGCCGGGCTGCTGCGTGCGCAACTGGAAGGTAAGCCGCACCCGCTGTCGGACCTGTTCGGGTTCTCGCGCCTGGATTGAGGGCGATTGCGTCTTGCGATGCAGCCGCCGAGCCGGCGCTGCTGCCACGAAGCGCGGCTGACAAAGCTACAAAGAGCGGTCTTCAGGCCGGCGTGGACTGCGCCATCACAAACGGGGTGTACGCGTACACCGAGCACCGGATGCGTCAGCCCCGCAGTGAGCGCAGGAACGTGGTTAGCCGCTCCAGGTCGATGGCCACCACGGCCACCAGCCATGGCCATGCATCGCATACGCATCGGCCGCCCGCTCCAGCGGGTTGCGCACATGGATGCCGCCGCACATCAGATACACCGGCAGGAACAGCGGCCCGAGCAACATGTATTGATACACATGTGCGCGCTCGTGATCGCCCAGACGCACCGGCGGATGCTCGCAACGGCCGGCCGCGTGTGCATAGGTGCTGCATTGCAGATCCAGCGATGCGCCCTTGAGCAGGATCACATTACCCAAGGTCATCGCCCCGCCCGGCCCCCAGGGCCAGGCATGAAAGACAAACGCGAGCTCATGACGGGACCAGCGCGGGCGGGCGCCAAAACAACTGCCAATGGCGCCGATCAACAGGCCAAGCGCGGTGTTGGGCAGCGTCCACAACGCGCCAAGCGCCAACACAGCCGATGGCGCGCGCCGCAACGGCCTCAATCGGCCTGCGCGGGGATCAGCAGCCACAGGATCAGATAGACCAGGATGCCGGGAAACGCGGCCGAGGCGATCGAGACGATCACGAACAGAACGCGCAGCAAGGTGGAGCTCCATCCGAAGCGGCGCGCAATCCCGCCGACAACACCGGCGATCATGCGGTCATTGAGAGAACGGGACAGTGCAGTGGTGGCCATGAAAACGCTCCTTCAAACGTAGCAAGCAGTCTAAAAAGCCGGGCAGCAGCGGGCCGTGATGGGTGGCGGCATGCGGTCGCACGCAGGCCTGCGCGGTTGCATGCGGCGCATCAGGCGATGCGGTCGCGCTCCTGCAGCCAGCGATGGATCGCCACCGGCACCTCGCGCTGGGCACGTCCGGACACGTAGATCCCGATATGTCCGCCGCGAAAACTCAGTTCGCTGTAATCCTTGCTGCCCACCAGCCCACGCAAGGCGCGCGAGGCATCCGGTGGCACCAGATGATCGTGTTCGGCATAGATATTGAGCACCGGCATATCGACGTCCTGCAGATCCACCGCCTGCCCGCCGATGCTCACTTGGCCGGTGACCAGCCCATTGCGTTGGTAGAACAAGGTCACGAACTCGCGGAACGCCTCGCCCGCCAGATCCGGCGAATCAAAGATCCACTTTTCCATGCGCAAGAAGTCTTCCAGCGCCTGCTTGTCGTCGAGGATGTCCAGCAAGCCGACGTACTTCTGCAAATTAAGCCGGAACGGCTTGAGCATCAGGTAACTGGCGTTCATCAGATCCGCCGGCACGTTGCCCATGGTGTCCACGAACAGATCCACATCGACCATGCGCGCCCAGTTGGACAGCATGTTGTCGGGAGTGTGGAAATCCACCGGCGTGACCATGGTGATGAGGTTGCGCACCTTGTGCCGTTGCAGCGCGGCGTAGCACAACGAAAAGGTGCCGCCCTGGCAGATGCCGAGCACGTCCACCGCCTCCAGCCCCGATTGCGCACGCAGGTGATCCACCGCGCCATCGATGTAGCGCAGCAGATAGTCTTCGAGCGTGAGATAGCGTTCGGAGCGGTCCGGGTAGCCCCAGTCCAGCACGTAGACATCCTGGCCGTGACTCAACAGGCCCTTGACCAGTGATCGATCGGCCTGCAGGTCCACCATGTACGGACGATTGACCAACGCATACACGATCAGCAGCGGCGTCTTGGCCACCGGCGCCTGCTCGCCGACAAAGCGATACAGCACCACCTTGCCGTCGCGCCAGATTTCTTCGCGTTCGGTGACGCCATAGTCGACGTCTTCCACACCTGGCAGCAGTTTCAGGCCTTCGCGCAGCTTGCGTTGCAGCGACAGGGTTTCCTGCATCAGGTCTTCGGCACTGAATCCCAACGGCCCTTTCATGCCTTGGCTCCACGTGGGGTGCGTGCGACCGGCTTACTGCCGGACGCCTTGCCGGACGACGGTTTCGATGCGGCTTTCGCTGTGGCGGTCTTTTTCACCGCAGGTGTTGCAGGTGCGGTCTTCTTGGGCGCAGATTTTTTGGCCGCGGTCTTTTTTACTGCACCGGTGGCCGCGGCCGGCTTGCGCGCAGCGGCGGCGTTGGGCGGCGCTGCACGTTTGGGCGGAGACGAGGCCTGCGGATCAGCGGTGGTGTCTTCGGCCGGCTTGCCAGACGCCTTGGTGCTGGTGCCGGCAGCGGTGCGCAGCATCCGGCGCACCGCGCGCTCCAGTTCTGCGATACGGCGATGCGCGGCATCCATCTCCGAACGCGTCGGCATCCCGAAACGTTCGCTGAGCTGTTCGACCTCCTCCTGCAACGCCGCGCGCAAGCGCATGTGCGCGTTGGCGAACCCGCCGCACACGTCGCGAAACCGATCCGACAACGCCACATCGGCATAGGACTCTTCGGCCGCCTCGATCCACAGATCGAACAAGGCGCGCGCGCTGGTCAGCTGGCTGCCGCTGCTTTCGTGCTCGCTCAGCTTGGTGGTGAAACGGGTGAAGGCCTGCTCGATCGCTGCCTTGAGTTGCTCGCCGTAGGCCTGCGATTGCGCCTGATAATCCTGTTGCGCGCGCGCCAGTTTCTGCAGGCGCGCCTGATGATTGCGGTTCAATCCGAAGGCCGGCATGTCCAACCACGGCGCGTTTTCTTCGCGCCATTTGCCCAGCGCCTGCGCCGCCTGCTGCAGCCACGGGTCGAAGCCGCCGGGGCTGCCGCCGCGCAGCGAGCCGAGCGTCCACTGCATCAGTTGCTCGCCCTGCCCCTGCACGGCGCGGCGCCAGGCATCGGAGACTTCGTTGGCGGAGGTGTCGCGGCCGGCGAACTGCCCGGCCACCTGCTGCATGGTGCCGAACCAGCCGCCAGCCTGGGTGCGGAAGCGGTCGATGGCTTCCTGCGCCTGCGGCGCGGCCTGGGTAGGCAGCAGCTGCGACCACCAGTCCACTGCCTTTCTCCAGTCCTGCGGGGCATCGCCGCCGGACGCCGGCGGTGGCTGCGCGGCGGAGCCAGACTGGCCGTGGCGCATGGCGTCTCCCCAGGCAGCCCAATACTGGCGTGCCTTGTCCTCGACGTTGCCGTTGTCCGAACCGCTGCTTGCCATCATTCCCTCCTGTGACGATCCACCGAGCCATCCTACCGCGTGTAACCAGGCGTGCCGCTCAGGGCTTGGGGATCCGCAACGTCTTGCTGATCATCAGCGAGCCGGAGACGGCAAACAGCAGCACCAGCGGGTGGAACTGCCACGGCCCGAGCTGCCACTGGCCCCACCACAGGGTGTCGCCGATATGCCCGCTGCTGGCGGCGACCGCGAGCAGGATCACCAGCACCAGGCTGGTCGGAATCGGGGTGCCTTCGAAGTACGGCACCTTGTCGGCCTCGCCGGCGATCTCTTCGGCCGTCACGTTGTACCGCGCCAGCCGGCTCACGCCGCAGCAGACGAAATAGCTCAGCACCAGCCAGTCCCAGCCGCCACGCATGCCGCAGGCATAACCCAACGCCGCCGGCGCCACGCCGAACGAGATTACGTCGGCCAGCGAATCCAGCTCGCGGCCCAGGGTGGAAGACGCCTTGCGCCAACGCGCGACGTGCCCGTCCAGCGCATCGAACACGAACGCCAACGGGATCAGCGCCATACCCAGCAACAGGTCGCCACTGTGGCCTTCCTGCAGGAACCGCATCGCTGCGAATACTGCCCCGGTGCCGCAGAAGGCATTGGCCAGCGTGAACCAGTCCGCAAGTTGGAAATCGCGCAGCATCGAAAAATGGCGTTTCATGCGGAACCTGATCAGAGCGAGGCGCAAAGGGTAACGCGCGCGCGCGATGCAGGCGACCGTTTGCCCGTCCTCCGCTAGGCTGGCGATCAGCGTGGCCGCTCCCGGCCGCGCAGCACAGTGAAGGACACCCGATGCGCAGCATCCTGATCACCGGCGCGGGCAGCGGCATTGGCGCCGGCATCGCCACCCATCTGGCAACCGACGGCCACCATCTGCTGGTCAGCGACATGGACCAGGCCGCCGCCGAGCACACGGCCCAGCGCGTGCGCGACGCTGGCGGCTCGGCCGAAGCACTGGTGCTGGATGTCACCGACGACGACAGCATTGCGCACGCGCTAGCCGGGGCCTCACAGCCGCCGCAGGTGCTGGTGAACAATGCCGGCCTGCAGCAGGTCGCCGCGCTGGAAGATTTCCCGATGCAGCGCTGGGCCCTGCTGGTCGACGTCATGCTGACCGGCGCAGCACGGCTCAGCCGTGCCGTGCTGCCGGGCATGCGCGCGGCAGGCTATGGACGCATCGTCAATATCGGCAGTATCCATTCGTTGGTCGCCAGCCCCTACAAGAGCGCGTATGTGGCCGCCAAACATGGCCTGGTCGGCCTGGCCAAGGTGATCGCACTGGAAACTGCCGACTGCGACATCACCGTCAACACGCTGTGCCCCAGCTATGTGCGCACGCCATTGGTAGAGCGCCAGATCGCCGACCAGGCGCGCACGCGCGGCATTGCCGAAGAAGCGGTGGTCCGCGATGTGATGCTCAAGCCGATGCCCAAGGGTGCCTTCATTGAGTACGACGAGCTGGCCGGCACGGTGGCGTTCCTGATGTCGCATGCGGCACGCAACATCACCGGGCAATCCATCGCCATCGATGGTGGCTGGACCGCCCAATAATTGCACTGGCGAAATTTTAACCAGCCTGCGTGAGCGCGTTGCGCCGCAGGCGGCTTGCGGACTTGTCCACAGACTTGCGCAGCGTCCATCCACAGGGGATGGGGAAAACTGTGCGGGCAATCTCGCTTGACTGATTGCGGAGATGGCCGACGGCACGAGTGAGCCGGATAAGTGCAACTTGGCATGCCAGCGGCCCGGAGCGCGGAGCCGGCGCGACCCGCACGCCAGCCGATCAGACCCGCGAATAGCTCCACGATTGCATGCGCCCGTCGCGATACGGCATCACCCCATGGAAGGGGCGCGGGTCGCCATCGAACACCAACGGCAGGAAGTTGCGGTCGCCCTCCCACATCGGCACCTGGTCCATCTGCGCGAGAGGCACCCATTCCAGCGTGCCTTCGGGGTTGGAGGTGTGCGGTGTGCCATCGAAGCTGCGGATCAGGAACACGAAGCCCAACCAGTCCTCGCCCTGCTTGCCGAACCCGGGCCAGCTGATGGTGCCGCGCAATTGCATGTCGCCGCACGCGACGCCGGCTTCTTCGCGAATCTCGCGGCGCATGCAGGCCAGCACGTCTTCGTCCGGCTCCACCTTGCCACCGAGCCCGTTGTACTTGCCCAGGTGTTGATCGCCGGGACGGGCATTGCGGTGGATCATCAGCACCTGGGTGCCGTCGGGCGACAACAGATAGCCTAGCGTGGCGACAATCGGGGTATAGGGCATGGCGCGCGATCTGCAACGAAGCGCATCAGTATGACCGATGACATGCGTCTAGCGTGGTGGCGAGCGGTGATTGGGCGCTATGCGGTCGTGCCTTGAACGACTCCGGTGAACGGTGCGCCAAGCCATCGGCAAGTTTCACCTGCATGCCGGTCACTGACCATTTCCGGCCAACAGTAGCGCTCGCTAACGATACGCACGCGCCATCTACCTACTGCTCTTAACCGACAACCACCTGCGAGCTGGGCCGCGGCGGCGCAACGTAGTCGGTGTCCAGCCGCAAGGTGGCAACCCCATGGCCGCGTTCGGCCAGGTACTCCAGCCACTTGCCCAGGAAGGTGTTCATGCGCATGCGGTGACTGATCAGCTCGGCCGGCGGCGGGAACATCCCCATCACGTCCTGCCAGCGACGGCCCACATAGCAATGCGTGGTCTCGGCCTGGCGCGCATCGCGGTACAGACGCACATACGCAGACGGATCCGGCTCACCGGTCACCGGGTCGCACAGGTCGTAGGTCAGGCGCAGTTCGACGGTGTAGCGATGGCATTCGATCACATCCAGCCGCAGGTTCAGCCCATCGCCGATCGACGACACATACGAGCCAGGCGCCAGATCGGCCGGCGCGAACAACCGGGTGAGATGCTGGAAGTTTTCTGCGTACAACCCCATCAGCCAACCGAACCGGCTCAGACGGGGGATGATCTCGAGTTTGCTCAATGCTTGGGCCATGCACCGATCCTACACGCTGCGCTGCCGCACGGGCAGCATTGACGAGGGCCCAATGGCAGGCCTACCTTGGCGGAGCCCTGCCCCGCCCGCTTGATTTTTCTTGGGCTGCTGGCACGTCGCCAGCCGCGTCGCGGCAGCCCCCGAATTGTGGAGGCGCCGCTTGCTTGCCCGATCCCGCATCTCGCGCCCCACCAATCCCGGCCTCAAAACATCTCGCGCTGCAGTCCCAGGGTCGACAACACCTTGCTGGAGATTTCTTCGATCGAGGTGTTGGTGGTGCTCAGCGTGGGAATGCGCTCCAACTGGAACATGCGCTCGGCGGTTGCGACTTCGCGTCGGCAGGTTTCTGCCGCGCTGTAGCGCGAGTTGGCGCGACGCTCCTGACGGATCTGCTGCAACCGTTCCGGGTCGATGGTCAGGCCGAACAACTTGTTGCGGTAGTTGCGCAACCGCGGCGGCAGTCGTTCGCTTTCCAGATCTTCTTCGGTCAACGGATAGTTGGCGGCGCGGATGCCGTAATGCAAGGCCAGGTAGATGCAGGTAGGCGTCTTGCCCGCGCGCGATACCGCCACCAGGATCACGTCGGCCTCGTCATAGTTGAGCGCAATGCCGTCGTCGTGACTCAGCGCGAAGTTCATCGCATTGATGCGGCGGTGATAGGTCTCGAAATCGACCATGCCGTGCGCGCGGCCCACGCGCGAGTGGCGCGGCGCATTGAGCTCGCGCTCCAGCGGTTCAATGAAGGGCGCGAACACATCCAGCATCAAGGCACCGCTTTCGGCCAGGATCATGCTCAGCTGTGGATCGACGCACGAATTGACCACCACCGGGCGCACCTGGTAACGCTCGCCGGCAGCGCGCACCCGCATCGCGGCATCGCGCGCTTTTTCTGCATCATCAATGAACGACATGCGGTCGGTGACGAAGTTGAACCCGCTGAACTGGGTGAGCAGGCTATGCCCAATCGTTTCAGCGGTGATACCGGTTCCATCGGAGACGTAAAACACCGGCCGGATTGTTGACATCAAGACCACCTCTTTGAACTGGTGTCCAAAACTTACGGGTTCATGCTTGTGCAGGTTCCGCTGTGCACTGCATCATAGCGGCTTCTTCCTACGGTCGCGGCCATTCAGCCCGCTCGGGCGATGGCCTTACGGAGCATCGCGCTTGAAAGAGAATATCCTGTGGTTGCATGAGCTACGCCTGGTCGATCTGGCCCGCGTAGGCGGTAAAAATTCCTCGCTCGGCGAGATGATCGGCAACTTGGCCGGGTTGGGCGTTTCGGTTCCGGGTGGATATGCGACCACTTCAGAAGCGTTCAAGGACTTCATCGCACACAACGATCTGTCCAAGCGGATTTTTGACAAGCTTGCAACGCTGGACGTCGAAGACGTTACCGCGCTCACTGTGGCCGGCAAGGAAATTCGCGGCTGGGTGATCGATGCGCCGCTGCAGCCGGAACTGGACCGCGACATCCGCACCGCCTACGAACAGCTGTGCGCAGAAAACGGCGGCGGCGAAGTGGCCGTGGCGGTGCGTTCTTCTGCGACTGCGGAAGACCTGCCGGACGCCTCCTTCGCAGGCCAGCAGGAAACCTTCCTCAACGTGACCGGCGCCGACGATGTCGTGCACAAGGTCAAGGAAGTGTTCGCCAGCCTCTACAACGACCGCGCGATTGCGTATCGCGTGCACCATGGCTTCAAGCACGAAGACGTGTTCCTGTCGGCTGGCGTGCAGCTGATGGTGCGCTCGGGCGTCGGCGCGGCCGGCGTGTTGTTCACGCTGGACACCGAGTCCGGCTTCCGCGATGTGGTGTTCGTCACTTCCAGCTTCGGCCTGGGCGAAATGGTCGTGCAGGGCGCGGTCAATCCCGACGAGTTCTACGTCTACAAGCCCACGCTCACGGCAGGCAAGCCGGCGATCCTGCGTCGCTCGCTCGGCAGCAAGGCGATCCGCATGGTGTATTCGGATGTGCCCGGCGAGCGCGTGCGCACCGAAGACACCCCGGTGGAACTGCGCAACACCTTCTCGATCAGCGACGAAGATGTGCAGGAGCTTTCCAAGCAGGCGCTGGTGATCGAAAAGCATTACGGCCGCCCGATGGACATCGAGTGGGCGAAGGACGGCGTAAGCGGCAAGCTGTTCATCGTGCAGGCGCGCCCGGAAACGGTGAAATCGCGCAGCCACGCCACCCAGATCGAGCGGTTCTCGCTGGACGCCAAGGGCGCCAAGATCCTGGTCGAAGGTCGCGCGGTCGGCGCCAAGATCGGTAGCGGCGTCGCGCGCGTGGTGCGCTCGCTGGAGGACATGAACCGCGTGCAGGCGGGCGACGTGTTGATCGCTGACATGACCGACCCCGATTGGGAGCCGGTGATGAAGCGTGCATCGGCGATCGTCACCAACCGTGGCGGACGTACCTGCCACGCAGCGATCATCGCGCGCGAACTCGGCGTGCCGGCCGTGGTCGGCTCGGGCAACGCCACCGATATGATCAGCGACGGTCAGGAAGTGACGGTCAGCTGCGCCGAAGGCGATACCGGCTTCATCTACGACGGCCTGCTGCCGTTCGAGCGCACCACCACCGACCTGGGCAACATGCCGCCTGCCCCGCTCAAGATCATGATGAACGTGGCCAACCCGGAGCGTGCCTTCGACTTCGGCCAGCTGCCCAATGCCGGTATCGGCCTGGCGCGCCTGGAGATGATCATCGCCGCGCACATCGGCATCCATCCGAACGCGCTACTGGAATACGACAAGCAGGACGCCGACGTCCGCAAGAAGATCGACGCCAAGATTGCCGGCTACGGCGACCCGGTGAGCTTCTACATCAACCGTCTGGCCGAAGGCATCGCCACCTTGACTGCCTCGGTGGCGCCGCACACGGTGATCGTGCGGTTGTCGGACTTCAAGTCCAACGAGTACGCCAACCTGATCGGCGGCTCGCGTTACGAGCCGCACGAAGAGAACCCGATGATCGGCTTCCGCGGCGCCAGCCGATATGTCGACCCGTCCTTCACCAAGGCGTTCTCGCTGGAGTGCAAGGCGGTGTTGAAGGTGCGCAACGAGATGGGCCTGGACAATCTCTGGGTGATGATCCCGTTCGTGCGGACGCTGGAAGAAGGCCGCAAGGTGATCGAAGTGCTGGAGCAGAACGGACTCAAGCAGGGCGAGAACGGGCTGAAGATCATCATGATGTGCGAGCTGCCGTCCAACGCGCTGCTGGCGGATGAATTCCTGGAGATCTTCGACGGCTTCTCGATCGGCTCCAACGACCTGACCCAGCTGACCTTGGGCCTGGACCGCGATTCGTCGATCGTGGCGCATCTGTTCGACGAGCGGAACCCGGCGGTCAAGAAGCTGCTGTCGATGGCGATCAAGTCGGCGCGCGCCAAGGGCAAGTACGTGGGCATCTGCGGCCAGGGGCCGTCGGATCACCCGGAACTGGCCGAGTGGTTGATGCAGGAAGGCATCGAGTCGGTGTCGTTGAATCCTGACACCGTGGTCGATACCTGGCTGCGTCTGGCCAAGCTCAAGAGCGAGAGCTGATGGGACTGTTGGGTGCAGTGATGGCGGCAGCTGCGGGAGCAGCTGCTGCCAAACCGGCGGCGACGGCAACTGCAGAGCCGGCGTTCAACTGGGCAAAGATCCCGTGGGCACAATACGCGTTGAACTGGGGGGTGGCGCTGCTGATCGTGGTGGTCGGCATGTGGCTGGCCAAGCAACTCAGCCAGTGGCTGCATCGCGCATTGACCCGTGCGCGTATCGAAATCACGTTGACCAACTTCCTGCGCAATGTGATGTATGCATTGCTGTTGGTGTTGGTGTTCGTCAGCGCGTTGAGCCAGATCGGCGTACCGCCGACCTCGTTGATTGCGGTGCTCGGTGCCGCGGGCCTGGCAGTCGGTCTGGCGTTGAAGGACTCGCTGTCCAACATCGCCGCCGGCGTCATGCTGATCGTGCTGCGGCCGATGCGCGATGGCGACCATGTGGCGATCGCGGGCCAGGAAGGCATTGTCGATGAGATCCGGATCTTTCAGACCCGTCTGCGGACCTTCGACGAGCGCATGATCACCCTGCCCAACAGCACCATCACCACGGCGCCCATCATCAACTACAGCACCCTGCCCAACCGGCGCCTGGAAGTGACAGTGGGCGTGGGTTACCAGGATGATTTGAAAAAAGCGCAGCAGTTGTTGCTGCAGATCGCCAAGGACAATCCGAACGTCCTGGATTCACCCGCACCGTTCGTGCAGGTGACCAACCTGGGCGAAAGCACGGTCGATCTGATGCTGTTCGCTTACGCCACCAATGGAAATTTTGGTGCGGCCAAGAGCAGCACGCTGGAGCAGATCCGCAACCAGCTGCTGGAAAACGGGCTCAACATTCCGTACCCGCAGCGCGACCTGCATGTGTATCACCACGATGCCGATGGCAAGCCGATCTCGGATCTGTTGCGCAAAGGCATTGCCGACGATGGCGACCTGACCAAGGGGCCGCCGTTGGCGCGCTGAACATCTGCGTCATCTTTCAAAAGCAAAAGGCCGCATCGAAAGATGCGGCCTTTTATATTTTGTCACTGCCTGCTGCGATTTTACTGCGATTGCGACCGGTTGCCCTGACGTTGGCGCGCTCGACGCGCAGCGCGCCAAAACGCATGCCGCCCATCGGCCAGATCAGCCCTGCGTGCCAGCCTCGGTATCACCGCCGAGCGCCCCCATGAACCGGCGATAGTGGCGCAGTTCGTCGATGGAATCGCGCACATCGCTCAGCGCGGTGTGTGCCGAGTTCTTGGCAAATCCGTTGGCCACCGTCGGTGCCCAGCGGCGCGCCAGTTCCTTGATGGTGGACACGTCGAGATTGCGGTAGTGGAAATAGCGCTCCAGGCGCGACATCTGGCGGTGCAGGAAGCGGCGATCCTGGCAGATCGAGTTGCCGCACATCGGCGAGGCGCCGGCACGGATCCATTCGCCCAAAAACGCTACCGTCTGCGCTTCGGCCTGTGCATGGGTGACCTGGCTGTCGAGCACACGCTGCCACAGGCCCGAACGACGGTGCTGGTTGCGGTTCCACTCGTCCATCGCTTCCAGCGTTGCCAGCGGATGGGCGATGGCCAGTTCCGGTCCTTCGGCCAGCACGTTCAACTGCGCATCGGTCACGATGGTGGCGATCTCGATGATCGAATCGCGATCGGTATCCAGGCCGGTCATTTCCAGATCGATCCAGATCAGTCGGTCGTTGCCCGCAACGTTGTCTGCCATATCACCGTCCTGTGGAGGCCGTTGCCGGCCGGGGTACTGAAAGGGCGCGCATCATACCGCGGCCATGCCGCTCAGGGTACGAGCGGCGGCTTGCCACGCTTGGCGCGAAAGTAATTGGTCAGCCGCAGGCTTGACTCTGCCGCCAGCACGCCGCCTGCCACCTGCACGCGATGGTTGTGACGCGGGTCGGCCAACAGGTCGAAGACACTGCCACAGGCGCCAGTCTTGGGGTCGCTGGCGGCGAACACCACGCGTGCGATGCGCGCGTGGATCATGGCCATGGCGCACATCGCGCACGGCTCCAGGGTGACGTACAAGGTGCAACCAATCAGGCGGTGATTGGCCAGACGGCGTCCGCCTTCGCGCATGGCCATGATCTCGGCATGCGCGCTGGGATCGTGACTGGCGATGTTGTAGTTCCAGCCCTCGCCCAGCACGTTGCCGTCGGCATCGATCAACACCGCACCAACCGGAATTTCGTCATAGTCGCGCTCGGCACGCTCGGCCAGACGCAGCGCATGCTGCATCCACTGCGTATCGATGACCGCCTGCGGTGAATCGATCGACATCGCGGCCGGCACACTCACTTCGCCTTGCCGCCCTGGCGGTCGAGAAACGCGGCGAATGCGGCAACGGTCGCCTCGCTGACATGGTGTTCGATGCCTTCCGCATCGCGACGCGCGGTGGCTTCGTCGATGCCGAGTGCGAGCAGGAAGCGCTCGACAATCTGATGCCGCTGCCGGCTGGAAGCCGCCAACGCCTCCCCGGCCGGGGTCAGGAACACACCGCGGTACGGGCGCTGCACGACCCAGCCGTCGCGGACCAGGCGCTTGAGCATCTTGGCCACGGTGGGCTGAGCCACGCCCAGGCGCGCGGCGATATCGACCTGCCGCGCTTCGCCGCCGTCGACCAATAGATCGGAGATCAGCTCCACATAGTCCTCGACCAGCTCGGCACGGCGCGCTTCGCGCACCTGGCGGAAGCTCTCCATATGCACCTGCGCATCGATCAGGGACGGCGTGGCCGCCTCCAGCTTTTCGCTCTTGCCCACCCGCATCCTCTTCGTCGCATCCGGCATAGGTGCCGGGATGCGTAGTGTGAAGCACGCAGCCGATCAATACGATTGAGTTTGCCAATGCTCAATAGCATAGCACTTGCTATATCATCCATCCGACGCCCCCCAACCCGCCGCCCTGCATGTCCGTCGACACCGTTGCCTCCGCGCGATCGCCCGCCTCCACCAATGGTGGGCTGGGCGATCATCACGCCAGCGTTGCCGTGCCCAAGAACGGCCATTGGTGGTTCCGGCTGCTGGCCTTTCTGGGCCCGGGCTACATGGTGTCGGTGGGCTACATGGACCCGGGCAACTGGGCCACCGATCTGGCCGGCGGCTCGCAGTTCGGCTACCTGCTGCTGTCGGTGATCCTGCTGTCCAACGTCATGGCGATCGTGTTGCAGAGCCTGTCGGCGCGTCTGGGTATCGCCACCGGGCTGGATCTGGCACAGGCCTGCCGTGCACGCTACCCACGTGGCGTGAACCTGGCGCTGTGGGGACTGTGCGAGCTGGCGATCATCGCCTGCGATCTTGCCGAAGTGATCGGCACCGCGATCGCATTGAAGTTGTTGTTCGGCATTCCGCTGACCGTGGGCGCGATCATTACCGCGATCGACGTGGTGCTGGTGCTGTTGCTGATGAATCGCGGCTTCCGTGCGCTGGAAGCATTTGTGATGGCGTTGCTGCTGATCATCTTCGCGTGCTTCGGTATCCAGATCGCCTTGGCGGCACCGCCGATCGCCGCAGTGCTGGGCGGGTTCATTCCGCGTGCGCAAGTGGTCACCGACCCGCAGGCGCTGTACCTGGCCATCGGCATCATCGGCGCCACCGTGATGCCGCATAACCTGTATCTGCATTCCTCGATTGTGCAGACGCGCGCCTACCCGCGCGATGACGCGGGACGCCGCTCGGCGTTGCGCTGGGCCGTCACCGACAGCACGGTGGCGCTGATGTTCGCGTTGTTTATCAACGCCTCGATCCTGATCCTGGCTGCTGCGGTGTTTCATGCGCAGGGCCGCACCGATGTACAGGAAATCGAACAGGCGCATGCCTTACTCGCGCCGATGCTGGGCGTGGGGTTAGCCTCGACCTTGTTTGCGGTCGCCCTGCTTGCTTCGGGCGTCAACTCGACGGTCACCGCGACGTTGGCCGGGCAGATCGTGATGGAAGGCTTTCTGCAATTGCGCTTGCCACCGTGGCTGCGCCGCTTGCTCACCCGCGGCATCGCCATCGTTCCGGTGGTCGTGGTGACCTGGTTGTACGGCGAGGCCGGCACCGCGCGGCTGTTGGTGCTGAGCCAGGTGGTGCTGTCAATGCAATTGCCGTTTGCGGTGATCCCGTTGGTGCGCTTTGTCTCGGACCGAACATTGATGGGCGCGCTGGTGGCACCGGCCTGGCTGGTGCGCACGGCCTGGGTGCTTGCGGCGGTGATCGTTGTATTGAACGGCAAGCTGCTGTGGGACACCGCGCTGCATTGAGCGTAGGGCGCAGCATGCCCGCTCGATGGGATGCCGGCCTGTCGCACGTTGCAGAGCCGGGCGTCGATGCATTGCCGCGTCATCGCGCGTTGCAGAGCCCGATATCGATGCACGCGGACGCGTCGCGCAGCGCCGCGATTCGCCAAAATTGCGCTTGTAGTGCGGGCAGATCCACAACGTTGGATCGGCTACAACAAACAACCTGATCCGCAGCGTTGCCGATAACTTTTATAGAGCGCACGCAGATGCAATCTGCACTGCGACGCAGGCGGTCTACTGCTCGCATGCACCGGCACGCCCGTGGCCTGCCTCGCGCTGCGCGGCGCGGTCGCGCGCCAGCATGATGCGCACCGCATCGTGCGACCGCCGGGCTGCATGCCCCTCGCCCACAGGAGGTTCCATGGATCCGTTCGAGGCGCATCCGGCCGACGCCGGACGCCGCAGCTTTCTCATCACCGGCACGGTCGCCGTGGCAGCGTTGTCGTTGCCCGCGTTCGCCACCGCCGCAGCTCCCGCACGCGCCCCCGCTGCCACCCCGCCCCACTCGTCCACTCACGGAGTCAACTCGATGTCCAATTTCGTCAAACGCCCCGACGGCGCCAACATTTTCTACAAGGATTGGGGCAAGGGCCAGCCGGTCGTCTTCGCACATGGCTGGCCGCTCAGCGCCGATGCGTGGGACCCGCAGATGCTGTTCATGGGTCAGCACGGGTATCGCGTGATCGCGCACGACCGCCGCAGCCATGGCCGCTCTTCGCAGACCTGGGACGGTAACGATATGGACACCTACGCCGACGATCTGGCCGCCGTGATCGACGCGCTGGATCTGAAAGACGCGATCCTGGTTGGCCATTCCACCGGCGGTGGCGAAGTGGCGCATTACGTTGGCCGCCATGGCAGCAAGCGCGTGGCCAAGGTGGTGTTGGTGGGCGCGGTGCCGCCGCAGATGGTCAATAGCCCGACCAATCCCGGTGGCCTGCCGATGAGCGTGTTCGACGGTATCCGCGACGGCGTAGCCAAGGACCGCTCGCAGTTCTATCAGGACCTGACCACGCCGTTCTTCGGTGCCAACCGTGATGGCAACAAGGTCACCCAAGGTATGCGCGATTCGTTCTGGCTGCAGGGCATGCTGGGCGGCCACAAGGGCCAGTACGACTGCATCAAGGAATTCTCCGAGGTCGATTACACCGCCGACCTGAAGAAGATCGATGTGCCGGCGCTGGTGGTGCATGGCGACGACGACCAGATCGTGCCGATCGATGCGTCGGGCAAATTGTCGGCCAAGATCATCAAGAATGCCGAGCTGAAGATCTACGCTGGCGCGCCGCACGGGTTGACCATCACCCACGCCGATCAGTTCAACAAGGATCTGCTGGCCTTCGCCAAGAGCTGATTCTCGCTTCAATACTTAAGACAAAGGCCGGCTCGTGAGAGTCGGCCTTTTGTTTTGGTACGCATGGATGCGTGGTGATGAGGGTAGCAGCGTTTGTGTCGATAGGCCTGTTGCCATTCGCGCGGAAGTGCATGGCATCACCGCGCGTCGTGGATGGATCGCAGGCGAGCCGAGGACCTGTGCTGCGCTCGAAAAGATACCGAGCCAGCAAGCGAGGTGGCAACGCGTCACCTTCCCAGCGTGAGCACAACAAAGGTCAACCGACCACGCTCATGCGTGGACGCGCAAGTCACGATCTGGCGCAACACCCAGCTGGGCAGAATGAAACCGCCAATCATCGCAACCACCAGCACCGCGCCGGTCGGCGTTGCAGTGCCGGCAGCTCCGGGTCAAGCAATCTGCATCCAATGCTGATCAGCAACGCAAACGATACGTCGACCAATGCAAGACTTTTGCATCGCTCTGCCCTACCCGACCTTGCTGCAAATCTGGCCGTTGCAAGGAATGAGATTGCGCGCAGCCCGCTTAGCCAGAAAATGCTCCAGCAATGCGTAATCCCGGTTCATTGCCAGCACCAGCAATGCACCCACAAACGCGATGGCTGCGGGCGACGGAATTCCCGCCGCTCGCAGCCCAAATCACTGGCCATGTCAGTGCCAGGCCGATTATGCGTGTCGCGTGGAAGTACTCAGATATCCGAATGCGCATGCGGCGGTAACGCGACACCGCCGCCGCCGACGAAGTGACGGACCACGGGTGCGCGTTCGCCTTGATGCAGTGCGCGGATCTGCTCCTGCAACTGGCGGTCGTCGCCGGTGACGCGCTCGTGCTGGCGCAGATGTTCCAGCCACGAGGCGACGATGAAGTATTCCAGTTGCACGCCGGGCGTGGCGGCGTCTTCGGCAATGCCCCAGACCACCGCGCCATCACGACGCCGTGCGTTGCCCAGCTGCGTCATCAACTGCAAAAAGGTGACGCGTGCTTCGGCAGCGATGCGGTATTCGACCGTCACCAGCACCGGACCGCGATCGTGCTCGACCGCATCCGATTGCGCCGGTGCAGGCCAATGCCCGCCGGGGGCAAGGTCCAGCTGCTCGGTGCCAGCAATGCGCGCACGCTTGACCAGCACCGCAGCGATCACCGCACCAACGGCAGCGATCTGCAAGGCGGTCGCGATTGAGGTGCGCTGCGCCAGCGCGCCCCAGACCAGCGAACCCGACGCCATGCCCGCGGAAAACACCACGATGTACAGCGACAACGCACGTGCGCGTACCCAGGCAGGCACCGCCGTTTGCGCGGCGATCTGCAAGGACGACAGCACCGTGATCCACGCCAGGCCGTTGACCACCATCACCACGCACAGCACACCGATCTGACGCGACAACGCCAGCCCCAGTAACGACGCCGCACACACGAGGGTGGCCACAAACACCAGCAGGTCACGGTCGTAGCGCGCACGCAGGCGTGGCAGCAGCAAGGCGCCACTGATCGCACCGATGCCGATGCAGCCCAACAACACGCCATAACTGCCGGCACCCAGCTGCATGTCGCGACGGACCACTAACGGCAGCAATGCGGTCAACGCGCTGGCGAACAGGAAGAACCCGGCGGCCTTGATCAGTACCGCCTGCAGGCGCCCGGCGCGCGCGGCATAGCGCAGGCCGGCACGCAGGCCTGCGCCGAAGCTCTCTGGCGGCAATGCAGACGCATGCGCATCGCGGCGCCAACGCCACAACACCACCAGCATCAATCCGAAGGTCACGCCATTGAGCAGAAATGCCCACGGCGGCCCGAATTGCGCCACGATCAGGCCGCCCACCGCCGGGCCGATCGAGCGGGCGATGTTCATGCCGATCGAATTGAGCGCCACCGCCGAGGCCAGCATCGGCCGCGGCACCAGCTCCGACACGATCGCCGCCTGCGCGGGCATTGCCATCGCTGCGCCCATGCCCATCGCAAAGGTCAATGCCACTAACACCCACGGGGTGAGCAACTGCAGATGCGACAGCAAGGCCAAAACGCCGGCCACCAGCAACATCCAGCCCTGGGTGAACATCAGGTAGCGACGGCGGTCGACGATGTCGGCCAACGTGCCGGCCACCAGCGCGAACAACACCACCGGCAGAGTGGTGGCCGATTGCACGGCCGCCACCATCAATGGCGAGCCGGTCTGTTCGGCCATCACCCAGGACGCGGCGACATCATTGATCCAGGTGCCGATGTTGCTGCCTAAAATGGCCAGCCATAACGCACGAAAGATCGGCTCGCGCAGCGGCGCCCAGGCACCGCCATCGGCGGGTGCGGCAGAAGAAGTCATCGCGGCAAAGCTCCAGTTGACGGGGTGAAACAAACAAGGTGACGGTATGAGATGCGCCGGCAGGCGCATCGAGACAGTGCCGATCTCAGAACGCGAAACACGCGCAACCCAATGCGCCCCAGAAGCCGCGCAAATCATCGCTGGGCGCAGCATGCTGCGCTGCATGTCCATGCGGCCCGTGCGCGCGACACCCGTGGCCGTGCGTGTGCACATGCGCGGCACTGGCAAGGCCGCTGACCGCACCGCCCACGTGATAGCCGCCGAACCGATTGACCGGCGACCAGTCCGGCATGGCCGGCGGCAAGGTCGGTGCCAGCGCGGCAAAGTCGCCATCGCCATGCACCACGCGCCCACCCAACACGGTCAGTACGCTGGTGATGTCGGCAATGGCGGCATCATCGACACGGAAGTAGTCGTCCGATAGCACGATGAAATCGGCCAGTTGCCCCGCCGCCAGCGTGCCCTTGTTGCTCTCGTCGCCAGAGAACCATGCGCTGCCCTGCGTCCACAGCCGCAACGCTTGCTCACGGTCGAGCAGATTCTCTTCGCCGTACAGGGCCAGGCCGCCCACCGTGCGTCCGGTGACCAGCCACGACAACGCCACCCACGGGTTGTAACTGGCAACACGCGTCGCATCGGTGCCGGCGCCCACCGGCACGCCGGCGGCCAGCATGCGACGTACCGGCGGTGTGTGCCGCGCAGCCTGCACGCCGTAGCGTTCGACAAACGCTTCGCCCTGATACGCCATGCGATGTTGCACGGCGATGCCGCCGTTCAATGCACGAATGCGATCGATATTGCGTGGTGTGATGGTTTCGGCGTGGTCGATAAACCAATGCAGGCCATCGAACGGAATGTCGGCGTTGACCTTTTCGTAGACATCGAGAATGCGTTCGATGCTTTCGTCATAGGTGGCATGGATACGGAACGGCCAGCGTTTTTCGACCAGCAGCCGCACCACCTGCTCCAGTTCGGGCTCCAGCTCCGGCGGCAGCTCCGGGCGCGGCTCGCTGAACTGCTCGAAAT
Source organism: Xanthomonas sp. WCS2018Noco2-27 (assembly GCF_031843525.1). Classification (NCBI taxonomy): domain Bacteria; kingdom Pseudomonadati; phylum Pseudomonadota; class Gammaproteobacteria; order Lysobacterales; family Lysobacteraceae; genus Xanthomonas; species Xanthomonas sp. WCS2018Noco2-27. Next base: position 798,424 of record NZ_JAVTIK010000001.1, on the reverse strand, counting down.
CCGCCGCGGAAAACACCAGCATTTCGCCGGCGCCGTTGTGCCGCAGCAGATCGTCACCCTTGCGCACCGGCAGCATCTCGGTCCAGCCGCGGAAGTCGTCGACTTCCTTGCCCTTGTTCTGAGTGAACAGGTTATAGGCAATACGTACGCTCAATTGGTCGGCCGCATGTAGCTGCTCGATGACCTGGTAGTCCTCCGGATAATTCTGGAAACCACCGCCGGCATCGATCACCGAAGTGATGCCCAGCCGGTTGAGTTCGCGCATGAAATGACGCGTGGAATTGGCCTGGTACTCCAGCGGCAGGCGCGGGCCCTTGGCCAGGCTGGCGTAGAGAATCAGGGCATTGGGTTTGGCCAGCAACAAGCCGGTGGGATTGCCTAACTTGTCGCGCTCGATGCGCCCGCCGGGCGGATCTGGAGTGGCCTTGTCGTAGCCACAGGCGCGCAAGGCCGCGCGGTTGAGCAAGGCGCGGTCGTAGAGATGCAGCAGAAATACCGGCGTATCCGGTGCGATGGCGTTGATTTCGTCCAGGGTGGGCAGGCGCTTTTCGACAAACTGATGCGCGCTGAAGCCACCGACCACGCGCACCCATTGCGGCGCTGGCGTGCGGTCGACCTGCGCCTTCAACATCGCCATGGCATCGGCAAGCGAACGGACGCCATCCCAGCGCAGTTCCAGGTTGTAGTTGAGTCCGCCGCGGATCAGATGGGTGTGGCTGTCATTGAGTCCGGGCAGCAGGCGTCGGCCTTGTGCATCGATGCTGCGGGCACCGTTTGCCAGCGCCATGATCTGCGCGTCGTCGCCCACCGCCACGATGCGCCCATCGGCCATTGCAATGGCAGTGGCGCTGGGCTGACGAGGATCCAGCGTGGTGATGCGCGCATTGCGAACGACAAGATCGACCATCGGAGATTTCCTTGAAGCAGACGAAGTGCCGGGCAAGGCGCCCAACGCAAGACCGGCCGCAGCGCCCTGCATCCACAGGCGCCGCCCGGCATCGTGATCATTTGGTGCGCCGCTCATGCGGCACCACGCTTGCGCAGCCCATCCAGCGACCACGCGCCACCGCCGGCAGCGACCAGGGCCAGCAACACCAGCAACCACATCAGCGGGTACTCCATGCCACCGTGCATCCAGAACCAGCCCTTCGGCACGGCCACCACCACAGTGGTAGCGATGAACACCGCTGCCAGCGCGGCACTGGCACGCGTCCATAGACCCAGCAATACCGCCAGCCCGGAGAGCGTCTGCACCAAGGCCAGCAGCAACGGCAACGGTGCTGCAGACGGAAAGCCGAATTGCTGCAATTCAGCAGCGAATCCAGGCAGCCCCGGACCACCGAACCATCCCAGCAACTTGCCCAGGCCATGCGGCAGCAGGAAGCCGCCGCCGGCAATGCGCAGCATCAACAACGCCGACGCAAGGCCGGCGTTGCCGCGTGGTGCCGATGCGTTCAATGCCCGCCTTCCTGCGCGCCGAACATGGTCTTGGCGTATTGAATGCCGATGCCGTAGCCGCCTGCATGCGCACGTGCGATGCCGGTGGTGAGGTCGTAGGTGTCGCTACGCGCCCAATCGCGCTGCAATTCCAGCAGGTACTGCACGCTGGTGATGGGCGCAGCGCCGGCCTGCACCATGCGCGTCACTGCACGCTCATGCGCTTCGTCGCTGACATCGCCGCAGGCGTCGGTGATGACGTACACCTCAAACCCCTGCTCGATCGCCGACAGCGTCGGGCCGACGATGCACACGCTGGTCCACAGCCCGGCAATCACCAGCCGCTGCTTGCCGATGGCGTTGACGCGATCGATCACGCCCTGGTCTTCCCAGGCATTCATGCTGGTGCGGTCGAACACCGGCTCGCCGGCAAAGATCTCCGGCAACTCGGGAAACAGCGGACCGGAGAACGACTTTTCTGCAACCGTGGTCAAAATCACCGGCACTTTGAAGCCTTTGGCGCCCTTGGCAATCAACGACACGTTGTTGCGCAGCGCCGAGATGTCGATGGTGTGCGTGGCGAAGGCCATCTGCGATTGATGGTCGATCAGGATCAGCGCGTGATCGGCGGGCGACAACAGGGATTTACCGGGGACGGCAGTGGCAGTGGTCATGCGTGATGCTCCATGGGTGTTGAGAAGGAATGAGCGTTGTGCCGATGTGCACGCGGTGCGGGTGTCGCGGTGCAGGTAACGTTCGCCACTTGCGCGGCAAAGCGTGCCGGCGTGCACCCTGTGGCGTTGCGGAAGCTGCGCACGAAATGGCTTTGATCGAAGAAGCACAGATCGGTGGCAATCTGGCTGATGGTGTGGCGGCCTTCGCGCAGCATCGCCTGTGCGCGTTCGAGCCGACGCCGCCGCAGATACTCCATCGGGCTGGCGCCAATCGCGTCGCGAAACACGCGTGCGAAATGGAAACGGCTCATGCAGGCGGCGCCGGCCAGTTGGGTCACGCCGATGGGCTCGTACAGATGTGTGTCGATGTACTGCAGTGCTCTTGCAACAGCACGTACGCGTGGGGCATGCAGTGCGCGCACGTTGCCTGCCTGCAGATCGGGGCGACCAGCGGCAATCAGACTTGCCATGTGGCGTCTCCGGCGGGGAATGTCGCCATGGTGCGGCGAACATCCGTATCGCCCCACCCCTGATGGTGAGGCGGATCGCTCACTCTTTAGGGTGAGTCACATGCCGCTGCGACAACCTGGCACCGGACCTCACGCCTGCATCGATGCGACATGCACCACGCGTGCATGCCGGCACACCGGCGATAGCGCGCATCCCTGATGCTGTATGCGTTGCAGCGTCCAGGTCGGCATCGACACACCGCAGGGGGCCAAGCGAACCCCACCGCACAACACCACGCCGTACACAAGCAACGTTCCTGCGCCGATCGAATGCTGCCACCAACATTAGGGACGCCACGCAGCGCACACTGCGTCGCGACGGCGCGCGCCCGACGCGATGCGCCAGTCCTTGCGTACTCCAGCCTTACCCGATTTGCTGTCCCACGTCCCTCCCCCGAAAGAGGTGGTGGTGCTTCCCCCGATCTCGCCCGACAATGCTGCGATGCCGCATGAGCCCGTCATCCGATCCCCCCTGCTGTTTCGCCTGTGCGCGGCGGTGATCGTTGTGATGTGCAGTTGCTGGTGGGCATGCCCGCCCGTGCGCGCCGAAGGCATCGCCGCCACCCGTGCGGGACTGCTGCAATTCCACCACACCGCCTGGAGCACCGAACGCGGCGCACCGGCCGACATCTGGGATATCCAGCAAGCCGACGCCGGGCCGTTGTGGTTGGCAACCGGCTTCGGTCTGTTTCAGTTCGATGGCGACCACTTCGCGCGGCAGGCGCCGCCGGATGGCGAGGCCTACGCGTCGCACAACATGACCGTGCTGGCGCTGGCGCCGGACGACACCGCCTGGATCGGCTACTTCAACGCCGGCATCGATCGCCTCGCGGACGGCCACCTCACGCACTTCCGCCCGGGCAAGGACGTGCCCGACGGCATGGTGTTCCGCATCGAGCACGATGGCAGTGGACGCTGGTGGGCGGCCATCGATGGCGGTTTGTGCTGGTTCGATGGCCAGCGCTGGCAGCGTGCCGGTGCCGACTGGGGGTACACCGCCGAACGCGCGCATTGGTTGCTGCGCGATGTGCGCGGCACGCTATGGGTCAGCGACGGTACGCAGATTCTGTCGTTGCGGTCTGGCGCCAAGCGGTTCGAACCCAGCGGTCAGCAGGTGGGTGTATACGTCACCATGGCCGAGAGCCCGGACGGTGCGATCTGGGTCGCAGACCCGTACCGCGGCGTGTTTGCGTTGACCGATGCGCAAGGCAACGTGCTGCCCGCAGCGGCGCGTGCCCGGCCGCAATTTCCCGGGTTATTCGCGCGGCGCATCCGCTTCATGCGCGACGGCGCGCTGTGGGGCAGCGACTACGCGGCGCATGGCCTGTTCCGGATTGCCTTGCCCACTTCGCCCACGCCGGTGCTGGAGCGCTTCGGACCGGTGCAGGGGCTGACCTCGGCCACCGCCGGCCCGTTGCTCGAAGACCGCGAAGGCAATTTGTGGGCCGGCACCAATCTGGGCCTCAACCGGTTCCGGCATCGCGCGTTGCTGCCGCTGGCGCCGTTGCTGCCGGGCCAGGCAATGGCCGTGGCGACTTTCAATCCCGCACCTGGCACGTCTGCACGCCCGCTCCTGACCAGCCTGCGCGATGGCCGGCTGCTGGCGTTGAGCCGCGATCGCGTCGCAGGCCTGCAGCATGGTGCGTCCACCCACATCCTGGATGTGCCAGCGACCACCAACGGCTGGGTACTTGGCGAGCACGCCCTGCTGCGCCTGCAGGCCGGCCGCGCGCAGCCCGTGACGCTGCCGCTCGGCCTGACGACCGGCGCCATCCGCGCCTTCGTGGTGGACAGCCGCAACCATCCCTGGGTCTGCCCGGATGCGAGCGGCCCCTACGCATTCGATGGCAGCGCCTGGCAGCCACTGGCCAATCTGCAGGACACCCCGTGCACGGTGCTCGCCAATACGCAGAATGGCGGCATGTGGGTGGGCACCATCAAAGGCGATGTGCGCTTGCTGCGGAGCAGGCAGTTGACGCACTACAGCGCCGAAGATGGCCTGTCGGTGGGGCCGATCACCGCCATCTGGCAACGCCCGTCGCTCACCCTGGTCGCCGGCGAAACCGGGCTGGCAGCGCTGGGCACCGATGGCCGTTTCCGACAGGTGCCCGATCAAACCAATCCGCTCCTGCAAGGCATCACCGGCGTCGTGCAGGACCGCCACGGCACCTTGTGGTTGAACGGCAACCGCGGCGTGGTGCAGATCAGTCAACGCGCGCTGCTGAGCAGCGTGCAATCGGGCGTGGCCAGCCCGGTCCTGCGCCTGTACGACATCATGGACGGGCTACCCGGTGTCGCCCAGCAGGCCACGCCGGTCCCCACGGCCATCGCTGCCGACGACGGCCTGCTGTGGTTCACCACCAACCAGGGCCTGGCCTGGCTGGATCCCGAACAGACCTACCGCAACCCCACCGCGCCGGAGGTCTTCATCACCGAAGTGGTTGCCAACGACCGCCCCTACCCGCGCACGGCTGGACTGCGCCTGCCTCAATGGACCCACCGCCTGCGCATCGGCTACGACGCGGTCAGCCTCACCCGCCCCGAGCGCGTGCGCTTTCGCTACCGGCTGGAAGGCGTGGACGCGCAATGGCAGGACGCCGGCAATCGTAACGAGGCGTTCTATACCAACCTCACGCCCGGCCGTTACCGCTTCCGCATTGCCGCCGCCAACAACGATGGCGTGTGGAACGAGCGCGGCGACACGCTGGACTTCGTGATCGAGGCGGCCTTCGTGCAGACCTGGCAATTCAAGGTGTGCGTCGCGCTGGCCTTGCTGCTGACGCTTGCGATCAGCTGGCGCATGCGCACCCGGCACGTTGCCGGACGCCTGCGCGCGCGGCTGGAAGAGCGTTACCGCGAACGCGAACGCATCGCCCGCGAGTTGCACGACACCTTGTTACAGGGCACCCAGGGGCTGATCCTGCGGCTGCATGCCGCCAGTCGCTCGTTGCCCGGCAACGACCCGCGCCGGCTGGAACTGGAGCAGGCGGTCGATCTGGCCGAAAACGCACTGGTCGAAGGCCGCGACCGCGTCAACGGCCTGCGCGACAGTTACTCGCTGCGCCAGGATCTGGCCGCCGCATTGCAGCGCTCGCGCGATGCCACCATGCCCCCGCCTGCGGCCGAGCTGCAGGTCTCGGTGGAGGGTCGCCCGGTGGCGCTGCGCCCGATGGTGGCCGACGAACTGTTCCAGCTTGGCCGCGAAGCGTTGGCCAATGCCGATCGCCACGCCGACGCCGCGCAGATCACGCTGGAACTGCGTTACGGTTCACGTGACTTCGTGCTGCGCATCCGCGACGATGGCTGCGGCCTGGACCCGGACGTGCTGCATGGCCAAGCGCGCACCGGGCACTGGGGGCTGACCGGCATGCAGGAACGCGCGCAACGCATCGGCGCCAAGATGCAGTTGTGGTCGCGTCCGGGCAGCGGCACCGAAATCCAGATCATGCTTCCCGCCCGTACCGCCTATGCAACGCCACCGCGCTGGTGGTGGCCATTTCGACCTGCACAATCCACGGAGAGCTCCAATGGCTGAGATGGTCAAACCGACCGACGTACTGGTGGTAGACGATCATCCGCTGCTGCGCGACGGTCTCAGCGCCATGCTGACCGCCGAACACGACATGCGCGTGGTCGGCGAAGCCGAAGATGGCGAACAGGCAGTGGCTTGCTACGCCAGCCTGCGCCCGGATGTGGTGCTGATGGATCTGCAGATGCCGCGCGTGGATGGCGTCGAAGCCATCCAGCGTATCCGCCGCGTCGATCCCACCGCCAAGGTCATCGTGCTGACCACCTATACCGGCGATGTGCGTGCGGTGCGCGCACTGCAGGCCGGCGCCTGCGGCTACCTTCTCAAGAGCGCATTGCGCCGCGAGCTGGTCGACACCATCCGCGACGTGCGGCGTGGCCAGCGCCGGCATGTTCCGGCATCGGTGGCCGAAAACATCGCCGCCCACGTGCTCGACGACGCGCTGTCCGCCCGCGAGACCGAAGTGCTGAGTCTGGTCGCGACCGGGTGTTCCAACAAACAGATCGGCAACGCCTTGAGCATTTCCGAAGAGACGGTCAAGGCACACATGAAGAACATCCTGGCCAAGCTCGGCGTGCGCGATCGCACCCATGCGGTCACCGTTGCCTTGCGCCGCGGGATCCTGTCGCTGGAAACCTGAGTGGCTGGCCGCTGACCGCTGGCCATGCCCATGGCCAGGCGGATGGCGCATCCGGGTGGTCGCCCCCCAAACTGCGCGTCCTCCGGCTGCCGCGGCTCGGTAACAGCGGCCACCGGGCCCTGCAAAGACGCGTCGGTGTTCGATTGCCCCAAGGACAGCCACCTCAAACCGCCCACCGCACCCACCATCAGCCACATTGCAACCCAGTCCACCATTCTTGAACGCAAGGCGCACGACGCGATCGACACGCACTCTCAAATCGATCGGCTTGAGCTATCTTATGCACCGCCAAGCGGCATGGGGGCCGCTTCAGCATCTTGTCTGGCAGCCGATAACGGCTAGGTCCGACCGCTGCACTGCGCTGCGGCGGCACTCGATTCAATCATTTAAACGCGTTCAGGGGAATTGCGATGCTTCGTCACTCTTTGCGGGTGCGCCTGCTGTTGCCGGTGCTGGCCTTGGTGCTGGTTGTGGTGGTGGCACTCACGGTCATTCTGGCCATTACCGAAGCGAACCGGGTCAAGTTCGAAACCGGCGACGCGATCGAGCGCCAGTCGGTGTCCTTGCAGACCTTGTTCGCGGTCACCCGCTCGATGATGCTCGACCGCGTCAATTCCTCGATGCGCCAGCTGCGCAAGGAAGCCAATGCACAGGGCGCCCCGAGCATGGGCAGCGACATCCGCGTCGCCGACCGCAGCGCCAGCGACCTGCTGCTGGGCCAGCGCCCGCAGGCGAATTCCTTCACCATGCTGGACGACGTCACCGCGATCCACGAAGGCACCGCGACGCTGTTCTCGCGCACCGGCGATGAGTTCGTGCGTATCTCCACCAACGTCAAGAAGGAAGACGGCAGCCGCGCCATCGGCACCGTGCTCGATCCCAACGGCCAGGCCGCGGCCAAGCTGCGTAACGGCGAAAGCTTCTACGGCGTGGTCGACATCCTCGGCAACCCGTACGTCACCGGCTACGAGCCGATCTTTGCCGGCAACGACAAGCGCGTCATCGGCGCCTGGTACGTCGGCTACAAGGCCGACACCCAGGCCCTGGAAAACGTGGTCAGCAGCCGTCGCGTGCTCGATTCCGGCTTCATCGCCGTGTTCGACAGCAAGAACAAACTGCGCTTTCAGTCCACCACCGGTGCCACCACCGACACCGCCACCATCGAGCGCATCGTCAAGGAAAGCCCGGACGACTGGGTCGTGACCAAGCAGGAAGTGCCGGATTGGGGCTTCACCCTGGTCTCGGCGTATCCCAAGAGCGACGTCAATGGCGTGATCGTGCGTCAGTCGCTGTGGATCGCCGGCATCGGCCTGTTGGTTTGCGCACTGTTGCTTGGCCTGCAGTGGGCGCTGATCTGGAGCCGCGTGTTGCGCCCCATCCAGCATCTGACCACCGTGGCCGAAGAACTGAGCCTGGGCAAGTGGAACCACACCATCGAAGAGGTCAACCTCAAGGATGAAATTGGTACCCTGGCGCGCGCCATCTCCCGCCTGTCCAACAGTGTCCGGTTGGCCATGGAGCGCCTCAGCAAACGCTGAGCCGCTTCACCCGATTTCGTACCAGATGATGCAAGGAAGACGCCATGTCCAATGAATTCCGTCCGCTGATCGATGTCCTGCGCGAGCTCAGGGCGTTGGCATTGAAGAAGGCGTCCGGCTTTCTGTTTGTCGTCACCGAAGAAAACCATTCCTGCATCGTCCGCCTCAACGCCGGACAGATCGAAGAAGTGGTCTTTCGCATGCTGCGCAATGATGAGGCGGTGCAACGCCTCACCATGGTCGGTGCCGCGAAGGCCCGCTTCCAGGTGGACCCCGGTGCCGGCATGGGCAAGCCGTCGTTGCTGAGCGAAGACTCGCGCCAGTGGTTGATGGGCGGCTTCGAACAGGATCTGGGCGGCGCCCCTGCCCCGGCGCGCGCACCCGTGGCACCCGCGCCGGTGGCGGCTTCACCGGTCGCAGCCGCCGCGCCAGCACCCGCGCCGTCAGGCAACGCCAGTGCCGGCGCGCCGGACGATCGCGTACGCGATGCATTGGAAAAAGTCGCGCTGAACTATCTCGGCCCCATCGCCGGCATGCTCTGCGACGAAGCCTGGGACGCGTCCAGCGATATCGAGCAGGTGCTCAGCCAGCTCGGCGCCAACCTGGCCACACCGCAGGAAGCGCAGAAGTTCATGGCCGACGCACGTACGGCGTTAGCCAGGGTGCGTTGAGCAGGATCGATGGCGAGCTGATCGTTTCAGCTCGCTGTTGCTGCATGCGACGCCACGGGCTGCGCATGCTTCATCTCATTTAAGCGGCCTTCGACGCATTGCCCCAAATGATTCCGATCGACACCGACGAGCGCCTGGCGCTCTTTTTTTTGTGTGCTCGCGACGCTGGCGAACAGCAACGCTGCAGGCGCAGTCTGCGTTTATTGACTCTCGATGCAACTGGGCTGTGCGCCGTGGCCTACCATCGGCTGCGCTACGCGCAATGGCGGTGGAATTCCAGCTGGTCTAAGCCCATTGTCATGCGATGCCTCGCGATTGCGTTGTCTCGCCCGCACCGCGTCTTTGTTCTCCCCATCAAGCTCGGTCAGCGTCGCTCTGTCCAGTCGTCGATCTCCGATTTGAGGGCAGCGTCGGCGGCTAGCAATGCATTGGCCGCATCGCCCAGCGGCGGTGATGTTGTATCCACCACGCCGATCGACTGCAGCACGGTTTCTGCCTTCACGAATGCTCGGTTACCGCGGTCATAGAAACCGATCAGCAGCAGCCCTCTGGCAGCCAGGGTTCTGTCCGATCCGGTAAGTATCCGCTGCTCGACGATCAGGCGGGTTCCGCTCCAGCCGATGAGCCGTGTTTCAAGATCGAATGCGTGGAAGGGCTTGAGTTCCCTTCGAAACTGGATGGCTCCCGAACCAACAATCGGCGCCCACTTCGCTCGCACCGCTACCTTGGCTAGGCCGGTACGCAGCACCATGTCCAACCGCCCGAGATCGAAGATCGTCCAGTAGCGCCCATTGGTCATATGCAGGTTGGCATCGATGTCGTTCGGGAGCACGCGCAATCTGAGACGCGACACGTCTGAGCGCACCTGCATCCGCGGCCGGAACAGACTTGTCACGAACAAGACCATCAGGCGAAACCAAAGATTCATTCCAATGCCTGCGATGGGTAAAGAGTGATGAAATTTGATGATCGAGCCCGGCGCTTGTTGATAGGGGTCGCCAAACCCATGCTCGACCATCATGGGGGCCGCACCCGCTGCCGAAGAAAACGCCGTCAGACTCGATGCAGCACTGCAGCAGCAACGTATTCGCGATCATCCGCGCACAGTCGACGATACAGGTGACGGGAGCCGTGGCGACATCGGCCTGCCCTACTCCTCTGCAGACGGCACTGGGTGATCGGACTAGCCACTGCAGGTGCCAACAGCATGCGCGTCATCCAACACGGCGCATGCCCGCTTGCCACACCACATCAACGCGCCTCAAAAGCGATTGCTCATGGCGCAGCTCCTGATTCAAGATGGGAGTGTGTCATCGGTAGCGTAATGGGCGGGGATGCCGCCCATCGATGCGACTGCGCGACTGCGCGCCATCGTCTTCCTGATGGACGCAGAGCATGCTGCGCCCACGAGGCAAGCGATGTGGTTAGCTGGGCTGGAAGGCCAGCTTCAGCTCTGGGTACCACTGCGCCGTGACGGTGGCGATGAAGCGCCCCAGGTTCGGAAGCGTGCGGGCGTAATCGGTGATCTCAGGGTGCAGACCGTGCGCCTGGAAGAACGCTTGGGTGAAACCAAAGACCACCGCGTCATAGGAACTGGCGCGATCGCTGCCGAGCAGGAAGCGCTTGTCGCCGATCAGCACGTCGATCGCACTCAGGTCCTTCTTTGCCTTGTCGATGATCTCCGCTTCGGTGAAGCGCGCAATGCCTTGATCGAAGCAGCGCTTGCGGAAGTCTTCGCGACGCGTCTTGAGCGCTTCCTGGATCTCTTCCGGCAGTGCCGTCGGATCGCCAACCATGGTCTTCAGCAAGAAGTCCCAGCCGCCTTGGTCGAAGAACTCGTAATAGATGATGATCCAGTAGAGATGGTCTTCGAGCGTGCCCTGCACTACTTGGCCGAGCGCTTTCTGCTCTGCGCTCAGGTGTGCATCGGGGTCGCCGAGCGTGCCCTTGAGATAGTCGATGATGAGGCTGCTGTCGGCGATCCGGGTGTCGCCGACGCTGATGAAGGGCACTTTGCCGCGTGGGCCAACGTCCGGGACCGGCACCGAAACGAGCTCATGCTTGATACCGAACATCCGAAAATACGCCTGCAACTTGGCGGCATAGGGGGAAAGACTTGCAACGTAAGCCGACAGACTGTTCTCGCCGAGCGTGACCGCATGCAGGTTCAGGACTATCTCGGCATCGATATGGAGGGCGTCGTACGGGTTCTCATAAACAGGGTATTGCTGCATTTCAATTCCTTGAGCACTGGGTCGGTGGATGCGGATTGCCGGGGAACCGGCAGCTGGATACGACGGGCCGGATGGCGATGACAGCGCGTCCGTGTTTTTGTACTATATCGAACATAAATCGTGCCGACAAGGATTTTTTGCGAAATGGTACATAAAAAAACCGAAGGTCCCGTGCGGCCCCGCGGGCGCCCACGGAAATTCGACGAGGCCACCGTGCTGGAACGTGCGCGCGATGTGTTCTGGAACCATGGCTACGCCGCGACTTCGCTAGACGAGCTCGCTGCCGCAACGGGGCTCAACCGCCCTAGCCTCTACGCGACGTTTGGCGACAAGCACGCGCTCTACCTGCGCGCACTTGAGGAAAACAAAGCGTGGTCCGTAGACGGGGTTCGCCAGCACATGGGCAGCGATGGCCCACTGCACGAGGTGCTGCGCAGCTTTTTTCTTGCTGCGGCAGAGAGCACGCTAGCCGGCGAGATGGGAGCGCGCGGTTGCTTCGTCGTCTGCACGGCGGTCACCGAGTCGCTTCGCGACCCCGAGACGCGCACCGTGGCGGCAAGCTATGTCGAAGGTGTCGATCTCGCCTTCCGTGAGCGCTTCGAACGCTCGCAAGAGGAGTTGAACAGAGGCGTCGATCCCGCATCTGCCGCCGCCGTCGCATCCGCCATGCTGCAGACCTTGGCGGTGCGGGCGCGTACCGGCAGTGGGCGCGAGGAATTGACCGGCATCGTGCATGCTGCGGTCATCGCGATTTGCGGTCGCCCGCCTGCGGGAGTTGAGGCATGAGAGCCGCGGTGTTCGATGCGGGCGGCGCACCCGAATCCTTTCGCATTGCCGAACTGCCGGACCCACGTCCGGGCGATGCGGACGTGCTGATCCGCGTGGCGGCGATCAGCATCGAAGGCGGCGATCTTGCGGATCGGCGGACGGGCCGAACGCGGTATCCCGGCATTCCCGGCTACGCAGCCGCTGGAGTGATTGTTGCCCTGGGCCGCGCCGTCAGCGGGTTACGTGTCGGGCAGCGGGTGACTAGCTTTGCCTTCGACGGCTCGCACGCCGAACTGCGCGTTGCGCCAGCCGCAACCACCTTTGCGATTCCCGACGGCCTCGACATGGGAGTTGCCGCGGCGATTCCCTGTGGGCCAGGCACGGCGGCGCTGGCGCTTCAACTAGGCAACGTGAGTTCCGGCGACACCGTCCTGATCACCGGTGCGACAGGCGGCGTCGGCAACGCCGCAGTGCAGATTGCAGCAGCCAAGGGCGCGCGCGTGATCGGCACCTCACGCAGCCGCGAACGTCTGGAAAAGCTCAGGCCGATGGGCCTATCCGATGCCATCGTCATCGGCGATCGACCAACCAGCCAGCAGCTGCGTGAAATGACCGATGGGCGTGGCGCAGATTTGCTGATCGACACGATCGGAGGCGATGCGCTGACGGACGGGCTGCTGGCACTGGCAGACGGAGGCCGCGCCGTGATGGTCGGGGTGATTGGTGGCTTCAATACGCCGATCGATGCCGGCGTTCTTCTCGTGCATCGGCTGACGCTCACCGGCTGCTTCTTGGGCCCGGTCATGGGTGAGCCGGCCACACGCGCATTGATCGAAGATCTGCTCTTCGCGAGCGCGCAAGGACGCTTCACCGTGCCGGTCGATGCCAGATTCGCATTCGCCGACATCGCTGCCGCGCACCGCCACGCGGAGACGGCTGGCAGAGTGGGACGCGTGATTGTTTCCGTGCTGCCGGAGGACTTCCGAGCCTGACTGCGGCAGCACGTGTGCTGGCGGCTGCGCTTGTCCGATAAGGCGGGTAATGACCTACACGCGCTTGCACGACCGGATGCAGTTCCACGATCCGGCCGCCGGTTTTTATCGGCGCCTTCTCCACCAATCTGTCAGCGCCCGTCAACCAGAGCTGCCGCGACGCATGGTGTTGCAATCAATACGTCGCGCAATGCATTGCTAGCCAAAAGTCCCGAAGGACCTCACTCACTCCCACTCGATCGTCGCCGGCGGCTTGCCGGAGATGTCGTAGACCACCCGCGAGACGCCGCGCAGTTCGTTGATGATGCGGTTGCTCACCGTACCGAGGAAGTCGTACGGCAGGTGCGCCCAATGCGCGGTCATGAAGTCGATGGTCTCCACCGCACGCAGTGCGATCACCCATTCGTACGCACGCGCATCGCCGACCACGCCGACGGATTTCACCGGCAAAAACACTGCAAATGCCTGGCTGGTCTTGTCGTACAGATCGGCCTTGCGCAGCTCGTCGATGAAGATCGCATCGGCCTTGGCCAACAGTTCGGCGTATTCGCGCTTCACTTCGCCCAGGATGCGCACGCCCAGGCCCGGGCCCGGGAACGGATGGCGATAGACCATGGTGCGCGGCAGGCCGAGTTCGACGCCGAGGCGACGCACTTCGTCCTTGAACAGTTCGCGCAGCGGCTCGACCAGGCCAAGCTTCATGTGTTCCGGCAGGCCGCCCACATTGTGGTGGCTCTTGATCACGTGCGCCTTGCCGGTCTTGCTGCCGGCCGACTCGATCACGTCCGGATAGATCGTGCCCTGCGCCAGCCACTTGGCATTGGCCAGCTTGTTGGATTCTTCGTCGAAGATATCCACGAACAGGTTGCCGATGATCTTGCGCTTGGCTTCCGGATCGCTCACGCCTTCGAGCTTGGCGAAATAGCGGTCCGCCGCATTGACGCGGATCACCTTCACGCCCATGTGCTCGGCGAACATCGCCATCACCTGGTCGCCTTCCTGCCAGCGCAGCAGGCCGGTGTCGACGAACACGCAGGTCAGCTTGTCGCCGATCGCCTTATGCAACAGCGCCGCGACCACCGACGAATCCACACCGCCGGACAATCCGAGAATCACTTCGTCATCGCCCACCTGTTCGCGCACGCGCGCGATCTGGTCGTCGATGATGTTGGCCGCCGTCCACAGGGTCTGGCAGCCGCAGACATCGACCACAAAGCGGCGCAGCAAGGTCTGGCCCTGCAGCGTGTGCGTCACTTCCGGATGGAACTGCACGCCGTACCAGCGCTTGTCCTCGTTGGACATCGCCGCCACCGGAATGCGGTCGGTCACGGCAGTAATCGTGAAGCCGGGCGGCACCTGCGACACGTGATCGCCGTGGCTCATCCACACGTTCAAACGCGAGGCGCCGGCATGGTCGGTCAAGCCGGAAAACAGTGCATCGGCCGCGACGACATCCACCTCGGCATGGCCGAATTCGCGTTGGTCGGCCGCTTCGGTGGCGCCGCCCAGCTGCGCAGCTAACGTCTGCATGCCGTAGCAGATACCGAAGACCGGCAAGCCGCTGTCGAACACTTGCTGCGGCGCGACCGGCGCCCCCGGCAAGGTGGTCGATTCCGGGCCACCGGACAGAATGATGCCCTTGGCCCCGAACCCGGCAATCTCGGACGGATCATGATCCCAGGCCCAGATCTCGCAGTACACGCCGATTTCGCGGATGCGCCGCGCGATCAACTGCGTGTACTGCGCGCCGAAATCGAGGATGAGGATCTTGTCGTTATGCAGGCTGGACATCGTTACTCGCAGGGCGAAGGCGGCGCGCTCGGCGCCACTCCAGGAAAAGAACAAGCAGCGGAGCGCAGAGCACTCCCGGCCACAACAAAAGCGTTCCCATCATCAGGTAGAGCAAGCCGTAGAGCGCACTGGCCAGCAGTGTTGCCGACGCGACGCGCACCACCACGCGCTGCAGGTGTACGGTGGCGCCAAATGCCAACAGCACCGGGGCCGATGCCACCAACAGATACATCAACGCGAAGAACGTCCAGCGATACAACACTGAAGACACCGCCAGCAATCCCAGCGCCACCACGGTCATTGCCGAGATGACCGCAAGATAGGCGAGCGATGCCTTCCACATTCGAATTACCCCGCCCGATAGTTCGGCGGTTCCTTGGTGATCTGCACGTCGTGGACGTGGCTCTCACGCTGGCCGGCGCCGGTGATCTTGACGAACTTCGGCTTGGTGCGCATCTCTTCGATAGTAGCGCAGCCCACATAGCCCATGGTGGCGCGCAGGCCACCGATGAGCTGATGAATGATGCCGCCGACCGAGCCGCGATACGGCACACGGCCTTCGATACCTTCCGGCACCAGCTTGTCGGCGTCGCTGGAATCCTGGAAATAGCGGTCCTTGGACCCCTTCTCCATCGCGCCCAGGCTGCCCATGCCGCGGTAGCTCTTGTAGCTGCGGCCCTGGAACAACTCGACTTCGCCAGGCGCTTCTTCGGTGCCGGCCAGCAGACCGCCGACCATCACCGTGGACGCACCCGCCACCAGCGCCTTGCCGATGTCGCCGGAGTAGCGGATGCCGCCGTCGGCGATCAACGGAATGCGGTCCTGCAGCGCTTCGGCCACCATGTCTACCGCGGTGATCTGCGGCACGCCCACACCTGCAACCACGCGCGTGGTGCAGATCGAACCCGGACCTACGCCAACCTTGACCGCATCGGCGCCGGCATCCATCAACGCCAGCGCTGCATCGCCGGTGACGATGTTGCCGCCGATCACCTGCAGGTGCGGATAAGTCTTCTTGACCCAAGCCACACGGTCGATCACGCCCTGCGAATGGCCATGCGCGGTATCGACGATGACCACGTCAACGCCGGCAGCAGCGAGCAGTTCGATACGCTGTTCGGTATCGCCGCCCACACCGACTGCCGCACCGACCAACAGACGCGTGGACGAATCCTTGGCGGCGTTGGGGTTGTCGGTCTTCTTCTGGATGTCCTTGACCGTGATCAGGCCGCGCAGCTCGAAGCTGTCGTTGACCACCAGGATCTTTTCGATACGATTGCGATGCAGTAGCTCAAGCACTTCCTCATCGCTGGCGCCTTCGCGCACGGTGATCAGGCGATCCTTCTTGGTCATGATGTGGCGGACCGGATCGTCGAGCTTCTTTTCGAAACGCATGTCGCGACTGGTGACGATGCCGACCAGTTCGCTGCCGTCCACCACCGGCACGCCGGAGATGTTGCGTGCACGCGTCAGCGCAATCACTTCGCCGATCGTGGTGTCCGGGCTCACCGTAAACGGCTCGGTGATCACGCCGGACTCGAACTTCTTGACCTTGGCCACTTCGGCCGCCTGCTGGGCAGGGGTCAGGTTCTTGTGGATGATGCCGATGCCGCCCAGCTGTGCCATGGCCACCGCCAGGCGGTGCTCGGTCACCGTGTCCATCGCGGCCGACAGGATCGGCAGCTTCAGACGCAGATCGCGGGTCAGCCGGGTTTCCAGGCTGACATCCTTGGGCAGGACGATCGAATGAGCGGGGACGAGCGAGACGTCGTCGTAGGTGAGAGCTTCAGCCTGGATGCGGAGCATCGGCGGACCCGAGTTTGGGGAAGCGCGGCATTTTACCCTGAAAGCCTTCACGAAGACACCACGCAGCCGCAATGCTGCGTTACACCGATCGCTCAACCAGCGGCATCTGCCGCTTCCAGGGTGTTCTGCATCAGCGTGGCCACGGTCATCGGCCCCACCCCGCCCGGCACCGGCGTGATCCAGGCTGCCCGCTGTACGGCCGCGTCGAAGCCGACATCGCCCACCAGGCGCCCGTCTTCCAGCCGGTTGATGCCCACATCGATCACCACTGCGCCTGGCTTGACCCATTCGCCGGGAATCAGCCCGGGGCGGCCCACCGCCACCACCAGGATGTCGGCATTGCGCACGCTGGCCTCCAGCACATCGGCGGGGGTGAACTTGTGGCAGCTGGTGACCGTGCAACCGGCGATCAACAGTTCCAACCCCATCGGCCGGCCGACGTGATTGCTCACACCCACAATCGTGGCGTTGCGCCCGCGCACCGGTTGATCGGTATGCCCGAGCAAGGTCACGATGCCGCGCGGCGTGCACGGGCGCAGGCCGAATTCGCGCAGTGCCAGATGCCCCACATTTTGCGGATGGAAGCCATCCACATCCTTGCGCGGATCGATGCGCTGGATCAGCCGGTTGGCATCGGGAATCCCCGGCAGCGGCAGCTGGATCAGGATGCCGTGGATCTTGGGATCGGTGTTGAGCTCATCGATCAACGCCGCCAACTCGGCCTCGCTGGTGCCGTGCGGCAGGTCGTAATCGAACGCTTCGATGCCCACTTTTTCCGCCGCGCGTCGCTTGTTGCGCACATACACCGAGGATGCCGGGTCGCCACCGACCAGCACCACCGCCAACCCGGGCCGCGCCTTGCCCGCAGCCACGCGCGCATCCACGCGCAACTTCAGCCCGTCGAGCAGGTCCTCGGCAATGCGGCGACCATCGAGAAGGCGGGCCGGAGCGGAGGCAGCTGGCGCGGAAGCGGTCATGGGGCGTCAGGTGTAGAGTCGAAGGCCGTCTATTGTCCCCGATTCCGTCATGACCGACACCACCCCGCCCACCGATTCGACCACCACCGCCATCGAAGCGGCCGCATTCCGCCGCCTGCTGCAGCATCTCAATCAGGAGCGCACCGATGTGCAGAACATCGACCTGATGATCCTGGCCGGCTTCTGCCGCAACTGTCTGGGCGACTGGTACCGCGAAGCGGCCGAGGCGCAGGGGCAGCCGATGAGCAAGGACCAGGCACGCGAAGCGGTCTACGGCATGCCGTTCGCGCAGTGGAAGCAGCAACATCAGAAAGACGCGACTCCCGAACAACTCGAAGCATTCGCTGTGGCCCAGCGCAAACATGGCTGATCGTTGGTCAGGACGCGCGGCTGTTGCGATTGCTGTGCGTCCACTTTGCCTAGCTGACACCTGCGTGGCCATTCGGCGGGCAATCGCTGCTCCTCGATGTGGTGCGCGGCTGTGGCAGGAGTCCACGCTGGTGTTGCGTGCATCGCTTCCACCTAGGTGCTTATTGCTAGCGATGTCTTGTTGATGGCCTCAAGACTCGAGAAGTTTGGGTGCTTGGGAGGGTTGAACGCAGTGGATAGATCTAATGCAGAGCACATGATCTGCGCTCTGGCTGCAGGGCTCTTGCCCGCCTACCGCCGCGGGACACGCCGTGAATCCGTCCATGGAAGCTCTTATGCGGCATCCATGCTGCATAAGGTCCCGCGCCGCCAGGCGAACAAGGGCCAGTCGAGATGGTCGGTGTGCATGGTTGCAAGCAAGGCACCAGTCCCGCCGTTTAGTTGCTGACCTTTTATCAGCGGCGCGGGCTGAAAGACATTCCGCCGACCGGGCCGCTGCCGGTGTCGGTACCGGGCGCAGTGGATGGCTGGTTCGCGCTGCATGAGCGCTTCGGGCGCAAGCCGATGGCGTAGAACCTGGCGCTGGCGATCCGCTACGCGCGCGAAGGCCACCGCGTCCGCCACGCAAACCGCGGCGTCGCAATACCGAGCGACTTCGCAACGAAAGTGAAGTGCAGTACGGCCAGCTGTTTACCTGGCCACCGACCAACGTTCTGGCTATGCGGCATCCAGGCCGCATAAGGTCCCGCGCCGGCAGGCAGACAAGGACCAGTCGAGATGGTCGGTGTGCACGGTTGCAAGCAATGCACGAGCTCCGCCGTTCAGTTGCTGGCCTTTTATCGCCAAGTGGAAGTGCAGTAAGGCCAGCTGTTTACCTGCTCACCGACCAACGTTCTGGCGCGGTGCCCTCGCCGCTTGCGGACCCTGTGGCGGCATGGATGCCGCCACGGAGCGTCCATGGATGGATTCACAGCGTGTCCCGCAAGCGGTGAGGGCATCGCGCGCTCGACGACGCGCCCTGACCAGCCAGCTGACGGCAACAGGCACCAAAAGACTGCACCGCCGCCAGGTGCACGCACCCGCACATTGGGTTCTTGCGCAGCCCCCTCGCCCAACTGACGATCATGGCGTGTTGTCAGCCGTTCTTGGCCTCTGCCGCAGCCTCTTCACCGGCTTGCGCCAACGCAGTACGGTTGAGCGACCGGCTCTCCCGTCGCGGCGGTGTAAACGGCGTGGGCTTGGGCACCGTCGGCGTGATGTTGCCGAACATCAACCCCGCCCCGGCACGCACATTCCCCGCAGTGATTTCCAGCTCCAGCCGCTCCGCATCGCGGCGGCGGATCTCGCGGCCAATCATGCCGGCCTCATCCTCGTCCACACCCAGCTCGACCAGCGCCATCTGGCCGAAGATCACTGCCGACTCGAAGGTTTCGCGAATCTGGTAATCCACACCGGCGGCGATCAGCTGCAGCGAATGCTCGCGATCGAACGAGCGCACCAGCAGGCGCGCATGCGGGAACTCACGCGTCGCCAGCTCGACGATGCGGTTGGCTGCCTCGCGATTATCGATGCACACCGCGATCGCCTGCGCAGTATGCGCACCGGAAGCATGCAACACGTCCAGCCGGGTCCCGTCGCCGTAATAGATCTTGAAACCGAACTCTTCCGCGCTCTGGATCATCTCGATGTCGTTATCGATGATGGTCACGTCCACGTCGCGCGCCAGCAGCGATTGGCTGGCCACCTGACCGAAGCGTCCGAAGCCGATCACCAGCACGCTGCCGGTCTGACCGTTGGCGGCTTCAACACCGTCCAGCGATACAGCTGCCGGCGGGGTCAATCGTCGCTGCACCAGCACGAACAACGGCGTCAGCGCCATCGACAGCACCACGATGGCGGTGAGGGTGGCATTGACCTGCGCATCGATCACGCCCGATGCCGCGGCCGCCGCAAACAGCACGAAGGCGAATTCGCCGCCCTGCGCCATCAGCACACCGCGGTCCAGTGCCTGACGATGATCGCTGCGCATCAGCCGCGCCACCGCATAGATACACACCGCTTTGCCCACCATCAGCGCCAACACGCCGACAAGGATAAGCCGCCAGTCGGCCGCAACCACGCGCAGGTCCAGGCTCATGCCCACGCCCAGGAAGAACAAGCCCAGCAAGATGCCGCGGAACGGCTCGATATCGGCTTCGATCTGATGCCGGAAGGTGGATTCGGACAACAGCACCCCGGCCAGGAACGCCCCCATCGCCATCGATAGCCCGCCCACCTGCATCAGCAGTGCTGCGCCCAACACCACCAACAGCGCTGCCGCCGTCATCACTTCGCGCGCCTTGGACGCGGCAAGAATCCGGAAAAGAGGATTGAGCAACCAGCGCCCGGCCACCAGCAGGCCGACGATGCAGGCCAGGCCGATCCCGACGTCATGCCAGCGCTGCGACGCGGCCTGCGGATCGCCACTGGAACCCATCCAGGCCACGATCGCCAGCAACGGGACGATCAGCAGATCCTCGAACAACAGGATCGCGACGATCTTCTGCCCCGAGGGCAAGGCCACATCGCCACGCTCGGCCAGCAATTGCATCACCACCGCGGTCGAGGTCAGCACGAAACCGGACGCGGCCACGAAGGCCACCGGTGGCGCAAAGCCCAGCAATATGCCGATCCCGGTCAGCACTAGTGCGCACACGCAGATCTGCACGGTGCCCAGGCCAAAGATTTCCTTGCGCAGGCTCCACAGATGCGAAGGCCGCATCTCCAGGCCGATCACGAACAGGAACATCACCACGCCCAATTCGGCGACATGCAGGATTGCCTGCGGGTCGTCGAACAGGCCCAGTCCGAATGGCCCGATCGCCAGCCCTGCTGCCAGGTAGCCGAGCACCGAGCCTAGGCCCAACCGTCGAAACAATGGGATCGCAACCACCGCAGCGCCCAGCAGAGCCACCACGTTGATCAGTTCACTGGAATGCGCAGGCTGGCTCATACCCGGATTCTAACGACACGCGCGCAGCGACGCCTTGCATCTGCTTGCTTGTTGCGCCGACCAGCTTAGGCGCCATCGTTTCCACCGAACCCTCGCACTTTGATCGAGACGCCAAAACGACAAACGACGCCGGATGGCGTCGTTTGCGATGAAACAGTGGCTAAGCGATCAGTCGCGCGCGTCGGCCTGGGCCAATGCGTTACGCAGAATTTCCTTCGCCGGTTCACCGTGCTTCTCGTGCTGGAGCGCAAAGTGCACGGTCGCTTCGATCAAGCCGATGTGCGCGCCGCAATCGAAACGACGGCCCTCGAAACGGAATGCATCGACCTGCTCTTTCTTCAACAGCTCGGCAATCGCATCGGTCAGCTGGATCTCGCCGCCGGCGCCTGCACCGGTCGCTTCCAGCAACTCAAAAATCTTCGGGCTGAGCACATAACGGCCGACCACGGCCAGATTGCTCGGCGCCACTTCCGGCTTGGGCTTTTCGACGATCGCATTGATGCGGCCCTTGCGGCCGTCGAATGTATCGGTGGAGACAATGCCGTAGCTGGCGGTCTTGTCGTGCGGCACATCTTCCACGGCGATGACGCTGCCGCCAGATGCTTCGGCCACATCGGCCATCTGGGTCAGCGCGGCATCGCCGCGGTTCCACATCAGATCGTCTGCCAGCAACACGGCGAACGGCTCATCGCCGACCACTGCCTTCGCACACAACACCGCGTGGCCCAAACCCAGCGCCTCGGCCTGCGTCACAAAAATGGCGCGAACACCTTCCGGCAACGCATGACGCACCAGTTCCAGCTGCTCCAGCTTGCCTGCACGCTCGAGCTTCTGCTCTAGCTCGTAGGCCTTGTCGAAGTAGTCGGCAATCGAATGCTTGTACCGATTGGTGACGAAGATCAACGTATCGCAGCCGGCCTGGATGGCCTCGTCGACAGCGTACTGGATCAATGGTTTGTCGATGATTGGCAGCATTTCCTTCGGCACCGTCTTGGTGGCCGGAAGAAAGCGGGTCCCAAGACCTGCGACGGGGAATACGGCCTTGCGAATACGCTGGCTCATTACAGTCTTCTGACCTCACGTGCGGGGAATGGAACGACCGTATCAGATCGCGCGTCGACTTTCCGTCGAGCAGCCGCAAAATCCGGCATCAGGCTGCCCAGCACAGTCTCCATTGCCTTGATGTCATAGCGATTAACCGCCTCGCGCAAACGCGTCACCAGCTGCAACACCTGCTCGTGCGAGAACTCGCGCACGCCGGCTTCCAGAATTTTGGGATGCGCGGTCGGGCGATAGTCTTCGTCGGAATAGAACAGCGTTTCATGCAGCTTTTCGCCAGGACGCAATCCGGTGTAGAGAATCGCCACATCCTTGCCCGGCTGCTTGCCGGCAAGACGGATCATCTGCTCGGCAAGCAGACGGATCGGCACCGGTTCGCCCATGTCCAGCGTATAGATCGCGCCATGCGACGCCGAGGCAGCTGCCTGGATCACCAATTGGCACGCCTCGGGAATGGTCATGAAGTAGCGCGTCACGTCCGGGTGCGTCACCGTGACCGGGCCACCCTGGCGAATCTGCTCGCGGAACAACGGCACCACGCTGCCGGCCGAATCCAGCACGTTGCCGAAGCGCACGGTGATGAAGCGCGTTGGCGCATCGCGCGCGTCAAGACTCTGGCAGATCATCTCCGCGTAGCGCTTGCTTGCGCCGAGTACGTTGACCGGCTCGACCGCCTTGTCGGTGGAAATAAACACGAAGGTTTCGATGCGTGCGCGCTGACAGGCGCGCGCCACGTTCTCGGTCGCCAGCACATTGTTGCGTACGGCCTCGCGCAGCTGCTCTTCCAGCAACGGCACCTGCTTGTACGCGGCGGCATGGAACACCGCATCCGGGGCGGCGGTGTTCAATGCATGCGCCACCACGGCCGGGTCGCCGCAATCGCCAAGCACCCGCACCACTTCGATATCCGGGAACAAGCGACGCAGATCCGAATCGATGGTCAGCAACGCCAACTCATCGATTTCCAGCAGCACGATGCGACGCGCACCGTGACGCGCACACTGGCGGCAGACTTCCGAACCGATCGAACCGCCGGCACCGGTCACCATCACGGTCTTGTTGGTCAGCCAGTCGCGAATCAATCGCCAGTCCGGCGTCACTGGCTTGCGATTGAGCAGGTCCTCGATGGCGACCTCCTTCAATTCGCCCGGCAGCGAACGGCCTTCCAGCACATTGATCAGCTTGGGCACCATCCGGAACGGCAGGCCGGTGCTCTCGCAGATCGCCACCACGCGCTGCATGCCGGAGGCATCGAGCGAGGGAATCGCGATCACCAGCAGCTTGGCGGCGGTTTCCTTGGCAATCGAAGCGGCTTGATCCAGATTACCCAGCACGTTGAGGCCCTGGATCTTGGCGCCGTGCAGGTTGTTGGCATCGTCCAGAAAGCCGACCGGCACGAAGGTACCGGTGCGGCGAAGATCGCGCACCAGACCTTCAGCAGCGCGTCCGGCGCCCAGGATCAGCACGCGTTGCGCCGCATCCCCGGAATGCGCGATCTGGTAATCCTTCCAGGCGCGATACAGCAGACGCGGCGTCCCGAGCAGTGCCGACAGTGCGAACGGATAGACCACCAGTACCGAGAGCGGTACGCCGTCCAGGCGGTCGTACGACAACGCCAGCACGATCGCCACCAAGCCGAGGAAGCTCGACTTGAAGATGTTCCAGAGGTCAGGCACCGATGCAAAGCGCCAAAGCCCGCGGTACAAACCCATCTTCCAGAACACCAGCCCCTGTGCCACCAGGACCACGGCGGTGCGCCAATCCCAAAGGGGAAGGTCCGGTGCTTCGCGCAGCATCGAGTAACGACCCGCATGCAACAGTAGCCAGCACACCCAGACCATCAGAAGGTCGTGGACTACCACTGCAACTTGCGGCAGCGCCTTGGTCAAACGGTCACGCCAGGAAATCATAAGAATCCATTACTCAGGAATTGCGCAGTCCATCGCGCAGAAAATACCAACTGGCACTAGCGCCCAGGCCCCACACCACGGCTGCCCAGGCTTGCTGACCAAACACATCATGACGAAGTAACACATACAAGCAGACGGCAGCGACGCTGAAAGCGAAATAAACAGCGGTTACCGGAACATGCGTTCCAAGCCGGCGCGCCAGGCGTTGATACACGTGTTGCGCGTGCGGCTCCCACCAGCGCTGCCCGGCGAGCATGCGAGACAGTAGCGTGAAGCCGGCGTCCACAAGGAAGGCAGTCAGCGGCAACCAGCCGATCCACCAGCTGACCTGCCCGCCTGCGACGTTCAGCGCAAGCAACGCGGCCAGAACATACCCCAGCGCACCGCTGCCACCGTCGCCGAGGAAGATGCGCGCACGCGGGAAGTTGAACGGCAGAAACCCCAGACATGCTGCCGCTACCGCCAGACCAGCCAGCGACCAGGCTGCCGGAGCCACCGCCGCAAATGCCAGTGCGGCCAGCGCGGCCTGGCTAGCGGCTAGTCCGTTGATGCCGTCCATGAAGTTCCACACATTGATCAGCACCAACGACGCGACGGCGCTGAGCACGCCATCCCACGCATTGCCCGTGCAATACGTGACCAACAATCCAAGCGATACGGATGCGGCCAGATGGATCGCAAACCGCAGCCTGGCCGACAACGGCCGATGGTCGTCCCACCAACCGACACCTGCCACCAGGATCAACCCGACCGCAAACCAGCCGACCACCATGCGTGCCGCTGGCCACAGCAGGCTGGCCGCAACGCAACCCAGCAAGATCGCGGCAACGATCGCCATGCCGCCACCACGCGGTGTGGCAACCACGTGGCTGCGCCGCTCGCCGGGTTCATCGAGCAGGCGACGATGCAACGCATACCGTCGCAGCAGCCACGTTCCAAGTGCCGCAACGATTACGTGCAAGGCGCACCAGAGCCAGATCTGAGGCATCAGCGCGTATCACCGCTTTCAGGACCACGGGCATATGACGTGCGCTTTTTTGAATCACGCATAAGAGAACCGCGCAGAAGAAATGGCCAAAGCTGCAAGCGGACCCGACCCAGATCGGAGGCATCGGGTAGCACACGGCGTAGCGGTGCAGGTGACATCTGCGCAGCTGCCAGCCAGCGGATTGCCACGGGCATGATTGACGCCGACGCAAGCTGCGACGGCGCGACCCGCGAGTCGATCAAACCAACAGCGGCTAAGAAAACGTCGCAAGCGGCTGGCAGACGAATGTGGACGGCGCGCAGGAACCAGAGTGCACGAGTGGTACATGTTGATTCCGGGCACCGGCCGCGCCCGCCTGGCGACTGCGTCGTCGTTTTGGCAGTCGCTCTAAACGCAGTGTGCCGAACAGACAGAAACACGCCTTACACCACCGCGTAGTTCAACAGCGGCTTGACGGTGCCCCACTCCTTGCAGCTCGGGCATTGCCAATGGTGGGTTTTTGCGCCGAACCCACAACGGGTGCAACGGTAGCTGGGGTTACGCACCAAGAGCTGGTCGGTGATGTGCTTGAGATCGTTCAAGGTGCCAACCGGGTCGCTGCCTTCGGCAAGCGTCAGGTCGATCAACGCCGACTCGCCGCGCACCGATGGCCGGTCCTTGAGCTGACGACCGAGATAGGCCAGCGCGGGCGCAACCCCATCCTGCGCCTCCATCAATTGGGTCAGCGCCAGCACCGGTGCGATACCGCGGTAGTGCTCGGTCATCTCCGACAGGAAATTACGTGCGCCGGCAATGTCGCCGACGCTCCGATAGGCGGCCATCAGGGCAGGAATGATTTCCGGCAGATACTCCGGGTCGTGCCGTGCGGCGCGCTCGAAGGCACGCACGGCGGCCTCGTTATGGCCGCGCTCGGCTTCGATGCGCCCCTCCAGAATGCCGGCGCGGACCGACGTGCCGTCGGCCTGATACGCACGCGCGATCGCCTGCAAGGCTTCATCGACCTTGCCCAGTCCGCGGTATCGATCGGCCAGCTCGCATTCGAACTGCGAGATCAGCTTGCCCATCGGCTCGCCGGTGACTTCTTCGTAACGGGTGGCGTTGTCGATCGCCTTTTCCCAATCACGCTCGGCCTGATAGATGCCGATCAGGTGACGCAGCGCCTGCGGCGCGCGTTGATCCAGCTGCGCAAGTTCGGTAAAGACCGTTTCGGCGCGATCCAGCAGACCGGACTTCATGTAGTCCTCGCCCAGCGCCAGCAAGGCCTGGACCCGCTGTTGATCGGTCAGGTCGGCGCGCTGCACCAGGCCCTGATGTAGGCGGATGGCGCGATCGACCTCCCCGCGGCGGCGAAACAGATGACCCAGCGCGACCTGCGTCTCGAAGGTTTCCTTATCCAGCTCGGCAATATGCAAAAACAGCTCGATCGCCTTGTCCGGCTGCTCGTTGAGCAGATAGTTCAGACCACGAAAGTAGGTACTGGACAGTCGGCTGACCTGAGTGTCGCCATGACGCTGCCCACCACGGCGGCCGACGATCCAGCCACTGAGCGCCGCCAGCGGTAAAAACAGGAAAAACCAGAACCACTCGGTCAGGAAGTCCATACGTGCTTAGAGTCCATCGAGAGGGCGCGGCTCGACTGCGGCAGGCGGGATGGGCCTGGCGTCGGCGCGGCTGACCGCAACAGCCTTGTTGGCCTGGCGCAGCTTGGAATAGAGAGGAATGACCACACTGACCAGCACCATGCCGGCACCGATCAACACACCGACCAGCAGCGCGACGATGATCGCCACCCCGGAACTCGTGTGCACACTAGAAAACAGGAAATCGAGAGTGATGTCCTGGGAATTGACCGCACCGATAATCAGGCCGACCAACAAAAAAGCCAGCATCACCAGCAAGCGAAACACCTTCATCGCGCGACTCCGTCGGGAAGGCGCCTAGCTTAACCGAGCCGACATAAACGCAGCGGTAGAGCCGCCTCAGTCTGCGGAATCGGCCAGATCGACCGGGACCACGGAGCTGACACGCTCACGCAATTCCTTGCCCGGCTTGAAATGCGGAACATGCTTGCCCGGCAGCGCAACCGATTCGCCGGTCTTGGGATTGCGCCCCAGACGTGGCGGACGGTAATGCAGCGAAAAACTGCCAAACCCGCGGATTTCGATCCGATCACCATCGGAGAGCGCCTGCCCCATCATTTCCAGCAGTGACTTCACCGCCAGATCCACGTCGTCCGACTTCAGATGCGCTTGGCGTCGCGCCAGGATTTCAATCAATTCGGACTTGGTCATGGGAACTTGCTTTTTTCGACTGACACATCGGAATCGGCCCGGGCAAGCCCGGGCCGATCCATCACGCTCGCGAGAGCGCTACGCGCTTACTCGGACTTGTTGCTGTTCAACTGTGCACGCAGCAGCGCGCCCAGCTGAGTCATGCCGCCCGACGCAGCGGAGGACTGATATTCCTCCAGCGTCTCGCGCATTTCGGCATCGTCCTTTGCCTTGATCGACAGCTGCAGGGTGCGGCCCTTACGGTCCATGCCCACAAACTTGGCTTCGATCTTGTCGCCGACCTTCAGGTGCTGAGTCGCATCGTCGACGCGCTCGTTGGCGATGTCGCGTGCAGCGACGTAGCCTTCGATACCGTCGGCGAGGTCGATCGTGGCGCCCTTGGCATCCACTTCACGCACAACGCCTTCGACCTTCGTACCCTTCGGGTTGGACGCCATGTACTGACCGAACGGGTCCTGCTCCAGCTGCTTGACGCCCAGGCTGATGCGCTCGCGCTCCGGGTCCACTGCCAGCACGACGGCTTCCAGCGTGTCGCCCTTCTTGTAGTTGCGCACGACATCTTCGCCGGTGGTGTTCCAGCTGATGTCGGACAGGTGCACCAGACCGTCGATGCCGCCGTCCAGACCGATGAAGATGCCGAAGTCGGTGATCGACTTGATCTGACCGGACACCTTGTCGTTCTTCTTGTGGGTCGCAGCGAAGGTTTCCCACGGATTGGCGGCAACCTGCTTCATGCCCAACGAGATGCGGCGACGCTCCTCGTCCACATCCAGCACCATCACTTCGACTTCGTCACCAACCTGCACAACCTTGGACGGGTTGACGTTCTTGTTGGTCCAATCCATCTCGGAGACGTGCACCAGACCTTCGACGCCCGGCTCGATTTCGACAAATGCGCCGTAATCGGTGACGTTGGAGACCTTGCCGAACACGCGGCTGTTGGCCGGGTAACGACGCGCGATGTTGTCCCACGGATCTTCGCCCAGCTGCTTCAGGCCGAGGCTGACGCGGTTACGCTCGCGATCGAACTTCAGCACGCGCACGTCGAGCTCGTCGCCGACGTTCACGACTTCGGACGGATGGCGCACGCGCTTCCAGGCCATGTCGGTGATGTGCAGCAGGCCGTCGATACCGCCCAGGTCCACGAATGCGCCGTAATCGGTCAGGTTCTTGACGACACCCTTCAGGATCGCGCCTTCCTGCAGCTTGTCCATCAGCTGCTCGCGCTCTTCCGAATGCTCGCTCTCGACCACTGCACGACGCGACACCACGACGTTGTTGCGCTTGCGATCCAGTTTGATCAGCTTGAACTCAAGCTCCTTGCCTTCCAGGTAGGCCGGGTCGCGCACCGGGCGCACATCCACCAGCGAACCAGGCAGGAACGCGCGAACATCCTTGATGTCCACGGTGAAACCACCCTTGACCTTGCCGCTGATGCGGCCGGTGATGGTTTCGTTCTTTTCCAACGCTTCTTCCAGCTCGTCCCACACCATCGCGCGCTTGGCTTTCTCGCGCGACAACACGGTCTCGCCGAAGCCGTTTTCGATGGAGTCCAGCGCAACCTTGACCTGGTCGCCCACGCCCACATCGATCTCGCCAGCGTCGTTACGGAACTGCTCGATCGGCACGATGCCTTCGGACTTCAGGCCTGCGTTGATCACCACCACGTCGCCGCGCACTTCCACGACGGTACCGGTGACGATCGAGCCCGGCTTCAGCTTGGCCAGATTGGCTTGACTGGCTTCGAACAGTTCAGCAAAAGATTCTGTCATTTGGATTTTACTCAGTTGAACACACGGGCGTTGATCGTCGGGTTGCGACAGATACGGACCGCCCAGCCTGTTGGTCGACCCCAAAAACGAGTCGGTTTAGAAGTAGTAGAACCGCCACGCAGGATGCGCGACGGAGCTGTGGAACGCCTTACGGTCGGCGGGACATGCCCGCTTGCGGAACGCTTACGACGACGTGTGGACAGCTAACATCCCGACCACACGCTGGACGACATCCTCGATCCCTATTCCGCTGGTATCGATGAGCACGGCGTCTTCGGCCGGCCGTAATGGCGCCACCACCCGCTGGGCATCCCTGGCATCTCGGGCCATGATCTCGCGCAGCAGGTCGTCAAAGATAACCGAAACACCCTTTTCCATCAACTGTTTATGACGACGGCCCGCACGTTCTTCGGCACTGGCGGTCAGGAAAACCTTAAATGCGGCATCCGGGAAGATCACCGTGCCCATGTCGCGCCCATCGGCGACCAGGCCGGGTGCGCGCCTGAATGCGCGCTGGCGTTCCTTGAGGGCACCGCGCACCTCGGGAATCGCCGCAATTGCCGAGGCCAGAGCGCCAGTGGTCTCCAGACGCAATTCGCCGGTCGCATCCACGCCGTTGACCAGGACCCGCAAGCCCGCTTCGCCAGCGTCGTCGAACTCGACCTTGGTATCGAAGGTGCAGCGCACCAGCGCAGCCGGGTCGGACACGTCCAGATCGGCCCAGCTCGCCGCCACCCCCACCGCGCGATACAGTGCGCCCGAATCGAGGTAGTGCCAGCCCAGCCGGGCAGCCACGATGCGGCTCACTGTGCCCTTGCCAGCGCCGGAGGGGCCATCGATGGTGAGGACGGGCGAAAGGTCGGTCATTCAGGTTTCCGGTAGGTCATCAGGCGCTAGTGTAGCGCCGCTCACAGCGATTCGGATGCAACCACTTGAAAGCACGACGAAAAGCCGGTTAGAATTGCCGGCTTAATTGCGGGTGCAGCCTCGATCGCGCGCACTCTTCCATCGAATCCAACCGTTTACGCCGAGGTGTGCCATGAAAGTCCTGTCCTCCCTGAAGTCTGCGAAGACCCGTCACCGCGACTGCAAGGTGGTCCGCCGCCGCGGCAAGGTCTTCGTGATCTGCAAGTCGAACCCGCGTTTCAAGGCGCGTCAGCGCTGAGCCTTCGCGGCGCGTGCAAGACCCGAGAAAGCCGCCTTCGGGCGGTTTTTTCTTGGCCGACGCTTGATGCGGCTCCATCTGTGGCGTGCTGAGCAAGGCATCTGCTGCCACGCGTCGACGTCACCGCCCGAGTGGCACGCATCGCGCCAACGTTTGTCCTGGTTTTTTGCTGTAATCACCATCCAAATCTTGTCCACTGGGGAGTAGATGACATGCGCAACCGTTTGTTTGTGATGCCGCCGATCGTGCTGATAATCGCGCTGATGGGGATCAGTGCCGCCGCATCGGCCGAAACGCTGTTGGTCGATCGTGCGCAGCAAAAACCCGCCGCCGCCATGCCCTTGCGTGGCGACAGCATGAGTCAGGTCGAAGGCCGCTACGGTGCGCCGCAGGAGAAGCTCGACCCGCGTGGTGGCCAGAAGCGCCAGTGGCCGACCATCCACCGCTGGGTGTATCCGGCATTCACCGTGTACTTCGAAAAGAGCAAGGTGATCGACGTGGTGGCCAATCAGGCCGATGCCAACGAGATCGGGCCGAAACCGCCGATCCAGTAAGACGCGACATCACTCCGGCCAGCGCGTGCAGACATCGTCGCTGCACGTCTGGCCCAACGCATCGCAGCACCCTGTATCTGGTCCGTCAGCACTCGGACATGCGTTGCTGCGAATCTGCATCAAGCCTGGCGCGGCAACGTGCGCCAGGATCGCAAGAGCCTGCACTCGGGTGCGGGGTATCGATGAACGTCCGGGCCACTGTCCGGACACCAAGATGAGTATTGCCTCGCATGACCGACCGTCTTCGTTTTCCCGCCGAATGGGAACCTCAATCCGCCGTGTTGCTTGCGTGGCCGCATGCCGGCACCGATTGGGCCGAGCGCCTGGCCGATGTGGAAGAGACCTACATCGCGCTGATTACCGCGATCTCCTGCTTCGAGCCGGTGGTCGTCTGCGTCGCCGATGACGATCTGCAGATCTATGCCGAAGCGCGGCTGCGTTCGGCGCGCGTGGACATGACGCGGGTGCGCTTTGTGATCGCCGCCTACAACGACACCTGGTTGCGCGATTCCGGCCCGATCACGCTGCGCCAGGATGACGGTTTCCGCCTGATGGATTTCCGCTTCACCGGGTGGGGCGGCAAGTTCGAGGCCAGCCTGGACGACCAATTGGTGAGTTCGCTGGATGCGGCGCAGATCTTCGTGCCCGCCCCGGTGCAGACGGTGGATTTTGCGCTGGAAGGCGGTGCGATCGAAACCGATGGTGCCGGCACACTGCTGACCACCTGGACCTGCCTGCACGAACGTCACCCGCAGCGCACGCGCGAGTCGCTGAGCAGCGATCTTGCTGCATGGCTGTCGCAGGATCGCGTGCTGTGGCTGGACCATGGCTACCTCGAAGGCGACGACACCGACGCGCATATCGATACGCTGGCGCGCTTTGCCGGCCCGCACGCGATCGTCTACCAGGGCTGCGATGTGCCCGGGGATTCGCATTACGCCGAACTGCAGGCGATGGGCAACGAGCTGGCCGCGCTGCGCACCGCCGACGGGCAGCCGTACCGTTTGTTCGTGCTGCCGTGGGCCGAGCCGATTCTGGATCAGGGCCGTCGCCTGGCTGCGTCGTATGCCAACTTCCTGATCGTCAACGGCGCGGTGCTGATGCCGGCGTATGGCGATCCGGCCGATGCGACCGCGCAGGCGGTGCTGGCCGAAGCGTTTCCGCAGCACGAAATCGTGCCGGTGCCCTGCCGTGCGCTGATCTGGCAGAACGGCAGCCTGCATTGCCTAACCATGCAGTTGCCGGCCGGCCTGCTCGCCGCCTGACCAGTGCGTTCGACGCGACTACGTACGTGGCGCGTCGTTTCTTGTTCCGGCCGGCAGGCCGGTGTTATGCCATGGCGCGCTACCTTAGTGCGCACCTTTGCAGGATGAGATGCTATGTCCCGTCACCTTCTTTCCGTCGCGCTGATTCAAGAGCGCAACCACGGCGACGCCGAGGCCAATCTGGCCATCATCGAATCGCGCGTGGCCGAGGCTGCCGCACAGGGCGCCAAGTTGGTGCTGCTGCAGGAGCTGCATAACGGCGCGTATTTCTGTCAGCACGAGTCGGTGAACGAATTCAATCTGGCCGAGCCGATCCCCGGCCCGAGCACCGAGCGCCTGAGTGCGCTGGCCAAGCAACATGGCGTGGTGCTGGTTGCCTCGTTGTTCGAGCGCCGCGCCGCCGGCCTGTATCACAACACTGCGGTGGTGTTCGAAAAGGACGGCCGCCTGCTCGGCAAGTACCGCAAGATGCACATCCCCGACGATCCGGGCTTCTACGAGAAGTTCTATTTCACGCCGGGCGATCTGGGCTTTACGCCGATCGATACCTCGGTGGGCCGGCTTGGCGTGTTGGTGTGCTGGGATCAGTGGTACCCGGAAGCGGCACGCTTGATGGCCTTGGCCGGTGCGGAACTGCTGCTCTACCCCACCGCGATCGGCTGGGACCCGGACGATCAGCAGCCCGAGCAGGAGCGTCAGCGCGATGCGTGGGTACTTAGCCATCGTGGGCATGCGGTCGCCAATGGCGTGCCGGTGCTGTCGTGCAACCGCGTCGGGCATGAACCCTCGCCGCTGGACGCGTCCGGCATCCAGTTCTGGGGCAACAGCCATGTGCTGGGGCCGCAGGGCGAGTTCATCGCCGAAGCCGGCCAGGAGCCGACCGTGCTGATCTGCGATGTCGACCTGCAGCGCAGCGAACATGTGCGGCGCATCTGGCCGTTCCTGCGCGACCGTCGCATCGATGCGTACGGCGACCTGCTCAAGCGTTACATCGACTGATCGCATGGCCGTCGAGCTGCGTGCAGTCCGCGATACGGACATCCCGGCGATCACCGCGATTTATGCGGAGCAGATCGCCGGGTTCAATACCTACGAATACAGCGCGCCGTCGAGCGCGGACATGCACGCCCGCATGCGCGCGATCGTGGATGCCGGCTACCCGTATCTGGTTGCAGAACATGCCGGCGCTGTCGCCGGCTATGCCTATGCCAGTGCCTATCGCGCACGTGCGGGCTACCGCTGGACGGTGGAGA
This sequence comes from Xanthomonas sp. WCS2018Noco2-27, assembly GCF_031843525.1. Lineage (NCBI taxonomy): Bacteria > Pseudomonadati > Pseudomonadota > Gammaproteobacteria > Lysobacterales > Lysobacteraceae > Xanthomonas > Xanthomonas sp. WCS2018Noco2-27. The sequence continues at coordinate 765,240 of NZ_JAVTIK010000001.1, read as the reverse complement.
ATTCAATCTATCTTGCCGCCGACATGCAGGGCCGCGGGATCGGCAAGGCCCTGTTGGGCGAGCTGATCGTGCGCTGCGAGCAGCGCGGTGATCGGCAAATGATTGCGGTGATCGGCGATGCCAGCAACCAGGCATCGCTGCGGCTGCATGAACGTTTTGGATTTCGCACGGTCGGAGTGTTCACCGGTATCGGCCGCAAGCAGGGTCGCTGGTTGGACGGCGTGCAGATGCAGCGCCAACTCGGCTCCGGTAACACCGCCCCTCCTTCTGATGAATGACCCCATGACTGAGCAGACCACCCACGTTCTGGACGATGCGCTGTCCGGCCAGCCGCACCGCATCGTCGAACGCGATGGCGTGCGCTACACCTTGCTGGGAACTGCCCATGTCTCGCTAGCCAGCGTCGCCGCGGTGCAGCGTGCGATCGGCAGCGGCCGCTACGACGCGGTGGCGGTAGAACTGGACGCGCAGCGGCTGCAGGCGCTCAGCGACCCCGATGCCCTCGCCCGCCTGGATCTGGTGCAGGTGATCCGCAAGGGGCGCGTGGCCTTGTTCGCCGCCAATCTGGCACTGGCAGCCTACCAGCGCCGCCTGGCCAAGCAGTTGGGCATCGAGCCGGGCGCGGAGTTGAAAGAAGCGGTGAATCTGGCGCGTGCGCAGGGGCTACCGGTCTATCTGATCGACCGCGAAGTCGGGCTGACCTTCAAGCGTGCGTCCGGGCGGTTGGGATTCTTCGGCAAGATGAAACTTGCCGGCGGTCTGCTCAGCGGCCTGTTCGCCGCCGACGAGGTGGGCGAAGAGGAGATCGAAAAGCTCAAGCAAGGCGACATGCTGGAGGCGAGCTTCGGCGATTTCGCCAGCGAGAGCCCCGAGCTCTACGACACGGTGATAGCCGAGCGCGATCGCTACATGGCCACGCGCCTGCGCGAAGAAGCCGGTGCCGGGCAGCAGGAAGTGCTGGCGGTGGTCGGCGCCGGACATCTGGCCGGGCTTGCGCGGCACCTCGAACAGGACACCGATGCGCCCGGCCCGCTGCGCGAGTCGCTGGAATACGTGCAGCAGCGCAAGCGCGTTCCCTGGATCACGCTGGGCATTTTGGCAGTGATCATTACCGGGATCGGCATCGGGTTCTGGCGCGGCGGCCTGAGCATGGGCGCCGACCTGTTGCTGCAGTGGGCGATGTACACCGGCGGGCTGGCCGCGCTGGGCTGTCTATTGGCCGGCAGCCACCCGTTGAGCATCCTGACCGCTGCAGTGGTCGCACCGTTCAAGCCGTTTCGTCTGAGCGTACCAACCGGTGCCTTCGCCGCGCTGGTCGAAGTGCATATGCGCAAGCCGGCCTATGGCGATTTCCTGTCGCTGCGCGACGATGCGCAGACCCTGCGCGGCTGGTATCGCAATCGCGTATCGCGCGTGGTGCTGACGTTTCTGTTGACCAACGTCGGCAGCATGGCCGGAGTGTGGCTGGCAGGCATCCAGATCTTCAATCGCCTGCATGGGTGATTGAGAAGGCAGTCGACAAAGTGCGGGATACCGACGCCTTGTAGGAGCGCACCTGGGCGCGATTGGATGTTATCGGTAAAGCCCGTCGCGCCCGGGTGCGTTGCTACGTGGTTGGCGTTACGGAGCGGCTGATTGATCCGGTGCAAGCTGCAAACGCACCCACACGCCATAGTGATCCGATGCCCAGCGGCCTTCGGCATATGGGGTGTCGAACAGAATGCGGGCTTCGCGGGCAAGCAGGCGGTTCTGCTGGAAGAACACGTGGTCGATGCGCGCCGGCGTGTCGAAGACATGCAGATTCAAGGTACTGACCGCGGCATCGCTGTTGCGGTGCACGCTGCCATAGCTGTCGCCATAACCTTTACGTAGCGCCTCCAGATCCAGCGCGTCGGCCGCGATATTGAAATCGCCGGCGATCACCACCGGTGCCTGCGCGTTGGTGGAGGCAATGAATTCCAGCAGGTCGCCGACCTGGCGCGTGCGCGTTGCGGTGCCGCGCGCATCGGCGCGTTCGTTGAGATGGGTCACGTAGACATTGACCGGCTGGCCATCGATATCCACCTGCAGATGCGCCGCAACGCGGTAGTCGTCCAGCGGTTGCAGCAGGCGCTCATGGCGCGCCAGCACCTTGCGCCGGCTCAGTAACGCGTTGCCATAGCGCTTGGCGGCACCGGGGGGATCCACCGAGGCGAAGATCACCTCGTAGCCCAGCTTGCGCGCCAACCAGGCGGACTGGTTTTCTACGCTACCGCGGCGCTCGATGACCTCCTGCAACGCAATGACATCCGGTGCCAGTTGCTTGAGCTCCTTGGCGATATAGGCGCGACGGGCCGGCCAGTCTTCGCGGTCATGATGCAGGTTGAGCGTGACCAGGGTCAGGCCGCGGACAGATGGAGCTGGGGTTGCCTGCCCTGCGGGGTCACTGACCGCTGCAGAGCCGTCCTGCCTGGACTGCGCTGCAGCACGTAACGGCCCAGCCTGACCAGGCTGGCCTGCGTGCGCGTGCGCGTAGCACAGCGCCAGTGCGACAACGGCCGCACACCGGCCAGCGCGGCGCCAGTGTTGCCCTGCGCGTACCGGCCAAGGCATCGCCGTCATTGCGTAGCGCGCTCGGCCCGCCGCACCGCGCTGGGCACATCGATCTGCACGGTGGCCGGTATCTGCTGGATCCGCAGCTCACCGTTCTGCCACTCCACGGTTTCGCCGTTGACGCTCGCCTTGCCGGGTTCGCCCTGATACGGCCAGACAAACACCACGCCGCCCTGCGGCAGCAACAGGCCGGGTTGCAGTTGCAGCGATAGCTGCTTTTCGGTGCGCTGCAGCGTGTAGTTGAGGCGGCCGTACGGCGTGCGCAATTCGGCAATGCCGATGCCCTTGCCTTCGAACCAGCGAGTCGGCGTGCCAGCGGCGATCACGATGCTTTGGTCGGACTCACGCGTGTAGGCGAACATGTCCAGCACCGAACGCACGAAGTCCGATGCGACCCAGGCGTGCGGCAGATCGCCGACGAAGAACGGTGTACGCGGCGTGCGCGAGACCACCTCGGCCCACTGATTCCAGGGCTGCGGCGCGCGATCCTTGAAGAAGAATGCGGTGGCATCCCAAGCACGCTCGCGCCAGCCCAGCCGCACGAACGCGGCGACGTTGCGCCATTCGTACGGGGTGTAGTCCTTCCACTCGCGTTTGCCGTCGCGGCGATCGGAGAATTCTTTCCAATAGCGTTCGAAGGTATTGGTCAGCAGCTCCTGCGGCAGGCGCTGCTGCTCGCCGCCCGGTGTCAACGCGATGGTGGTGGAGGTCGCGTCGAAATCGCCGAGTTCGGCCGAACCGGGCAGGAAATCGAGCTTGTGCTCGCGCACCGCCGCACCCAGCGAGGCGATCAGGTCGCCGCTGAATTCGTCGCGTGCAGCGCTGAAACGGGTGACGTCCTCCGGCTTGTCGAGCACGCCGGCCAGCATCGTGGCGTCCTTGTAACCGCGCAGCGCCCAGAAGTTGTCCCAGTACGAATGCACCGGTTTGGCCGAATAGCCTTCGTGGCTGATCGACACCGGCATCATTCCGTAGAACGCCGGGTTACGCATGAAGTTGTCTTCGGTGCGCTCGCTGGCGCGCAGTTTTTCCATGTAGTCGAAGGCGCCGGTGACATGCGGCCACATCTTCTCCAGGAACGGCCTGTCGCCGGTGTAGCGGTAGTACTCGGCGACGTTGTAGATCAGTTCGCCATGACTGTCGTTTTCGGGCACCGGGTCGCTGCCACGGTCGTCCACGCAGCACGGCACCATACCGTCGGCAAATTGATACGGCGCAAACCAATCCACGTAGTCGCGCACCACGTCTTCGCGGCCGAGCCGCAGCAGGCCTTCGGAAATCATCGCGCCATCGCGGATCCAGCTGCGCGAATACGAGCGCGTTCCCGGTTGCAGGCGTGGGCCGATGCGCGAAATCAGCATGTGCGCCAGCGCCGTGCGCAACGTATCGACCACCGGCTTGCCTTCGGCCGGCACGCTGATGCGCACGCGATCGAGCTTGCCGCGCCACTGCTGGGCCACCTGCTGCTGCGCGGCGTCGGCATCGAAGCCGGCGGGCAGTTGCGCCGCACCGGTCTGCGGGATCACCAGCGCCACTTCGCGCTTCTGGCCGGGTTCGAGCTTCCAGCGATACAGCAGCACACCCGACGCCAGGCCGGTTTCGTCCTTGACCTGGGTGATCGTAGGCGGCGTGGCGGCGGTGAGATGGCTGACATCCATGCCGCTGTCGAAGGCACTGGCGAAGCTGGCATCGGGACGTTGCGCGGCGAAGACGCGCGGCTTGCCATTGACGCTGACCTGCGCGCCATCCACCGCCAGTTGCTCGATCCGGCTGACGCCGCCCAGGGTGTTGAGGAACTGCGACGGCGGGTTGACCTGAAACGGACGCACCGCCAGGGCCAGGGTGAACTCACGTGCCTCCTTGCCGGTGTTGTGCAGCTGATAGCGCGCGACCAGTTGCGCCTGATCCGGTGTGCCCTGCACAAACGCGGTGACACGCAGATTCATCAGGTCGTGGTGCCAGTCGACGCTGGGAATCGGCAGGTAATCGTCCTGCAGGCTCTGCTCACTGCTGACGTCCGACCAGTGCAGCACCTTGCCACCGGTGACCACGAACGGCTCGATGCTGAAACCGCCCTTGCCCACTTCCACCGCACCGTCTTCGCCGATCAGGCCCTGCTCGGTGCCGCCGTCCAGACCGAGGATGGTCCAGTACGGCTGCTCGCCGGAAAACCCGCGCGGATAACTGCCACGCGGCAACTGGCCGGCCAGCGATTTGATGAAGTCGTTGGGCGTTGCCGCAAACGCCAGCGGCTGCAACTGCACCTCTTTGATGCCGTAGCGCCAGTTCGGACCGTCCTTCAGATCGAAACGCAGATAGCGTGCTTCGGTATCGGGCAACGCCAACCAGTCGGTGCCGCCGGCACCGGCGGTGACGGTGCGCAGATCGCGCCAGCTGCGGCCATCGGCCGATGCACGCACCGCGTATTGCGAAGCCTGCAGGCCGGGCACCCACTGCACCACCGCGCCACCGAATTCGCGCACCTTGCCCAGATCCAGCGTGACGGTCTGTTGCTTGACCGCACCGCTGAGCCAGAAGGTGTCGGGCTTGCCATCGGCCAGGCGTTGCTCCAACGCCGGCGCAGTGTCGGTGATGGCCTCGGCCTTGAGCGGCGAGGTGTCTTCCGGCGGCAATGGGGTGAGCGTCAGGCGGTCGAAGCACACCGAACCCTTGCCACCGACCTTGTTGTAGATGGTGAACTCGACATCCGCGCTGCTGCGCAGCTGCTTGTCCGCACCCGGACCCCAGGCTTTTTCGATGTTGCGCTTGCGGTAGTTGAAGGTGGTCCAGTTCTTCGGGAAATTGAAGCCCGGCCGGTTGACCCACCATACGTTGTCGCCGCTGGCATCGATCAGCTTGAGCTGCAGATCGTTGGACGGCGATTCGCCGCGCAGCGAAAACCCGATGCGGTAGTTTTCGGGGTATTCGAGCGGCAGCGCGCGGCGGATGCCCACGTAGCCGGAGACGCCATTGAAGTTGTAATCCAGGCACAGCGCATGCCCACCGGAGGGCGTCGCCACCGGGCGCAGCGAACCGCTGACCTGGTTGGACACCACCAGGCGCCAGGCGCCGATGTCGTTGAAGCCGTCGAGCACGCGCTCCTGCGCCTGCGCCACACCCGCACCACTGGCAACAGCGGCCATGGCAAGCACTGCCCGAATCATCGGCTTCACCCCTTCACACTCCCCAGCAGAAGACCTTGAATGTAGTAACGCTGCAGCGCCAGGAACAATAGCAGCACCGGAATCACCGTCACCACTGCGCCGGCCATCATCAGTTCCACGTCCATGATGTGCTCGCGCGACAGCGCCGCCAGCGCCACCGGCAAGGTGTATTGCTCCTGATCGGTGAGCACGATCAGCGGCCACATGAAGTCGTTCCATGAACCCATGAAGGTGAAGATGGTCAAGGTGACCAGCACCGGCTTGAGCATCGGCAGCACGATCTGGAAGAAGATCCGCATCTCGCTGGCGCCATCGATGCGTGCGGCTTCGATCAACTCATCGGGAATGCTGCGCGCGTACTGGCGCACCAGAAAAATACCGAACACCGTGGCCAGCGCCGGCACCACCACCCCGCCGATGTTGTTGACCAGATGCAGCTGCTTCATCAACAGAAATAGCGGCAGCATCGCCACCTGCGCCGGGATCACCAGCGCGGCCATCAGGATCTTGAAGATGCGCTCGCGGCCCACGAACTGCAGCTTGGCGAAGGCATAGCCGGCCATGGTGTTGATTAGCAACGAGCCCAGCGTGATCAGCCCGGACACCAACAGGCTGTTGGCGAAGTTGCGCGCCATGCCGGTGCGCGCGAACAGCTCGTGGTAGTTGGCCAGGGTGAACGCCGACGGCAGCATCGGCGGTGGGAACCGGCTGGCCTCGCCGGTGGGCATGAACGACACCGACAGCATCCACAGCAACGGCGCCAGGCTGATCAAGGCCAGCACCAGCAAGCCGCCATTGATCAGGACGGCGTTCCAGCGCGACTCGCCGACATCACGACTCATATCAGGTCCCTCTTGCGGCCGAAGCGCAGCATCACGGTGGTCACCGCCAGGATGATCAGGAACAACAGGAACGCCACTGCCGACGCGCGGCCGAGGTTCCACCATTTGAAGCCTTCTTCGAACATGAAATACAGCACGCTGACGGTGCTCTGCAGTGGGTCGCCGCGGGTCATCACGTACGGTTCGGCAAACAGCTGGAAGTAGCCGGAGATAGTGATCACCCCGACCACCATCAGCACCGGGCCGAGCATCGGCAAAGTGATGTGCAGGAACTGCTTCCAGCGCGAGGCGCCATCGATGCGCGCGGCCTCATACAGGTCCTGCGGAATCGCCTGCAAGCCAGCCAGGAAGATCACCATGTTGTAGCCGAAGTTCTTCCACACCGCGAACAGCATGATGGTGGGCATCGCCCAACGCGGATCGCCCAGCCAGTCGATCGGGGCGATGCCCAGATGGCTCAACCCGAAGTTCACCAGGCCATACTTGATATGGAACAGGTAGCGCCAGATCACCGCCACCGCCACCAGCGTAGTCACCACCGGGGCGAACAGTGCGGTGCGGAACACCGCCTTGAAGCGCGAGGCCTTGGCGTTGAGCAGCAGCGCTGCGCCGAGCGACACGCCGATCGACATCGGCACGCCCAGCAGCACGAAGTAGGTGGTGTTCCACAACGACTTCCAGAACAGCGGCGTCTGCAGCAGCTCGATGTAATTGCCCAAGCCGACGAAGCGCAGGTGGCTGCTGTCGGCTAGCGCGTACAGGTCGAAGTCGGTGACGCTGAGCACCAGCGCGGCGAACACCGGCACGCCGAAGAACATGCCCAGCACCATGATCGACGGCGCGGCGAACACCCAGCCGGCGACGGAATTGCGCTTCATCATCGTGCCGCTCCCTTGCCGCTGGCTGCAGCCGCTGCTGCGTCCGGCGTGGGCATGGTGGCGGGCGCACCCGACGTGCCGGCCGGCCCGACATGCCCGCCTTCCTGTTCAAAGATCCAGCGGCGCTTGGCCAGGATGTCGTCCACGCGTTTATCCAGTTCCTGCACGGCCGCTTCGTGCGATTGACCGCCACGCACCACGCGCTCGGTCACCAAGCGCATTTCCTGCACGATGCGCTCCCACTCCAGCACCTTGGGCGTGGCCTTGACCCGTTCCAGCTGGTCGCCGAAGGCATGCGCCAGTTCGTCGTTGGCCAGCGACGGCAGCTTCCAGGTACTGCGCCGCGGCGGCAGGTCGCCGATGATGGCGTGGAAGCGCGCCTGCACCGTGGGCTGGGACAGATATTCGATCAGCTTCCAGGCCGCGTCCTTGTGCTGCGACGATTTGAAGATCACCAGGCTGGAACCGCCGGCGATGCCCGCGCCTAAACCATTGGGCCCGGGTAGTGCGGCGGTACCCCACTTGCCTTCCATGCCCGGCGGCTGGCGCAGCTTGAACTCGCGCACGTTCCAGGGTCCGGACAGATAGAACGCGTAGTAGCCGTTGAAGAATTCGTACCAGACGTTGGAGACCTGGGTTTCCGACACCTTCGGCGCCCAGCCTTTCTGGTACATGCCGTCGTAGAACGCCAGCGCCTTGCGGAACCCTTCGCCGCGAAAGTTGCCGTAATTGTCGTGGTCGCGCAGCAGACGGTCGTCCTGCTGCAGCGCGAACGAGAGCTGCTGCTCGAACTCGTTGAGCGGCATCAGGATGGCGTAACGGTCGGGGCCGACCTTGCGCTTGATCGCGGCCATCACCTGTTCCATCTCGGCCCAGGTCTTGGGCATTTCGCTATAGCCGGCCTCGCGCAGCAGATCCTTGCGGTAGAACAGCAGCCGCGTGTCCACGTACCACGGCACCCCGTACAAGGTGTTATCGACCACGTTGGTGTCCCACACGCCGGGGAAGTAGTCCGCCGGGTCGACGATCTTCGAGCGCGCCACGTAGGGCTGCATCGGTTCCAGCGTGTCCAGCAACGCAAACTCCGGCAGCCAGGTGTTGCCAAGCTGGCACACGTCCGGCAAGCCGTCGGCGGCGAAGGCGGTGAGCAGTTTTTCGTGCGCCGCGGTCATCGGGATGTTCTGCACATCGACCTGGATGTCCGGGTTCTGCTTCTCGAAGTCGGCCACCAGCTCGGCCACCACTTCGGCCTCCTTGCCCATGGCCCAGAAGCGCACGGTGGTCTTGGCGGGATCGGAGCGGTCGCATCCCGCCGCACCTGCACACAGGGCGGCGGCCAGCATCAACAGTTTCAAAAGGCGCACGGATTACTCGGGTTTTTGGCGTTGCGAGGGGTCTTGCTGGGCCTGGGCGGCAGCGGCACGCGACTCGGCCATGCCCAGCGAGCGTGCAGCGGCCTTTTGCTCATCCTTTTGCGGCAGCGGCTGCGGCTCACCCTCGGGCGTGAGCCAGCCACCGGTGAATCCGGCGCGTTCCAGACCGGCGCGGATGTAGGCGTTCTTTTTCATCACCGTCCAGACGAATTCGTTCTGGTAGTTGGAGATCATCGCCAGGATCGGGCCCTGATCGATGGCGATGTAATCGCTGGCCACCCAGCCCCGGTCCGGCACCATGCGCCCGGTCTTGAGTGGGATGTCGTAGTTGAAGCTGGGGTTGAACGAATCCAGAAAACCGTAGCTGGAATACAGGAAGTCGCCGTAGCGCTTGTGCATCTCTTCGGTAGCCGGGATCACCACTTCCGGGGCGAACACGATCGAGGAGATAGCCGCGGTCGGTGCGATGGTGCCGTCGTCGAAGTTCTCGCGCAGGCCGGCGCCGCGCGAGGAGTAGTGGCGGAACTGGCGCTGCTCGCCGCGGTATTCCTGGCTGGTGTTCTGCGGGCCGTCGCCGGCGGTCAGGCCCCAGACGTTTTCGCCGTAGTCCTTCCACTTCATCGGGTTGTCGATGGCGTAGTCGCGCTGCGCCAGGGTGGCGCGGCGGCTATTGAGGAAGTAGTCGATGCCGCGTTCGCGCATGTACTGGTCCTGGATATCGCGGAAGTCGATCCAGACATGGCTGTATTGGTGGCCGAACAGCGGGCCGAAGGACAGGTATTCCTGGCCCTGGTAGACGCCCCAATCGTTGTTGTAGGTGCGTGTCCAGCTGGTCCACGCCTCCGGGTCGACGCCGTGGGTGGGCGAGCCGAGCGCGAGGATGTACAGCATCATCGCCTCGTTGTAGCCCATCCAGTCGTGATCGATGAAGCCGCTCTCCGGGAACCAGCCCATCGAGATCAGCGGCGCACGCTGCTGCAGCCAGCGCCAATCCACGCGCTTGTACAGCGTGTCGGCGATCTGGCGGATTTCTTTTTCGCGCGGGTCGTCGCCGTCGTAATACGACTGGGTAAACAACACGCCCATCATCAGCAGCGCGGTGTCCACGCTCGACAGCTCGACCCAGCTGTCGTAACGGTTGCCCTGCTGCATATCCAGAAAGTGATAGTAGAAGCCCTTGTAGCCGGCCCTACCGGTCCGTTGCGGCCCCATCGGCGCATCGCGGAAGAATTTCAGTGTGGTCAGGGTGCGATCGATCGCCTGATTGCGGCTGACCCAGCCGTTCTCGATGCCGATCGGATACGCGGTCAGCGCAAACCCGACCGAGGCGATGCTGGCAAACGGACGCGACGGAAACCGGTCCGGAGACAATCCGTTGAGTTCATTGGTGGTGTCCCAGAAAAACTGGAAGGTGCGGCGTTCGATGTCCGAAAACAGCGGCGGCAGCGGTGGCTTGACCGGCTTGGGAGGCAACTGTGCCTCGATCAATATCACTTTCACCGGTGCCTTCTGTTCGGCCACCTTCGGCTCCTCGGCCTGTTTGCAGGACGCCAGCACCAGCGCGCCCAGCAAGAGTGGAATCGTCAACCAACGCGACGTGTTGCCCCTGTCCATCCGCCCCCCACTTGTGTAATCGATTACATCTCGCACGCCAACCTACCCTATCCAAGCGCCGAGTTCGACCGCCCTGGCCTCATGCCAGGGCGGTCGAGCACCTCACCAGTTCAGGCCGAAGGCCAGACGGAAGGTACGCATCGGCGACGCCAGCACACCGGTCGGTGTGCCGTAAGCCGTATTCAAGTCCGACAGTGTCCCGGTATCGCCGTTAAAGTTGGCGTAGTTCACCCAATTGAACACGTTGAGGATATCCGCACGCACGTTGAATTTGACACCTGCACCGGTATCCCATTCTTTGTTGGCGGCAATGCTGAACTCCTTGTAGCCCAACGTGCCATCCGGCTTGAACTGGATGATGTCGCACTGGTCGTTGCCGGCAAGGCAATTCTGGCCGTAGCGCGCGGTCTGGCTGGCCAGCGACAGCTTGCCGGACAGCTTGACCTCATAGGGCAACTCGTAGATGCCGGTGACCACCAGGCGGTTCTTCGCAATACCGCCGGCTTCACGCCAGCCATAGTCTTCGACGCGCTCGCGGTCCAGCGCATAGTGCTCGCCGAACTGACGGTTTTCCTTGGCGTCGGAATAGGTGTAGGCCACAGTCAGGCCCCAACCGGATTCTTCGTCGAAGGGCTTTTCGATCTGCAACGCGAGTTGGTTGTTGCGGGTTTCCACACCATTGGTGCCGAGCACGATGGCGCTGTAGCCATCCGGTCCGTCGGTGGGCGCGCCCGAGGTGGTGCCCGGCTGGAAGAACGACCCATCAGGCAGGCGGTTGCCGCGCACGAACGCAAAACCGTCGTGGCTCTCGATGCGGCTCAGGGTCACATCGGTGAACCAGTCCTGGCCCCATAGCGGCACCATGTTGCGCATGCCGATGCTGAATTGGTCGGAGTACGGGGTCTTGATGTTGTTGTCGATCAGATAGATTTCACGCCCACCGCCGCCAGCGCTGGTCGCCGCCAGTGCATCGAGCCCTTCCTGAGTCGCAAAGGACGGATTCCATGCCGTGCACGGGTCGCCCAGGCAGGCCGGGTTGTTGGCGCTGGTGAAGTAGTAGCTGTACGACTTGAAGGAGTTGTTGAGCTGCTCCAGTGCCAGGTAATCGAAGATGTTGCGGTCGTAGGCACGGCCGGCACCGCCGTAGATCACGTGGGCCTGGTCGCCAAACAGGTCGTAGGATGCACCCAGACGCGGCTGCCATGCATTCTTGAACGCCTTGCGGTTGTTGCCGGTGCTGATGAAGTTGTTGATGTTGTAGTTGGCGTTCTGCAGGTTCGGCCAGTTCTGCAACGCGCCGACCACATCGGACGGCGTGACGAAGTCCAGGAATGCCGGGGTTTCTTCGTAGTCGTAGCGCACGCCCAGGTTGAGGGTCCAGTGCTCGTTGACCTCCCAGTCGTCCTGCAGGTAGATGCCGTACTGCTTGTTCTTGGACACCACCGAGCCGCCACCTTCGGTCAACGGCGCGCCGAAGCGCACGCGGTATGGCGTTTCGACATCGGTGAGGATGTTGTAGTAGTACTGCGGATTGGCCGGGTTGAACTGGGTCGAATCCAGATCGATGCTCTTGAACTTCACGCCCATCTTGACGGTGTGCGCGCCATGCCATTCCAGGCTGTTCAAGGTCAGATCGTCCTGGAAGGTCCAGCCTTTCTGGCCTTTGCGCTGGAAGCTACCGCCGGCACCGGCTGACAGCACTTCGTCTTCGATGCCGCGTACCGGCGCATAACTCAGCACGTAGCCGCTGCCATTGTTGAGCGGCGCCTGGTTCCAGAACGCGCTCTCGTAGCTCAGATTGGCTTCGTTGAGGAAGTTGGCGCCGCTGTACTGCCAGCGCAGGTTTGCGCGCTTTTCTTCCTGGCCATTGATGCTGCCGTGCTCGTAGGTCGAGGTGCGGCCGACGTCGTTGAGCTCGTCTTCCTTGCGGTACTTGCCGGTCAACTCGAACAGGTTGTTGTCGCCGATGGTCCAGTCGATCTTGCCGAAGTACAGGTCTTCCTTGAACGGGGTGCTGTAGGTGGCCACCAGCGGCTGCAGCTGCGCCGGCAACTGGTCGATGCGGTCTGAGTAGATCGAGCCGGGGATCACCACGTTGGGGGTGGTGTATTCCTTGGCTTCATAGGCGATGAAGAAATGCGCCTTGTCCTTGAGGATCGGGCCGCTGAAGGTGGCGCCGTACTGGGTTTCTTCAAAGTCGTCGCGCACGCCGGCCTTCTTCTCCAGCGGGCTTTCTTCGCGCCAGCCGTCATTGCTGGTGTCCCAGAAGAAGCTGCCGTGGAAATCGTTGGTGCCGGACTTGGACGAGGCCACGATGGCCGCGCCGCTGACCTGATCGAACTCGGCCTTGTAGTTGGAGGTGATGACCTTGTACTCGCCGATCGCCGACTGCGGAAACGGGTTGCCGCGGCTGGAATCCTGGCCGCTGACGCCACCGGTCAGCACGTAGTTCTTCTGGCTGACGCCGTCGATGTAGACGTTGGTGCCTTCGGCCGAGGTGGCGCCCGAGCGCACCTTGGTGGTGCCGTTGGCGTCGCGGGTGAACTGCACGTTCGGCACGGTGTCGGCCAGTTCCAGGAAGTTGCGCGTGGCACGCGGCAGGTTCTGGATCTGGACGTTGGAAATGTAGGTGGCGTTTTCGGAGGTGCGCGTCTCCACCAGCACCGGCGGTGCCTTGACCTGCACCGCGTCCAGCGTGGTGGCGTTACCACCTTCGGCCGTGGCCTGCTCGCCGCCAACGCCCAGGTTCAAGGTGGCCGTCTGGCCGACCTGCACGGTCACGTTCTGCGAGCTGGTCTGGCCATTGGCGGTGACGTCGATGCGGTACGAGCCCGGCGGCAGACCACCGACCGAGTAACCGCCATTGTTGACCTGCACGCTACGGGTCAGGCCGGTCGCGAGATTGGTCGCGGTCACCTGGGCCTGCGCCGCAGGCGCCGAGTCGACGGTGACCTGGCCGCGGATGGTCGCGGCAGTGCTCTGCGCAAATGCAGGCGCGGCGCCCAGGAGCAGGCAGCTGGCCAGGGCACAGCTGAGCAGCTTGCGCGCCGGGCGTGCGGAATGGGGGTGGTGGTGGCGCATTGGTCCCTCCAGGGATCGGTACAAATTGTTGTTGTGGTGTTGCAAACCAGCAGGAACGACCGCTGCGGGGGAGCAGCGGGAGCGGACAGAACGTCCGCGAAAGTCAGGGGCCGGGCTCGCCGGCACCGCAGGAAGCGCGTATCACCAGCTCGGGCGTGAGCAGTTGGCGAATACCGTCGTCATGGCCGGGCAGTTCCACCAGCCGCATCAATCGGGTCATCGCCTGCTCGCCCAGGCGCGCGATGCTGACCCGCATGGTGGTCAGCGCCGGATGGACGAAGCGTGCCAGCGGGATGTCGTCGAATCCGGCTAATGCCACATCGCCGGGTACCGACACATCGGCCTGCGCAAACGCGTACAGGCAACCGAGCGCGGTCATGTCGTTGGCGGCAAACACCGCATCGGGCAAGGTGCCGGCGGCCAGCATCGCCAGCCCGGCGCGATGGCCGGAGGCTTCATCGAAGTCGCCGGCATATTCCATTCCCTGCGCCTGGTCGCCGAACCCGGCAATCGCGTCGCGGAAACCGCGCAGGCGTTCGCGCGCATCGAAATTGAGCGCCGGCCCGCCGATGAAGGCGATGCGCCGGTGGCCGGCACGCAGCAGATGCTCGGTCATGGCCATGGCGCCGGCATGGTCATCGATGCTCAGTACCGGATAACCGGCGCCGGGCAGATGCGCATTGATCAGCACCGTCGGCAGCGACTGCGGCAGGTTATCGGTGAGAAAGCCCGGCTGCTCGGCGTAGGGAGAGAGCACCAGCAAGCCATCGACGCGTCCACGCATCGACCGCAGCGCCCTGCCCTGGGCTTCCGGGTCGCCGTGGTAGCTGGACACCAGCAAGTGCTGGCCGGCGGCGCGTGCCGCGCCATCGATGCCGCGGATCAACTCGGAAAAGAATTCGCCATACAGGTCGGGCAGCACCACGCCCAGGGTCTGGGACCGCCGGCTACTCAGGCTGCGGGCTGCCGCATGCGGGCTGTAACGCAGCCGCTCGGCCACTTCCATGACCTGCCGGCGCACCGGCCCGGCAACGTTGTCGTGCCCGTTGAGCGCACGCGACACGGTAGCGACAGAGACCTGTGCTTCCCGAGCGACATCTTTGATGGTGACCGCACCCTTGGCCATTCGTGTCGCCCTCCGCGACCGACTTCCCAAAACTGGCGCGGACTGTAAGCGTTTTCATAAGCGGGCGTAAACCCCTATCTTCACATCTGTGAAAACGCTTACAGATCAAGCGTCTGCAAGTGATGGAGGTGTGAATAAATGTGCTGCGACGCAACAAATCGGCACCCACGTGTCCACAAACGAAGCAGAACTTCGATCACGTTTGGACTGGTTGGGCTGCTGCATCGATGGGCGCGCAGGCCCTACCGACGTAGGAGCGCACCCGGGCGCGACGGGCGTTATCGACAATGCCCATCGCGCCCAACCGCGCTCCTGCGACGGTGGTTTGGTCCTGTGGGTTCGCTTTACCCCGCCTCGCCCGGCGCGATCGCCTCGATCGACAAGGCATGGATGTCGGTCTGCATCATCTCTCCCACCGCCGCGTAGACCGCACGGTGACGGGCCAGTGGCGGCTTGCCGGCGAACACCGCGCTGACCACGCGCACATTGAAATGTCCGCGCCCATCGCGCGCGCCAGCGTGTCCAGCATGCCGGTGGCTGTCGTCCACCACCTCCAGTTCGGTGGGCGCCAACGCCGATTGCAGCGCCTGGCGAATCCGCTCGACCCGGCTCGTGGCAGTACTCATGGCAGCACCCGGCGGAACGGCCGGACCTCCGTGCGCACGTAGACGCCCGCAGCCACATAGGGATCGGCATCGGCCCAGGCGCGCGCGTCTTCCAACGCATCGAACTCGGCGATCACCACGCTGCCGCTGAATCCGGCCGGACCCGGATCTTCTGCATCGATGGCCGGGCACGGGCCCGCTACCAGCAACCGCCCCGCCGCGGCCAGCGCCTGCAGACGCGCCAGATGCGCCGGTCGCGCCTGCTGCCGCGCGGCCAGCGCGTCGACCCCGTCATACCCTTCGATTACGTACCACACATGCCACCTCACCCAGAACTTGAAGATCGTCGCAGGGATTCTAGCCGCGTCAGCGCTGGACACCGCCCCCGCGCACGCATTACCCTTGACGCTTACTGCACACGCAACCGGACGCAGCGGCCCGTCGGCCCAGGCCCCACGCCTCATTCGACGACCGATTCGCTGCCCACCGCCGGCTCGCGTAGACGACCTCCTCGCTGTTCCGTCGCCGCATGCCACGCGGCGCCTGATGATATGTGGATCGGCGTATGTGAATTTGTGGGATCGTGCCGAAACAGGCACGACATTGATCGCAATAACTCAAGGCAAAGCCCTGCAGGCGCGGCTCAGACCGCGGCCGGCGACCGTAAGACCCGATGTCGACCTGATGAATTCCGAACTCGCGCACGCCGCGACTCCGCCAGCCGCAAGCGCTCACCCACAGCAGCAGGAAATGCCGCTGGCGGTCGTGCATGGGCAACCGGTACTGCAGATCCCGCAGGATCTGTATATCCCGCCGGATGCGCTTGAAGTGATTCTGGATGCGTTCGAAGGTCCGCTGGATTTGCTGCTCTACCTGATCCGCCGTCAGAACCTGGACATCCTGGATATCCCGGTCGCCGAGATCACCCGGCAATACGTGGACTACATCAACGTGATGCAGGAACTGCGTTTCGAACTGGCGGCCGAATATCTGGTGATGGCCGCGATCCTGGCCGAGATCAAGTCGCGCATGCTGCTGCCGCGCCCACCCAGCCAGGAAGGCGAAGAGGACGACCCGCGCGCAGAGCTGGTGCGCCGTCTGCAGGAATACGAGCGCTTCAAGCAGGCCGCCGAAGACCTGGACACCCTGCCCCGCATGGGCCGTGACAGCGCGCCGGTGCAGGCGCATCTGCCCGAGCGTGCAGCGGTCAAGCTGCCGCCGCCGGTGGAGCTGAAAGAAATGCTGATGGCGCTGTACGACGTGCTCAAGCGCGCCGAGCTGTTCACCGGCCATGCGATCAAGCGCGAGGCGCTGAGTGTGCGCCAGCGCATGGGCGATGTGCTGAGCCGCCTGGACGACGGCAAGTTCTACCGCTTCGAATCGCTGTTCACTGCCGAAGAAGGCAAGCTCGGCGTGCTGGTCACCTTCCTGGCGCTGCTCGAATTGGCCAAGGAGCAGTTGCTGGACATCGTGCAGGAAGCGCCGCTGGCGCCGATCTACGTGAAGTCGCTGGCGTTGGGCAACACCAATGCGCCGTTGCAATTCTCCAGCGAATTCGATGACAGCGACGCTGCCAACGAACCTATCTGAAGCCGATCACCGAATGGATCAAGCGCTGATCACCCGCATTATCGAAGCCGCCCTGTTGGCAAGCAGCCAGCCGCTGACGCTGGCGCAGCTGCAGGGCCTGTTTCCGGAAGAAGAGCCGGCGCCGCCCGGCAGCGTCGAGCGCGCGCTGGAACTGCTGCGCGAGGGCTGCGCCGAGCGCGGCGTGGAGCTGGTCGAGGTGGCCTCGGGCTTCCGTTTCCAGGTCAAGGCCGATGTGCACGGCTGGGTCGCCCGTCTATGGACCGAGCGCCGCACCAAGTACACCCGCGCCACCCTGGAAACCCTGGCGCTGATCGCCTACCGCCAGCCGATCACGCGTGGCGAGATCGAACAGGTGCGCGGGGTGGCGGTCAGCAGCAACATCATCCAGGCCCTGGAAGAACGCGAGTGGATCCGCGTGGTCGGCCACCGCGACGTGCCCGGCAAGCCGGCCCTGTTCGGCACCACCAAGGGCTTTCTGGATTACTTCGGGCTCAAGCGATTGGACGAGCTGCCGCCATTGTCTGAGTTGAAGGACATTGCCGAACTGGAACCGCAGCTGCCGCTGGACCGCGATGGTCAGCTGGATGGCGTGGTGCCAGCCTCGGCAGCGATGGATGCGGCGCAAGGCCAGGCCGATGCAGGGGCGTCCGACGCGGATGGTGGCAACGCCGATGCCGATGCTGCTGAGCATGCATCGGATGCATCGGATGCGTCGGAGACGGCGCCTGCCGCTGCGTCCGATGCAGATGCCGAAACTGCCGTTGACGCAAGCGGTAGTGCGCCGAGCGAAAGCGACTCGGACGTTGCAGCGGATTCGCATCGTTCGATCGAAACAGATAACGACATCGATACCGGCACCGATGTTGATGGCGATGTCGGCAGCGACAGCGACAGCAACGACGACGACCAGACATCCAGCGCCGACGACGACGCCGATACAGAAGCAGCCGACGCCGGCACGGCAGACGACACCGCCGACGCGCCGAGCGACGACACACCGCACCACCCCGAGGCCTCCTCGGCGCAGCACACGCAACACACGCCAGACCCAGACAGCGCCCGCGAGGGCGACCCCGACACCGCGCCGGGCACGCGCGCGGATGCAGTGAACGAAGACGAAGACAACGCCGTCGCGACGACGACCGTGGCTGTTGACGAAGCCGATTCCGACCCAGAGGCCGACCCACAACGCGTCGGCCGGAGCCAGACACATGAGTGACACCCCCCGCAAGCTGTCGTTGAACAAGCTTTCCCTCAAGCGCGACAGCGCGCCCGAAGCGCCGAAGCTGGAAGAGCGCCTGCACAAGGTGCTGGCCCAGGCCGGCCTGGGCTCGCGCCGCGCGCTCGAGCAGCGCATTGCCGATGGCCTGATCAAGGTCAATGGCGCCGTCGCGCAGACCGGCATGTCGGTGCGCAGCGGCGACAAGATCGAGCTGGACGGCCGCAGCTTCGTGGCCAGCGCGCTGACCGAACCCTCGCGCGTGCTGATCTATAACAAGCCCGAAGGCGAAGTGACCACGCGCGAAGATCCCGAAGGCCGCCCGACCGTATTCGAGTCGCTGCCGGCATTGAAGGGTTCGCGCTGGATCGCCATCGGCCGCCTGGACATCAACACCACCGGCCTGCTGCTGCTGACCACCGACGGTGAGTTGGCCAACGCCATGATGCACCCCTCCTACGAGGTCGAACGCGAATACGTGGTCCGCGTGCGTGCTCCGGAAGGCGAAGAAAACGTCTCCGACGCCATCATCGAGCGCCTGTCGCGCGGTGTGCTGCTGGAAGACGGCGGCGCCAAGTTCGACGAAATCGACCGTATCGGCGGCACCGATTCGCACGACTGGTTCCGCGTGGTGGTCAAGGAAGGCCGCAACCGTGAAGTGCGCCGTCTGTGGGAATCGCAGGGCTGCCAGGTCAGTCGCCTCAAGCGCAGCCGCTACGGCAAGATCTCGCTGCCGCGCGAACTGCTGCGTGGGCAGTCGGTGGAAGTGGTGCAGGAAAAGGTCGACGCCCTGCGCGCCGAGCTCAAGCTGGAAGAAGGCGCGCCGTCGGCACTGACCCTGCAGCCGGTGATCGGCCAGCGTCGCGCTGCCAAGTCGACCGTGCACGTCTCGCGCGATGGCCGCAGCAATGCCTACGTCAATGGGCAGACCTCCGGCGCCGATGAAGGCCGCGAGCTGCGTCGCTTCGACAACCCGCGTGACGATCGCGGCGGTCGCGGTCGCGGCAAGCCCGGCGGTTTCAAGGGTGGTCTCACCGTCAGCGGCGAAGCAGCCGCGCGGCAGTCGCAGCAGCGCCCGTTCAAGCCGCGCGCACCCGGCAAGGGCGACCGCGCACTGCCGGATGGCAACCCGGCCGCGTTCCGTAGCTGGTATGTGCCCGATGGCGTGAGCACCGGCCCGAGCGGCCACCGCAACGCCGGCCCCAGCGGTCCTGGCACCGGCCAGGCCCGCCCCTACGCCAAGAAGGGTCCGGGCGGCGCGCGTCCTGGTGCCGGCGGTCAAGGTCAAGGCCGTGGCGCTGCTGGCGGCGGCGGTGGACAAGGTCAGTCGCAGGGTCAAGGCCAGGGGCAGCGCAAGCATCCCTATGGTCACCCGGGCAATGCGCCGAGCTTCCCGTCCGATCATGCCAATCCGGGTTCCAGCCCGTATGGCGCCGCGCGTCCTGCCAGCCGCCCGAGCGGCGGCCGTCCGGCGGGCCCGGGCGGTAACCGCGGACCTGCGGCCGGCAATCGCGGCCCCGGCGGTCCTGGTGGCGGCGCGCGCGGACCGGGTGGTCCCGGTGGCACACCGCGTGGCCCGGGCGGTCGTCCGCCCGGTGGCGGCAACCGTCGTCCGCCTGGCGGCGGCAATCGCGGTCGCTGATCCACGCTGCATGCACTAAAAAAAAACGGCCCCGCGAGGGGCCGTTTTTTATTGGGGTCGACGTGGTTGCCGCTTCGATCGATGGGTCGGTGCGACCTGGTCGATCTCATTGGCCAACCGCTGCCCGCAACTGACATCGGCGGCAACGCAACCATGCAAACCGCATGCGGCGTCGCTACCTGCTGCCAGAACTCCAGCGCATTACTTGCGGCGTTCGATCACGAAGTTGCCGACCGCAACGCCCAGGTCGACGCCTTCGCCAGTACCGGCCAGCGCGAGCGAGATATCGCCCTTGGTGACCACCTGCGCGGTGCTGGACTTGACCACGCCCGCATGCGCTTCGGCAGAGGCATAGGTGCCGAACAGGTCATTCAGACTGTAGGCACCGGAGAACGAGCCGCGGCCACCGGTAATCTTGGACTTGCCAACCGTCAGACCGCCGCCCTTGCTGGAAATCTTGACCGGAATGACCGCCCCGTTATCGCAGGTAATGGTGCCGGTACCGCTGGCGGTCTTGTAGAACACCGACCAGCCGGACAGGTTGAACTTCAGCTGGCAATCGATGTTGCCGGCGGCTTGTGCCTGCGGCGCCAGCGTTGCCGCGCCAAGCAGTGCAAAAAGAGACAGTGACTTGATCATGTGTGCGTTGCCGGTGGTGGACGTGGCCGGAGACTAGCAGCGCCGATGTGGCAGCCGCGACAAGGTGGCGGCACCTCTCCAACGCGCGTTCAGCGAATCATTATCTCGGGGCCTCGCAAGGGATGGCGCTGCAGAAGCGGCCGCGCCGTGGGATCATCCGCGCATGTCACGCATCGCCCACAGACTGCTCTTCGCCGCCCTGTTGCTGCCGTCGCTCGCACATTGCGGCGAGACGATTCCGACCCAGGGGTATACCGTCGTCAATCGTTATCCGCACGACACCGCCGCCTTTACCGAAGGCCTGTTCTATCTCGACGGGCATCTGTACGAGAGCACCGGCGAGCTGGGCCACTCCAGCGTGCGCAAGGTCGAGCTGGAAACCGGCCGCGTGCTGCAGCAGGCCAATACGCCAGCGCCCTACTACGGCGAAGGCATCGTGGCCTGGGGCGACCGGCTGATTCAGTTGACCTGGCGTAACCAGCGTGGCTTCGTCTACGACCTGGCCACGCTGACACCGCGCTCGCACTTCGCCTACGCCGGCGAAGGCTGGGCGCTGACCAGCGACAACCGCAGCCTGTACATGAGCGATGGCACTGCCCGCATCCGCCGGCTGGACCCGCAAACGCTGCAGCAGACCGGCACCATCAAGGTCACCGCCGGTGGCAAGCCGTTGGACAACCTCAACGAACTGGAATGGGTCAAGGGCGAGTTGTGGGCCAATGTCTGGCTCACCACCCGCATCGCACGGATCGACCCGGCCAGCGGCAAGGTGATCGGCTGGATCGACTTGAAGGCGCTGGTTCCGGATGCCGACACCTTGACCGACCCCAGCAACGATGTGCTCAACGGCATCGCCTACGACGCCGAGCACGATCGGCTATTCGTCACCGGCAAGCGTTGGCCGCAGCTTTACGAAATCCGGCTGGCTGAGTAGTCGGGATTGGGGATTGGCAACGGCAGGCGAGCGGACGGCTGTTCCTTGGCTGCTCGCATCAATCCCTAATCTCTAATCCCCGATCACAAACGTATCCGCATCCAGCATTGCCGGGAAGCGTGCACGGTGCTCGGCGAGTGCGGCGGCACTGAGGGTGGTGGTGACCACCTGCGGCTGCTCGCGGATTTCCACCTGCGGCTGGCCGAGGAAATCGATCACTGCGCTGTCGCCGGCGTAATGCAGCTGATTGCCATCCACACCGACGCGGTTGACCGCTGCCACAAAGCACAGGTTTTCGATCGCCCGTGCGCGCAACAGCGTCTTCCATGCATACGCGCGCGCAGACGGCCAGTTGGCGACGAACAATTGCAGATCGAAATCCAGCTGGCCCGGACGCTCGACATCGAAGCGGTTGCGGCAGAACACCGGAAAGCGTAAGTCGTAGCACACCTGCGGATTGATCCGCCAACCCTTCCAGTCCACGCACAAGCGATCGCGCCCGGCCGCGTAGCGCAGATGCTCGTTGCCGAAGCGGAACAGATGACGCTTGTCGTAATACTGCAGCGCCCCGTCCGGCGTGGCCCACAGCAGCCGGTTAAACACGCCTTCGGGCGTGCGTAATTGCACGCTACCGGTAACTGCAGCGCCCAGCCGCGCCGACTGAGCACGCACCCACTCCACGGTCGGCCCATCCATGCCTTCGGCCTTGTCGATGGCCTCGTTGGAGAACCCGCTGGTGAAGGTCTCCGGCAGGATTACCAGATCGGTCTGCCCGGCCAGTGGCTGCAGCAATGCAGCGTAATACTCGCGATTGCCGGCCGGATCATGCCAACGGGTATCGCCTTGGATCAGGGAGATGCGCAGGTCGTGCATAGGAGGCTCGGGAATGGGGAGTCGGGAATGGGTAGAGCGGGTGTGGTGGTGTCTGTGCGCTATGTGGGTGACAACGTCGGAGGGGCGAGAAGGACACAAGCAACGCGCTCACGATTCCCTGTTCCGGGCCGGCAGGAATCAAGAAGGAGTCCAGTAACGCTCTTACGATTCCCCAATCCCGATTCCCGATTCCCGGCCCTCAGAGCTTCTGCAAACGTTCGATCGCCGCATCCAATGTCGCGTCGTTCTTGGCAAAGCACAGCCGTGCCAGTCGCTGACCGGCTGGTGCCTGTTCGTAGAACGGCGACAACGGAATCGCGGCCACGCCCTTTTCGATCGTCAGCCACTTCACGAATTCGGTGTCGGGCAGATCGCTGATGGCCGAATAGTCCACCAGCTGGAAATAGCCGCCGGGCACCGGCAGCGGTATTAGGCGCGTGGTCAGCAGCTGTTCGCGGAAGCGGTCGCGCTTGGCTTGATAGAACGCGCCGAGCTGCTCGTCGTGCTCGGGCTCGTCGCGGATCATCGCGGCGAACGCGTGCTGCGCCGGGCCGAAGCTGGTGAAGGTGTTGTACTGATGCACCTTGCGGAATTCGGCGGTGAGCGCCGGCGGTGCGATGGCATAGCCGATCTTCCAGCCGGTGCAGTGGTAGGTCTTGCCGAAACTGGAAATCACGAACGCGCGCTCGCGCAGTTCCGGCCAGCGCAATACCGATTCGTGGCGGCGACCGTCGAACACGATGTGCTCGTAGACTTCGTCGGACAGCAAGAAGATTTCGGTGCCGCGCAGCAGTTCGGTCAGCGTCTGCATGTCCTCGGCCGAGAGCATCGCGCCGGACGGGTTGTGCGGCGAGTTGATCATCAGCAGTCGCGTCTTCGGCGTGATCGCCGCGCGCAGCGCCTGCCAATCGACCGCAAAGGTCTGCGGGTGCAGCGCCACATGCACCGCGCGCGCGCCGGCCAGATCGATCGCCGGCTCATAGCAGTCGTAGGCCGGGTCCAGCACGATGACTTCTTCGCCGGCCCGTACCACGGCGTGAATGGCATTGAAGATCGCTTCGGTGGCGCCGCTGGTGACAGTGATTTCGGTGTCGGCGTCGACCTGTGCGCCGTAGCAGCGCTGGGCCTTGCCGGCGATGGCCTGCCGCAGCGACGCAACACCGGTCATCGGCGGGTACTGGTTGTGGCCGGCGCGCATGGCCGCTTCCAACTCATCAACCAGGCGCTGCGGCACCGGGAAATCGGGAAAGCCCTGTCCCAGGTTGACCGCGCCGTGTTCGGCCGCCAGCTGCGACATGACGGTGAAGATGGTGGTGCCCACCTTGGGCAGCTTGGTCGTGAGGGGCATCGTGCCTGTCCGGAACAAGAAACGGGGGACCGCGAGTGTACGCAAAGCGGCCGTGCGGTTGCGCCAGGCTCACCGCAAAACAGCGTTCCCGGACACATCGCGCCGCTGCGGTGCGCCCGTGCTGCGGCCATCGTCGCTACAATGCGCGCCCTGTCCCGCCCTTCCCCATGCCGTCCTGCGACGGGAGCCCGCTGCGCCGATGATCGAACCGCTGCACACTGCGCCCCCGCTGCTGGCGGCGCGCGCGCTGGCCTTCAGCCGCAATGAGGAGCCGGTCTTCGGCCCGCTGGATTTCCATGTCGATGCCGGCGAAGCCTTGCTGGTGCAGGGCGACAACGGCGCCGGCAAGACTACCTTGCTGCGGGTGCTGGCCGGCCTGCTGCATGTGGAGCACGGCGAAATCCAGATCGACGGCAAGACCGCCCGGCGCAGCGACCGCAGTCGCTTCATGGCCTACCTGGGGCACCTGCCCGGCCTGAAGGCCGATCTGAGCACCCTGGAAAACCTGCACTTTCTGTGTGGCCTGCATGGCCGGCGGGCCAAGCAGATGCCCGGCAGCGCGTTGGCCATCGTGGGACTGGCCGGCTACGAAGATGCCCTGGTGCGGCAGTTGTCGGCCGGGCAACGCAAACGGCTGGCACTGGCGCGGCTATGGTTGTCGCCTGCGCCGTTGTGGCTGCTGGACGAGCCCTACGCCAACCTCGATCTGGACGGCATCACCCTGGTCAACCGGATGATCTCCGCGCATCTGCGCGGTGGCGGCGCGGCGCTGGTCACCACGCATGGCGCCTACGCGGCCCCGCCGGTGCGCACCCGCATGCTCACCCTGGAGGCCGCAGCATGAGCACGCCGTCGCCACAACCGTCGTTGCTGCAGGCCGCGCGCGCACTGCTGCGTCGCGATCTGCAATTGCTGTGGCGCCGTCGCAGCGACGCGCTGCAGCCGGCCTTGTTCGCGCTGCTGATCGTGGTGTTGTTTGCGCTGGGCCTGGGTGGCCGCCCGGACCTGCTGGCGCAGGCGGCGCCGGCGGTGCTGTGGCTGTCGGTGCTGCTGGCCGGCCTGCTGTCGCTGGACGCGCTGTTCCGCAGCGACGTAGAAGACGGCTCGATGGAGCAATGGTTGCTGGCACCGGTGCCGTTAGCGTGGTTGATCGCCGTGCGCGTGCTGCTGCATTGGGCGACCAGCGCCTTGCCGCTGATCGCAGTGACGCCGTTGCTGGGCGAATTGCTGCACCTGCCACATGACCAATTGCCGGTGCTGCTGGCATCGTTGGCATTGGGTACACCGTTACTGAGTCTGCTCGGCGCAGTGGTTGCGGCACTGACGGTGACGATGAAACGCTCTGGTATTCTCGTGGCGTTGCTGGCATTGCCGCTGTATGTGCCGGTGCTGGTGTTCGGTGCCGGCAGCGTTGCGGCCAGCGGGCAAGGACAGGATGCGGTGGGTGCGTTGTTGTTGTTGGGCGCCGGATTGGTGATCGGCATTGTGCTGGCACCGTTGGCGGCAGCGGCGGCGATCCGGATTTCGCTCAGCTGATCGATGTTGCAGATGCGCCATTGATGGGACACCGTAAGTCGTTCGGCGGTGTCGTACCGAGAGCTGTCTCCATGCAAAAAGCCATCGCCACGCCAAGAGCCATCGCCATCGCATGAACGTCGTCGTCCGCTGGTTCCACCAAGTCGCCTCACCTCCGATCTTCGACCGATTTACCGCGCGCTGGGCGCCGTGGTGCTACGCGCTGGCGACATTGCTGCTGGGCGCAGGCATGTGGCAGGCGCTGTTTGCGGTGCCGGCCGACTACCAGCAAGGCGACAGCTTCCGCATTCTCTACATCCATGTGCCGAGCGCGTGGATGAGCTTGTTCGTGTTCGGGCTGATGGCGGTGTATGCGGCGATCGCGCTGATCTGGCGCATCAAGGTGTGCGAGATCCTGGCGATGGCATGTGCACCGATCGGCGCGGCATTCACCGTGATCACGTTGCTCACCGGCAGCATCTGGGGCAAGCCGATGTGGGGCGCCTGGTGGGACTGGGACCCGCGCCTGACCACCGAACTGATTCTGCTGTTCTTGTATCTGGGCGTGATCGGCCTGTATCACGCCATCGACGACCGTCGTCAGGCGGCACGCGCGGCCGCGTTACTGGCGATCGTCGGCGTGGCGCTGCTGCCGGTGATCCGCTATTCAGTGGTGTGGTGGAACTCGCTGCATCAGGGTCAGAGCATTCGGCTGCTCGGCCCGTCCACCATCGATGCCAGCATGCTGCTGCCGCTGTGGTTGATGGTGATCGGCACCAAGTTCTGGTTCGCCGGGTCGCTGCTCACCCGCGCGCGCGCCGACAACCTGCGCCGCGAGGCCGGCAAGGCCTGGATCGTGCGCGATGCCGAGGGCGCGGCATGAGCTATCTGCCTTACGTGATCGCCGCCTACGCGGTGTTTGTGCTGGTGCTGCTGTGGGACCTGATCGCCGGCCGCTGGCAAGTGCGTCGTGCGCTGAAGATCGCGCAAGCGCGCCGCCTGCGCGAGCGCAAGCGCACGGTGCCCAGCGATGCGGAGCTGACCCGATGAACCCGCAACGTCGCCGCCGGCTGTGGCTGGTGCTGGCGCTGGTGCTGGCCGCTGGTCTTGCGACCACGCTGGTGGCGATGGCCTTGCAGCGCAACGTGGCGTATCTGTACACGCCGTCGGAGGTATTGCGCGGCGATGCCGGCGACCACGCCAGGTTCCGGCTCGGCGGCATGGTCGAAAAAGGCTCGTTCAAACGCGCCTCCGGTTCGCTGGAAGCGCAGTTCCGCGTCACCGACGGCGATGCGCAGCTGGCGGTGCGTTATGACCGCATCCTGCCGGACCTGTTCCGCGAGGGTCAGGCCGTGGTCGCCACCGGTCGTATGCAGCAAGGCGTGTTCGTGGCCGAAGACGTGCTGGCCAAACACGATGAAACCTATATGCCGAAGGAAGTCGCCGACAAGATGGGTAGCGCGCATCGCAAGCACCAGGTGGCCCCAGCCAAGGTGACGCAGTGACGGTCGGAATCAGTGGCGGCAGACCGGATCACCGGCAAGCGCAGGCAAGTGAGAGCCCTGACCTCGGCGCGGATCGTGCCGCGTTGACGGCTTACCCGTCTTTGATCCTGTCGCTCCAGTTCCGCCAGGCAGCACGCCGCCGCGCGGCCGCGCACACCAAGCAACCTGGCACCGCGAGATTGGCGCTGCGTGTTCCGACAAAGCGTCTCAGCACGACTGGAAACACGTGTTCCGGTAACGCCCCTGTGTCCGGCCTGCTCCGGTTTTTGATTGCCGGTTCGCGGCAGCGGTCTACGAATCTTTGCTCCCAATCCCGAGTTCCCCATGCTTCCTGAGCTCGGCACCTTTCTGTTGGTCCTCGCCCTGCTGGTCGCGCTGGTGCAGGCCGCATTGCCGCTGGCTGGCGCGCAGCGCGGGCGCCGCAGCTGGATGGCGGTGGCGCGCCCGGCAGCATTGATGCAGCTGGGCCTGATCGCCGCGGCCTTCGCGCTGTTGACGCATGCGTTCTTGGTGCAGGACTTTTCGGTGCGCTATGTCGCCGAAAATTCCAACAGCCTGTTGCCGGTGATCTACCGCTACTCGGCGGTGTGGGGTGCGCACGAAGGCTCGCTGCTGCTGTGGACGCTGGTGCTGGCGCTGTGGACCGGCGCGGTGGCAGTGTGGTCGCGGCAGTTGCCGGCGCAGGTGATCGCGCGCGTGCTGGGGGTGATGGCACTGATCAGCATCGGCTTCCTGGCGTTTTTGTTGTTTACCTCCAATCCGTTCGCGCGGCTGCTGCCGGTGCCGCTGGAAGGCGCCGACCTCAATCCGCTGCTGCAGGACCCGGGGCTGATCATCCATCCGCCGATGCTGTATTGCGGCTACGTCGGCTTTGCGGTGCCGTTCGCCTTTGCCATCGCCGCGCTGCTGGAAGGCCGCATGGATGCGCGCTGGCTGCGCTGGACGCGGCCGTGGACGAATGTGGCGTGGTCGATGCTCACCGTGGGCATCGCACTGGGCAGCTGGTGGGCGTATTACGAACTGGGCTGGGGCGGTTGGTGGTTCTGGGACCCGGTGGAAAACGCCAGTTTCATGCCGTGGCTAGTCGGCACCGCGTTGCTGCATTCGCAGGCGGTCACCGAAAAACGCGGCAGCTTCGCCAGCTGGACCTTGTTGCTGGCGATTGCGGCGTTTGCGTTGTCGTTGCTGGGGACTTTTCTGGTGCGCTCGGGCGTGCTGACCAGCGTGCATTCGTTCGCTGCCGACCCGTCGCGCGGGCTGTTCATCCTGGTGTTTCTGCTGATCGTGGTCGGTGGCGCATTGCTGCTGTACGTTCTGCGCGCGCCTGGCATGTCCGCCGGCAACGACCCCCGCCGCGCGTTTGCCGGCAGCTCGCGCGAAACCTTGCTGCTGTTGAACAACCTGCTGCTCACCTGCGCCTGCGCGATGGTGCTGCTGGGCACGCTGTATCCATTGCTGGCCGATGCGCTGGGCCTGGGCAAGCTGTCGGTCGGCCCGCCCTACTTCGGCACCTTGTTTGTGGTGTTGATGGCCCCCCTGGTGGCGTTGCTGCCGTTCGGCCCGCTCACCCGCTGGCAGCGTGAGCAGGCGTCGCGGCCGCTGGCGATGCTGGCACCGTGGGCAGGCCTGGCGCTTGCCGCAGGCGTGCTGGCCTGGTTTATGGCGCCGCAAGGCCAGCTCAAAGCCGCCATCGGCGTGGCCGGCGCGGCGTGGGTGATGCTTGGCACGGCGCGCTTTCTGTGGACCCGCCGCGCAGCCAAGGGGCGCAAGTTCACTGCCGAAATGCTGGGCATGGTGCTGGCGCATCTTGGCGTTGCGGTGTTTTTGGCCGGTGCCTTGCTGGTGGAGTCGCTAAGCCTGCAACGCGAAGTCGCGCTGGCACCGGGCCAGCAGGTGCAGATCGGCCGCTACGCACTGCACTTCGACACCGTGGAAGAACTGCGCGGGCCCAACTACGTCTCCGACCGCGCCAACCTGCAGGTGTTCAAGGACGATGCGCCGGTGGGCGTGCTGCATGCAGAAAAACGGCGCTATGCCAGCGGCGGGCAGACCTTGACCGAGGCGGCGATCCGCCCCGGCCCGTTCGGCGACCTGTATGTCGCGCTTGGCGAACCGCTGGGCAATCAGGCCTGGGCGGTGCGCGTCCACCTCAAACCGTTTGTCCGCTGGATCTGGCTGGGGGCGTTGCTGATGGCGCTCGGTGGCCTGGTCACCGCGGCCGACCGGCGTTTTCGTCGTTCTCCGGAGATCCAAGATGGTTGAGTCACGTTCGCCCCGTTTGCCCACTGCCGTACTCGTGGGGGCCATCGTGTTGCTGCTCGCACTTGCAGCGCTGCTGGTCTACGCGGTGGTGCGCTCCGGTCAGGGCGATCGCGATGCCCTGCCCTCGGCCCTGATCGGCAAACCGGCGCCGGAGTTCGCGCTGCCGCTGCTGCACGACCCCAGCATCGTGGTGCATGCGCGCGAGCTACGCGGGGCCCCGTACATCATCAACGTGTGGGGCAGCTGGTGCCCGGCCTGCCGCGAAGAACACCCGGTATTGAGTCGCTTTGCGCTGACCAAGCGCGTGCGCGTGATCGGCTACAACTGGAAGGACGAGCGCGCCGATGCCTTGCGCTGGCTTGAGCAGCTGGGCAACCCGTATCTGCTGGTGGTCGCAGACAAGGACGGGCGCACCGCCATCGACTTCGGCATCGCTGCCGCGCCGGAAACCTTTCTGGTCGACGGGCGCGGCGTGGTGCGCTGGAAATACAGCGGCATGCTCACCCAGTCCATCATCGACACCCAGTTGATTCCGATGCTGAGCAAGATCGAGCGCTCGCCCACCGCCGCACCGGACCTGCACGCCCCCCAATGATGCGCGCCTGGCTGCTCACGCTGCTGCTATTGCCCTGGCTGGCCCTGGCCCAGCCGGTCGGCGATCCGTCACCGCTGCAATACCGCTCGGCGGCCGAAGAAGCGCGCTTCCATGCGCTGACCGCCGAGCTGCGTTGCGTGCAGTGCCAGAACCAGTCGCTGGCCGATTCCAACGCGCAGATTGCGCAGGACCTGCGCCGCGAGGTACTGGCCTTGATGCACGAAGGCCGCAGCGATGCGCAGATCCGGCAGTTTCTGGTCGCCCGCTATGGCGAGTTCGTGCTGTATCGCCCGCAGGTGGAATCGCGCACCTGGCTGCTGTGGTTCGGCCCGTTGCTGGTGTTGCTGCTGGGCGGGGTGGTGGTGATGGTTGTGGTGCGTCGACGCAGCGCTGCGGCGCCCGCGTTGCCCGCCGATGAGCAGGAGTGGTGATGGTCGGCTTTGTCCTTGCGGTTGCGGTAGTCGCGCTGCTCGCCTTCGGCGTGGCGCTGCGCCCGCTGTGGCGCGAAACCCGCGCCCTGACGGCCAGCGTTGCTTTGCTGTTGCTGGCTGCAAGCGCGGCGCTGTACTGGCTGGTCGGCACACCGTCGGCGATCGAACAGGTGGCCGACCGCCCGGCCACGCCACGCACCCTGGACGAAGCCATCGTGCAGCTGCGCAGCGCCCTGGCGCGCAACCCCGATCAGGCCGAAGGCTGGGTGTTGCTGGGGCGCTCATTGTCCAGCCAGCAGAAATTCGCCGAGGCCAGCGACGCGTTTGCGCGCGCGGTGGCGCTGCGCCCGGACGAGCCGGACGTGCTGGTGGCGGCCGCGCAGTCGCGCATGCTCTCCGACGACAGCGGCCGCCCGGACCCGGAGGCGATGCGTCTGCTCGAACA
Organism: Xanthomonas sp. WCS2018Noco2-27; assembly: GCF_031843525.1. Classification (NCBI taxonomy): domain Bacteria; kingdom Pseudomonadati; phylum Pseudomonadota; class Gammaproteobacteria; order Lysobacterales; family Lysobacteraceae; genus Xanthomonas; species Xanthomonas sp. WCS2018Noco2-27. The sequence goes on along the minus strand of NZ_JAVTIK010000001.1, from coordinate 734,967 downwards.
CGCGCTGGTGGTGCAACCGGACCATCAACGCGCCCGCTGGTTTCTCGGCGTGGTGCAGCGTCAGGCAGGTCAACCAGCCAAGGCCAGCGCAACCTGGGAGCCGTTACTGAGCGTGGTCGACGCCGCCACCCGGCCCGGCCTGCTCGAACAAATCAACGCTGCGCGGCAAGAAGCCAAACTTGCGCCGCTGACACCCTCGCCCACCGCCGACACATCTGCCGGCAAACGCATCAGCGTGCGCGTGTCGCTGGATGCGGCGTTCGCGCAACGTGCCGGCCTGCCTGGCGACACCAGCGTATTCGTGATCGCACGCGCAGCTGGCACGCCGATGCCGGTTGCGGTGGAAAAGCACACGCTCAGCGAGCTGCCGTTGACCATCACCCTGGACGATGGCGACAGCCCGATGCCGACCCGTGCCCTGTCGTCGCTGGACACCGTGCAAGTGCTGGCGCGCTTGTCGCGCAGCGGCAATGCTATGCGCCAGGCCGACGATGTGGAGAGCGCGCCGGTGACGGTGGAGTTACCCGCCAAGGCGGACGTGGAGTTGGTGATCGGGCGCTGATTGCTCGCCACGTACAGCATTCCATGCCAGCGCCTGCGCACGACCATCTCGACTGGTCCTTGCCCGCTCACGGTCGCGGGACCTTACTCGGCATGGCTGCTGCGTAAAGCTCGCAGAGACTTACTTGCAGCGTGTCTTGCGATGGTGGGCAAGCAAGGCCCTGAAACGAAGCCGCAGCATCGAGGGCGCGGTGCCCTCGCCGCTCGCGGGACACGCCGTAAACCCATCCCTGGGGGCTCGATGGCGGCATCCATGCCGCCAACGGTCCCGCAATCGGCAAGGACACCGCACCAGATAGTTGGTCGGCAGTCGCGTGAAAAGCTGCTTGTCGCTCGGCATGCGTCGAAGGTCGGGCCGTTGCATCATGAGTCAACAAGCCTCATCACGCATGGCTCTTGACCAAGCACACCGACCGTCTGGACTGGTCCTTGTCCGCTCACCGTTGCAGGACCCTTGGCGGCATGGATGCCGCCACGGAGCTTACATGGACGTACTTGCAGCGTGTCCTGCGATGGTGAGCGGGCAAGGGCCCTGCAGCAAACGCAAAAACCTCGAGCGCGCGTTGCCCTCGCCGCTCGCGGGACACGTCGTGAACCCGTCCCCGGGGGACCATTGGCGGCATCCATGCCGCCAATGGTCCCGCAAGCGGCGAGGACACCGCACCAGGCAGGCGGCTGGCGGCCTTGCCGAAGAACGAAGACATCGCGCCCCAGAACCTCGATGGTTGCTGCGTTAAAAGTTCTGCACACCGCCCATCGCGACAGGTCATGAGCAGCGTCAGGCGTACGAGTTTTATCAGCGGCACTTAAAGATTTCGCTTTGCCGCCGATATCAAGGCGACGCCGGGACAACCCTCCGGGCTTCTTCCCGCTACCACTGTGCTTGTGCCCATGTCCCAAGGCGATACCTCAGAGTCAGAGCTGGACCACGACGATCACCTTGCAGAAGGTGACGAACGCTATCTGCTGCGCAACAAGCGGCAGATCCGTGGCTTGCTGCGCCAGCTGCTCGATCAACGCGCCGTGGTGACCATGCATGTGGCCGGCCGCGACATGGCCGTGCCTACCGCCGTGCTCGAAATCGATGAAGACGACGATTGCGTGATTCTGGACGGCAGCCACAACGACACCTCCAACCGTGCCATCGAAGATGCCAAGTACCTGCTCTGCTATGCGCAACTGGAGCGGGTCAACGTGCGTTTCCGGCTGGAAAAGGCCGAGCGCATCGAGCGCGACATCCACGTCGCCTTCCGCGCCGAGCTGCCGGACGCGATGTACCACATGCAACGCCGCGAATCGTACCGGCTGGAAACGCCGATCACCGACTCGCCCATGTGCATCATCCGCCAGGACGAATCCGAGGGCGGCAACCTCAATCTGCAGCTGCGCGTGATCGACATCAGCAGCGGCGGCCTGGCGGTGTCGCTCACCGCCGGAATGCCCTTGCTGGAGCCGCAACGCACCTATCGCGACTGCACGCTGCACCTGCCCGACGTCGCACCGATCGCCCTGCCGCTCACGGTGTGCAGCCAATACAAGCAGACTCTACCCAATGGCAGCGAAGGCTTCCGCGTCGGCCTGCAGTTCAGCGATCTGCCGCGTGGCGCTGACGAAACCATCCAGCGCTACATCTTTCGGGTCGACCGCCAGCGCAACGCGCGCAAGAGCGGCGTGTTCTGAACCCGCACGTACCACTTGGTCCACGCACCTAAAGTTGCCGAGCGCTGCGCCGATGTTGCTATGGCAGCCTTTTCAACCTAGTGCCGCAACCTGACACTCAGCCGCAACGCCCGGAGTTTTCATGAACGACAAAAGCACTGCCACCGGCACCGGTGGTGAATTCCTCAGCTTCGCTTTGGGCGAAGAACACTACGGCGTGGACATCCTGAAAGTGCAGGAAATCCGTGGCTACGATTCGGTCACCCGTCTGCCTGACGCGCCCGACTACATCAAGGGTGTGATCAACCTGCGCGGCACCATCGTGCCGGTGATCGACCTGCGCCTGAAGCTGCGCCTCAAGGAAGCGCGCTACGACGCGTTCACCGTGATGATCGTGCTCAACGTCGAAGACCGCGTGGTCGGCATCGTGGTGGACAGCGTCTCCGACGTCATCCCGCTCAATGACGACCAGATCCGCCCGACGCCCGAGTTCGGCGCCGCAGTGGATACCCGCTTCATCTCCGGCATCGGCACCCAGGACGATCGCATGCTGATCCTGCTGGATATCGAAACCCTGCTGGACAGCACCGAGCTGGGTCAGCAGCAGCTGGCTGAAGAAGCTGCCTGATTCACGGTGGTTGAGTGCGGCGACCTGCGGTCGTCAGAGGGATGCAGTGGTTGGCAAGCGTAGCGATGCAGCAGGTATGCATCGCCGCGTTTGAGCACCCGGCAGCCCTCTGACGGCCGCAGTGGTTTATGCCTAATGCGCATACCACCATCAGGTGTCGGGAGCGTCCTGACACGAGACGCACTGCTAGATAGAAGTGCGATGTGACTCACATTTTTTTACTTCAAGTTGAATCCCAGTTAGCCGATAGCTGAATAGAAGCCCGCGTTCATAAGCGGGTCACCGTTCGACTTTCGATTCTGGAGAATCCCCAATGAAGTTCCTGCTCTCGCTCCTCCCCGTTGCTGCTCTCGTGATCGTTGCCCCCACGCTGTCGGCTCAGTCGCAGGAAATGATTCCGCCGGAGATGGCCACCCGCTTCGTCGGCAAGGACGGCATGGTGTGCGGCAAGGTCGAAAAGGCCAAGTACGCACAGAGCTCGGAAGGCGAACCCACCTTCCTGTACATGGGCGGCATGTTCCCGCGTCACACCTTCTCGGCCCGCATCGACGGCGCCAACCGCGGCAAGTTCAGCTTTGCCCCGGAATCGTTGGAAGGCAAGGACGTCTGCGTCCTCGGCAAGATCCAGCGCGACAGCTCGCGCGCCGAAATCGAAGTCAGCTCCCCGGCCAGCCTGAAGCTCGCCACCATCAAGTAATCGTATCGCAGATCGCCACGCCCATGCGTGGCGATCTGCTATCTGGATTATGCGGACTGACTTCTACGGGGGAATCGTGTCAATGCAATGGATTAATAATCTGAAATTGATGCCGCGGCTGATGCTGGCGTTCGGCATCGTGCTGCTGATCATGCTGGTGCAGGGAATCATCGCGTATTCGGGCCTGGCATCGCTCAACAACGTGACGCGCGATCTGGCCGGCAACACCATGTCCAGCGTGCGCGAAGCCGGCGATCTGCGCGGCATGCTCGGCGAATACCGGAATGCGTCTTATCAAAATCTGGTGCGCGCCAGCGATGCGGTCAAGCAGGAAGCCAGGGTCCGCGCCAAGAAGCTCAACGGCGAAATCGAGGCAACGATCAAGGGCTATCCCCGCCTGATCGAAAGCCCGCAACAGAAAAAACTCTTCAACGTGTTCGTGGCCGACTGGAAGAAGGCCTCGGCCTCGTACGCCAGCGTCGATGAAATGATCGAGCTCAATCTCCCCGACGATGCCATCGACACCTTTGTCGGCGAGACCCGCACCCTGCACAACAAGGCCAAGGATTCGCTGGCAGCGTTGATCGCCGAGGACAATCTGCTGGCACAGGCGGCCAAGACCAAGGCCGAAAAGGTCCACGCAACCTCGGTCTCGCTGACCCTGGTGGTGTTGCTGATCGGCATTGCCGGTGGCCTGGGCTTGGCATTCCTGTTTGCCCGTTCCATCGTGCGCAGCATGCGCGGCGCGGTGAGCACCGCTACCGAAATCGCTGGCGGCAAGCTGGATGGCCAGATCAATGCGCACGGCAAGGACGAAGTGGGCGAACTGATGCGCTCCATGCAGCGCATGCAGCGCGATCTGAAAGAGCGCATCGAACGCGATCAGAAAGTCGCCGACGAGAACCTGCGCATCCGCACCGCGCTGGACAAGTCGTCCACCGGCACCTTCATCACCGATCCCGACCGCGTCATGATCTACGCCAACGATGCCTTCAAGAAGATCGTGACGCAGTACGAAAGCAGCATCCGTCTGGCATCGCCCGAGTTCGATGCGAGCAAGGTCATCGGTCAGCACATCAGCTACCTGGGCCTGTCGGACGCGACCGTGCGCAAGGCCGTTGCTGCGCTCGAACGCGATGGTGTCACCAGCTTCGAAGAGCGCTTCGGCGAAGTCGTGCTGGCGCAGACCGTCACCGGTATCAAGAACGAGCAAGGCGAAACCACCGGCGAAGTCTGCGAATGGCGCGACCGCACCATCGAAGTCCAGGTTGAAGAAGAAGTCGCCCGCATCGTGCGTGCCGCTGCCAGCGGCGACATGAGCGGCCGCGTCGAAACCGACGGCAAGCAGGGCTTCTTCCTGCAGTTGGCGCAGCAGCTCAACGGCTTGCTGGATGCCAATGCCGGCAGCCTGGAGCAGATCTCTGCGCTGTTGTCTGCGCTGTCGCGCGGCGACCTGACCGTGCGCATGCAAGGGCAGTTCAGCGGCGTGTTCGCGCAGATGCGTGACGATGCCAATGCCACCGCCGAGCAACTGGCCGATATCGTCGGTCGCATCAAGCTCTCCTCCAGTGCGATCAACTCGGCAGCCGGCGAAATCGCCTCGGGCAACAGCGATCTGTCGCACCGCACCGAACAGCAAGCCGCGAACCTGGAAGAGACCGCTGCCTCGATGGAAGAGCTCACTTCCACCGTCAAGCAGAATGCCGAAAGCGCACGTCAGGCCAATCAGCTGGCCATCGGCGCCACCGGTGTGGCCTCGCAGGGCGGCGACGTGGTGTCGCAGGTGGTCACCACCATGTCCGGCATCGAAGCCTCGTCCAAGAAGATCGCCGACATCATCTCGGTCATCGACGGCATCGCCTTCCAGACCAATATTTTGGCCTTGAATGCAGCGGTGGAAGCGGCACGTGCCGGTGAGCAAGGCCGCGGGTTTGCGGTGGTCGCCTCGGAAGTGCGCACGCTGGCACAGCGTTCGGCCGGCGCCGCCAAGGAGATCAAGGGCTTGATCGACGACTCCGTGCACAAGGTCGCCGAAGGCTCTGCGCTGGTGCGCAAGGCCGGTGCGACGATGGCTGAGATCGTTGCCAGCGTGCAGCGCGTCACCGACATCATGGGCGAAATTTCTGCCGCCTCGCAGGAACAGTCGGCCGGCATCGAGCAGGTCAACCAGACCATCACCCAGATGGACGAAACCACCCAGCAAAACGCAGCCCTGGTGGAAGAAGCCACTGCCGCCGCCCGCTCGATGGAAGAGCAGGCCGGTCATCTGGCCGAAGCGGTGTCGGTGTTCAAGCTGGACGAATCGGCAGCGGTTGCACAAGCGCGTGTGCGCCCGGTGGCCTCGCGTCCGGTTGCGGTCAAGACCGCGGCCAAGCCAGCCGTGCGGACAGCCGCAGCACCGTCGGCGCGATCTGCCAAGCCGCAGGCCGCACTGGCCGACGGTAACTGGCAAGAGTTCTAAGAGCAGCCAACAGAAGGGCTATGCAGGCGCCCGCTGGGCGCGGCCGATGCGGCAGGTACCACGCGGACACTCCGCTTCCTCCGCGCCGTCCGCAGCCACCGGACGACTGCTCGCTACGTTCTGGTAACCGCTCCAAGTCACCGCTGTCACCCACAACGCCCCGGCACTGCCGGGGCGTTGTGTTTCTGCCTCTCGCAACGACAGGCAGCCTCCACCCCGCCGCGTCGTCGCTGCACGCCGCCGCACCGCAGCATTGCTGTGACACCGAGCCCAACCGCAGTCATCGATGGATTGGTGCTTCAGTTGCACGGCTACATGGCCGATACCACGTTATAGCTCCCGACGTGTATGGATATGACGACTACGACTCCCGCTTCAGACACGCGCGAATTCGATTTTGGCGACCGCGACTTCAAGCGCGTTTGCGACCTGATTTACCAACGCGTCGGTATCTCGCTGGCACCGGCCAAGCGCGACATGGTGTATGGCCGCCTGTCGCGCCGCCTGCGCGTGCTCGGGCTGCGCTCGTTTCGCGAGTACATCGACCAGCTGGAAGCCGGCAACGACGAAGAAGAATGGCAGGCGTTCACCAACGCCCTGACCACCAATCTGACCTCGTTCTTCCGCGAGCCGCATCACTTCGACAAATTGCGCGAAGAACTGCAGAAACGCGCCTCGCAGGCGCCGCTGAAGATCTGGTCGTGCGCCGCATCCACCGGTGAGGAGCCCTACTCCATCGCCATCACCGCCTGCGAGGCGTTCGGCACACTGACCCCGCCGGTGAGCATCGTTGCCACCGACGTCGACACCCAGGTGCTGGAAACCGCCTCGCGCGGCGTCTACGCCATCGACCGCGTCGCCTCGCTGGATGCGGCGATCAAGCGCAAGTATTTCCAGCGCGGCAGCGGCCCCAACGAAGGCAAGTGCCGGGTGATTCCTGCGCTGCGCCAACTCATCGAATACCGCCAGTTGAATCTGCTGTCGCCGCGTTACGACGTCGGCGGCCCGTATGCGGCGCTGTTTTGCCGCAACGTGATGATCTATTTCGACAAACCGACCCAGCGCGGCATCCTGTCGCGTCTGGTCAGCCACATGGGCGACGACGGTCTGCTCTACACCGGGCACTCGGAGAATTACCTGCACGCAGCCGATCTGATCCAGCCGTGCGGGCGCACGCTGTATCGGCGCGCTCCGCGTTCGGGAGCCTCTGCATGAGTACCGCCGTGCAAGTCGACGACGTGATGCGCTACCGCGATTCGCGGTTCCAGACCATTACCGCCAAGCTGCTGCCCACTCAATATCTGGTGGTGGACGACGACACCGCGTTGACGACCACCTTGGGATCGTGCGTTGCGGCCTGCTTGCGCGACCCGGTGCTCAAGATCGGCGGCATGAATCACTTTCTGCTGCCCGAGGGACAGGTCGGCGACGGTGCACCGGCGCGCTACGGCAGTTATGCGATGGAGTTGCTGATCAACGACATGCTCAAGCGCGGCGCGCATCGCAAACGCATCGAAGCCAAGGTCTTCGGCGGCGCCAACGTGCTCAAGGGCTTCACCAGCAACCCGGTCGGCACCCGCAACGCCGAGTTCGTGCGCCAGTACCTGCAAGCCGAACACATCCCCATCATTGCCGAAGATCTGTGCGGCATCCATCCGCGCAAGGTGTGGTTCTTTCCGACGACCGGCCGGGTAGTCGTGCAGCGTTTGCCGCATGCGCACGAAGCCGAAGTCGCCGCCACAGAATCGGCCGTGCGCGCCCGTCTGTCCAAAGCACCGGTCACCGGTGGAGTGGAGTTGTTCGAATGACGCTGGAAACTCCCGTACGTGTACTCATCGTCGACGACTCGGCGGTGGTCCGTCAGATGCTCACCGAAATCCTCTCGCGCGATCCGGGCATCGAAGTCATCGGCTCGGCCGCCGACCCGATCCTGGCGCGCGAAAAGATCAAACGCCTCAATCCGGACGTGATCACGCTGGACGTGGAAATGCCGCGCATGGACGGCCTGGTGTTTCTGGAAAACCTGATGCGCCTGCGCCCGACGCCGGTGGTGATGATTTCCTCGCTCACCGAGCGCGGTGCCGACACCACCTTGCAGGCCTTGTCGCTGGGTGCGGTGGACTTCGTGTCCAAGCCCAAGATCGACGTCGTGCGTGGACTGGAAGGCTATGCCGAAGAAATCGTCAGCAAGGTCAAGATGGCCGCCAAGGCCAAGGTCAGTGCACTGCATCGCCCCAGCACGCCCAAGCTCACCCTGGACATGCAATCGGCACCGGTTCCGGGCAGTGCGCTGCGCTTCCGCACCACCGACCGCCTGATCGCCATCGGCGCTTCTGCCGGCGGCACCGAAGCGCTGCGCGTGGTGCTCGAACACATGCCTGCCGATGCACCGGCGGTGGTGATGACCCAGCATCTGCCGGCCAGCTTCAGCACCGCATTCGCCGAGCGCCTCAATCGCCACTCGGCGATGTCGGTGCGCGAAGCCAGCGACGGCGAAGCCATTCTGCCCGGCCACGCTTATCTGCCGCCGGGCGGCCAGCACCTGCGCATCATTCGCGACGGTGCGCGTTGGCGCTGCCGTATCGACGACGGCCCGCCGGTCAATCGCCACAAGCCCGCGGTGGACGTGCTGTTCCGCTCGGTCGCCGCCAACGCCGGGCCGAATGCGGTCGGCGCCATCCTCACCGGCATGGGCGACGACGGTGCGCGCGGCCTGCTGGAAATGCTGCAGGCCGGCGCCCCCACACTGGTACAGGACGAAGCCAGCAGCGTGGTGTGGGGCATGCCCGGCGCCGCCTACAAGCTGGGCGCCGCGCAGGAAGTGGTTCCGCTGGACCGTGTTGCCGAACGCCTGATCGCATTGTCGGCACAAGCGCGCTGATCGCCCATGCGCGCCCTGCCCCCGCATCCGACCGATCTGCCGCCGCACGACGGCGCACCGGACACCGACGCCAACACGGCGACGGATGCGTGGGCGACAGCGGAACTGGTCGGCGATACGTCGTCGGTTACCGCATTCGACCATGCGCGCACGCCGATCAAGCACGGCCCGCTCACGGCCGGCATGGCCAAGCCCGGCGAAGCGCCGGATGACCGTCGTTCGCGCTTGCTGGCCGAAGCGCTGGATGGCAGCAGTAGTGCCATCCTCATCTGCGATCTGCAATCGCGCCTGCTCTACGCCAACGATGGCTTCCAGCGCATGTTCGGCTACACCGAAGCCGAGCTGGTCGGCCAGCGCCCGTCGGATGTGTTGACCCGTGCGCAGAGCGACCAAGGCGAGGTTGCGCGCATCCGCGATCGCGCCGATGCCCTGCAGCAAACCCGTGCCGACTTGCTGGTCTATCGCAAGGACGGCTCGCCGTTGTGGATCTCGCTCAACTTCAATCCGATCTACGACGCCAAACACAATCCGTCGCATTACGTGGCGGTGCTGACCGACATTACCGACACCAAGATGCACGAAGTGCTGCAGCACCGCGTGCTGGAAGCGCTGGTGCAGGAGCGCCCGCTGATCGAGGTGATGACGCTGATCTGCACCGAGGTCGAACGCATCGCACCGGAAGTGTTGGCGACTGTCATGAGCGCCGACAACCAGGGCTGCCTGCATTCGCTGGCCGCGCCGAGTCTGCCGCCCGAGTATGCCGACGCCGTCAGCGGCCTGAAGATCGGCCCCGGTGCAGGTGCCTGCGGCACCGCTGCCTGGCGCGGCCGTGCGGTGATGGTGGAAGACATCGCCACCGACCCGTTGTTTACCGCCTACCGCGACCAGTTGATGCCGATGGGTCTGCGCGCCTGCTGGAGCACCCCGATCCGCGCCAATAGCTCGCGCGTGCTCGGCACCTTTGCGCTGTACTACCGCAAGCCGCAACGTGCCGATGCCTGGCACGTACGGCTGACCGAACTGTGCCAACAGCTGTGCACGCTGGCACTGGAGCGCGAGCAGATCCGTCAACGCGTGCATCAGCTCGCGTTCTACGACGCGCTGACCGGCCTGCCCAACCGCATCATGTTCAGCGCACGCGCCGAGCAGGCGCTGACCCAGGCCGAATACGCTGCCGAACCGGTCGCGTTGATGTTCATCAACATCGACCGTTTCAAGCTGATCAACGACAGTCAGGGCCATTCTGCCGGCGATGGTCTGTTGCGCGACATCGCGCTGCGCGTCGGCGACCAACTTGCCGCCACCGCCATGCTGGCACGCGTGGCCGGCGACGAATTCGCACTGGCCCTGCCGCAATGCAGCGCCGAGCAGGCCAGCGCCGCGGCCGAACGCGTGCTGGGCACCATCGCCGGCCCGCTGTCGGTAGGCCACATGACCGTGCACCCATCGGCCAGCATCGGCGTGGCGATGTTTCCCGAAGACGGGCGCGACATCAACATCCTGCTGCGGCATGCCGACCTGGCGATGAATCGCGCCAAGAAGGAAGGCGGCGGACGCTTCCGTTTCTTCAGCTCCGACATGAATCGCATGGCGCAAGAGCGCGTGGCGCTGGAAGCGGAACTGCGCCAGGCCATCGGTCGCGATCAACTGCAGCTGCATTACCAGCCGCAACTGCATAGCGCCGCCCCGCACGCGCTGTACGGCGTGGAAGCGTTGCTGCGTTGGAATCATCCGCAACTCGGCGCCATTTCGCCGGCACGGTTTCTGCCGGTCGCCGAAGAGCAAGGCATGATGCCCCAGCTCAACGCCTGGGTCCTGCGGCGCGCCTGCGAACAAGTGGCCGACTGGCGCAGTCGCGGCATTCCGGTCACGCGCGTGTCGGTTAATCTGTCGGCCAGCGGCTTCGAAAGCCCGCGCATGCTCCCCGACCTGCTTGGGCTGATCGCCGACACCGGCGTGCAAGCCTCCGACCTCACCCTGGAATTGACCGAAAGCGTGATGCTGTCCGGGCAACCGGGCGTGTTGGAGAACCTGCATGCCATCCGCGAAGCCGGCATCTCGTTATCGCTGGACGACTTCGGCACCGGCTATTCCAGCCTGAGCCATCTGCACCGCCTACCGATCGACGAACTCAAACTGGACATGAGCTTCGTACGCGATATCGAACACAGCGAAGACGCACGCGCGCTCACCACCTCGGTGCTGCGCATCGGCGAGCATCTGCGCAAGCACGTCGTCGCCGAAGGCGTCGAAAACGAAGCACAGCGCCTGTTCCTGGCCGACCTGGGCTGCGAAGTTCTGCAGGGCTACCTGTTCTCGCGGCCCCTCCCGGCCCCGGCACTGGAAGCCTGGCTAGGCGCGCAACCGTAACCACACAACATCCAGACGACTGCAGGCCTTGGACGAACGCAGCGCATAGACGGCTGCAGCGCTTACAAGCCCCTCTCCCTACGGGAGAGGGGTTGGGGTGAGGGTACGGCCACCCACAAATCCCGCCGAAACCCTACCCTCATCCGCCCTACGGGCACCTTCTCCCGACGGGAGAAGGAAAGCAGCTGCCGGCACTGGAAGCCTGGCTAGGCGCGCAACCATAACAACGCAACGTCAAGACGACTGCAGGCCTTAGACGACCGCAGCGCGTAGACAACTGCAGCGCTTACAAGCCCCTCTCCCCCCGGGAGAGGGGTTGGGTTGAGGGTACGGCCACCCACGAATCCCGCCGAAACTCTCCCCTCATCCACCCTATCGGCACCTTCTCCCGACGGGAGAAGGAAACACATCTGAAGCTCCCGACGGGAGAAGCCAAGCAGCGATAAGCCATCTCACCCTATCGAAGAGGCCTTGGGGGTAAGGGCACACGCGTCATTCCACGCACACCCTCCCCCGCTCCGACCTCACAACAAGGTGCGTTTGAACCACCCGAGCAACTGCGCATTGACGAACGCCGGATTCTCCAGCGATGCGATATGCCCGGCATCGGGCACCAGTTCGTAATCGCAGCAGATCGCTTCGGCCATCATCCACAGCTCTTCCGGCGGCCGCGCAATATCCGCGTCGCCACCAAGCAGGAAGGTGTTGGCAGGATCCAGCGCAGACATGGCATCCAGTCGATCGGCACGTCCGAAGATCAGGCGGCCAAGCGGCACGATCGATGCGCGCAGCTGCTCGGCCGTCATCGCCGCCAGGCGCTGCGCGAACGCGGCCGGCAATGCCGAGGTCAGGTCGATGCCGGGGCGGAAGAAGATCGGCACGATCGCCTCGATCAGCGCAGGCGTCACCTGCCCGGCCGCTTCGATCGCATCCAGCATGCCGAAGTAGCGCGCACGCGTGGCCGGCGGCTCGGCGCCCAGGAAGGTGTCCATCAACACCAGGCTGCGCACGCGCTCCGGCGCCATCAAAGCAAGCTCGGCGCCCCACATGCCGCCCACCGACAGGCCCACCACCGCGCACTGCGACAGCTCCAACGCGTCCAGCAGGCCAAGCATCTGCCGGGCAAGATCGTCGATTCCCTGCGTGCCTTGCGGCAGTTCGCCCGACTGCCCATGGCCCCACAGCTCGGGAACGATCACCTGGTAGTGCTGCGAAAGGGCCTGGATCTGCGGCTCCCACATCGCCGCGTCCCACAGGTAGCTGTGGCCGAGCAGGATCGGAAAACCTTGACCGTGCTGGGTGTAATGGAGTGTTTGACCTGCGATCGTGCAAGAAGGCATCGGCATCGACATAAATGGGAGGGCGGCGGAACTCTAGACCTCTTCACATCAGAAATTTGTTGCAGTGCGGCAAGCGGTTTAACTGCGATTTGTTTTGACGCACGTCACGCTCTACGCGAAGCGAAGTCATTGCCCGATAAACGAAAAACGCCCGGCATTGCCGGGCGTTTTAAGGTCCATCCAATCCGCTGGATCAGGCCGCGACGGTATCCGCAACGTCCTGATATTCCTGGATCTGATCGAAGTTCATGTAGCGGTAGATCTGGTCGCCACTGGTCTTGATCACGCCCACATCGGCCATGTACTCCTCCTTGGTCGGAATCCGGCCCAGGCGCGAGCAGATCGCCGCCAGTTCCGCCGAGCCCAGGTACACATTGGTGTTGCGGCCCAGACGGTTGGGGAAGTTACGCGTAGAGGTGGAGAACACCGTGGCGCCCTCGCGAGCCTGCGCCTGGTTGCCCATGCACAGCGAGCAGCCCGGCATCTCCATGCGCGCGCCGGCTGCGCCGAAGGTGCCGTAATGGCCTTCCTTGGTCAGCTCGGAGGCATCCATCTTGGTCGGCGGTGCCACCCACAGGCGGGTCGGGATGTCGCGCTTGCCTTCCAGCAGCTTGGCCGCGGCACGGAAGTGACCGATGTTGGTCATGCACGAACCGATGAACACTTCGTCGATCGCCGCACCGGCTACGTCGGACAGCGTCTTGACGTCGTCCGGGTCGTTCGGGCACGCCACGATCGGCTCGTGGATGTCGGCCAGGTCGATCTCGATGACCGCGGCATATTCGGCATCGGCATCGGGCTGCAGCAGCTGCGGGTCGGCCAGCCACTCTTCCATCTTCTTGATGCGGCGGCCCAGGGTGCGCGCGTCGGCATAGCCTTCGGCGATCATCCAGCGCAGCAGGGTGATGTTGCTGGTCAGGTATTCGATGATCGGGGCCTTGTCCAGGTGCACGCTGCAACCGGCCGCCGAACGCTCGGCCGAGGCATCGGACAGTTCGAACGCCTGCTCCACCTTCAGATTCGGCAAGCCTTCGATTTCCAGGATGCGGCCGGAGAAGATGTTCTTCTTGCCCTGCTTGGCCACGGTCAGCAGACCGTCCTTGATCGCATACAGCGGGATCGCGTTGACCAGATCGCGCAGGGTCACGCCCGGCTGCATCTCACCCTTGAAACGCACCAGCACGCTCTCGGGCATGTCCAGCGGCATCACCCCGGTGGCGGCGGCGAACGCCACCAGGCCGGAGCCGGCCGGGAACGAGATACCGATCGGGAAACGCGTGTGCGAGTCGCCGCCGGTGCCCACGGTGTCGGGCAGCAGCATGCGATTGAGCCAGCTGTGGATCACGCCATCTCCCGGACGCAGCGACACGCCGCCACGGGTGGAGATGAATTCCGGCAGCGTGTGGTGGGTCTTGACGTCCACCGGCTTGGGGTAAGCGGCAGTGTGGCAGAACGACTGCATCACCAGGTCGGCGGAGAAGCCCAGGCAGGCCAGGTCCTTCAGCTCGTCGCGGGTCATCGGGCCGGTGGTGTCCTGCGAACCCACCGAGGTCATCTTCGGCTCGCAATAGGTGCCCGGGCGCATGCCCTGGCCTTCCGGCAAGCCACAGGCGCGGCCGACCATCTTCTGTGCCAGCGAGAAGCCCTTGCCGGTGTCCGGCGGGTCCATCGGCAGGCGGAACAGATCCGAGGTCGGCAGGCCCAGGAATTCGCGCGCCTTGGCGGTGAGGCCGCGGCCCACGATCAGCGGAATGCGGCCACCGGCGCGCACTTCGTCGAACAGCACGTCCGACTTCATCGCGAACTCGGCAATCACCTGCCCGTTCTTCAGCGCCTTGCCGTCATACGGACGCAGCTCGACCACGTCGCCGTGCTCCATCTGCGACACGTCCAGCTCGATCGGCAGCGCACCGGCGTCTTCCATGGTGTTGTAGAAGATCGGGGCGATCTTGCTACCCAGGCACACGCCGCCGAAGCGCTTGTTGGGGATGTACGGAATGTCCTCGCCGGTCCACCACAGCACCGAGTTGGTCGCCGACTTGCGCGAAGAACCGGTGCCGACCACGTCGCCCACATAGGCCACCAGATGGCCCTTGTCCTTGAGGTCGGCAATGGCCTGGATCGGGCCACGCTTGCCGTCTTCTTCCGGCACGAACGCCGCGCCTTCGCGGGTGTTCTTCAGCATCGCCAGCGCGTGCAGCGGGATGTCCGGGCGGGTGGTCGCATCCGGCGCCGGCGACAGGTCGTCGGTGTTGGTTTCGCCCGGCACCTTGAACACGGTGACGGTCATGCTTTGCGGCACTTCCGGCTTGCTGGTGAACCACTCGGCATCGGCCCAGCTCTGCAGCACGGACTTGGCGTGCGCGTTGCCGGCGTCGGCCTTTTCCTGCACGTCATGGAACGCATCGAATACCAGCAAGGTGTGCTTGAGCGCTTCGGCGGCGGTGGCACCCAGCTCGGCGTTGTCCAGCAGGTCGATCAGCGGCTGGATGTTGTAGCCGCCCAGCATGGTGCCCAGCAGCTCGGTCGCACGCGTGGGGCTGATCAGTGCGGTTTTCTCGGTACCGAAGGCCACGGCGGCCAGGTACGAGGCCTTGACCTTGGCGGCGTCGTCGACGCCGGCCGGCACGCGCTGGCTGAGCAGCTCGACCAAAAAGGCTTCTTCGCCGGCAGGCGGAGCCTTCAACAGTTCGATGACCTCGGCGGTCTGCTGCGCGGTCAGCGGCAGCGGCGGGATACCGAGCGCGGCGCGCTCTGCAACGTGGTGGCGATAGGCTTCCAACATGCGGGTTCTCCAAAAGGACAGCAGTGAATGTGTAAAAACGTCAGACGTGGATCAGAAGGCGTGGATCAGGCAACGGGCTTGGGGACGGTGATCTTCAAACCCTTGAAGTAGTCGCGGAAGAAGCCCTCGTCGCGGGTAATCAACCCATCGCACTGGAGCATCGCGTGGGCGCCGATCAGAAAATCCGCCACCACCCGCTCGCGCTTGCCGCCGCGTGCACGGAAGCGCTTGTTCATATGGCCGGCGCGCACCGCCGCCGCTTCCTGGGTGGCTTCGTAACGCACCCCGATCGAGGCCAGGGTTTCCATCAGGTCGACCTGGGTGTCCAGCATGGCCAGCACTTCGGCCACCACCGCGTCGCAGACCACGACCTCGTCGCGCGCCAGTGCATCGCCGATGCAGATTTCCGACACCTCGCCGTACACCGGGTCGCCGATGAGGATGTCCAGCAGCACCGAGGAATCCAGGGCGATCATGGGTCGAACGGGTCCCCGGGCGCACGGCCACGGATGGCGCGCATGGCTTCGTCGGTGCTGGTCAGGCCATCGACCAGCTTGAACTTGCCGCGCACCTTGCGCAGCGCTTCGCTGACATCTTTACGCAAGATGATGCGCCCACCATCGAGTTCGATCTTAAGGGTGGTGCCCTTGGTCAGGCCCAGGGCATCGCGCACGGCCTTGGGCAACGTGATCTGTCCACGTTCGGCAACGGTGGCTTCCATGAGCATGCTCCAGAAAGTATGCGCATATGATACGTACTTGGGCGGTCGTACTCAAGCGAGCAGATCGACTCGGACACACCGTGCGTACACACTGAACTGCTCAGAATAGGCCCCTACCTAAAGCCTTCGACGCCATAGGAGTGATGCATGAGCGATTCCTTTTCCACCCGCGCCTCATTTGAGGTCCACGGCAAGCGCTACGACTATTACAGCCTGCCCAAACTGGGCGAGCGATTCGATATCGCCCACCTGCCCTACTCGATGAAGATCCTGCTGGAGAATCTGCTCCGGCACGAGGACGGCGGTGTGACCGTCGGCAAGGACCATATTGAGGCAGTCGCCAAATGGGACCCCAAGGCCGAGCCTGAGATCGAAATCGCCTTCATGCCCGCGCGCGTGGTGCTGCAGGATTTCACCGGCGTGCCGTGCGTGGTCGACCTGGCCGCGATGCGCGATGCGGTGGTCAAGCTGGGCGGCGACGCCGACCAGATCAACCCGCAGATTCCCTCCGAACTGGTCATCGACCACTCGGTGCAGGTGGACGTGTTCGGCAAGCCCGACGCGCTCGACCTCAATGGCAAGATCGAATTCCAGCGTAACCAGGAACGCTACGGCTTCCTGCGCTGGGGCCAGAAAGCGTTCGAAAACTTCAAGGTGGTGCCGCCCAATACCGGCATCGTCCACCAGGTCAACCTGGAAAATCTCGCCCGCGTGGTGATGAGCGCGGACAAGGACGGCACCCTGGTCGCTTATCCCGACACCGTATTCGGCACCGACAGCCACACCACCATGATCAATGGCATCGGCGTGCTGGGCTGGGGCGTGGGTGGCATCGAAGCCGAGGCCGCGATGCTGGGCCAGCCGTCGTCGATGCTGATTCCGCAGGTGGTGGGCTTCAGGCTCACCGGCAAACTGCCCGAAGGCGCCACCGCCACCGATCTGGTGCTCACCGTCACCCAGATGCTGCGCAAGGCCGGTGTGGTGGGCAAGTTCGTCGAGTTCTTCGGCGAGGGCCTACAGCACCTGCCACTGGCCGACCGCGCCACCATCGGCAACATGGCACCGGAATACGGCGCCACCTGCGGCATCTTCCCGGTCGACGAAGAATCACTGACCTACCTGCGCCTGTCCGGCCGCAGCGAGGAGCAGATTGCGCTGGTGGAAGCCTACGCAAAGGCGCAGGGCTTGTGGCACGACGCCACCACCCCGCCTGCGCAGTACAGCGCCACGCTGGAACTGGACATGGGTGAGGTCAAGCCGTCGCTGGCCGGCCCCAAGCGTCCGCAGGACCGCGTGTTGCTGGAAGACATGCAGGCCAATTACCGCGAAAGCCTCAAGCCGTTCGCCGAGGCGCGCAGCAAGCGGCTGGGCGACATCAAACAGGAAGATCGCCTGAAGAACGAAGGCGGCGGAGGCACCGCAGTCGGCGCCAAGGCGGCCCATGCCGAAGGCGCGGCCGACAGCGGCGCAGGCTGGCAGCTGCGCGACGGCTCGGTGGTGATCGCTGCCATCACCTCGTGCACCAACACCTCCAACCCGGCAGTGATGCTCGGTGCCGGCCTGCTGGCACGCAACGCGGCCGCCAAGGGCTTGAAGGCGCAGCCGTGGGTCAAGACCTCGCTCGGGCCGGGCTCGCGCGTGGTCACCGATTATCTGAGCAAGGCCGGCGTGCTGGCCGACCTGGAAACGCTCGGCTTTTACGTGGTCGGCTACGGCTGCACCACCTGCATCGGCAACTCCGGCCCGCTGCCGGAAGACGTGTCCGCCGCGATTGCCAAAGACGATCTGGTCGTGGCCTCGGTGTTGTCGGGCAACCGCAACTTCGAAGGCCGCGTGCATCCCGAAGTCAAAATGAATTACTTGGCCTCGCCGCCGCTGGTCGTCGCCTATGCGATTGCCGGCACCACCGATATCGACCTCACCACCGAGCCGCTGGGCACCGGTAGCGACGGTCAGCCGGTGTACCTGCGCGACATCTGGCCGAGCAACAAGGAAATCGGCGACACAATCGCCGCGACCGTTGGCCCGGAGATGTTCAAGCAGAACTACGCCGATGTGTTCAAGGGCGATTCGCGCTGGAACACCATCGCCTCGCCCGATGGCGCGTTGTACGAATGGGATGCCGCATCCACCTATATCAAGAACCCGCCCTACTTCGATGGCATGACCATGCAGGTCGGTCATGTGGAGGACGTGCACGGCGCGCGCATCATGGGCCTGTTCGGCGACTCGATCACCACCGACCACATCTCCCCGGCCGGCAACATCAAGAAGGATTCGCCAGCTGGACGCTTCCTGCAGGAACGCGGCGTACAACCGGCCGACTTCAACAGCTACGGCAGCCGCCGCGGCAACGACGATGTGATGGTGCGCGGCACCTTCGCCAACATCCGCATCAAGAACCTGATGTTCGGTGGCGAAGAAGGCGGCAACACGCTGTATTACCCAGCAGCTGGCGGTCAGCCGGAAAAGCTGGCGATCTACGACGCGGCGGTGAAGTACAAGGCCGATGGCGTGCCGCTGGTGGTGCTGGCCGGCAAGGAATACGGCACCGGCTCCTCGCGCGACTGGGCGGCCAAGGGCACCAACCTGCTGGGCGTCAAGGCGGTGATCGCCGAAAGCTTCGAGCGCATCCATCGCTCCAACCTGGTCGGCATGGGCGTGCTGCCGCTGCAGTTCCTGGAAAACGAAAACGCTCAGACGCTGGGTCTGGATGGCTCCGAAGTCTTGGACATCACCGGCCTGCAGGACGGTGCCAGCCGTCGCGCCACCGTCGATGCCAAGAAGTCCGATGGCAGCGTCAAGCAGTTCCAGGTCAAGGTGCTGCTGCTGACGCCGAAGGAAGTGGAGTACTTCAAGCACGGCGGCTTGCTGCAGTACGTTCTGCGCCAGCTGGCTGCACGCAAGGCGGCGTGATCCTTAGCCGCTGACGCTGGACCGACATTCCCGCCGCTTGGCGGGAATGTCGTTTCTGGGTCCGGTGCGTTTGTAGCGGAGTGCGACGCATGCTGCGGGCAGTCGATGCAGTGCACGCGCTTGCCAGGTGGCAACGCATTCGTCTGCCGCGTCATCGTCTTACCCTGCGGCTCGCCCGTCATGGCGGTGGCGTCAGGGCCGGCATACGCGGCACCCGACCGCCCTCCTCACTGCCCTGCCGGTTCCCATTGCGCGTGATACAGCCTCCAATCGCCGTCCTGCAGCCGCCAGCCAGTGATCACCTGATAGGTTTGCGCCTGCTCGGGCACCCAGCCACCACTGCCGCCGGTGAGCAAGGCCGTGAAGCGCACGGTCGCCGTCTGCCCGCGCAGCTCTACCTCCAACGGGCCCACGGTGACGCCGATCTGTCGATTCCCCAGCATCTGCAGCTGCATCAACCGCCGCAGCCCGGCCGCGTCCAGACCGTTTTCGCCTACGAAATCGGCGGACACCGGCGCCATCGCGTCGCCGATATCGCGCGCTTCGATCGCCTCATGCATGTGCTGCAAGGTCGCGCGCAGGCGTTGCTCCGGCGCATCGCGCGCGCAAGCGGCCAGGAGCACTGCACAAATCACCAGCCACCACAGCCGCTTCCACTGCCGAATGCTGCCGTGCATCACGCTTCGCCTTTTCCATCCATGACGGTATGCTGCCAGGAGTTGTAGTGCCGTGGAACACACCGCGTCACGTACTAAACACCCTGGAGGGGGGCAGATGAATCAGGCACGTCCTTGGTTGCAAAGTTATCCGGCCGGCGTCGCCGCCGAGATCGATCTCGAGCAGTTCCGCACCATTGCCGAAGTGTTCGCGACATCCGTCGCGCGCTTTGCCGATCGTCCTGCGTATCACAGCTTCGGCAAGACCATTACCTATCGGGAAGCGGATCAGCTGGTCGAGCAATTCGCGGCCTATCTGCTCGGCGAGCTGCAGTTGAAGAAAGGCGACCGCGTCGCCTTGATGATGCCCAACTGCCTGCAGTATCCCATCGCCACCTTCGGCGTCCTGCGTGCTGGCCTGACCGTGGTCAACGTCAACCCGCTCTACACCCCGCGTGAGTTGAAGCACCAGCTGATCGATTCCGGCGCCAGCGTGCTGGTGGTCATCGACAACTTCGGCACCACCGTGCAGCAGGTCATCGCCGACACCCCGGTAAAGCAGGTGATCACCACCGGCCTGGGCGACATGCTCGGCTTTCCAAAAGCAGCGCTGGTCAATTTCGTCGTCAAATACGTCAAGAAGCTGGTGCCGGAATACCGCATCAACGGTGCCATCCGCTTCCGCGATGCATTGGCGTTGGGCCGCAAGCACAGCGTGCCGACGCTGCAGATCGAATCGGACGACATTGCGTTTTTGCAGTACACCGGCGGCACCACCGGCGTGGCCAAGGGCGCGATGCTGACCCACCGCAACCTGGTCGCCAACATGCAGCAGGCGCACCAGTGGCTGTCCGGCACCGGCAAGCTGGAAGAAGGCAACGAAGTGGTGATCACCGCGCTGCCGCTGTATCACATCTTCGCGCTGACGGCGAACGGCCTGGTCTTCATGAAGATCGGCGGCTGCAATCACCTGATCAGCAATCCGCGCGACATGCCCGGCTTCGTCAAGGAACTGAAGAAGACCCGCTTTACTGCGTTTACCGGCGTCAACACGCTGTTCAACGGCCTGCTCAACACGCCCGGTTTCGACCAGATCGACTTTTCCTCGCTCAAGATGACGCTGGGCGGCGGCATGGCCGTGCAGCGTTCGGTCGCCGAGCGGTGGAAGAAAGTCACCGGCCAAACCCTGGTGGAGGCCTACGGCCTGACCGAGACGTCGCCGGCCGCCTGCATCAACCCGATGGACCTGAAGGACTACAACGCCTCGATCGGCCTGCCGATTCCCTCCACCGATGCCTGCATCAAGGACGACGCCGGTGCGGAACTGGCGATCGGCGAGATTGGCGAGTTGTGCATCAAGGGCCCGCAGGTGATGAAGGGCTACTGGAAGCAGCCCGGCGAAACCGCCAAGGTGATGGACGCGGACGGCTGGCTGCACACCGGCGATATCGCGCGGATGGACGAGCTAGGCTTCGTCTACATCGTCGACCGCAAGAAGGACATGATTCTGGTGTCCGGTTTCAACGTCTACCCGAACGAGATCGAAGACGTCATCGCCACCATGCCCGGCGTGCTGGAAGTCGCGGCGGTCGGCGTACCGGACGAAAAATCAGGCGAAATCGTCAAAGTCGTGATCGTCAAGAAAGACCCTGCCCTGACCGCTGACGATGTGAAGGCGCATTGCCGGACCAATCTGACCGGCTACAAGCAGCCCCGCGTGATCGAATTCCGCAAAGAATTGCCCAAAACCAATGTCGGCAAGATCCTGCGGCGCGAACTGCGGGATGCGCCGAAGGCGTAGTCCACCGTGCGACCGCAGAGTTGAAGACGTTCAGTCGTCATGACGCCCGCAACGCCGCAAGGCCTTGCGGGCGTCTACATTTCAGCCCAGGAATCATCAGAAAACGAATACATGCTCTACCTGTCGTACTTCACTGCATGCTTCATGCTAGACGGCCGCAGAGGGATCCAAGACGTCAAGAAGCATGAACGCGAAAGAAGAGATCGCGATGAAGGCTGGAAACAAGCAAGGGAACACCACGCTGCATATACTCATCCTCACGTTCGCAGCGATGAGGGGAATTAGGAAGTTTGATAACGGAAAGACCGTGCGTTCCCATTTGATCAAAGCGAAGCATCGAAGCGCGATCGCCACGACTCGGGTGATGGCCGAGAACAATCAGACGAACCGCTGGTTAGAGCGCCTTTGCACCGAGCGTACACCACCCGCCGGCTCGCTCACCAAGGACTCGACTAACCACTAAAATTGCAGCGCTAGCGAGAGCCATATCACCAGCCCACTGATGCGAACGCTTGGCGACATCGTCATGAAAATACTGGATTGCGACAGAGCACCATCTACCGCAATGAAAGAACCGCCGACAAGAATTCAGAATAAGCCACAGACGGCTACGCGCAACATTGCGACACCTATTTTTAATAGCACAATGTACTCGGGGCGCCAATCATCGACATGAAAAACGCTTCCTTACTTTGACTCTTAGCTTAGCGATAAAGGCTCGCCTCTGAAGCAACCGCAACCAGCACGCGCCCGATCTTCTACGACGCAACTCGCAATTCGGAAGAGTTCGCTCCCCTAGCCGCATCGCAATAAACCTCACTCAGTGAGAAACATATCGACCATCAAAACATAGCTAACGCCACTAGATAATTATGACAACCGGGCTCATTTTCGAAAGAATTGAGCTCACAACGCCACACGCCCTATAACGAAGGCTCACCGACAGATTCGGTTCGTTGATCCTTCACACTTGGAAGAAACCCCTTGCCATTATGGAGATAGTGCCGGTGTAGCATCGATTTCGAGTGGATCGTGCGCGCCCGCCGACATCCACTCTCCCGAAGCGGGCACTTCCAGGATCAGCCCATGAACACGATTGAAAAGATTTCCCTCGGCCGCCCCCACTCCACCATTCGTGTCGACTGCTCAGCAGCTGATGGCACCCATTGGTTATACATGCATGCAAACGCGCACCTCGGTGTACGCCCTTGCTGCAACCCCGAGTTATTGGACGAGATATGGGATGTCATGGGTTCAATCACGCGTGCTCCGCACGAAAGGCGTAATGGCGAGTTGCGTCATTTCGTTCTTGCGTCTGACTCAAGCGCTTTCAATCTAGGCGGAGATCTGGATCTGTTTGCACGCCTGATCCGCGAGCAAAATCGCGATCACTTGTTGCGCTATGCAAAACGGTGCGTGGAAGGTGTGCACCATCTGCACGTGGGCTTTGGTGGCGACGTCCGCAGCATCGCGCTACTGCAGGGCGATGCACTGGGCGGCGGACTGGAGATGGCCCTTGCCTGTCACACCATCGTCGCCGAGGAAGGCATCGGCATGGGACTTCCCGAGGTCTTGTTCGATCTATTCCCTGGAATGGGCGCATATTCCTTCCTATGCCGCCGCGTCGCGCCTCATTTGGCAGAAAAAATCATTCTTGACGGACGCATCTACAGCAGCGAAGAAATGCACGCGATGGGGATCGTGGACGTACTGGTCCCGAAGGGGCAAGGCGTGATGGCGACTGAAAATCTCATTCGTCAGCAAAAACGTATCCCCAACTCCTACCTTGCGATGAATGCGGCGCGCAACGTGGCACAGTCGGTTCCGTATGAAGAATTGCTGCGCATCACCGAAATATGGGTGGATGCAGCACTGGGATTGAGCAACAAATCGTTGCGTACGATGGACCGGCTGGTCAAGGCACAGAATCGACGAATGGGCGTAGGTCCCGCCTGATTTTGGTAGATCCAATGCAGGGGGATCAGGCCCGGCCTATTGCCGGGCTTTCATCCAAGATCGCCATTTCCACTGGCGCCTTCCTGGGACTTCCGTCGTGCACGTTGAGCGAGCGCATCGCGTCCTTGCTGCAATCCATCCTTGAGTTGCTCCAGCCGCTGACGCCACTCGGCCCGCAGCTGCGCCTCTGACAGTCGCATCAACTCTCCGCCCTGTTCGGCCAAGATCACCAGTCCAAGATTGCTGGAGACACCCTTGACGGCGTGTGCATGCTCACGCAACCGTGCCCAATCTTCATCGGCAGCGGATTTACCCAGTTGAACGACACACGCGCTGACATCGCTGAGACATTGTTGAATGAACTCGCGCTCGAATTCATTGCCCATCCCCAGCTCCGCCAGTTCGTCCAGCACGGCAGGATCCAGCACGGTGCCGGTCACAACCGGTCCGCGGATGCCAATCGTCAAATCCGTCTGGCGCAGTTTTTGATTGACGGCGATCTCGGTCAGCGTATCCAGCAGCTTGATTGCCGCCACCGGCTTTGCCAGGAAGGCGTAAGCCCCGGCCTGTTCACAACTACGTATTGACTCTGGGGTTACGTCAGCGCTCAGCACCACCACCGGAGTACCCGGTTGGCCTCCGGCCTGCATGACACGGAGTTGCTTCAGCATGTCCAGACCGCTGACGCCAGGCATGTGCAGATCCACGATCGCGAGGTCGAAATCCGT
This sequence comes from Xanthomonas sp. WCS2018Noco2-27, assembly GCF_031843525.1. NCBI lineage: Bacteria > Pseudomonadati > Pseudomonadota > Gammaproteobacteria > Lysobacterales > Lysobacteraceae > Xanthomonas > Xanthomonas sp. WCS2018Noco2-27. Next base: position 710,807 of record NZ_JAVTIK010000001.1, on the reverse strand, counting down.
CGCAGCAAGCGCGTCGAGCACTGCTTCGCCACCGTCGACGCAGGTGACGCGATGCCCCGCCTTTTGCAGCAAACGTTGCAGCACAAGACGATTTGCCAGATGGTCGTCTGCCACCAGGATGTGCATGCTGCGCACGCGGGCACGGTGACGCAGAAATGGATCGGCAAACGCGATGACATTGCCCGGAATCGTTGTCGCGTCTGCATCCTGCAACACGGGCAGTGGCGCTAGCGCCGTTGCGGGTTTTTCTGCCACCAGACCAAATGGGAGCTCAAACCAGAACAGACTGCCGCCGGTCGGATTTTCCGCAAAACCAATCGCGCCGCCCATCGACTGCACCAGCCCCTTCGCAATCGTGGTCCCCAGACCGCTGCCTTCGAACCGACGCGCCAGCCCGGTATCCGCTTGCTCAAACGCATCGAACAGACGTGGCCGCATGTCGACCGGCACACCGATACCTGTATCGAGCACTTCAAAGCGCAGCAACACCCCGGCATGGCCGCTAGGCAAGCTTGTCGACACCTTCAACTGCACACTGCCTTGATCGGTGAACTTGACTGCGTTACCGACCAGGTTGAGCAAGATTTGCTGCAAGTGACCGGCATCGCCTTGAATCTGCGGGGGCACGTCCGCGGCGACGGTCATCTCGTAGCTCAAGCCCTTTGCCTTGGCTTGCGGTTTGAGGATGAGGCCAATCGCCTGCAATGTAGAGTGCAGCGCAAAATCCGAAATAGTGATCCGGAGCTTGCCGGCCTCGATGGCCGAGATGTCTAACACCTCTTCCACCAGCGCAAGCAGGCTACGTGTGGAGGCTTGAATCGTTTTAAGACATTCGCGCTGCTCGCTATCCAGACGCGTAGTCGCCAACACCTCGGTCATTCCGGACAACCCGTTGAGTGGCGTACGGAATTCGTGACTCATGTTCGCGAGAAAGCGGCTCTTGGCCTCACTGGCACGACGTGCCTCCGTCGTGGCGCGGGTCAGCTGCCGTAAAAGGCTAGAGAAATACAGCGGAACAGCAGCCAGGCCAATTGTCAGCCCGACCCCAAGGCGTTGGTTGAGACGCCAGTAGTCGGTCATTGCAACTGTCGTGGCAAAACTCGCAACAGCCATCACCACTGCAAGGTAAAGATAGCGGTTGCCGTATCGCAGGCCGTTGCCGACGGTGACCCACATGACCACCACATAGACCCAGGCCAAGGGTTCCCCCATCTGGATCATGCCGGCTGCCATCAAGCCGTAATCGGCCAGCATCCCCAGAATGCGACGCGCATCCGAGTGGCCGGGCCGCCATAGCAACCAGCCGAACAACGCAAGCCCGAGGCTTAAGCCTGTAAGGATAATGCCCAACACGCTGGCGTGCTGGGTCGGGGGCAAGCTGTGATGGACGCTTGGCAGCAGGACGTAACACAGGATCAAGGTGATCAAAACGATGCGAACAATCGCTTGACCATGTTCGCTGTCAGGTCGATTCGTCAGCCGCTGCCGGATCCATCCGAACGAGTTCATGGCCTATACCCCGGGCCGCGCCGATGCGGTGGAGAACTCGCCGCAGATCTGGTCCAGCTGCGCGCGACCGCGCAGTAGTGCATCCACGCAGCGCGGGTCGAACAGGCGGCCGCGTTGCGCATACAGATAGGCCAGCGCGGCGTCCATCGTCCACGCTTCCTTGTACGGACGCGGCGACAGCAGGGCGTCGAACACGTCGGCCACCGCCACGATGCGCGCTTCCAGCGGAATCGCCTCGCCCACCAGGCCGTCCGGATAGCCGGTGCCGTCGTAGCGCTCGTGGTGGCGCAGCGCGATCAAGGCGCCGACCTGGATGAAGCGGTTCTGGCTGCCGCTGAGCAACTCGTAGCCGATCCGAGGGTGGCGCTTCATCACGCTCATCTCGTCATCGGTAAGCTTGCCCGGCTTGAGCAGCACCGAATCGGGAATGGCGATCTTGCCCATGTCGTGCAGCGGTGCGGCCATCTCGATGATGCGCACTTCTTCTTCCGACAGGCCCAGCTGTTCGGCGATCAGGCCGGCCACATGCGACATGCGCTCCAGGAACGCGCTGGTGCCCGAATCGCGGTATTCGATGGCGCGCGCCAGCCGCGACAAGGTTTCGCGCTCGCGCTCTTCGACCTCGTTCATGCTGGCCAGCAGGCGTTGTTCCAGCGACAGCGCGCGTTGCTTGACGCTCTCGCTCTGCTGACGCAACTGCAACAGATTGGAGCAGCGTGCTCGCAACTCGCGCGGGCGGATCGGCTTGACCAGGAAATCGATCACCCCGGCTTCCAGCGCCGCCTGGCGGATCGGCTCGTCGCCGACGATGGTGATCAGGATGATCGGAATATCGCGATGGCTCGGCAGCCGGCGTAGGCGCCGCGCGAACTCCAGGCCATCCATCCCGGGCATGCGGTAGTCGAGCAGCAACAGATCCACGCGCCCGGCTTCGCACCAGGCCAACGCGTCGAGCGGGTCGCCGAAGTCGTAGACCTTCAGCTCCGGCGCGATGTCCTCGATGACATGGCGCAGCATCGTCCGCGCGGACATCTGATCATCGACAATGACGATGTTCAATCCCAGATCCGCCTTTTCCGCCCAGCTTCCCCATGTATCCGCCGACACCATGCCGTCCGGATTCCCTAAAACATCCTGCATAGCCGTTGCTCCTCTATCCCGAGAACGGAAAAGCGTGACGCCGCCCCCTGTGTCGACTCCCCCGGACCTGACGCTGTCCGGAGCTGTGCCCTAGCATATGCAGTATCTGTGCCGTGAGCACGCGTTCGCACAAAAAAAATCAGGCTTCCGGGCGCATGTAAGGAAACAGCAGGACATCACGGATCGAGGTGCTCCCGGTCAGCAGCATCACCAGACGGTCGATGCCGATGCCCAGGCCGCCGGTCGGCGCCATTCCGTACTCCAACGCACGGATGTAATCGGCGTCGTAGTGCATCGCTTCGTCGTCTCCGCCGTCCTTTGCCTGCACCTGCGCCTGGAAGCGCGCGGCCTGGTCTTCGGGGTCGTTGAGCTCGGAGAAGCCATTGGCCAGCTCCTTGCCGTTGATGAACAGCTCGAAGCGGTCGGTGTACCCCGGCTCGGTGTCGCTGGAGCGCGCCAGCGGCGACACTTCCACCGGATGGTCGGTGATGAAGGTCGGTTGCACCAAGGTGTGCTCGACGGTGGCTTCGAAGATTTCCAGCAGCAGCTTGCCCCAGCCGTAAGACGGCTTGGTGCGGATCTTCAGCCGCTCGCAATGGCGCATCAGCGCGGCGCGATCGGTGCAATCGGCCGCACTGATTTCCGGATTGTGGTGACGAACGGCCTCATCCATGCGCCAGCGACGGAAAGCCGGCGCCAGATCGATGTCGGCGCCATCCCAGCTCACCTGGGTGGTGCCCAGCACCGACTGCGCGGTGTCGCGGATGACCTGCTCGGTCAGATCCATGATCTCGTGGTACGTGGCGTAGGCCTCGTAGAGCTCGAGCATGGTGAACTCGGGGTTGTGCCGGGTCGACACGCCTTCGTTGCGGAAGTTGCGGTTGATCTCGTAGACGCGCTCCAGGCCACCGACCACCAGCCGCTTGAGATACAGCTCCGGCGCCACGCGCAGGTACAGATCCAGATCCAGCGCATTGTGGTGGGTGGTGAACGGCTTGGCGGTGGCGCCACCGGGGATGTAATGCATCATCGGCGTTTCCACTTCCAGAAAACGCCGCGCATCCAGCCACGCGCGCATCGCACGGATGATCTTGGAGCGCTTGATGAAGACCTCGCGCGCCTCCGGAGTGACGATCAGGTCGACGTAGCGCTGGCGGTAGCGCTGCTCCACGTCCGACAGGCCGTGCCACTTGTCCGGCAACGGGCGCAGCGACTTGGTCAGCAGCCGCAGCGTGCTGGCCTTGACCGACAACTCGCCGGTCTTGGTCCGGGTCAGGCCGCCCTCCACCGCCACGATGTCGCCGACATCCCAGCCCTTGAACGCGGTATAGGCATCGCCGAGCACATTGCCCTGCAGGAACAACTGCACGCGCCCGGATTCGTCCTGGATCTGCGCGAAGCTGGCCTTGCCCATCACCCGCTTGGCCATCAGCCGGCCGGCCATTTTGACGGTGCGACCGCTGGCTTCCAGCGCTTCGGGGGTCCAGCTGTCGGCATCGGCGAATTCGGCTTGCAGATCGCCGGCGAAGTGTTCGCGCACGAAGTCGTTGGGATACGCGATGCCCTGGCCGCGCAACGCGCCCAGTTTCGCGCGACGCTCGGCGATGAGGCTGTTCTCGTCGACGGGAAGATGTGGCGCGGGGGTCTGTTCGGTCATGGCGGGGTCGGTCTGCTAGAGGTCGGGCGCGTGCCCGGTGGGGAGTGAGCGCCCGGCAGCGCCGGGCTCTCTTACATTGACGGTGTCGCGCGTCGGTGGCCTGACGTCTGGCTGCCGCAACGCAGCGTGGCGCTGCGCTGCATGCAGCCTAGCGTCGTGCAAGGTCGTCGCATCCGCTGCGACCTCGCGCGGTGGTCAGGCGTCCAGGCGTTTGGAGCCTGCCGCCAGACCGGCCTTCAGGCTGGCCTCGACGAATTCGTCCAGGTCGCCGTCCAGCACTTTTTGCGTGTCGCTGCGTTCGATGCCGGTGCGCAGATCCTTGATGCGGCTCTGATCGAGCACGTAGTTGCGGATCTGGCTGCCCCAACCGATGTCGGACTTGGTGGCTTCCAGCGCGTCGCGTTCGACGTTGCGTTTTTGCACTTCCAGCTCGTACAACTTGGCGGCCAGCATCTTCATCGCGTTGTCGCGGTTCTGATGCTGGCTGCGGCCGGTCTGGCAGGCAACCACCGTATTGGTCGGGATATGCGTGATACGCACCGCCGATTCGGTCTTGTTGACGTGCTGACCACCGGCGCCGGACGAGCGGTACACGTCGGTACGCAGGTCGGCCGGGTTGATGTCGATCTCGATGTTGTCGTCCACTTCCGGCGACACGAACACCGAAGTGAAGCTGGTGTGCCGGCGGTTGTCGGAGTCGAACGGCGACTTGCGCACCAGCCGGTGCACGCCGATCTCGGTCTTCAACCAGCCGTAAGCGTATTCGCCCTCGATGCGGATCGTGGCCGATTTGATGCCTGCCACTTCGCCGCCGGACACTTCCATCAGCTCGGTCTTCCAGCCACGCGACTCGGCCCAGCGCAGATACATGCGCAACAGGATTTCCGCCCAGTCCTGCGCCTCGGTACCACCAGCGCCAGCCTGGATATCGACGAACGCGTTGGAGCCGTCCATCTCGCCGGAGAACATGCGCTGGAATTCCAGCTTCTCGACATGGATCTGGTACTTGTCCAGATCGGCGATCACCGCCACCGCGGTGTCCTCGTCCTGCTCGCTGTCGGCCAGTTCCAGCAGATCGCCGGCATCGGTGAGGCCGGCCAGCACATCGGCGATGCCGATGACGGTCTTTTCCAGCATGGAACGCTCACGTCCCAAAGCCTGGGCACGCTCGGCGTCGTTCCACACGTCCGGGCTTTCGAGCTCCCGGCTGACTTCCTCTAGACGCTCTTTCTTGGCGTCGTAGTCAAAGATACCCCCTGAGCGAGAGCACGCGATCGTTGAGATCGGTGATGCGCTGGCGGATCGGATTGGTTTCGATCATGACGGACTTCCGGCAAACAAGCGGGCTAGTTTAGCAAGCGGGCGCCGGTGGCGGAACGCGGTTGCGCCGGGGCTGCACACGCTTCAGAACCGGCAGTCTCGATGCCCGCCTTGCGGTTGCGCGCGACCGCAAGGGCTTGCGGGTCCCCCTCCCCCCAGCGCGCTGATGTCGCAGCGGCGGCGACATGGGAGCAGTGGCTGCGACGACTATGCAAGGCGCCGTGGGCAGCTGTGCCGCCCCGCAGGCTCCAGCGGCCTCAGACCGTCACTGCATCTGTGCGGCGCGCAACGGCACCCTGCCCTGCCCTGCCCGCGCGCGTACATCGGCCAGATGACTGCGACTGCACGGCAACACCGTGGCGTCGCGCAAATGCACGCGCGCATCGCCGGAATCGACCGGTTCGATCGCCTGCACCTGACCCAGATTCACCAGATAGCTGCGATGGATCCGCACGAACACTGCGGGGTCCAATTTGGCTTCGATCGCCGCCATCGTGCTGCGTAACGGATAGTCGTGGCCGCGCACGCGCAGGTTGACGTAGTTGCCGGAGGCCTGGACCCATTCGATATCGGCGGTAGCGACCAAAAAGTCGCGGCCGAGTTTGCGCACCAGAAAGCGCTCCGGGCGGTCCAACGGCTCCTCGGGCGCGCCTTCGTCCGGCGCCGCAAGCAGATGCGCCTCGCCCTGGCGCCGCCGCGCGTACCAGCCCAATGCGTGCTGCAACGCCACCAGCATCGCAAAGGTACGCAGATCCTTGGACAACTCATAAAACCACTGCAGCGGCCAGCCACCGAAGTCGTAATGGCTACCGGCCAGCGCGTAAACCAGCTTGCGCAACAGCACCATGCCGGCAACGTGCGCCAGCCACCAACCCAATGCAGCCGCCAGATAGACCGGCACACGGCGACGCCAGACATCGGCATGCAGCGGCCAACGTGCGCAGAGCCAGAACACTGCGGGTAGCAACAACAGCGATGCCGTGGCGCTGGTCAGCTCCCAGCTCAGCACCTGCCACAGCACGATCGCCTCGCCATCGCGACGCCCCGCCAACCATACGGTCAACGTGTTGCCCAACGCACTGAGGTAGAACACCAGCAACCAGATCGTCACTGCCCAGCGCGTGGCGAAGTGACGCGCACCGTCCTGAGGTGTCGGCGGGCGCGGCCCGATGGTTTCCATTGCAGAGGTCCGCAGTTGGCAGTTGCCAATGATAGAGGCCCGCGCAACGGGGCGGCACCGTCATCCCCGCCGCTCCCGTTCGTCCCTGGGAGGACGCAACTGGTCACTGCACGTGGGCGTTTCCACCCCTGGCCCCTTTCTTCATGCGGGGCGGCGGGCAGGATGCGTGCACTTCCTCGACCACCCCCCCCCCATGACCGAGCGCCGCCACGATATCGATGCCTTGCGCGTCTTCGCCTTTGCCCTGCTGATCCTCTATCACGTGGGTATGGCCTACGTGGCCGGCTGGGACTTCCATTTAAAGAGTGCGTACACCACCGACTGGCTGCAGGCGCCCATGATCGCGCTCAACCGCTGGCGGATGCCGTTGCTGTTCATGATCTCCGGCATCGCGATCGGTCTGGCGCGGGCAGAACGTGCGCCGTGGCAGTTCGCCTGGCGACGCTGCGGCCGGTTATTGCCACCCCTGCTGTTCGGCATGTTCGTGGTGGTGGCGGTGCAGGCGTACTGCCAGGGCGTCAGCAACGGCAAGGTCGTGCCCGGCTTCGGCAACTTCCTGCTGCGCTATTGGCAGGTCCGGCCGTGGCCGGCCGGCAGCTTCGATGGCTGGGAACACGGCATCACCTGGAACCATCTGTGGTACCTGGCCTATCTGCTGCCTTACACCGTGTTACTGATGGCCATGGTTGCGCTGGGCCGCATGCTGCCCGTGTCGCTGCGAGCCTTGCCGGCGCCCATCGCGCTGCCGGCCCTGCTGCTGGCGCCGATCCTGTGGGAGGCCTTCTGCCTGCTGTGGGTGATGCCGCGCCACCCACCGACCCACGCCCTGGTTGGCGACTGGTTTGTGCATGCCGAGTCGTTTCCGTTGTTCGTGCTGGGATATGTGCTGGCCCATCACGCACGCTTCTGGACGTGGTCAGTGCAGCTGCGTTGGCCAACCCTGATCGCCGCGCTGCTGGCGATCGCCACCGAGCTGAGCATCCGCCATCTGGGCCGCTCGCTCGATCCGGTGCAGCTGTCCGCCCTGCTGGCGACAGTCCGCTGGGACGTGGTCGAACGGCTGGCGCGCGCCGCCTACACCTGGTTGGCATTGCTGACCCTGTTCGGCTGGGCAAAGCATGGCTTGAACCGCCCATTCGCGTGGCTGCCGTACTGCACCCAGGCCGTGTTCCCCTGGTACATCCTGCATCAGAGCCTGATCATCCTGGCGCTGTACTGGTTGGCGCCGTTGCACCTGGGCCCGTGGCTGGAACCGTCGCTGGTGTTGGCCTCCACCGTTGCCGGCTGCCTGCTATTGCACGAATACCTTATCCGCCGCGTGCGCTGGCTGCGTCCGCTGTTCGGGATGCCGATGCGGGAATCGCCGACCAGGGTGCGCGCCACGGCAACGCTGACGCAGGTGTGATCGCTGAAAGCGACAGGCCGGCAGACAAGACCGCACAGACAATGCCGTTAGCGCATCGTCGCCAGAACAACCCGGGCACCGCGCGAAGATCGCAGTCCATCTGCAGCGCGCAGTGTGGTCGATCGCGGGGACGCGCAGATGCACTGCAGCGACCGGACACACTCGCCGTCATGAATTGTGTTCACTGCCTGCGGACGATTCGCCTGGACGCCCTGCGGCAGGCATCGCAAGATGCCGGCCCGGACCTACGATGAAGGAACTTCGATGCGTTACGACCTGCTTGCCGCGGCCTTGCTGTGCAGCCCCGCACTCGCGCTTGCCGCGCCTGCCACCAGTGTCGATTTCAGTCATGACGACTGGACCATCGCCTGCGACAACACCCGCACCTGCCGCGCCGCAGGATATCAGCCGGACGAAGGCGAGCACCTGCCGGTATCGGTGCTGCTGACGCGCAAGGCCGGTGCCGGCCAGGCGGTGACGGCTGAGCTGATGCTGGGCCAGTACGACGAGATCAAGCTGCCTGCGTCGCTGAGCCTGCAGATCGATCAGCGCGATGTGGGCAAGCTGGCGCTGGATGGCAAGAGCGGCACCGCAGTCTTGAGCAGCACGCAGGTCGCCGCACTGCTGGTGGCACTGACCCGCAGCAGCAAGATCGTGGCGCTCGGCAACGATGGCCGCCACTGGCAGCTATCCGATCGCGGCGCGGCGGCAACGCTGCTGAAGATGGACGAATTTCAGGGCCGGCTGGGCACGCGCGGCGCGCTGGTGCGCAAGGGCGATCGCGACGAGGCCACCGTGCTGCCGGCGTTGCCGGTACCGCAGGTCCGCGCGGCCAAGCTGGCCGCAGCGGAGGCCGGCGACGCACGTCTGGGCAGCTTGCCGGCGCTATACCAGGCGCTACGCGCCACGCTTCCGGCCGATGAAGAATGCAAGGGCCTGGAAGCCAGTGATGCTGCTGAACCGCTGACCATCGCCCGCCTGAGCAGCGACAAGCTGCTGGTGTCGACCGATTGCTGGATGGGCGCCTACAACATCGGCACCGGCTTCTGGGTGGTCAACGCGCGTGCGCCGTTTGCACCGACGTTGATCACCACGCATGCCAGTGATCTGGATGGCTCCACCATCCTGTCCTCGCAAAAGGGCCGCGGCCTGGGCGATTGCTACAGCGAGGAGCGCTGGACCTGGGACGGCCGTCGCTTCGTGCAGACCTCCAAATCCACCTCGGGCCTGTGCCGACTGGTGGCCGCCGGCGGCGCCTGGGAACTGCCAACGGTGGTGGCCGAGGTCAAGCAGTCACCTTGATCCAGTCAAGGGACAGTACGGCCGCTCGTAGCCATGCGGCCGCGACCGCCGCAGAGAACAGCCGCAGCCGGATTTCTGCTCAGCGATGTCGTTCGACCGAGCCGGCTCCAGCCTGAATCTCTGCACTGCGGATCGCATGAACGGACAAGATTTCGCAAGGCCGCAGCGGTAGCGCTGCCGGCCACGCGCGTCGAACTGAACGGCTCCACGGATCTACTAGGTAGCAGCGCGAGACCGTATAGACGGCGTTGGAAACGAGCGCTCAAGATGCCGGCTCGATCCACCCTGAAAGAAAGACATGCGCATCAACCTGATCGCCGCCGCACTGATACTCTCGCCTGGCGCAGCACTTGCCGCCGCCTCCGCAACCGGTATCGACTTCAGTCACAAGGACTGGACGATCGCCTGCGATAACACGCGGACCTGCCGTGCCGCCGGCTACCAGCCGGAGGACACCGAACCGGCGGTCTCTGTGCTGCTGACCCGCAAGGCCGGAGCTGCACAACCGGTGACCGCGCAGCTCAAGATCGGTCAGCTCAAGCAGGCTACCGCCCCTTCCACACTGACACTGTCCATCGGCAAGCGCGATCTCGGCCCCCTGAATCTGCAAGGCGCGACAGGCAGCGCCACGTTGAGCGCCGCCCAGACCAGCGCACTGCTGACGGCACTGACCGGTGAGAGCGCAGCCATTGTGGCGGTGGGTAACGATGGCCGCCGTTGGCAGCTCTCCGATCAGGGCGCCAGCGCCGTGCTGCTCAAGATGGATGAGTTCCAGGGCCGCCTAGGCACCCGCGGCGCCCTGGTCCGCAAGGGCAAGGGCAATGAATCGGCGGTCTTGCCGGCACTGCCGGCTCCACAGGTGCAAGTGGCCAAGCTCGCTGCCGCGCAACCCGGCGATGCCAAGCTGGCGCGTCTGCCGGCGCTGTATGCCGCGCTGAAAACCGCCCTGCCTGCCAACGAGCAATGCCAGGCACTGGAGCCGGGCGGCGCGCAGGAGCCGCTGAACATCGCGCGCCTGAGCAACGACAAGCTGCTGGTGTCGGCTGCCTGCACGCTGGGTGCCTACAACCTCGGCATGGGGTATTGGGTGGTCAACGCGCGCGCGCCGTTCGCACCTGTGCTGGTGACCCTGCAGGGCACCGATCTGAGCGGGTCGACCATTCGCTCGTCGCAGAAGGGACGTGGGCTAGGCGATTGCTCGGTCGATGCAAGCTGGGGCTGGACTGGACAGCGCTTTGTGCAGACCGCCAAGTCCAATTCCGGTCTGTGCCGCGGAATCGCCGGCGGTGCCTGGCAGCTCCCCACACTGGTGACCGCAGTCAAGAAGTAACAGCGTTGTTGTCTGACAGCTGCGGGCGCAATTGGGCGCCCGCCGTTATTTGCACTCATACCAAGCCAGAGCCAGCAGGCAAGTCGCCACGCGTTCGACTCAGGCCGTGACCACGACCGGTTCGCAATGCTCGACGATCAACTGCACCGCAGTGCCGCCGCGGTAATCGTCGCTGACCAACCGATACGCCAGCCGCACCTTGCGTGCCGGTTCGCTGCCGCGCCAACCGTTGAAATGGATGGCATTGAGCGGCTCGGCACGACCGGCGCACCGCAAGGTCAGCTTGAGATGGCGTTCCTTGAGCAGACGCCATTGCAATATCTCGAACTCGCCGTCGAACAGCGGCTCCGGAAAGCCCTGCCCCCACGGTCCGGCCACACGCAGCGCTTCGGCATGCACGTGATCGAGTTCGTGCGCGGCCAGCTCGCCATCGCTGTGCAACTCGGCATGCAGCAGCGACGCATCCACCATCGCGTGCACCTGCGCCTGAAACGCCTGCTCAAAGGTGGCCAGCGCGGCATGATCCATGCTCAAGCCCGCCGCCATCGCATGGCCGCCGAACTTCTGCAGTAAGCCTGGATGACGCGCATCCACCGCCGCCAGCACGTCGCGGATATGCAGGCCGGGAATGGACCGCGCCGAACCGCGCAACTGGCTGCTGCCCGGCTCTGCCGGGGCCAGCGCGATCACCGGACGGTGCAACCGGTCTTTCAATTTGGAGGCGACCAAGCCGATCACGCCGGGGTGCCATTCCGCATCGAACAGGCAGGCGGCGATCGGCAAGGCGCCATCGGCGTCCAGCACCACCTTGGTCACCGCCTGCTCGGCATCGTCGGTCATCAACTGCTGCACCGCGCGGCGCTCGGCATTGATCTCTTCGAGCGTGGCGGCGATCTCGCGCGCCCGGTTCCAGTCTTCGCTGAGCAACAGCTCGATGCCCAATGCCATGTCTTCCAGCCGGCCGGCCGCATTCAAGCGCGGCCCGAGCGCGAAGCCGATATCGCTGGCGCTCAGACGCGCGACATCGCGGCCGCTGGCATCGATCAGCGCGCGCAATCCGATACAGCCCTTGCCCTCGCGCAGCCGACGCAACCCGGCCGACACCAGCGCGCGGTTATTGGTGTCCAGCGGCACCAGATCGGCCACCGTGCCGACGGCGACCAGATCCAGCAACACCGACAGATCCGGCTCGGCGCGGTCGGCAAACGCGCCGCGCGCGCGCAGCGCACTGCGCAGCGCCAGCAACACGTAAAAGATCACGCCGACGCCGGCCAGCGATTTGCTGGGAAAACTGTCGACCGCCAGGTTCGGGTCGACGATCGCATCGGCCGGCGGCAGCACCTCGCCCGGCAAATGGTGGTCGGTGACCAGCACCGTCCAGCCGCGCGCTTTGGCGGCGGCCACGCCGGCATGGCAGGCGATGCCGTGATCGACGGTGACCAGCACCTCCGGTTGCAGCGCAGCCAGCTCGTCCACCAAGGCAGGCGACAGGCCATAGCCGTGCACCATGCGATTGGGCACGGCGTGGTGCACATCCAGCGCGCCGAGCATGCGCAAACCGCGCACGCCAACCGCGCAGGCGGTGGCGCCATCGCAGTCGAAATCGCCTACCACCAGGATGCGCCGTTGCTGGGCGATCGCATCGGCCAGCAAGTTGGCGGCCACGTCGCTGTTGTGCAGCAGCTCCGGCGAGAGCAACTGGCCCAGCCGCGGCTGCGCGCCCTGCGCATCGCTGACACCGCGCGCGGCGTAGATGCGGCGCAGCAGCGGCAACATGGCATCGGGCCAGCTTCCGGCCTGCCCTGGCGGGCGCCGGACGATCCGGGGAGTGGAGGTCATTGCGCCAGTTGCTGCCGTGGCGTGCGCCAGAACCGCCAGCGTTGCGTGCGTGCCAACGTCAGCGTTTCGCCGTCCTGGAAATCCAGCACCAGCCGATCCAGTTCGCTACGTGCCATCGCCGCCAGCAGCGGTGCCACTGCGTCGTCGCCGAACTGCTGCAGCGAGCGCAGATGGCGCAGGTCCACCAACGCATCCACGCGTTGATCGCCCTGCGCATCGGCACCGGCCGCCAGCGCAAGCGCGCGCAACAACGACTCGCGGCTGCGCACCTGCCGATGCGGCGATGTCACCGCATGCGGCAGTGCGCCGCCGCCCCAGAACCACAACGAATTGATCGCCGGCTTGCCGCTGGCCACGCGGCCTTCGTTCCACGGATGCTGATGCAGCAACACCTGCGCTTCGGTCAGCAAGGCACGCCAGCGCCGGCCAGAATCGCCGGCCGGCAGATGCTCGAACAGGTCGTCGCCGATCGCCACATCCGGCGGCGCGAAGTCCGGCAGCTTGGCATCCGGCGACAGACGCAGGTACCAGCGCGATGGGGTCGGCGCATCGAGCACAAATCCGGCATCGCCGAACATCGGCTTGAGGATCGGCAGCAGCACCGCCAGGTCCTCAGCGGTAGCACCGAGCGCCTCGCCGTAGCCCATCAGGCGTGCGCCCTGCATGTCCGGCACCACATAGGCCGGGTCGGCACGCACCCAGGTGGCGCCTGCGGCGTCGCCGGCATCCAGTTGCCGGGTCAACGCCGCCACCGGCCACTGCGCTGGCGTCAGCGTGAAATGCCGCTGCAACTGCGCCACTTCGCCGGCATCGGCGGTGTGCAGATCGGCGCGCGCCAGGGCACTGGCCACCACCGCGTTGTCCAGCGTTCCGGGCAGACGGCGTTTTTCGGGCAGCAGCAGCGTTGCGGTCGTCATCGCTCAGGCGTCAGTGCGTCAATCCAGATACGCGACGGTGACCACTTCGTACTCGCGTTGGCCGGCCGGCGCGTCGATGGTGACCGAATCGCCTTCCAGCTTGCCGATCAGGGCACGCGCCAATGGCGAGGAAATCGCGATCATGCCCATCTTGATGTCCGCCTCCAGATCGCCAACGATCTGGTAGCGCTTCTCTTCGTCGGTCTCGGTATCGGCCAGGGTCACGGTGGCGCCGAACACGATCTTGCTGCCGGCCGACAACTTGGTGATGTCGATGATCTCGGCATGCGAGAGCTCGCCTTCCAGCTGCTTGATGCGGCCTTCGATGAAGCTCTGCTGCTCGCGCGCGGCATGGTACTCGGCGTTTTCCTTCAGGTCGCCGTGCGCGCGCGCCTCGGCGATCGCACTGATCACCGCCGGACGCTTGACCGACTTCAACTGATCGAGTTCTTCGCGCAGGCGCAGCGCGCCCTTCGCGGTCATGGGTGCTCTCATGCTTCCAGCTCCTTGTGCAGTTCCTGCAGCGACCAGACAGGGCCGGTGCCGCGGAATTCCAGCGAATGCACCAGCGCCTTGGCGCCGGCGACAGTGGTCGAATAGGTCACGCGATGCTGCAGCGCTTCACGACGGATCGAGAACGAATCCGAGATGGCGGCGCGACCTTCGGTGGTGTTGACGATATAGACGATCTCGCCGTTCTTGATCGAGTCGACGATATGCGGGCGGCCTTCGGCCACCTTGTTAACGATCTCGCAGTTCAGCCCGTTCTGTTGCAGCCAGGCACCGGTGCCGCGCGTGGCCACCAGGGTGAAGCCGCGTTCCACCAACGCCTGCGCCACCGGCAGCACGCGCTTTTTGTCCGGGTCGCGCACCGAGACGAAGGCCTTGCCCACCGGCGGCGCCTTGATGCCGCCGGCCTCCTGCGCGCGCGCAAACGCGGCGCTGAAGCTGCGGCCCACGCCCATCACCTCACCGGTGGAACGCATCTCCGGCCCGAGGATCGGGTCCACGCCCTGGAACTTGGCGAACGGGAAGATCGCCTCCTTCACCGAGTAATAGTCCGGCACGATTTCCTTGGTGGCGCCCTGCTCGGCCAGCGTCTTGCCGGCCATGCAGCGTGCGGCGATCTTGGCCAGCGGGATGCCGATGGCCTTGGACACAAACGGCACGGTGCGCGAAGCACGCGGGTTCACTTCCAGCAGGAACACCACATCGTCGCCAGCCTCATCCACCTGCACCGCAAACTGGGTGTTCATCAGGCCAACCACGTTCAAACCTTCGGCCAGCATTACCACCTGACGACGCAGCTCGGCCTGGGTCTTGGGCGAGAGCGAATACGGCGGCAGCGAGCACGACGAGTCACCCGAGTGCACGCCGGCTTCTTCGATGTGCTCCATCAAGCCGCCGATCAGCACGTTGCCGTCCTTGTCGGCAATGATGTCCACGTCCACTTCCACCGCATTGTCGAGGAAGCGGTCCAGCAGCACCGGCGAATCGTTGGACACCTTCACCGCATCGCGCACATAGCGCGCCAGATCGGATTCGCCGTACACGATTTCCATGGCGCGGCCGCCCAGCACATAGCTCGGGCGCACCACCAGCGGGTAGCCGATCTCGCGCGCCAGCACCAGCGCTTCTTCCGGGTTGCGGGCAATACGGTTCGGCGGCTGCTTCAGGCCCAGCTTGTCGACCAGCTGCTGGAAACGCTCGCGGTCTTCGGCCAGATCGATCGAGTCCGGCGAGGTGCCGATCACCGGCACACCATTGGCTTCCAGCGCGCGCGCCAGCTTCAGCGGGGTCTGGCCGCCGTATTGCACGATCACGCCCTTGGGCTGTTCCAGCTCGACGATTTCCAGCACGTCTTCCAGCGTCAGCGGCTCGAAGTACAGACGGTCGGAGGTGTCGTAATCGGTGGAGACGGTTTCCGGATTGCAGTTGACCATGATGGTCTCGTACCCGTCGTCGCGCAGCGCCAGTGCCGCATGCACGCAGCAGTAATCGAACTCGATACCCTGGCCGATGCGGTTAGGGCCACCGCCCAGGATCATGATCTTGTCGCGATTGGTCGGCAGCGCTTCGCATTCGTCCTCGTAGGTCGAATACAGGTACGCGGTGCTGGTGGCGAATTCGGCCGCGCACGAGTCGACGCGCTTGTAGACCGGGCGAACCTTCAGCGCGCGACGCAGCGTGCGCACCGATTCTTCGTTGCTGCCGATCAGCTCGGCCAGGCGCGCATCGGAGAAACCGGCGCGCTTGAGCTTGCGCAGACGCGGCGCGTCCAGCGCGGCCATTCCATCGTCGGCCAGCTGCTGCTCGTGGCTGACGAGTTCTTCGATCTGATCCAGGAACCAGGGGTCGATGAACGACAGCGCATACACCTCGTCCACGCTCATGCCGGCGCGGAACGCATCGGCCACATAGAACAGACGCTCCGGGCCGGGGGCCTTGAGCTCGCGCTTGAGCGCAGCGATATCGTCTTCGCTGCCCAGATCCAGGCCGGTCGGGTCCAGCCCGATCTTGCCGGTTTCCAGGCCGCGCAGCGCCTTCTGCAGCGATTCCTGGAAGGTGCGGCCCATCGCCATCACCTCGCCCACCGACTTCATCTGCGTGGTCAGGCGCGCATCGGCCTGCGGGAATTTTTCGAACGCAAAGCGCGGAATCTTGGTGACTACATAATCGATCGACGGCTCGAACGAAGCCGGGGTCAACCCACCGGTGATCTCGTTGCGCAATTCGTCCAGCGTGTAGCCCACCGCCAGCTTGGCGGCGACCTTGGCGATCGGGAAACCGGTGGCCTTGGACGCCAGCGCCGACGAACGCGACACCCGCGGATTCATTTCGATCACCACCACCCGGCCATTGGTCGGGCTGATGCCGAACTGCACGTTGGAGCCGCCGGTATCCACGCCGATCTTGCGCAGCACTGCAATGGACGCATCGCGCAGGCGCTGATATTCCTTGTCGGTGAGCGTTTGTGCCGGCGCCACGGTGATCGAGTCGCCGGTGTGCACGCCCATCGGGTCGAGGTTTTCGATCGCGCAGACGATGATGCAGTTGTCCGCGGTATCGCGCACAACCTCCATCTCGAATTCCTTCCAGCCCAGCACCGATTCTTCCACCAGCACTTCGGTGGTCGGCGACAGTTCCAGGCCGCGGCCGACGATATCGATCAGTTCTTCGCGGTTGTAGGCGATGCCGCCACCGCTACCGCCCAGGGTGAAGCTGGGGCGGATGATGGTCGGGTAGCCGACGCGGGTCTGGATATCCAGCGCTTCTTCCAGCGTATGCGCCACTTCGGCCTTGGGGCAATCCAGGCCGATTTCGCCCATCGCCACGCGGAACAACTCGCGGTCTTCGGCCATGCGAATCGCTTCGCGCTTGGCGCCGATCAGCTCGACGTTGTACTTCTCCAGCACACCGTGGTCGGCCAGGTCCAGCGCGCAGTTCAGCGCGGTCTGCCCGCCCATGGTCGGCAGCAGCGCATCGGGCTTTTCCTTGGCGATGATCTTTTCGACCGTCTGCCAGTTGATCGGCTCGATATACACCGCATCGGCCATGTCCGGGTCGGTCATGATCGTGGCCGGGTTGCTGTTGACCAGCACCACGCGGTAGCCCTCGTCGCGCAGCGCCTTGCACGCCTGCGCGCCGGAGTAATCGAACTCGCAGGCCTGGCCGATGACGATCGGGCCGGCGCCGATGATCAGAATGGTTTTTAGGTCGGTGCGCTTTGGCATGGGGGTCCTCAGTAAAGTCGGTCCTGCCACGCCGCAGGGGCGCGCCAGGTAATCTGGTTGGGCGATCGGGCATCGATCGCACCATGGTCGACCGCGGCGCGAACCTCTCGCTGCATCGCGGCCCAGCTCGGAGCGGCCGCGCCAATGCGCGCGCCGATCGTGTTGTTGTGGGCATCCATCGCCCGACTGGCGTTGCCCTGCCCGCCGCGCTCCATCACCGCCGTCACCAAATCCACGCAACGCGGGGACAAGGTGTAGGCGACGATGGCGCTTGCAAGGCTGTGCCGATACGCATCGGCCGGGCCGTTGCGTCCACCTGCCAGCCCAGCGCCGAGCCACTGCGAATACACCGCAACCAGCACGAACGCCGGATAGGCCGCCAGCGCCAGCGCCGCCAACACGTACACACGCCAACGGCGCGGTCGCGACGGCAGAGCCAGCGACGCCATCATCAGGCCCTGGCCGCCATCAACGCGGTAAACCGGTCGAACAACGGCCCCACATCGCGCGGGCCCGGCGAAGCTTCCGGGTGGCCCTGGAACGAGAACGCCGGTGCGTCGGTCAGGGCGATGCCCTGGTTGGTGCCATCGAACAGCGAGCGATGGGTGACCCGCACATTGGCCGGCAGTGTGGTTTCGTCCACCGCAAAGCCATGATTCTGCGAAGTGATCATCACCCGCCCGCCATCCAGATCCTGCACCGGGTGATTGGCGCCGTGGTGGCCGGTGGTCATCTTCACCGTCTTCGCGCCGGCGGCCAACGCCAGCAGCTGATGGCCCAGGCAGATGCCGAAGGTGGGCATCTTCTGCGCGATCAGTTCCTTGATCGCGGCAATCGCGTAATCGCAGGGTTCCGGGTCGCCCGGGCCGTTGGACAGGAACACGCCATCGGGCTGCATCGCCAGCACCTCGGCCACCGGGGTCTGCGCCGGCACTACGGTGACGTCGCACCCGCGCTCGGCCAGCATGCGCAGGATGTTGAGCTTCACGCCGTAGTCGTAGGCCACGACCTTGAACGTGCGTCCTTCGACAGAGTTCGCACCTGCATCTGCGGACTTGCCACTATTCAACGCACCGAGGCCGAGAAAGGCGTCGGAGTTCAGATCGAGCGAGCCTTCCTGCCAGGTGTAACGCGTCTCGGTGGAGACCACCTTGGCCAGATCCATGCCCTTCAGGCCGGGGAACTTGCGCGCGGCTTCCAGCGCCTTTTCGACGTCGATCTCGCCGGCCATCAGCGCGCCGTTCTGGGCGCCCTTCTCGCGCAACAGGCGGGTCAGCTTGCGGGTGTCGATGCCGGAGATGGCGACTACGCCGCGGGCCTGTAGCCACTCCGGCAAGGCCACCTGGCTGCGCCAGTTGCTGGGGCGGCGCGGCACATCGCGCACGATCAGGCCGGCGGCCCAGATCTTGCGGGCTTCGTCATCCTGGTCGGTAAAGCCGGTATTGCCGATGTGCGGATAGGTCAGCGTGATCATCTGGCGGGCGTAGGAGGGATCGGTCAGGACTTCCTGATAGCCGGTCATGGCGGTGTTGAACACCACTTCACCGACAGAAAGCCCGGTGGCGCCTACGGATTCGCCCTCGAACACGGTGCCGTCTTCGAGGACAAGGATTGCGGGTTGGGTCACGTGGGGGTCTCGCTCTGGCTGCCTGGGACTCCGATGCGCTTCCGGCCAAATTCCGGTTGCAGCAAAGCGCGGACGCGGTGCTGGGGACCGGTCCGACGCTGGTTCGGGCAAGCGAGAATTGTAAAGGCAAGTGCCCCGGCTTGCCAGCCTGCAGCGCAGTCAATGCGCCGGGCGCATCGCAACGGCGGCATGAATACGCCGCGCAACCGTGCAATTGTTCATACGCGGTTGCGCGATGTCTTACAGCACCAGGTCGCGTACCCGGTAGCTGCCGGCCGGCCGGCCAATCAGGCGTTTGGCCGCGTGCAGGGCGCCGCGCGCGAAGATGTCGCGATTGGTGGCGCGGTGCACCAGCTCGACGCGCTCGCCCAGCCCGGTGAACTGCACCGTGTGCTCGCCGACGATATCGCCGGCCCGTAGGCTGGCAAACCGCGGCTGCGCCCCGCTGCCGGTGGCAGCTTCGCCCAGCGTCAATGCGGTACCGGATGGCGCGTCCTGTTTGTGGACGTGATGCGCTTCGATGATGTCGCAATCCCACCCTGGCAAGGTGCCGGCGGCACGCTCGACCAATTCGGTGAGCACCGCGACACCCAGGCTGAAGTTGGAGGCCCACACCAACGGAATCTGTTGCGCAGCATCGCGCAGCGCGGCGCGTTGCGCCTCGTCCAACCCGGTGGTGCCGGACACCAGCGGCTTACCGCGTTGCGCGCACAGCGCCAGGATCGGCGCAAAGCCTTGCGGCAGGCTGAAGTCGATGGCCACATCGAAGGCTGGTGCACCGCCCAGTTCGCTGGCGGCAAAGAACGGCACGCCGTCCACCACGCGCTGCGATGGCGAGCGCCCTACCACCGCGCCGACGACATGCAACGCGTCGTCTTCAGCCGCCAGGCGCAGCAATGCCTTGCCCATCCGCCCGGAGGCGCCGTGGATCAACACTTTTACAGGGGACGTTGTCATGCCCGCAGGCTAGCGAGGCGGTGGAGGTTGCACAAGGTGCGGGAATCGGGAATCGGGATTGGGGAATCGTCAGAGCGGTGTGTGCGGTCTGAGCGATTGTTGGGGATGTCGTGGTTTGGTGGATGTGGAGCCGCTTGTGGCTTGTCGTGTTGACGTTTGCAGTGGCGCCGCGGCTGGCTGCGCGCATCTGTGGAGACTGCGCGTGCTCGGCGATGCGCTTGGGCCTTCAGCGCCGCCGCAGCGCGTGACGTTAGCTTTGCGCTGATTTTTGCGCGGTTGGCTAGCGGCCAATCACTGACCGCAGAGCGCGACGACTGCCCGGAGCGGCTAACAAAACGTAGCGAGCAGTGCACAGCTGGGTGTGCACGGCGCGCAGCAACCGACGCGTGCGAGTCGTACAAGAGAATTCCGAGCACCGGCCGCGCCCGCCTGGAGGTGAGCACGGTGGTTTTTTGTTAGCTGCTCTTTATTCGTCGACGCCGGTCAGGCGCCTGCTCCAGCTCTCCACTTCGCTGCGCTGCAGGCGGCGCTCGAACAAGGCCTGCCACGACGGCACCAACGGAAGACGTAGCAGCTCGGTGATGGCCGCGACATCGACTTCGCGTGCATACAGCACCTGCTGTACCCGCGACAGGCTCCACTTCGGATGCGGCCGCTCCTGCAGTGTCAGCGTGTCGCCGGAGGCCACGGCACCGGGCTGCAGTACGCGGTAATACCAGCCGGTGCGGCCGGTTTCCTGCACCCGGCGCGCCATGTCGCGCACACCGAAGCGGTCCGACAGCTTCCAGCACGGTTGACGCAGCTGCGAGACCTCCACCACGGCCGTGCCCAACCTAAAGCGATCGCCAAGGCAGACCGTGGCCTCGGTCAGGCCGGTGCTGCTCAGGTTCTCGCCGAACGCGCCGGCCGCTTCCAGCAGTGCATGCGCGCCAATCTCGTTGCGCCAGGCAGCGTAGTGGTCGCGCGGATAATGATGAATCGCCTTGTCCGGCCCGCCATGCACGCGCCGGTCGCCCTGCTCGTCGCCTTGCAAGCCTTCGACACCGACTTGCAGCGACCCGTGCACGACGCGCTTGTCGATCGCGCTGCGGCTACCGGGGCGGGTGAAGTCGCGCGCAACACCAATTGCGACGCTATCGATGTGCGTGGCAACCGGCGCTTGCGACACCAACGCAGGCGATGTCATGCGCCCTGCCCTGGCAGTTCGGCCAGCGCCTCGCGTAGCACCTCACCCAGCACCTGGATGCCGGCATCGATCTTCTCGCCCGGCACGGTGACGAACGACAGCCGCAGCGTGTTGACTTGCGGCAAGGTCGCAAAGAACGGCGCACCCGGCACGAAGGCGACATTGCGTGCGATCGCACGCGCCAGCAGCACGGTGCCATCCAGACCCGGCGGCAGCGTCACCCAGAGGAACATGCCGCCTTCGGGGCGGTTCCACTGCACCTGCGCCGGGAAGTGGCGGTCCAACGCGTCCAGCATGAGACTGCACTGCCGCGCGTACAGCGCGCGGATCTGCGGGATATGCGTGTCGAGAAAGTCGTCCTGCAGCGTCTGATACACCATGCGCTGGGTGAACGAAGGCGTATGCAGATCGGCCGCCTGCTTGGCCTGGATTAGCTTGCCCAGCACCGCCTCCGGCGCGACGACATACCCCAACCGCAACCCGGGCGCCAACACCTTGGAGAACGAGCCCATGTAGATGACGCCTTCCGGGTTCATCGACAGCAGGCTCGGCAGGGGTTCGCCGCTGTAGTACAGCTCGCCGTACGGGTCGTCTTCGACGATCGGCACACCGGCCTCGGCCGCACGCGCGACCAGCGCCTGACGTCGCGCCAATGGCAGGCGACGACCAGTGGGATTCTGAAAATTGGGCAGGCAATACAGAAAGCGCGCATCGGCCAGCAGCGCCGGATCCAGCGCATCCACCACCACGCCATCGTCGTCCGATGGCATGCCGACAAACGCTGGTTGGAACAGCGAAAACGCCTGCAATGCGCCCAGATAGCTCGGCGTCTCCACCAGCACCTTGCTGCCTTCGTCGATGAACACCTTGCCGAGCAGATCCAGGCCTTGCTGCGAGCCGGTGGTGATCAGCACCTGGCTGGGCCGGATCGTGGCGCCATCGCGACTCAAGCGCGCGGCCACCCATTCGCGCAATGGCGCATAGCCTTCGGTGGGGCCGTATTGCAACGCTGCCTGCGGCGCATCGCGCAACACCTGATCGCTGGCCGCGCGCATGCGCTCGACCGGAAAGGTCGCCGGCGATGGCAGACCGCCGGCGAAGGACGTCACCTCCGGCCGCTCGGTCACCTTGAGGATTTCGCGAATCGCCGAACTGGTCAGCGCCTGCGCACGTCGGGAGATCTGGAAGGAGGTCGTCATACCGCAAGCATACCCAACGCCCGTAATGCAGGCGCTGTGCACTGCAGCGTGCGTGCTGCGATGTAGAGCGCTGACAGAACGTGGCGAGCCGTCGTCAGGTGGGTGTGGACGGCCGCGCCTAGAACCGGAGCGGACGAGTGGACACTGCCGCACCGAGCATCGGCCGCGCCCAACTGGCGGTGCGCGCAGTCGCGTCGTTAGACGGTCTTGGCGGCAGTAGAAGGCACCGTGGTTACCGGCTACCGATACGCCGGACCAACCCAGGCGGTGCCTTCGCTACGCGTGATCAAGGTCTTCCAGCGCTTGCGCACCACCTTGTCGCGCGAACGGAAAGTCATGCGCAGACCCGGCAGGCCGAGCGTTGCGCGTGTTTCGACCATCGCCGATTGCTCATCGGGCGCGATCTCGATCTTGGTAATCGAATGCTTGTAGTCCATCAGTTCTTCCGGCTCCGCCACAGAGCGCATCTGCTGCAGCACCTGTGCCCACTCGCCGTTGGACTTGCAGTACTTGGCGCGATTGACGGTCTCGCGTTTCTGATGGGAGTCCATGCGGTACAGCACCACCATTTCGAATTCCGGCGCGGTCATGGCGCAGAGCGCCTCACCATCCTGACTCACCATCGCCTTGTCGTGCGCCGCGTAGAAATCGCGCACCTGCGTCTCGTCGAGCGCGTCGCCGCCATAGTTGTACAACCCCGCAACCGCGGCCAAAACCGCCAACAACACCAGCAAACGCATGTACTGCCCCCTGTCACGCCGCGTCCTGCGGCCGTGCAAGTTTAACCGAGGCGAACGGGATCAGTGCTTGCGTGTTGGCACTGGGCCGCAACTGTCGCAACCACCGCAGGCCGCACTGCTTTGCGTGGCCGGCGGCGCCACGCGTCTCCCCAGGGTCTGCATCCAGGCCGGTCGCCCATCGCGCAGCAACGCGAGTGCCAGCGCGCCGCGCATGCGTCGCAAGGCGCTCGGGAATTGCTTCTTCATCACCACCCAAAGACTGACCAGCACTGCGATAGCGATGACCACGTATTGCAGGGTGAGCGAAAGATCCATGTCAGCCGGCGCCAAACAACACGGCCAGCTGGTAGGTCACCAGCGAGGCCAGATACGCCAGTGCGAACAGGTAGACCGCACTGATGGTCATCTGCTTCCACGAGTTGGTTTCGCGCTTGATCGTGGCCAGGGTGGAGATGCACATCGGCGCGTAGATGTACCAGACCAGCAGCGACAGCGCGGTGGCCAGCGACCAGCCGTCGCTGATCAGCGGCGACAAGGCCTGCGCCGCTGCGTCGTCATCGGCAGCCGACAACGCATAGACGGTGGCCAGCGACGCCACCGCCACTTCGCGCGCGGCCAGGCCGGGAATCAACGCGATGCAGATCTGCCAGTTGAAGCCCAGCGGCGCGAAGAACACCGCCATCGCGTGGCCGATGCGGCCGGCAAAGCTGTAGTCGATCGGCGGCAAGGTCGCATTGGCCGGCGCGGCCGGGAACGACAGCAGGAACCACAGCAGAATGGTCAGCGCCAGGATGATGCCGCCGACGCGCTTGAGAAAGATCACCGCGCGTTCCCACAAGCCCAAGGCCAGGTCGCGCAGCTGCGGCACTCGGTACGACGGCAGCTCCAGCATCAAGGGATGCTCGCTTTTGTCGCGACGCCACTTCTTCATGGTCCACGACACCAGCAACGCGCTGACGATGGCGGCGGCATACAGGGCGAACAGGATCAGCCCCTGCTGATTGAAGATGCCCCACACGGTTTTCTGCGGAATGAACGCACCGATCAACAGCGCGTACACCGGCAGGCGCGCCGAGCACGTCATCAATGGCGCGACCATAATGGTGGCAAGGCGATCGCGCGGGTCCTGGATGCTGCGCGTGGACATGATGCCCGGCACCGCGCACGCAAAGCTCGACAGCAACGGAATGAACGAGCGCCCGGACAAGCCGGCTGCCGCCATCATGCGATCAAGCAGGAATGCCGCACGCGGCAGATAACCGGATTCTTCCAGTGCCAGGATGAAGGCGAACAGGATCAGGATCTGCGGCAGGAACACGATCACCCCGCCCAGACCGGCAATGATGCCGTCCTTGAGCAGACTGTTGAGCGGGCCCTCCGGCAGCGTGGTGCCCACCCATTCGCCCAGCAATGCGGTGCCGGCATCGATCAGGTCCATCAGCGGCGTGGCCCAGGCGTACACCGCCTGGAAGATCAGGAACATCACCACCGCCAGCGTCACCAGCCCCCAGATCGGGTGCAGCAGCCAGCGGTCCAGCGCATCGTCCACGCGCGAGGTCCGCGTCGGCATGGTCACCGCCGCGCTCAGGATCTGCCGCACCTGCGAATGGTAGTTGCCGTCGGCAGGCGGCGTGGCGGTCGGTGCCGCCAGGCTGGCGGCCTGCGCATCGATGCGCTCGACCAGAGCCTTGGCGCCACCGCGCCGCACCGCAACGGTCTCCACCACCGGCACGCCGAGCGCCTGCTCCAGCGCCGGCAGATCGATCACGATGCCACGCCGTTGCGCGGCGTCGACCATGTTCAGTGCCACGATCATCGGCCGCCCCAACTCGCGCAGCTCCAGCGCAAAGCGCAGATGCAGGCGCAGGTTGGTGGCATCCATCACGCACACCAGCACGTCCGGCGCCGGCTCGCCGGGGTAGAAACCACGGCACAGGTCGCGGGTGATCGCTTCGTCCAGGCTGGCCGGTTGCAGGCTGTAGGCGCCTGGCAGATCGAGCACCGCAAAGTCGCGACCGGACGGCGCACGGAAATGCCCTTCCTTACGCTCGACGGTGACGCCGGTGTAGTTGGCTACCTTCTGGCGACTGCCGGTCAGCTGGTTGAACAGCGCGGTCTTGCCGCTGTTGGGGTTGCCCACCAGCGCCAAACGCAGCGGCACGGCCGCCGCATTCATGCCGATGCTCCGTCTGTCCGCACCTGCACGCGCGCGGCCTCGCTGCGGCGCAGGGCAAAACGCGTGTAGCCCACCTGCACCAGCAACGGTTCGCGGCCGACCGGCCCGGTGGCCAGCACGGTCACTTCCTCGCCTGCGACAAACCCCAGCTCGCGCAGGCGCCGGGCGATCGTGTCGTTGGGGAGACGATCCTCCACGGAGTCCACGATGGCGGCGCGATGCAAAGGCATGTCGGACAGCGTCACAAAGACGGCCTGATTGTTAGGAATGGTTCTCAATTCTAGCATCGACGCACCGCGTCATGGCTCCGGCGACCCGTGCCGCTATCATGGTTCGCATCCCATTCATGGACGTATGCGCAATGCAGGACACCGGCTTGATCGTTGAGGACCAGGGACCGGTCCGCAGCTTGCGACTGCACCGCCCGACCGTCCACAACGCCTTCGATGCGACATTGATTGCCGCGTTGACCGACGCACTGCAGCAGGCCGGCACGGCGGCGCACATTCGCGTGGTGATCCTGACCGGTGACGGCGGCGCCTTCTCTGCCGGCGCGGACCTGCACTGGATGCGCGGCATGGCCACCGCCAGCGAGGCCGAGAATGCCGCCGATGCACTGGCGCTGGCGCGCCTGATGCGCACGCTCGACGAACTGCCCAAACCCACCATCGCGCGCGTCAATGGCGCAGCCTTCGGCGGCGGCGTGGGGCTGGTGGCGTGCTGCGATATCGCCATCGGCTGCACCGAGGCGCGCTTCGGCCTGACCGAGAGCAAGCTCGGGCTCTTGCCCGCGGTGATTTCGCCGTATGTCATCGCCGCCATCGGCGCACGCCAGGCGCGCCGCTGGTTCGCCACCGGCGAGATCTTCGACGCCGGCACCGCGCAGTTGTTGGGGCTGCTGCATCAACTGGTGGCAGCCGATCAACTGGATATCGCGGTGGAGCGGCAGGTGCGCCTGCTGCTGGCGGCCGCGCCGCTGGCCGCCAGCACGGCCAAGTCGCTGGTCCGCTCGGTGCTGCCGGCCGCCGACCGCGATGCCATCGATGCCGCCAATGCCGCGTGGATCGCCCGCTTGCGCGTCTCGCCCGAAGGCCAGGAGGGCCTGGGCGCATTCCTGGAAAAACGCTCGCCGGCCTGGATGCCGGAGAACGCGGCATGAGCGTGATCGATCATGTGGGACTTGCATGCAGCGACCTGGGCGCCAGCGTGGCGTTCTATCAGGCCGCATTGGCTCCTTTGAACATTGCATTGATCACGGAGCTGAGTGCAGAACAAACAGGCACCCGCGCCCACGCCGGCTTCGGTATCGAGCGGCCATTTCTCTGGCTGGGCGCCGCCCCACAGGCGCCGGGCAATACGCATCTGGCGTTGGCCACCACCCACCGCGCCGAGGTCGATGCGTTTCATCGGGCTGCGCTCGCTGCAGGCGGCCGCAACCATGGTGCACCTGGCCTGCGCACGCAGTATCACCCTGACTATTACAGCGCTTTCGTACTCGACCCCGATGGCAACAACATCGAAGTGGTCTGTCACCGCGCCGCATGAGCACGTTAACGATGTCTTTCACTGATGATTGTCGACGCACCGCAGCGACCGTGCGCGGTGTGGTGTTGGTCGCTGTTCGTACTACTGCAGGCAGCGGGGCTCGCGCATGAGCGACTTCGTGCGCATTGTCGAGGTCGGCCCGCGCGATGGGCTGCAGAACGAGGCGCAACCGATCGCCACTGCCGACAAGATCGCGTTGATCGATCGGTTGTCGGCCACCGGCCTGCGCACCATCGAGGCGACCAGCTTCGTCAGCCCGCGCTGGGTGCCGCAGCTGGCCGACGCAGCCGAGGTCTTCGCCGGCATCGCCCAGGCGCCAGGCATCGCCTATCCGGTGCTGGTGCCGAACCTGCAGGGTTACACCCGTGCGCAGGCAGCCGGCGCGCAGGAAGTGGCGGTCTTCACCGCAGCGTCGGAGGCCTTCAACCGCACCAATACCAATGCCGGTATCGACGAATCGATCGAGCGGTTCCGGCCGATCCTTGCACAGGCTGCCAGCGACGGCGTGCGCGTGCGCGGCTACGTCTCCACGGTGCTGGGTTGCCCGTATCAAGGCGAGGTGCCAGTGGCCGACGTGGTGGACGTCGCGCAGCGGCTGTACGCGCTGGGCTGCTACGAAATTTCGCTGGGCGACACCATCGGCGTCGGCACCCCGCGCAAGGCGCGCCAGATGCTGGCCGCGGTGGCTGAGGTGGTGCCGATGCACGCACTAGCTGTGCATTTCCACGACACCTATGGGCAGGCGCTGGCCAATATCGCGGCCTGCCTGGAACAAGGCGTGCGCGTGGTCGATGCCGCGGTGTCCGGCGCCGGTGGTTGCCCGTACGCCAAGGGCGCCAGCGGCAATGTCGCCAGCGAAGACGTGGTGTATCTGCTGCACGGCTTGGGCATCTCGACCGGGATCGACCTACCTGCCCTCGCCCACACGGGCCGCTGGCTGGCGCAGCTACTGGGCCGCGACACCGGCAGCAAGGTCGGCAAGGCGCTGGCGGCCGCCGGCTGACACCGCGCTGCTGCCGTTGCAGCGCCAGCGTCCACCGGCACGATCGCGCAAAGGCTTCGGCTAGAATTGCCGGCCGCCTCGTCCACCGTTCGCGTGCCGGCATCCGCCGCCATGCTTGTCTCTACCAGGGAACCACCGCATGCAGCCATCTTCTGTTCTTGCCGTCATCACCGGTGGCGTGTCCGGCCTGGGCCTGGCAGTGGCGCAGCGCATCGTGGCCGACGGCGGCAAGGTTGCGTTGTTCGACGTCAATGCCGACAAGGCCGATGCGGCGCTGGCCTTGCTGGGTGCCGGCAACGCGCATTACTTCGCCACCGATGTCACGGATGAGGCGCAGGTTGCCGCCAATATCGCGCAGGCCGCGCAAGCGCTGGGCGGGCTGAATCTTGCGGTGAATTGCGCCGGCATCCTCGGCGCCGGCCGTGTGCTGGGCAAGGAGGCGCCGATGCCGCTGGCGACCTTCCGCACCACCGTGCTGGTCAACCTGGTCGGCAGCTTCAATGTCGCCAAGGCCGCGGCCGATGTGATGCAGCACAACGCTGCCGGCGACGATGGTGAGCGCGGGGTGATCATCAACACCGCCTCGGTGGCCGCCTATGAAGGCCAGATCGGCCAGGCGGCCTATGCCGCCAGCAAGGGCGGCGTGGTCAGCATGACCCTACCGATGGCGCGCGAACTGGCGCGCTTCGGCATCCGCGTGATGACGATTGCACCGGGCGTGTTCTGGACCCCGATGGTCGACGGCATGCCCGAGGCCGTGCAGCAATCGCTGTCCGCCTCCATCCCGTTCCCCTCGCGCCTGGGTCAACCCGACGAATACGCCGACACCGTCGCCTTCATCCTGCGCAACCGCTACCTCAACGGCGAAACGATTCGCCTGGATGGCGGCGTGCGGTTGGCGCCCAAGTAGGCCGGGAATGGGGAATCGAGAATGGGGAATCGCAATGGCGCCCTACTCTCAGCACCCCGCTACCGGCTTTTCCAATTCCCCATTCCCTACTCACGATTCCCATGAAAGCTAACGACATCAAGAAAGGCAACGTCGTCGAATACAACGGCGGCATTTACCAGATTCGCGACATCGAGCGCAGCTCGCCGCAGGGACGCGGAGGCAACGTGCGCTTCCGCTTCATCATGTACAGCGTGCCGGGCGGCGTAAAAACCGATGCCAGCTTCGATGCCGACGACAATCTGCCCGAAGTGGAACTGCTGCGTCGCCTGTCCACGTTTTCGTACAAGGATGGCGAAGCGTTCGTGTTCATGGACGACGAAGATTTCACGCCTTACACCCTGGACGCCGATGTGATCGGCACCGATGCCGGCTACATCACCGATGGTCTGACCGGCATCTATGTGCAGGTGATCGACGACCAGCCGGTGGCGGTGCAGTTGCCGCAGACGGTGACGCTGGAAGTGATCGAGACGCCACCGGAGCTCAAGGGCGGCACCGCCACCAAGCGTCCCAAACCGGCCAAGCTCAACACCGGCATGGAAATCATGGTGCCCGAGTACATCACCAACGGTGAGCGCGTGCTGGTCAACACCACCACCGGCGAATTTGCCGGCCGCGCCGACTGATGCGTCGCCTGGCCGTTGCCCTGACGTTGGGGCTGCTGGCTGCCTGCACCACGGAACCGGCCCCTGCGCCGGCCTCCGCTGCGGTCGCCTGCACCGATCCCAAGGTGGAAGACGAATGGCTGCAACATCCGGCAGGCCTGTGCGGCATGCCGAAGGATGTGCGCAAGCTGGTGGAGGACTACGACACCTGCGAACACTTCGCCGGCGAAGAGCCCTACGACGCCGACCGTCGCCACGAAATCGAAGTAGCGATTGCGCAGTTCTGCACACCCGCACCGGCACGCCTTGCCAAGCTGATGCAGCGGTACCGCAACGATGCGCAGGTGAGCCAGTGGTTGCGGCAATACGCCACCCAGGCGGAGTTGCAGCCGGCAACTTGAGCAGTGCGTGCGAGAGATGTACCGGTTTGCTGCGCACTCGATGGCAGCAAGCCGCTCCTCCACGGCGAAACATGCTGAAGAGCGCGTATTTTTCGTTGTTTTTTGTGCGGGAACGCTACGTGTGCGCGGTCGCCGGCAACGAATCGCTCGCTCTGTCTAGAAGCGCCACTTAGTCGCACGCCCGTCCGGTTCTCGGCTGCACTTGCACAATGCCTGCAGCGCCATCACCAACCGACGCAGACGCCAACCTTATTGCTCGCCAAGCGCCTGCTGCGCCGGCACGGCCGCAGCTGCCTGCACCGGCTGTGCAAGCACCCGCAGTCGTGCACGCAGTCTTTCCACGTTCGCCTCGCCCTGCTCCAGACCGGTACGCAACTCGGCTGGCAACTGTTGTCGGCCCAAGGCCTGCAATTGCTTCCAGCCATCGGCCAGACCGCCGCTTGCCTGGGCGACCTGCGCGCTCAGGCGCTGTTGCTCGTCGGCCTGCGGCAGTCCGTAGCCGGGGCCATCGAAACCGGAGCCATCGAGAAGCGCCGCCGGGTGACTGAGCTGCGCCTGCCGGGCGAACAGACTCTGCAGCTGCTCCTGCACTGCTGCACGCTCGGCAATGCCGGGCCGCAACAGGTGCTTGAGCGCATCGCGCGCCACCAGCTCCTGTCGCCGTAACGCGGCTTGTTCCAGCAGCAATGCGGCTGCGGTTTCGCGCAAGCCACCGCGCTCGAACCACTGCGCGCGTGCATCAGGCGCGGCATCCAGCCATTGCGCCACACTCGTCTGCGGCACCGGGATACCGCGTCGAAGCACATCGAACATGGCCTGATAGTGCGCGGCAGCCGATTCGAAGTAATAGCCCTGACGCGTGGCCTGCGCGCGGTCGTCCAGCACGCGCAGATCGGCAAGGCCAGCGTGCTGCAGGCGCTGGCGCACGCCACGCGGAGTGATCGACGACAGGCCGGCTGCGGCCAGACGCGGCACCCCGTCGTGCAACAACTTGTAGGTTTCCACCGCGCAGTTGTTGCTGATGAAGTAATAGCGCCCGTCGTAGCTCCAGTGCACCTGCGCGGCGCGCGTCAGCAAAGCGGCGATCTCATCCGGGCTCAGCG
Source organism: Xanthomonas sp. WCS2018Noco2-27 (assembly GCF_031843525.1). Lineage (NCBI taxonomy): Bacteria > Pseudomonadati > Pseudomonadota > Gammaproteobacteria > Lysobacterales > Lysobacteraceae > Xanthomonas > Xanthomonas sp. WCS2018Noco2-27. Next base: position 679,980 of record NZ_JAVTIK010000001.1, on the reverse strand, counting down.
CCAGCGGCACCGACGACAGGGCACGCAGTTCTACCTTGGTGTATTCGTCGATGACCTGGTTCAACGGCAGCACGAACAGCCGCGACGGATACGAGCCGGTCAGCCCACGCCAGCTGGAGATCTGCACATCACCGACGAACGCACGAAACGACAGCACGCGGTGATACTGCAGATCCAGCCGGCACGCCGGCCCTGGCACGCGACCTGGCGCGCAGATCACCAGCCGCAACATGCTGTGGCCCCAGCGACTCATCGGCTGCTCGTTGCCTTCGGCAAGCAGATAGTCCACCGCATAGACCCGCGATGGGTCCAGCGTCAGCAACGACATCGCACCGGCATCGTTGTCGGCCTGCAGATACGGCAAGGTCGGCGCGCATGTTGCCGCCTCCTGCGGCGGCCCTAGCCGCTCGGAAAACCACGCCGCCAGCGCGGGACGGCGGCAGGCATAGTCCGCATCCAGCACGTAATGCTCGAGATTGACCGCAACGAATTCGGCCGGGCTATGTCGCTCGTACGCATCGGGACTACGGTCGCTGAAGCGGTTTGCGCCGCGTCCGATCCGCCAGGGACGCACCTGCCAGCCGGCAAGGTCGCGCAGGCGTGGGTCGCGCGACAAGCTGCTGCCGGTGCCACGGTCGCGCACATGCGCCAGTTCGTGCACCACCGCTGCCATCGCCGCCCGCGTGGCTGGCGCGCCGATGTCTGAGCGTGCGCTGGCGGACTGCACGCTCCAGGCTTGCAACAACGCATGATCGAGCAGAATGCGATTGCCAATCGCGCGGCCGTGCACCTGCGCCGGCAGATCGCGGCGCCACTGCAATTGAATGGGCGCCGCGTCGCGCCCTACCCAGCCCGGCGGCAAGCGCTGTAAGACTTGCTGCACCAGCGCCTGGCTGGCAGCGCGCTCTAACGGAGTCAACTCCGATGCGACAACCGTCACCTGCAGCTTAGGCGAAAGCTGCGGTTGGGCTTGCGCCGCCGGTGCGATCGCTGCGGCCAGCCACAGCCATGCGCACCGGCGGCGACGATTCACTGCGCCAGGATGGACTGAGCCAGTTCCAGATCGCTGGACACACGCGCCGCATCGCTGCGACTGCGCAATTGCAGCAACGCCGCTTCCAGACGCGCGCCGCGAATGGCGCCATCGCTGGCGACAAAGCCGGCCGCATCTTCGCGTGCGTCGGCAACCACCTTGTCGTCGCCGGAACTGCTGCTGTTGGACGAACCGGCGGACGATGCACCGGCCGAAGTACCCGCAAGACTGGATGCGGCGGCTGCCAGCGGCAGCAGGGTCAAAGCACAAAACACCAGAGAGCGCATCATCGGCATGTCGATTCCATGTGAGGTGATGAAGAGACTACCCGGCAGGCGTCGCGCCGGGCACGTTGTCCATGTCGAACAGCTTGCCGGGATTCAGCAAAAGCTGAGGATCCAGCACATGTTTGACGCCACGCATCAGCGCGATTTCTGCGGCAGAGCGGGTGCTCCCCAGGTACGGCTTCTTGACCAGGCCAATGCCGTGTTCGGCGGAAATGCTGCCGCCAAAGCGCTGCAACGCGTGCGCCAGCACCTTGGTGACCTGATCGCAGGCCGTCACAAAATCAGCCTGACTGGTGTCGTCGGGCTTGAGCACATTGATATGCAGGTTGCCGTCGCCGATATGACCAAACCACACCACATCGAAGTGCGGATACGCCTCGCCAAGCAATGTCTGGGTTTCGGCCAGAAACGCCGGCATTGCCGAGATGCGCACCGACACGTCGTTCTTGTACGGCGTATATCGCGCCACCGCTTCGGTGATGCCCTCGCGCAGCCGCCACAGTTGTGCGGCCTGCGCATCGCTCTGGCTGATCACCCCGTCGCTGACCCAGCCCTGCTCCATGCAGGTTTCAAACGCAGCCATCGCGGCAGCTTCCTGCGCTGCATCGCCGGCCGCGAACTCGGTGACCACGTAATACGGGTGGACCTCGGCAAACGGTGCCTGCGCGCCGTGCGCGAGCACGTGCTCCAGCGCGCGGTCGGTGAAGAACTCGAACGCTTCCAGCCGCAGCTGCGCGCGAAACGCGGCAAACACCTGCATCAAGACCTCGAACGAGGGCAGTGCCAGCAGCATCACATTGCTCGGCGGCGGTGGGTCGGTCAGCCGCAGCGTCGCTTCGACCACGATGCCGAGCGTGCCTTCGGAACCGATCATCAGATGACGGAAATCGTAGCCACTGGAATTTTTCACCAACGCATTGTTGAGCTCGAGCAACTCGCCGCCGCCGGTGACCACTTTCAAACCGGCCACCCATTCGCGCGTGTTGCCATAGCGGATCACGCGAATGCCACCGGCATTGGTGGCGATGTTGCCGCCGATCGAGCAGGACCCGCGTGCGGCGAAATCCACCGGATACACCAGCCCGCGGTCGCGCGCGGCGTTGTGCACTGCTTCCAGCGGCATGCCGGCCTGCACGGTGAGCGTGCGATCCACTGCGTTGAAGTCCAGCGGCTTGTTCAAGCGTTCCAGGCTGAGCACCAGCTCGCCGTTGGCGGCCACCGCGCCACCGGACAAACCGGTACGGCCGCCCGATGGCACCACCGCCACGCCTTGCGCATTCGCCCATTGCACCACGGCCTGCACTTCTTCGACCGAGCCTGGCAGTGCAATGGCCAGCGGGTTGGGCGTCCAGCGCCGGGTCCAGTCGCGGCCGTAATGCTCCAGGTCGGCCGGCTCGGTCTTCAAACGCAATGCCGGCACGGCCTGTTGCAACGAAAGAATGCGGGGATCGGTCATGGGGCACGGCGCGGCAGTAGGAACCGCACAGCGTGCCAGTGCGCGCCGGCCTCGTCCAGTTGCGCCGTGGTGCGCTTGCGCTGCGTTGGATTCAGCTGAAACCGTTGCAGCGCAAGGGATTGCCGCGTGCAACCCATGCATGGCGAGCGCCCAATCCGGCACCTCATCTGGCATAGTTGCCGACCCGATTGCTGCAATGCGCTCCCCATGTCGCCGAAGAGAACCTCGTTTCCCAAGCAGGACATCCGCGTCCTGTTGCTGGAAGGCAGCAGCCCGACCGCCGTGGATGTATTCCGCGCCGCCGGTTATTCGCAGATCGAATTGCACGCCAAGTCGTTGCCCGAAGACGAGCTCATCGCGCGCATCGCCGACGCGCATATCGTGGGCATCCGCTCGCGTACGCAGTTGAGCGCCGAGGTGCTGGCGCATGCCAAGCGGCTGATGGCGGTGGGTTGCTTCTGCATCGGCACCAATCAGGTCGACCTGGATGCGGCCGAGCTGGCCGGCATTCCGGTGTTCAACGCGCCCTACTCCAACACCCGCAGCGTGGCCGAGCTGGTGATCGCCGAGGCGATCCTGCTGCTGCGCGGCATCCCGCAGAAAAATGCCGAATGCCATCGCGGCGGCTGGTCCAAATCGGCTGCTGGCAGCCACGAAACGCGCGGCAAGGTGCTGGGCATCGTCGGCTACGGGCACATCGGCACCCAGGTTGGCGTGCTGGCCGAGTCCTTAGGGATGCAGGTGATCTTCCACGACATCGAAACCAAGCTGTCACTGGGTAACGCCCGTGCGGCGATCGATCTGGACGACCTGCTGGCGCGCTCGGACGTGGTGACGCTGCACGTGCCGGAGACGCCATCCACCAAGGACATGATCGGCGCGGCAGAAATCGCCCGCATGAAGCCTGGCGCGCACCTGATCAACGCCTCGCGCGGCACCGTGATCGACATCGACGCGCTGGATGCGGCACTTACCTCGGGCCAGATCGGCGGCGCGGCGGTGGACGTGTTCCCGGTCGAGCCCAAGGGCAACGGCGATGCATTCGAATCGCCGTTGATCGCGCACGACAACGTGATCCTGACCCCGCACGTGGGTGGCAGCACGCTGGAAGCGCAGGACAATATCGGCATCGAAGTGGCCGCCAAGCTGGTGCGCTACAGCGATAACGGCAGCACCTTGTCGGCGGTGAATTTCCCGGAAGTGACGCTGCCCGAGCACCCCGACAGCCTGCGACTGCTGCATATCCACCGCAACGTGCCGGGTGTGCTGTCCAAGATCAACGAGCTGTTCTCGCGCCACAACGTCAACATCGACGGCCAGTTCCTGCGTACCGATGCCAAGGTCGGCTATGTGGTGATCGACGTCAGCGCCAGCGAGGCGCAGGCCACCGCGCTGAAGGAAGGCTTGGCCTTGATCGAAGGGACATTGCGGACGCGGATTTTGTATTGATCGGTTGGTACAGGAGCGGCCCTCATCCGGCGCTTTGCGCCACCTTCTCCCGCCAGCGGGAGAAGGGAGTGCAGGTCATCCTTCTCCACCTGCCCGCTTCTCCCGCTTGCTGCCGCCTGCTCCCTTCTCCCGCCTGCGGGAGAAGGTGCCCGCAGGGCGGATGAGGGCGCACTCCCTGAGCACCCGTCACACGCCTCGGGCCACCCACTTCTCGGCCATACGCCGCATCGACGGATCCAGCTCTGGCTCGGCGAGCAGCTCGGTAATCGGGCGCCACGCCAGGGCCAGCGATTCTTCGCTGACTTCGAACGCTTCGTCCGTGCCTGCGACCACCACGTAACGCGCGTCGAAATGCCAGTGCCCCGCCACCTCGCCGCGTGCGGAGATCCAGTGGCGGTCCAGGTCGAACAGCTCGGTATCTGCCAGCCGCAAACCGGTCAGACCGGACTCTTCTTCGGCTTCGCGCAACGCCACCTGCGCCAGATCGCGGTCGCCGTCGGCGTGGCCGCCCAGCTGCAACCAGCGCTGCAACTTGCGGTGGTGGGTCAGCAGCGTGCGGCTGCCGTCGGCGCTGACCACCCAGGCCGAGCCGGTGAAATGACCTTCGACACGCTCGCGCACGAACGGATCGTTGGCATCGTCCAGCAGCTGCACGAACTGGTCGGTCACCTCGGCCTCGTCCGGCCAACGTGCGCGGTAGGCAGCCAGTCGCTGCCGCAGGGTTGCATCCACCATCGGTCGTTCTCGGTTGCGCATGGATCAGCGACCATTATCGCCATTCATGCTGCGTACGCGCTTGTCGTGAGCGTGTAGCTTTGGCAAGGTAGGCCGCTTGCCTGTCCCATTGGGATGCGGCGCACACCTTCGCCCAGGCGCGCGCGCCTTCGTTCTGCCACTTAGGGATGTACCGAATGCTGAAGTCTCTGTTGAGGGTCAAACCGATCGAGCCCGCTGGACATGTGGATGCGGGCGAACCGGTCGAAGGCGGCCTGCAGGGCGAAGCGACGCTACAACGGACCCTCACCGCCAAGCACCTGATCATGCTCGGCATCGGCGCAGTGATCGGCGCCGGTATCTTTGTGATGACCGGCCAGGCGGCTGCCAGCCATGCTGGGCCAGCGGTGATGCTGTCGTTCGTCTTCGCGGGCATCGCCTGTACGTTTGCTGGCCTGTGCTACGCCGAATTCGCGGCGATGATGCCGGTCTCCGGCAGCGCGTACTCCTACTCGTACGCCACGCTTGGCGAAGGCGTCGCCTGGTTCATTGGCTGGTGCCTGGTATTGGAGTATCTGTTTGCAGGGTCAAGCGTCGCGGTGGCATGGTCTGCCTATCTGATCAGCTTCATCACCGGGACGCTGGGTCTTCCATTCCCGACAGAGCTGACCAACGCCCCGCTTGCCTGGATCAATGGCAAGTTCGTGGCCTCTGGCAACATCCTCAATCTGCCTGCCGTGCTCATCGTGGCTGCTGTGAGTGGGTTGTGCTACGTCGGCATTACCCAGTCAGCCTTCATCAACGCGATTGTCGTTGCGATCAAGATCGCAGTGATCTGCCTGTTTGTCGGCTTCGGCGCGGCATATGTCGACCCGGCTAACTGGCATCCCTTCATTCCCGAAAATACTGCGCCCGGCGTATTTGGCTGGAGCGGCGTGTTCCGCGCTGCCTCGATCGTGTTCTTTGCCTACATTGGCTTCGATGCGGTATCGACCTCAGCCGGTGAAACCAAGGATCCGCAACGCAACATGCCGATCGGTATCTTAGGCTCGCTGGCGGTGTGCACCATCATCTACATCATCGTCTGCGCAGTGCTGACAGGTTTGATGCCCTATACCCAGCTCGGCACCGCCAAGCCGGTGGCCACCGCGCTGGAAGCGCACCCGCAATTGAGCTGGCTCAAGACCGCGGTGGAGATCGGCGCGATCGCCGGCCTGTCCTCGGTGGTGCTGGTGATGCTGATGGCGCAGCCGCGCATCTTCTACACCATGGCCAAAGATGGATTGATGCCCAAGCTGTTCGGCAAGGTGCATCCGAAGTTCCATACGCCGTATGTCGGCACCGTGATCGTCGGCGTGGTCGCCGCATCACTAGCCGGGTTGATCCCGCTCAGCGTGCTGGGCGAACTGGTGTCGATGGGCACCCTGCTTGCCTTCGCCACCGTATGCGCCGGCGTGATGGTGCTGCGCTTCACCAAGCCCGAGCTGGAGCGTCCGTTCCGGGTACCGCTGGCGATGATAATTTGCCCGTTGGGTACGCTTGCGTGCCTGGCCCTGTTCTTCCAGGCCTTCCAGGAGCACTGGAAGGTGTTTGTGGGCTGGACCGTGATCGGCCTGTTCATCTATTTCGGCTATGGCATCCACCATAGCCGTCTGGCCCGCAAGGCCTGACCCTCTCAAGACCGGCGTCGCGCCGGTCTTCTCGTTCAACGATCGCGCGCAGCGCCAAGCCGGAACCGCTCCATGTTCAAACAACTTTGGGCCACCAAACACCCGCACGCCAGCCATGAGGCGGCCGACGGGCTGGGCCTTCAACGCGCGCTCGGTCCCTGGGGGCTGACCGCCCTGGGCATCGGCGCGGTGATCGGCGGCGGCATCTTCGTGATCACTGGCCAGGCCGCTGCCGACCATGCCGGCCCGGCGATCGTGCTGTCGTTCGTGCTCGCAGCGATCTGCTGCGCGTTCTGCGCCATGGCCTACGCCGAATTTGCGGCCATGGTGCCGGTGTCCGGCAGCGCCTACACCTATACCTACGCCACCTTCGGCGAGCTGGCGGCCTGGTTCATCGGCTGGATGCTGGTGCTGGAATACGGCGTCTCCGCCTCGGCGGTGGCGGTCAGCTGGACCGGCTACTTCCTCAGCCTGCTGGAACACTTCGGCATCCATTTACCCGCCTCCCTGGTCAGCGCACCGCTGGACGGCAAGCTGCAACGCACCGGCGCGATCGCCAATCTGCCGGCTGCCGGCATCGTCTTGTTGCTGACCTGGCTGTGCTATGTCGGCATCCGCAAGTCGTCGGCGATGAACATGGCGATGGTGATCCTCAAGACCGGGCTGATCATCCTGGTCATCGCGGCGGGCTGGAAGTACGTGGACCCGGCCAACTGGCATCCCTTCATTCCCGCCAACGAAGCACCGGGCAAGTACGGCATGGAAGGCGTGCTGCGCGGCGCCGCGATGGTGTTCTTCGCCTATATCGGCTTCGAGGCGGTATCGGTGGCGGCGCAGGAATCGCACCGGCCGCAGCGCGACCTGCCGATCGGCATGATGCTGTCGCTGGTGATCTGCACCGTGCTCTACATCGCCATGGCCGCGGTGATGACTGGCCTGGTGCCGTTCACCCAGCTGGGCACCGACGAGCCGGTAGTGACAGCGGTGGCCGCGCATCCGCAGCTGGCCTGGTTGCGGGTGGTGGTGGAAGTGGGCGCGCTGATCGGGTTGTCGTCGGTGGTGCTGGTGATGATCATCGGGCAGCCGCGCATCTTCATGATCATCGCGCGCGATGGCCTGCTGCCGGCGATCTTCACCCGCATCCACCCCAAGTACCGCACGCCGCACATCAATACCGTCATCACCGGTGTGGGTATCGCACTACTGGCTGCCATCTTCCCGCTGGATGTACTGGGCGAGCTGACCTCGATGGGCACGCTGATCGCCTTCGCTGCCGTGTGCGCCGGTGTCTTGATCCTGCGCCGCACGCATCCGGAACTACCGCGTCCGTTCCGCATGCCGGCCGCGTGGCTGATCTGCAGCGCCGGTGTGCTGAGCTGCCTGGCCTTGCTGTCGGCAATGACCTTGCACAACTGGATGCTGATGGGTCTATGGACCTTGGTGGGGCTGGTGGTCTATTTCGGCTACGGCTATCGCCACAGCCGTCTGCGCGACAGCCGCTGACCCTGCGCATGTGCGGAGTCCGGGCGTGGCAGGTCGAACACCCTGCTGCGCTGCACCTGACCGTAATCTGGTGGGGCAGTAGAATAGCCGCATGAATGCGACCACTGCCCCCCTGCCCTATAGCGCCGCCCGTTTGCACGAGCTGGCGCAGTTGCTGATCGGTAACATCCGCGAGCTGGCCCAGGCCGGCTGGACGCCCGCCACCAGCAGCAATTTTTCTCATCGTCTGGACGAACAGCACGCCGCGATCACCGTCTCCGGCCGCGACAAAGGCCGCCTGGTCGAAGAAGACATCATGGTGGTGGACTTCGATGGCCAGGCCGTTGGCCGCCCGCTGCGTCCATCCGCCGAAACCTTGCTGCATACCCAGCTGTATCGCCGCTTCCCGGAGATCGGCTGCGTGCTGCATACGCATTCGCCGGTGCAGACAATTGCGTCCCGCCTGTATGCCGGCAGCGGCGCGATCCGCCTGGAAGGCTACGAATTGCTCAAGGCGTTCGAAGGCAATACCACCCACGACACCGCGATGGACGTGCCGGTGTTCGCCAACACCCAGGACATGCAGGTGCTGGCCGCGCAGGTCGAGGCCTTGCTGGACAAACAGAGCATGTGGGGGTATCTCATCGAAGGACACGGCCTGTATGCCTGGGGCCGCAACATGGCCGAGGCACGCCGCCATCTGGAAGCGTTCGAATTCCTGCTGCATTGCGAACTCGAACTGCTGAAACTGCGCGGCCCGCGCTGAGTGTTGTCCGTCCCCCATTCGTGAGCCAGACCGCCATGAGCCGACTGCGTATCTTTGCCGACACCAACCCGACCACACCGGAATTCGACAGCCGCGATGGCGATGCGATCGCCGCCGAGCTGGTCAAGATCGGCGTCACCTTCGAGCGATGGGCTGCCAGCCAGCCGGTCGAACCCGGCGCCACGCCCGAACAGGTGATGGCCGCCTATCGCGCCGATATCGACCGCATCAGTAGCGAGCGCGGCTTCAAGACCGTGGACGTGGTGAGCATCGCGCCGGATAACCCCAAGCGCGAAGAAATGCGCGCCAAGTTCCTGGACGAACACTTCCACAAGGAAGACGAGGTGCGTTTCTTCGTCGCCGGCTCGGGCTTGTTCACGCTGCACGTGGATGCCAAGGTCTACGAGATCGAGTGCGTCAAGGACGACCTGATCGCGGTGCCCGATGGCACCTTGCACTGGTTCGACATGGGGCCGGAGCCGCATTTTGTGGCGATCCGCTTCTTCACCGAGCCGGACGGCTGGGTCGGACATTTCACCGGCACCGAAATCGCCAAACAATTCCCCCGCTACGCCCCCGAGACACCTCACAAGGCCAGCTGACGATGACACGACCGCAAGCGATCCTCACCGATATCGAAGGTACGACCAGCAGCATTTCGTTCGTCAAGGACGTGCTGTTTCCGTATGCACGCCGTGCCATGCCCGCCTACGTGCGCGAGCACGGCAATCACCCGCAGGTGCGTCACTGGCTCAACCAGGTGGCCGACGAGATCGGCGAAGACGTGCCGGACGAGGTGTTGATCACCACGCTGCAGACCTGGATCGACGAGGACCGCAAGCACACCGCGCTCAAGGCCTTGCAAGGCCTGATCTGGGGCGACGGCTACAAGACCGCCGACTTCACCGCGCACATCTATGCCGATGCGGCGATCCAGCTGCAAGCCTGGCACGCGCAGGGCATTCCGCTGTACGTGTATTCGTCCGGCTCGGTACCGGCGCAGAAGCTGTTCTTCGCGCATAGCGATGCCGGCGACCTGAGTGGTTTGATCACCGACTGGTTCGATACCGAGCTTGGCCCCAAGCGCGAGAGCGCCAGCTATCGCCGCATTATTGAGCGCATCGGCAAGCCTGCAACGGAGATCCTGTTCTTGTCGGACGTGATCGAAGAACTCGACGCCGCCAAGCGCACCGGCATGCGCACCGCGCTGCTGGACCGCCGCGAAGACTACCCAACGCCACGCTCGGCCGAGGACGTGGGCAGCCACCTGCGCGTGGAAAGTTTCTCGCAGCTGGTGTTCTGAGCCGGCAGGTTTGCTGAGACATCGGCTGTCGCGGTGCGGCGGCCGGTGAGGTTGCAAGAACGCCGTGTGTGATGCGTTGGACGTAGGACCTACAGGCACTTGGACCGAAGCGTCATGTGATGGATTGGCCCTTGTACGACGACTGATTGCGGTCGCAGGAGGGCACATCTTGCAAGCGGCACAGTCGTGTTGAAGCCACATAAGCAGGCTGGCTTGGCGCAACCGCTTGCAGCTCGTGCATGCGTCAGTGGAGTAACTGGTTCGCCAGCTGATGCATGCGCCAACAACGGGTTGGAAGACGATGCGCAGCGGCTTGCAAGGCTGGACGATGCGTTCTGGCCTGCGCCGCGCTCCTGCCGGCTTGAGCAGTCTCCGCATCTGTCTGAGGGCAGTCGCAGTCGCCAGATGCAACGTTCGATCGACCGCCCCACACATTCCCATTCCACGCATCATCGAGGCATCGGCGTTGTCCCCATCGCTCCAATCACGCTTGGCGTCGCACGCGTTGATGCGCCGGATGCTGGTGCTGCTCGCCGTGGTCTTGCTGGTTGCCGGCTGTCATCCCGATGCGGGCGCGGCGTTGCCGGCACAGACAGCGGACGACGCGGCGCAGGTGGACCCGGTCGACCAGGCCGCGCTGAAAAAAGCGCTGGCCGCCGTGCAGCCGCAACGCAGCGGCGTCACCGATCTATATGTCGTCGGCTTTGCCGGCGACGCGAGCGACGACGTGTTTCGCAACGAAACGCTGTACCTCAAGCAATTGTTCGAACAACGCTTCGACGCGCGCGGCCGCGTGGTCACGCTGGTCAACAATCCGGACAATCTGGGCGAGCAGCCGTACGCACCGCTAGCGACCTACGACAATCTCTACGACACGCTCGCTGCGATCGGCAAGCGCATGGATCGCAAGGAAGATGCGCTGCTGCTGTTCGTCACCACCCACGGTACCGAAGACCACACGCTGTATGTGCAGGTGGATCAGAACGAAGAAGACTTCATCAGCCCGCAGGATCTGCGCAAGGCGCTGGACGATGCCGGTATCGATAATCGCATCATCGTGCTGTCGGCCTGCTATTCGGGCGGCTTCATTCCGGCGCTGCGCTCGCCGGACACGCTAGTCCTGACCGCGGCACGTGCCGATCGGCCATCGTTCGGCTGTGGCAACACGTCCAATGCCACCTACTTCGGCCAAGCCTGGCTGATCGATGCGATGAACCGCAGCGACGATCCGCTGGCCGCCTTCGACATGGCCAAGACGGCGATCACCGCGCGCGAGAAACAGGACGGCGAGCTGCCGTCGTTGCCGCAACAATCGCTGGGCCGGCGCATTGCGCCGGTACTGGCGCGCTGGCGCGCCGGGCTGCACCTCGGCCCGGCAGTTGCCTATCCGTATCCACCGCTGGAGGACGAGCCCAACGCCGATATGGACGCCGAAGCGCAGAGCGAGGCTGACGCCGAACCGGCAGCCGATACGGCGGGAGCGGCGACGCCAGCATCGCCTGCGTCGACTGCGTCGCGACGCAAAGCGCCGACTCGCCCGACGCCCGCATCATCGCGATAAAGCCGACGCGCTGAGACTAATTCTCATTTCGCCAGCAATGTCTGCGCATCGCTACACTCGCGCAGCCAGCCAGCACCTCGCCAGCCAGCACCGATCTTCGCCAGCGCGCTTTCGCCTGCCAGCCCGGATCTCAAGACGCCTCCTTCGTGGAGGCGTTTGCGTTTGTGGGGCTCGATACCGAGCCCCCCAGCGATGCCGCAGGAGCGGACTTGGGCGCGGCGGGCGTTACCGCACCGCCTCTTGCCGCCTTGCACGCGCGCATCTGCTCAAGGGTCGGCGCGCTGCAAGCGATACACCGTGCGTGCGCTGTATTGCCCGGTCGGCAAGGTGGCGCGCACCTCGACGACATGTTCGCCAACGCCGAGCGTGGTGGGCAACGCGCTGCGCCACAGATGCGTCGATGGTGTGGCTTCGGGCGAGCGGTCGTAACCACGCAGTTCCGGCGCTGCATCGTCGCGCGCATTCTCCGCAAGCAGCGCCGGGTCCGCACGCTCGACGCGCTTCATCGCCTGCCACGGCCCACCGTCGATACGCGACTCCACCACGGTGCTGTCCTGCCCCATGAACACATTGGCGTACACGCCCCAGGCCGCATACGCACCCTGCCGCAGCACCTTGGGCGCAGACAGCGATAGCTGCGCATCGTCGGCCGCGCGCGCGGCGTGATAGGCCAGGGTGTAGTCGCCGCTGTGAGCGACCTTCAGCACTGCATAACCGTTGGGCGTGCCGTCGCTCATCGTCGCAGCGGGAATGCCGTCGGCATCCTTGACGCCGGACCAGAACGCACCGCAGGCCGCGCCAACGTTGTATTCGTGCAACGGGCGCGCGCCCTGCCAGCCTTCGTCCGCGCCATGCTCCACCTGCCGCTGCGTGTGGCTATGCCCGCTGAGCACCAGCACATGCGGGAAATCCTTCAGTAGCGCGAACAGGCGGCTACGGTCAGCATGCCGGAAGGTCTCCTGCCCCGGGGCTGCATCGAACAATGGGATATGCATGCCCAGCACCAGCAGGCGCTCACGCGGCAGCTGCGCCAGATAGTTCTGCAGAAACACGAACTGGTCTTCGCGCAGACCGCCCACATACGCCGGCTTGCCGCCGGGCGTATAGATCACATCGTCCAGAAACACGAAGCTGGCGTTGGCTTCTTCCACCGCGTAGGTGTCTGGCCCGTACGCCGCACGCCAGCTGTCGAGCGACTGCAGATCGTCGCCGGCATCAAAATTCAGATCGTGATTGCCGGGCACATGAAACCACGGCACGCCAAGCTGCGTGGTGACCTTGTTCAAGGTCGGATACAGGCTCAGATCGTCGCTGACGATGTCGCCCAATGTGGTGCCGAGCCGGGCGGCGGTCTTGCCGACCAGCGGCGCCACGATATCGCGCTGGTAATAGCCCACATCGGTGAGGCTGGCGGTCTGGGTGTCGGCAAACACCAGCATGTCGAATCCGCTGCCTGCCGCCTGCGTGCGCGGCGTCAGCGCGAAATTCCAGTCATGCATCTTGCGACCGGTCGCGGCGATGCCGCGATACTTGCGCTTGATCGAACCGCGCGGCGCGTAGTGCCGCCAGAACCCGGGCAAGCCATCAGCGGCGGGCACAAAACTGCGATCGCCCGGTTTGATCACGAACACCGTCTGCCCCTCGCGCACCGGCAGACGATAGCGACCTTGCGCATCGGTACGCACGATCTGCGTGCCGTTGGACACCGCCACATCGGCAAGACCGGACTCATCGGCACTGCGGCCGGCATGCCCGTCGCGCTCTTCGTACACGATGCCATCGACCACCGCATCGCGTGCGTACGCGCTGCCGGCGAGCACACCCAGGGCTAGAAGAGCGAAGCGAAGCTGCATGCGTGTTCCCGCGATAAGACCAGCGGAAATTGTACCCGCCGAGGCAATGTGCACGGCGTAGGCGTGCAAACCACATCACACCGCATCGCATCGTAGGAGCGCACCTGGGCGCGACGGGGCTTTACCGGTAACACCCCAATCGCGCCCTGGTGCGTTCCTACGCAAAGACCGACGGGACGTGTACCTGCTCTGCGGCAACGTGAACGAGACGGGCACACCACACCACGTCGTAGGAGCGCACCCGGGCGCGACGTGGGCCTTGTCGGTAACGCGTCGCGCCCGGGTACGCTCCTACCAATCGCTTTATTTGTGCCGCGACTCCAACAATGCCACTGCATCGCCCAGGCCCAGGCCGCGTGCGCGCAGCAGCACGATCAGGTGGTACAGCAGGTCGGCCGATTCGCCGAGCAACTCCGCATCGCCCTGCACCACGCCGGCCAGGGCGGTTTCCACGCCCTCCTCGCCCACCTTCTGCGCGATGCGGCGGATGCCTTGCTCGAACAGCTGGGTGGTGTAACTGCCATGCGGCCGCTCGCGCTCGCGCGTGGCGATCAATGCATCCAGGCTACCGAGGAATTGACCGGGCGCGCTCGGAAAACAACTGGTGCGACCCAGATGGCAGGTGGGACCATGCGGACGCGCCAACACCAATAGCGTATCGGCGTCGCAATCAGCTTCGATCGACACCACACGCAACACGTTGCCCGAGCTTTCGCCCTTGGTCCACAAGCGTTGCTTGCTGCGGCTGAAGAAGGTGACTTCGCCGCGCTGCTGCGTCACTGCCAACGCCTCGGCGGTCATGTAGCCCAGCATCAGCACGCGCAGATTGTCGGCATCCTGCACGACGACCGGCAACAAGCCATCGCCCTTGCTCCAGTCCAGCGCCTGCAGCGCGTCGTCGGTTGCCACGGTGTCACTGCCCATCACGTACCTCGATCTGTTGCGCGCGCAAAAATTGCTTGAGTTCCGGAATCGGAATCGCGCCGCTATGAAACACACTGGCGGCTAGGGCGCCGTCCACATCGGCCTGGTCGAACACGTCGGCAAAGTGCTGCAGTTCGCCGGCACCACCGGACGCGATCAACGGCACCCGACACAGCGCACGCACCTGGCGCAACTGCGCAATATCGTAGCCGCGCCGCACGCCGTCGTTGTCCATGCAATTGAGCACGATCTCACCGGCGCCCAAACGCTGCGCTTCGGCCACCCAATCCAGCGTGCGCATCGGTAGCGCCTGGGTCTTGCTGGGGTCGCCGGTGTAGCGACGTACCCGCCACTGGCCGTCTTCTTCGCGAATGGAATCGATACCGACCACCACGCATTGCACGCCAAAGGCATCGGCCAGTTCGGAAATCAGCTGCGGGCGTCCGAGTGCAGGCGAGTTGATCGAAATCTTGTCGGCACCGGCGTGCAACACCGCACGCGCCGTCTCGACATCGCGGATGCCGCCGGCAACGCAAAACGGAATGTCGATCAGCCGCGCCACGCGCTCGACCCAGGTGTAATCGACCGAGCGCCCTTCCGGGCTGGCGCCGATGTCGTAGAACACCAGCTCATCGGCGCCCTGCGCGCGATAACGCAATGCGAGTTCGACGATATCGCCCATGTCGATGTGGTCGCGGAACTTGACGCCTTTGACCACACGCCCATCGCGCACGTCCAGGCAGGGAATGATGCGACGGCTCAACATGCCAGTGCGTCCTTGAGATCCAGGTGACCTTCGAGCAAGGCCTTGCCCAGCACGATGCCGGCGCAGCCCGAGGCCTTGGCCGCGGCGACGTCGGCAAGATTGCGCGCGCCGCCGGAGACCTGCACCTGCAGCTGCGGCGTGAGCACACGCAGATGCGCGTACAGGTCCATGTTCGGCCCGGACAACATGCCATCACGTGCGATGTCGGTGCACAGCAGGTGCTGCAGGCCGGCCTGCGCGTAGCGCACCGCCAATTGGTCCAACGTGGCCTCGGCCGCTTCGGTCCAGCCATGCACCGGCAGCTGCCACACACCCGCCGCATCCTGCCGCGTGTCCAGCGCAATGGTCAGGCGATCCGCGCCGAATTCCTGCAACCATGCAATCACGGTGTCGCTCTCGCGCACCGCCAGCGAGCCGATCACCACGCGCGCCGCACCGGCGTCGAGGATGTGCGCCACATCGTCGCGCGAACGCACGCCGCCGCCGGTCTGCACCTGCAAGCCGGTGGCGCGCGCAATCTCGCCCAGCGTGCCGGCCAAGGTATAGCCACCGGCCTTGGCCGCATCCAGATCCACCAGATGCATCCACTGTGCGCCGGCATCGGCAAACGCCTGCGCACGCGGCAGCACATCGTCGCCATACTGGGTTTCGCGCGCGTAATCGCCCTGCAACAAGCGCACCACGCGGCCGTTGCGGATATCCAGCGCCGGGTAAACGGTAAAACTCATGGGAAGCTCATCTCAAGAAAATTGCGCAGGATGCGGGCACCGGTCTCGGCTGAGCGCTCCGGGTGAAACTGCGCGCCGCAACGCAGGCCTTGCTGCACCACTGCAGTGAACAAGCCGCCGTGATCGCAAGCAGCCACCGTATCCGGGGTGACTGGCGCGGCGTACCCATGCACGAAATAGGCGCTGGCGCGTTCGGGCAGGCCGGCCAGCAAGGCCGATTCGCGCATCGGCACCAATTGGTTCCATCCCATATGCGGCACGCGGATGCCAAGCGCCGGCGTCATGTGGCGCACCACACCCGGCAACAGGCCCAGACATTCCACATCGCCCTCTTCGGAACGCTCGAACAGCAGCTGCATGCCCAGGCAGATGCCGATCAATGGCACCTGCAACTGGCGCAGCGGCTCGATCAATCCTTGTGAACGCAGCCGTTTCATCGCTTCCGGTGCCGCGCCGACGCCGGGCAGGATCACCCGATCGGCACCCTGCAAACCAGCCGCATCGCGCACCAGTCGGGCTTCCACGCCGAGCCGCTCCAATGCGTAGCGCACCGAGCCCAGATTGGCGCCACCGGCGTCGATCAGCGCAAGGTCAGTCATAGCGCGCCCTTGGTCGAGGGCAGCGCCGTGCCTTCGCGACGGATCGCCTGGCGCAAGGCGCGTGCAAGCGCCTTGAAGCACGCCTCGACCTTGTGGTGATCGTTCTCGCCCCGCACGCTCAGATGCAGGTTCAAGCCGGACGCATCGCAGATGGAACGGAAGAAATGCGGGACCAGCTCGGTGGGCATATCGCCCACGCGTTCGCGCTTGAACTCACCATCGAACACGAAGTACGGCCGGCCACTGAAATCCAGCGCAGCGCTGGCGATGGTTTCATCCATCGGCAAGGTGAACCCGTGTTGCGCGCCCTCGCCCGCCGCAAGCCAAGGGCTTTCGGCCGGATCGAACCCATAGCGGCCAATTCCGCGCTTGTTGCCCAGGGCTTCGCGCAGTGCCTGGCCCAGCGCCAGGCCGGTGTCTTCGATGGTGTGGTGCTCATCGATATGCAGGTCGCCGTCGGCGCGGATATCCAGCGCAAAGCCGCCGTGCTTGCCGATCTGCTCCAGCATGTGATCGAAGAACGGCAGGCCGGTGGCGGTATGCGGTTCGGCCACGCGATCCAGGTCCAGCTCGACACGGATCTTGGTTTCTTTGGTATTACGCTGAACCACCGCACGCCGTGGCGCATCGGCCAGTTCGTGCGCGATGCCCGGCCAATCCCAGTCGCCGCCGAATTCGTCGGTGCGTAGTTGGAAGCCGCGGATGTTGAGGTTCTGCGCAAACTGGATATCGGTGAGGCGGTCGCCCACCATCGCCGAGCGCGCCCAGTCGATGTTGCGGTCTTGCAGATAAGGCACCATCAGCCCAACGCCAGGCTTGCGCGTGGGCGCGTTATCGGCCGGCCAGCTGCAGTCGATCAGCACTTCGCGGAACTCGATGCCTTGGCTGGCGAAGATCTGCAGCATCAAGTTGTTGGGGCCATCGAATGCGGCGCGCGGATAGCTCTCGCTGCCCAGACCGTCCTGATTGGTGACGATGACGAACTGATAGCCGGCATCGCGCAGCTTGAGCATGGCCGGAATCACGTTATCGACAAAGCGCAGCTTCTCGTAGGCGTCGATCTGGTAGTCGGCCGGCTCGGTGATCAGCGTGCCATCGCGGTCGACAAAAAGTATCGGGGTCATGCGGCCTCCTGCTTGCGCTGCAGCGCGCCAAGCACGCGTTGGTTCTGCTCGACCGTGCCCAGCGTGATGCGCAATGCATCGGACAGGCGCGGCACCGCGCGTTGATCGCGTACCACCACGCCGGCTTCCAACAGCGCCTGGAAGGCAGCCTCTGCGTCGTCGAACCGCACCAGCAAAAAGTTACCTTGCGACGCATACACCTGGCGGACGCCGGCAAGCTGCGTCAATGCCACACGCACGCGCTCACGCTCGCTGCGCACCTCGGCAATCCGCCGGCGTGTGACCTCCAGTGCCGGCGCAGACAACGCTTGCTCGGCCATCACCGCGCACGGCGTGGGGACCGGATACGGGGCCTGGCAGCGTCGCAACAACGCGATCAATTCGGCATTGGCGATCAGGCAGCCAATGCGTGCAGCGGCAAGCGCATGCGCCTTGGACAAGGTGCGCAGCACGGCAAGATTGTCGTAGCGGCTCAGCAGCGTCACCGCAGATGGCACGTCCGAAAATTCGCCGTAGGCTTCGTCCACAACCACCAGCGCCTTGCCCTGCAGCGCCTGCACTGCAACTTCGATGTCCTGCAACGCAATCGCCGACCCCGCCGGGTTGGAGGGCGAGCACAAAAACACCAGCTTCGCCTTCGAGGCCAGTGCCGCCTCGACGATGGCGGCGATGTCTGCATGGAATCCATCGCTGCCATCGACCAATGGCACCTCCACCAGCGGCGCATTCTGCAAGCGCGCGCAGACCGCATACATGCCAAACACCGGTGGCGTCACCACCACTGCATCGCGCTCGGGCACGCACAGGCCGCGTACCAGCAGGTCGATCGCTTCGTCACTGCCGCGGCCAATCAGCAGTTGCTCGGGGGCGCAGCCATACAACTCTGCCAGCGCCACGCGTAGGCCCTTGGGTTGCGGGTCGGGATAGCGTCGCGTGCTGCCGTGGGGATCGGCCGGGTTGCCCCAGGCCGATTCGTTGGCGTTGAGCCAGACATCGCCCTGCAACGCGCTGGTGCGCGCCGACGAATAGCCGGCAAATGCACGCAGGTCTTCGCGCACCAACTCAAGAATCGATGGCGTGCTCATGCCGCCACTCCCATGCGCAGCGCCACCGCATTGGCATGCGCATCCAGGCCTTCGGCGCGCGCAAGAATCAACGCGCACTCGCCGATGCCATCGATGCCGGCCTTGCTCGCCGCCTGCACGCTGACCATGTTCTGGAAGCTGGCCACGCTCACGCCGCTATACGCGCGCGCCGCGCCGCTGGTCGGCAACACATGGTTGGTGCCGCTGCAGTAATCGCCCAAGGCTTCGGGTGTGTAGTCGCCGAGAAATACCGAGCCGGCCGCTTCCACCTGGTTCAACCATGCGCGCGGTTCGCGCAGCGCCAGAATCAAGTGCTCGGGCGCATAGCGGTTGCTGATCACAAATGCCTCGTCCAGCGATTGCACCTTGACCAGCCGCGACTGCGCCAGCGCCTGACGGGCGATAGCGGCACGCGACAGCTGCGCCAGTTGCACATCCAACTCCACTTGCACGGCGGCAATCAACGCATCGCTGTCGGACAACAACAAGACCTGCGAGTCTGGGCCATGTTCGGCCTGCGATAGCAGGTCGGCAGCCACAAAGGCGGGCTGCGCGCCGGCATCGGCAATCACCAGCACTTCCGACGGACCGGCCGGCATGTCGATCGCTGCCGCGCCGGATTGCGCCACCTGCTGCTTGGCTTCGGTGACGTAGCTATTGCCAGGCCCGAACAACTTGTCGCAGCTCGGCACCGACTCGGTGCCATAGGCCATCGCCGCAATCGCCTGCGCGCCGCCGAGCTTGAACACGCGACGCACGCCGGTGAGCTGCGCGGCCACCAGCACTGCCGGATCCACGCTGCCATCCTTGCGCGGCGGCGTGCACAGCACGACCTCGCGACAGCCGGCAAGACGCGCGGGAACGCCGAGCATCAACGCGGTCGACGGCAACGGCGCGCTGCCAGCCGGCACGTACAACCCCACCCGCCCGATCGGCCGCACGATCTTTTCGCAGACCACGCCTGGTGCGGTTTCCACTGCATACCCCTCGCTCATGCCGGCGCGGTGGAAGGTGTCGATGCGTGCCACGGCATCCTGCATGGCCTGGCGCAGCTCCGGTGCCACGGCGGCCTCGGCGGCGGCGAATTCGGCCGCGCTCACTGCAAAACTGTCCAGCGACACGCCGTCGAAACGCGCGGTGATTTCGCGCAACGCCGCATCGCCACGGGCACGCACATCGCTGATCAAGCTGGCGACAGCGTCACGCGTTTGTGTGGCCACGGTCTGCACCGGGCGCGTCAAGGCGTCGGTACGCGACGCGCTGTCGAGTTGGGACCAATCGAGAATGTTCATGCCAGCGAGCGCTCCACTGTCAACACCATCAAGCCTTGCGCACCTGCGCGTTCGAGTTCTTCCAACCGTTGCCAGGTCACCGCGCCGTGGCACATGGTCTGCAGCCGCAGTGCGCCGTTGCCATCGTCTGGCAGCTGTACCAGCGGGTCGGCATCGGGCAGCAGGCGACGCAGGGCATCCACGTTGCCGTGTTCGGCACGGAACATCAGCAGTTTGCTGTCGCGCAACTTGAGCACGCCGTCCATGCGTCGCAGCAGCATCGCCAGCAACGCGGCGCGCGCATCGGCCGGCTCGCGTACGGCGCCGGCCAGCACGGCCTCGCTTTCCATCACCAGCTCCACCGGCTTGAGCTGGTTGGCCGCCAACGTCGCGCCGCTGGACACCAGGTCGCAGATCAGGTCGGCAGTGCCCAGGCGCGGTGCGATCTCCACCGAACCCGACAATTCCACCACCGCCGCATCAATGCCCTGCCGCTCCAGCCAGTCGGCCAGGATCGCCGGGTAGCTGGTGGCGATGCGCTTGCCTGCAAGTTGCTGGATGCCCTGCCAGTCCCATTCTTCCGGCACTGCCAGCATCAGCCGGCACTGGCCGAAACCGACCCCGCGAACAGCGTGGTACGCAGCCGGCAAGCCAGCGCGACGACGCGACGACGCCTGCTCGTCCAGCTCGTTCTGGCCCACGATGCCCAGGTCGCAGACGCCATCGGCAATCAGGCCCGGGATGTCGTCATCGCGTACCAGCAGCAAGTCCACCGGCAACGATTCGCCATAGCAGAACAATTTGTCGCGGCTCTGCCGCCAGCTCAGCCCGCAGGCGGCCAGCAGGCTGCGCGCCGGCTCGGCCAGACGGCCGTTTTTCTGGATGGCAATACGCAACCGGTCACGTGCCGGCGCTGCCGTGGAAGCACTCATCTTGTTCTCTCAGTGGGAATCGACAGGGCGCGACGACTGCTCGCGCAAGGCCTCGGCATAGCCGCCGGCGCCATGATCCAGGGTGCGCGCAACGCGCCCGATGGTGGTCACGCTGACCTGGGTCAGCTCGTGGATTTCTCGGTACGGCACGCCCTTGATCAGCAGCGGCACCACCCGCCAGCGGTCGGCCATGGCCTCCAGCTCGGCGGGCGTGCACAGATCGCGCAGAAATGCCTCGACCGAACCGGGCTCGGTCAGGCATGCCAGTGCATCGGCCAGCATCTTGAGGGAGGCGGCGACGTCGGTGGTTTCGCGGGGAGCGGGTCGTTGTTTCATTGCGTTAATGTAATAGCGTGTTAGTACATTAACGCAAATCGTGCACTAGCGACAAGGCCTGGGACGCGAACTGTTCAGGCCGAAATCCGAATCAGCTACATGCAGGCAATGAAAAACCCACTGATGCCAGGCATCAGTGGGTTCGTCTTCGCAGCGATCAGTCGGTTGGGCCTAGCCAAGCGCGTTGGCCGAACCATCCGCTTAACCGGCCTTGTCGCCCCCAGCCACCAACATTGCCTTGGCCTGTTCCAACTCCACCTGCAGCGTGCTCGCCAACTCTTCGCGCGCCACATCGAACTGCTGCTCGCGGACCAGATCCTTGACCGCTACCACGCCGCGCGCGAGTTCGTCGTCGCCGGCCAGCACCACAAAGCGGATGCCGGCGCGGGCGGCGTACTGGAATTGCTTGCCGACCTTCTTCGGCTCCATCTGCACTTCGGTGTTGATGCCACCGATGCGCAGCCGGCGCGCAATATCCAGCGCGTCGTCCAGGCGGGTTTCGTCCATCAGCGCCACCATGGCCTGCACGCTGCTTTCGGCGATGCCCTGGATCAGGCCGGCCTCGCGCAGCTGCCAGAACAGGCGGGTCAGGCCGATCGAGATGCCCACGCCCGGCAACTTGGACTTGGTGTAGTGGCTGGCCAGGCTTTCGTAGCGGCCGCCGGAGCAGATCGAGCCGATCTGCGGGTGGTCGGTGAGCGTGGTTTCGTAGACGGTGCCGGTGTAGTAGTCCAGCCCGCGCGCGATCGAGAAGTTCAGGCAGTACGCGCTTTCCGGCACGCCCAGCGCCTTGACCAGCTCCAGCACCTCGCGCAATTCGGCAATGCCCTCGCCCAGCGTCGCGCTGGCGCCGACCGAGGCTTCCAGCGCCTGCAACTGCACCAGCGCATCGGCATGGCCGCTTGAGCGCACCGCCACGAAGGCCAGGATCTTGGCGACCTGCTCGGCAGCAATGCCGAAGCCCTCGCCCACCAGCGTGTCGCGCACATAATCGGCGCCGCGCTTGTCGATTTTGTCGACCTCGCGCAACACCGCCAGCTGCAACTCGCCTTCGGCCACACCCAGACTTTCGAAGAACCCACGCAGCAACTTGCGGTTGTTCAACTGCACCTTGAAATCGCCGATGCCCAGCTCGGCAAACACCGCGTGGATGACCGCCAGCACTTCGGCGTCGTAGCGGATGCTCAGCGCATCCTTGCCGATCACATCGATATCGCACTGGTAAAACTCGCGGAAACGCCCGCGCTGCGCACGCTCGCCGCGGTACACGCGCTGCATCTGATAACGACGGAACGGGAAGCTGAGATCGTGCTCGTGTTCGGCGACATAGCGCGCTAGCGGCACGGTGAGGTCGAAGCGCAGCGCCAGCTCCGGCAAGCCGCCGTTTTCGGCACCTTCGTCAGCTGCGGCAGCCGCATTGGCCAGCGCGCCGGTGGACTGCACGAAATAGACCTGACGCTCGGTTTCGCCGCCGGATTTGGTCAGCAGCACGTCGGACAGCTCGAACACCGGGGTCTCGACCGGCAGGAACCCGAACCGCTCGTAGTTGCGGCGGATGACGTCCAGCATGCGCTGGAACGCGATCTGCTCGCGTGGCAGCAATTCCATGATGCCGGGCGGCGTACGGGGCTTGATCACGAGCGAAACTCCTGCAGAACGACTGGGGCGAGCCGGCAATTCTACCGGCTGGGCGGCCGCGCTGAGCGCATGGCGTATCATCGATCTGCGTCCCAGGCAGTGCGTGACCCATGTATCGGCAGCTTTCAGACCCCAGCGTGACCTGCCCGGCGCCCGGCGCGGCATCCGGCAGCGACGCGCGCAGCTCCGATTGCGCGCTATGCACGGTCCGCGGCCGTGCGATCTGCGCGGCGTTGTCGCCGCAGGAAATGGACGCACTCGATGAGGCCACCACAGCGTCCAGCTATGCACCCGGCAGCACGCTGGTGCGTGCCGGCGATGCCCGCCAGCACGTCTACACCGTCACCTCCGGTGCCTTGCGCCTGGTGCGCACGCTGGCCGATGGCCGCCGCCAGATCACCGGTTTCGTGCTGCCAGGCGACTATGTAGGGCTGACCGAAACCGCGCAGCACCGCCACGATATCGAAGCCATGGTCGACAGCCGCGTGTGTCGTACGCCGATGGCGCAGATGCGCCAGTTGCGCGATCGCTACCCGCATCTGGAGCGCAAGCTGCTGCAGCGCGCCAGCATGGAACTGGCCGCCGCGCAGGACACCGGCCTGCTGCTGGCGCGGCTGCAACCCAGCGAGCGGCTGGCGCACTTTCTGCTGCGCCTGGCCGCCCGCTCCACCCAGCCCGGTGCCAGCGGCGACACCGTGGCACTGCCGATGAGCCGCGGCGACATCGCAGACCATCTCGGACTGACCATTGAAACGGTGAGCCGCACCTTCACCAAACTCAGGCAACAGCAGCTGATCGCGCTACCGCAACTGCAGCTGGTGCAGATCCTGGACTACGCCGCCCTTCGCAGCCTGGCGGGCGACACGGTCTGAGCGCTATCTGGTCGATGGTGGTTGAACACCTGGTTTGATTGCATCGCCGCGCCACTGCGTATTGGCGTCGATGCAGTGCCAGCAGTGACGACGAAGGCAGCTGTGTGCTGGCCGGATGGCGGCACGCAATGCGACAGCGCAGATGCGCTCAACTCACGCCGGCTGTGTTCTCAACTGAGTTCTCGAATCAGCACGCAGCGCACGACACTTCAACGCCCACCCGCACTCGCCACCGATGCACCGCAGCCGCTGCTGAGGAGTTGCGACTGCCGCAACCAGGCACGATCCGGGTAATAGGCGAACACGAACGCGCCCTCGCGCAAGGTGTCGATCAGCTGCCTGGCCACTGCCGGCCGCACTGCCGGGCAGCCAAGGCTGCGGCCCAGCCGCCCCTGGCTGCGGATGATGGCCTCGCTGACGTAGGGCGCACCGTGGATCACGATGGCGCGGTCGCGCGCGTGATCGTTGAAACCCGGCTCCAGGCCTTTGAGCCGTAACGAATAGCCGTTGTGGCCGGTGTAGGACTCCTGCGCGGTAAACGCCCCCAGGCTGGACTGGAAGCTGCCATCGGCGTTGGAGAACTTCGCGGCCAGGTTCTCGCCGGTATTGCGCCCGTGCGCCACCCATTCCTGGAACAACAACCGCTGCCGCGCCAGATCGAACACCCATAGCCGGCGTTCGGTCGACGGCCGGCTGTAGTCGATGACGCTGAGCACACGCTCATCGCCCACCTGCTGGCGTTGACGCGCGCATTGCAACGCTTCGGTAGCCAGCGCCAGAACCTGGCGGTCCAACGATGGCGCCTGACGCGCCAAGGCATCGATCAGCCCCGCACGCGGCGCGCCCAATGGCGATACCGGGGACGCAGCCATGGTATCGGCCGCCACGGCCGTCCCCGCCGCTGCCCATCCGCACAACGCGGCGGCAACGGCAATCACTCGATAAGACATGCAGCAACCCACATCGAACGCGGCGCCACGCCGGGGCCGCACCCCGATAGAGATAGCCCCATGCACGGCACTTTCCAACCCCGGCTGGCTGAACGCGTTTGGCTCAGGCCGCATCCGCAAGCAGACGCTGCCGGAACACGGCGTAATCCGGCGCCAGTGCTTCGGCGTGTGCCGGACGTTGCAGCAGCGCCGCCAATGCTGGCGGCACATCGACCGCGCGGCCGATCAACGGCTCCACCACCCCTTCGAACTTGGCCGGATGCGCGGTGGCAGCCACGGCCCAGTCGCCGGTCACGCCCTCGGCACCTTCGGCACGAAGCTGCTCCAGCACATGCACTGCGGTGGCGGTGTGCGGGCAATGCACTTCGCCGTAGCGCGCATAGCGCTGCTGGATGGTGTGGCTGATGGCCGCATCGTCTACCGACAGGGCGCGAAAAGCCTCGCGCAGCGCCGCATCGTCACCTTGGTACAACCAGCGCAGCCTCTCGAAATTGCTTGGTGCACCCACGTCCATCGCATTGGCCAGGGTCGCCACGCTGGGCTGCGGGGCGTAGTCGTCGCCGGCAAAGTAATCCGGCAACACGTGGTTGGCGTTGGACGCCAGCGCGATCGTGCCCAACGGCACCCCGAGCGCGCGCGCCAGGATCGCGGCCAGCCCGTTGCCCAGATTGCCGGTGGGCACCACCAGATTCAGCACACTGCCCGCCGTCGCCTGGTGCTGCAGGGCGGCATGCGCGTAGTAGCTCATCTGCGGCAGCAAGCGGCCCAGGCTGATGCTGTTGGCCGAGCTCAGCGGCACCTGCGTCTGCAGCGCTGTGTCGCTCAAGGCCTGCTTGACCATCGCCTGGCAATCGTCGAACGAGCCGGCCACCCGTAACGCCTGGATGTTGTCGCCAAAGCAGCCCAGCTGATGCGCCTGACGCGGCGACACCCGCCCGTCCGGATACAGCACCACCACGCGCAAGCCCGGCTGGCGATGGAATGCCGCCGCCACCGCAGCGCCGGTATCACCGGACGTGGCCACCAGGATGGTGAGCGGACGGTCTTCGGCACGACGCAAACGGGTCAGGCAGGCAGCCAGGAAGCGCGCACCGAAATCCTTGAATGCAGCGGTCGGGCCATGAAACAGCTCCAGCGCGTAGTCGCCGGGCGTGGCCAGCGCCACCAGCGGCGCGGGGAAATCGAACGCCTCGGTGCAGATGGCGGGCAACTCGGGCGCCAACGCATCGCCTTCGAAAAACGGCTGCAGCAAGGTGGTGGCTGTCGCGGCCAGGTCGGCACCGGCGGCCAGTGTGCGCGCCGGCGGCAAGGTCTGCGGCACATACAGTCCGCCATCGGGGGCCAGGCCGGCGGCAATCGCCTGGCTCAGGCTTGCGGCGGGTGCGCCGCCACGGGTGGAGATGAACATCAGCGTGACTCCAGGCAAAAACAGGACCGGGCGTGACCCGGCAATGAAATGATCGAGGCAATGGGCATGGCTGGCGCGGTTGCTGCGTTCCGCCGAATGGTCGCCTGCGCGCGCCGGCACGGCGCTATGCTGCGCGCACCTTTCCGTGGAGTCGGCAGATGATCAAGGTCAGTGTGATGTACCCCTACCGCGAAGGCGCCCGTTTCGACCACACCTACTACCGCGACCAGCACATGCCGCTGGTGGCCGCGCGCATGGGTGCGGCCTGCCTGCGTTACACGGTGGACAAGGGACTCAGTGGCGGCGAACCCGGCAGCGCGCCGGCCTTCATCGGCATGTGCCATATCTTTTGCGACTCGGTGGAAGCCTTCAACGCCAGCTTCGGCCCGCACGCGACGGAGATCCTGGGTGACATCGCCAACTACACCGACCTCAGCCCGGTGATGCAGATCAGCGAGGTCGTGGTGGAATGAGCTGCTTGCAGCGTGTTGCGTGGTCCACACGCCGCACGCTGCATCCTGCCGAGCCGGGACATGCAGATGCCGGCTCATTCGATCAGCCGTGCGGCCGGGCTGGCGATCGGCGACACCCAGGACTGACTATCGAACCCGGCAGCGGCGAAGGCAGCCTGCACCGCAGGCGCAGCGGCTTGCGCGGCGGCGCGCGTTTCGAACCATGCAAACACGCTGGGGCCGGCACCGGAAATGCTCGCGCCCATTGCGTCATGCTCCAGCGCAGCCTGCTTGGCGGCGGCAAAGCCGGTGATCAATGGCGCACGGCGTGGCTCGACCAGCACATCGCGCAAGCCCGCGCGCACCAACCCTGCATCGCCGGCATGGCAACCCGCCAGCACTAACGCAAGATTGGTGCTCTGCGCGACAAACTCGCGCAATTGATAATCGCCGGCCAGGGCCTCGCGCGCGCGACGGGTTTCCAGCACTGCGTCCGGGTGCACCAACAGGCTATGCCACGCCGCTGGCACCGCGATCGGCACCAGCCGCTCCAGCGTGCACAACACCAAGCCCCCTAAAAACAGCGGCCCCAGATTGTCGCCATGCCGGCTACCGCTGGCGACGGCTTCGCCATCGAGCGCATGCTGATACAACTGCGTATTGCTCAACGGCGTGTCCAGCAGCGCGTTTGCCGCCACCAACGCGGCCACGCACGAGGCTGCCGAGCCACCCATGCCCGAGCTCAGCGCAATGCCCTTGTCGATCTCCACTTCAAAGCCGTAAGGCAGCTCCAATGCAGCGCGCAGCGACATCAAGGCGGCGCCGGCGGTGTTGCGCTCGGCATCCAGCGGCAACGCGACGGTGGTGCCGCGAATGGCGGCGATGCGTACCACAGGCGTATCGATGAGACGTACCGTCACCGTATCGCCCACGCCATCGACCGGATACCCCAACAGGTCGAAGCCCACGGCGACATTGGCAACCGATGCGGGTGCGAAGGCGCGCGCTTCGTGCAGAGCGCCCATGCCGAACGAAACACCGCTTGCTTGCGCATGCGCGACTGCGGATTGACCGCTCACCGCCTGATTCACAACCGCGCCCCCTCGCCCGCCGCCACGCGCAGCAGATCGGCAAAGACACCGGCCGCGGTGACTTCCGGCCCGGCGCCCGGGCCCTGTACCACCAGCGGGTTTTCGCAGTAACGCCGCGTGGTGAACTGCACCACGTTGTCGGTCAGACGCAGATTGGCGAACGCATGATCGGCCGGCAGTTCCACCAGGCCCACGCTGGGCGCGCGATCGGGCGGCAGCTGCGCGACATAGCGCAACACATTGCCGCGTGCGCGCGCATCGGCCAGCCGTTGCGCAAACCCCGCGTCCACGTCCTGCAGATGCGCCATGAAGTCATCCACACTGGCCTGGCGCAAGGTTTCGGGCACCAGGCTTTCCACGTTGACGTCTTCCAGGCTGATCGCGCGCCCCGCTTCGCGCGCCAAAATCACCAGTTTGCGGGCCACATCCACGCCCGACAGATCATCGCGCGGGTCCGGCTCGGTGTAGCCCATGCCCCGCGCCTGGGTGACCAGCTCGGAGAACGCCACGCTGCCGTCGTATTTGTTGAACAGCCACGCCAACGTGCCGGAGAAGATGCCTTCGATCGAGGTCACCGCATCGCCGGTATCGACCAGATCGCGCAACGTGGTGATCACCGGCAGGCCTGCACCCACGGTGGCCTCGTAACGGAAACGCGCGCCACTGGCATCGGCTGCTGCACGGATCGCCTCGTAGCGCGCCAATGGGCCGGAGCCGGCTTGCTTGTTCGGCGTCACCACGTGGATACCGGCCGCCAACCAACCCGCATAGCGGTCGGCCACTTCGGCACTGCCGCTGCAATCGATGATCACCGTATGCGGCAGATGCGCAGACAGCAGATGCGTGGTGAAACGCTCCAGATCGGTCGCGGTGGCTGCGGACGCGAAGGCATCGCGCCAGTTGCCCACCAGACCGCGCTCGTCGAGCAACATGCGGCCACGCGACACCACCGCGCGCAAGCGCAGGTCGATATTGGCCTTGCCCAGCAATTGCGGCTGCGCGATGCGCAACTGATCCAGCAACGCCGCGCCCACATTGCCCGGCCCGATCACGCCCACCGAGAACGTCTGCGGCGACAGCCAGAAGCCGGCATGCGCCGCGCGCAAGGCCTTGGTCGCATGCGCCGCATCGATGGCCACCGAGATATTGCGCTCCGACGAACCCTGCGCGATGGCAAGAATATTGACCTGTGCGCGCCCCAGCGATTCGAACAAGCGCGCAGCAACACCCGGCTGGCCGGCCATGCCATCGCCCACCGCCGCCAACACGCTGATGCCGGTGGTCAACTGCACACGCTGCACCTGGCCGACGGTGAGTTCGTGCGCAAACGCCTGCAACAACGCATTGCGTGCACGCTCGGATTCGTGTTGTTTGACCACGCAGCAGATCGAATGCTCGGACGATCCCTGCGAGATCATCACTACCGACACCTGCGCCGTCCGCAGCGCCGCGAACACGCGCTCGGCAGTGCCTGGCACGCCGATCAAGCCGGTGCCTTCCAGATTCAGCACGGCCAGGTCGGGGCTAAGCGTCAACCCCTTGATCGGCCCGCTCACCGCGCTGCTGGCGGTGATGCGCGTGCCCGGATGTTCCGGCTGGAAGGTGTTGCGGATGATGATCGGCAGGCCGCGCTCGATCGCCGGCGACATGGTCTGCGGGTGCACCACCTTCGCACCGAAATAGGCCAGCTCGCAGGCCTCGTCGTAGCTCAAGGTTTCCAGCTGCACCGCCTCCGGCACCACGCGCGGATCGGCCGACAGCACGCCATCCACGTCGGTCCAGATATGCAACTCCTCGGCATCGAACAAGGCCGCGAAGATCGCGCCGGAATAATCGCTGCCGTTGCGCCCCAGCGTGGTGATCCGGTCGGCGCGGTCGCGCGCCACAAATCCGGTCACCACGACCCGCGCCTGCGGATGCGCCTGGCGCCAGGTCGCAAGCCGCTGCGCGCTGACATCCCAGTCCACATCCACGCCGAGCTCACCACGGTTGACCACCAGCACATCGCGCGCATCCAGTACCGCGCAGTCTTCGCCGATCGCGCGGAAGTGATCGCCCAGCAGTTGCGCCGAATACACCTCGCCCAGGCCCTGCACGCGGTCGAGCACCTCGCGCGGCAACTCGCCGATCACCGCCAAGGCACCCAGGATCTGCGCCAGATGCTCGAAGCGTTCGTCCAGCCATTCCACCGTGGGACCCGAATGTTCGCCGAGCAAGGCCACCGCTGCACCGCGATGGCGTGCGCGCGTGTCATGCCAGCGCTCGCGCCACTCCGGGCGGTCCTGCGAAGCCAGCTCGGCCAGCTCGATCAAGGCATCGGTGACACCTTTCATCGCCGAGACCACGGTGACCTGCACGGTCTCCTCTCGCGCCAGCAACAGGCGCGCAACATGCCGATAGCGCTCGGCATCGGCCACCGACGTGCCGCCGAATTTGTGCACAACGGTGCGTGCGGAAGAGGCGGCAACAGCAGCGGGTTCGAGCGAAACAACAGGCGATGACATCGACAGACCTCGTTAGGGAGGCCCCGTCCGCATCAGATGAGGGAGGAAAGCCCCCGCATCCTGATCCGGGTGCGGGGCCGTTGTTTTCGGAAGTTACGCGAAGACGACGGGCCGCACCGGGCGAATGGTGACGGTGGTAATGGTGGTGGTAATGCCGGCCACGCCCGCACCCGGCCGCAGCAGCGGCTGACAGATAAGCGAAGCGGTGGCGCAGGCGTTAGGCATGTACGCAAAAGACATCACCGGGCCGAGGCCTGTCAAGCATTGCGTGAATGCGCGCTTGCGCCGCGATGATCGCGTGATCAGAAAACCTTGCTGGACAGTGCTTTAAGCAATCCTTCGGCAAGCGATTGATTGCTATGGAAACTTTCTAGGCAGTGGCAAGACCGTTGCTTGCGCAGCCCACGTACTCGCGGCAAGGGCGTCGCAGCAAGCAAATCGTCGCGCGCGGCTCTGTTCGTGCGCTTAGCCCATCCCGCCTGGAACTCGGCCAAAGCGCCTTGAGCAAGCTTGCTCACAGAGCGCCAGGGTTGAGCTGCCACACCGCGTAATTCAATGCTGCTGCAAAGCTGACCCATAACAGGTACGGCACCAACAGCCACCCGGCCAACCGTTGCCGCTTGCCGAAGGCGGCAATCGTGCAGGCCAATGACAGCCACAGCGCCACGATGTCCGCGAATGCCCACGCCCCCTGATGCCACGCAAAGAACAACCAGCTCCACAGCCCGTTCAAGCCCAACTGCAGAACAAATAGACCCAGCGCTCCCCGGCACGCACGCCATCCCCCGCGTCGCCACACCAGCCAGGCCGCCACCGCCATCATCCCGTACAACGCCGTCCACACCGGACCGAACAACCAACCGGGGGGCGCCCACGCCGGCCGCGCCAGCTCCGCATAGAAGGTGGCCGCCTGGATGGACGCCATCGCCCCGAGCCCGGCAACGGCGTAGCACAGTGCCAGCCACCCGATCAGCCCGAACCACTGCCCTTTCTTCGACATCATCACGGTATATCCCAGAGTGAAAAACGAGGCGCTAATGCCGCACTCGCAGAAGCCGCTAAGCTGCCATAACGGCTGTCCAGACGCTGCAAATGCTGCGTTCGAGAGTTTCAACGGAGGCTACCGGCACGGCATGCTGGACATGCACATCTTCCGCACACCGAACGAGTTGAGCGAGCAGACCACGCATTGGCTGAACGCCTAGAACGAACAGACACCGCACGACAGCATGGGCGGACTACGCCCGCCGAGTTTCGTGGTCAACATCCATCGCGGACCTCTAAGTTTCATGTGGTACAGAGTTGCGGCGGCTGAAACTATGACCTTCTCTTCGGTAAAACGCCTCTTACCGTCCAACCTCCATGGGTAGGGAATTGGATTCCAAACTGGGGCTCCACTAAAAAACGGGAGGACCCCGGTGCGCAGCAAAAATTCTTTGCATAAGCGACAACACCTATCAGTCCAGCAGTCCAGGATTAACCCTATGTATCAACTCTAAAAAATTAAAAAATTAGACACACATCAAGACAGGCAAGTAATAGATATCAAGATACGCAGGCAATAGATTTCGGATAACTCTTACAATACCCACTATTCAGCCTTACACTAACACTCGGCTTACGAACTTTAAAGCCATCCCGACAGGGAAGTAGATTTTTTCTAAATCCATCACACACAGGCGAAACCTTTCCATCCACGCTTTTAACATAACCCATGCTTTGAATACAAAGCATAGAATCCGTAACTTCCTCTTCTGTCCGATAGCCACCAGAAAATTTCTCACGGGGCCTAAAGGGACTAGCATAACCACACTCAAGCATCACCTTCCAAATATCTAAACTATTAGATCCAGCCTTCTTCCAGGTTTCATAATCGTCAGAAGGAGGGGAATCAACGACCACGGGAATGCAACCAGACAAAACAAAAGCCAATTGAATTGATATAAAAAATCTCATCACTTTAACCCCCCCCTAAAAATTTCTACATTTCGAATAAATCTATCAATAACAGTCATTGGAACCTTATCAATAGGAACAGGGGTCGAACGATTTCCTGGTGAGCCAAGCCAGAGCGGCGCACATTCAGCCGGAGCTGCGCCATAACAATTATGAGGAGTATTCTTACCACCCATGACTCTGAGTAACTCCCAAAGAGATGATCCACCATCAGGAGTTACGCCTCCGGTAACAGGATTTAGACCACTAAATATTCCCACGAAGTCATTAGCATGATTTTGCAGCGTAAGGACACCATCCTGGGGATTCGACCACGAGCCACGATCCTGCAAGTACGCTAAAATATGATCAGCCGCACCCGCATTATAAGCAGGGCCCATAAAGTTAACTCTTGTCTCACTAAGTAATCCGACAGAATTAGATAAATTTTCTAGAGACTCCATTGCATTCCCCACTGTCAGTGAGCCACGACTATGTGCATCAAGAACCAAGCCTTCTTGACCATACTGCAACATGTATCCGCGCGTCACTTCAGTAGCATTCGCCAATCCCAAAAGATCGCTTTCCAGATACTTCTGATAGCCGGCAATTAATAGCTCAGAGAAAGCATCACCCGCCTTTGGAAAATGCACAAAATACTGAGGGCCATCTACTGAAGAGTGTTGATTGGCATATTTATTAGCTCCACTAAGAACATTATTTATCCCATTGCTCGCTATATGTACCATCCCATCAGCAGAAGGCTCCAATTTTGACTTTTCATCAAAACTCAATTCCCGTGGATCAAGCAACCCTCCATTCTCGTCTTTTTCAACCACATATACTTTTGCCTCCTTTAAAAACATTGTTTTGTAAGCTTCGTCCGTAAATTTGACTGCTTGATCATAAACGAGATTTTTGGCTTGCTGCTCAAATTCAACTCTTTCTTGCAGATCTGTGGCATCCACCTTCCTCAGGCCATCGCCACTTAAAATTGAATGATCTCCAGCTAAATCAGGTAAAGCCGAGTAGTCGCCATTTCGCACTTCAATAAAACCCATAGCTACACCACTGTGAGTAGCGCTTGCATGACTCTCCTTTGCATTTCCGTCACCTAGCATATTGCCAACAATCCCTTTGGCTGCGGCATACTTGCTACCACTTAACATCTCAGAATCTACAGACAATGCTAACCCCGAGGCATTACCGCTAGAATTATTCTCAAGACTCTCGACGATCAGACCATTGGTTGACAATCGATTAAGTGTCGCATCCGCCGTACTTGCAATGGCACCGCCAACAAGGTGCGTATTGCCACCAACAGTGATGTCAAATCCACCAGTGCCAGCCTGAATTCCGCTTTGTTCATTAACACTGGTGTAAGTGCTGTTGACCTTCTGCTGGCTGTAGTTCGCACTACTGCCACTAAAGCCCCACACCAACGTCATACCGGCCTGTTGCTGCTTGCTCTTGTAGTCGCTCGTATCTTGCTCACTTTGAATCAGCAAGTCACCGCCTACGTCGGCCAGCACTCTGTCGCCGATCGCTTGTGCACCCTTGATTGTGGTGTCGTTGCCACTGATCAAAGTCAACCTGTCATTAGCGGTCACAACGCTCTCAGCGTGCACATCGCTATTGCCCTTGGCACTGCCCTTACCCGCATAAGCAGTGAGATACACACCCGTCGTGGTACCAACGCTTACACCAATCTCGCCGCCTGCGTTCTTGTTCTCCGACTTGTTGGTGTTTGTCTCCAGGCTACTCAGCAGATTCAGGTCGTTCGCCGCCGACAGCGCGACATTTTCACCATTGATCTTGCTGCCAATGACATTCAGGTCGCCGCCGGTCGCTGCGATGGTGACGTTGCCGTCGCTTAGAATGCGGCTACCGCCAGTGGTTTCCTCATGTGTAGTCGTCTTGCTCGACGCACTGCTAGCGCCAATGCCGATGCGTAGACTCACGCCCCCCATATTGCTGCCAGCAGCCGCGGCTGCCTGATACTCGGCCACGCCGTCGCTGACCGCGTAACCCGCCTTGGCGGCATAGAGGGCTTTTAGACGGTCGTCTTCCACCTCCGAGCCACGTTTAGTCGCGCTATAGGCCGCTTCCGCAGCAGCCACCACTCCACCCGTCAATCCCAACGTAATGCCCGCACTCTGCTGCTTGGACGTCTGCACCGTATCCACGGTGTTTTCCGCCGCGGCAATCGTGACTTCCTTACCCACGATCGTGGTGCTGGTGGCACTCAGCACATCGCTGCCGGTGATGGCCACTTTGTTACCGGCAGTCATTGTCACCGAGCCATCGGTGCTGCCGACCAGGCTGCCGCTGTTGGTCACCTCGGTAACATCCAGGCCGTCGGTCTTCTTGCTGACGCCTATCGCAACGCTGAATCCGCCGCCGCCATACAGGCCGGACTTCTTGACGGTCTTTTCGTGTTCCTCGCTGTGCGTGTTCTGCACCGTGTCCAGCGTGAGGTTGTTACCTGCGGCCAACACCACATCGCCGGTGCTGGCGACCTGCGCGCCCTGCGACAACAGGTCGTTACCTGCCGCAATCTGCACGGTGTCGCCGCTGAGCGTGGTGGTGACCGCCACGTTGTCGTGCCACTCATCATGCGTAGTCGTGGTCTTGCTTGAGAACGTGCCCTTCTTCTTCTTGGTCATGTCCTGCACGGCATCGTGCTGCTCGCTGGCGGCGAGCAGGTTGACGTCGTCGCCGGCAGCCAGAGTGATGCCACCTTCCTTGGCGGCCGCAGATGCGGCGGTCAGGGTGATGTCGTTACCGGCCTGCATGGCGAGATTGCCGCCGGCACTGAACTCGGTGCCGTAGACGGTTTCGTCGCTCGTCGCGGTGGTCTGCTTGAAGCGCTTGCGCGTTTCCAGGGTGTTGCTGGTGTCCACCGTCGTCAGCGTGCTGGCATTGATGTCGTTGCCGGCGCTGATGCCTAGGCCTTTGCCGGCGTCCAGCTTGGCCGCGACCAGATTGACGTCATTGCTGGCGCTGAGGATGAGGTTGCCGCCGGCCGTCAGTGCTTGCTGATCGATGGTTTGAGTCGTGGTTGTCGTGGTGACACGGGTTTTGCCGTTGCGTGTCTTGTAGCTGTTGGTTTCGCTGTCGTTGAGCACCGACTCGACGTTGAGATTGTTGCCTGCTGCCGCGATCAGATCGCCGCCGGCGTTGACGTTGGCCTGACGGATGGTCAGGTCGTTGCCTGCGGTGAGTTGCAGGCTGTCGCCGGTGCTGATGGTGGTACGCGTGGCGACCTTGCCGTCCAGACCGGTAGTCGGGGTCAGCGAGAGGTCGTTAGCCGCCTGCAGCGCGGCGCTGCCGCCGGCCTTGATGGTGACGCCGTGCAGTTGCAGGTCGTTGCCTGCCGAAACGATCAGATCCTTGCCGGTGATGACCGACACGGCATCGCCGCCGCGCAGCAGGCCGTTATCGTCGCGCAACGCGCTTGGGGTAAGGCTGAGGTTGTTGCCTGCGATCAAGGCCGCGCTGCCATCGGCCTGCACGCGGGTACCAGTCAGCGTCATGTCGTTGCCGGCAAACAATTGCAAGGTGTTGCTGGCAGTAATGCCCGACAGGATGCCGACGCCGTTGATGGCCTTGGTTGCTTCGCTAATCAGATTGTTGCCAGCGACCAGCGCCACATCGCGGCCCTGAATCTGGCCCTGATTGAACAGGTCGTTACGTGCTTCCAGCGAGACAGCGCCGGTGCCGCTGATGCGGCCCTGGTTGAGCAGGTTGCCTGCGGTGATGCTGACGTCGGCACCGGCGATCACGCCCTGGTTGCTCATGGCATTGGTGGCGTTGAGCTCGACGTTGCCGCCGGCAATCAAGGCGCCATTACCGCGCAACTGCAGCGAGTTGGAGGCCAGATACACCACCGGTACCAGCACCTTCTGGCCCTGGTAGTCCTGCTCCACCATCCACACGATGTCTTGCGTCAACGCTGCCGCCTGGGCGGCGGTCAAGCCCACACCCATGCTCAGCTGCAGCTGACCAGCGGCCGCGACACCCGACTCCAGCAAGGCGCGGTACTGCGCCACGCCATCGGCGTAGTTGCCCAGATAACGACGACCGGTGAGCTGGGTGATCTGGTCCAGCACCAGGCGCTGCTCGTAGAAGCCATCGCCCAGGCGGGTCTGGGTCCACTCGGGGTCTACGCCCAACTTGTCCAGCAGGAAATCGCTGCTGATGAAGTTGTCGTAGTTGACGAAGCGCGGATCGGTCTCGATCAGGTAACGACGGCCCGGCCCATTGCTGCGCCAAGCGTTGATGCCGCCAAGGCCAACTGCCGCGCGCCCCATGGCAGTGCGATCGGTCGCGTTGCCATTGGACAAGCGATACAACCCGCCGATGGGCAGATCGATCTGCGTCAGCGAGGTCTGGCCGCCGCCAACGATGTTGGTCACCGGAATGGTGGCCGGATCGATGCGGGTGCGGCTTTCGCCAGCGCCTGCAACGACGCCGGTACCGGTAGCGGTGGCTTGCACGTTGGCCTGATCAACGGTGCTGCGCACCAAGCCACTGTCATTGGACATGACCGGTGCGACCGACATGGCGACGATGCCGCCGGATGCCGCAAGCGACGCATCCTGGGTATTCGCACCAACCTGCGCACCCGCGTTGCCGGCGGTGTTGCTCGCCACGCTGATGCTGGCTGCGCCGCCATTGGCCCGGCCGATGACGGCCTGACCACCGACATTTGCCGCGGTCTGCCGCGTGCGGCCGCTCAATCCGCCTTGTGCGCTGACGCCATTGAGCGAGGCACCGCTGATGTTACGGCCATCGCTGCCGACCGCGCCATTGCTGATACTGGCACCGTTGATGCTGACACCTTGGCCGCCGGTCATGCTGGCGCCTAGGGCGAGGTAGCTACTATCTACGCTGCCAGAACCTACGACACGCTCATCTGTTTCCCAATAGCAGACCACGTTCTGACCAGGCCGCTGCATGCAGTCGTTATAGACTGCCCTAGCCGTATATTCGGTGTCTGTGTAATTGGCGACCTGCTTAAGCGCCAAGGCCTGATTGAGCACATCATCACTACTGGCCAGCATTCCGTCTGACAAACCACCGACACCACGCTGGTTCACCAGCAGAGAACCCGCAGCAGCTATTGTCGACGTATTGTTTGTTACGTAACCCGACAAGCCGATATTACCACCGGCAATAATCCGGCCTTCGGCGCTAGCCGAAATCAATTGCTCGCGCTCACGCACATCGTAAGAACGGTATACACCAGGATCGTGTCCTGCGTAGCGAACACCACCGGCACCGGAACTCCCCGGCCTTGGATCTCTTCGGATAACGTCTTCGGGCATAGCAGCATTAGCAGCAACACGCTCCGCCTCTGTCAGAGGTCCAGTTCTGGCATTAACAACACGCCGCCGATTATTCAGCTGACTAGCCGCAATCAAAATGCTTCCATCGGCCTCAATACTGCCCGACAGGTTATTCACCACACCGGTGCGCGACACCAAGGTGCCACCACCATCCTGCGCACCACCAATGGCGATATTGCGCAGGCTGAAAATGCGCGCGTCGCGGTTGAGCAGTTGATCGCGCACGATCAGGTTCATGTTGCCGGTGGAACCCAGCAGGGCCGAACTATAGGCAGCGTTGTTGGTCACACCGCCAAAGTCCGCGCCGTTGACCAACGTGCCGGTATTCACCGAAACATTGCCGCCGACGATACTGCCGGTGTTGTAGACACTGTTTGCCACCAGCGATAGCGCAGCGTTTCCGGAAATACTGCCAGCGTTGTCGATGACATTGCCGCCGTTGAGGCGGGTATCGTTGGACAGGATGTTGGCGCCGGCACGGTTGGCGATGCTGCTGGCGGTGATGTCCAGGCGGCGCGCCGCCTTGAGCGTGGCCTCGTTGACCAGGTTGCCGCCCACACGCAGGTTGAAATCGCCATTACTGGTGAGATCTGCGCCGGCGCGATGCGTGTAGTCGCTGCGCAAGGTCAGATCCAGCAGGTTCTGCGCCAGGATGCTGCCACCACCGTCGAACCCGACGGTATCGATCACCACATCGCCGACGCCGCCGGTGATGCTGCCCGCGCCAATCTGGCCACCGGCATTGCTCAGGCTCTGCAGGTTCAGGCGAACTGCCTGCTCGGCTTTGATCCTGCCGTTCTGATTGTCCAGCGTGGCGCCTGCGCGCTGCAGCAGGAAGCTTGCGCCGGCATAGATGTTGCCGCCCTGATTGTTCAAGGTGTTGGTATTGGCGATCAAGTCGCCGCCTGCCACAAGCTGCCCGCTGTTATTGGCAATACTGGCGGCATCGATCACCACGCTGCCGCGGCCACCGAGATTGCCACTGGTATTGGTCAGCGCACCGCCGGTGCTGACACGCGTCAGACCGCCGCCATTGTTGACGATGCTGCCCTGCGTATTGTCGATCCGTCCGCCCGATACGGTGAGCGTGTTACCGGCGTCGAGCTGGCCGCCGCTGTTGAGCAGCGCGCCTGTCACCGCAATATTGAGATCGCGGCCCGCACTGAGTTTGCCGCTCTGGTGATTGTCCAGCTGGCCGCGTGCGGTGACGCTGAGGTCGCGCCCGGCTTGCAGGCTGCCACCGGAGCTTGCGATGTTTTCCGCAGTGATCACTGCATCGGTACTGGCACCGATGATGCCGGTGCCGTTATCCAACCCACGAGTGAGCTCGACGCGCAGACTGCCGCCCGCACCACCGCTGCTCACCGCCTGCAGCGTGCCACCGCTATTGCTGAGGCTATCGGCACGCAACGTCATCGCGCCACCGCTGGCCTGCAATAGGCCGCTACGGTTGTCGACAGCACCACCGCTTTGCACAGTCAAACCGCGTGCAGCGACCGAACCACCGAGATTGTTGAGGCTGGACGCAGTAAGCGTTGCATCACCAGCGGCAGCCACCGTGCCGCCCTGATTGTTCATGCCGCTGCTGGCGCCGATGGTCAACGTCCCCTGCGAGACGATGCGACCGTTGGCATTGCCCAATGCGCCACGGCTGGTGACCGACGCAGTGCCGGTACCGGCGTGCTCGATCCGTCCCTGCGCATTCTCAAGGCTTGCGGCAGTGATGGTCAGATCCTGCCCATTGCTGGCCAAGGTTCCCGACGTGTTGTCGATTGCGCCACCAATGCTGACGCGCGTCGCGCCGGTACCACTTTGTACGAGACGGCCGCCGGCATTATTCAAACTGCCGCCATCGATGCTGAGCTGACTGGCCTGGAGTTGGCCGCCAGTCGTCGTGAGACGGCCGTTATCGATGGTGCCGCCTGCCTGCACTGTCAGCGTGCCGCCGGCGAGCAGGTCGCCGCCACGATGGTCGAGGCTACCGCCGGTTGTCAGCGCGACATTGCCGGTGGCGCGCGTGCTGGCGCCAGCCAGCTGCAACTGGGCCCCCTGCGCCAGCAGATTGCCGCCCGCCAACAACTTGCCCGAAGCACTCAGCTGGCGATCGGCGACCAGACTCAACGTACTGCCGGTTCCCAGGTTGCCATCACCCGCAATGCCTGCACCAACCGTACCGGCGATGCTGATTTCGCCCGCACGCAGGCTCAGATTTCCGGCGGCGGTGGTCTGCCCGGCGTTTTCGATACGCGCGCCTTGCAGTCCCACCGTCGCACCACTGACGACGCCCTGTTGACGCACCACGGCGTCGCTGGCGAGCGTGATCTGCTGGCCGCGCAGCTGACCTGCAACGGTCAGATCGCTTTTCGAGCGCAGGTCGAGCGTGCTGCCTGCACTCAGGGTGCCGCTTTGCGCCAACGCGCCGTCGGCTTGCGCAGAGAATGCGCCCGCCGCTGCCAGGCTGCCGTCGAGCTGCAGGTTGCCACGGCTGATCAAGGCGACGTCGCCGCGCTCGCTACCGAGCTGACCAGTGCTGGCGAGCTGCGCGGCCTCCACACGCAGGCCGTTGCCGCCAATCAAATCACCGCGATTGTCCACCGCACCTGCGGCGGTCAGACCCAAGCGCTGCAAGCCGTACGCCTGACCGGTCTGACGCAGCGAACCGACACCAAGCGTCAATTGATTGCCTGCGCGCATCGCGCCGGCATTGTCGAGCAAGCCGGCGATGGACAGCGTGGTATCGCCTTGCGCCAGCAGCACGCCCGTGGCGGTGTTGCTTGCACTGGCTGCGGTGACGGACAGATTCTGGCCGGCAACAACCTGCGCCGCGTTGGTCAATGCGCCGGCCGCGCTCAGCACGACTGCGCGATCAGCCTGTGCCACCCCGGCCACTGCCAGGTTGCCCGTGCTGCGCAGGCTCAAATCAGTGCCCGCATCCAACGCGCCGCGGCTGTCGATCGCCGCGCCATCAAGACTGATCGCACCGCCGCCTTGCAGGACAGCAGTTTGTCCGGTGGTGACCGTCGCGCCGCGCAGGGTTGCGTCGCCGCCAGTGGCGGCCTGCCCGTTCAACGCCAGCGTGCGCTGCGCCTGCAGGTCGAGGGACGAAGCCGACTGCAACGTACCTGCTGCAACCAGATCGCGCCCTGCCTGCAATGCGACCGACTGCGCCTTGAGCGATCCGCCTTGCTGCAGGTCACCAGCAGCGGTTGCCTGTAACGTGGTTGCGGCAGCCACAACACCTTGCAACGCGATGTCGCCGCGGCTGACCAGCGTGACGTTGGCTGTTTCACTGCCAAGCTGCCCGCTGCTGCGCAGGCTGCCTGCGTCCACGGTCAACGCGTCCCTGGCGATCAGGTTGCCGCGGTTATCGACCAGCCCGGTCGCAGTGACAGTCAACGCCTTGCCAGCAATGGCGGCACCGCTCTGGTCGATGCTGGTGGCCGTCATGCGTAAATCGCCACCGCTCTGCACGCTGCCTGCGTTCTGCAATGTGCCAGTGGTGAGTGTGACGCCACCCTGTGCAGCCAGCGTGCCCGTGGCAGCATTGCTGACAGTGGCTGCCTGCACCGATAGGTCACGGCCTGCGATGACCTGACTGGCGTTGCTCAACGCGCCGTCGGCACTGAGTACGACGTCGCGATTGGCTTGCGCCACGCCTGCCAATGCCAGTGCGCCGGTACTGCGCAGACGCAAGTCGCTGCCGGCGTCGAGCGTGCCGCGGCTGTCGATGGCCGCGCCCTCCAGGGTGATCGAACCAGCGCTTTTCAGCACAGCAGTAGTGCCGGTGGCGATGCTGTTGCCACGCAACGCGGCATCGCTGCCTGCCTGTGCCTGACCATTCAGGACCAGCGCACGCTGCGCCTGCAAGTCCAGTGTGGAGGCTGACTGCAGCGTACCGCCGGCAGTGAGATCGCGACCCGCCTGCAGGCCAACGGTCTGCGCGGTGAGCGAACCGGATTGCACCAGGTCACTAACTGCAGTGGCCTGCAGCGTGGTGGCGGCAGAGACGAGGCCTTGCAGATCGATCGCATTCTGGCTGATCAGCGTCAGCGCGCCATTCACCGAGCCAAGCTGGCCGGTGCTGGTAATGCTGCCGGCGGCGATGCTCAGATCCTTGCCGGAAACCAGCTGACCACGATTGTCGAATGCGCCAGTCGATGCGATCGAGATCGCATCGCCGCTATAGAGTCGGCCGCGCTGCAACAGCGACCCT
This sequence comes from Xanthomonas sp. WCS2018Noco2-27, assembly GCF_031843525.1. NCBI lineage: Bacteria > Pseudomonadati > Pseudomonadota > Gammaproteobacteria > Lysobacterales > Lysobacteraceae > Xanthomonas > Xanthomonas sp. WCS2018Noco2-27. Next base: position 638,227 of record NZ_JAVTIK010000001.1, on the reverse strand, counting down.
GTCGACAGCGCCAGCCCACGCTCGCCGTGCAAGGTACCGCTATTGTCCAGTGCGCCAGCGACGTCGACACGCAGATCGCGCATCGCACCCAGCGTCGCATTCGTCAGGTTTTCGGCGCTGGCCGCCTGCATACTGAGGTCGCGTGCGGCGACAACTTGCGCGCCATTACGCAATGCACCAGTAGCAGTCAGCGCGACGTCGCGTCCGGCCTGGGCAATACCGGCCAATGTCAGATCGCCTGCGCTACGCACGCTCAGGTCGGTTGCTGCATCGAGCGAGCCACGGCTATCGATCGCTGCGCCATCCAGGGTGATGTTGGCACCGCTCTGCAGGACAGCCGTGCTGCCAGTGGCGATGGTTGCGCCCTTGAGGACGGCGCTGCCCGTGCTCTCTGCCTGCCCATTCAAGGCCAGCGTGCGCTGGGCCTGCAGATCCAGGGTGGATGCAGAATTCAGGGTGCCGCCGAGAGTGAGATCGCGGCCAGCCTGCAGTGCAATGGACTGCCCGTTGAGCGCGCCGGCTTGCTCAAGATCACTGCCGGCGGTAGCGCGCAGCGCGGTTGCCGCGGCGACCACGCCACCCAGCTGCATGACGTCCTGGCTCGCCAACGTCACATCCGCACGTTCGCTGCCCAACTGCCCGGCGCTGCGCAGCGTGCCTGCATCGATCTGCATCGCATCCTTGGCAACCAGCGTGCCGCGATTGTCCAGCGTGCCCGCTACCGCAACCGTCATTGCCTTGCCTGCAGATACGCTGCCACTCTGGTCCAGCGCTGCCGCGGTGAGCTGCATATCGCCACCGGCCTGAAGGCGGCCGGCGGTGTTGAGCTGCGCCGTGGTCGTCAGGGACACATTGCCCTCGCCTGCCAATACGCCAGCGGCGGTGTTGTCCAGACGTTGCGCCTGCACTGTCAGATTGCGGCATGCGACGACCTGCGCGGCATTGCTGACGGCGTTGGCCGCGCTCAGACGCACATCACGTCCGCTCTGTGCAATGCCAGCCAGGGACAGATCGCCATCGCTGCGCATTTGCAGATCGCTGCCTGCGTCGAGTGTGCCGCGGCTATCGATTGCGGCGCCGTCCAACGCGATCGCACCGCCAGCCTGCAACACCGCACCCTGGCTGTTAATCACGGTGGCTGCACGCAATGCAGCATCGCCACCCACCTGGCCTTGTGCGGCAAACATCAGTGTGCGCTGCGCCTGCATATCCAGCGTGGATGCAGCACGCAAGGTGCCGGCCGCAGTGAGATCGCGACCGGCAGCGAGGACCATGGTTTGCGCGGTCGCGGAACCTGCTTGTTGCAGATCGCCACCGGCCGTGGCCTGCAGCGACGTCCCCGCAGCGACCACACCCTGCAATGCGATGTCGCCATCGGTGGTCAGGCGCACCTCTGCCGCTTCGCTGCCGAGTTGACCGGTGCTGCGCAAGCTACCGGCCTCGATCTGCAAGGCGTTCTTGGCCACGATGTTGCCAGTGTTGTCGAGCGCACCTGCCACCGACGCCGACAGCGTATTGCCCGAACCGACCCGGCCACTCTGGGTCAGCGTGTCAGCGGCGAGCTGGAGTGCATTGCCGGCATAGAGGCTGCCGGCGTTATCGAAGCTACCCGTGCTGCGCAGACGCGCATTGGCATCGGACGAAAATGCCGCACCCTGAGCATTACGCAGCGACGCAGCATCCACCTGCAGTGCACCTGCTGCAACCACGTTGGCGCGATTGTCCAGCAGCCCACCTGCCTGCAAGGTAGCAGCGCCTGCACTCTGCACCGTGCCGCTCAGGGCCAGACCATTAGTGCTTGCAATCCGCAGATCACCGCCTGCATCGATCACGCCATCATGATCAACGGTGGAGCCACGCAATTGCAGCGCGCCGCCACTGCGCAGCTGCCCACGTTGACGCAATGCACCGTTCGCCTGCAGGTCGAGCACACCAGCCGACTGCACGATGGCATCACTGCTCAGCGCGCCGCCAGTGGCGATGTTCAGTGCACCACGCGTGCTCTGCAACGTGCCGGACACCGCCGCATCGCCGCCGCTGCGCAGGTTCACGCTGGCGGCATTCACCGCACCGGCAATCCGTGCATCCGTGCCGGCATCCAGTGCCAGCGTGCCGCCTGCCACCGTGTTGCCGCTCAAGCTCAAGCCAGCGCGGCTGCGCAGCGTGGCGTCGCCGCGTTGGCTACCAATGTCGCCGCGGCTTTCCAGCTGTGCGGCGTCCACGGTCAATGCATTGCCGGCAACAACGGTCCCGGCGTTGACCAGCCCGCCAACCACGGTTGCCTGCACGTCACGCGCGGCAGACACGCTGCCGGTGGTGGTCAGACTGTTGGCCTGAATACGCAAGTCGCGCCCCGCATAGCCGCTGCCGGCATTGCTCAACGCGCCGGTGCTACGCAGATCCAGATCCGTGCCAGCCGAGACGGCGCCGCGTTGCGCAATATCGATCGCAGCGGCGTTGAGCACGAGCGTATCGGCAGCGATCAGCCGACCCTGCACATCCAGGCGGCCACCGGCCTGTACCTCTGCACCCTGCCCGGCCTGGGCCAACCCGCCCATGCGCACATCACCGCTGCCGACCACACGCAGTGCGGACGCTGCATCCAGCGTCCCCAGCGCCTCGATGCTGGCTGCGCTCAATGCAATGGCGCTACCGCTCTGCAAGGTGCCGGACAATGCAATGCGATTCGCGCGCAGCGTTGCACCCGTGCCGCCATAGGCCACACCGCCGCTGCGCAACACGCCGTCAGCGCCCAGCTCCAGCGCGCCGGTGGTATGCAGGCTGCCATCGGCGGTCAATTCGGAGCCGAACAGACGGATCTCCCCCGCGCTGCTACGCCCGGTATGGCTCAACGCACCGTCGGCCTGCGCAGTCAACGCGCCAGCGGCCACCAGGTCGCCGGCTAGGCGGATGCCTGCGCCGCGCAAGCTGACATCGCCCTGCTGCGAGCCAAGCACGCCGCGCTGGTCCAGATCACCGCTTGCTCGCACGTTCAAGCTATCGCGTGCCACGGCGGTGCCGCTCAGACTCACCTGCCCAGCGCTGTCGATCTGCAGATCACCGCTCTGCGCGGCCAGGGTGCCGCGGCTGACCACGCCCACGCCGGCTTCGGTAGCGATCAGGCGGATGCGGTCGGCATACATGCCGCCCAGTTGCGCGACATCGATGCCGATCGACGGCGCAGCACCATCGGTACCAGGCAGCACGTCGAGCAACATGCCGTCGTAGTTGACGCGCCCTGCGCCCGCGCTCGCGACCAATTCCCTGGTCCAGATCGACCCATTGACGCTGAGCTGACGCGACAGCAGATCCAGACGATCCACATTGAAGGCGTCAAGACCATTGCTGCCAATGCTGAGCGCACCGCCGGTGATGGTGAAACCAGTCAATGCGCCATCGCCGCCCAGGTTGGGCGTGCCGGTGGTCAGCGTGACGCGCGAGGTATTGAGAAATCCGCAGCCATCGCAGGAAATGCCATTGGGATTGGCAATGACCAATTGCGCCTTGGCGCCGGCGATTTCGGTGTAGCCCTGCAGGCGGCTGCTGGCGGAGGTGACCTCGTTGAGGATCAACGATGCCGCACCACTGCGCTGCAGATTGTTGTTGCCGGCCACATAGCCGCCCAGCTCGGTCTTGGAGATCTGCGCGCTGTTGTTGAGGATCAACCCGTTCGGGCCGACGTTGAAATTGCTGTAGCGATTGTGCGAAATGCCGCGCGCATTGGGGGCGACGATATCCACCACCGGCACACCGTTGGCTGCTACCTGCTGGCCGGGTGTCTGACCACCGGGGTTGGCCGTCGGCGCAACCTGCGCCCACGCCGGAAACGATGTCCAGGTCACGGTGAAGCACAGCAGCAGCGCCAACGCGCGCTTGCTTTGTTCGGCTACGTAACCACGCACGCTCATCGCTTCGGTGTCCATCGTTTCTCTCTCGCCGCCCGCAGGCGTCATCAATCAACAAGCGCGCCGCCGGCTGGCAGCGCGATCCATGTCAAAACTGGTAGATCACACGCGCGCCGTAGGCCGGCTGCGCACTTCCAAATCCATCGGGCCGGTGGATCGCCCAACCGGCAAATGCATCGATGCTGGCGCCGAACCAGCCGCCGCGCAGCCCCACCGCGCCACCCACCAGACTGCGACTGCGCAGCCCGCTGGCGCTGGTGCCATCGATGCGTCCCGCGTCCAAACCGAGGTAAGGCGTGAGCCCGATCTGCTGCACCGGAAAACTCAAGGTATTGCGCCAATACGCGCCTTTTTCGGCACCCAGGGTCGCTTCGCCATCGAAGCCGCGCACGCTGTACCGGCCGCCGATCGTGAAGAATTCCGAGCCAAGCAACAGTTCGCCTGCGGTCTGCGCGCGCAGGCTGCTTTCCCAGGCCATGGGCACCGCACCCCACTTGAACGGCAGCGCAGTGCTCACATCCAGCGTGGTCACGCCATACCGAAAGCTGGGGAAACCGATTTGCGGGTCATAGCCGGTCCATTGGCTGTTGAACCACGGCGTGCCGCGTCGGTGTGCGATGCGCACGTCCAGCTGCATCGCGCCCAGGTAACGCCGATGCGTGAAATAGAACTCGGCACTACTGGTATCGCGCCGCTGGATGCCGATCTCCACGCCGTCCAGATAGCTGCGCGCACGCCGCCGCCCCACTGTCACCCCGGCAGAAGTCTTGCTGGTGCCATCGCGATGCAAGACGCGCTGGATGTCCAGCTGGGCATTACTGGATTCGCCGCTGGACTGGAAGGTCTGCAAAAATCCGTCTACGCGCTGGTGATAGCGGTACGACGACGCCGACAGCGCAACCGTCCACCAGCCCCAAGGCAGGCTGTAGCTCAGACTGTTGCCGCGGGTGCCGCGCTCTTCATCGCGTGTTGCCAGATCGTGGCTGTAGCCGACACTGAGCAGGTCGTTGAGTCCCAACGGATTGTCTAGCGACACATCCAGCCCGCCCTGCACGCGACCGGTGGCTTCCACACCCGAATCCTCGGCGTTGACCACACCGCGCCAACGCCGCCCATGCTGCAAGGTGATGACCAGATCCGATTCGCCTGGCGCTTCGCCCGGTGCAATATCGATCTTGGCGTCCTGCGATGGCAGGCGCTTGAACTGCTCCACGGCTTGTTCGATCGCGCGCAGATCCAGCAGATCGCCAGTGCGCAATGGCAAGGCGGTCTTCCAGTGGGCACCGCCGGTATCAGACACCACACGTACCGCACGCAAACGGCCCGGCATCAGTTCGAAGCGCAACTCTCCGCGCGATAAATCCTGCTCGGGCACGCCGATGCGCGTTGTAACAAAACCGCGCGCGACCAGCCGATCCAGTGCGCGACGGCGAATGACATCAATGCCGATGCGGCCGATGCAGCGCCCCTCGTAACGGCGCAGCGATTTCCACAGCCAAGCGAACCGCGCAGCATCCTGGCCCGCGCCCGACAGGCGCACACGCGTGATCGAAAAACACAGCGCTTCTTCGGGAAGCACAGTGCTGCGTACGTCCACGCGCTCGGCATCCTCGCGCGGGCCGGCGAAAGGCGCCTGGCGCTCCTGCTCCTGCCGACGCTGAATCTCTTCGGCCTGGCGCAGTTGCTCCTGCCGGTCCAGGCTGGTCGGTGCCGATTGTTGTGCAGCCGCCAGCCCGGCGACCGCCCATAGGCAAGCCGCCAGCGCCAACGGCGCCGATCGCATCCACATCTGTCATGCCCCCTGTGCACCGGTCAGACCTGGGCCTGCCGTTGCTCACATCGCCGCACCTGGCTGCCAAAACGGCAGCACAACCCTTGGACACGGCGAATGCGGCGCCACTGTGCTGCAGCGTTAAGAGCAGGTCAACGCAGCGTGTAGGGGCCACCCTGTAAGAAAATGCGGACAAATGCATTTATGTGACAGAAATCACTTAAATACCGGACGCCACCGTAAGACGGCCGGCACGCCATCGTGCAGTCAATGCCGCCCAGGGGCGACAAGTTCCGCCAACGCGCATCTATTTGTGCAATCACAGGGATGCCTTGATATGCATATGAATGCGCGATTGGCAGTTTGCTGGTCTCCGGGCTTGCCAGCCCGCTTGCTCCAACGCGGCAATTGCGTCGGACTCAGCGTGAGGCTCCACCTTGTACTTTAACCATGCGCTCAGCGCCGGATGTCCTTTCAACAGGCGAATCCGAGCGTTGCGTCGGCTCCGTGCTGCACGCGTGCACCCGCAACCTCCGTTTGTGCCGAACTGCGCATTTATGCCAACCGATCTCAAGTAATGAACATCTCATCAACATAGTGATGACACTCGCTTTACACGGGCATACGCAGTATCGCCGCACTTCATAGCTGGATCGCTTGTGAACTTCTCTTCCCCCCTGTTTGCACATGCACGTGCAGCGCGGTCGTCCTGACCGTACAGGCGCACTCACTCCCCTGATCAGCCTTGCCTTGTTTGCCGCATGTGTGCCCCTGGCGCACAGCGGCGAAGTGCGGTCGACAGATGTGACTGGCGCCTCCATCGCCCTTACGCCCATGCAGCAAGCCGAGCAATTGCGCGGCCAGCAGCGCTATGCGGAGGCGCTCGCCATCTACGAACGCGTGTTGCGTGCAGACCCGCGCGACAAAGGCGCGTACACGCTGCGTGCGCTCACGCTCAGCGATCTAGGCAGCGCGCAGCTTGCCGCAGAAGCGATGTGGCGCCATCCGGACTGGTTTTCGCAGCAGGAGCGCGAGCGCATCGACAACGATCGCGTCGCGCGCATGATCGGCTGGGCCAGCGCCGAGCCGGTCGATGCCGCGCACCGCTATGCCGAGACCGATCAGGCGTTGGTTAATGTGGCGCGCATCGAGCGCGACGCACCACCACAGGTGGTCTGGGAAGCGACGCGGTTGCGCATCGACAGCCTGGTTGCCCTCAATCAGCGTCAGCGCCATCGCGACGTGGTTGCCAACTATCAAGCATTGCGTGCGGAAGGCATTGAGGTGCCCAGCTACGTGCTGCCGACGGTTGGCGATTCGCTGATGGGGCTGCGTCGCCCTGCCGAAGCCGAAGCCGTGCTGCGACAAGCGCTACAACACAGCCCGGACGACTTCAACACGCAACTACTGCTCGGCTACGCATTGCTGGAGCAAGAACGCTTCGATCAGGCGATGCCGTTGTTCGAGCAGCTGGCCGCGACGCAAGCGCCTTGGCCACGTCGTGCCGGCGCAACCAGCGGCTACGAAAACTGGGACCGCTTCAGCGCCGATGTCGCACTCGCCACCGCACGCTCTGCAGCCAACGACAACCGCGGTGCAGATCAGGTATTGCGCGAGCACATCGCGATTGGCCCCGACAATGCCGAGCTGCAAGCGGCACTGGCATCGATCGAATCGCGCCGCGGACACACCACGCAAGCCCTGCAACGCAATCAGATCGCGCTGACGCTGGACCCGCATCAAAAACAGGCACGCAGCGGCGTGGTCGAAAACCAGCGCGATCTCGATCGCCTGGATCTGGCCGATGCGCAGTTCAAGACCTTGCGCACCGAGTACCCCGATGATGTCGGCCTGCAACGGCTGGGTGCGTCGCTGGAGCGCCAACGCGGCTGGCAGGTACATCTGAGCCATGCCTGGGGACGCAGCGACAACGACAACAGCGCCACCGCAACCTCGCCGCTCGGCAATCATTTCGGCAGCTCGCTGCTGGAAGCCGAATCGCCGCTGCTGGGCGAGCGCTGGCGCGTGGGCTTGCGCGCGCGCGACGACTGGGCGGATTTTCAGGACACCCGCGTGCGCTATCGCAGCTTCTGGCTGGGCACGCACTACCGCTACGACCGGCTGGATCTGAGCGCCTACGGTGGCCGCGCACTTGATGATTTCGATCGCGATGGCACCGCCTGGGCACTGGATGCGGGCTGGCGATTCTCCGATGCGTGGTACGGCAGCGTTGCCTGGCGCACACGCGACCCGGAGGCATCGTTGCAAGCGCGTCGGTTGGGCATCACCGGCGACAGCATCGGCGCGACGCTGCGCTGGACACCCAGCGATGAAACGCGCTGGGACCTGCAGGCACGCCAGCTGCGTTACAGCGATGGCAATCGGCGTAACCAGCTCGATCTCTCGGGCAGTCAACGGCTGTGGGCACGGCCGCATGTGCTGATCGATGGGCTGATTTCTGCATCTGCCGGGCGTGCCGAAGACGACCGTGTGGTCGATTACTTCAACCCACGCCGCAGCGCAGGCGTGGCTGCGGGTGTGCGGATCGAACAGATTGGCTGGCGGCGTTACGACTACGCGTTTCGGCAGCGTCTGGAAGTCACCGCCGGCCCGACCTACCAATCCGGCTTTGGCAGCCAATGGGTGCCGGCGCTGGCGTATCGGCATTTGTGGTCGCTGGGCGATGGCAGCGCGTTGACGTATGGCGTGAGCTGGTCGCGCCCGGTCTACGACGGCCGGCGCGAACAACAACTTGGATTGGACCTGGATTTCCGATGGGGAGGTACGCCTTGATCCGCCTGCCGCTGATGCTGCTCGCACTGCTGCTGATGACCTTCGCGTCGTCGGCGCATGCGGGTCTGCTGGTGCTCAGCTACCACGATATTCGCGACGACGTCGCCGCCAAAGGCGACCCGGATCGCTACGCAGTGTCCACCAGCAACTTCGCCGCGCATCTGGATTGGCTGCGCTCGCACGCGTATCACCCGGTGAGCGTGCAGCAGGTGCTGGATGCACGCGCCGGCCGGCGTGCCCTGCCCTCGCGGCCGGTGTTACTCACCTTCGATGACGGCTTGCGCAGCGTCTATACGCGGGTATTTCCGCTGTTGCAGGCCTACGGCTACCCCGCCCTGGTCGCGCCGGTAACCAGCTGGGTCGAACTGCCTGCGGGCAAGGTGGTGCCGTACGGCCCGCGCGACTTCACCCGCGACGACTTCGTCACCTGGGCACAATTGCGCGAGATGCAGGACAGCGGCCTGGTCGAGATCGGCTCGCATAGCGACGACCTGCATAAGGGCATTGCCGGCAATCCGTTCGGTAACCAGACCCCTGCGGCAGTCACACGGCTGTGGGATGCGAGCAGCGGCTACGAAAACGAAGCCGACTATCGCCAGCGCATCGAAACCGATCTGCGGCATAGCCGCGATGCCATCGTGGCGCATCTGGGCAAGCCGCCGCGCACGATGGTGTGGCCGTATGCCGCCTACAACCGCGCCAGCAACGCCATTGCCGCGCAACTGGGCATGACGCTCAGTTTCGATCTGGAAGGCCGCTCGCACGAAGCCGATATCGGCCAGCAAGGCCGCGACCGCGTGGATGGGCAATCGCTGGCCAGCCTCGGGCGCTTGTTGTTGTTCAACAACCCCGACGTGCGCGACCTGGCCGGCGAATTACGCCGCGATCTGTCGCGCGATGGGCTGCGCGCCATCCAGATCGACCTGGATTACGTCTACGACCCAGACCCCGCACAGCTGGCGCGCAATCTCGACATCCTGGTTCAGCGCGTCAAGGACATCGGGCCCAGCCACGTCTTCCTGCAGGCCTTTGCCGACCCGGATGGCGATGGCGCGGCCGATGCGCTGTATTTCCCCAACCGCCATCTGCCGATGCGCGCCGATCTGTTCGGACGCGTGGCATGGCAGCTGCGTACCCGCGCCGGTGTGCGCGTATTCGCCTGGTTGCCGGTGCTCGGCTTCCATCTGCCCGACGCGCAGCAACAGGCCGCATTGCAGATCCATGCGAACGACCCGAAGGATGTGCCGCGTCTGGACCCGGGCAACCCGCGCACCCGCCAATTGGTCGCCGACGTCTACGAAGACCTCGCTGCGAATGCCTACTTCGAAGGCCTGCTGTTCCATGACGATGCCTACCTGCGCGATGACGAAGTGCCGGCCTACGGCGGCGGCGATCCGGCCAGGCGCACGCAGGCGCTGATCGGCTTCACTCAGCAGCTCAAGGTCGCCGCAGAGCGCTGGCGCCCCAAGCTGGTCACGGTGCGCAATTTGTTCGCGCAGCCGGTGCTGGAGCCGCACAGCGAAGCGTGGTTTGCGCAGCGTCTGGACGCTTTTTCTGCCGCCTACGACTACACCGCGCTGATGGCGATGCCCTACATGGAAAAGGCCGACGACCCGCAGCAGTGGCTCACGCAACTGGCCACGCGCGTCGGTCAGCAGCCACATGGTTTCGACAAGACCATCTTCGAACTGCAGACCGTGGACTGGCGCACCGGCAAGCCGCTACCTGAGGGCGTGCTACTGGCACATTCCAAGTTGCTGCTGGCGGCCGGCGTGCGTCATCTGGCGTATTACCCCGACGATTTCATTGGCGGCCATCCGTCCCTGCCCGAAGCGCGCGAAGCCATCTCGGCCCGCCAATTCCCCTATATCGAGCGATGACCGATGACGACCAGCCTCTTACTGGCCGCCCTGTTCAACTTCGCGTTTTACTACCCGATCATCATGGCGTTTTTCTGGATGATCGGCGGCATCTACTACTACCTGCGGCGCGAACGCGGCACGCCAGGGCCGTCCAAGCCGCCGCCGATGGCCAGCGAGCCGTTCGTGTCGTTGCTGATGCCTTGCTACAACGAGGCCAAGCATGTCGCCGAAACCATCGCAGCGATGAGTGCGCAGCACTACGCGGACTTCGAGATCATTGCCATCAACGACGGCAGTACCGACCGCACCGCCGAAGTCCTCGACGACCTCACGCATCACCATCCGCGCTTGCGCGTGGTGCATCTTGAGCAAAACCACGGCAAGGCCAACGCCTTGCGGGTCGGCACGCTTGCGGCGCGGTCCGATTATCTTGTGTGCGTGGATGCCGACGCGATTCTCGATCCACATGCAACGCGCTGGATGGTAGGCCACCTGATTTCCGGCCCGCGCGTCGGCGGCGTTACCGGCAACCCGCGCGTGCGCAATCGCACCACGCTGATGGGCCGCATGCAGGTCGGCGAGTTCTCCGCGATCGTGGGCCTGATCAAGCGCGCCCAACGCGTGTACGGCCGCCTGTTCACCGTGTCCGGTGTGATCTGCGCGTTTCGTCGCTCGGCCCTGCACCACGTCGGCTTTTGGTCCGACAACATGGTCACCGAAGACATCGACATCTCCTGGCGCCTGCAGCTCGATGGCTGGGATATCCGTTACGAGCCCAACGCGCTGTGCTGGATCCTGATGCCCGAAACCTTTGGCGGCCTGTGGATGCAGCGCCTGCGCTGGGCGCGCGGTGGCGTCGAGGTACTGCTGAGCCATGGCCGCCGCGCACTGGCCTGGCGCAGCCGGCGCATGTGGGCAGTGTTGCTGGAATACACGCTGAGCCTGATCTGGGCCTACGTGATGTTGTTCATCATCGTGCTGTGGGTGCTCGGCAAGTTCATCGCGATGCCGCCTGCGTTGTATATCGACACCATCCTGCCGCGCTGGCATGGCCTAGTGCTGGCAGTGGTCTGCCTGCTGCAGTTCGGCACCAGCCTGATCATCGAACGTCGCTACGAAAAAGGCCTGGCACGCCAGTTTTTCTGGGTGATCTGGTACCCCGCTGCCTTCTGGATGATCGGCATGCTCACTGCCGTCATCGCCTTCCCCCGCGCTCTCATCGCACGCCGCAATAAACGCGCGCGATGGAAGAGCCCCGACCGAGGAATCCAATGACCCCGCCCATCATCAACCTGCCGCAACGCCTCGGCCGCTCGCGCCGTCTCGCCTACGGCGCCGCCACTGCCGGCGCCTGGATGGTCTATTTCTATCTCTGGGCACCGCTGGCCACGCTGATCGCCTGGTTCTTCGGCCTGCGCAGCGCGTACACCGAGCTCTATCTACAGCACAACGCCATCGACCCGTTCGCCCTCGGCGCGCTGCCGGTTATCGCCCTGATGGCGGCCATCACCACGGTCGGCTGGGCCGAATACAACCGCCTACGCTTCGCCAATGCCGACAAGCGCAAACGCCCCCGCACCGTGGCCGAACTGGAAGTGGACCAACGCCTGGGCGCCACCGAACAACTCGGCACCCTGCTCCGCCACACCCGCATCTCATCGGTATCGATGGATAAGTCTGCACGGCCGGTGGGAGTGCGGGTGGTGCGGCATCGGTAACAAAGCCACGGCGTGCCGCAGACGCTATTGCGCTATGCGATGCATTTGTCGCGCGATAGGATCGTATCAGGCGATTCTTGCATCCTCATTTTTTAGGACTGGTACGCCTATAGCTGCATGGATTTTTGCTGCTGGCTCACCTACCAGTATGCACAAGCTAGGCGCGAAGCCGGTACGTAAAAGCGTATCGCGGAATGAGGTCAACAATGAGCGATTGCTCAAAGGACCTGTTAACCCATGATTTGAATTTGGCTATTTCCTGACCTAGTCAATGACCGACTTTTTGCAGATGCATGTGCAAGCTCCGTCGCGCTTCTGCTTCAACCGATTATCTTTAAGGACATCGATCGTTGTGTAAAAGGTCATAGCGATCGAAAACACCGTGCCTGCAAAAACGAAGATTGCTCTTGCCTTTTTCGGTTTTTTTTTCCAAGTACGGACTTTGAAAATAGGTCTCAAAAAAACATTTGCAGCGGCAACCATAACAACTACCCCGCCCCTGAAACCGGAAAATATTTCAAAAGAACGATAGGGCTTGGGCAGTTCCGAGTCCCAAATGGCTGCACCAGCGGCTACGAGAGTGGCTCCCCAGAACCATGCATTTCACAAGTTCAATTAAAGCGCTTTAGCCCTTCATTTCACGCAGGCTCTTTGACCTTATGAATCCTCTTGCCCCTCCTTTTTTCCATTTGCTTTTAGACCAAGCTGTCACCCGCTGCGGATTTCCAGAGATCATTTTCTTCCTTACCCTAGACAAACGTGCGAATTCTAACTCTTCTCGTCCCACTGGTCATATCGCTCGTGTAACCAAATCCACGCCCCTCGCTTACGGGCCCGCGCGCAAGTGATCCATTGGCAAACACCACGAAAAGTTCAAGCTCTACGCGGAGATCCAGGGCGCATATAAATGGCAACGGCATAGTCTATTGGCGAGGCGCAAGAGCTTATCTCCTCTGACACCAGAGTGGCATCCGTCAACGCATCTCCCTCGGCCGACTCGGCCTCATGAGATTGAAGAAATCTGAGCACGGAAGAAACTGAGCCGAAGTATGGCATGCGGATCCTTGCAAGCCAGCCAGTGGTGAGCGCATATTCTGGAATGGTACCTGGACTGGTACGCCGCCGAGTATCTACTACAGCCGGCAAAGCGCGCAGCGAATTAAAGCGCTTCATCGCCAAGTTCGGCCATCCCCGATAGATACACTTGGCCCCATAGAGATGGAAGGCTGCAAACGCGACCGCCGTCTCATTGACAAGGCCGCGCAGGAGGCTATGCAACGACTGCGATTTTAAATCATTTGATCCTGCAGCTGCTGACTAAGCTTCAGTTGAATTCTCCTGAAATTACCCCCCTTTCGAGCTGCACCAATTGCCATCAACTGCTTATCACTGAATTTTACTTTTCGGCCATTTGCGCAAAGGCGCCTAAGCAATAGGGCAAAAAGAGACTTACCGCGGAGCTTTGCTCTGTAAGAAGTCAGAAGTTCTTCTTTCAGATCAACTGGGTACTCATCCTCTCCAAATCCTTCAAACAATTCAGGATCCATTGGCGCATCCAAAACTTTGCTCGGATGAGCCCTAAATTGACCACCTTTATTCTGCAACGAACGACTTACTGCAAAAGCGTACCAATCAATAAACGCATTCAACTCTTGTAGAAAGATCACTCTTTCCCCCGCAGTTAGTAAACTCTCCAATTCACCATCTACAAACAAGTCGTTTTCAATCGAGTATCCATCGGTAGTGATTACACCATCATAATCCTCCTCAGGAGTTATGTGTACCCAAAGATCTTTGTCCACAACAAAAAAGACCTTACATTTAACGGGACTTTCGAGCAGCATCGATCTCAATTTCAGCACTGAGTGCTTGTTCCCAGCAGGGAGAATATCAACACCAAATTGCTCTAGCTCATCCTCGATTGCGCGATAGCATATAATATCATTCTTCCCCTCCACCAGTACCGTTGGAAGGCTAGTATTCTTTAATAAATGATATAGCTCCTCAACCGTTGGCCTTGCACTCTCAGCCATTCTGGTCGCCCCTATCAACACCAATTGAGACTTCTTTATCAGGGTACTTGGCGTATATAAATGGCGAATGAGTAGCGAAGATAAATTGATTTCCTGAACTTTGAGAATTCAAAATCGAATAAAGCTGCCGCTGCCAGTCCACATGTAAACTCAACTCAGGCTCATCAATGAAAATTATTGCATCTTTGTAAAATGCATTATAGCAGATGAAACTTAACATCTGCTTCTCTCCAGCTGACAGAGCTTCGCTATTAACTGCAACTGCAGCATCACCGAAGTTCAATCGAGGACCGAATGATATACCAGAATGCTTAAAGAGCCTTTCTACCAAGATCCGCACCGCATCAAGTGGAAGCATAGCCGCGGATCTAAATTTTTCTATTTTCTCAATTTCCGCCTTGGTTTCTGACAGAAGTTCACCGGCCGCCATCCCGCCGCCTCTTGTATTTTCATACTGAGTAATTTTTTCAATTACCTTTCGGGAAATCTCACCTTGATAAGTATTTATCTCCTCGGAAATCGCCGTATATCTTCTTAGAAGCAAACTGACGATATCTTGAGTCGAGATAGCTGAGACAAAAATGTGATCCATTTCACTAAGCTTGCGCGATAGCGCTGTAAGAGGATCGTCAATCTCAGGTTCCGATCTAAAAAACGAGTTTGATCGTGTTCGCGGAGGCGGCGGCGTCATAGTGAACCCACCTTCAATTCTGCGGAATGTCGGGAAGAAAATTGAGCTTCCTACAGGCGCTAGGTATGGAGCAGCCTTATTTTCTGCCGACTCAGCTAACTCTGGATAGTCATCTTCCTCGTCATCTTCAAAAATTAGAGCTTTACCACCTACATTCATTTCAATTCGGCAATGCATAGTTCCAGTGCGCACAACCGTGCAAGTGTACTCACTTGTTATGATCGTGCAGCTGTTAAAAGGAACTTCCTTCAAAGCCAATAATATATTCCCACTAATAATCGACCAGACCAACTTTAGTATGGTAGTTTTACCAGATCCATTCCTTCCAGTTAACAGATTAAGGTCATCATTAAATCTGTACGTGATTACGGAGTTGTTGCCGAGCAAACCAACCACAGTTACGGAATGAATCCTCATAAAGTCCCTTGTTATCTATCAAGCTTCAATAGCTGAAGTACGGATCAGCTGTGGCAGGTGTGGCAGTAGCCTGTTGGCAAATGCTGAAATCTGTAGAGGCGTCAAGCGTAAGTGGAAACGGCTAAACCGTTACTTCCTGGTGACCCCGGCCCGATTCGAACGGGCGACCTTCCCCTTAGGAGGGGGACGCTCTATCCAGCTGAGCTACGGGGCCAAGGACGACATTGTCGCATGTTCAGCCAGCTTGCCAAGCCGGCCGGGGGTGGGTGGAGCCTGCTAAAATCGTCGGCTACCCGTGTCGCTGCCGGCCTTGGCTGCCGCGCGACCGCCACTGTTTCCAGGAGATTCCATGTCCGCTGACCTGCTCAAGGCGCTCTACCTCGCTGCGTCCAATTCCGGCACTTACCTCGGCGAGGCGACCTGGTCGCAGGCCACCGGCGCCGGCGTGCTGCAGCCGCTCAATCCGACCACCAATGCGGTCATCGCAGATGTGCAGGCGACCACGCCGGACGACTACGAACTGATCGTGGCGCGCGCGCAGGCGGCCTTCAAGGTGTGGCGCACCACGCCGGCGCCGCGCCGTGGCGAAGCCGTTCGCCTGTGTGGCGAGGCGCTGCGCAAGCACAAGGATGCACTCGGTTCGCTGGTGGCCTTGGAAATGGGCAAGAGCAAACCCGAAGGCGATGGCGAAGTGCAGGAGATGATCGACATCGCCGACTTCGCCGTGGGCCAGAGCCGCATGCTGTACGGCTACACCATGCACTCGGAGCGTCCCGGTCACCGCATGTATGAGCAGTACCAGCCGCTGGGGCTGGTGGGCATCATCAGCGCGTTCAACTTCCCGGTGGCGGTGTGGGCGTGGAATGCGTTTTTGGCGGCGATTTGCGGCGATATCTGCATCTGGAAGCCGTCCAACAAGACGCCGCTGACCGCGATCGCGACGATGAAGATCTGCAACGCAGCGCTGAAGGATGCCGGCTTCCCGGACATCTTCTTCCTGATCAACGATGCCGGCACTTCCTTGTCTGAAAAGCTGGTCGAAGACACCCGCATCCCGCTGATCAGCTTCACCGGCTCGACCCAGATCGGCCGCGCGGTGGCCGAGAAGGTTGCGCACCGCCTGGGCCGTTGCCTGCTGGAGCTGGGCGGCAACAACGCCATCATCCTGGACGACACCGCCGACCTGAAGCTGGCGATCCCCGGCATCGTATTCGGCGCGGTCGGCACCGCCGGGCAGCGCTGCACCACCACGCGCCGCCTGATCGTGCATGCGTCCATCTACGACAACGTGCTGGCGACGCTGGTCAAGGCGTACAAGCAGCTCGACAGCAAGATCGGCGACCCCACCGACCCGGCAAACCTGATGGGCCCGCTCAACAGCCGCGGCGCGGTGGAGCAGTTCCTGGCCTCGATCGCCAAGGCCAAGGCCGCCGGCGGCACGGTGGAAGTAGGCGGCACCGCGATCGATCGCCCGGGCAACTTCGTGTTGCCGGCGATTGTCACCGGGCTGCAGAACAGCGACGCGGTGGTGCAGCACGAGACCTTCGCACCCATCCTGTACGTGATGAAGTACAGCACGCTGGATGAGGCGATCGACCTGCAGAACGGCGTGCCGCAGGGCCTGTCGTCGTCAATCTTTACCCAGGACCTGAAAGCGGCCGAGAAGTTTCTGTCTGCTGCGGGCAGCGATTGCGGCATTGCCAACGTCAACATCGGCACCTCCGGTGCGGAGATCGGCGGCGCGTTCGGTGGCGAGAAGGAAACCGGCGGCGGTCGCGAGTCCGGCTCGGATGCGTGGAAGGTCTACATGCGTCGCCAGACCAACACCATCAATTACTCCGACTCGCTGCCGCTGGCGCAGGGCATCAAGTTCGATCTGTAATCGATGGCATCGCAGCGCGCCCGGCCACGGCCGGCGCGCTGCAGCTGTCGCATGGCCACCACCCTGCTACGGGCGGCCCGCAATCGCGATAAAGAGAACGGCACGCGCCACGCAGCGGTTTGCCGAGAGCCGATGACGTCTCGGCCGGGACCGGAGCCCATCGGTAACGGCTCCCTGCCCCACGCAATCAGACAGTTCTGGCCCCTCTCACCGGCCACTGATGGCCCGACGATCGCGTTTCCGCCGCAGACGGCACGCCATTCGGGCGGCCGCTCTGGGATAATCGGCCCACGCCAGCCCTCTGCTGCCGCCAATCTCTAGGAGTTCATGATGAACGTTGTCGTTCGACAGACCAGTGCCATGGCGATCGTCAGCCTGGTCGCAGGCATTCTCGGCTGGACGCTGATCCCGTTCCTCGGCAGCGTGTGCGCCATCATCACCGGCCACCTGGCGCGCGCAGAAATCCGCCGCAACCCGCAGGGGCTGGAAGGCGACGGCTTGGCGATCGGCGGGCTGATCCTCGGCTGGCTGGCAGCGGCCATGTGGCTAATCGGCATTGCAATCTTCGTGCTGTTCTTTGGCGGCATGGCCTGGCTTGCGGCCGCAAACAGTTGAGCATGGCCGCGCCCTCCTCGGCCCAGCGTTTCAACGACCGCGTGGCGGCCTATGTGCGCTACCGGCCCAGTTATCCGCCGCAGTTGCTGCGCTGGTTGCATGACGAACTTGGCATCACCCCAGCGACCGCGGTGGCCGATATCGGCGCCGGCACCGGCATTTCCAGCCGGCTGTTTCTGGAAGCCGGCTATGCGGTCACGGCAGTGGAGCCGAATCCGGCCATGCGTGAGGCCGCGCAGCAATGGCTGGCGGGTTTCCCCAAGTTTCAGGCCATCGATGGCACGGCCGAAGCCACCGGGCTGGCCGATGCCAGTATGGGTTTGGTGTCTGCCGCGCAGGCCTTCCACTGGTTCGACACCCAGGCCATCCGTGCCGAATGGGCGCGCGTGCTGCGGCCCGACGGGCTGGCGGTGATCTACTGGAACTCGCGCGAACTGGACACCACCGCCTTCTTGCGCGGCTACGAGCAACTATTACTGGACTACGGCACCGACTACTCGGCGGTGGCAGAGCGCTACCAGGACGATGCGACCATGCAGGCGTGGTTCGGTGATGGGTTCCGTGCGATGGCGCGCTTTCCCAATGTGCAGCGACTGGATTTCGACGCACTGCGCGGCCGCCTGTTGTCGTCTTCGTACGCGCCGCTCGCACACGACCCACGCCATGCGCCGATGCTCGCCGCGCTGCGCACGCTGTTCGACGCGCACGCACAGGACGGGCAGATCGACTTCCAATACCAGACCCGCGTGTTCGCAGGAAAATTGAACTGACCCCATGTATTCGCTTGCCCGCCCCCTGCTGTTCACCCTCGACGCCGAGCGCGCGCATGCGCTGGCGCTGCGCTCCATCG
The DNA here is from genome assembly GCF_031843525.1 of Xanthomonas sp. WCS2018Noco2-27. Taxonomy (NCBI): domain Bacteria; kingdom Pseudomonadati; phylum Pseudomonadota; class Gammaproteobacteria; order Lysobacterales; family Lysobacteraceae; genus Xanthomonas; species Xanthomonas sp. WCS2018Noco2-27. Next base: position 619,690 of record NZ_JAVTIK010000001.1, on the reverse strand, counting down.
ACATCGCCTACCGCACCGGCACCACGTCGCTGCTGGCCAAGCAACCGGTCCCGCTGCCGACGCCGGCATTCGGGCTGATGTTTCCCAACCCGGTCGGCCTTGGCGCCGGCCTGGACAAGAACGGCGAACACATCGATGCGCTGCTGGCGTTGGGCTTCGGCTTCATCGAGATCGGCACGGTGACACCGCGCGCGCAAGAGGGAAACCCGAAGCCGCGCATGTTCCGATTGCCGGAGTACCAGGCGGTGATCAACCGCATGGGCTTCAACAATCTGGGCGTGGATGCGCTGGTGGCCAATGTGCAGCGTGCGCGCCGACGCGGCGGGCTGCTCGGCATCAACATCGGCAAGAACAAGGACACGCCCAACGAAGAAGCGACCAGCGATTATCGCTACTGCATGGAGCGCGTGTATCCGCTGGCCGACTACATCACCGTCAACATTTCCTCGCCCAATACCGCCGGCTTGCGCGAGCTGCAGGAAGAACAGGCGCTGCGTCGGCTGATTTCCGATCTGCGCGAAACCCAGGAAGCGTTGGCTGCGCAACATGGCAAGCGCGTGCCGATGCTGGTGAAGGTGGCGCCGGATCTCAACGACCGCGACATCGATGCCGCCGCACGCGTGTTGGCCGACCTGGCCGTAGATGGCGTGATCGCTACCAACACCACGGTGACGCGCACCTTGATCGCCAATCACCCGCTGGCTGGTGAGGCCGGCGGCTTGTCCGGCGCGCCGTTGCTGGGGCAATCCACCCTGGTGCTACGACGCTTGCGCGCACGCCTGCCCGAGTCGATTCCGTTGATCGGCGTGGGCGGCATCAATTCTGGCGCCGATGCATTAGCCAAAATGGCGGCCGGTGCGAGCCTGGTGCAGTGCTATAGCGGCCTGGTGTATCGCGGGCCGCCGTTGATCGGCGAGTGCGTCGATGCCATCCGTCGTCGCCGCGAAGCGCCCAGCGGTGGCGCGGTCTCGCCGCTATGAGCGATGCAGTGCAGACCGGCTGGAGCTTGAGCGCGCATGCGCCGCTGCGTGCGCTCAACACGTTTCATGTCGAGGCAACGGCGCGCTGGTTGCTGAGCATCCACACGCCCGAGGCACTGCCGCAGGCGCTGGCCGCGCCGGAGATCGCCGAGCTTCCATTGCTGGTGCTGGGCAGCGGCAGCAATGTGCTGTTGGCCGGCGACCCGCAAGGTTATGTGCTGTGTTTCGAAAACCGCGACATCGCCATCATCGCGCACCATGCCGACCACGCCATCGTGCGCGCCGGGGCCGGTGTGAACTGGCATGCGTTGGTGCTGTATTCGTTGCAGCAAGGCTTGTCGGGCCTGGAAAATCTGGCATTGATCCCCGGCACTGTCGGCGCCAGCCCGATCCAGAACATCGGTGCCTATGGCGCGCAGGTGGGCGACTTCATCCACGTGGTGGAGGCGTTCGATCGGCTTAGCCAGCAGTTTGTGCGGATGACCGCGCCCGAGTGTGCATTCGCCTACCGCGACAGCGTGTTCAAGCAGCAGCCAGAGCGTTATCTGATTGTGGCGGTGGAATTCAATCTGCCGTTTCTGCATGAGCTACGCCTGGATTACGCAGGCATTCGCGAAGAATTGGCCAGCATGGGCGCCGAACTGGCGGGCGCCGCCGACGTGGCGCAGGCGGTGATCAACATCCGTCGACGCAAGCTGCCGGACCCCGATGTGCTCGGCAATGCCGGCAGTTTTTTCAAGAACCCATTGTTGCCCAGCGAACAGATCGCCGCGTTGCAGGCCACCTTCGCCGACATGCCGGTGTATCCCGGCGAGCAGCCAGGCCAGGGCAAGTTATCGGCCGCGTGGTTGATCGAGCAATGCGGCTGGAAGGGCCAGCGCGAAGGCGATGCCGGCGTGTCCCCCGACCACGCGTTGGTGCTGGTCAACTACGGCACTGCCAGCGGCGCGCAGTTGCTCGACTTTGCGCGGCGCATCGCCGAATCGGTACGCGAGCGCTACTCGGTGATCCTGGAACCGGAGCCGCGCATCATCGGAGCGCATTGGTGACTGCTGCATCGGCGCCCGTGCGCGCCGCCGTCTGGATGCTGATCAGCACACTCGCGTTCGGCCTGATGGCCATCACCATCCGGCTGGCATCAAAGAATATCGCCACTACCGAGATTGCATTCTTCCGCAATGCATTCGGGTTGCTGGCATTGCTGCCGTTGCTCATCGGGCCCGGCAAAACGCTGCCGCGCACACGCCAGCTGCCGCAGTATCTGGCACGCACGTTGATTGGCCTGGCCTCGATGCTGTGCGGGTTCTGGGCCATCGGGCATCTACCACTATCGCAGGCGATTTCGCTGTCCTATTCCACGCCCTTGTTCGTCACCGTGCTGGCGGTGGTGTGGCTACACGAGCAGGTGCGCATGCGGCGCTGGCTGGCGGTGGCGGCCGGGTTCATCGGTGTGCTGGTGATTTTGCGCCCGGGCTCATCCACTTTCAGTCCGGGGCTGTTGATTGCATTGCTGGCGGCAGTGATTAGCGCCATCGTCGCGATCCAGATCAAGCAACTGTCGCGTAGCGACGACTCGGATACGGTGGTGTTCTACACCTATGTGTTCTGGGTGCCGATGTCGCTGATTCCGGCGCTATTCCAGTGGACCTTGCCGCACGGCATCGACTGGTTGTGGCTGGTGGCGACCGGCATCTTCGGCACTGTCGGGCAGTTGTTCTGGACGCGTGCGCTGAAGATGGGCGAAGTGTCCGCGCTGCAGCCGATCAGCTTTATGCAGCTACCGCTGGTGGCCTTGCTGGGCTGGTGGTTGTTTGGCGAGGCCATCGAGCGTCACACCTTGATTGGCGCGGCCATCATCATCGGTGCCAACGTCTACATCGCCCATCGCGAAGCGGTGCTGGCACGTCGTGCTGCCACGCATGCCCCGGTGGAGGGCGCAAAGCCGGGCGAGTGACGCGACAGCGATGGGGCTATAGGCGCGCAGTGCGCTTGGTCTCACGCGTCATCATGCGCACTACACCCAAGGCAGTGGCGTCGCGGCGCACGAGCAGGTCCCGGCGGCCATCTGGCACTGCTGTCACGCGACTGAGGTCGTATGCGACCATGCAGGCGAACCCGGTTGCACCCAGGAGACCGCTCGTGAAAACCATCGGGATGATCGGCGGCATGAGCTGGGAGTCCACCCTGCCCTACTACCGACATATCAACCAGGCCATTCGCCGCGAACGTGGCGGGCTGCATTCGGCCCGATTGTTGCTGTACAGCGTCGACTTCCACGACATCGAACGCTTGCAGCACGCCGGCGACTGGGAAGGCGCCGGACGCGAGATGGCGGCCGCCGCGCGTGCGCTGCACGCTGGCGGCGCGGACTTCATCGTGCTGTGCACCAACACCATGCACTGCGTCGCCGATGCGATCACCGCCGCAACGCCACTGCCATTGCTGCACATCGCCGATGCCACCGCCGATGCCTTGCTCGCGGCAGGCATCACCCAGGTCGGCCTGCTCGGCACGCGCTTCACCATGGAGCAGCCGTTCTATCGTCAGGGTCTGGAAGCACGTGGACTGACAGTCGTCATACCGCCTGCCGATGCACGCGCGGAACTGCATCGGGTGATTTACGAGGAGCTGTGCCAGGGCGTGATCGATGCCGGGTCGCGCACGTATTTTCGTCAGGTCATGGCCGACCTCGACCGGCAAGGCGCGCAAGCGATCGTGCTTGGCTGCACCGAGATTTCATTGCTGGTGGATGCCGACGATGCAGCGCGACCGCTGTTCGATACCACCGTGCTGCATGCCGAAGCAGCGGCGTTGGCAAGCCTGCGCGCTTGATGCGTTACCACGGGCGCAGGCACCGCGCGTTTACCGAAACCCGCATACGTGCCATCCACTACAAGCATGCAAGCTGGACTCTCTTGGCGCGCTAGCATTGCCGCCTGCACTTGTACTGCTGCCCACGCGCATGCGCGCCATCACCCGCTACAGGATGTCACGCCTTGAAGACCCAGCCATCCACAGGCATTGCACCGAAGCCGCACCTGAAACGCGGCGACTACAAGACGCTGGCCTTGTCTGCGCTGGGCGGCGCGCTGGAACTGTACGACTTCATCATCTTCATCTTTTTTGCCGCTGTGCTGGGCGAATTGTTCTTCCCTCCCGGCATCCCGGAGTGGATGCGGCAGCTGCAGACCTTCGGCATCTTTGCCGCCGGTTACCTGGTGCGTCCGCTCGGCGGCATGGTGATGGCCCATTTCGGCGACCTGCTCGGTCGCAAACGGATGTTCGGCCTGAGCTTGCTGCTGATGGCGCTGCCAACGCTGTGCATCGGCCTGTTGCCGACCTACGCGCAGATCGGCATCGCTGCGCCGCTGCTGCTGTTGGGCGCGCGCCTGTTGCAGGGCGCCGCGATCGGCGGTGAAGTGCCCAGCGCCTGGGTGTTCGTCGCCGAGCATGTCCCCGCGCACCGCACCGGACTCGCCTGCGGCACCCTGACCGCCGGCCTGGCCGGTGGCGTGTTGCTCGGCTCACTGGGCGCCGGCGCACTCAACCGCCACTTCAGCCCTGCCGAGATCGCCGACTATGCCTGGCGGCTGCCGTTCCTGGCGGGCGGCGTGTTCGGGCTGGTATCGGTCTACTTGCGGCGCTGGCTGCATGAGACGCCGGTGTTCGCAGAACTGGTCGCCATGCGTGCGCTGGCGTGCGAAACCCCGCTCAAGCTGGTGCTGCGCGATCATCGGCCTGGTGTGCTGCTGTCGTTGGCACTGACCTGGATGGTGGCCGGCGGCGTGCTGGTGGTGTCGTTGATGACACCCGGCCTGTTGCAGAGCAGTTACCACTACACGGCGGCAGTAGCGCTGCAGGCAAATAGTCTGGCGATCGTGCTGCAGGCTGCGGGGTCGGTGGTGGCCGGTACGTTGGCCGACCGTTACGGCAATGGGCGCGTCCTGCTCATCGGCAGCGTCCTGCTGGGCGTTTCGGCATGGTTGTTCTACCGCCTGGCCGGCGATCCACAGCTGGTGTTTCCGTTGTATGCGCTGCTGGGTGCCGCACTGGGTGTGCTTGGGGTAATCCCGCGCATCATGGTCGGGGTGTTCCCGCCGGAAGTGCGCCTGTCCGGCGTGTCGTTCGCCTACAACCTGGGCTATGCCGTGTTTGGTGGGCTGACACCGCTGCTGGTGGTGATGCTGGCCAAGCAACATCCCATGGGACCGGGCTATTACATGGTGTTACTGGCAGTGATCGGCACGACGGTTGGATTGCAGCTATCGCGCCGGGACCATGCCGGCCATCCCTCTGCGCAGAGCGGCATCTGACAGAACGAGCAATCGTTGACCGGGGCGCCCAGCGCGGAGCAACCGAATGCAACGTGCACATGCCGCACCGAACATCAGCCGCGCGTGCCTGCCCATTGCGCAGTCGCCCGGTTACCCTCGCTTAGCCCGACACGACCGGACGACGCCAATGCGGTCGCCGTGCGCCGCGGAACATCACCAGATACAGCCCCACCACCCATACCAACGCCGCCGACCAACCGCCGAGGATGTCGGAGGGGTAATGCACGCCCAGATAGATGCGCGAAACGCCCACCAACGCTGCGAACAGACTGGCGGCGATGGTCACCGGCCAACGCCAGCGCGTGCGCCATGCCAGCGCGATGACCACGGCGGCGAGCGTCATCGAGCCCATCGCGTGGCCACTGGGAAAACTGAACGTGCTTTCCGGCGCGATCGACTCCCACAAACTGGGCCGATCGCGTTGGAAGAACTGCTTGGCGCCCATGTTCAACAACGCCGAACCAGCAAACCCCAGTGCCGCAAAGGTGCCCTCGCGCCAGCGCCGCAGCGCCAACAACACCACCACGATCGCGATATCGATCGGGATCACGCCGTACTGGTAGCCCACCTTGGAAATCACGCCGAAAAACGCATCCAGCCCGGGCGTGGCGATGCTGCGCATGCTCCACAGCAAAGGTTCGTCGAAGTAGAAGTTTTCCAGCTCATGCACTTCATCGGCCAGGTCTACGAACAAACCCAGCGGCAGCAGGACCCCGGCAAACAACAGCGCCATGCGCCATGCATTGTTGCGCAGCCAGACGCTGAAACCGGCCGGCGATTCAGCCGGCGCGGCGGACATACGTGCGTTCGACGTACTGATCGATCAGATCGATGAATTCATACGCAATATTTTCACCACGCAAGGTGACGCTTTTTTCGCCATCGATGAACACCGGTGCCGACGGCGCTTCGCCCGTGCCCGGCAACGAGATGCCGATATTGGCGTGGCGCGATTCGCCCGGGCCATTGACCACGCAGCCCATCACCGCCAGGGTCATGTTCTCGGCGCCGGGGTTGGAAATCTTCCACTCCGGCATCTTGGCGCGTACATGGTTCTGCACCACGCCGGCCAGCTCCTGGAAGAACTCGGAGGTGGTACGGCCGCAGCCCGGGCATGCAGTGACCATCGGAGTGAAGGCGCGTTGGCCGGTGGTCTGCAGCAGCTCCTGTGCGACTACCACTTCCTGGGTGCGCGACTGGCCCGGCTCTGGCGTCAACGAAATGCGGATGGTGTCGCCGATGCCTTCCTGCAGCAGCACGCTCAACGCCGCGGCCGAGGCCACGATGCCCTTGCTGCCGATGCCGGCCTCGGTCAGGCCCAGGTGCAACGCGAAATCGCAGCGCGTCGCCATGTCGCGATACACCGCAATCAGCTCTTGCACGCCGGACACCTTGGCCGACAAGATAATGCGCTCGCGCGACAAACCCAGCTCCACCGCACGCTCGGCCGAATCCACCGCAGACCGGATCAGCGCCTCACGCAATACGCGGCTGGCGTCCCACGGCGTCTCACGCTTGGAATTTTCGTCCATCAGCTGCGCGGCCAGCGACTGGTCTAGCGAGCCCCAGTTGGCGCCGATGCGCACTGGCTTGTCGTATTTGATTGCGAATTCGATCAGCTGCGCGAATTGCAGATCCTTCTTCTTGCCGAACCCAACGTTGCCCGGATTGATGCGGTACTTGGCCAACGCTTCGGCACAGGCCGGCTCGGCAGTGAGCAGCTGGTGGCCGTTGTAATGGAAGTCGCCGATCAGCGGCACTTCGATCCCCATCATGCGCAGCTTGTCGACGATGCGCGGGATGGCGGCGGCGGACTCGGCGTTGTTGACGGTCAGACGTACCATCTCCGAGCCGGCGCGCCATAGTTCGGACACCTGTTTGACGCTACCGGCGATGTCGGCGGTATCGGTGTTGGTCATCGACTGGACGACCACAGGGTGGCCGCCGCCCACGATCACGCTGCCGATCTTGACGGCCTGGGTGATGCGGCGCGGCCAGGCGGTGGCGTCGGCGGGAGGGGTTGGGCGGGTCACGGCGTCATACATGGCGCTATTTTAGCCTGTCCGTCGTCCGCTCACAGCTGAAGCGTCGTGCGGGCCGCCATCCCGGCCGATGCGACGGTTTGTCGCAGGCCATCACGTCCCTGAGCGCATAGCATTGCCCAGATGAACAGCTCCGACGCTTCCTTCCTGCGGACACTGTGCAGCCTGCGCTGGCTCGCCACCGCCGGCCAGGCCGCCACCATCCTGGTCGCCTCCGGCCTGATGGGCTTGCACCTGCCGCAACAACCGCTGTGGGCCGGCGTTGCCGCGCTGGCGGTGTTCAACCTGTATGCGCAGCTGCGCGTAGCGCATCGCGGCGCGGTGAGCCCGGCCACCGAGTTCGGCCACATCCTGGTCGATGTGACGGTGCTGACCTGGATGGTGGGCTGGAGCGGCGGCATCGCCAACCCGTTCGGCTCATTGTTCCTGGTGCTGATCGCGCTGGCGGCGCTGGCCTTGCCGCTGAGCTGGGCGATGGCCGTGGCGGCGTCGTGCGTGGCCGGCTATGTGATCAGCGCCGCGTTCGGCCTGCCGCTGCCGTACGGCAGCTTCGACCCGCTCAGCTTGCACATGTGGGGCATGGCGGCCAACTTCCTGCTGTCCACGGTGGTGGTGCTGGCCTTCGCCACCCGGCTGGCGTTGTCGATGCGCGAACGCGAGCGCGAAATCTCCACCCTGCGCGAGCGCTTTGCCCGTAATGAGGGCATCGTCGCGCTGGCCACGCATGCGGCGTCGGTCGCGCACGAACTCAACACGCCGCTGGCCACGATGACCCTGCTGGTCGACGACATTGCCGACCAGTGCGATCAGAACGAACTGCGCGAAGATCTGGACACCTTGCGCGAGCTGTTGGTGCAATGCCACGAGCGCGTATTGGCGCTGGCCGCGCCGGCCGACAACGGCCACCTGAGTCGCGAAGTGGCAGTCAAGGATGTGCTGGAGCAATGGCGGCTGGTGCGCCCCACCATCGAACTGCGGCGCAACGACGACGCACCGATGCGGCTGATGCTGCAGCCCGGCGTCAGCCATCTGCTGATGGTGCTGCTCAACAACGCTGCCGATGCCGGCGAACGCGCCGGGCGCCCGCAGATCGATCTCACCTTGCGGGTGGAACATGACCATCTCAGTGGCGAAGTCCGCGATTACGGGCCCGGCTTCGACACCGCGCAAGCCATGTTGCCGGGTACCTTGTTCAACAGCGGCAAGCACGATGGCATGGGCGTCGGTCTGGCGCTGTCGCACGCCACCGTCGAGCGTTTGCAGGGCGAGTTGTGGATGCTGCCCGCCGAAGGCAGCGGCGCCCGCGTCGGTTTCCGCCTGCCGCTTTCCGAACACGAGGCTTTGGCATGACAAGCACTCCGATCCGCACCGGTCTGTTGATCGACGACGACACCTTGTACCTGCGCACCTTGCAACGCAGCCTGGCGCGACGCGGCGTGGAAACCCTGACCGCCACCGATGCGGCAAGCGCGCTATCGATCGCGCGCAGCGCGTTGCCGGATTTCGCGCTGGTCGATCTCAAGCTCGGCCACGATTCCGGCCTGAGCCTGATCCAGCCGCTGCGCGAGATCCGCGCCGACATGCGCATCCTGCTGGTGACCGGCTACGCCAGCATCGCCACTGCAGTGGAAGCGATCAAACTCGGCGCCGACGACTACCTGCCCAAGCCGGCCAATATTCCCACCATCATGCGGGCGCTGGGCGAAGAAGACGACGACCTGCCCGAACCGAACGAAGAAGAAACCGCGCAGGAAATGATGACCCCGCTCAGCCGCCTGCAGTGGGAACACATCCAGCAGGCGCTGCACGAAACCGGCGGCAACGTCTCCGCTGCCGCACGCTTGCTGGGCATGCATCGGCGCTCGCTGCAGCGCAAGCTGACCAAGCGGCCCAGCCCTGGACCATTACGCTGACCGGGCGCTGATGCCGCCGGGAAAGCGCATACGGTCGCCGCAACCATTGAGTCAGCGCTGCCTCGCGCCGAACACGCTGGCCCTGCGCGACGTTGCACGGATGCCGTCGGGGCCTTGAATCAGCGTGCGACCCCAGCTGCTGAGCCGCGTCGGGTCCCAGCCCAGAACGATATCCAGCGATTGCGTGCTGCTGTCGTTGCCCGACCACGACCAGCCCATGTAGCCGACGTTGTACTCGCGCGCACGGCGCATGATCGACGCTTCATCGACCTGCGCGCCACGATGGTCGGCGCCGAATTCGCCGACCACCAAGGCCAGCCCATTGCTGCGAAACGCACGCAGATAGCTGTCCACGGTCGCATCGTTAGCGAACACTTCGTACATGTGCACGCTGAAGACCAGATTGCGGCGGCTGTCGAGCGCCAGCAACGCCGCAGCGTTGTCGCGCATGTAGAACTGCCAGTCCTGGCCCCAGTTGGGGGCATCCACCATCAACGCGTGGGTGAGGCCGGCATTGCGCAGCGTGGCGATCGCACGCGCATGGCCGGTGACCCATTCGCTGGCACTGAGGCGGTTGCCGAACGGTTCGTTGCCGATATTGAGGATGACGTAGTTCTCCTGCCCCACCAGCGCGCCACGCACGCTGGTCCAGTAGTTGGCGGCATCGGCCAGGGTGCCTGCCGCGCCGTCTTCGCCGTAGCCGGTGGTGTCGTGCACTTCCAGGACGGCGATCAGGCCCAGTGCCTTGCAGCGCGCGATGATGCGCGCCACCTCCGCCTCCGGCGTGCGGTTCCAGCGGTGGCCGCTGCTGAGCACCACGCGCACGCTGTTGGCACCGGTGGCGGCAATTTGCGCCAGCGCAGCATCGGTGCGATCGGCAAACCAGGCATGCGGCAGGTTGATGCCACGCAGGACCAGCGTGTTGCCGTTGGTCTCTCGCAACTGTGTACCGGACACGGACAGGCCGGCGTGCGCGGCCGAGGCCAGCGCAAGACCGGCGACCAGCAGCACCAGGCGCTGCGCCAGACGATTGAAGATCTTCATGATCGGCTCCAGGAGTGGGTAGCGCGGGCGCGTCGACACGCACTCGCATGTCCGGCCCACGTGCGCCCAACCGTGCAGGTGGCCGGCGGGCGCGATCTGCGGCTGGTTCACAGATCCGAAAAAATTGCGGGATGCAGACCGAGCGCGCAGACCAGGCACCAGCCCGCTGGTAACGTTAACTTCCGTGTGTTCAAGCGCTTTGCGGTGTCGGCATGACGACGCGCCCAGCCTGACAGCGCAACGCACTGGTGACACGCGGCAGTGCGCACTCGCGTGCTGCAGCGCGAAAACCGGATCTGCCGCGTGAGCAGCAACAACAGCGCGCGCGCTCCATACGCCGCGCTGCAACATGCCATTGCGCTGCTGGCAGCTGAATAAGCCAGCACGGTCACGTCAAGTGGATACGGCCGAGGCCGATAGAGCCACATGCAATCCGTGCCCACCTCCGATACTGAAGCGACCTCCATGTCCGACGAAGCCACCCGTCTGGCCGTTCTACGCGGCCTGTGCCTGCTGGATTCGCCGCCGGACCCGATGTTCGAAACCATTGCCGCGATGGCAGCGCGCAGCCTGGGCGCGGAGATCGCGCTGGTGTCGCTGGTGGACGAACATCGCCAGTGGTTCAAGGCGCGTGTCGGTCTGGATGCACCGGAAACTCCGCGCGACCAGGCGTTTTGCGCGCATGCGATCCGCTCCGACGAGGTGATGGTGGTTCCGGATGCGCAGCTGGATCCGCGCTTCTGCGACAACCCGCTGGTGCTGGGCCCGCCCTTCATCCGCTTCTACGCAGGCGCGCCGTTGCGGCTGCGCGATGGTCACCGCATCGGCACCCTGTGCGTGATCGGCACCAGCCCGCGCGAAGGTCTGGATGCGGACGCCTTGACGCATCTGCAGGACTTGCGCGATCTGGCCGTGTTGCGGGTGGAAAACCTACGCAGCACCACCTATCGCGACGGGTCGACCGGGCTGCCGAATCGTTCGCGCTTTGGCGAAGATCTGGATGCCTGGCTGTTGCAGCGCGATACCGCATCGACCACCACTGCGGTGGCGGTGGACATCTGCGGCAGCGACTATTTCCGCGACATGGTCAAGGCGCTGGGCTGGGACTACGCCGACGGGTATGTCGCGCTGGCGCAGCGCCGCCTGGCCGCCTACCTGCCTGCCACCACGGTGCTGTACCGGCTGGACCCGACCACCTTCGGCTTCCTCACCCAGGCCGAAACCCAACGCCTGTCCAGCCTGTGCAACAAGGTGTCCAAGGCGTTTGCCGAGCCGCTGGATCACCAGGGTATCCCGCATACCGCGGTAGCCTCGATCGGCGCGGTGTCGCTGCAGACCAGCTACGGCGCGGCCGACACCATCCGCTCGCTGACCACTGCGGTGGACGTGTCGCGCGAGCGCTGCTTGGCGTGGAGCATGTACGAGCGCAAGCACGACGTGGCACAGCGCAACACCTTTCGCCTGCTTGCCGCCCTGCCCGCCGCGCTGGACAGCGCCAGCCAGCTGCGCCTGCATTACCAGCCGCGCGTGGACTTGAACGATCACCGCTGTGTGGCGGTGGAAGCGCTGCTGCGCTGGCAGCACCCGATGATCGGCCCGGTGATGCCATCGGACTTCATACCGATGGCCGAAAAGACCGCGCTGATCAACCGCATTACCGCCTGGGTCATCGATAACGGCATCGCCCAGGCCGCGCGCTGGCAGCAGCAGGGCCTGGACTTCAACCTGGCCTTGAATGTGTCGGCGGCCGATCTGGACCGTCCCGGCTTTGCCGGCATGCTGCGACGCGGACTGGAACGTCACAAGCTCGACCCGCGCCGGCTGGAGATCGAATTCACCGAAAGCGCGATGATCCGCCACCCCGATCATCTGGCCGAACAGCTGGCCGATGTGGCCGCGTTGGGCGTGCACATCGCCATCGACGATTTCGGCACCGGCTACAGCAATTTCAGCTATCTCAAGCAGCTGCCGGCCAGCTCGCTGAAGATCGATCAATCCTTCATCCGCTCGCTGCCGGACAACCGCACCGACCGCACCTTGGTGCCTGCGATGATCCAGCTAGGCCACAGCCTGGGCCAGCGCGTGGTGGCCGAAGGCATCGAGTCGGCCGAGGCGTATGCGCAGTTGCGCGCGTGGGGCTGCGACGAAGGCCAGGGTTACTGGATCGCCAAGCCAATGCCGGCCGCCGCCCTGGAAACCTGGCTGCAGACGCCGTGGCACGCGCAATTCACTGCGCCGGCAACGTTGCTTGCAGCAAGCCTGGCTGCGGCGCGGGTGTAAGCAAGCGCGCCCGATGCCTGCGCCATCGCGCGCTGCCGCTACGCAGCCGCTCGCCCTGCAAGCAACGTGACTGTCATTGGTTGCTACCCCGGCGACGAACGCTATAACGCAACGCGGCGCGACACCGAAGTGTCGCGCCGCGTTGTTTTTCAGTCCTGGAGCAGCCGACAGACGATGCGTCGGCAACTCCAAACAACTCTCTGACTTACCAGAACACCGTGTACAGCACGATCAGGATCGCGATCACGCCAGCTGCGCCGATCTTGAAGCCCAGCGTGGTTCCGTAGGCCACATCGTCGGTACGGATCAGGTCGCGCGCCTGCGTGGGTGCGGTCATCAGCGACACCACCACCGCCAGCACCAGTGCGGCCAGGAACACCACGCCGATGCGGTCCATGAACGGCAGTTCCGGCCAGGCGAATTTCAGCGCGAACGACAGCACCACCGAGCCGATCGCTGCGGTCAACGCGCCGGCTTCGTTGGCGCGCTTCCAGAACAGGCCGAGCATGAAGATCACCACCACGCCGGGCGTAAAGAAGCCGGTGAATTCCTGGATGAACTGAAAGCCCTGATCGAAGTTGCCCAGCAATGGACGCGCGGTGAGGATGCCGATCAGCACCGACACTGCGGCCACGATCCGGCCCACGCGTACCAGCTGCTTCTGCTCGGTCTGCGGGCGGAACTTGGCGTAGAAATCCAGGGTGAAGATGGTTGCCACCGAATTGATCTTCGATGCCAGCGACGCCACGATCGCCGCGACCAACGCCGCAAACACCAGACCCAGGATGCCGGTCGGCAGCAACTGCATCATGGTCGGATAGGCCTGATCGGGCTTGGCCAGATCCGGCGCCAGCACCACCGCGGCAATGCCCGGCACCACGATCACCAACGGCATTAGCAGCTTCAAAAACGCCGCAAACACCATGCCCTTCTGCGCTTCGCCGATGTTCTTGGCGGCCAGCGCGCGCTGGATGATGTACTGGTTGAAGCCCCAGTAGCTGATGTTCATCACCCACAGCCCGCCGAGCAGCACGCTCAGGCCCGGCAGATCCTTGTAGAACGGGTTGTCCTTGGTCAGGATCATGTGGAAGTGCTCGGGGTGCGCGGCCCACAACTGCTTGAAGCCAGCCAGCACGCCGGCGCCATCGCCGATCCGCGCCAGCGTCAGCCCGGCCACCAGCAGCCCGCCCAGCACCAGCAGGGTGACCTGCACGATATCGGTCAGCGCCACCGCCTTCAGCCCGCCATACAGCTGGTAGACCAGCGCAAACACGCCGATCAGCGTCAGCGCCAGGGTCTGGTCCATGCCGGTGACCTGGCTGACGGCGATCGACCCCAGCCACAGGATCGAGGTGAGATTGACGAACACGTACAGCAGCAGCCAGAACACCGCCATCAGCGTGCGTATCCACTTGCCGTAACGCTGCTCCAGGAACTGCGGCATGGTGTAGATGCCGTTGCGCAGGAAGATCGGCAGGAAGAACTTGCCGACGATCAGCAGCGTCAACGCCGCCATCCATTCGTAGGACGCAATCGCCAAGCCGATCGCATAGCCGGAGCCGGCCATGCCGATGATCTGTTCGGCAGAAATATTTGCGGCAATCAGCGAAGCGCCGATCGCCCACCACGGCAATGACTTGCTGGCCAGGAAGTAATCCTCGGCGCTCTTGCTGTGGCCTGCCTTCTCGCGCGACACCCACTGCGCGAGCACGAAGATGCCGGTCAGGTAGACCAGCACAATCACGATATCCAACGTCGCCAAACCCACTGCACTCTCCTGTCTGGCTCTGGGGTATGCGCCGACGATCAGGCAGGGCTGCAGAATGCCGCCGCAGCGCACCAGGTGCGCAATGGCAGCGCGGCGAACCGCGTCTGCAGGCCATCCCGGCCGATCGACAACACCGCCCCCGCGGCGGCTGATGGCACCACCGCGATCGGTGGCCGCTTTGAGACGTCGCCGGAAACGGCGACGCACCTGTTTCGCTTGACCTGCACCGTGCCCGGAAGCGTGCCTCCGGGCATGGGGATTACTTGACCGCGCAGTCCACCGCGACGTCGGCTTCGTTGAGCGCGCCCAGCGCGATCTTCGACACCGCCAGATCCAGTGCCGCACCGCTTTCGATGCTGGCGACCTGGGTCAGTTTGGTGACGTCGGCACCTGCCTTGGCAAAGCACTTGAGCGGGATTCCGACCACCTTCCACTGGCCTTGCGGCAGTGCGGCCAGGGTCTTCTGCGCATCGACGCGACCGCCGCACTTGTCGCCGCAGCCCACGCCCAGCCACACCGGCGCGGTCACTGCGCTGTCGCGGCGCATGGTCAGCTGCAGCTGCACATCGCCGTTGCTCTCACGCGAGACATCCACCGGCTTGCCGGACACCAGCAGCACGCTGGCAGTCTTGGCACCGGACCACACCAAACGCCGCGCGTCTTCCTGCGCCTTGTGGTCGACCGCGCTCATCTTCAGGCTGCCGTCGGACAGGCCCACCGGCAGCGTGGTCGCCGGCATGTTGGCCTGGCCCGCGTTGGACAGCTGCATCGCAATGCCGAGCGCCGGCTTGCCGCGCACGAAGTACACCCCGCCCACCGACTGCTCGCCGGACACGCCGGAGTCTTCCGGCAGTGCGGCCAGGTCGCCCTTGTCGGCGTAGGTCAGGCCGAAACCGAACTTGAACTGCGGGTCGTAATCCTTCTGGCCCACGTTGTTGGCGAACTGCACTGCGGTCTTGGGCCAGGAGAAGCTCAGCTTGCCCTTGAAGTCGTTCTGCACCGTGCCATCGGCCTTTCGCAGCAGCACGTCAGCCAGGCCTTCGCCTTCCGAACCCGGCAGCCACGCAGCGACGAACGCATCGGCCACGTTGATGTACTGGTTCATCCACAGCGGACGGCCGCTCAGGAACACCGCCACCACCGGAATGCCGTCGGCCTTGAACTTCTTCAGCAAGGCCAGCTCGCTGTCGTCGCCCGGCTTGTACAGCAACGTGGCGATGTCGCCCTGGAATTCGGCGTATGGGTTTTCGCCGAACACCACCACCGCCACATCCGGCTTGGTCTTGTAGGCGCCATCCACGGCCAGCTCGGCAGTGCCGCCGGCGGCCTTGATCTGCTTGTCCAGACCTTCCCAGATGGTGTTGCCGTTGGGGTAGTCGCTGCGCTTGGTGCCGGTGCCCTGCCAGTTCAGCGTCCAACCACCGGACTGCTTGCCCATGTCGTTGGCGCCATCGCCGACCACCAGCACGCGCTTCTTCGGATCCAGCGGCAGGATGCCGGCCTGGTTCTTCAGCAGCACCAGCGACTCGCGCACCGCCTGACGGGCGATGGCGCGATGTTCCGGCGCGCCCAGCAATTCGTACTTGCCGCCGAGCGGGCGCTTGGACGGCTTGCCGGCTTCGAACAGGCCCAGGCGCAGTTTGACGCGCAGGATGCGGCGCACCGCATCGTCCAGGCGCTCGGCCGAAATCTGGCCGGACTTCACTGCCGCCAGTTCGGTGTCGTAGATGCCCTTCCAGCTGTCGGCAGCCATCGCCATGTCGACACCGGCAATGAACGAGGCCGGGCAGTTGTCGTTGGTGCAGCCCTTGACCTGGCCCTGGCCGTTCCAGTCGCCAACCACGAAGCCACCGAAGTTCATGCGGCCCTTCAGCACGTCGGTCAGCATGACCTTGTTGCCGTGCATCTTTTCGCCGTTGAAGCTGTTGAACGAGGCCATCACCGTCTGCGCGCCGGCCGCAATCGCCGGCGGATAACCGGCGGCGTGGATGTCGCGCATGGTGGCTTCGGACACCTTGGTGTCGCCCTGATCCTTGCCGTCGGTGGTGCCGCCGTCGCCGACGAAGTGCTTCACCGACGAAATCACGTGGCTGCCGTCCAGAAACTGCGGAGTGCCCGGAATGCCCTGCACGCCTTCGACCATCTTGCCGGCGAAGCTGGCCACCACATCCGGCGACTCAGAATAGCCTTCGTAACTGCGGCCCCAGCGGTCGTCCTGCGGTACCGCGACGGTGGGCGCGAAGGTCCACTCCATGCCGGTGACGCGGGTTTCGGCAGCGGTGACTTCGCCGATCTTCTTGATCAGTTCCGGATTGCGCGTTGCCCCTAAGCCGATGTTGTGCGGGAACAGCGTGGCGCCGACGATGTTGCTCTGGCCGTGCACCGCATCGATCCCGAAGATGATCGGAATCGCGTTGCCGCCCTTGGAGGTGTCCATCGACGCCTCATAAAAGGCGTCGGCCAGCTTCAGCCACTCGGCCGGGCTGGCGTTGTACTTGCCGCCGGGATCGGAGTTGCCGCCGGCCAGCACCGAGCCGAGGCGATACTTGCGCACATCGTCCGGGGTCAGGCTGGCGATGTCGCCCTGGATGGTCTGGGCGACCTTCTCTTCCACGCTCATCTTGGCCATCACGTCGGTGACGCGCTGCTCCAGCGCCGCATCCTGCGCAAACGGCCACTTCGGCGACGGCCACTGGTCCGGATGGATGGTGGTAGACGCTTCGGCAGGCACTGCGGCCGGCGCGGTCTTGCTGGCCTCGGCGGTGGAGTCCTTGCCTTGGCAGGCAGCCAGCATCAGCACCGCCGCAACGGTAGCCAGAGAGAGGGCGCGGCGCGCGACGGGCGCGGTGGTACGGCGAAGCAGCATGTCCAAGATCCGGGTCTCCAGGGTGGTTCTCCCACGGCGATGCGTTGCGCCGCAGGCCATTAGGCGGCGTACGCTTGCGTGATTCCCCTACCCTGTCAACCACGCTCGCCCGTATGCCGAATGACGGCCAACTTATTGGCCGGGGCTATAGCCTTGGAATACCGACAGCACCTGTCAAACCACGGAAAATCGCCAAATCCGGCGCGCCGCTTGGCCTTGGCCCATCTCGTACTTTGCTGCATCGCACCACCGGGCGCGGGCCGCACTGCGCAGGCGCCGCACCTCGCAGCGGACTGGCCGCACCCGCTTTGCGCGCGGCATCCGAACCGACGCCAACGGGTGAGCTCGCCGTCAAACAACTGTCATATCCCGGGCCTAGCGTGACCCGCTTGCCGATGCGCCACCGGCCATCGTTGATCGTTGTCTTTGCCTGGAGTTCCGATGTCTGCCTCCCCTGACCCCTCCCGTCGCCGCCTCATGCAACTGCTGGCGGCCGTTCCCCTGTTGCCGCTCGGCAGCGCCAGCGCCGCCGCGCTCCAGCAACTTGGCGGTGCCGCCATGGCCGCGCGTGGGTTGCGGCCATCGGAAAACCCCACCCGTCTGGTCTCGGCCACCTTCCATGGCATGCCTGCGCCCAGCCTGGCCAACCCGGCCGCGATGGCCACCACCACGGTGGGTTCGGCGCTGACCGTGGCCCGCAGCGACGGCAGCACCCAGCGCTACGCATTGGCCTACCACCCGTTCTTCGTCACCGGCGATCAAGTGCCCGACGGCAAGGGCGGCACCGTGCTGGCCGGCGGCTATTACGACATCCAGCATCGCCCCATCATCGACCGTTCCAAACCCGGCGCCGAGCGCCCGTTCTTTTCCGACTGCCCGGACGGCTCGTCGCTGCTGACCCTGCCCAATGCCAAGGTGACCGGAGTCAAGGGCAATCACGTGTTTGCGGTGGTGCAGTTCGAATACACCACCCGCGACCAGGCCGGCAACGACACCAATCGCCATCTACCCGCGCCGATCGCGGTGCTGACGCTGGACCAGGACCCAGCCACCGGCAAGCTGTCGCTGGTGAAGTACCACAACGTCGACACCGCCCCGGTGCACGGGCTATGGACCACCTGCGGCGCCAGCCTGTCGCCGTGGAATACCCACCTGTCCAGCGAAGAGTACGAACCCGACGCCACCGCGCTGGCCAGCAATACCCAGTTCCGCAGCTACAGCACGCATCTCTACGGCGACCCGACCAAGGCCAACCCGTATCACTACGGCCACCTGCCGGAGATCACCGTGCACCCGGATGGCACCGGGAGCGTGCGCAAGCACTACTGCCTGGGCCGCATCTCGCACGAACTGGTGCAGGTAATGCCAGACCAACGCACCGTGCTGATGGGCGACGACGCCACCAATGGCGGGCTTTTCATGTTCATCGCCGACCGCAAGGCCGACCTGTCGGCTGGCACCTTGTATGTCGGCAAGTGGCACCAGACCTCGGGCATCGGCCCGGGTGCGGCCACGCTGAGCTGGATCAAGTTGGGCCACGCCACCAGCGCCGAGATCCAGGCGATGGCCGACCGCCTTACCGCCGACGACATTCTCGACGTGCATCTGAGCGACCCGGGCGATGCCAGCTTCACCAAGATCCCGTTCAACGGCACCTTCAACTGGATCCGCATCAAGCCCGGCATGGAAAAGGCAGCCACGTATCTGGAAACCCACCGCTACGCGGCATTGGCCGGCGGCAGTCTGGGCTTTACCAAGCTCGAAGGCACCACCGTCAATGCAAAGGACAAGGTCGCCTACATGGCGATGTCCTACATCGTCACCAGCATGCTCAACGGCTCGGGCGACGTGAAAGTGCAAGGCCCGGAATCCGGCGCGGTGTACGCATTGAATCTACGCGGCGGCCAGCGCGACAGCCACGGTGCGACGATCCACAGCGACTGGGTGCCGATCGACATGGCCGCCCCGGCCGCGCTCACCGGCCATGACCTGGCCAGCGCCGACGCGCTGGGCAATCTCGCCGACTCGGAACGCCTGGCCAACCCGGACAATCTCAAGTTCTCCGAAGCGCTGCGCACCTTGTTCATCGGCGAAGACAGCAGCCTGCACGTCAACAACTTCCTGTGGGCCTACAACGTGGACAGCGGCGCACTGACACGCGTGCTGTCGGTGCCGGCAGGCGCCGAATCCACCGGGCTGCATGCGGTCGACCAGATCCACGGTTGGACCTACGTGATGAGCAACTTCCAGCACCCCGGCGATTGGGAAACCCCGCTGCACGACACCGTGAAGGCCACCCTGGACCCGCTGGTGCGCGCCAATTACAAGAACCGCTTTGGCGCTGCGGTGGGGTATCTCACCGGCGACCCGGTGGCGGTGCAATTGAGCAAGGCGTAAGCGCAGGTTGTCGTCGCTCGCAGTGCTGGCAAAGCGCTGCGAGCGGCACCGTCTTTCTGTCGTTTCAACTGGGCGATGGGCGACGGACGCTTGCACGAAGGGGCGCTGGTGTACGGCTATCTCATGCGGACAACGCAATGCGTTGAATCCAATCCATCTGCATTTTTGCAATTCGGCAACGCGTTTGTTCTGCAACACCGATGCCTGTCGAGGCTCGGAGATCGGCGCCCGTCTGTGCAATCGCGGTCTGCCTGCGGCACAGATGTTGAGCGACTGACACAACGTAGCGAGCACTCGCCTAGTAATGAATGCAGTGGTGTTGCACGCTGCAGATCATTCGCTCTGTTTTTTGATCCATCCGACTGTCTCATTCCATCCAGACACAAGATGAAAAAGCAGCCACGGATCTAAGTGGTAGAGGCGTCTAGATACAGTCAAAAGCTGAGTGAGTCGAGGGCACGGTGCCCTCACCAGAAAGTTAGTCGGTTGCTTTTTTGAAAGCTTATTGGTGGCTCGGCTTGCGTTGGAAAGCTAACCGAAACCACGGTGATCCAAACAACATACATCACGCATTGCTTGCACCATGCGGACCGACATTCCCGACTGGTCCTTGCCCGCCCACCGTCGCGGGACCTTACGCGGCATGGATGCCGCGTAAGAGCCTCCAGGGGCGGATTCACGGCGTGTCCCGCGAGGGTGGGCGGGCAAGGGCCCTGCAGCCAGGCTGTAAATCATTCGCTCTGCATCTGATCTATCCGAAATATCTAATTCCATCCAGACACAAGATGCAAAAGCAGCAAAGGATTTGAGTCGTAGAGGCGTTTGGATACGGTCAGAAGCTGAGTGAGTCGGGCGCGCGGCGCCCTCACCGCTCGCAGGACCGGATGCACGCTTCAAGACACGCGGCGCGTTTCCAGTGCTGCCATCACGATGGGCTTGGCCCATTCCGGTACCTGCACCAGCTCTGCAGGCGTCTGCGGGTAATGCAGACCGGCCCGATCCAGTTCCAGTACCAGCAGCGGCTCGGCCTGCCCCGATGCATCGGCAGCGGCGCTGTTGTCGTAGACGTGCAGCACCGCCAGATGCGGCAGCAAGGCGATCAGATTGGCGCGCGAGGCATCGAAGCGCTCGCGGATCTTGTGCTCGGCGATCGCATGGCCGCCGCCGGCAACCCGTGCTGCAACGCGTTCGATATGCAACTCCACCGTCGACAAGCCACAGAACCAGACTGCCACCGTGTGCCGTTCGCAAGCCTCGCGCAGCAAGCGCGGGATGGTGGTCGCGCCCAACGTGGTTTCGAAGGCGTAATCGCTGCCGTCCGCCATTGCCTGGCGCAGCCGTCGCACACCTTCCTGCCAAGCCTGGGCATTGGCCTCTTCCAACGTCCAGCCCTGCTCCACCAGTTGCCGGGTGAAGGCATCCGGGTTGAACCAGGTGGCGCCGTCTTCCTGCAGCAAGGTGCCCAGCAGCGAACTCTTGCCGGCGCCGTTGACGCCGGCCAGTACCAGAATATGTCCCATCGATCAGAGCGACGGACCCAAGGGGATCTTGCGGCCACGGCGTGCGGGCTTGGCGATCACCTGTCCCAGCACCGCGCCATCGGTGACCGCGGCAAGATGCGCGTCGAATCTGACCTGCAAGGCCTGCAGCGACTGCGCGCGCGTGGCCGCATCGGCAAGCGCGCTGGCCTGCCGCACCAGATGCCGGTATTCCTCCGCATCCACCACCACCGCTTCGGGGTGATTGTGATTGGTGATAACCACCGCGCCGTGGGTGCGCACCTTGCGCATCAGGCTGGGCCAGCCCTTGATCTTGATGTCGGCCGCTGGCGCTTTTTCGAGCTCGGGCAAGTCCTGATGACGGGACATGGGGCGGTCCTGCGATGTGAGTGACCCCAAGCTACGCCAAAATACCCATTTTGGGAAATTTGTCCATTTTGGACTATTCCACGTCGAACCCAACACGAGAGCGGCTAAAAACCGTAGTGGACAGTCATCAGGTGGGTGCAAACGGCGCACTCAGCACTAAGACATACGAGTAAATACGCTGCACCCAGCAGCGGCCGCACCCACCTAGCGGCGAGCGCCGTCGTCTTGTTAGCCGCCCAAACTGAAACGGGGCCCGCAGGCCCCGTCGCTTGACGCTACAGCTGTGCGGCTCAGCCGCGCAACTTGCTCAGCAGCTCGCGTGTCACCGGGTCGGCGACGTCGGCCGACTCACCCTTCAGTGCCGGCAACAGCTGGCTGGCCAGCTGCTTGCCCAGCTCCACACCGAACTGGTCGAACGCGTTGATGCCCCACATCACCGATTGCACGTAGACGCTGTGCTCGTACATCGAGATCAATGCGCCCAGCGCCTGCGGAGTGAGCGCATCGAGCAGGATCACCGTGCTCGGACGGCCTCCCGGATAGCTACGGTGCGGGTCGCTGCTGTCCTGACCATTGGCCAACGCCTCGGTCTGCGCCAACACATTGGCCATCAGCGCCACGTGGTTCTCGGCATACGGGTCGTCGTTGTGCACGGTGCCGATGAAATCGGCCGGCACCACACTGGTGCCCTGGTGCAGCGCCTGGAAAAAGCTGTGCTGCACATCGGTGCCCGCACCGCCCCACCACACCGCCACGGTGTCGCTGTCGACCGCCGAGCCATCGAGCTTGACCCGCTTGCCCAGGCTCTCCATCACCAGCTGCTGCAGATACGCCGGCAGCAAGGCCAGACGCTGATCGTAGGTCATCACCGCATGCGTGGCGCTGCCGAGCAGGTTGCGGTTCCACACCGCGGTCAGGCCGTGCAGCACCGCGACGTTTTCTTCCAGCGGCGTGTTGAGCGCATGCGCATCGAACTGCGCGGCGCCTTCGAGCAGCTGTTCGAAACGTTCGAAGCCGATTGCCAACGCAATCGGGAAACCGACCGCCGACCACAGCGAATAGCGCCCGCCGACCCAATCCCACATCGGCAGCACGCGGCTCGGTGCGATGTCGAAGGCCTTGGCCGCGCGCTCGGGGTTGGCGCTCACTGCAAACAGGCGCTCGCTGCCACCCAACCAGGCATGCAGGATGCCGCCGTTGAGCAGCGTTTCCTGAGTGCCGAAGGTCTTGGAAATCAGGATGCCGGCGGTGCGTGCCGGGTCCAGCGTGGCCAGCGTGCGCTGCATGGCGGCGCCATCGACGTTGGACACGAAATGCACGCGGAAGCGTGCACCGGTCACCGGGCGCAATGCATCGGCGACCAGACGCGGGCCCAGGTCCGACCCACCAATGCCGACACTGACGATATCGGTGACATCGGTGGCTTCGAGTTGCTCGATCAACGCACCCATGCGCTGGCGCACTTCTGCAGCGGTGGCATAAGCCTCAGAGGCCACCGGCGCGTCGGTCAGATCGCCACGCAACGCGGTGTGCAATGCAGCGCGCTGTTCGGTGACATTGACCTGCTCGCCACGAAACAGGCGCTGGAATGCACCGGCCAGATCGCGCTGACGCGCGATGGCGAACAGAGCGTCGAGCGCGGCGCGGTCGTACTTCTGGCGCGCGAAATTGAAATACAACGGACCGACTTGCCTGGCGTACTGCGTCGGCCGTTCCGGCTCGGCGGCAAGCAATGCGGGGATGGCAGCGCCGCGCAGGCGCTGGGCGTGGGCGTGAAGCGCGTCGAATCCGTTGGTCTGTGTCATGCGGCCTGCGTGGGGATGCTGTGGTTGGTGTGGGAGATTGCGTTGTGCGCGTCCACATATACCAGATTGGGCTTGAAGGTCTTGGCTTCGTCTTCGCTCATGCTGGCGAACGCAGCCACGATGATCAGATCGCCCACTTGCACGTGACGCGCAGCGCCGCCGTTGAGCGACAGGATGCCGCTACCTTCTTCGGCACGGATGGCGTAGGTGCTGAAGCGCGCACCGTTGGTGACGTCCCAGATGTGGACCTGTTCGAATTCGCGGATGCCGGTCGCTTCCAGCAGCAGGCCGTCGATGGCGATCGAGCCTTCGTAATTGAGCTCGGAATGAGTGACGGTGGCGCGGTGGATCTTGGCTTTGAGCAAGGACAGGTGCATGGACGCAGGCAACAACGAAAGGAAAGACGGCATTTTAGCGGAAAGCGCCCGCGCTCACCCGGGTGCCGCGCGGCCGCTGGTGAGGGCTTCAGGCGGCGGTGAGGCAAGACTTTTGGCCCTGACCTTTGGCCATGGATCGCGCGCGTGCCGCCAGCGCTCAGCGCGGCAGCACACGGCGATCCGGGCAGTCTCAGAATTCCAGGTTGTCGATCAGCCGCGTCGCGCCCAGACGTGCGGCGACCAAGGCCACACGCGCACCGGCATTGCTGTCGCCCGGCTCGTTCAGATCGGGTAGGCGTACCACCGCGTAATCGACCCGGAAACCGGCCTGTTCCAGCGCCTGCACGGCGCTTTCTTCAACCTGCGCGCGTGGCGTGCCGGCGGTGTAACTGTCGCGCATCTGCAGCAGCACCTTGCGGATCTGTGCCGACACGGGCCGATCCTCGGCCGACAGATACTGGTTACGCGAGCTCATCGCCAGGCCGTCGGCTTCACGCACGATGCTGCCGCCCAGGATCTCGATCGGAAATGCCAGGTCAGCCGCCATCTGCCGGATCACCGCCAGCTGTTGGTAGTCCTTCTTGCCGAATGCGGCTACATCCGGCTGCACCTGGTTGAACAGACGCGCCACCACCGTGCAGACGCCATCGAAATGCCCCGGCCGGCACACGCCTTCCAGCACATCGCTGACGCCCGGTGCGTGGACCGGTGTGGCCAACGCGGTGCCGAGCGGATACATGGTGTCCACGTCAGGCAGCCACAGCGCATCGCAACCGGCGTCTTCCAACCCACGCAGGTCGGCCTCGGGCGTGCGCGGGTAGCGGGCGAAGTCTTCATTGGGCCCGAACTGGGTCGGGTTGACGAACACGCTCGACACCACGCGGTCGGCATACTGGCGCGCCAGCATCACCAGCGAATAATGCCCGGCGTGCAGGTTACCCATGGTCGGCACCAGCGCCACGCGCAGGCCTTCGCGCTTCCAGCCGGTGACCAGGGCGCGCAAGGTGGAAAGATCGGTAATGGTCTGGATCATGCGGCGTACGCGTGCTCTGCATCAGGGAAGCTGCCATCGCGCACGGCCTGCGCATAGGCACGCACCGCGCCTGCCACCGAGCCGCCTTCGGCCAGGAAATCCTTGACGAACTTGGGTCGGCGATGGCCGCTGTCCAGACCCAGCATGTCGTGCATCACCAGCACCTGGCCATCGCAGCCCGGGCCGGCACCGATGCCGATGGTGGGCGCGCTGAGGTCGGCGCTGATCTGCGCGGCGATCGGCGTGGGAACGCATTCCAGCACCACCAGGCTGGCTCCTGCATCGACCACGGCCTGCGCATCGCGGCGCAATTGCTCGCCGGCTTCGCCGCGGCCCTGCACCTTGTAGCCGCCAAAACGCAGTACCGATTGCGGGGTGAGCCCCAGGTGCGAACACACCGGAATCTCGCGCTCCACCAGGTAACGGATGACATCGAGCTTGTGCCCGGCGCCTTCGATCTTGACCATCTCCGCACCGGCCTGCAGCAGCTGGGTGGCGGCATCGAGCGCACGCTCGGGCGTGGCATCGGCCTGGAACGACAGATCGGCCACCAGCAAGGCCCGCTCCAGCACGCGCGCGACCGCGGCGGTGTGGTAGACCATGTCGGCAGTGGTGACCGGCAAGGTGGAATCGTGCCCCTGCACCACCATGCCGAGCGAATCGCCGACCAGGATCAGGTCCACGCCATTGGCGTCGAAGCTGCGCGCAAACCCGGCGTCGTAGGCGGTCAACATCACCAGTTTTCGACCCTCGCGCTTGGCCTGCGCCAAGGCGGGCACGGTCCAGGGCTTGCTGTCAGCGTGGCTGCTCATGAAGTCATTACGTGGGGTGATAAGCCGGCCATTATCTACCCAATCGGCTCCAGCCCGCAGACATCGATCGCCTGCAATGCGTGCCGCACTGTTCCATGGCCTGGAATGATCGCCTCCGGCGCCAGCTCGGCAAGCGGCAGCAGCGCGAAGCCGCGCGCGTGCAGATGCGGGTGCGGCACCTGTAGCTGCGGCAGATCGATCACTTGATCAGCGTACAGCAGCAGGTCCAGATCCAGCGTGCGCGGGCCCCAGCGCTCGCCGGCGCAGCGCTCACGGCCGAACGACTGCTCAATGCCGAGCAAGCCCTCCAGCAGCGGCAGCGGCGCCAGCTCGGTGCGCAGCTGCGCCACGGCATTGATGAAATCGGGCTGGTCTTCGTGGCCCCAGGCCGGCGTGCGGTACAGGCGCGAAGCCGCAATCAGCGTGGACTGCGGCAGCGCGCCGAGCGCAGCGATGGCTGCACGCACGCTGGCCTCGGCCGGGCCCAGGTTGGCACCCAGGCCGACAAAGGCGACATGCATGCCCTACTCGCCTGCCGACGCGCCAGTGCGACGACGACGGCGGCGACGTTTGCGCGGTGCACCCTCGTCGCCATCGTGATCGGCCTGCGCCGATTCGATCGCATCGACCAGCTCCTGGCCGGACGACTTTTGCGCCTCGCGCCAGAACTCCACATCGGCCGCATGATCGGCCGACGCGAACTGACGCAACACCAGAAAATCGAACGCCGCGCGGAAGCGCGGATGCGACAAGGTACGGAACACGCGCTTGCGTTGACGCGACGAGAAGCGCGTCTGCAGCAACCAGATTTCCTGCATCGGCAGCGAGAAGCGGCGCGGCAACGCCACCCGCTCAAGCTGGTGCAAGGTGACCCGGTCGGCGGCGCGCCGCTGCGCATCTTCCGGCTGCACGCCCTGCGCCTGCAGCCCCATCAAGGTGCGGCAGAACGCCGGCCACAGCAGCAACGCGAACAGGAAGGCCGGCGACACCGGCTCGTCGTTGGCCACGCGCGCATCGGTATTGCGCAAACCTTCCAGCACCATCGCGCGCAACGCGCCGCTACGGTTGGATTTGAGCGCCGCCGCACTCTCGGGGAACAACGCGCCGAGCAGGCCGTAACGCTCCAGGCCTTCGAAACTGGCCACGCCGTGCCCGGACAGGAACAGCTTGAGAATTTCTTCGAACAGGCGTGCCGGCGCAGCTTCGGACAACAGCCCGGCCAGGCGCGGGATCGGTTCGGCACTGCCGGCTTCGATCTCGAAGTTCAACTTGGCCGCCAGGCGCACTGCACGCAGCATGCGCACCGGATCTTCCTGGTAACGCAGCTCCGGGTCGCCGATCAACTTCATCAGGCGTGCCTGCACGTCTTCGAAGCCGCCGCAGTAATCGCGCACCGAAAAATCTTCGATCGCGTAGTACAAGGCGTTGCAGGTGAAGTCGCGGCGGATCGCATCGTCTTCGATGCTGCCGTAGACGTTGTCGCGTACCAGGCGGCCGTTATCCAGCTCGCGGTCGCCGCTGCCATCGTCGATGTTGGCGCGGAACGTGGCCACTTCGATGATCTCGCGGCCGAACACCACGTGCGCCAGACGAAAGCGGCGGCCGATCAACCGGCAATTACGGAACAGCGCCTTGACCTCTTCCGGCGTGGCGCTGGTCGCAACGTCGAAATCCTTGGGGTGGCCACCGACCAGCAGGTCGCGGACTGCGCCACCGACCAGATAGGCGCCAAAGCCGGATTCGCGCAGGCGATACAGCACGCGCAGCGCGTTGGGGCTGATGTCCTTACGCGAAATGGTGTGCTGATCGCGTGGGATGACGCGCAGCGTGAACGGGGATGTAACTGAGGGTTCGATGATGGCGCTTCCGTCTTGTGTTGCAGGATTGCCCAACGGCTATTACCTCACTATACTAGCGCGCTGCACAAGACGCGACAAAAACGCTCCCTTCGTCTAATGGTTAGGACGTGGCCCTCTCAAGGCTAAAACAGGGGTTCGAGTCCCCTAGGGAGCACCACGTTCGTCCTGCTGCAGACCACGCCAAAGCCCCGCATTGCGGGGTTTTTGCATTGTGGCGCAGGTATTTTTAATGGGCGGTGCCGCTGCAGCGGCGGGCAGCGAGACCGCACAGGCCGTGACGTTCGGCAGTCCCCGTCACAGCACTCTTAGGCCAATCGAGTCATCTGGCCGAGTCCGGTTGAGCGCCACACCATTGGCCAACCTGGAAGCAATCGAGATCGCACCCTGCCGAGCGATCTGCTGCACTGCTCCGCGTGCGCGGCGTGATCCGCAACCTTGTCGATCACAGCAACACGATGAGTGCCAGCAGCACAGACAGATCGATCCCTGGCGCGCAGCGTATGTTGTATCGCCCCTGCCCCATCGCGATAGCCGACATGCCGTACTTGCGCGCCATCCGCGCGACACGCCTTGGATATTTGCAGTGCATGGCCTCTCCTCAACTGGCAAACGGGGATGTGCGATCTTCATCGCTGCCGGTTTCGGCAACGGCGTCATGGGCATGCAAACTTTCCAGGTGGCGCACTGCCACGTCGAAGGACGTGTAGCGCTCGGCCAACGCCATGCGCAAACGCCGCGCGGCATCTTCCACATACATCAGGTTGGCGCCGTTCAAACGTGCGAATGCCTGCTCGTCGATCCGCCGCACCGCCGCCTGCACCGGCGTCGCCAATGCCTGTTCGCAGATGCCGATCAATGCGCGGATATCCAGCCGCTGCAGGCAGGCCAACAGATCCACGCGCACCTGTGCCAGGCTGCGCTGACTGTGCGGTGTGGCGTACGAACCGTGCACCTGCAGCCACTGCGCAATGTCGTCCAAGGGCACCGCAGCGCGACCGGCATGCTGCTGCACAAATGCCTCGCTCAACAACTGCCGCGACAATGCCGCCGAACACGGGCAAGTCGAGGCATACAGCACGTCGATCTGCAGCTGGACCTGGCTGCGCCCTGCCCTGCACTGCGCATCGATGCGCACCGGGTATGCGCGCCAGCCGGCCAGACCTTCGCTGAGCAAAGCCGGCGTGCGCAGCATCACCTCGAACGACAGCGTCACCCGCGCCGCCCGGCTGCCGCAGTCGGCATGGCTGTCGATCAAGGCCTGCAACAACTGCGACAACATCGCTGGCGAGACCGGCTGTTCCAGATGCCGGTCCAAGAGGCGATACAGCCGCGACATATGGATGCCCTTGATCTCGGGGCGCGGCAGATCGACCTGCACGCTGGCGCGGGCCGCGACGGTGCCGCTGGGCTCGGCCTCATCCAGGCGTACGGGGATGGCAATATCGTGCATGCCCACCCAGCGCAGCGGTGCGCTCAACGCGGGCGGTTCGGTAACGGCAACATCGGGAAGCGTGGCGGACATCGGGAACTCGTTGATGATGAAGATGACAGCCGCGTATCAGGCGCGGCCAGGAAATGCCTGGAAGTAATCGTCGATGCCCGCATGCAGGGTCTGCGCGAGCTCGTCCTGATGCGCATCGCCGCATAAGCGATAGCAATCGTCGCGGTTGCTCATGAAGCCGGTTTCCACCAGCAGCGAGGGAATGTCGGGCGACTTCAGCACCGCAAAACCGGCCTGCCCCACCTGAGGCTGATGCAGCCGGGTCACGTGCTGCAGGCGGCCCAGCATCAAGTTACCGAACGCAACGCTGCTGGCGATGGTTCCGCTCAGCGACAGATCGGCCAGTACCTGCGACAGCACCGGATTGCTCGGCACGCGTAGCCGGCGTGCGTTGTCGCCCATGTCGTCTGCGGCGTTCTCGCTGTCGGCAATCCAACGCGCCAACGCCGAGCTGGCACCATTTTCGGACAAGGCAAACACCGACGCGCCGCTGGCCTGCGTGTTGGGCGCGGCGTCGGCATGGATGGACACGAACAGATCGGCATTGTGGCGATGGGCGATCAACACCCGTTCGTGCAACGGCACGAAACGGTCGTCGCTGCGGATCATGGTCGGTCGATAGCGCGTGTCGGCAACGAGCCGCTGATGCAGACGCCCGGCCACCGCCATGGCGACATACTTCTCGTAACGCGCATCGGCACTGACCGCACCGGGATCCTTGCCGCCGTGGCCGGCATCGATGGCGATCACGTACGGATGCAGGCGCGAGCGCGTCGCAATGATCGGCGCCTGCGCAGCCACGACTGTCGACAGCGGCACAGTGCCGGATGCGGCAGCCAGATCCAGGAACAAAACATTGCCGTCCCAGCGCGTAGTGACTACGACCGGCTGGGCCAGATCGAGCACCACACGCATCCCATCGGCGTGTGGCCCGCTGCGGATGGCGATGACCGCCGTGCCAGGGGGCAGAGGCGCAATGCGCGGCGACTGGCTCGAAACGCCCGACAAATCAATCACCAGTCGCTCAGGATCGGACAACCCGAAACTGTTGTAGACGGCCTGCGCACTCAACTCCAGCCGCAGGCGCAGCACATCGCCTTGCTGCTGCACGCTGCACTCGAGCAGGGAGGGAAGACCTTGCGTATAGCCGACGACGGGCGACAGCAGCAACGCTGCGCTCGCGCCTTGCAATAGGTGTCGCCGGTTCATCGTTGGCACCCGCGCCTGCCCGAGCCATCAGCTCGCCACGACAGGGGAATCCGCGGAGGGCGACGCACGATCGAACAGCATTTAGACAGAGGTAGGGGGTAAGACACGAGAGGCAGGAAGCGCGCGAAGGCCCGTAATTGTTATAATGTAACACAACGTTGCCACAGCACTACTGAACGTCCAACCCTGTGCCTCGACGTTCATCTACAACCCGTCCTGGAGCCCGCCCGATGCCTGCCCACCTTCCTGATAGCTACTCTGCCTGGCGTCACTGCATCGAGATCGCTTGTGCCCAGCCGCTGACGCCGGTCTTCATTGCGCAGCGCCTTATCGAACTGCGCGACACCGCCAACCACCACACCCAACAATTTCTGCGTCTTTGGGGCCTGGCACACTATCGGCAAGTGATTGAATGGTTCGAGCGTGCCGGCAGCGAGTGCTCGGCTAAGTAAGCACCTCTCAAAGCCGCGACGCTTGTTGAAGAAGATGGGTCCGGGATGCGTACCGTGGTTGACTACGCTTATTTACGACCTGTGATATGTCGTCGCGTTTTTATGCGACAAACAATCAACAAAACGCTCCCCTCAACACGTAACGTATAAGCGCCTGAATTGCAGGCGGAGTTGCCCCATACAGGGGGAAGGCAAAGACATTATGGACGCGAAAAATAATGCACTGAAAGCAATTCTTGTGCTAACGGGATTTCTGGTTATGGGTCATGCGATCGCTCAAACATGTTGTCCTTCCGGAGGCGTAGGAGTGAGAGCAACCGGACTCGGCGAAAACCATCCGAGTGCCACTAACCTCGCATTGGATGCCGCTTGGTCCATTTACGAATTTCAACGTGATGGCGTCACCTACCTGCAGATCAACGACACCGCAGGCACAGTACGGGCCGTGGTCGCGCGTGTCGACAATGCGCTTTGGGTAGTCCCAATGGGCAAGGATGTCGACCGCGTTTCAGTACCGACCACTAACTCTATTTCGGAAAACGCGATTTCTTTCAACGTGAATAGTGCAATCAGCAACACGTCTCGCATGGTCTATCGGAATGCAAATTTCACTGTGCACGTCGAGTCGCAAGCCAACGGGGAACACTGGAGAGTCTCTCCTTCGAAGTAACAGCAGACGCCTCCGCGACAAGGAAGGTGAGTACTAACGCATGGCGGCGACGGAACATGCCGCCATGCGATTTCAATCGGGCGCGAAACTCGGCTTCCGCTTCGGGCGAGTCGCGCCGCACGGAGTCCACCAAAGATGTATCCGCGAACACACGTATTACAACACCTTGCCCACCCCGGCCCCGCCATGCGCGGGCTTGGATAAAATGCTTGTTTGCATGGGGCAGCAACTCGATTGCACTAAGCGTGCAGCGATAGGCAGCCAACTGAAGACCGAGTGAGAGCTGACGGCAATCCCCTCGCAAAAGATACTCGAACCCTGTGGATTTGAATCGCGCCAAAGCTGGCGAACGCAGCGATTGAAACAAGCCGTGCGTTTCAATCTCCAGAGGGTATAAATTGGCGACATACTCTTGAAGAAGCCGAGATTCAATCACAGCGACACGAGTGATTTCCATCGCAGCCGCGTGGTGCCCCCTCGAACGCAAATCCGCCACAATATCTTTGCGCATTCGATTGATCTGAGCATTGACATCCGAATACTCCAACACTTGATTGCGCAAGGTACGTTCGGCACCTAAATAACTATCTTTTACGGCCTGTTGCGAGTCCGCCCTGATTCGGCGAATCGTATCGAATCGCTCAAAAGGAATGGTCAGACGAGCACCAAAAATGAAAAGCGCGGCACTTACCAGGACATGGAACAACTGAATCAAAAAAAGATTCGGATCATAGAATCCAATTTGATAGACCTTTGGAATACTGATAGCAAGCGCCACCATCGCCAACAAGGTACCTAGAGCAGTCCCCGTAATGCCGTGACGTCGAGTCAATAAAACTGCGGGCCCTATCAATGCGATCATCAAGATGTTGCGGGGAAGCGCATCGTGCGTGTAATTGAGCATATAAAACAACGCAACGATGGCGACTACCGAAGCACCAAGATCACGTGGCAATTCAGCCCTGATCGGCTGCGACTGCTTGGGCGACCAAAGCATCACTGGAAGCAGGAACATCAAGATGCCGAGATAGCTACCTACCCAATAACGGAGTAGGAACTCCAAAAAGTTAACTGTCGCCGGGCCATCCAGCAGTGCATTGATCACAATGCTCCACAATGAATTACAAAAAGCGACAGCGATGGCAAACGGGATCAACCAACGAACTTGGTAGACCTGCCCGCGCGAATGATGCCTTGCTAGCCATATAACGTACGCAATCATTGGCGCGTGCAAAAACGGACTGAGATAGGCCCATATCAAGCTGTAATCCTGGCGCAGTGCCAGTGGGACGCGCAGCCAGAGCATGGCAGCAGCGTCACCCGCCAACAAAAACGGCCACTCTCGGTACGGCCGAAACAGCAAGGTGATGACGCGCAAGCCGACAGGCAGGTACCACTGGTCTATCGAGCAGAACCAAAGCATCACAAACGTAAGTCCGTAGCACACGCCGATCAGCGTGCCCCTGAGGACTTCCCTGGCTGAAGCCATACCACCACTCCTTGGTTCCACGATTCACCCTAGTCTGGAGGGAACTGCGGATTGGAGTATAGCGGTGGCGCACAATTCGCTAGAAGAGGCAGTTGCTCTTCACTCGGCAAATGCATTCGAGGACACGCTTTGCACTTTACTGGTGCGTCACCCAACTCAAGGAAGTGCGCTAGCCGGCATCGCGTCGCCTGACCGGATCAGGTGCAGGAACACTCAAGCCATCAACACTCATCTTGATGCGCTTATGCAGCAGTCGTCTTCGACGCCGCATGCGCTAGGACATAAAAGAAAGCCGCGCTGTTGCGCGGCTTTCTTCTTTTTTCATGCCGAAAGTTGCATAGCAGGCTAAATCAGCCCTCCATCTGCTCCAACTCCTTGCCCTTGGTCTCGTAGACGTACTTGAGCACGAAGAACACCGAGATGAAGGCGGCAACCGTATAGATGCCGTAGGCGCCGGCAAGACCGATACTGCCGAGCAGGATCGGGAAGCTGACGGTGATGGCGAAGTTGGAGGTCCACTGCGCGGCACCGGCGATCGCCAGGCCCGAGCCGCGGATCTGGTTGGGGAACATCTCGCCCAGCATCACCCACATCACCGGGCCCCACGAGGCGTTGAAGAACACCACGTAGACGTTGGCGGCCACCAGCGCCAGCATGCCCATGGCATCGGACATCGCCAGCTTGCCTGTGGCGTCCAGCGACGCGGTGGCGAACGCATAAGTCACCAAGGCCAGCGACACCGCCATGCCGACCGAGCCGATCCACAGCAGCGGCTTGCGGCCGATCTTGTCGACCAGCATCACCGTGACCAGGCAGGCGCCGATGCTCAGGCCGCCGGAGAGCACGTTGATCAGCAGTGCGTCCTGTTCGGAGAAGCCCACCGCCTGCCACAACACTGCGCCGTAATAGAACACCACGTTGATGCCGACCAATTGCTGGAACACCGCCAGGCCGACGCCGATCCAGACGATGGGGCGAACCTTGCCGGTGGCCTTGCTGATCAGGTCGGAGAACTTGGGCTTGTGCTGGTCGGCCGACATGGACGCGGAGATCTCGGTCAGCTTGGTCTGCGCGGCAGCGTTGCCGTACAGCCGCTTGAGCACCACCAGCGCCTGCTCGCGACGACCCTTGACCACCAGGTAGCGCGGGCTTTCGGGGATGACCAGCAGCAACAGCAGGAACGCCAGCGACGGAATCGCCTGCATCCAGAACATCCAGCGCCAGGCGGCCTGCCCGGCCCACAACGGCTCGGTGGAGGCACCCGCCGCGTTGGCGAGCAGATAGTTGCTCAGGAAGGCGCAAAACAGCCCGCTGATGATGGCGATCTGCTGCATGGTGGCCAGCCGGCCGCGATAGCGCGCGGAGGCGACCTCGGCGATGTAGGCCGGTGAAATGACGCTCGCCGCACCGACGGCAAAGCCGCCCATGACGCGCGCGAAGATGAAAAAGCCGGAGCTGTGCGAGGCACCGGCACCGATGGCCGAGAGCAGGAACAGCGCCGCAGAAATGATCAGGACCGCGCGGCGGCCCCAACGGTCGGCCAGGCGGCCGGCGAAGAAGGCGCCGATGGCGCAACCCAGCAGCATCGAGGCGACTTCGAACCCGGTCTCGGCGGCACTGGAATGGAAGGTCTGCTTCAGGCCATCGACAGTGCCGTTGATCACGCCGCTATCGAAACCGAACAAAAAACCGCCGATCGTTGCAACGCAACTGATCAGGACGATGAAACGGGTGTTCTCACCGGCATCGGGGGCGCCGTTTACGGAGACACTGGACATGGGTTCACCTGGAAACATGCAAGGGAGCGGTCACTGGTGTGGCCGCCGTCGGCCGGCGACGCGATGCGCCGCCGGCCACGGGACATCAACGCGTCAGGTACTGATTGATCAGGTTTTCGTAGGCTTCCTGGCGGCCGCTGATCTGGGTCGGCACATTGCCGGCCGCATGCTTGGCCACGTCCACCAGCGTGCTGGACCCATTGGCAAACGCCGCGCCGGCGCCGCTGTCGAAGCTGGCGTAACGCTCGGCGCGCCAGGTTTCCAGCGGCGAGGACGTCAGCAGCGCGTTGGCCACTTCCAGACCGCGCGCAAACGCGTCCATGCCGCCGATATGCGCCATGAACAGGTCCTGCGGGTCGGACGATTCGCGACGCACCTTGGCATCGAAGTTCAAGCCGCCCGGTGCCAGCCCGCCCTGCCGCAGCACTACCAGCATCGCGCCGACGGTGTCGTACAGATCGGTCGGGAACTGGTCGGTATCCCAGCCGTTCTGCGGGTTGCCGCGGTTGGCATCGATGCTGCCCAGCAGGCCGGCATCGGATGCCACCTGCAGGTCATGCTCGAAGCTGTGGCCCGACAACGTCGCATGGTTGGCTTCGATATTGAGCTTGAAATCCTGATCCAGGCCATGCTGACGCAGGAAGCCGATCACCGTGGCGCTGTCGAAGTCGTACTGGTGCTTCATCGGCTCCATGGGCTTGGGCTCGATCAGGAAATTGCCTTTGAAGCCGATCGCACGGCCATAGTCGCGTGCCAGGGTGAGGAAGCGCGCCATGTTGTCCTGCTCGCGCTTCATCTGCGTGTTGTGCAGGCAGGCATAGCCTTCGCGGCCGCCCCAGAACACGTAGTTTTCGCCGCCCAGTTCCACGGTGGCATCGATCGCAGCCTTGACCTGCACCGCCGCGCGCGCCACCACATTGAAGTCCGGGTTGGTGGATGCGCCATTCATGTAGCGCGGGTGCGAGAACAGGTTGGCGGTGCCCCACAGCAACTTGATGCCGGTGTCGGCCTGGCGCTGCTTGGCGATGCCGACCATGTGGGCGAGGTTGCTTTCGTATTCGCCGATGTCGTCGGCATCCGGCGACAGGTCGATGTCGTGGAAGCAGTAATACGGCACGCCGAGCTTGGTGAAGAATTCAAACGCGGCGTCAGCCTTGGCTTCGGCGCGCCCCAGTGCGGTATTGCCCGCATCCCACGGATACGCGCGCGTACCGGGGCCGAACGGATCGGCGCCGTTGCCGCAGAAGCTATGCCAGTAGGCCACGGCAAAGCGCAGATGCTCGGCCATGGTCTTGTCGCCGATTTTCTTGTTGGCGTCGTAGACCTTGAACGCGAGCGGGTTATCGGAGTCGCGGCCTTCGAAGCTGATCTTGCCGATGCCGGGGAAATATTCCTTCGCGCCGATGAAAACGGTGTTGCTCATGGGGTGTGATGTCCTTGGTTCTGGGGGAGTGGTGAATCAGTCAGCGTAGAGCGGGCTGACGACGTGCAGGTGCTTGAGGAAGGCTTGGTAGTGCTGCTGATACTGGGCTACGCGCTGCGGGTCGGGCTTTGCGGCGAGTGCGTCGTCTACCTGCAGGTGCTCCAGCACCACCTCCGACAACGCGGCATCGCCACCATCGTCGCGGTCGCAGGCCCACAACGCCTGCAGCGCGGCACCGAAGGCGGCGCCTTCGGGTTGGGTTGGCACCACGACCTGCAGATTGAAAACGTCGGCCACCATCTGCCGCCACTGCGCGCTCTTGCTGCCGCCGCCGGTGAGCAGGATGGTATCGAACTGCAGGCCGGCCGCGACGAAAGCATCGAAGCCATTGCGCAGGCTATAGGTCGCCCCTTCCATCGCGGCGCGATAGAAATGCGCGGCAGTGGCGTTGTGCAGATCCATACCGAACAGGCAGCCGCGTGCATCGGGCAAATTGGGTGTGCGCTCGCCGTTGAAGAACGGCAGCAACACCAGCCCGTCGGCACCGGGTGCGGTGTTGGCAATCATCGCCTCGGTCTGCTCGCGGGTGATGGAGAACATGCGCATCACCGCTTCGGTGGCGACGGTGCAGTTCATGGTGCAGATCAGCGGCAACCAGCCGCCGCTGGACGAGCAGAACGCGGCCCAACGTGCGTCGTCGTCCACCACCGGATGATCTGCGTAGGCGAACAAGGTGCCGCTGGTGCCCAGGCTCATCGTCAGGCGGCCCGGAACCACATTGCCGGTGCCGATGGCCGCCATCATGTTGTCGCCACCGCCGGTGGTGACGCGCACGCCAGCCGGCAACTTCAATGCATCGGCGGCCGCATCGGACAAGGCATAGACCGCGCCGGTTTCCACCAGCGGCGGCAACGCCGCGCGCAGGTCGCGCTGCGCATCGACGGCGCCGAGCATGCGCTCGGACCACTGACGCGTACGTACATCCAGCCAGCCGGTGCCGGAGGCATCGCCCACTTCGGCAAAGCGTTCGCCGGTGAGCCAGAAATTGATGTAATCGTGCGGCAGCATCACCGTGGTCATCGCCGCATACGCCTCAGGGCGATGCTTGCGCGTCCACGGCAGTTTGGATGCGGTGTAGCCGGCCAGGATCGGGTTGCCTGCGGCAGCCACGCTGCCCGCTGCGCCGCCCACCGCGTCCATGATTTCGTCGCATTCCAGCGCCGTGCTGGTATCGCACCACAGCTTGACCGGTGCGGTGACGCTGCCATCGGCGGCCACCGGCACGAAGCCGTGCTGTTGGCCCGACACCGAGATGCCGCGCACGCGCGCGCGCTGTTCGCCATCGAGCTGCGCGAAGCAATGCACGATGCCGTCAACCCACCACTGCGCCTGCTGCTCGCGGGTGCCGTCATCGCGGCTGATCAGCTCCATCGGTGCGGCAATCGTGGCAATCACGGCGCGCTCCTGCGCGTCGTAGGCCACCAGCTTGACGCTCTGCGTGCCCACGTCCAGTCCTACGTACAAGCTCATTGCTTCACCAATCGGTTGTTGTTGAGTCCCACCTGCTGGGTGCGGCCCGCGCCCAGTTCCAGGTCCAGGGTCTGCCCTGCATAGGACAGTTGATAGCGCCCGCCACGATCGCTGTGCAGGCGTGCCTGCTGCAAGCGACCGCCATCCCATTCCAGATCGATGCTGGCGCCGCCACGCACGCGCAGGCCGCGCACGCTGCCGCGCGGCCAGGCAGCGGGCAAGGCGGGGAGCAGGAATACACTGCCGCCCCAGCTTTGCAACAGCATTTCGGTGATGCCGGCGGTGCCGCCGAAGTTGCCGTCGATCTGGAACGGCGGATGTGCGTCGAACAGGTTCGGGTAGGTGCGATCGGGCGAAATCAGCAGTTGCAGGATGCGATACGCATGCTCGCCATCGGCCAGCCGTGCCCACAGATTCAGCCGCCAGCCGATCCCCCAGCCGGTGGCGTTGTCGCCACGGATTTCCAGCGAACGCCTGGCGGCAGCGGCCAGCTCCGGCGTATCGCGCAGATTGATCTGGCTCGACGGATGCAGCGCGTAGAGATGCGAGACGTGACGGTGGTGGATCTCCGGCGCGTCCATATCCCAATCCTGCTGCCACTCCTGCAACTGCCCCGCCTTGCCGATGCGGTTGGGCGGCAGTTGCTCGCGCAGCGTGGCCAGCTGTTGCGCCAGCGCTGCATCGACATCAAGCAACTTGCTCATCGCGATGCACTGCGCAAACAGGTCGCGCAACAGCTGCGCATCCATGGTCGGCCCGGCGCACACGGCAGCGCCGAACGGATGCTGATTTTCCGGCGACATCGATGGATTGGTCACCATCGCGCCCGTTTGCGGGTCGCGCATCAAGGTGGCAACGAAGAACTCCGCCGCACCCTTGAACAACGGGTAGATCTTGCTCAGATACGCACGGTCGCGCCCGTAATCCCAGCGGTCCCACAGCTGCTGCAACAGCCACACCCCGCCCATCGGCCACAGGCTCCACTTGGCGCCATCGATGGGCCCGGCCTGACGCCAGAGATCGGTGTTGTTGTGCACCACCCAGCCGGGCGCGTCGTAGAGCGTGCGTGCGGTATGCGCGCCGGTGGTGGCCAGGTCGAACAGCATGGATTCCAGCGGTTCCACGCACTCGTGCAATGCGTTGGCCTCGCTGGGCCAGTAGTTCATCTCGGTGTTGATGTTGATGGTGTACTTGCTTTCCCACGGCGGCTGCATCAGGTCGTTCCAGATGCCCTGCAGGTTGGCCGGCTGGGAGCCGGGCCGCGAGCTGCAGATCAGCAGATAGCGACCGTACTGATGGTAGAGCGCGGCCAGTGCCGGATCGTTGCCGCCGGCAAACCGCTGCACGCGTTGGTCGGTGGGTAGCGCTGCCGCGTCGCTGGTGCCCAAGTCGATCGCCACACGCCGGAACAGGCGTTGGTGATCGGCCAGATGCGCGCGCAGCAATGCGGCATAGTCCAGCGTTCCGGCCTTGCGCAGGCTCGCTGCGGTGCGTGCGAGCGGGTCGCCATCCACCGCGTCGAAGCGTTGGTAACTGGTAGCTGCGGTGAGCAGCAAGACCACTTCATCGGCGCCTTCGATACGCAAGCGATCGCGCAACGCGGTCACCTTGCCGCCTTTCACCTGCGGCAGCACGCGCAACGCAAACCGCAACTTGCCGTCGATGCCGGCAAAGCTGCCGTTGCGGCCGGTGAACAGCAAACTGCCCTGCTCGGCCGTGACCTCGCCGTGTTGCGGGCTGTCGATGCCAACGCGCAAGGAAATCGCGCGCGGCCGCTCGCACGACAGACGCACCACGATGCACTGCGACTGCGCAGAGACGAACACCTCGCGCCGATGCAGCACGCCGCCGGAGCGGAAGCTGGTGGTGGCCACTGCGGTGTCCAGATCCAGCTGACGGCGATACTCACTGATGCCGTCGACACGATCGAAATCCAGCAACAGATCGCCCAGCGGTTGATACGGCATCTGCTTGAGCGGACGCGAGAGCAGCTTGGCATCGGCCAGTTGTTCGGCCTCGGCATAACGGCCGGCAAAGATCAGCGCCCGTACCTGCGGCAACGCGGCCAATCCGTCCGGGCTGGTGGAATCGTAGGGCCCGCCAGCGTAGAGCGTGTCTTCGTTGAGTTGCAGGCGCTCGTGGGCAATACCGCCCCACACCATCGCGCCGAGTCGGCCATTGCCGACCGGCAAGGCCTCCACCCATTCGTTGGCCGGTTCGCGATACCACAGCTGCAATGCGTCAGCGGGCGCCACGGGAGGCAACGCGGCGTGTTTGGAAGACGCTGCGGCCTGTGCGGCAACCGGTGCGGCACCCAGGACCGCCATCGCGGCCCCGGTTGCCTTGCACAGTTCCCGACGGGTCAGCACGGCCACCGCCGTGCTGCATCACCGGAACCGCCCGCGACTGCCTTGCGGCGTTCCGGCATCTGCTTGCTCATCGACTGAAGACAGCCTGCGATCATCGACGACGCGCTTTGCCGGACGCAATCTTGCGCTGCAACACGCTGACCGCCTTGCCGTCGTACTGGAGGCTGGTGTCGGTCTTGGGCTCGAGCGCACCGGCATCGTCGCGTGGGCCATCGACGAAGCGCACATTGATGGTGCGTTTGGCCTGCATGCCGGTCCAGCTGCCTTCGCGCTTGCCGATGCTCAGCTCGCCCTTGGCCTGGTTCCACACCAGCGGAATGCGGCTGAACTCGCCCTTCTCGTAGCCATAGCCCTTGCCATCGTCTTCGTACAGCGAGAACTGGCCATCGGCGCCGGTGTAGACCACCACAGTGAGCGGCGCATCCGGCTTCTGGTCCACGTATTCCTGCACCGGGCCGGTCGGCACGATGGAGCCGGCACGCACGAACAACGGCATGCGTTCGATCGGCGCGGCCGCTTCGATGGTCTGGCCGCCGTCGTAACGCTTGCCGGTGGCGAAATCGAGCCAGCTGGTGCCGGCCGGCAGATACACCTGACGCGAGGTGGCGCCGAAGCGGGTCACCGGTGCGACCAGGAACGCCGGTCCGAACAGGTACTGGTCGTTGATGTCGCGCGCCTTCGCATCATTCGGGAAGTCCATCATCATGCCGCGCATGATCACGCCATCGCGCTGATAGGTATCGCCGGCCAGGCTGTAGATGTACGGCAGCAACGCGTAACGCAGGCGATTGTAGTAGGCCATGCTGTCGTAGGACGGCGTGCCTTCCGGGGCGATGTTCCAGATTTCGCGGTACGGGAACTGGCCGTGCGAGCGGAAGATCGGCACGAACGCACCGAATTGGAACCAGCGCGTGTTGAGCTCGCGCCATTCCGGCAGATGCGCCGGGTCCTGGTTCTCGTAGCGCTTCTCCACCGCAAACCCGCCGATGTCGAAGGTCCAGTTGGGCAGGCCCGACAGCGCCATGTTGACGCCGGCGGAAATCTGGTCGTGCATGTCGTCCCAACGCGACACGATGTCGCCGCTCCACACCGCCACCGCATTGCGCTGGGTGCCGGCATAGCCCTTGCGCGAGAGGATGAACACGCGCTTGTCGTCAGCCGCGCGGTCGCCTTCGTAGACGCCATGAGTGTGCGGCAGCGGGTAGGAATTGAAGTATTCGGTGGACGAGCCAAGCGCGGTCGGCGTGGTGCGTGCCTTGCGCTCGCCAATGTCCAGGTTGGAGTGCACGTCCGGCTCGTCGGCGTCCATCCACCACGCATCGAAGCCCTTGCTGTTGAGCTTCTCGTTGACCTGGCGCCAATAGATCGCCTGCGCCTTCTCCGAGTACGGGTCGTAGAACGAGTTCTTGTAGCCCTTGGCGATCCAGTCCAGCTCACCCACTTCCACGTTGCGCTTGTACATGAAACCGGCGGCATCCAGTTCCTTGTAGTTGGCGGTGGTGGGATAGAACTTGGGCCAGATCGAAATCATGATCTGCGCGTGCATGTCGTGCACGGACTTGACCATGCCATCCGGATCCGGGAAGTGCTTCGGGTCGAAATCATGCGAACCCCAGGCGTTTTCCGGCCAGTACGACCAGTCGAGCACGATGTTGTCCAGCGACAGCTTGCGCTTGCGGTACTCGGCCAGCACGCCGACCAACTCATCCTGGCTTTTGTAACGCTCGCGGCTCTGCCAGAAACCATAGGCCCACTTGGGCAGCATCACCGACTTGCCGGTGAGTTCGCGGTAGCCGGCCACGGCTTGATCGTAGGAATCGGCCGAGACGAAGTAGTAGTCGATCATCTGCCCGGCTTCGGACCACAGCGAGAGATCTTTCGCTTCCGCTGCCGGCAGCGGGTCGCGATGCAGCAGCGCGATATAGCTGGGGTCGATCAGATCCCATTCGACCTTGACGGTGTGGCGCTTGCCCGGCTCCAGGTCCAGCTTGAACTCGTGATTCCACGGGTTCCAGTTCTGGCGCCAGCGATCGATCACCAGCTTGCCGTCCACGTACAACTTGGCGTATTCGCTCGAATACAGCGAGAAGGTGTGCTCGCCACCGGTGAGCGCTTCGATCTCGCCCTCCCAGGTGACCTGCATGCGGCTGTCCTTGTCCTTGGTGATGGCCTTCTTGGGGAACTTGGTCAGGTCGCTGAGGTACTGGTAGTTCACCTCGTTCTCGCGACGCTCCAGCACCTGCTTGCCGTTGATGGCATAGCGTGCGGTCAGTGCGCCGGCCTTGCCCTTGGCGTCGTACAACTTGAGCGTCTTGGGCAGCGGCTGCAGACCGCGCGGGTCGCCCAGGCGGCTGATCGAGTTATTGTCCCACAGCAGGCCGTAGTTGCGGCTGGACACCAGGTACGGCACCGCCATGTCGATGTTGTTCTGCTGCAATTCGACGTTGCGGCCCTTCTGATTCATCCAGCCCTGCTGGTGCTGGCCGAAGCCGTACAACGCTTCGTCATCGGGCGACTGGAAGCGCTGGCGCACGCTCAGGTACTGCTTGCCTTCGACCTTGAGCGGGGCAAAGCTGCGTCCGCCGGCCACTTCCGACAGCA
Organism: Xanthomonas sp. WCS2018Noco2-27; assembly: GCF_031843525.1. Classification (NCBI taxonomy): domain Bacteria; kingdom Pseudomonadati; phylum Pseudomonadota; class Gammaproteobacteria; order Lysobacterales; family Lysobacteraceae; genus Xanthomonas; species Xanthomonas sp. WCS2018Noco2-27. The sequence goes on along the minus strand of NZ_JAVTIK010000001.1, from coordinate 577,290 downwards.
CCGGCTTGCCATTGGCATCGGCGAAGCTGACATGGCCGTCGACGGTGGACACCGTGGCGGTGACCTTGCCGGTCTTCAGCTGCACGCTGTCGGCCTGCTCGGCCACCTGGAAGGCGCTATCGCCCTGCACCGGCACGCGCATCAGGCTGGGGCTGCGTGCGAAGTCGCCGTCCGGATCGGCACTGACGCGGATGATGCCGGCATCGACCACCTGCAGGCGCACCGGTGCGGCGCCCTTGGCGCTCGGCACAACGGTGACGCCATCGGCGGTCTTGCGCACTTCCTGCGCATGCGCGGCATTGGCCAGCAGGGCCAGCGACAACGCCAGGCAATGGGCAAGCGGTGTACGTCGGTTGGCAGGCACGGTGCCGGCGGAACGGATGGTGGTTTGCATGGTCACTCCCTTTGAATTTCGAAACGCTGCCGCGGGGGCGGCAGCGCATGGGTTGCTGATTATTTGTAGGTGGCGAGCTTGATCTTGAGCAGCTGTGGCACGCTGGAAAAATTGACGCCGTAATCGGTCTGGTCGCCGTTCCAGTTGCGCTGGAACTTCCACTGGGTGTCTTCGTACACGCCTTCCTCGACACGGTCGTAGAACATGTTCGCGGTGGCGTCGCTGGCCGGGTGCAAGGTCACGCGCACGTGGTAACCGGTGACCAGAAATTCATCCGGGCCCAGCTCGGCGATCAACGCCGCGCCGATCGGTTCCGGGTTGCCCGGCGGCTCGCCCTTGAACCAGAACTGTGGCACGCCGTAGGTGATGGTGGCGCTCCAGCGGTCGTTGAGCTTGAGCTCCTGCACGGCCTGGCCGGGCTCTTCGGCGGTGCCGTGCAGCTTGCCTTCGGAGGCGGCCTTGGCGAACGGGCGCATGCCCATGCTGACCGCCTGGAAGCCGAGCGCGAACGGCGCCAGCGTTTCTTCGTTGACGTGCTTGGCGCCCAGCGGATAGTTGGAATAGCGCGTGTAGTCCATACCGAACGCCGACCAGCCGATGCCGTTGTGGCCCAGCGTGGGATACAGGTAACGCGCGTATTCCTGTCGGTTGCCGGTTTCGGCCACGAACAAGGCATTGTCCGGGCGCGCGTAACGCTCCAGCACGGTGGTGTACATGCGGTATTCGGGCATGTAGATATCCGGCGCCAGCAGATCGATATGCGGGCCGGCCGCCTTCCAGACATCGAGCACGTTGTCGGTGGGGCCACCGCTGGCGTACTGGCCGGGCTGTCCCGGATTGAACGGGCCACGCAGCGCGGCATTGACGTACATCGGCAACGGATACTCGGCCTTGCCGGCTTCGGCGACCTGATCGATGTAACGGCCGATCGACCACGCATGGAAAATTTCATCGGCATCGGCGCCGAACACCTGCGCCCAGCTGCCCGGCTGCTTGTTCAAGCGCTTGAGCAGTGCCTCCGGTACCGGGCCGTCGAAGAGTTTTTGCGCCATCGGCGAAAAGTCGCGCACGCTGCCGTAGGTGCCCGGCTCGTTTTCCGGCTGGATCATGATCACGGTGTGTTGCGGGTCGACTTTTTTCAGGTGCTGCATGAAGGCGACGAACGCCTTGCGATCGGCATCCAGCGTGGCCTGCGCATGCGGCGACAGCGACCCGATCGCCTTGCCCTCGCGAGTGATCACACGCGGGAAGCGCTGGTTGTCGGCCTTGACCCACAACGGCGCGTAGGCCGGGCCATTGTTCTTCCAGGTCGCAAACCACAGCAGCACCAGCCGCACCTTGTGCTCGCGCGCCTGGTTGAGCAGCGTGTCGACGAAGGAGAAATCGAACTTGCCTTCTTCCGGCTCTACCTGTTCCCAGGCGATCGGCACCTGCACGGTGTTGGGGCCCAGCACCTGCATGGCCGGCCACACCTTGTCCATCACGCCGGGATAGTTGCTGGAGTTGTTGACCTGCGCGCCCAGGATCAGGAACGGCGCGCCATCGACCATCAAGGCATGCTTGCCGTCCTTGCTGACGAACTGCGGCATCGCTGTCTGCGCGGCCGGCGTCTGTGCGCTGACCGGCGTTGCCGCTGCGGTGCTTTGAGCCGGCGTGGAGGCGGCAGGCTTAGCTGCATCGCCCTGCTCGCCGGACTGGCACGCGGCCAAGGCCAGCGTCAGCGCGGACAGCAGCAGCGGACGCAGGCAACGCCGCGCGTTGGAATACGTGATGGCATGTGCAACGGGGGAATACATGGACATAAGGCTCCGTGTCACCAGGTATCGGTGCGGAAGGGGGAAACAGGAAGGGCGTCGCGATTGATCAGGTTGGCGTCGTCGGGGTTCTCGCTCCAGCCGTAGCGCAATGCCACCGGTGCAGGCACCGCATCGCTGCGCACGCTCACCCGATCGCCGTCGATGCGCGCGGTGGCCGGATGGAACTGCTTGTCGGCACCAGCGACACGGAAGCCCTGCACTGCACCGCCGCCACGTACCTGCAGCGCACTGCCCTGCAGGTCGAATGTCAGCACCGCCTTGCCACCTTCAAACGTTGCCCGCTTGAACACCGGCGCGCTGTACACCAGCGTTTCGCCGTACGCCACGTGCCGCGCCGCCAGCGCCAGACGATGGCCGACATCGCGCTTGTTGGTGGGATGGATGTCGGTGGGGTTGCCGATATCGATGATCACCGCCTGCCCGGTCGCCGGCAGCGCCAGCGTCTTGGACTGCGACTCACGCAACAGCGCCCACGGGCTCAGCTCGCCCTTGTCGCCGCCCGCTTTGAAGTTGGCCAATTGCACCCACAAAAATGGCAGCGCCTTGGCGCCGCGCTCGGCACGCCATTGCTGGATCATCGCGGCGAACTGCTCGCGATACGCCACGGCTCCGCTGTCGGTGGCGTTGGTTTCACCCTGGTACCAGATCACGCCCTTGACCGGGAACGGCTGCAGCGGGTGGATCATCTGGTTGTAGAGCAGCGTGGGCAGTTGGTTCTTGTTGTCGACCAACGACACGCGCACTGCGGCGGGGCGGAATTTCCAGCCGCTCAGCGCGCGCTTGGCGCCATCGTTGGTCTGCACGAAGCGCTGCTCGTCCGGGCCGTGCATGCCGCCACCGCCGCTGAGGTCTTCCACCCGCACGGCGATGTGATTGACGCCGGCATGCAGTGCCGCCGCCGGCACGCTGTAGACGCGCGGCAGATTCCATTGCTTCTCGGTGCTGCCTACCTGCTGGCCGTTGACGTAGGTGATGTCCGAATCGTCGATCTGGCCCACGCCCAGGGTGATGCCGGCCTTGGCCTCGGCAGCGCTCAAGGTCACCGTAGTGCGGTACCAGGCAATGCCGTCCATGCCGTCGTAACCGCTGGACTCCCATTGCTGAGTGGTGGGGATGCTGTCCCAATCGCTGTCGTTGAACTCGGCGTCGCGCCACTGCGGCATGTCGCCGTCGACCTTGGGCCAGCGCGCGATGCGCTTGCCGGTGGCGGCCTGTACGGCAGCGTCGCGTTGCTTGATCGCCTCGATCGCGCCCTGGTTCTGCTCGGCATTCAAGCCCAGCGACGCGGCATCCATCCACGCCTCGATCGCACTGCCGCCCCAGGTGCTGTTGACGATGCCGATCGGCACGCCAGTGCTGGCGCGCAGCTCTTTGGCGAAGAAATACCCCACCGCGGTGAACTCGCCGGCAGTGGCCGGCGTGGCGGCCTTCCACTCGCCACCGGTCAGGCGCGCTTCCGGCTGCACCGACCACGACTTGGGCACCTTGAAGTGGCGTAACTGCGGGTCGTTGGCGGCAGCGACCGCCTGCGGGCCGTCGCTGGCCTGCGCCAGCGGCCATTCCATATTCGATTGCCCGCTGGCCAGCCATACATCGCCGACCAGTACGTCGCGCACCTGCAGCTGCCCACCATCGCCCTGCACGCTCAACACGTACGGGCCGCCCGCCTTGTGCGCGGGCAGGCTCACCTTCCAGGCGCCCTGTGCGTCGGCTTTGGCGGTGGCGCGCTTGCCATCGAAGCTGACCGTGATCGCGGCATTCGGCGATGCCCACCCCCACACCGGCATGGGCTGGTCGCGCTGCAACACCGCGCCATCGGCAAACAACAGCGGAAGGGTCGGCTGGGCCAGCGCGAGCGGGCTGGCCAGCACCAGACCCAGCAGGCAGGCGCGGCGAACGAGAGGTGCGGTCATGCGGTGATCTCCAGGAACAGCGCGGCCGGTCGGCGCGCAACGAGGCGATAGGGAATGCAGCGGGTCAAGGTACGGCAGCGCGATGCCGCGCGCAGGCACGCAGCGCTCATCGTGGATCACCGTAAAAAATGCCACGGCCACCGGTGGCGAAGTAGACGCGACCAGGCCGTCGTGGGTCGCCGGTGACGCTGTAAGGCTTGCCGAAACGGTGCGCATCGTCGTTGATACGCAGCCACTGCGCGCCGTCGTCGTCGGAGCGGAATACGCCATCTACACCGGCCACGCGCCCGGCCAGATACAGCGCTGGCGGTGCGCCATCGCGCAGTGGCTTGCCGATGCCCAGCGAGCGCGCTTCGTCCGGCTTGGACAGGGTCTGCAAGCGTCCGTTTTGCCAACGCATCACGCCCAGCGAAGGGCTGGCCAGATACACCACGCCGGCACGCCAGGGGTCGGGCCGCAGCTGCGGACGCACACGCTCATCGCGCGCAGGGTTGCCGACCTGGTGCCCGGTATCGCGGAAGCTGGCCGCGCCATCGGTACTTTCGTAAAAGCGTCCGCTGACGGTGTCGGCGGCATACCAGCGCTGCGCATCGACGCGGTCGGCCACCACCACCGCCGTGTCGGGCAGCCCTTGCAAGCGCTGCCAGTGCTTGCCGAAATCGGCAGTACGCCAATTACCGCCGTTGTTGGGCGTCCAGACCACCCGCGATGCATCGGCTGCAATGGCAATGGTGCCCGCACCCTGCCCGGCCGGTGGTTCACTGGCAAACGCGCTCCAGTGCGCACCACCGTCGCGCGACAGCAGCGCGCGGATCTCGTTGTTGCGACGGTCGCGCACGGTGCCGCTGCGTACCAGCGTCAGCGGCGCCTGTCCTGCAGCATCGATGCTCTCGCCGTTGGTCAGACGCGGGCCGACATACTGCAGCTGCGCGGTATCCAGAGTATCGTGGCGAAACCCATCGATATCGCCCAGCGCGCTGAGCAAATGCGCGCCGGCCATCGGGCTGAGCAAGTCCAACGGCACGGTCTCTTCCAGCCCCCGGTCCTGGAACCACCACTGCAACGGCTGCCGCGTATCGGCGAAATCGCGCAGATTGCGCGAGGCCCAGATGCCGTAGCCGGTGACGAACAGCGCGTGGTTGCTGTCGAACGGATCGATCGCCAGCGCGCCGATCCAGTGCGGTGTCGCCTGCGCGGTCCACGGCGCGGCGCTGTGATCGAACACCGCATCGGCCAACAACGGCGTCCAGTGCTTGCCGCCGTCGACGCTGCGAAACAGCTCATCGCGCGGCGTCCGCCGACGGAAGGTACTGGCCAGCAGCACCTGTGGATCGTGCGGGTCCACCGCCACCGCGCCCCAGCCAAAACCATCGCCAGTGGCCGGCTGCGGAATCGGGCTGATCTCGCTCCAGCGCCCCTGCGCCGGGCTGTACTTCCACAGCGCACCACCGGCCATCAAGTCCGGGCCGGGCTGATCGCCGTAGCTGAGATACCACTGCCCATCGCGGCCGCCGTCCATATGGCTGGGACGCAAGCCGTGCGGCTGCCCGGCCACCGCCGACCACGTGCGACCGGCATCGTCGGACACATACAGGCTGGTGTGTGCGGTGGAGACGCCAACGTAGATCCGTGGCGTGGGACTGCCAGCGCGGCCGCTGGCGGCGTCGAACACGACAAAGGCAATCCCCACCGACTGGTCGCGTCCGACATGGTTGCGCGCGGTGGCACCGGCCAATACCTCGGCAGGAAATCCGTCCACCCGCGCCCAGTGCGCGCCGCGATCGTCGCTGCGCCACAGGCCTGCATCGCGTGCGCCCAGCAACAGCACACGGCCATCGTGCGGGTCCACCGCCAGCCGCTCGCCGTTGGCGCGGCCCAGTTGATTGCCGCCCAGTTTGAACGGCAGATCGGCGCGCTCGAAGCTGCGCCCTCGATCAAACGAACGCAGCACCGCCGCATTGCCGGCGCGCGCGTGCATATAGGTCCCGGCCGCCAGATAGATGGCGGCGGGATTGGCAGGATCGATGGCGAATGCATCGATGCCCATCAAATTCCAGTCGTCGGCGCCCAACCAATCGGTCAGTGCCACCCACTGTTGCGCACGCGCATCCCAGCGATACGCGCCACCGACATCGGTGCGCGCGTAGGCAAGATCGCGTTCGGCGGGATGAAACAGCACACCGGTGACAAAGCCGCCACCGCCAATGGCCACGCTGCGCCACTGGTACGGCCCCTGCGTGACGGGCTCGGCCGCGTGCACGTGAGACGTCATGAAGAGCAACACCAGCGTCAGGCAAACAGCTGTCAGCCACGCATGTGCTGCGAAAAGGCGGCGCTTAGTAGGCGGATCGATCATGGCGATCATTCCTCCGGCTCCCTTCGCGATCGACGGCAGCGCCATCGATAGGAAAAACACCGGTCCAACGAGCTGCCTGCACAGCTCGCCGGACCGGAGACGCACTTCCTACGGCGCGTTCTACAGGCTGGCCCGCAATGTCAGGCCATACCGACGATCGTTGATCACAAAGTCGCGGTAGCGCGACTCGTTACCCAGGTAGCTTTCGCGACGGGTATCGAGCAGATTCACGCCGTCCAGCGAAATCGACCACACAGCATTGATGTTGAAACGCAGCGAAGCATCCAGCTGGCCGAAGCCCTTGTTGTAGACCGGCAGATTGCCGGTGCCGTTGCCTGCGGTGGTCACCAGCCAGTCGCTGCGCCAGTTGTAGGCCACACGGCCCTGGAAGCGCGACGTTTCGTAGCTGAGGATCGCGTTGTAGCTGTTCTTGGACAAGCCTTCCAGCGGCACCGTCAACGACTGGCCGTTGGTGTCGGTGGCAGTCGGGCTCGGCGCCTCGCTGTCGACGTAGGTGTAGTTGGTCTGCACGCCGAAGCCGCTCAACCAGCCCGGCAGGAAGTCGAAGAACTGCGTGTAGCCCAGTTCCGCGCCGCGGATCTTGCCCGAGTCGCCATTGACCGGACGGGTGATTTGCCACACCTGGCCGTCGTACACCTCGTTGAAGACGGCGTTGGCGATGAAGCCTTCCACCTTCTTGTAGAACAAGGTGCCGTACATCATCGAGCCCTGGCCGAAGTACCACTCCAGCGCGGTGTCGAACTGGTCGGCCTTGACCGCTTCCAGACTCGGATTACCTGCGGCACCGGTGAAGGTCGACGCACCGTTGGAGGTACCGGTGCTCAGGCTCAGGTTCGGATTGAGGCGATCGAAGGTCGGGCGCGAAATACCGCGCGAGGCCGCAAAACGCCACTGCAGCTGATCGCTCAGCATCCAACGCAGGTTCAAGCTCGGCAGCACGTCGGTGTAGGTCTGCTGTGCATCGACCGGAATCAGACCGCCGCCTTCAGCGTCGGTGCCGGTCCGCACGCCCTGCGAGCCGACTTCGGTCCGCACCACGCGCACACCGATGTTGCCGTCGAACGGGATGTCGCCATCCACGCCGAAGCGCAGCACGCCGTAGGCGGCGTAGGTCTTCTCGTTCTGCGTGTTGATGTTGTTGGGCGCAAATTCCAGCGGGGTGCCGCCAAAGGTCGCAAGCGTCTGCTCGTAGTTACCCACGGCCACATCGGATGCGGTCAAGGTAGGGCCGAAGGTGCTGCTCTTGCCACGGAAGAAGTCGGTGATCGGGTTGGTCACGACGCCCACGGTGGGGAACTGCGAGAACGGTGTGCCGGCGCATCCGTTGATGCACATGAAACGGAACACGTTGCCCTTGGTCTCGGCATCGCGGTCGGTGTAACGCACGCCGGCCTTGAAGCTGCGCACGAAATCGCTGTCGAACGCCAGATCCATATCCGAACGCCAGGCGAATTCGGTGCCCTTGTTGTCGTCTTTGTTATCCAGGTGCCAGCGCCAGCCGTTGTAGTTGTCCTGGTTGGCCAGGAAACCTTCGGCACCGCTTGCATCGGTCACCGACAACTTGGGCAGGTCGCCGCGGAAATCGATATTGAAGAACGGCGTGTTGTTCAAGCCGGTCGCCACGATGTAACGCGTGCCGGTGGTGGTGGCATCGACATACTGGAAGTCGGTGCTCAGGGTCAGCTTTTCGTTGACCGTCCACTTGGCGCCCAGCGAGTAATCGGTGGTCACCGAATGCCGCTCGGTCAGGCTGGTGTTGGAGTCGGCCGGCACGTTCTGGAAGGTGCCGTTGACGAACTCGTTGCGGTCGTTGATCTGGATGCCCGGCGTGCCCTGCATCGGGTTGGCACCGGTCAAGGCAAAGAACGAATAGTCGTGCCAGCTGAAGTCGTATTCCGAACGCAGCACCTGCGTATAGACCTCGACCGCATCGTTGGGACGCCACTGCATCGCAAACGCGCCGGTCTTGCGCTCGCGCTCGCCGACGGTGGTGTTGATACCGGCGCCGTGCGGCACCGAGATCTGCTGGCCTTCATAGCCCGGCAGATCGGTCTGGGTGTACCACGGCTCGATCGAAATGGTGTCCTGGCGGAACGGGCTCTTCTGCTGTGAGTAGTTCACCAGGATGCCGATCTCGCCGATCCCGGTCTGCCAGCGATCGCTGAACAGGCCAGAGAACGCCGGCTTGCCGTCGTCGGCCAGGTCGTAATGGTTGTACTGCACGCTACCGGCGATCTTGCGGCCGTCGTAATCGAACGGCAGACGCGTGCGCAGGTCGACGGTGCCGCCCAGGCCACCTTCGATCATGTCGGCAGACGGGTTCTTGTAAACATTAACGCCGCCAAGCAGCTCGGCCGACACGTCTTCGAAGCTCAGGCCGCGACCATCGTTGGCGGTGAAGATGTCACGGCCATTGAGTTCGGTGCGCACCTGGGTCAGACCACGGATGGCGATCGAGCTGCCTTCGCCGTAGTTGCGCGAAATCTGGATACCGGAGATGCGCTGCAACGCCTCGGCGACGTTGTTGTCGGGCAGCTTGCCGATGTCTTCGGCGACGATCGAATCGACGATCTGCTCGGCGTTCTGCTTGACCAGCTGCGCCTTGGTGACGCTGCTGCGCGTGCCGGTGACCTGCACGGTGTCCAGCTGCTGGGTGGTGGCGTCCGATGCGGGCGCGGCAGTGGTGGTCGCATCCTGCGCGTAGGCCTGCGCGCTCAGCAGCGTGGCCACACTGATGGCCATCACGGAGCGGCGGAAATCACGGATCGAACGCTGGCCCACAGTCCGGCCTGCCGGAATGTGGCGATATTGCACTGACATGGTGCTCCCTCCCAGGACGCATGTACTACTCGTTTTAGCGGGCCGGTGCGCGAACGCCCTGCCCGTCGTTGTTGCTGGCCCGCATCTGCCACCCGGCAAGACCGGAGGCGCGGATGCGTGGTCGCCCTGGCGGGCAGACCTGCGGCTGCGGCGGGAGCATAGGGCGCGGCCGTCATGCCACACCAATGAAATATTCCTGGAAAGGTATTCGTTAAAGCTATAGCAAGCCTGGCAAACCCGATTGCTCCGGCATCGGCAGGCAGGGCAAGTGGCCCGGCAGAAGCGGACTCGACTCTGCGAGTCCGCTCACAGTGGATCCGTGATCGACGTCGCTTACCAGTTCATGCGCAGCACCAGCGAGTAGCGCCGGTCGTTGACGAAGGACGAGCGCGTGTACAGGCGCGGGTCCACTTCGCCGTCCGCATACGAGGTCGGGCCCATCAGCACCTTGGTCACGGTGTTGGTCAGGTTGTTGGCCTGCACGCCCAGCTGCAGATGGTCGTTGAAGCGATAGAAGAACGAGCCGTCGAGCTGGCCGTAGTCGTCGGCCCAGGTCGGCAGGCGCGTGGCTGCATCGCTGGTGGTCAACAGATAACGCGAGCGCCAGTTGTAGGCCAGGCGCAGCGACAGCGGGCCCTTCTCGTAGATGCCGGCCAGGTTGTAGCTGCGCCGCGACAAGCCTTCCAGCGGCAGCTCGACACCGGTCACCGTGGTGCGGGTGTACGGGTCGATGGCGGTATTGGCGCCGCCCTTGCTGTCGACGAAGGTGAAGTTGGCATTGATGCCGAACCCGCTCATCCAGCCCGGCAGTTCGTCGAAGAACTGCGTGTAGCCCACTTCGGCGCCACGGATGGTGCCTTCGTCGGTGTTGTACGGCCGGGTCACCAGCCACTCGCGGTTGTCGTAGGTCTCGCTGCGGGTCTGGGTGGAGAAGTAGTCCTTGACCTTCTTGTAGAACAGCGTGGTGTACAGCATGTCGCTGCTGTCGAAGTACCACTCCAGCGCGGTGTCGAACTGGTTGGCGGTCATCGGCTTGAGGGTCGGATTGCCCGCAGTGCCGACGAAATTGGTCGCATTGCCGGCGTCGTCGGTTTCCACGTTGAGCAATACGTACGGCTGCAACTGGGTGTAATCCGGGCGCGCCATCGCCTTGGACGCAGCGATACGCCACTGCAAGGTGTCGGTGAAGCGGAAGCGCATGTTCAAGCTCGGCAACACATTGGTGTAGCTGCCCTGCGCGTTGTTGTCGAAGTACTGGCCGGTGTAACGGGCCTGCAGCTCCGGCGACACGTTCAACCCGGACAGGTCCTGAAACTGACCGAAGCCTTCGGCCTGGGTCTTGGTCTGCACGATGCGCACGCCGATATTGCCGTCCACCGGCACGCCCCATGCTTCGTCGTTGCCGAAGTACAGCGCCGCATACGCGGCCTGGGTGCGCTCGAACTGGCGATTGGTGTCCTGCGGCTGATAGGTATCCGGCGCCCAGCCGTAGCCACGCAATGCCACGATCTGCTGTTGCAGCAGGTCCGACGCGCGCCGGTAGTTCTTGACCAGCCCACCGTTGGGTACCACAAGGGTGGTGGGCACGTTCACACCGCCACGGAAGAAATCGGAGAAGGTGAACCGCGACGACTCGTCGGGCAGGTATTGCGACATGTCCGCCAGGCCCGTCGCGCTGCCGGGGATCGCCGCCCAGTTGTCCGACAACACGCCCCAGTTGTACCCGGAGTTCTTGTTGGTCTGGTTACGGTCGGTGGCGCGCATGCCAAAGCGCATGAAGCGCAGCCAGCTGCTGTCCTGGAAGGTGTATTCCAGGTCCACGCGGGTGGACAGCTGCCGGCCGCGATTCTTGCCCAGGTGATCCATCGCCGCCGCCCAGAAATAATTGGACGGGTCCTGGGTGAAGCCCTGGTTGGCGATCTGCACGGTCGGATACTTGCCCGAAACGTCATAGGTCAAGCCAGGCAGATAGGTCGCGCTGAACACGGTGAAGTCCAGCTGGTCGTTCTCCGACTGCACCAGCTGCACATCGCCCTTGATCTGCAGGTTGTCGTTGAAATAGTGGCTGAAGCCCACCGACAGGTCCGAGGTGGTGGTGCGCTGTTCGGAATAGCGGTTGTCGGTATTGAAGCGCACGCCGTCGCCGGTCAGCACGCCGCGCCAGGAGTTGGACACCGGCGAGCCGCGCTGGAAGACGCCGTCCTGGTCGTACTCGAAGGTGGTGCCGGGCGCCGGGCTGATGCTGTTGTTGCTGTCGTTGAAGAACGCCGCGCGCTCCTGCCAGTTCATGTCGTAACGCGAACGCAGGTATTGCGCGTAGATCTCGGTCTGGTCGCTGGGCTTCCACTGGAACGCTGCGGCAATCCCGTCGCGCTTGCGTTCGAAATCCAGCTGACGCCAATTGACGCCACCGGGCACGTACACCTCGCTGCGCCCGCTGCCGGCCAGCACCGCGTCGTCGGTGCGCCGCACATACGGCTCCACCTGGATGCCGTCCGAGCGCGTCGCCAGTTCCGAATGGGCGATATCGATCATGAAGCCCATTTCGCCGACACCGGTATCCCAGCGATCGCTGAACAGGAACGACGCCGACGGCTTGTACTTCTTGCTCATGTCGCCGTAGTTGACGTCGATATTGCCGCCGACGATGCGCCCTGGGTTGTCGAACGGCATGCGCGTGCGCAGATTGACCGTGCCGCCCAGACCGCCTTCGATGATTTCTGCGGACGGGTTCTTGTACACGTCCACGCCGGCCATCAACTCGGCCGGGACGTCTTCAAAGCTCAGCCCGCGGCCGCTGGCGGCGCTGAAGATGTCGCGGCCATTGAGTTCGCCGCGCACCTGGGTCAGGCCGCGGATCATCACGCCACTGCCTTCGGCCGAAAAGTGGTCCGGGTCGCTGCGCGCGGCAAAGTGGTCGATGGTCACGCCACTGACACGCTGCAGGGTTTCGGTGACGCTGCGGTCGGGCAGCGCACCGATGTCTTCGGCGCTGACCGAATCCACGATCTGGGTGGAGTCGCGCTTGATCACCTGCGACTTGATCAGGCTGGCGCGCACACCGCGCACCTCCACCGTATCCAGGTCCACCGCGCTGGCGCCGGCCTTGTTCGAGGCAGCGCCCGGCGACGATTGCGCCTGTTGCGCATACACCGGTGCAGCAAGCAACACGCCGATGCTGACGGCCATGGCCGAGTGACGCAGATGTTGCAGACGACGGGCGCGCACGCCCGTACCTGCCGAGGCATGGCTTGAAAACTTGAACATCTGAATCCCTCCCAGGACGCAAGACGACTGAAGACTGGTTGTCGCGGCGCAAGACGCCCCGCGTGATCGGGTGGAAACAGGCACTGATGCCGATCTCCACCGTTGCTTAACTTGGCGGCTTGGCCGCCGATCACCTGCCCGACTTCACGTGCGCTTCAGCGTGCGATCTGGCGCACAGATATAGGCGCACGGTCTAGCGCCAGCCAATGAAAAATTCACGGACTGGTATTACTTCACGGAATAGAAATGGAAGAGCCCGCTAGGTAAGGGATTCCGGCCCGCGCAGACCGGGGTACAAGCGGCGCGCGGTAGTCCGCAGCGCTTGCAGGATGCGCTCGGCACCCGGCGGCAGGATGTAATCGCGCCGACGGATGATGCCGAACGACTCCATCCGCACCCCCAGCTCGATCGGCAGCACCGTCAGCAACTTGGCCTGGATCAGCGGCGCCACCGATTCCACCGGCAATGCGGTCAGCATGTCGGTGCCGCGCAACAGCGTGGAAGTCACCGGCAACGACGAGGTTTCGATGGCGTTGGTCGGCGTCTGCACGCCGTGCTCCATGAACATCGAGTCCAGCCGCGCGCGTAGCACGCTGTCGGCCGGCGGCAGGATCCAGCCATACCGCACCAGGTCCGCATGCTGCAGGCCGACGCGGCTGGCCAGCGGATGGCCGGCACGGGCGATCACCGAATGCGGCTCATCGGCCAGCGGCTCGAATTCCAGTTCGCCCACGCCTTCCGGGCCGAGGATGCGGCCGATCACGATGTCCAGCTGGCCATCCAGCAACTTGGCAACGAGCGGGCGGCTGTAGTCCATCTCCACCCGCACCAGGATGTCCGGAAACTCGCGTTTGACCTCGGCAATGGCCTGCGGCACCAGATTGGTTCCTGGATTGACCACGGTCCCGATCGAAGCCTGGCCCATGCGGCCGGCCCGCAACGCAGCGATTTCTTCCTGCGCGCGGCCGATCTCCGACATCGCCGCACGGGCACGCCGGATCAGCACATGGCCGTACCAGGTGGGCTCCACGCCGCGGGCATGCCGCTCGAACAATTTGACCCCCAGCATGTCTTCCATCTCGGCCAGCAGCTTGGATGCGGCCGGCTGGGTCATGCTGGCGGCCTCGGCCGCACGCAATACCGAGCGCTGTTCGTGCAGATGCAGCAATAGCAGCAGTTGACGCGTCTTGAGGCGGGCTGCGTTGAACCAGGGAGTACCGGAATTTGCCATGGGGTGCGGTTGCGGCTGTGTATTCGTCGGAGGAATAGAATATGCCGAAAATTTCATTTGCAGCACATATCTCCCCAGGCGAGGCTAGCGCTCGCCGCAGCAGGAGCCCCTACCTCCCGGGCGCGGCCAGAACAGACGTGACCGCCTTTGATCAGGTGGCAGCACGCACGCCATGACCGCGGAGGTGGACGACGATGACGGCATCTTGCCGGCCACTTGCAGGCCGTAGCGGTAGACATGTCGCGCATCACGCACGCATCGCCCACCCGGGCACCCGCCCACCCGCGCTTCGTTTTCTTCTCCGGATTGCGCATCGGCAGCACCTGCTTGCCGCGCGCAGTCGCGCAAGCTCCCACGACGTTGCCGGCCATCTGGCCGCCAACGGCCGCTTTCCGCTCTATCGCGAGTAACACCATGACCTCAGACACCACCGCCAGCCTGTTCGCCTTGCCACTGATCGCCATCCTGCGTGGCATCACGCCGGAAGAAACGCTGGACCATGTCGGCGCACTGATCGACGCCGGCTTCGATGCGATCGAGATCCCGCTCAATTCGCCGCGTTGGCAGCAGAGCATCGCCCTCGCCCAGCAGACCTATGGCGAGCGCGCCTGGATCGGTGCCGGCACCGTGCTGCGCAACGAAGACGTCGACACCCTGGCCGACATCGGTGCGCGCTTCATCGTCACCCCCAACACGCGCCCCAGCCTGATCCGCCATGCGGTGTCGCGCGGGCTGACCGTGGTGGCCGGCTTCGCCACCGCCAGCGAGGCGTTCGACGCCATCGATGCCGGCGCAACGATCCTGAAACTGTTCCCGGCCGCGACCTATGGCGCTGCGCATGTGCGCGCGCTGCGCTCGGTGCTGCCCACCCATATCCCGGTCTACGTGGTCGGCGGCGTCAGCCCGCAGACCCTGGCCGGCTTCATCGCCCAGGGCGCTGCCGGCGCCGGCATCGGTGGCGAACTGTACAAACCCGCGCAATCACTCGAAACGACCCAGACGCATGCACGCAACTTCGTGCAGGCCTACCAGGAACTGCAAGGATGAAGATCACCCGCCTCACCACCTACCACGCCGCACCGCGCTGGTTGTTCCTCAAGGTCGAGACCGACGAGGGCATCACCGGCTGGGGCGAGCCGGTCATCGAAGGCCGCGCGCGTAGCGTGGAAGCGGCCGTGCACGAACTGGCCGGCTATGTCGTCGGCAAGGACCCGGCGCGCATCAACGACCTGTGGCAGACCATGTACCGCGCCGGGTTCTACCGCGGCGGCGCCATCCTGATGAGCGCCATCGCCGGTATCGACCAGGCGCTGTGGGACATCAAGGGCAAGGCGCTGGGCGTGCCGGTGTACGAGCTGCTGGGCGGGCTGGTGCGCGATCGCATGAAGACCTACCGCTGGGTCGGCGGCGACCGCCCCGGCGCCATCATCCAGCAGATCACCGACTACCGCGCGCTGGGCTTTGACACCTTCAAGTTCAACGGCACCGAAGAAATGAAGCTGATCGACAGCGCGCGCGCTGTCGATGCCGCCGTGGTCAAGGTCGCCGAAATCCGCGAAGCCTTCGGCAACACCATCGACTTCGGCATCGACTTCCACGGTCGCGTTGGCGCGCCGATGGCCAAGGCGTTGCTGCGCGAACTCGAACCGTTCAAGCCCCTGTTCGTCGAAGAACCGGTGCTGGCCGAACAGGCCGAGTACTACCCGCGCCTGGCCGCCAGCACCTCGATTCCGCTGGCTGCCGGCGAGCGCATGTTCTCGCGCTTCGAATTCAAGAACGTGCTGTGCGCCGGTGGTATCGGCATGGTGCAGCCGGACCTGTCGCATGCCGGCGGCATCACCGAGTGCGTCAAGATCGCCGCGATGGCCGAAGCCTACGACGTCGGCTTCGCCCCGCACTGCCCGCTCGGCCCGATCGCGCTGGCGGCGTGTCTGCACGTGGACTTCGTCTCGCACAACGCGGTGCTGCAGGAACAGAGCATCGGCATCCATTACAACGAAGGCGCCGACCTGCTCGATTACGTCATCAATAAAGACGATTTTCAGTGCGTGGATGGCAGTATCGCCGCACTGCCCAAGCCCGGGCTCGGTGTGGAGATCGACGAAGAGATGCTCAAGCGCGCAAACGAAAATCCGCCCGACTGGCGGAACCCGGTGTGGCGCCACGCCGACGGCAGCATCGCCGAATGGTGAGCATGCCCGAACACACCGCCGTACTGGCGGTCGACAGCCGCTGCACACATGGCGAAGGCGTGCTGTGGTGCGAACAGCGCGAGGCGTTGTACTGGGTCGACATCAGCGAAAAACGCCTGTGGCGGCATCATCCGGCCAGCGCGCAGACACGCTACTGGACGCTGCCCGATCGCCCCGGCTGCCTCGGCCTGATGGACGATGGCCGCCTGCTGATCGCACTGGCCAAGGCCATCGGTATCGCCGACCCGGACAGCACCGAAGACGACGTGTTGCCCTTCGAAAAACTGGCCGATATCGAGGCCGACAACCCGCTGACGCGCAGCAACGATGGCCGTGCCGATCGGCACGGCAATCTGGTGTTCGGCACCATGGACGAACACGACAACAAGGCCGCGCGCGGCGCGATGTATCAGTTCTCGCTGGCACATGGCTTGCGCGCGTTGCCACTGCCGGGCGTATCGATCCCCAACTCGATCTGCTTCAGCCTCGACGGCCGCACGCTGTATTACTGCGACTCGGTGCGCCCGCAGATCCTGTGCTGCGATTACGACCCGGAGACTGCGCAAACCAGCAACACGCGCGTGTTCACCACCCTGGACCGCGACGACGCCGAGCCGGACGGCTCGATCATCGACAGCCAAGGCCATCTGTGGAATGCGCAATGGCGCGCCTCGCGCGTGGTGCGCTATCGCCCCGACGGCAGTGTCGAGCGCATCGTGCACCTGCCGGTCAAACACCCCACCTGCAGCGCCTTCGGTGGCGCGACGCTGGATCGCCTGCACGTGATCTCCTCGCGCCTGGACCATAGCGCCGAAGAACTCGCACGCATGCCAGAAGCCGGCGGCCTGTTCGTCTGCGACGTCGCCATCGCCGGCCTGCCCGAAAGCCGGGTGGCCAGCGCATGATCGCGGTCGATTGGGGTACCAGCAGCCTGCGCGCCTACCTGCTCGACGCCACCGGCGCCGTGCTCGATCAACGCCGCGGCAGCGACGGCATCCTCGCCTGCCAGGGCCGCTTCGGCGAGGTCCTGCACGCATTGATCGATGGCTGGGACGGCCCGGTCGTGCTGTCGGGCATGATCGGCAGCCGCAACGGCTGGGTCGAACAGGCCTACCTGCCCTGCCCGGCCGACACCGCCGCACTGGCTGCGGCCATGCGCCGCTACGACGATCTGCTGCCCGGCCGCACGCTGTGGTTCGTGCCCGGCGTCAGCACCGGCACGCAGCATGGCGTGCCGGATGTCATGCGCGGCGAAGAAACCCAACTGGTCGGCCTGATCGCCGCACTTGGCGACGGCGACCACATCGCCTGCCTGCCCGGCACGCACAGCAAATGGGCGACGATCGCCAACGGCCAGCTGACCGACTTCGCCACCGTGATGACCGGCGAGCTGTACGCGGTGCTGCGCCAGCACAGCATCCTCGGCAAGCTGATGCCCGACGAGCATGCCGATCTCGATGAGGCCGCATTCCTGTCAGGCGTGGATCGCAGCGCCGAACCCGGCGGCCTTAGTCACCACCTGTTCGGCACCCGCACGCTGGGCCTGTTCGACCGCCTCAGCGCACAGGCCCTGCCCTCGTACCTCTCGGGCCTGCTGATCGGCCACGAGCTACGCGAGCATCGCGGCAGCCACGCCACTGTGCATCTGGTCGGCAGCCCCGCCCTGGCGCAGCGTTACGCCCTGGCGTTGACGCACCTGGGCGTCGCCACCCAACAACACCCGGAAGACCTGGCCGCCACCGGCCTGTTCGCGCTGGCCCGGCAACACGGCCTGACCTGAGTTCCCTGAGGGGAGACAGGATGCAAAGCCCCTCTCCCCCCGTGGGGCGAGAAGGCATGGCGCGCGCGCCTTGGAGCACCCGCGCCGCAAGCGCGGGCCGGGACGCGGAGCGGAGGTTGGGGTGAGGGTACGGCGGAAGACAGCCAACCCACCCAGCGAGATCCAGGCATCACGACACCCGCAGACCACGACCAATCCATCATCTGCGCGGCAAACAATCTCCGTCCCACCTCACACCCACCACCCGACTGCTTTAGAATTGCCAGGCTAAACGCCGGATTCCGCCATGCCTTTTGTTGTCACCGAAAACTGCATCAAGTGCAAATACACCGACTGCGTCGAGGTCTGCCCGGTGGATTGCTTCCACGTCGGCCCGAATTTCCTGGTCATCGACCCGGACGAGTGCATCGACTGCACCCTGTGCGAGCCCGAGTGCCCGGCTAACGCAATCTATCCGGAAGATGACGTGCCCGCAGGCCAGGAAGGCTTCGTCGCGCTCAATGCCGAACTGGCCAAGGCCTGGCCAGTGCTGACCGTGCGCCAGGAGCCCCTGCCCGATGCGGCAGACTGGGACGGCAAGCCGAACAAGCTACCGCTGCTGCAGCGCTAAGGCGCTCTCCCGGCGCGCGACAGCATCGCTGCCCGCTAACCACAGCGCAACAACGCAAAACGGGCGCCCTGAGCGCCCGTTTTGCTGTCCGGCAATGGCCAAACCACTCAGCCGCCGAGCTTGCCCTTCAGCGCGCTGATCACCGCCACCGGTGCGGCAGCCGTGGCCGGCATGCCGCGCGGATCCACTGCCGACACGTAGCTGCCCGCCTCGACCTTGACCACGCGCACCAGGAAGCTGGAACCCTCGTAGCTCACGTCGTAGGAGCCCAGCATCTGCGCCTTGCTGGCGACGGTCAGACCGGGAATCTCGGCCAGCGCCGTGCCGACCTTGGCAAACACTTCATCGCGCTCGCCCGGCACGGTGAAACCGCTGTTGGCGCTCGCCGACGGCGGCGTGTTGGTCTGCTGGGTGGTCGATGCCAGGGTCGGCACCTTCATCGCACCGGAGGTGTCGGGCAGGTTCAGATCCGGCGGCACTTCCAGCGGACGGGCTTCCGGGGCCAACGCATAGTCGCCGCGCGCGCCCTTGTGAAACCAGCTGCAACCACTCGTGGCGGCGACGGTGGCGGTCGCCAGCAACGCGAGCGACAGCACGCGGACGGGGGAAACGGAATGACGCATCGATAGATCTCCTGGGTCAGGCCGCGAGCATTTCGCGGCTGGAAAGTGCTTCCAACGCAACGGCGTCGGCGGCAAGGCGGTCGGCGGCAGGCTGGTGCGCCGCAGAAAGTGGCAGCAGCGGCAAGCGCAGGCCGTGCCCGATCCCGGCGCGCTGCAGCAGCGCCTTGACCGGGATGGGATTGGATTCGATCCCGCAGAAGCTATGGTATTCGCTCAGGCGCGCATCCCATGCGAGGGCGGCATCGCGCTGGCCATCGCGGGCCAGATCGCACAAGCGACGGTACGCCGACGGCAATGCGTTGGACGCCACCGAGATCAGCCCCTGGGCGCCGGACAGCATCGATTGCGCGGCACTGCCGTCATCGCCACTGAGCACCACGAAGGAGTCGCTGCGCAACGCCACCAGCGCGGCGACGCGCTCGGGCTCGCTACGCGCTTCCTTGATGCCGACGATGTTGGGGTGATCGACCAGCTCGGCCACCGTCTCCGGCAGCAGATCACAGCCGGTACGGCCGGGCACGTTGTACAACACCACCGGCAACCCGCCGCTGTCGGCCACGGCCACAAAATGCGCTTTCAACCCTGCCTGGGTCGGGCGCACGTACGGCGGCGTCACCACCAGCGCGTATTGCGCGCCCAGCGCGGCGGCGCGGCGCGTCTGCGCAATGGTTTTTGCGGTGCCGGACAGCCCGGTACCGGCCAGCACCGGCACCCGGCCGGCGACCTGGGCCACCGCGGCGCGCAGCAATGTGTCGTATTCGTCGTCGCTCAGCGCGGCGGCTTCGCCGGTGGAGCCGGCAACCACGATTCCCTGGACGCCACCGTGCAGCTGCTGCTCAAGCAGCCGCCGCCAGGCATCCAGGTCGAGTGCGCCGTCCGGCCCGAAGGGGGTCGCCAGCGCGGTGATGATGCCGGAAAGGGACAAGATTCTGCTGCTCTTACGTGACAAGGGGAGGCCCGCGCGCACGCGGGTTGCGACCGCCTGCATGTTACTTGCGGCGCGAAACCACGGGCAAGTATGCTGGTCACCGCCAGGGCGCCTGTCCGGGCGGCCATTCAGCCTGATGCAATGCCGGAAGCCCCTTTGACTGACTCTACACCCCGGCCCTCGCCGACCGAAAATCACCTCCTGATCAACGCCTACACGACGCATCCGGAGTCCCCCCTGTTGCCTGTCACCCGCCGCATCGCCGACAGCGGCTGCAATCTCGTGGACGCTCGCCTGGCCACGGTGGGGCGCGATGTCTCGGTCACCGCACTGGCCACCGGCTCCTGGGATTCGGTCGCCAAGCTCGAAGCGATGCTGACACGGCTCGAACGCGAGGAAGGCCTCAAGCTGGTCTGGTACCGCACCGGCCCCAAGCAGACCCAGTCCAACCTGTTGCCGTACATCGTCGAAGTGATCGCCGCCGACAAGCCGGGCATCCTGTTCCAGCTGGCCGATTTCTTCGACCGCCAGGGCATCACCATCGAAAACCTGCAGAGCACCCGCTACCGCGCCATGCAGACCGGTGCGGAGATGTTCTCGGCGCAGGTGACCATCGGGGTACCGGCCAACATGCACATCGCCGCGTTGCGCGATGATTTCCTGGAATTCTGTGATCACCTCAATCTCGACGCGATCATGGACCCGATGAAGTTCTAAGGCAGACGCACCGATGGCCATCGCCAAATCCGCGCTGAAACAGATGTTCGATCACATCCGCTCCGAGACCGACTGGAATCTCGACGGCCCGTTGCGCTGGGAATACTTTTTCGCCGACCCGGCGCAGCAGCCGCTGCAACAGCTTTCCGAGCAGCTGACCCAGGACGGTTACCGCGTCATCGACATCTTTCTCGGCGAACGCGACGAAGACGACGGCGACGATGAGGAGTCGTATTTCCTGCATGTGGACAAGCGCGAACACCACACCATTGAATCGCTGAATCAGCGCAATGCAGAGTTCGATGCACTCGCCAAACGTTTCCATGTAGCTGCTTATGATGGGATGGACGTCGGGCCGGCCTGATCGGCCGCCGACCGCCTCTCCCCTTCAGGCTGAGCAACGATGACCGACGCTGTACTGGAACTGCCCGCTACCACCCTCGACCTGCCGCTGGCGCTGTCCGGCGGCACCCAGACCACCCTGCGCGGCTATGCCGGCACGTGGGTGGTGCTGTACTTCTACCCGAAGGACAGCACGCCCGGCTGCACCACCGAAGGCCTGGACTTCAATGCCTTGCTGCCGGACTTCAAGAAAGCCGGCGCTGCCATCCTGGGTGTCTCGCGCGACTCGGTGAAGTCGCACGACAACTTCTGCGCCAAGCAAGGCTTCAACTTTCCCTTGATCAGCGATGGCGACGAAGCCTTGTGCCGCGCTTTCGACGTGATCAAGGAAAAGAACATGTACGGCAAGCAGGTGCTCGGCATCGAGCGCAGCACCTTCCTGCTGTCGCCCGAGGGGCGCATCGTGCAGGCCTGGCGCAAGGTCAAGGTTGCCGGCCATGCCGAGGCCGTGCTGGCTGCCGTGAAGGCGCACGCCAAACAGTGACGCCCCTCGTTTCCCCTGTCCTCCATCACCCTGCACACGCAGGCGTGATGGCTCGCCCCTGCTCCATCACTTGGAAGACCCAATGACCCGAGGCAAGCGCATCTACGTGCTGGACACCAACGTGCTGATGCACGATCCCACCTCGCTGTTCAAGTTCGAAGAACACGATGTGTTCCTTCCGATGCAGGTGATCGAAGAACTCGACAACGCCAAGAAGGGCACCTCCGAAGTCAGCCGCAACGCGCGCCAGGTCAGCCGCTTCCTGGACGAACTGCTGGAAAACACCAACGCCGAGCAGATTCAGGCCGGCATTCTGCTCAGTCACCCGCAGGGCATCCAGCTCAAGGGCCAGGCCGCGATTGGCCGGCTGTATTTCCAGATTCACCCGATCGACCCGGGCCGCACCTTCGGCGCGATGCTGCCGGACAACAAGATCCTGGCCTCGGTGCTGGCGCTGCGCGAAGAAAACCCGGATGTGCCGGTCATCCTGGTGTCCAAGGACATCAACCTGCGCATCAAGGCCTACATCAGCGGCCTGGTGGCAGAGGACTACCAGAACGACCGCGCGCTGGACGATTTCAGCCTGCTGTTCACCGGCGCCATCGAGTTGCCGGAAGACTTCTGGCAGAAGCACAACGAGGACCTGCGCAGCTGGAACGAGCGCGGCCGCACCCATTACGAGATCGTGCTGGCCGACGACGAAGACTGGTACCCGAACCAGTACCTGTATCTGCCGGGCGAAGACGACGTCGAACTGCGTGTGGCCAAGGTCGGCGGCGGCAAGGCCACGCTGTGCCTGGTCGATGATTTCCGCCACACCCAGCACGCGGTCTGGGGCATCGCCGCGCGCAACCGCGAGCAGAACTTTGCGCTCAACGCACTGATGGACCCGGAGATCGATTTCGTCACGTTGCTCGGCACCGCCGGCACCGGCAAGACCTTGCTCGCGCTGGCCGCGGGCCTGGCGCAGACGATGGATCAGCAGCGCTACCGCGAAATCATCATGACCCGCGCCACCGTCAGCGTCGGCGAAGACATCGGCTTTCTGCCCGGCACCGAAGAAGAAAAGATGACGCCGTGGATGGGCGCGCTCACCGACAACCTGGAAGTGCTCACCCACAACCAGGACGGCGGCTCATGGGGCCGCGCAGCCACCAACGACCTGCTCGCCAGCCGCATCAAGATCCGCTCGATGAACTTCATGCGCGGCCGCACCTTCCTGTCGCGGTATCTGATTCTGGACGAAGCGCAGAACCTCACGCCGAAACAGATGAAGACGCTGATCACCCGCGCCGGCCCCGGCACCAAGATCGTCTGTCTGGGCAACGTCGAGCAGATCGATACGCCCTACCTGACCGAGACCACGTCCGGCCTGACCTACGCGGTGGATCGCTTCAAGGCCTGGCCGCACAGTGCGCATATCACGCTACGCCGTGGCGAACGTTCGCGTCTGGCCGACTTCGCCTCGGAGGTGCTGTGATGCGAACGCTTCGCAGCGCTACAGCCCTTGCAGTGCTCGCGCTGGCCGGCTGTGCGACCACGCAAGCGCCCTCTACCGTACCGACCAATCTCAAAAGCGGGCAGTCGTGGATCATCACCCGCCAGAGCGTCGCCGAGCAGGTGCTGGACACCTGCTCGCGCGACAGTCCGGCGCGTCACCCAGGCCAGATCACCGGCTATTGGGAACCGAGCCATCAACAGATCGAGCAGCTCGAATCCCGGCAGGATGCGTTGACGCCAAGCATCGCCGAGCCGCGCGAGTTCGACCGGCAATATGTGGGCGTGGTGATCGAGGGCCAGCAACTGATCTACATCAACGCCTTCAAGCTGCCCAACGACCCGCCAGTGAAACCGGCCAGGGAAGCGATCAAGGTCTGCGACGGCGGTAGCGCCTTCTGGGGGGCGCTGTACGACCCGCAGACCGGCGCGTTCTCGCAGATCGCGGTCAACGGCACCCCGTAACACCGCCCACACGTCAGCATCGCTGCACCATCCCTGCACAGCCGCCAGCCGGCAGTGCAGAATCGGCGCATGACCACGCCCAGCACGCTGTCCGCATTGACCATCGCCGGCTCCGATTCCGGCGGTGGTGCCGGCATCCAGGCCGATCTCAAAACCTTCGCTGCGCATCGCGTGCATGGCTTGTCGGCGATTGCCGCATTGACCGCGCAGCACACGCGCGCCGTCACCGCCGTGCACATCCCGCCGATCGCATTTCTGCGCGCGCAAGTGGATGCCTGCTTCGCCGATTTCCAGATCCAGGCCGTCAAACTCGGCATGTTGGCCAATGCCGACGTCATCCACTGCGTGGCCGATCTGCTCGAAGCCCATCGCCCACCCTTCATCGTGCTGGACCCGGTCATGGTCGCCACAAGCGGCGTGCGCCTGCTCGAGGACGCGGCATTGGATGCGCTGCGCACCCGCCTGCTGCCGCTGGCAACCTTGATCACACCCAATACGCCGGAAGCCGAGCTGTTGACCGGCCGCCGCATCGACACGGCCGACGCCGCCGAACATGCGACTGCCGCGCTGCTGGAGCTGGGCGCGAACGCTGTGCTGCTCAAGGGCGGCCATCTGCATGAGGGCGCGCGCGTGATCGATCGCTTCGATGACGGCGTCACCCAGGACGTGTTCATGCATCCGCGTATCGACGTCGATGCGCACGGCACCGGCTGCAGTCTGTCGGCAGCGATTACCGCGCAATTGTGCCAGGGCCTGTCGCTGCTCAATGCCTGCGAGGCAGCGATTGATTACGTGGCGCGCGCCATCCGCCTGGGGCAGCGCCCAGGGCACAGCGAGGTCCTGGTGCTCGACCACTTCGGCGCCGCCCCAGCGGTATGAGCGTGCACAGCGAAGGCGTGCATAGCGACACGCTGCCCGCCAGCGCAGCCGATGGACATCGCTGGCAGGTGATTCGCAGTGCACCAGCGCAACCGATCGCCAGCTTGCTGTGGCTGCCGGCATTGGGCGTGGCAGCGCGGCATTACCAAGCGTTTGCCGATGCATTGGCCGCTACCGGGATCGCGGTCTACCTGCACGAATGGCGCGGCAATGGCAGCAGCACGCTGCGCCCATCGCGCCAACACGATTGGGGCTATCGCGCCTTGCTTGCCGACGACCTCCCGGCCAGCCAGGCGCTGATGGATCGGCATGACCCGCAGCACCCACGCATCATCGGCGGGCACAGCCTGGGCGGGCAGCTGGCCTGCTGTCATGCCGCGTTGCAGGCGTCGCGAGTTCCTTCGCAACGCGACTCACCGCTGACGCAGCTGTGGCTGGTTGCCAGCGGCTCGCCATACTGGCGCAACTTTCCGCGCCCGATGCGCTACGGGCTGCCGCTGGCGTATCGCGCCCTGCCCTGGCTTGCGCGCGTACAAGGCGTGCTGCACGGGCGATCGCTCGGCTTTGGTGGCACTGAGGCACGCAGCCTGATCGCCGACTGGGCACAGGTCGGCCGCAGCAATCGCTATCGTGCTGCAGGCAGCGGCTGGGATCTGGAGCGCGCCTTGGGCGCGTTGACGGTACCGATCAAGGCGCTGACCTTCGACCACGATCACTTCGGCCCGTCTGCGGCGTTGCATGCACTGCTGCAGAAGATGCCGCAGGCGCATGCCGAGGTGCAGCAGTTGGACGATGCGCAACTGGGCGTGCGCAGCGATCACTTTGCATGGATGAAGGCACCCGCCGCCGTCGCGGCTGCGCTGCAACGCACGCGTGCCGATGCGGCCGGCGACAATCGAATTTCACAAAGGGATTGACGAGTACGTCGGGCATCCGCATAATTCCGCTCCTGACGAGGCGCCCGTAGCTCAGTTGGATAGAGTACCTGGCTACGAACCAGGCGGTCGGGAGTTCGAATCTCTCCGGGCGCACCATCTTCAGGAACAAAAAAAGACAGCACTGAACCGCTGTTTTTTTAGTTAAAACGTCCGACTGCACTGCATCGGATGGCAAGTCAAACAAGATATGCGCCCGTAGCTCAGTTGGATAGAGTACCTGGCTACGAACCAGGCGGTCGGGAGTTCGAATCTCTCCGGGCGCACCAATCTTGAAGAAAACGGCCAGCTTGCTGGTCTTTTTTTTGCCTGTCGTTTTTGTCCTGCATCGCTCGCGAATGCAGCTTGTGCAGCGTGTCGATACGAATGCGCTGCGATGCGCGTTAAAGCGCCCATCAAGATGTAGCGCGCATTGCCGGATGGGTATGGAAGGCGCGCTCAGAACCACACTGTAAGCGACGCGGCAGCGAGCACCGGCCGCGCCCGCCCGCCCGCCAGGCAGGCAGGCAACTGCACAGTCGTTTGGTGAGCTGTTCTTATCGAACAGGACGCAGAACGCTCACGCGGTAGCGCCCACAGCATCCGACTGGCCGACCACCACCACCGGCACCAACGAGGTCACCGGATGCCCGGCATCGCGCCACGCATCCAGCCCGCCCAGCAACGGACGCACATCGCGATAACCACGCTCGCGCATCCGACCTGCCAGCCACGCCGCAGACACTTCATCGGGACACGCGCAATAAATCACCACGCTGCGATCGCGCGGCACGCTGGCCAAAATCTGCGCAAGCTGGCGTTCGTCGGCAAACACCGCACCAGGAATCGTGTACGGCTGCAGGTCGCGGTATCCCGGCGCACGGATATCCAGCACCGTCGGCCGCAGGCTCTCGTCACCGTCGAGCAGCGGCACCAACTCGTCCACTGCAATGCGCGCCTGTTCCAGCGAGCGCAGCAGCGTGTGACGCCGCCACCAGCGCCACCCGACGTAGCAGGCCAGCAGCGCGGCCAACACCACCACCGCACCGGAACCGAGTTCGGACAAGAACACGAGCACGTCCTGCACCTGATGGGCGAACACCGCCCCAAGACCCAGCCCAACCAATGCCCACAGCGAAGCACCGAACGCGTCGTAACGCAGGAACGCGCCCGGCCGCACCCGCATCGCACCAGCCATCGGAACCGACACCATCGACAGGCCCGGCACGAACTTGGCCACCGCCAGCACGCGCACGCCCCAGCGCGAGAAAAAGCGCTCGGTCTGCTTCATGCAGGTATCGCGCGAAAGCGACAACCGGCACAGCGACTGCAAGGTGCGATTGCCAAAACGACGGCCTGCCAGATACCACACCAGGTCGCCAAGCAGACTCGCCAGCACCGACACGCCCCACGCGGCAAGACCCGCCAGCCACGCCTCGCTACCACCGCGCAGCGCGTAACCGGCGCCGACCAGCACCAGCGTCGGTAGCGCTGGCACCGGCAGCCCGAGCGACAACGCCAGCACGTTGGCAAACACCAGCGCCAATCCGTACTGTTCGATCAAGCCTTGCATGCGACGACCCTGCGCGACGGCGAACGGCCATTATCCGCTCTTGATCACGTTTGCGACTGCCCGGCGGCAGCGAAACGATACGTTTCGGCAAGCGCTTGCAACCATCGCTCGAACAGACCGTCGGCCCGCAACGCGCGCCGCCACCAGCCAAGCGCCTCACCCTCTTCGCCCGGCCGCCACGCCAGGAAGAAGGTCTCGTCGGCCTTGTGCGTTTCCACCGGCACCTGGCGCAAACGGCCCTCCAGCAGCGCGCCCTGCGCATACGGCTCAGGCAGAAACCCGTAGCCTGCCCCGGCCAATTGCAGCAGCAACTTGGTGTGCATGTCCGGCACGGTCAGCACATCGCGGCCGGACAACAGGCCGACCGTGCGCGGCAGCAGACGCCGCGCCGAATCCGCCACGGCAATCGCGCGATGGTCGGCCAGCTCGGTCGCACCGAGCAACTGCGCGCCGGCCAGCGGATGCGTCGCGGCCACTGCGAACACGAAGCGCACGGTGCCGATCTGTTCGGCGACATAACCACCGCCGCTTGGCCCCTCGCCCGCCGCCACAATCAGATCCACGCGCCGGTCCAGTAGCGCCTCCCAGCTGCCGGACAGCGACTCGCTGAGCACCCGCAGCCGGGTGCTATCGGCCACGGCGTAGAAGTCCAGGATCTGCGCCTGCAGCAGCGCAGCCGGCAACATCGCATCCAGCCCGATCGCAAAATCCGACTCCCAGCCAGAGGCGACGCGCCGCACGCGCACCTCCAACTCCTGCGCGGCACGCAGCAGGTTGCGTCCTTCGCGCAGCAGTTCGCGCCCGGCCTGGGTCGGCGTTGCCTTCGGCCCCACCCGTTCGAACAGCTGCACGCCCAGATCGTCTTCCAGCTTGGAAACCGTGTACGAGATCGTCGAGGGCACCTTGAACAACACCTTGGCCGCCGCGGTGAACGAGCCGCGGCGGTCGATCGCATCCAGGATCTGTAGCGCTTCCAGGCTGATTTTCATTGTTCGAATTTTTCGATGGTAGCAGCCAAATCTACTCGCTTTTTCTCTGGCCGACAGAGGCGGAGACTACGCATCAAGCCGCAGGGACACCGATTCACCCCCGGCGCCAATTCGAATCTTTCAAGGAGAAGCAACATGTTGAATGTCCGCAAGAGCGAAACCCGTGGCCGTGCCGAGCATGGCTGGCTGTCTTCGCGCCACACCTTCTCCTTCGCCAGCTACCACGACCCGCGCCACATGGGCATCGGCCCGCTGCGGGTGATCAACGAAGACAAGGTGACCCCGGGCGAAGGCTTCGGCACCCACGCCCACCGCGACATGGAGATCATTTCCTACGTCCTGGACGGCGCGTTGGAGCACAAGGACAGCATGGGTACCGGTTCGGTGCTGCACTACGGCGATGTGCAGCGCATGAGCGCCGGCAGCGGCGTGACCCATAGCGAGTTCAATCATTCGTCCAGCGAGCCGGTGCACTTCCTGCAGATCTGGGTGATGCCCGAGCGCAACGGTATCGAGCCCAGCTACGAAGAAAAGCATTTCGATGCCGACAGCAAGCGCAACCAGCTGCGCCTGATCGCCTCGCCGGCCGGTGACGACGGCTCGCTGCGCCTGCACCAGGACGCACGGCTGTATGCATCGATCCTCGATGGCGACGTACGCCTGCAGCAGCCGCTGGCTGAAGGCCGCATCGGCTACGTGCAAGTGGCCCGCGGCAGCCTGAGCGTCAATGGACAGGCGTTGTCGGCCGGCGATGCGGTGCAGGTCATCGGCGAGCCGGAGATCGTGCTGGCCGATGCACGCGATGCGGAAGTGCTGGTGTTCGATCTGCCGAAGTAAGCCGGTCACGGCCCTTGCAGCGCAAACGACCTGCATGTGCTGCAAGCGGCGTTGACCCCAACGCACAAGGCCCGCGCTAGCGGGCTTTGTGCTGCGCGCGAAAATCTGGACGCGACGCTGTGCGTGTGGTTGGTGCGCTTGCCTTACCTTGCTGCGACAACACGTGGCTTACACGCACCGCGACACGACATGACATGACGTCCGTCGTCAGCGCCGAAGACGAAGGCTTGGACACCCGGCCACCGCGGTCGCAGTCTCAGCGATTGGCCGTTATGCGGCCTGCGATTTGAACGGCGTGTCGGACTGCGCAGCTCCGTCGGCATCGCCGTTGACCAGCGCGAACAACGCGTCCGCATCGGCTTCCAGCACGCGTGCCGACCGCGCCAGATCGTCGACCATCTGCGCCTGGTCGCGCGCCTGCACGCCAATGGAGTGCAGCGCCGTGTTCGCAGTCGAAATATCCAGCGCCTGCTCGTGACTGGCGGCGGCGATCTGCTCCACCGTCGCGGTGACACGCAGTACCGAGGCCACTACGTCCTGCATCACGACGCCGGCCTGTTCGGCCAGGCGCGAGCCATCGCCGACCTGGTTGGTCGCATTGTCGATCAGGGAACGAATCTCCCTGGCCGACACGCCACAGCGCTGCGCCAGGCTGCGCACCTCGGTGGCGACCACCGCAAACCCGCGTCCCTGCTCGCCGGCGCGCGCCGCTTCCACCGCCGCGTTGAGCGCCAGAATGTTGGTCTGAAACGCGATGCCGTCGATCACTTCGATGATTTGACCGATGCGGTCGGTTGCCGATCGAATGCCGGCGGTGGTCTTGACCACGTCGGCGATGACGTCCGCGCCGCGCCGCGCCACCGCAGCCGAGTCCTCGGCCATGCGTCGGGCCGAGCCGGCGTTTTCGGAATTGGTGCGCACGGTAGCAGCCAGTTGATCGATCGTGCTCGAGGTCTGCGCCACGGCGCTGGACTGCGTGGACACCCGGCTGACCAGCTCCTGGTTACTGGCAGAAATATGATGCGACTCGCGCTGCACGTTCTGCGCGATGCTCATTGTCTGCCGCATCAGGTCGCGCATGCGCTCGGCAGAGCGCACTTGATCGGTCACGTCGGTGGCGTACTTGACCACCTTGTACGGGCGCCCGGAGACATCCAGGATCGGGTTGTAGGACGCCTGGATCCACACCGCGCTGCCGTCCCTGCGCAACCGCCGATACCGCCCCGCGTCGAACTGGCCGCGCGCCAGCTTTGCCCAGAAATGCCGGTATTCGTCGGAGGCGCGGTAGGCCGCATCGACGAACACCCCGTGATGCTGGCCAATGGCCTCGTTCGACGAGTAACCAAGAATCGCCAGGAAATTCTCGTTGGCACTCAGCACTCGGCCGTGCAGATCGAACTCGATCACGCCCATCACCTTGTCGATGGCCTGTATGCGCCCATCCGCATCGGCCGAATCGATGACCTGACGGGTGACGTCGGTGGCGTACTTGACCACCTTGTAAGGGCGACCGAGTTCGTCGAGAACCGGGTTGTAGGACGCCTGGATCCACACTTCCCTGCCATCCTTGCCGATGCGCTTGTAGCGACCAGCATCGAATGCACCGCGTCCAAGCGAATCCCAGAACGCGCGATAGGACGCCGATTGACGCGTCTGCGCCTCCACGAACATGCCGTGGTGCTTGCCGCGTATCTCATCGAGCCGATAGCCCATGACCTGCAGGAAGTTCTGGTTGGCATCGAGCACCGTGCCATCCAGCGAAAATTCGATCACCGCCATCACCTTGTCGATCGCATCGATGCGCCCTTCGAAATCGGCGGTCTGACGGACCTGCTCGGTGATGTCGGTGGCGTACTTCACCACGCGGTAGGCCTTGCCTGCACGATCCAGCAGCGGGTTGTAGGAGGCATTGATCCAGACCTCGCGGCCCTGCTTGTCCAGCCGGCAAAAGCGCCCGGCATTGAAGTCGCCACGCCGTAACGCATCCCAGAACTGGCGATAGCTCTCGCTGTCGCGATCGCTCGTCGTCACGAACATGCGGTGATGCTGGCCAACCACCTCGTCACGCCGGTATCCCATGAGCGTGAGGAAGTTCTGATTGGCGTCCAGAATGCGGCCGTCCAGATCGAATTCGATCACCGCCATCACCCGATCCACTGCATTGGCCTTGTGCTGCAGCCCACGGCTCCAGGAAGAGAACAGGCGTCCAAGCAACGGTAGGCGCATCACGTCGAAATCCGAGATATGGGTCACGTCTTTAGCGACACGTACGCGCCGTACTTGACCCCCTTCGCTTGCCATAGAGTCGAGTGGTTCAGATGTCAGACGGTCTCTCTCTGATCGTCCTCTTCATGCTCCGGCATTGCCGAAGTCGAAGCCCTGTTCCTGGGTGTGCAAGGAAGACCAGACCCTTCTTCTCCGATCTGTAAGACAAGGGCGGATGCAGTGCGTTGGCCGCCAAGGCACGCGCATCGCCAGCGTAAAGTCGAGGCCTTGTTTCCTGGCGTGCAAGGACGACCAGACTTTCTTCTCCGATCTGCAACACAGTGGCTGATGCAGTACGTTGGCCGCCAAGGCGCGCGCGCAGCGCCAGCGTATCGGCGATCGCTCGCGATGGACCCTCCTCCGTCTTGCATCGTTGGAAAAAAGCACCCGTAAACGCCGCTCACACCGGCGGATGCGACCGACTCTCCGGACTGCTGGCTTCTGCATTTTCGAGCGACCGACGCCTTACCCGTTGCATAGCGACTCCATCCACAGCGCCACACGCCCCATTGCATCTCTCGCCATGCAGAGATCACTGCCGACATCACTGGCGGCGTCACTGGCGGCGTCACTGGCGCGGCAGCATGCGCTGGATCATCGGCAGAACGAGGCTCAGATAAAGATCGGCCACGTCCTCTGGCAGCATCGTCGTGCATCGGCGAGGAACGCGTACTGGAACACGCGTGCGGCAAAAAAGTTGCCGCTTTGATCAAAGAACCGGCAGCTAGCAGGAACAAGGGGACGCAGGGCAAAACACGCCAGTAAGAAGGCAAGCCCAGCAGCTTGGGGAAGGCCTGAGCGACTCGCTGCGGGACGAGTGATCCGGGATATCGCTCAAACGCGGCGGCCTTCCATGCTGAACATCAAGCAATTGCGCGTAGTAAGGATTGCCAGGAGTGTTGATCGAAAACACAGGGACGAATTGTTCAGAGCTTCCTTAGGTCTTAGGTCTTAGGTCTTAGGTCTGCAGTTAGCACAGTAGGTGGTCTGCGAAGTTGAACGCAGGAGATTGACCCTACTGTTTGCTGTCTGCATTTTGCATGTCGGGAAATAGCGGCAAGCGGCAAGCGGCAAGCGGCAAGCGAAGATGGTTTCGCAGCCCGCTAACCGCTCCCTCCAAGCGCGCCTATTTTTCGAACATCAAAAAGCATGAGGGCACGCAACAGGGCAACAAGCCAAGAACAACGCGCCGACCGAGCCAGGTGGCAGGCGACCCGATACATATCGCTTCAACAGCGACACTCGGTGCCGAAATGGTCGACGACGCGACCGATACAGATAGCGGATGGCGGATGGCGCCCATCAGACCCGGCCACTGCATGTCGGTTGCGATCTATGGTGGTTGCGGCCTCACGCAGGGCGTAATGCCAGCACACCAGACCGATCATCCCGCGGCAATCCAGCATCGCTCAAGCCACCAACCCGCGACGCACACTCGCGAACGCGCGTCTGGCGCAGTAGCTGTCAGTTATCGGAAGCGATGGCGATAAGCCTTGACCAAGAAGTCAGCGCTGCCACGTGCAGCGGCAACGCCGCCGCGCATGCTTCGCAAGGTGTCTGAGCCTCCCGCAACACAGCTGCCGATCGCCTGTGCCACGCATCACCGACTCACACACCCGCCTGTTGCAGGCATCGCGGATTCACGCCTTCGATCCGACACAGCTCGCACCGCAGCGCCCTCAACCATCAGCGATGCAAAGATCCCCAGCGGCGGCCACGAAGGACGCAGCGATCGAGGAACAACAGCACGGGAAGGCATGAACGCCGAGCAGGCACCCGAGCAAGAGCGAGCGCACGGCTCGCAATCCGTCAAAGGCAGTGGCGATGGCGATGGCGATGGCGATGGAATTTGACGTTACAGCTGGCGATCGCCGCTAGCTACACTCATCAACGCAAAAAAAACGCCCGCAAATCAAGGATTTGCGGGCGTTTAGAACACTGGCGGAGCGAGAGGGATTCGAACCCTCGATAGAGCTTTTGACCCTATACTCCCTTAGCAGGGGAGCCCCTTCAGCCGCTCGGGCATCGCTCCAGTTTTTGCGTCCTGCCGCGATGTCCGTGGCAGGCCGCGAAGAATACCGGGTAACAGGGGCTAACGTAAACCCTTTATGACGATCAATTCGAAGAATCGTCGCCGTGATGTGCGCCAGAGGCCACCGGCTCGTCCCCACGTTGGATGCGCTGATAAATCTCTTCGCGATGCACAGCCACATCTTTCGGTGCGGTAATGCCAATACGCACCTGATTACCCTTGACGCCGAGCACGGTAACAGTGACCGAGTCGCCGATCATCAAGGTTTCGCCTACCCGGCGAGTGAGGATCAACATTTTGCAAATCTCCTGGAACCGGTGGATTTCCCACCAGCATCGACGGCCTCGTGAGTGAGACGCGCCCTAGGTAAAGGGAATAGACCAGAAATGGTAGCGGGACATCCTGCTAGCCAGCAAGGCATAGCAGGACAAGTGTTCAGCCCAAGTGTTGCTTGACCCAGGAGGGCACACCGTCGAGTGCGGTCGCAAGGGCGGGCCCGTCCTCGCCACCACCCTGGGCGAGATCCGGACGGCCACCGCCCTTGCCTCCGGTCTGACTGGCGATATGGCCGAGGAGTTCCCCCGCCTTCACCTTGCCAGTTGGGCTGCCATTCACGCCGGCGACAAGCGCAACCTTGCCCGCCGATGCACCGGCCAGCACGATCACCGAATCGCCGAGTTGCTGCTTCAAGCGGTCCATCGCCTCGCGTAGCGCCTTTGCATCGAATCCTTCCAGACGTACGGCAACCACCTTGACCCCGTCCACGTCGACAGCGCTCGCGCCAAGATCTGCGGTCGCGCCGGAGGCCAGCTTGGCCTTCAGCGATTCCAGCTCGCGCTCAAGACGCTTCTGACGCTCGGTCAGTGCGCGCACCTTGTCGACTACCTCGGTGGTGTTGCCGCCAAGCAGGCTTGCCGCCTCGAACAGCCGGCGTTCTTCATCGGCAACGTAATCCAGCGCGCCCTGCCCGGTCACCGCCTCGATACGGCGCACGCCCGACGACACGCCGCCTTCGGAGGTGATCTTGAACAGACCGATGTCGCCGGTGCGGCTGACATGGGTACCGCCACATAGCTCAGTGGAATAACCGCCCATCTTCAGCACGCGCACATGCTCGCCATACTTCTCGCCGAACAAGGCCATCGCGCCGAAATCCAGCGCTTCCTGCATGGCCATGTTGTGCACTTCGACACTGTGGTTGGTGCGCACCTCGGCATTGACCTTGCGCTCGACCACTGCCAGTTCTTCCGCAGTGATGGGCTGGAAATGCGAGAAGTCGAAACGCAAGCGGTCGGGCGCCACAAGCGAGCCCTTCTGCTGCACATGCGTGCCCAGCACTTCGCGCAATGCGGCATGCAGCAAGTGCGTTGCCGAATGGTTGAGGATGGTCTTGCCGCGGCGCTGCACGTCGATGCCGCCTGCCAGCACATCGCCCAGCGCCAGCGCGCCTTCGGTGATGCGTCCGACATGCCCATGGAACTGGCCGGCGAACTTCTGCGTGTCTGCGACGTCGATGGAAACATCGGCCGCACTCAACTGCCCGCTATCGCCGACCTGACCGCCGGATTCGGCGTAGAACGGCGTGCGATCGGTGAACACGATGACCTCATCGCCGGCTTCGGCACGCTCCACCGGGCGGCCCTGCTTGAGCAGCGCGACAACCTTCAGCGCGTCGGCGTCATATGCCTCGTAGCCCAGAAACACCGTCGGCAACATGGTCGCAACCAGATCGGCCGGCAATGCGACGCCGCCGCCGAACTTGCCTGCCGCACGCGCGGTCTCGCGCTGACGCTCCATGGCGAAATCGAAGCCCTCCATGTCCACGCGCATACCGCGCTCGCGTGCAATGTCGGCGGTCAGATCGACTGGGAAGCCATAGG
Organism: Xanthomonas sp. WCS2018Noco2-27; assembly: GCF_031843525.1. Lineage (NCBI taxonomy): Bacteria > Pseudomonadati > Pseudomonadota > Gammaproteobacteria > Lysobacterales > Lysobacteraceae > Xanthomonas > Xanthomonas sp. WCS2018Noco2-27. Next base: position 542,404 of record NZ_JAVTIK010000001.1, on the reverse strand, counting down.
TGTCGTACAGACGGAATGCGTCTGCACCGGGAATCACGTCCTGCGAGCGCGACGCGACGTCGTCGAAGATCTTCATGCCGGCGTCCAGCGTCTCGGCAAAACGCTCCTCTTCTGCCAGCAGGGCGCGCGCCACTGTTTCCTGCGCCACCACCAGTTCCGGATAGGCCTCGCCCATCAGCTCGACCAGGGTGGGCACCATCTTGCTGAAGAACGGCTGGCGCACACCCAGCATCCAGCCATGCCGCAGCGCACGCCGAATGATCCGGCGCAGCACATAGCCACGGCCTTCATTGGAAGGCAGCACGCCATCGACGATCAGGAAAGAACAGGCGCGGATGTGATCGGCGATCACCCGCAGCGACTTGTTTTCCAGGTCGGCGATGCCGGTCAGCGCACTGGCCTTGCCGATCAAGGCCTGGAACAGATCGATCTCGTAGTTGGTGTGGACGTGCTGCAGGATCGCCGCCAGACGCTCTAACCCCATGCCGGTATCCACGCACGGCGCCGGCAGCGGCACCAAGGTGCCGTCGGGCTGACGGTCGAACTGCATGAAGACCAGATTCCAGATCTCGATGAAGCGATCGCCATCTTCGTCCGGCGAACCGGGCGGACCGCCAGCGATGTGATCGCCATGGTCGAAGAAGATTTCGGTACACGGGCCGCACGGGCCGGTGTCGGCCATCTGCCAGAAATTATCGGACGCGTATGGCGCACCCTTGTTGTCGCCGATACGCACGATGCGGCTTTCGGGAATGCCAATCATGTCGCGCCACAAGGCGACGGCTTCTTCGTCGGTGTGGTAGACGGTCACCAGCAGACGGTCGGCCGGCAGCTTCCAGACCTGGGTCAGCAGCTCCCATGCCCAGGCGATGGCGTCTTTCTTGAAGTAGTCGCCGAACGACCAGTTGCCCAGCATTTCGAAGAAGGTGTGGTGGCGTGCGGTGTAGCCCACAGAGTCCAGGTCGTTGTGCTTGCCGCCGGCACGCAGGCAGCGCTGCACGTCCGCAGCACGCACGTAACTGCGTTTTTCCGCGCCAAGGAAGACGTCCTTGAACTGGACCATGCCGGAATTGGTGAACAGCAAGGTTGGGTCGTTGCCCGGCACCAGCGGCGCGGACGGCACGATGGTGTGGCCCTTCCCCTCGAAAAACGCGAGGAAGTCACTACGAATCTGGGAGGTGCTGAATTTGGCAGGTGCGTTCATGAGCTGGCATTGGGCGGGCGGCAGTCCCGGTCACCCAATGAGATGTGGGCGCAGATGAGGGGAACAACCTGAAACCACGAAGGGTAGCAGGCCTGACGCCCTCAGTCCTCAAGGTCGAAGCGCGTGGCGCTACGAATACTGTTGCCGTCGAAACCGCGCCGGGCCAGCAGATCGGCGGCCTTGCGTCGCTGCGGCAGATCTACCGGGCCTTGCTCGCCGAACCGGCGCCGGATCAGATCACGTGCGTTCTCGGTCCAGTCACCTTCAAACGTCGCCATGGCGGCACTGATTGCCTCGCTATCCAGGCCATGGGTTCCGAGTTCGGCACGAATATGCAGAGGGCCGTAGCCGGAGCCAGCACGATTGCGCACCACCGCAGCAGCAAACCGGGTGTCGTCCTGCCAGCCCTCGCCAGCCAGCCGCTCCACCGCCGCCTGTGCGGCATCTGGCTCGATACCGCGCGCCAGCAGCTTACGGTTCAATTCTTTGCGCGAGTGCTCGCGCCGCACCAGCAGACCAAGTGCGCGCTGGACCGGCGTCTGCTCTTTGAACCGCCGCCCCCGCTTTGGTGCGGGCTCTTGCTCGTCCATCGTGACGTGTCCCCGATCGCTGAATCAATGCGCCTTCCATGGCGCCTGCCCTCCTGGCCTTCGATAGATCTACCGCGAGAAGCAACGGCACTGACTCCGCCGTCCTCGCGATAGAAAAACTCCGCCTTACCGGTCGCTCTGCAGTGAGCTGTTGCTAGGCGCTTGAGTCCGTCATGTCCTGCGGGAACATGACGGGCTGTGCGCCATGCCGCCCCACTCGGACCGCAATCGCTTGCTGCCGGTAGCGCTTATTCCTTCTCGGCGTCGTCGCCCGCTTCGCGCGGCGCTTCCGCGGGCTGGAACTTCTCACGCAACTCGGCTTCGAGCTTGGCCGCCACCTGCGGGTTGTCGCGCAAATAGCCGCGTGCATTGTCCTTACCCTGACCGATGCGCTCGTCGCCATAGCTGTACCAGGCGCCTGCCTTGTCCACCAGCTTGGCTTCCACGCCCATGTCGATCAGTTCGCCCTCGCGGCTGATGCCTTCGCCGTAAAGGATTTCGGTCACGACCTGCTTGAACGGAGGCGCCAACTTGTTCTTGACCACCTTGATCTTAGTCTGGTTGCCGATGATCTCGTCACCTTTCTTGATCGCGCCGATACGACGGATGTCCAGACGCACCGAGGCGTAGAATTTCAACGCGTTACCGCCGGTGGTCACTTCCGGGCTCTGACCCGGCATCATGACGCCGATCTTGTGGCGCAACTGGTTGATGAAGACCACCAAGGTGTTGGAACGCTTGATGTTACCGGTCAGCTTGCGCAGCGCTTGGCTCATCAGACGTGCCTGCAGACCTGGCAGCTGGTCGCCCATCTCGCCTTCGATTTCCGCCTTTGGCGTCAGTGCAGCCACCGAGTCGATCACCACGATATCGACCGAGCTCGAGCGCACCAGCATGTCGGCGATTTCCAGCGCCTGCTCACCGGTGTCCGGCTGCGATAGCAGCAGATCGTCGACATTGACGCCCAGCTTGCCCGCGTAGATCGGGTCGAGCGCATGCTCGGCGTCGATGAACGCAGCGGTGCCACCCAATTTCTGGCACTGCGCAATGGCCTGCAGGGTCAAGGTGGTCTTGCCCGAGGATTCCGGCCCGTAGATTTCCACGACGCGGCCCTTCGGCAGGCCGCCGATCCCCAGTGCGATGTCCAACATCAGCGAACCGGTCGGAATGATTTCGACCGCCTCGATCACGCGATCGCCCATGCGCATCACGGAGCCCTTGCCGAATTGCTTTTCGATCTGGCTCAGTGCGGCGGAAAGGGCGCGCTTCTTGTTCTCATCCATCTGGGTGATCCTTGTCAGTGATTTCGGTGTGGAGCAAATGTAACGGCGGTGTATCGCACGGGCTGAGACTGGTGGCGACACACTCAGAGTAATGTTGCGAATCCTGTGCGGGCAGCGGCGAATCCTGCAATGCCGGCTGGGGAAAACGCCAGCACAGACATCGGTGCAGCCCTCAGCGATTGGGCCTCAGCAGCCCGCAGTACAGGCCTTCGATGGCGAAATCCTGATCTGGCAACACTTCGATCGGGGCGTAGTCCGGGTTGCGCGGCAGCAGCCGGATCCGGTCCTTGCCGATCTTGAGCAACTTGACGGTGATTTCTTCATCGATCCGGGCCACGACGATCTGCCCCGAGCGCGCGTCGCGGGTGCGGTGGACACCGATCAGGTCGCCGTTGAAGATGCCTTCGTCGCGCATCGAATCGCCCTGCACCTTGAGCAGATAGTCCGGCGACGGCGAGAAGAACACCCGATCGAGCACGACGAAGTCGTCGGACCCGATATCGGCGCCGATCGGCAGGCCCGCTGCAACACGCCCTAGCACCGGCAGGCGCAGCACGTCGTCGCGCAGTGGCTCGGCGACCGGCGGCGTCCGCGAGTGCGCGCCCTGCCCGGCCAGCCGGATGCCGCGTGCCTGACCCGGCACGCGACGGATCGCGCCAGCCTGCTCCAATGCCTCCAGGTGGTACTGCGCGGCGCGCACGCCCTTGAAGCCGAAGGCGCGGGCGATCTCGGTCTGCGAAGGCGGGACACCGTCGGCGTCGATGCGCTCGGCGATCAAGGCCAGGATTGCTTGCTGGGTATCGGTCAGGTCCATGGTTAGTAGTATTACTACTAACAAGGCCATGCGCAATAGCTAGTTTCCCCTGTCGAGAAGGCCGGCAGCCCTGACGATCGCTAGCGCCGGCTGCGCCAGATCGAAAACAGGATCCAGATGCCGCACAAGCCGGCGCCGATGAATCCGCCAACGCCCAGCGCCAGTAACCATCGACTGGCGCTCCCGCCGACGCTGTTCATAACGATCGACGAACCGATCACCAAGGCAGCGGTCACGATGCCCATGGTGAGCCGATTGGCGGCGCGGTCGACCTGCTCGCCGAACTCGCGCAAGGCCCGCGTTTCAACGTGCAGCTGCAACTTGCCGCGCCGTGCGGCCTGGATCAGACGCTTGAGATCGCGTGGCAGATCGCCGATCAGATCGATCGCGCCGGTCACGGTGCGTCGACTGCGGCGCAACATGGCGCTGGGTGCGTACCGCTGCAACACCACGCGCTCCAGATACGGCCGCGCTTCGGTGGCCATGTCGAAATCCGGATCCAGCTGGCGCCCCATCCCTTCGAGGGTGAGAAAGGCCTTGATCATCAGCGCCAGATCCGACGGCAGCGTCAGTCCGTGATCGCGCAGGATGGCGGTGACGTCGCCGAGCATCGCGCCGATGCGTAGCTCTTTCAACGGCACGCCACGGTATTCGTCGACGAATGCACCGATGTCCTGTTGCAGCCGCGCCTCGTCGATATCCAGGCTGGTGCCGGCCCACTCCAGCAGCACATCGATGACCGCCTCGGCGTCGTAGCTGACCATGCCGTGCAGCAGCTGCGCGACCTGGAAACGGCGCTGTTCGGACACACGCCCCACCATGCCGAAATCGATGACGGCGATACGACCGTCGCGCAGATAGAAAATATTTCCCGGATGCGGGTCGGCGTGGAAGCAGCCGTCCTGCAGCACCATCTTGAGCACGATGCCGGCACCCGTGCGCGCAAGCGCCTTGCGATCCAGCCCCGCCGCATCGACCGACACCATGTCGCGCCCGGGGATGCCATCGATGAACTCCTGCACATTGAGCGACTCGCAGGTCCACTGCCAATACACCGCGGGCACCACCACCTGCGGGTCGTGCGCGAAGTTGGCGGCGATGCGCTCGGCATTGCGACACTCGGCGGCGAAGTCCAGCTCGCGCCGCAGCGAGACAGTGAATTGCTGCACCACTTCAGCCGGGCGATAGCGCTTGAGATCGGGTGCGCGCGTTTCGACGATGTCAGCCAGCCGTGCAAGCAGACGTAGATCCGCATCGATGGTGTCGCCGATGCCGGGACGACGGATCTTCAAGACCACCGGCGTGCCGTCGGCCAGCCAGGCGCGATGCGTTTGCGCCAGCGATGCAGCGGCCAGGGGTTGTTCGTCCAAGCGTGCGAACACGCTTTCCGGCTCTGCGCCCAATGCGGCGACCAATTGCGGCCGGATCTGTTCGAACGGCAATGCAGGAACCGCATTTTGCAGTTCGCTCAGTTCTTCGATCCATTCCGGCGACAGCAAGTCGACACGCGTCGCCAGCACTTGCCCCAGCTTGACGAAGGTTGGCCCGAGTTCCTCCAGCGCACGACGCACACGCATGGCGGCGGACATCCGCAAGCGGCCCTCGGCGTTGTTCCAGTGCAGCAACCTGCCGGCACGTTCGAGCACATCAGCCAGCCCGATGCGGCGCACCACATCGCCAAAGCCGTATCGAATCAGGACCGAGGCGATTTCCTGCAGACGCCCGAGGTCACGTACGGTGCCAAGCGCTTCCCACATCAGTGCACCGCCTGCGTAGGTTCGAAACGGGTGGCTGGCTCGCTACACGGCTGCGCGCAGGCCCCAGCGTGAGCGATCTCTCGGTGCGATAGCGATGCCTCGCGAACCGACCGATCCACGAGCACAGGCCCACCAGCATCACGTGCCGGCAAGACAGCCACGTGACTCCCTGCCTCACGTCGCGCAAGCCGGCGCACCTGCGCAGCAATAACCGGCGACGCACCAGGCGGACTAGGCCGGATGAAGATGGATGGCAACGTATCGAACACAGCAGCGGAAAACCCGAACATCGGCACAGAGGTTGGCGAAGAGACTCTAGTTTGTAGCCGATCTCTCCGCCGCTGTCGCGCCTCTGTCCGCTGCGGGCTTAGCGCACAGTGTGGTGCGCGTGCGAGTTGACGCGTCGATCGCGCAACACGCAGTGCGGTCCAGCGGCTTCAATACCGAAGGCGCAAGGTCAACCCAAAGGTCCGCGGCGCGCCGAGAAATGCGTTCCAGGAACCGGCCTGCAGCGGCGCGTCGATGACGACCTGGCGATAGGTTTCGTTGCCCAGATTCTCTGCCCAGGCTTCCACCATCCAGCGCTTGTCGTCTGCGCCGATACCGGCCCTGGCATTGACGATGGTGTAGGCCGGCTGCACCTTTTGTGGGTCCAGGTCGGTGCCGGCGTTGAAATCGGATGAGTACTTGGCGCCCAGATTGAAACGCGCCGTCAGCTGATTGCCCAACGGGCGTTCGTAGGTAGCCGACAGATTGCCCGACCAACGCGGTGCGAAGCTCATGCGGCTACCCGGCAACAGCGCAAGATCGGCGTCGGGCAAACGGTCATCACCATACGTGGTATCCGTGTAGCTGAGCCCACCTTGCAGCATCAAGCCACGCACGCCGGTTTGCCAGAGCAATTCGGTGTCGATTCCCCGCGAAATCACGGTGGGCACGGAGCGAACCACGAAGCTGGTGCCGAGAAAATTGTTGAGCTGGAAATCGCTGACGTTCTGGTAGAACAGCGCCGCATTCAACAGCAGATTGCCGTCCATCCAGGTGGTCTTGGCACCCAATTCGAAACTGTTGACGAACTCGCCGGGAAACGCGGTGTCGTCTACCGGCACGATTCCTTGCGCGCCGCTGGACAGGCCATCGGCCGACTGCACCCGGTCCAGATTGAAGCCGCCCGCCTTGTAGCCACGGGCGGCCGAGGCATACGTCATCACCTCGTCGCTCCAGCGATAAGCCAGTTTGACGGTCCCGGACCATTCGCGCTCGGTCAGTTCCTGGTGGGTCCTGCGGCCGTTGTGTGCCACGTTACTCCACGGCAGGCAGGTGAATCCGATCACCTGCGGCGCGATCAGCGGTACCGCCGTGGCAGGCACGCCACGTGCACCCAGGGCGGCGCCGATACGGCGCAATGCCGCAGGATTCAACTGCCCGTTGGCAGCGAAGTAACTGGCGCACGCCGGGCTGCCGTCTGGATTGTCGTAGGTCGAGGCCAGCACCTTGTTTTCGTGCGTGTAGCGCAAACCCATCACCACATCCAATGCATCGGTCGCATGCCAGGTGTTGTTGGTGAACAGCGCCACGCTCTTGCCATCCTGACGATAACGATCCTGGCTACCAAGTCCGCGGAACAGCGAACCGGCCGGCACGCCGGTGGCATCGGCGAGAAAACGCGGTGCATCTGCACGCGTGGCCAAGGCCGGGTTGATCCGTGCCAGCAGCGCTGTCGAAAGATAGGGTTCGTAGGCGCTTCCGAAGCGATACGACTCGTTGCGTCGCAGCCTTTCGTCGGCATAGAAGAAGCCAATCATCCAGTCCACGCGTTCGGTGGAGCCGGCCAGGCGCAACTCCTGACTGAAGGTTCTGAAGCCGGTGAACGTCTCGTCCTTGCGCGGCTCGCGGTACAGCACATCGGCGGCGCTGTAGTCGAAGTCCAAGCCGTTGACCGCCGTCCAGTCGCGCAGTGCGGTGATGGATGTCAGCGTCGCCTCGTTTAGCCAGGGCGTGGTCCAGTCGACCTGCGCGGATACGCCGCGATCGCGAATGTTCTGAACGGTGCCGCGATTGCTGTAGGCCAGCCGGCGCGACGGGTCGGCAATGGGAATACCGGCCTGACCTCCAGGAGCGACTGCATCCATGACCGCCGCCAGCGGCCCCCGTTCGGTGGTGACGGTGACGCAGCAATTCTCCGCGCGGTTGGTGGCATCGGCAGAGAAGTTGATCGCCAGATCGTGAGACGGCTCCCAGAGCAGCTGGACGCGTCCGGTCTCAAGATTCTGATCGCCGTCGCGTGTATCGGTACGCGGGCCGTTACCGGTGACCACGTCTTCAAACCCATCGCGGCGACGCTTTGCCGCGTAGACGCGTAGCGCGGCGGTTTCACCCACCGCGTCATTGAACGCAGCGGCCAGCCCGAATGCGCCAAAATTACCGGCGGTGATTTCTGCATCGGCACTGCGCGTGAAGCTGGGCCGCCGGGTCACCACGTTGACGACGCCAGCGGAGGTGTTCTTGCCAAATACCGTGCCCTGCGGGCCCTTGAGCACCTCGATGCGTTCCAGTTCGCCCAGATCGGAGAACGCCACACCATTGCGCGCACGCGCCACACCGTCGATGACCACGCCGACCGAGGCTTCCAGGCCCGCATTGTCGCCCACGGTACCGATGCCGCGAATGCGGATGCTGGTCTGTGCCGCACTCTGCGTACTGGTGACGATCAAGCCCGGCACCAGCACCTGCAAATCCTTGATGTCGTTCACGCCCGTGTCCAGCAGAAGCTGCTCGGACAGCACCGACACGATCACAGGCACATCCTGCAGTTCTTCTTCGCGTTTTTGCGCGGTGACTTTCATCGCGGCCAGCGTTGCCGGCTCGGTGTGCTCGGCAGTTGCCTGCGTTTGTGCATGCAACACCGGGGTCTGAATTGCGGCGATAACGGCAAGCGCAAGTGCAGTGCAATAGCAGCGTTCGATGCTCATCAACTTCCCCGGATGAAGAGACGCGTACATGCGCAAGCGCAGCAGATGGTACGAGCCGTGTGAGAAAGACGTTAACGCCGATATGCAGTGAGCACGGACCTCAATCCGAACACGGCGCTCCCCTAGCGAACTCTAGCGCTACACCGTGGAACTTGAGCGACCCGGCGTGGGCACGCACATCGACCGCTGCCGGGTGGATGTCAGTGGTGGAACATCGGTGAGTGCAGCAGCTGCCGCACATCCGCTATAGCAGCGCGCTCAAGCCACGCAGTGCCGCGACTACGGTTTGACGACGGACTGCGTCGCGGTCGCCGTCGAACTGGAACAACTGTGCCGTGGCGTAACCGCCGCGTCGTTTCCAGCCGATCCACACCGTGCCGACCGGTTTGTCTTCGCTGCCACCGCCCGGCCCGGCGATGCCGGTCACGGCGACCGCAATGCTGCCACCGGAGGTCACCAATGCACCGGATACCATTTCGATCACGGTTTCCCGGCTGACCGCGCCATGTACCTCCAGCGTCTGCGGCCTGACCCGCAGCAACGCCTGCTTGGCCTCGTAGCTGTAAGCGACCATGCCGCAATCGAACCAGTCCGAGGAACCGGCAATGTCGGTCATTGCCTTGGCAATCCAGCCGCCAGTACAGCTCTCGGCAGTCACCAGCCGCTCGCGCGCCGCGCGTAACTGGGCGCTCAGCGACTCGGCGAGCTGCAGAAGGTCGTGATCAGTGGGAGACGTCATTGCGGGGGTCAGGATTGAACAGCGGTCACTTTTATCCGAATTTGCCCGCGCTGTCTTCCGCCAGCTGCCTGGTCAGCGATCGGTTTTTGGACCGCCCGCCTGTTTCGGCAAGTGCCCACGCAGTGCCGGACGCCGCTGATGGAGCTGCAGCCTGACATCGCATCTAAGTGACTGTTTCCCGATGATCTGCGCAGCAACAGATAGTCGATCCAGGGAGCGCACACGACACTGAAGTCACGGCGGACCTGACGGTCCGCACCGACATGCTCGGGACGCGGCAGCCTGTGCGTGGTGACGCCTGCGATGGGTGAACGGGGCCTGCAATCTGCAGCTGGCGCGCAGCTGACTGCGGCCAGCCCCGTCGAATGCCGCGTCAGGTTTCCCAGTCTTCCCGACGGTCCGGCAGCATCGCACGCAACGGCGCGCCGTCATCTCCGGCGGCAAGCCGTTCGGCTTCGACCATCGGCAGATCGACTTCCAGCAACCAACCGTCCTCGTCGGACTGCTCGTTGCGCACCACTTCCAGCTGATGCAGCTTGGAGCGCAGGCGGCCGGCCGACGACGGCAAGCGCAGCTGTCCGGTCAGATGACGCAGATCCAGGCGTTGACCGAGTGCGTGCTGCAGTTCCTGCAAGCCACGCCCGTCGCGCGCCGACACCCACACGCGTTCGCGCCGCGCCTGATCCGGAATACCGTCCTGCGCATCGTGACGAACTTCGGCACCGTCGATCTTGTCGATCTTGTTGAACACCAGCAGCTGCGGCAGATCGCCAGCGCCCACCGCCTGCAACACTTCATCGACTTGCAGGATGCGTTCTTCGCGCAGCGGGTCGGCGGCATCGACGATGTGCAACAACAAATCGGCGTCGCGCGCTTCGGACAACGTCGAACGGAAGGCAGCAACCAATTGGTGCGGCAAATCGCGGACGAAGCCCACCGTATCGGCAAGAATCGCACTGCCGCCTGGCAATGCGATGCGGCGCACGGTGGGGTCCAGCGTGGCGAACAATTGATCGGCCACATAGGCTTGCGCACCGGTCAACGCATTGAACAGCGTCGACTTGCCGGCATTGGTGTAGCCGACCAATGCAATGCGCGGCAATTCGCTGCGCATCCGCGCACGGCGCATCTGGGTGCGCTGCACCTCGACTTTTTCCAAGCGCTGCTGCAACTGCTCCACACGCTTCTGCAGCAGGCGGCGGTCGGTTTCCAGCTGGGTTTCGCCGGGGCCGCGCAGACCAATTGCACCGCCGCGCTGACGCTCCAGGTGGGTCCAGCCGCGTACCAGCCGTGTGGCCATATGCCGCAGCTGGGCAAGTTCCACCTGCAACTTGCCTTCGTGGCTACGCGCGCGTTGCGCAAAGATGTCCAGGATCAGGCCGGTACGGTCGATCACGCGCCGCTCCAGGTAGCGCTCCAGATTGCGCTCCTGACCCGGCGACAAGGTGTGGTTGACCAACACCAGATCCGCGCCAGTTGCCTCGGCGGCGGCCTTGATCTCTTCCAGCTTGCCGCTGCCGATCAAGGTCGACGGGCTGGGTTTGTCGATGCGCGCGGTGAGCGTTGCCGCCACCGTGGCGCCCGCCGACCTCGCAAGGTCGGCGAACTCCTCCAGCACATCGTCTTCGGCAGGCCCACCTGCATGGGTCTGAATCAACAGCGCGTGCTCACCCTTGCGGGAACGATCAAACACGCGTTACTCCATTACTGCTCGACGTCGTCATCTTCCGCTTGATTACCTTCATTGGATTGCACATACCCACCACCCGGCCCCACGCGCACGTTGCGCGCCGGCACGACCGTGGAGATGGCGTGCTTGTAAACCATCTGACTCACGGTGTTGCGCAGCAGGACCACAAATTGGTCGAACGACTCGATGGTGCCCTGCAGCTTGATGCCGTTGACCAGATACACAGAGACCGGCACCCGCTCGCGCCGTAGCGCATTCAGGAATGGGTCCTGCAACGATTGCCCCTTAGCCATCGAAAAATCCTCTTCATTATTGTTCTTATTGTCCCGGTCGACACCTGCTATCCCCAGCCGGCCCCGGAAACGGGATGTTACACGCCTGAAGCCTGCTGCACAGTGGAACGATGAGCGAGGAAGCCGACAAGTGCATCGTCCAATTGATGTCGATCACGCTCCGGGTCGAACCAGCGTGCGTCGAGCTCGCCACGCAGCCAGGTGAGCTGCCGTTTGGCCAGTTGCCGGGTCGCCTGAATCGCCTTGTCGCGGAACTCGGCCAAGCTGCCGGCGCCGTCCAGATAGTCCCAGGCCTGGCGATATCCGACCGCGCGCACTGCCGGTAAATCCAGCGGCGCGGCCACGGCGCGCATCTGCGGCAACTCCCGCAATCGCTCCACTTCGGCCAGGAAATCCTGCGCCAGCATCGCGTCCAGGCGCTGCGCGATGCGTGTGTGCAGCACCGCTCTATCTTGCGGCGCCAGCACGATTTTCAAGACCCGCAGCGGCAGGCGCGGCCCTGACGGGAGCGCCTGCCAATAGCTGATCGGCCGCCCGCTGAGGCGGTACACCTCCAGCGCACGCTGGATGCGCTGCGGGTCGGTGGCATGGATGCGCGCCGCAGCGATCGGGTCGACCTGCGCCAGTTGCGCATGCAAGCCGGCCCAGCCTATCTGTTCGGCCTCGGCGGCGATTGCGGCGCGCACGGTCGGGTCGGCTTCGGGCAATTGCGACAGCCCTTCGAGCACGGCACGGAAATACAGCCCGGTGCCGCCGGCCAAGATCGGCAACTTGCCGCGCGCAACGATGTTGTCGATCGCCTTGCGTGCATCGGCGGCGAACTCAGCCGCCGAATAAATCTGCCAGGGGTCGCGCAGGTCGAGCAGATGGTGCGGTACTGCGGCGCGCATCGCGGCATCGGGCTTGGCCGCACCGATCTCCAGGCCGCGGTAGACCAGAGCCGAATCGACGCTGACGATCTCCCCGTTCCAGCGTTCCGCCGCCTCCAGGGCCAACGCAGTCTTGCCGCTGGCGGTAGGGCCCATCAAGGCGATCGCCAGCGGGCGTCGGTCGGCCGGCATCAGTCCTCGTCCGGCCAGCGAATGGTCGGCGCGGCCGGCGCACTGATCCGCGGGGTCGGAATCGCCGCCACCGCGTTCCAGACCTTCAAGGCATCCACGGTCGCCGCCACATCGTGCACGCGCAGCAACAAGGCACCGTGTTGCGCGGCGATCAGATGCGCCGCGACCGAGCCATGCACCCGCTCGGCCGCAACCTCGCGACCGGTCAATTCGCCGATGCTGCGTTTACGCGACAGCCCCGCCAGCACCGGCAAGCCGAACTCCTGCAGGCGCTGCAACTGCGCAAGCACAGTCAAGTTATGCGCGGTGGTCTTGTCGAAGCCGAAGCCCGGGTCGAGGATCAACCGGCGCTTGTCGATGCCGGCCATCTCGGCGGCAAAAATGCGCTCGGCCAGGAAACGATGCACCTCGGCCACCACGTCGTCGTACTGCGGCGCGTCCTGCATCGCATGCGGTGCGCTGCGTGCGTGCATCAGCACCACCGGCACGCCCAGTTCCGATGCTGCGTCCAGCGCGCCCGGCGAACGCAACGCATAGACATCGTTGATCATGCCGGCACCGGCAGCGACCGCCGCGCGCATCACCTCCGGCTTGAAGGTGTCCACGCTGATCGGCACGCTGGTCTGCTGCACCAATGCCTCGATCACCGGGATCACACGCTGCAATTCGTCTTCCAGCGATACCGCCGTGGCACCGGGACGGGTGGATTCGCCGCCGATGTCGAGCACTGCAGCGCCCTGCTCCACCAGCCGCAGCCCGTGCGCGATCGCCGCCTCGCAGGTCGCGTGCTGGCCGCCATCGGAAAACGAGTCCGGCGTGACGTTTACGATCCCCATCACCTGCGGCGCATCCAGTCGCAAGCTGCGACCAGCGCAATCCAGCTTGAGGGCGGTATCGAACATCAGTGGTTTCTCCTGAAGCGAGTGAGAGAGAGGGGGATCTGAGCCGGTGCGGCGTGAGCGGACAGCTGCCCGCCGATTTGGCTATCGGCAGACAATCGCTACCGACTGCAGCGACTGCGCGCACCCGGTTAACGGCTGAGGCTAGCGGATGCGGCTTGATGCAGGGTCGTCCGCGTGTTGCAGGGAGCGTTTGCCATTGTCGCGCAGCCCGCACCGCGTCGCACCCTGTGCGTGGAGAACTCAGGCCTGCGCCCACACTGGAATGCAGCTTCGATTGCATCGGAGAACAGAACGCAATGCGCTTCATCGCTCGCCGTCGGCCGATCGCTCACCGTCTCCAGACAGCACAACGCAACGGGGCCAGGAATCGCTTCCTGGCCCCGCTGGATATCTGCAACTGCAAACGCCTGACTTAGATCTGCTCGGCGGGTCCTGCAATCGGCGGCAACGGACGCGGGCTGCCTTTATCGTTGTTGTTGCCACCGTCCTTGTCGGACTTGGCCCAACCGGCTGGCGGCGGCGGCTCGCGGCCTTCCATGATGGCGTCGATCTGCGGCACGTCGATGGTTTCGTACTGCAGCAGCAATTGCGACATCGCGTGCAGCTTGTCCAGGTTCTCGGTGAGGATGGCTTTGGTCTTGCCGTAGGCCTTGTCCAGGATCGAACGCACGACTTCGTCGATCTTGCGCGCGGTTTCGTCCGAGACATTCTTGTGCTGAGTCACGGAGCGACCCAGGAACACCTCATCCTCTTCCTCGCCATAGGCGACCGGGCCAAGCTCGTCGGACAAACCCCACTTGGTGACCATGTTGCGCGCCATCTTGGTCGCACGCTCGATATCGTTGGACGCACCGGTGGTGACCTTGTCGCCACCGAAGATCAGCTCTTCGGCAACACGGCCGCCATACAGCGAGCACAGCTGCGATTCGATCGCGACACGGTTCATCGAATAGCGATCGCCTTCCGGCAGATACATGGTCACACCAAGTGCCCGACCGCGCGGAATGATGGTGACCTTGTAGACCGGGTCGTGCTCCGGCACCAGCCGCCCGACGATGGCATGGCCAGCTTCGTGGTACGCGGTCAGCGTCTTTTCGTCTTCGCTCATGGCCATCGAACGGCGTTCGGCACCCATCAGGATCTTGTCGCGGGCACGGTCGAAGTGGTCCATGCGGACTTCCTTCTCGCTGCCACGCGCCGCAAACAACGCGGCCTCATTACACAGGTTGGCCAAGTCGGCACCGGAGAAGCCCGGGGTACCGCGTGCGATGACCATCGGCACCACGTCGTCGGCCAGCGGCAGCTTGCGCATGTGCACGCGCAGGATCTGCTCGCGACCCTTGACGTCCGGCAGCCCGACCACGACCTGGCGGTCGAAACGGCCCGGACGCAGCAGCGCCGGATCCAGCACGTCGGGACGGTTGGTAGCTGCGATCACGATCACGCCTTCGCCGCCTTCAAAGCCGTCCATTTCGACCAGCAACTGGTTCAAGGTCTGCTCGCGCTCGTCATGCCCGCCGCCGAGACCGGCGCCGCGATGACGACCCACTGCATCGATTTCGTCGATGAAGATGATGCACGGCGCGTGCTTCTTGGCCTGCTCGAACATGTCACGCACGCGGCTCGCACCGACGCCGACGAACATTTCGACGAAATCCGAACCGGAGATGCTGAAGAACGGCACCTTGGCTTCGCCCGCAATCGCCTTGGCAAGCAGGGTCTTACCGGTACCCGGCGGGCCAACCATCAACACGCCGCGCGGAATCTTGCCGCCCAGCTTGGTGAACTTGGTCGGGTCGCGCAGGAAGTCGACCAGCTCGCCGACTTCTTCCTTGGCCTCGTCGCAACCGGCAACGTCGGCAAAGGTGATCTTGACCTGATCCTCGCCCTGCAGCTTGGCCCGCGATTTACCGAAGCTCATCGCACCCTTGGCACCGCCACCACCGCCCTGCATCTGGCGCATGATGAACAGCCAGAAGCCGATGATCAGGATGACCGGCAGGAAGTTGAGCACCAGCGACCAGAAACCCGGTCCGGTGGACGGCTTCTGGCGGGTCATTTCGATGTTCTTGCTGTACAGCACGTCGACCAGCTTGTCGTCGCGCGGACCGTACACGGTGGCCTCGCTGCCGTCGGTACGCTTGAAGCGGATCGCGTTGACCGCGAGGTTGGTCTCATCGGTGTAATCCACCGATTTGACGCGCCCGGAGTCCACTTCTTTCAGAAACTGGGTATAGGTGATCGAGTCGGGGCCGACGCCGCCCGCCATCCGCGGCGAGAAGCTCTGGAAGACGACCATCAGCACAACCGCGACGACCACCCACAGCAGCAGATTCTTGGTCAAGTCGTTCATCCTCATTGGCTCCGGTGCCCTCTACTCTTCTATTCTTGAAATTCAGCGATCATTGGCAGCTTACTTGATCTGGGCACGCTTGCCCTGACCGAGCGCATAAACTTCCGGGGATCGCTTGCGCGAGGCCGCCGGTTTGCGAATCGTCACCTTGTCATAGCGGCGGCGAAGCTCGCGAATGTAGTCGTCGGACCCAACACCCTGGAACAGCTTGATCAAAAACGCCCCACCCGGCTTGAGGTGGGTGTCGGCAAATTCCATCGCCAGTTCCGCCAGGTGCATCATCCGCGGTTGGTCGACCGCATCCATGCCACTCTTATTGGGGGCCATATCGGACAGAACAAGGTCCACCGGCACATCGCCCAACATCGCTTCGAATTCCGATAGGACGGCTTGTTCCCTGAAGTCGCCATGAAGGAACTCCACCCCGGCCAGCGGGGGCATCTCCAGGATATCCAGCGCCAGCACCCGGCCGGTGTCGCCGAGCGACCTGCGCACCTGCTGGCACCAGCCACCGGGCGCGGCGCCCAGATCGACCACCACCATGTCCGGCTTCAGCAGGCGATCGCGCTGGAGCAATTCCTCCAGCTTGTAGGCGGCACGCGAGCGCATGCCTTCGGCCTGAGCCTTCTTCACGTAAGGGTCGGCGAAGTGTTCCTTGAGCCAGCGCTGGCTGCTTTTACTACGGGAAGGCATTGGCAACGGGGGTCCGAACGGGCCGCCATGATACCCTGAACACCCTTTGCTGCCTTTCGATCCTGCATGTCCATTGTTCTCACCTCCGCCCAGAACCGTTTCCTGCGCGGCCAGGCCCACGATCTCAAGGCGCTGCTGCAAACCGGCGGCAAAGGGGTCACGCCAGCATTTCTGGCCGAACTCGAGGAAGTGCTCGAGCGCCACGAACTGATCAAGGTGAAGGTGGCCTCCGAGGATCGTGAGACGCGCGACGCGCTGATCGCCGAACTGGTCGGGCAAACCGGTAGCGCCCTGGTGCAGCGGATCGGCCACGTCGCCATCCTGTACCGCCCCAGTAAGGAAAAGCGTCAGATCGTGCTGCCGCGCGGCTGATCAACCGAGTCTGTTATGCCTTTAAGCCAAGAACACCCCGATTACGCCTACGCGCTGCGCGCGGCCGACGGCCGCCATGCCAAGGTCAACGAGCAGATCCTGCAGCAGAGTTTCATCCTGATGCCGGATGAGTTGGTGGAACGCTGGCCGGTGCAGGATCTGGAACACCTGCAGGCGAGCGACATGGATGCGGTGCTGGCGCTGACGCCGGCGGTCATCCTGCTGGGCACCGGCGAGCGCCAGCGCTTTCCGAACGCACAGGTGCTTGCCGCCTGCCTGACCCGCGGCATCGGGCTGGAAGCGATGACCAATGCCGCTGCGGCACGCACCTACAACGTGCTGGCCAGCGAAGGCCGCCGGGTGGCGCTGGCGATGGTCTTGCCTGGCTGATTGGCTGGGACGGGAATCGGGAATCGGGAATCGGGAAAGCGTGTTTCCGAAGGTTTCGCTGTCAAGCGAAAATTCTCCAACTCCACAATCAGCCGGCCTTAGAGCGGCGACCCAGCCCATCCCGCAGCGCCAACAGCCCCAGGCTGTTACGAATCCCCAATCCCTACTCCCCAATCCCTACTCCCCACTCACTTCTTCGGCAAATACAGCAACGGATCGACCGGTTTGCCGTTGTAGCGAATCTCGAAGTGCAGCATGTCGCGGGCGGCGCCGCTGCGGCCCATTTCGGCGATCTGCTGGCCGGCCTTGACGCTCTGGCCTTCGTTGAGCAGACGCTTGCGGTTGTGGCCGTATGCCGACAACCACTGGTCGTTGTGCTTGATGATGATCAGCTCGCCATAGCCGACCAGGCCGGCGCCCGAGTACACCACCACGCCATCGGCCGCAGCGCGCACGGCCTGACCGCTGGCGCCGGCGATGTCCACGCCCTGCTTGGTGGTTTCGCCGGTCACGAAGGTACCCACCACCACGCCGTCGGCGGGCCAACGCCAGGAAAAGCCGCTGCTGACAGGCGCGGCGACCGGCGTGGCCGGACGCGGCGGCACCACCGTGCCAGCTACCGGCGCGCTTGCTCCCGGCTTGCTGGCACCGGGCGGATACAGCTTCAAGGTCTGGCCGGGATAGATGGTGTTGGGCGAGGACAGGCCGTTCCACGCGGCCAGATCCGGCGCCGTGATATTGGTGCGGCGAGAAATCGCATACAGGGTGTCGCCGCGCTGCACGGTCACCGTCGCACCGGGGCGCGGCACCGACGGCCGTGGCGCTGCAGACGGACGCGAGGATGACGAACCGCCACCGGCGCCAGGGGAACGCACCACTGTCGCGCTGCTGCAGGCGGTCAGCCCGATTGCCACTACGAGCACGACTGCTGTCTTGCGTACCGAATTCATCTGCGTCTTGCTCATCCGTTCGTTGTCTTCCACACCAGCCAAGCTGCGCCTGCCGCAAGCACCGCCATCGCCATCCAGCCCAGCGGCTCGATCCAGCGATGCAGCGCCGCTTCGGCCCGTGCGCCGCCGAGGCGGATCGCCCCGGCGACCAGATAGACGCGTTTGCCGCGCCCGACCAGCATGCTGGCGATGAAGGGCAGGATCGGCACGCCGACCACGCCCGAGGCCCAGGTAAAGATCTTCAGCGGGATCGGCGTGAAACCCACCAGCACCAGTGCCCAGAACGCCTTCCACGGCGACTCCGCCACCAGCGCGCGCAAGGTTTCGATCTGGGCCTGGATCTTCACGCTCCAGCCCAGCCATTCGATCAGCGGCTGCAGCGCGGCGAAGGCGAAATGCCCCAGCAGATAGCCGACCATTGCGCCGCACACCGAGCCCACCAGGCTCAAGGTGGCGAACCATAACGAGCGCTTGGGCTCGGCAAGCGACATCGGCGCCAGCATCACTTCCGGCGGCACCGGAAAGATGAAGCCCTCCACGAAGCTGAGGCCGGTCAGCAGCGCTGGCGCGCGGCGGTGGCGCGACCAACGGATGGCCACGTCGTACAACGGCCCGAAAATCTTCATCGAGTCACTCTCATCAGATCAATCCAGCATGCCCGACAACAGCGGGACGAACGTGACCGGCGCCAGAACCTGTTGTTCGATCTCGCCGTCGGCAGCGCGGGTGAGCTGCACCAGCGACTGCGAGGACGCGCCGCCAACCGGGGCCACCAGGCGCCCACCGACCGCGAGCTGATCGACCAGCGCATCCACCAGAGCCGGCGCTGCAGCAGTGACCACAATGGCGTCGTACGGGCCGTGCTCGGGCCAGCCGATGCGGCCGTCGTCGTGCTTACTGCGCACGTTCATGCCCAGATGGCGGAAGCGTTTGCGCGCCTGCCTCAGCAGGTCGCCGATGCGCTCGACGGTGTAGACCTCCAGACCCAGCGCGGCGAGGATCGCGCCCTGATAGCCGGAGCCGGTGCCGACTTCCAGCACCTTGGTCGGTGCCACCTGCAGCACGGCCTCGGTCATGCGCGCGACCACCCAGGGCTGCGAGATGGTCTGGCCGTGGCCGATCGGCAGCGCGGTGTCTTCGTAGGCACGCGAGGCCAGCGCTTCGTCGATGAACAGATGCCGCGGGACGGTGCGCATGGCGTTGAGCGTGGCTTCGTCCTGGATGCCGGCCTCGCGCAGACGCTCGACCAGACGGTCGCGCACGCGCTGCGAGGTCATGCCGATGCCGACCGATTCCGGTTGCAGCATGCGCAGCCTCGGCGTCATGCCGGGCCGTCCAGTGCAGCGGTCAGACCGCCGACCCAGCCGGCCACCGTCTCCAGCGCCTGGTAGCGGGTGAGATCGACATGGATCGGCGTGATCGAGATATGCCCGGTGCGCACGGCATGGAAATCGGTGCCGGCGCCGGCGTCCTGCTCCGGACCGGCCGGGCCGATCCAGTACACGGTGCGGCCCCGCGGGTCTTGCTGCGGCACGCAGGGCTCGGAGCGATGCCGGTTGCCGAGCCGGGTGACTTCGAAACCGAGCACATCCGACCAGGCCAGATCCGGCACGTTGACGTTGAGGATGGTATCGGCCGGCAATGGGTCGGCCTTCAGCCGCGCGACGATTTCCACTGCGGCGCGCGCGGCGGTGTCGTAGTGATGGGCTTCGTGGTTATGCGTCACCAGCGACACTGCCACCGCTGGCAGGCCCAGGAAGCGGCCTTCCATCGCGGCAGAGACAGTGCCGGAATAGATCACGTCGTCGCCGAGATTGGCCGAGTTGTTGATGCCGGAGACCACGATGTCCGGGTCGTAATCCAGCATGCCGGTGAGCGCCAGATGCACGCAGTCGGTGGGCGTGCCGGCCACCGCGCAGGTTTGCGCGTCGATGCGGCGGGTGCGGATCGGCACATCCAGCGTCAGCGAATTGCTGGCGCCGGAGCGGTCGCGATCGGGCGCGACTACCATCACTTCATGACCGGCATGCCGCAGCGCCTCGGCCAGGATCTGGATGCCGGGGGCGTCGACACCGTCGTCGTTGCTAACCAGTACGCGCATGAGACTCCTCGGAAAACCTGGCCATGATACCGGATGCGTCCATGCGCTTGCCGCTTGATCTTCGCGTGTGTCTGAGGTTGGACCGGTTACGCTGTACAGATGTCACATCCTGAAGACGAAGACGACAGCGCGCTGTTCCGCGCGGCGATCGGCGCGGTGAAGCCGATCCGCGAAGTGGCGCCGCCGGCCAATGCCAAACCGCGCCCAAAACCCCGCGCGCGCATGGCCGAGCGCGACGAGGCGCAAGCGCACACCGAATTCGCCAGATTGCTGCGCGACAGCGCACCGCTGGAAGCCGGCGACACGGCTAGTTATCGTCGCGACAATCTTCCCACTCGTTTGTTTCAACGCCTCAAGCGCGGGCAATTTTCGGTGCAGGACGAGCTGGATCTGCATGGCGCCACCGCAGCCCAGGCCGAGGTGTTGCTGCGGCAGTTCCTGCTGGATGCGCATGCGCACGAACATGGCTGCGTGCGCATCATCCACGGCAAGGGCCTGCAATCGGACAACGGCGCGCCAGTCCTGAAGAACCTGATGGACCGCCTGCTGCGCCAGCGCAACGATGTGCTGGCATTTCATTCGGCGCCGCCGACGCAGGGCGGCACCGGTGCGTTATTGGTGTTGTTGGCGCGGCGATAGTGGGGTGATGCGTGGGTAGGTGCGGGTGTGTTTGCTGCCTGGCAGGCAGGCGCCGTGTTGAGACGAGTTGTGGTCTATGCGCGTGCAGCCTGACGCTTGCGTGGCGCCACCCATAGTCAGTCCCGAGCATTCGTCTTCACTTCTGAGCATTCGCTGCGCCGGATAGGCTGCTTCGCTTGCAACCGCGCTTGCGTGCGGCTGACAAGCGATCGGTCGTGCAGGTCGCGGCCGGAGCCGCTCCTACGAGAGCGGGACTCGCTGTTGTGCGTGCGGCAGCAGACGGCTTGCTTGATCCGCTCAGTCGCCTTCATTCCCGAGTATTCGCTGGGCCGGATAGCAGCTTCGCTTGTAGCCGCGCTTGCGTGCGGCTGACAAGCGATCGGTGGTGCGGGTCGCGGCCGGGGCCGCTCCTACGAGAACGGGACTCGCTGTTGTGCGTGCGTCAGCGGACGGCTTGCTTGATCCGCTCAGTCGCCTTCATTCCCGAGTATTCGCTGCGCCGGATAGCTGCTTCGCTTGTAGCCGCGCTTGCGTGCGGCTGACAAGCGGTCGGTCGTGCGGGTCGCGGCCGGGGCCGCTCCTACGAAACCGATGGCTGCGTGGCGTCTGGCGTCTGGCGTCTGGCGTCTGGCGTCTGCAGCATAGGGTGCTCTGATTGAGCACGCTCAGTCGTCGGAACGACTGGTTGCCGCTGCACGCCCCGCATCGCTGACATCGCCCAGCTCCCACAGCACTGCAGTGGCGTAGCAGCCCGGTGGCAGCGCGAATTCCACCTGCAAGGTCTGCTCGTCCAGCCAGCGATACTGCAGCTCTTGTGGACGCAGGCGCAGCGCGCGGCGCTCCTGTTTCAATTCGGCAGCTTCCAGTCCCTGGCGCAACGCCTCCGATTGCGGATCCGCTAACGCGCCCTGCTCCACCGCGGCGGCCTGAGCGGTGGAACGCAGTTCGCCCACGCCCCACAACGGACCGCTCGGATGGATGTCGAAGCGTGCCAGCCGCTCGGCCAACACCTCGCTCCACGGCTCGGGGCCGAATACGCTACGAGAGCCATCCAGCATCCACGCTTCGCCATCCAGCGCCGCATCCCAGCTGCCCTGCTCCACGCGTGCGCTCAGCACGCGATTGAACAGCGACGAGCGCGCCGCAGATAGCAGGATCGAGCGTTGATCGTTACGCAGACGGCGCTTGGGGGCCGGCACCAGCGTGCCGTCGGCCTCCTGCAGGTAACCGAACATCGCCAGCGCAGACGCCACATTGCCGCCATCGCGACCGAAGCGCTGTTCGCCAAACCAGTTGGGGATGCCGCGCGCGGCGATTGCCTGCAAGCGTTGCTCGATGGCGTCGCGCTCGCCCTGCACCTGACGCAACGTCAGCACGAAGCGATTGCCCAGCAGCGCGCCGCGTTGCAGCTTGCGGTTATGCCAGGTGCTGTGGACCACCTGCATCTGCGCATCGTCGAGCGTGGCAAGGTCCGGCGCGATGCGCTTGGGCAGGTGCACACTGAAACGTTGCGTGGTCACCGCATGGCGATCCTTCAGCCCTGCATAGCTGACGCCCATCTCCGCGATGCCCGCCCATTTCGCAAGGTGTTTAGCGATGTAAGCCGTGTTCTGCCCACGCTTGCGAATGGTGAGCAACAGATGCTCGCCTTCGCCAGAGGGCTCGAACGACGGCAACTCATCGACCTGGAAATCTTCCGGCGTGCTGCGCATTGCCGCGCTGAGGACCGCTGCGCCATGCGCGCGCGGAAGGGAGGAGGTCTCGCTCATGCTGTGGTTCGCCTTCGCGCCGACGGATCGTGCGCTGTTTGCCGAGCTCTCGGCGCGGAATGTCGTGGTGCATGCCAAAAACCCGGCATGCAGGAGTGCGTTGTCGAGCAGCTAACAAAACCGCGGCGCTCACCGCCAGCCGGATGCGGCCGGTACTCGGTACGGCATGTACGACTCGTACACTGCAGTTGCGAGCGCGCCGCCCACATCCACCTGACGACCGCTCGCTATGTGTGTTAGCCGCGCTTAGAGCGCGATCTTGCCCAGCAGCACCGCAGCCTGCGCGGCGATACCTTCGCCACGACCGGTAAAGCCGAGCTTCTCGCTGGTTGTTGCCTTGACGCTGACCGCATCAAGCTCGATGCCCAGCAGCCCGGCAATGCGTTCGCGCATGGCCAGCGCATGCGGGCCAACCTTGGGCCGCTCGCAGATCACGGTGATATCGGCATTGCCGACACGCCAGCCACGCTCGCGCAGCAATTGATCGCAGTGCTGCAGAAACTGTGCGCTGTCGGCATCCTTCCAGCGCTCATCCGAGGGCGGGAAATGCCGACCGATATCGCCCAGCGCCAAGGCGCCCAGCATGGCATCGCAGAGCGCGTGCAACACCACATCGCCGTCGCTGTGCGCAAGCACGCCGTGGCTATGTGCGACACGCACGCCGCCAAGCATCACATGGTCGCCATCGCCAAACGCATGTACGTCGTAGCCCTGGCCGATTCGGAAATTGAAGGACATGGAAAACCCGTGGTGATTAAGAGGCGTCGCTGCCGTCGCTGGCAACGACACCCAGCCCGGCATCGCTGCGCGCGGGTGGCGCAACCTCGTAGGACGCAGCGGCCGGATCGGCGTCTACCGCAACGCCGCGGCGTACAAGTTCGAACTCGAAGCGTGCCATATCCGCCGGCGTGGTGACCTTGAAATTGTCCTCGGCGCCTTCCACCAGCAACGGGCGCAACCCAAGTCGCTCCATCGCCATGGCCTCGTCGGTGACGTCGACGCCGGCAGCCGACGCGTCGGTGAGACCACGGATCAGCTGATGCCGCCGAAACAGCTGCGGTGTCAGCGCGCGCCACAGGCGCTCGCGTGGTTCGGTGCCATCGATACCGCCGTCGTCGCCGGCACGTTTAAGCGTGTCGCGCACCGGTGCGGCCAGGATCGCGCCGACCGGGTCGCCACGGCCGATTTCCAACAGCCGGTCCAGATCTGCCAATGCCAGATTCGGACGCGCGGCGTCGTGCACCAGCACGAAGTCGTCCGCACGCACGCTCTCCGGCAGGGCCAGCAAGCCGGCCAGCACCGAGGCTGCGCGTGTGGCACCGCCAACGCAGGTCAACACCGGCTTGGACTGCACCGCCGTCCAGCCCGGCCAGTCGGCATCGCCCGGCGCAATCGCCACCAGGATGCCGGCGACCGCCGGATGCGCGGCCAGCGCTGCCAGGGTGTAGGCCATCAGCGGTTGGCCCGCTGCTGGCAGGTATTGTTTGGGAAGCGCACCGCCAAACCGCGTGCCGCGCCCTGCGGCCGGCACGATGGCCCAGATCGAGCCGGTCATGGATGCTGTTCCGTCGCAGATGCGGGCTCGGACGTGGCCGGCGCGGGCGCAGGTTCAGTCGTTGCGGCAGGCAGCAGCGGCGCATCTTCGACCACGCGATAGAACGTCTCGCCCGGTTTGATCATGCCCAGCTCGCTGCGTGCGCGCTCTTCGATTGCCGCCTCGCCGTCCTTCAAATCCTTCACCTCTGCTGCCAACGCCTGGTTGCGTTGGCGCAGACCTTCGTTGTCCTGTGTCTGATGCGCGACCTGGGCTTCCAGCATCATGACTTCACCGGAATTCCCAGGCCCGAACCAGAAGCGGTACTGCAGCCAAGCCAGCAGCACCGCCAGCACCAGCAGTAGCCAGCGCCAGTTGCGCACGGCTTATCGCTTGATCGAAACGAACGCGTCGCGGCCGGCGTAACGCGCGCCGGAGCCCAACGCCTGCTCGATGCGCAGCAGTTGGTTGTACTTGGCCACACGGTCGCTGCGGCACAGCGAGCCGGTCTTGATCTGGGTGGCGGTGGTGGCCACGGCGATGTCGGCGATGGTGGTGTCTTCGGTTTCGCCGGAACGGTGCGAGACGATGGACGCGTAGTTGGCTGCGTGCGCCATGGCGATCGCTTCCAGCGTTTCGGTCAGCGTGCCGATCTGGTTGACCTTGATCAGGATCGCGTTGGCGGTGCCCGAGTCGATGCCCTGCTTGAAGATCTTCGGGTTGGTGACGAACAGATCGTCGCCCACCAGCTGCACCTTCTTGCCGACGCGGTCGGTCAGCAACTTCCAGCCGGCCCAGTCGTCTTCGGCCAGGCCGTCTTCGATGCTAATGATCGGGTACTGCGCCACCCAGTCGGCCAGGAAGTCGACGAACTGCTCGCTGCTCAGGCGCTTGTTCTCGCCGACCAGGTTGTACTTGCCGTTGTCGTAGAACTCGCTGGAGGCCACGTCCAGGCCCAGCAGCACGTCTTCGCCGGCGGTGTAACCAGCCTTGCCGATCGCTTCGAGAATGGTGTCCAGCGCTTCGACGTTGCTGCGGAAGTCCGGCGCAAAGCCGCCTTCATCGCCCACCGCCGTGCTCAGGCCGTGGCCCTTGAGCACCGACTTGAGCGAATGGAAGATTTCGGTGCCGGCGCGCAGCGCTTCGGAGAACGAGCTGCAACCGACCGGCAGCACCATGAACTCCTGGAAGTCGACATTATTGTCGGCATGCGCGCCGCCGTTGATGATGTTCATCATCGGTACCGGCAATTGCACATCGGATTCGGTGATGGTGGACAGGTACTGCCACAGCGGCTGCTTGCGCGAGGCGGCAACCGCATGCGCGGCGGCCAGCGACACACCCAGCAGCGCGTTCGCGCCCAGGCGGCCCTTGTTCTCGGTGCCATCCAGGTCGATCAGGCGACGGTCCAGACCCTGCTGGTCGGCCGCGTCGAAATCCTTGAGCGTCTCGGCGATGGTGCCGTTGACGTTGTCCACCGCGTGGCGCACGCCCTTGCCCATGTAACGGGTCTTGTCGCCGTCGCGCAGCTCCACCGCTTCCTTGGTGCCGGTCGAGGCGCCCGAGGGCACGGCCGCGCGGCCGAACGAGCCGTCTGCCAGCGTGACTTCGGCCTCCAGCGTGGGATTGCCGCGGGAATCGAGGATTTCGCGGGCGAGGATCTTGGCGATAGTGGTCATAGGTCGATCGGTTACCAGTAAGGGGGAAGTACACCGGAAACAAGCTGCCGGATTATCGCCGCACACCGGTCCATTGCCAAATCGCATGGGGCCGGATGCGTGCCAGACCGGCAAGACTGCGCGACTAGGCCTTCAGGGCCAGCAGCGACAAACAAAACAGCAGTAGCAAGAGCAGCAGCAACGCCAGGCCCATGGCTGCAGCGCCCGGCTGGCGACGCTGCGAGAACGCGACCGCGCTGGCGACAAGACCGCCCAGCGTGACCAGCGTGCCTACCAACAGCGTGACAAACATTGGAATGCGTGTGGCCTGCATCGCATGGCTGCCGTCGCCCGGCATGCCGATGCTGGCGGTCACCAGGAAGGCCATCACGGCCAGGCAGGCCCATGCCGCGAGCGACAACCCCAATGCCATCCAGCCCCAGGGCCAGTGCCGCCAGTGCCGGCGTTGGCGACGCGCTGCCGCCAACGCCCATGGATCGGAACTCATGCGACGTCGGAACTCATGCGAAGCGCGCGAACCCGTGCTTCTTGGTCACCGCATCCAGCTCCATCAACGTTTCGAGCAGTTCTTCCATGCGGTCCAGCGGCCAGGCATTGGGGCCATCGGACAGCGCCTTGGACGGGTCCGGATGGGTTTCGGCGAACAGGCCGGAAATGCCCACGGCCACCGCAGCGCGCGCCAGCACCGGCACGAACTCGCGCTGACCACCGGAGCTGCTGCCCTGCCCGCCCGGCAACTGCACCGAATGCGTGGCGTCGAACACCACCGGGCAGCCGGTGTCGCGCATGACGCTGAGCGAGCGCATGTCGCTGACCAGATTGTTGTAGCCGAACGAGGCGCCACGCTCGCAGACCATGATCTGCTCGTTGCCGGTCGACTTGGCTTTTTCGACCACCGGCTTC
Source organism: Xanthomonas sp. WCS2018Noco2-27 (assembly GCF_031843525.1). Lineage (NCBI taxonomy): Bacteria > Pseudomonadati > Pseudomonadota > Gammaproteobacteria > Lysobacterales > Lysobacteraceae > Xanthomonas > Xanthomonas sp. WCS2018Noco2-27. Next base: position 515,716 of record NZ_JAVTIK010000001.1, on the reverse strand, counting down.
ATGTCCCACGGCGCCAGGAACTGACCCTTCTTGATGTTGACCGGCTTGCCGGCGGCGCAGACGTTCTTGATGAAGTCGGTCTGGCGCACCAGAAACGCCGGGGTCTGCAACACGTCGACGACGGCGGCGACTTCGTTCATCGGGGTGTATTCGTGCACGTCGGTGAGCACCGGCACGCCGATCTGCTTTTTCACCGCGTCCAGCACCTTCAAGCCTTCTTCCAGGCCGGGGCCGCGGAAGCTGGTGCCCGAGGTGCGGTTGGCCTTGTCGAAGCTCGACTTGAAGATGAAGTTGACCCCGAGCTTGCCGGTGATCTCCTTGAGCTTGCCGGCGACGTCGAGCTGCAACTGCATCGACTCGATCACGCACGGGCCTGCAATCAGGAACAGCGGCTGGTCGAGGCCGACTTCAAAGTCACACAGTTTCATCAGGTCACCTTAGTTCGATTGAAGCCTCTCTCCGGTCGGGAGAGAGGCTGGGGTGCGGGTAAGGTTGCGAAGCGCTTGCGAAGCCCGATGGTTGGCCCTGGCTGCGTGTGGCGACGCGTTCATCAGGACCGCCATCTTCCGGTGTGTTGCGGCGCTCCGGCGCTTGGCGCCACCTTCTCCCGAGGGGAGAAGGCACTGCTCACGCACGCGCTTCCTTCAGCAGCTTGCCGCCGGCCTTCTTCTCGCGCGCGGCGCGCACGAAGCCGATGAACAACGGGTGGCCATCGCGCGGGGTAGACAGGAACTCCGGATGCGCCTGGCAGGCCAGGAACCAGGGGTGTGCATCGCGCGACAGCTCGACCACTTCCACCAGCGTGTCGTCCATCGACTTGCCGGAGATCACTAGGCCGGCATCTTCCAGCTGGGTACGGTAGCGGTTGTTGAACTCGTAGCGATGGCGATGACGCTCGGCCACCACGTCCTTGCCATACACCTCGCGCGCCAGCGTGCCCGGCTTGAGCCGTTGCTCCTGCAAGCCCAGCCGCATGGTGCCGCCCAGATCGGATTTTTCGTCGCGCTTTTCGACTTCACCGGTGGCGGTGCGCCATTCGGTGATCAGGCCGATCACCGGATGCGGCGACTGGCGATCGTTTTCGGTGCTGTTGGCCGCATCCAGATCGGCGACATGGCGTGCATAGTCCACCACCGCTGCCTGCATGCCGTAGCAGATGCCGAAATACGGCACCTTGTGCTCACGCGCGAACTTGGAGGTCTGCACCTTGCCTTCGAACCCGCGATCGCCGAAGCCGCCCGGCACCAGAATGCCGTCGATGTCCTGCAAGGCCGCCATGTCGCTGCCTTCCAGATCCTGCGCTTCCAGCCACTTCAAGTTGACCTTGGTGCGCTGGCGCAGACCGCCGTGACGCAGCGCTTCGGCTACCGACTTGTAGGCGTCCTGGTGATCGACGTACTTGCCGACCACCGCAATGGTGACTTCGTCGAGCGGATGCTTGACCGCATCCACCACCGCCGCCCATTCGGACAGATCGGCTGCGGCGACCTTGTCGCGCAGCTTGAACTGGTCGATGACCAGCTCGTCCAGGCCCTGGCGCAGCAATTCCAACGGCATGCCGTAGAGCACGTCGATGTCCGGGCAGCTGATCACCGCGCGCTCGGAGACGTTGGTGAACAAGGCGATCTTGCGACGCTCCGAATCCGGCACCGCCTGCTCGGAGCGGCACAGCAGCACGTCCGGCTGGATGCCGATCGAGCGCAGTTCCTTGACCGAGTGCTGGGTCGGCTTGGTCTTCAATTCACCGGCCGCGGCGATGTACGGCACCAGGGTGAGGTGCATGAACATGGCTTTTTCCGCGCCGCGCTCGGTGCGGACCTGGCGAATGGCTTCCAGGAACGGCAGCGATTCGATATCGCCGACGGTGCCACCGATCTCGATCAGCGCCACATCGAAGCCGGCCGTGGCCTCGTCGATGCAACGGCGGATTTCGTCGGTGATGTGCGGGATCACCTGCACGGTGGCGCCCAGGTAATCGCCGCGGCGCTCCTTGCGGATCACGTTCTCGTAGATCCGGCCGGTGGTGACCGAATTCTTGCGCGACAGCCGGGTGCGCACGTAGCGCTCGTAGTGGCCCAGGTCCAGGTCGGTTTCGGCACCGTCGTCGGTGACGTAGACCTCGCCATGCTGGAACGGGCTCATCGTGCCCGGGTCCACATTGATGTACGGATCCAGCTTCATCATCGTGACCTTGAGGCCACGCGCTTCCAGAATGGAGGCAAGCGAAGCGGCGGCAATGCCCTTGCCTAACGAGGACACTACGCCGCCGGTAACAAAAATCAGGGGGGTCATGGGGCTTGAAGCCTCCCGGAAAGCCATAGTTTAGCGGGTGACGGGCGAATGCCCAAGGGTTGTGTGACGCCCGGGGCGTCGCACGCGGCAAATGCGCGCCACGGCGCGCAAATGCAGACGCCCCGGCCGAAGCCAGGGCGTCCGTGGAACACGTCGCGCTGCGCAGATGCGTCAGCGTGCGGGCTTCTCTTCTTCCTCTTCCTCACGCGGCGCGTTGTCGGCCTTGGGCTTCTGCGCGGCAGCGGCGGCGCGGCGCTCGGCCTTGCGCTCAGCTTCGGTCTTGGCCTTGGCATCGTCGGCCTTTTGTGCGGTGGCGCCCTGCCCGGTCTGCTGCGGAGCCGCCTGGGCCAGGGCAGGAAGTGCTGCGACCGCGGCCGCACCGAGGGTGAGCATCAGGATGTGCTTGAACTTCATGGCGTCCTCTTTGGCGTCGGTGACATCCTCAGGTGGGGACGTTTGGTTCCGAAACCAACGCCAGGGTAGCCAGTGGTACCCGGCCGCGCACTGAATGCCGGTCGCGTGCAAAAAAACGCCCCAGCCGCCACACTTGTGCGTCGTTTCACGTGCCAGCGAGATGCATGAACACCCGTTATAACGCCGCCGATATTGAAGTGCTGTCGGGCCTGGACCCGGTCAAACGCCGCCCGGGCATGTATACCGACACCGCGCGCCCGAACCATCTGGCGCAGGAGGTGATCGACAACTCCGTCGATGAAGCGCTGGCCGGCCACGCCCGGCAGGTCGAAGTCACCTTGTATAAGGACGGCAGCTGCGAAGTGTCCGATGACGGGCGCGGCATGCCGGTGGACATGCATCCGGAAGAGAAGATTCCCGGTGTCGAACTGATCCTGACCCGCCTGCACGCTGGCGGCAAGTTCAATAACCGCAACTACACCTTCTCTGGCGGCCTGCACGGCGTTGGCGTGAGCGTGGTCAATGCGCTCTCGACCAAGGTCGAGCTGTTCATCAAGCGCGAAGGCAGCGAGCACCGCATGGAGTTCCACGACGGCATCGCCGCCTCCAAGCTGGAGGTCGTCGGCACGGTCGGCAAGAAGAACACAGGCACGCGGCTGCGCTTCTGGGCCGACCCGAAGTACTTCGACACCCCCAAATTCAATGTGCGTGCGCTGCGCCATCTGCTGCGCGCCAAGGCGGTGCTGTGCCCTGGCCTGACCGTCAAGCTACATGACGAGGCCACCGGCGAGCAGGACAGCTGGTACTTCGAAAACGGCCTGCGCGATTATTTGAAGGGCGAGATGGCCGAGCACGAGATGCTGCCGGCCGACCTGTTCGCAGGCAGCCTGAAGAAAGACACCGAGATCGTCGACTGGGCCGCCGCCTGGGTACCCGAAGGCGAACTGGTGCAGGAAAGCTACGTCAACCTGATCCCGACCGCGCAGCACGGCACCCACGTCAACGGCCTGCGTTCGGGCCTGACCGATGCGCTGCGCGAGTTCTGCGACTTCCGCAATCTGCTGCCGCGCGGCGTCAAGCTGGCGCCGGAAGACGTGTGGGACCGGGTCACCTTTGTGCTCAGCCTGAAGATGACCGACCCGCAGTTCTCCGGGCAGACCAAGGAGCGGCTGTCCTCACGCCAGGCGGCCGGCTTTATCGAAGGCGCCGCGCACGATGCCTTCAGCCTGTATCTCAATCAGAACGTGGACATCGGCGAGAAGATCGCGCAGATCGCCATCGACCGCGCCAGTGCGCGGCTGAAGACCGAAAAGCAGATCGTCCGCAAGAAGGTCACCCAGGGCCCCGCCCTGCCCGGCAAGCTGGCCGACTGCATCAGCCAGGACCTGTCGCGCACCGAACTGTTCCTGGTCGAAGGCGACTCGGCCGGCGGCTCGGCCAAGCAGGCGCGCGACAAGGATTTCCAGGCGATCCTGCCGCTGCGCGGCAAGATCCTCAACACCTGGGAAGTGGCATCGGGCAGCGTGCTGGCGTCCGAAGAAGTGCACAACCTGGCTATTGCGATTGGCTGCGACCCGGGCAAGGACGACATCACTGGGCTGCGCTACGGCAAGGTGGTGATCCTGGCCGATGCGGACTCCGACGGCCTGCATATCGCCACGTTGTTGACGGCACTGTTCCTGCAGCATTTCCCCGCGCTCGTGGCCGCCGGACATGTGTTCGTGGCGATGCCGCCGCTGTTCCGCGTGGACGTGGGCAAGCAGGTGTTCTACGCACTGGACGAAGAAGAAAAGACCACGCTGCTGGACAAGATCGCGCGCGAGAAAATGAAGGGCCAGATCAGCGTCACCCGCTTCAAGGGCCTGGGCGAGATGAACCCGCAGCAGCTGCGCGAATCCACCATCCATCCGGACACGCGCCGGCTGGTGCAGTTGACCATCGACGACGGCGAACAGACCCGCTCGTTGATGGACATGCTGCTGGCGAAAAAACGCGCGGGCGACCGCAAGCAGTGGCTGGAAACCAAGGGCGACCTGGCGTCGCTGGAAGTCTAAAGCCCTGCAAAAAACGCCCTCTCTCAACACAGAGAGGGCAACGTACACGCGTGCGCTTCTTGCACGCGTGTACGTGGTTAAGCGCCCTCTCTCAGCGTAGAGAGGACGCAGCACACGCCCTTACTAGTGGCGCGCGTGCGCGGCGCCAAGCGCCTTGCCGCATGCATGGTTGCGCAGGCACAGCAGATACAGCGATGATCGTGTGCGGTACTGACTTTCGCCACCTACCGGCAGCGATCCGTCTGTTTGAACTGCAACGTATCGCGTTGAAAGACCAGTGCGTGCTGACGAGCTGGTCAACACAACCTCAACGCACGCCCGGCAACACCTGCGTTGCACCGGTCACCAGACCGCAGGCGTGGTCCTGCACCTCTTCGCCACTTGCACGGTTACCGCTGCGTGCATCCTGCCGCGTCGCCAGTAGAACGAATCCCGGTCGCCCGTCCTGCAGTTGCACGCCGGCGACCACCAGCGAGTAATCGCGCAAGCTGGCATCGGCGGGAAGCGCGTCTGCGAGCAGGCGAATCGGATCTTGCTCCAGCGCATCGCCTTCCAGCGTCCTGGCCAGATACACATGACCCAGCAGCGGCTCGGCCAGAGCACGCCATTCCGGGACGATCTCAGTGCGCTGACGCTGCAGCGCTGCGTATACGTCCGGACGCAGGCAATCGATGTGGATATGCAGTTGCTCCTGCGAGCGCCCGTGCGGCGAGTTCAACGCGAGGCTTACGTATTTCCTTGGCAGCGGACGTTGCAGCGCCTGCGCCACGAAGCTGCGCGCATCCCAGGCAGTGGCGAAATAATTCGGCGCGTCGGCGCGCAGCAACGCGGGGTCTTCGATTCCGCTGACTCGCACGCTGGGCACCAACAAATACTGGAAGCTGCCGTGACGGTCTTTCAACAGCACCGCCCGGCGCGCCGGATCCGACCACACCGCGACGCAGTCGGGCGGCCGCGGCGCCTCTGCCAGGCATCGGGTCGAGACGATGCGCCACAACGCATCCGGGTCGCTGGTATGGCGTACCGGTGCAGGTGGCGCTGCCGCACAGCCAGCCAACAGCAGCAACACGGCACACGCATGTCGAAGGGCGCCAGGCCTCATCTGCAGCTCGATCACCAGGGCGCGCCATGATAGCGACCCGCTCGGAATCGGTCAGCGCGACAGGCATGCCTTTTTGCACATCCACCGCGCGGTGCCGCAGCCTAGCATCGGCGCTCTTCCGTTCGACTGCCGATTGCCCATGCCCTCCTTGTTCCGTACAGGCCTGCTGGCCTGCCTGCTGTTCGGCGTCCCGGCATTCGCCGCCGCGCAGGACAGCAAGACCGATTCCAAGCCCGACGCCAAGGCCGATACCGCTGCGAGCAAACCCGCACCGCTGCCGGCCGATGTCAGCGTGCGCCAAAGTACGCGCCTTGCCGGGCGAACGCTGAGTTACACCGCCACCGTCGGCACGCTGCCGGTGCGCGATGCGCAGGGCAAGACTACCGGCGAGGTGGTGTTCACCGCCTACACCGTGGACGGCAAGGACCGCCCGGTGACCTTTGCCTTGAACGGCGGACCAGGCGCGGCGTCGGTGTATCTGAACATGGGTGCGATCGGGCCGAAGGTGGTCGGGTTCGGCGCCGAGGGCGACAGCGCATCTGCGCCGGCGACCTTGCGCGACAATCCGGGCACCTGGCTGGACTTCACCGACCTGGTGTTCATCGACCCGGTCGGCACCGGCTTCAGCCGCGCACTGATCGGCGATGAGGAAGCCAAGAAGCAGTTCTACAACCCGCAGGCCGACGTCGAATATCTCTCGCGCGTGATCTACGACTGGCTGCTGAAGAATCGCCGCCTGCAGACGCGCAAGTATCTGGTCGGCGAAAGCTATGGCGGTTTCCGCGGCCCGCGCATCACCCAGTATCTGCAGACCCGCCTTGGCGTAGCGATGAGCGGCGTGGTGCTGGTCTCGCCGTTCCTCAACCCGACCCTGGACGACAACAGCGACGTCTCGCCGCTGGCGTGGATGCTGACACTGCCCTCGATCGCCGCTGCACATCTGGAACGCCAGGGCCAACTCAGCGACAGCGCGATGCGCCAGGTAATCGACTACACCCGCAGCGACTACGCGGTGGCGCTGATGAAGGGCCGCACCGATCCGCAGGCCACCGAGGCGATGCTGCAACAGGTCACCCGCATGACCGGGCTAGACCCGGCCTATGTGCGCCGCTCCGGTGGACGCCTGGAAACCCAGGCGTATCTACGCGAAGTGTTTCGCGACAAGGGCGAGCTGGGCAGCCGCTACGACGCCAACGTGACCGCCTTCGACCCGTTCCCCAACGACCCCACGCAGCGCGCCAGCGACCCGCTGCTGGACAGCATCATCGCCCCGACCACCACCGCGATGGTGGACTTCGTCACCCGGATCGTCGGCTGGAAAGTCGATGCCCGCTATCAGGCGATCAATTACGAGGTGAATACGGCGTGGGAATGGGGCGATGAGCTGCGCAAGGGCGCGGTGACGCAGCTGCGTCAGTCCGTGGCAATCGACCCCAAGCTGCGGGTGCTGATCGCACATGGCTGGAACGATCTCTCCTGCCCGTTCATGGGCTCGGTGCTCACCGTGGATCAGATGCCGGCGATGGGCGACCCCAACCGCGTGCAGGTACACGAATATCCGGGCGGCCACATGTTCTACAACCGCGCCGATAGCCAGGCCGCGTTCCGTCGTGACGTCAAGGCGATGTACGAAACGCGCTGAGCGCATGCAGTGCCGGGCGTGCGACTTACGCCCGGCGATGGAGCAACCGCGTCGTGACGCTTTAGACCGCGCCAGGCGAGGTCGCTTTCACGTTCCAGCCCATCCATTGGTAAAGCCGATACCGCGCGATGCCCAGGTATTCATGCAAGGCGACATCGGCCAGGGTGAAGTTGTAGCTCTGCGGCAGGATCGACCAGGACGCGGTCAGCCAGTCGGCGCGCACCGGGATGGCATCGATCCCGAAGTGGCGGAAGTACAGCTCGGCGCGGCGCAGATGCGTGGCAGAGGACACCAGCACGACGCGATCGGGCCGGTGCGCGCGCAGCAACGGCTGACTGAATTGCGCGTTCTGCCAGGTATTCATGCTGGACGGCTCCATGATCAGGTCCGCCCGATCGATCCCCAGCCCGATCAACACGCGCTGATACACCACCGCCTCCGACAGGCCCAGGCCGCGTGCGTCGCCGCCGCTGATCTCGATCTTGCAATCGCCGCCGCTGTGCCGGCATTGCCGATACAGCCGCGCCGATTCGACGATGCGGCCATAGGCGAACATATTGGCCTCGGCCACCGCATCGCGGCCTTGCGGACGCACGGTGCCGGCGCCCAGCAGCACGATGACGTTGCGCGCGCCCCATGCATTGAAATCGTTGAGGCCGGTGTGTTGCAGGTTCTGCAGCATCCACGATGGCAGCGGCCCGCAACCGACCGCGAATACCAGCGCCAGGCTGGCCCCGGCCAGCACGCGCGACAACCGCCGCGATCCGCGACGGTCGATCAACCAGGCCAAGCCGAACAACACGCACACCAGGGCAAGCATCATCGCGGAAGGTTCTCACTCAGGACGCGCAGGCACCCCCGGTCACGGCAGATCCCTTGCGCAATAACGGCGCAGCGTGACGGCGGTGCGTGACCGCACCGCGACATCACATCAGGTCCAGCCAAACAGCTCGAACAGCGTCAGGATCAGATACGCCACACCGCCCGCGGCGGGAATGGTGAGGATCCACGCCCAGACGATGCGCTCGATCACGCCCAGCCGCAGCGAACGCGGGTTCTTGGCAAACCCCACGCCCATGATCGCGGTCGAAATGCTGTGCGTGGTCGACACCGGCATGCCGAAATGCGCAGCCACGGTGAGCACGGTGGCCGAGCTGGTTTCGGCGGCAAAACCGTGGATGGGATGCAGCTTGACCATCTTGTGGCCGAGCGTCTTGATGATCTTCCAGCCACCGGACGCGGTGCCGGCCGCCATCACCACCGCGCAGGTCAGCACGATCCACATCGGGATGCCGTCACCGGCGGCCAGGCCGGTACCCGGATGCAGAAATGCCAGCCAGCTCGGCAGATTGTCCAGCGCACCGGCCGACTGCGCACCGATCAGGGTCATCGCAATGATGCCCATGGTCTTCTGCGCATCGTTATGGCCGTGGGCGTAGCCCATGTACGCGGCCGAGGCGATCTGCGCCTTGCCGAAGAACGCATTGACCCAGCGCGGCCGCGCCAGCCGCCCGATTCGCCCACCGAGCCGCGACATGCCGGCGATGATGGCCCACAGCAGCAGCATCACCACGATACCGAGCAGGAAGCCGGCGATCGGCGAGGTGATCATCGGCACAAACACCTTCCACAACAGGCCCTTGTTCTTGGCCCAGTTGCCGACGCTTTCCGACCAGATCAACGCGTCCCAATTGTTGTGCGCGGCGGCCAGACCGGCGCCGCACAGGCCACCGATCAGCGCATGCGAGGACGACGACGGCAGGCCCTTCCACCAGGTGATCAGGTTCCAGATGATGCCGCCCAGCAGCGCGCACAAAATCACCTGCGGGGTGACTTCGACCACGTTGGTGTTGAGCAGGCCAGACGCAATCGTCAAGGCCACCGCAGTGCCGGTCAGGGCGCCGATCAAATTCATGCCGGCGGCCAGCATCACCGCCCAACCCGGCGACAACACCTTGGTGGCGACAACAGTGGCGATGGAATTGGCGGTGTCGTGGAAGCCGTTGATGAACTCGAACACCAACGCGGCCAGGATCACCACCAGAACAAGGGTAAGCACGCGGCGACCTCAGCTGTTCTTCAATACGATCTGGTACACCACCACCCCTGCCTCGCGGCAACGGTCGATGGCTTTCTCCAGGATCTCGAAGAACTCCTTGAGCAGGAACATCTGCAGCGTGTCCAGGCGGCCGGAATAGATGTCGCGGTACAACTCGAGCATCAGGCGGTCGGCCTCGTTTTCCAGCGTGCGCAGCTTGTCGTTGAGCGCAGTCATGCGATCGATGTTCATCTGCGGCAGGTCGGTGACCATCTCCACCACAACTGCGGCGGCCTGCTCCAGCATCGCCGCGCGCGGAGCGAAGTCGATGTGTTCCAGGTGCTTGGTGGCCAGCGAATAGCGGTCGGCGAATTTTTCGACCTGCTTGGGAATCTTGTACAGCGCCGAGCCCAGCGCTTCGATGTCTTCGCGCTCGATCGGGGTCATGAAGCTGTCGACCAGCGCCTGGCCGATCTTGTCGGAGGCGGCGCGTTCGCGCAGGCGGGCCAGCTTGAAGGCGTCCAGCGCGGGCTGCCGGTCGGACGTGCGCATCATGGCGTGCAACGCCTTGGTGCTGTCGTAGGCGGCCTGCGCCGCTTCGTTCAGAAGCGAATAGAACTGCTTGCCGGAACCGAAGATGGTCTGCAACGAGAACATGGGTGGAGAACTTCCTGCCGTCGAGGGAGAGACGGGCGCCAGGGACGAATTATGACCGTTCCATGACCTGTCTGGGTACATCGGCGCCGCGCACGGCCTTCACATCCGCATTTCCCGGCTCGAATCACCCTGTAATTTGCTAACATGCCTCCGCGCTTTCGGGCGCACCCTATGGAAGACGACCCTATATTTCCCCGTTGCCGCCCCGCCCCTGCGCGCGCCGGCCAACCCCGCGCTTGCCCGCCCTCCCCTTCACTGACCGGGGAAGATGCCCGTGGTTGAGTTTCTGATCGTCATCGCGCTGATCGTGTTGAACGGCTTCTTCGCCATGTCGGAGATGTCGTTGATGACCTCGCGCAAGAGTCGCCTGAAGCAGATGGCCGGCTCCAGCAAGCGCGCCGCGCGGGCACTGGCCTTGGCCGAGAGCCCCGAGAACTTCCTGTCCACGGTCCAGATCGGTATCACCTCGATCGGCATCCTGACCGGCCTGTTCGGCGGCGAAGCCATCGGCGAGGCCATCGGCGAGCGGCTGCAGCTGGCCTTCCCTGCGCTGTCGGCCACCTTCTCGCTGGTCGGCGACCCCAAACCGTATTCGGTGGTGATCGGCAGCACTCTGGCGGTGGCGCTGATCACCTTTCTGACGCTGATCTTCGGCGAGCTGGTGCCCAAGCGGCTGGCATTGCGCAATTCCGAAGATATTGCCGGCTTTGTCGCGGTGCCGATGACCTGGCTGGCCAAGATCGCCGCGCCCGGGGTGTGGGTGCTGGCGCGCTCCACGCGGTTGGTGCTGCGCATGCTGGGCATGGGCAAGGACGAATCGGCATCGATCACCGAAGAAGAGATCCGCATGCTGGTGGCCGAAAGCCACGAAGCCGGCGTGATCGACGCGCACGAGCGCGACATGATGAACCGGGTGATGCGCCTGGGCGACCGCACCGCCGACAGCCTGATGACGCCGCGCAACCGCATCGCCTGGCTGGATGCCAATGCCGAACCGGAACGCAACCTGCAGATGATGCGCGAGCACGAGTTCTCGCGTTACCCGGTGTATCGCGGCAGCGACCAGGACATTGCCGGCGTGCTGGAGGTCAAATCGCTGGTCACGCGCCTGGGCGGGCATGGCGAGCACCTGTTCCAGGCACTGCGCGATACCTTGTTCGTGTCCGAGTCCACGCATGCGATGAAGCTGCTGGAGATCTTTCGCGAAGAACAGCAATCGATGGCGCTGGTGGTCGACGAATACGGCGAAATCCGCGGGCTGGTGACCATCAGCGACCTGATGGGCGCGGTGGTGGGCCGCCTGCAGGCGGTGGAAAACACCGACGAAGACGCCCTGGTGATCACCCGTGCGGATGGCTCGCTGCTGATCGACGGCTCGCTGCCGGTGGAAGAATTGCGCGAAGTACTGGGCGCCGAGCTCCCGGAAGCCGACGAAGGCGATTACCACACGTTGGCCGGGCTGTGCATTTACTACTTCGGGCGCATTCCGCAGGCCGGCGAATTCTTCGATTGGGCCGGCTGGCGCATCGAGATCGTGGATCTGGATGGTGCGCGCGTGGACAAGCTGTTGCTGAGCCGCGTCGGCGACGAGGACAGCGATGACATCGTCGGATAACGGCGCGCCGCCATCCGACGACTCCGGCGGCGAGCAGATGCGCTACCGCAATGAAGGCATCCGCAGTTTGTTGGCGGCCTTCAGCGACGGCGACCCGGAGCAGGTGCTGCGGGTGCGCGAGATTCTGGCCGACCTGCAGCAGAGCGCGTTCGGGGTATTTTTATTTCTGGCGATCCTGCCGTCGTTCATCCCGATTCCGGGCGTGGCCGGTGGCATCAGCGGGCCGCTGACGGTGCTGATCGGAGTGCAGATGATGTGCTGCCTGCGCAAGCCGTGGGTGCCGGCCTTTATCGGCAACCGTGGGCCACGGCGACGCACCAGCCAGCGTTTCGTGGCGAAACTGGCGCCGACGCTGCAGCGGTTGGACCGCCTGCTCAAGCCGCGTTTGCACGGGGTGCTCGATCGGATACCGGCGCAGGTGTTCACCGGGTTGCTGCTGGTGCTGGTCGGCATTTTACTGACGCTGCCGATCCCGTTTACCAACTATCTGTTCGGCTTGATCCTGCTGCTGTTTGCGCTGGCCTTGCTGGAGCGCGACGGCGTGTTGATGCTGGTCGGCTGGGCGGCGGCGCTGGTGTCAATCGCGGTGTTCGGCATCACTTCGGATCAGTTGCTGGATCTGATTCGTGGCTGGTGGCCGGTGGCGTGGCGTTGAGTTCTACCGTCGAGTGCGCGCCGGATTGGGCTTGTTGGCGCTGACGGATCACCTCTGATGCTGGAATGGGTGACACTCTTTCGCTGGCGAACGTTGGTTGGGATGTTCGTTGAACGTCGACGTTACTGGCGGACGTACCCTCACCCCAACCCCTCTCCCGCAGGAGAGGGGCTAAAGCGCTTGGGTTGCGGTGGTGTCGCGTACGCACCATACGGATAACGTTACGTTGTAAGCGAAGCCTTGCGCCATATGGAACCCAGGCGGCCCGTGCGGCGATTGGTTTTCGCCGCCTTTAGAAGGGCCGATCGTCTGGAACGCCCGATCGTCGTACTAAAGCCAAACCTTGGTCATTAGATCGGGACTTGTCGGTTACGTCAGGTCCTGGTGCTCCGATCAGGGCTTGGCGCTTACCTCAGGTCTTGCTTACTTCAGATCGACCACGCGGTTGTCCGAGAGGCTGGCGGTATCGTCGGTGACGGCGGCCATGACGAAATACAGCGCCTTGCCCAGCAGGCCGCTCGGGCCGTCCCAATACTCTGCCGACTCGGCACGTACATGGATCAAGCGCAGGTTGGGGTCGTCCTTGCCGCCGGGGAAAAACACTTTCATTGCCGGCGACCACAACACATCGATCTTGGCGCGGTCGTGCACCACGCGCGCAGTGCCGGCGACCGACACGTAGGTATTCTTGGATGCCGAGGCGTAAGCCACGTTGACGCGTGGGTCGGCAGCGATTTCCGCCACTTTCGGGCTGTCGGCGGCGGTGGCGAACCACAGGTCGCCGTCGAATTCGACTTCCTGCGTGCCCAGCGGGCGGCTCACCAGCTTGCCGTCCGCCGAGACGGTCGTGAACATCGCAATGTCCACGCCGCGAATCAATTCCGCCAACTGCTTGATGCTCTCGCTACGTTCCTGAAGTTGCATGCGTGTGTTCCCAATGGAGATGCATGCATCTGAGCGGATCGACGCGCAAAGCGACGTGAATCACGCAGTGGTCACGTCCAACTCGCGGACCGCTTCTGCCGCGATCTCGAACGAACGCAGTCGCGCGGCGTGATCGTAGATGTTGGCGGTGAACAACAACTCGTCCGGGCCGTGGCGATCGATAAAGGCGGCCACGCCCTGCGCAACCTGGTCGGCATCGCCGAGCACGGTGCATGCCAGGGCACGCTCCACACCGACACGCTCATGCGGCTGCCAGAAACTGTCGATATCGTCGATGGGCGGCGGGATCTTGCTGAGCTTGCCGCGACGCAGATTGACGAAACTCTGCTGCTGGGTAGTGAACAATCGACGCGCCTGCGCTTCGGTCTCGGCAGCCACCACGTTCAGGGCGAGCATGACGTGCGGCTTGGCCAACTGCGCGGACGGGCGGAATTCGCGGCGGTAGATCGCCACCGCCTCGTCCATCGCATCGGGCGCGAAGTGCGAGGCGAACGCGAACGACAACCCCATCGCGGCAGCCAGCCGCGCACTGAACAGGCTGGATCCCAGCAGCCACACCGGCACATCGATCCCGGCGCCGGGGACGGCCTGCACCAACTGCCCCGGCACTGCGGGGGCGAAGTAACGCAGCAACTCCGCCACGTCCTGCGGGAACTGGTCGGCACCGTCGAAATAGCGGCGCAAGGCGCGTGCGGTGGGTTGATCGGTTCCGGGGGCGCGGCCCAGGCCCAGATCGATGCGTTGCGGGTACAGCGACGCCAGCGTGCCGAACTGTTCGGCCACCTGCAGGGGGGCATGGTTGGGCAGCATGATGCCGCCGGAACCGACGCGGATGGTCTTGGTGCCGCCGGCGACGTGGCCGATCAACACTGCGGTGGCGGCGCTGGCAATGCCCGGCATGTTGTGGTGCTCGGCCAGCCAATACCGGTGATAGCCCCAGCGCTCGGCGTGTTGCGCCAGATCGAGCATGTTGGCGAAGGCGTGGGTGGTGTCGCTGCCTTCGCAGACGGGCGCCAGGTCGAGCACGGAAATGGGCGTCATCGGACGGCTCCGGAACTAAGTGATGTCCAAGAGATGGGGCTGCCCGGGCAGCATTGCCAGTCGCTTGTCCGGCACTGAGGGGATTACAGCATTCCAGCAGCCGAACACCGGATGCGGGTGCGCGGCCTGCGTCATCAACAGTGGCTGACACCCCATCGTCGGCAGTCGTCAGGTAGGTGAGGACGGCGCGCAAGAACGGGAGTGCACGAGCGGTACATGCCCCGCCGGACACCGGGCACCGGCCTCGCCCGCCTGGCAGCTGCACAGTCGCTGTATCGACTGCTCTATGGACAGATGGCCGCGTCGCTGCAGCAGATGCCGCGACCTAGGCGCGAACCCATCGACCGCGCGACGAAGGGCCGGCGCTGCCGGATCAGGCCGCTGGCTATGATGCGGTTTGCCTTGCAATGCGACACCACGATGACCATGACCGCCCCGCCTGCCCATGACTCCGGTGCCGCTCAGATTTCCGCGCGCATCGACCGACTGCCGGCCAGCGCCACGCTGTGGCGGCTGGTCGGCCTGCTGGCGTTGGGCGGGTTCTTCGAACTGTACGACCTGTTCCAGACCGCCTACATCAGCCCGGGGCTGATTGCCGACGGCATTTTTGCCAAGGGTGCCGATGGCGTCTTCGGGATGTCGGACCAGGCCGCATTCGCCGCAGCGACGTTTCTTGGGCTGTTCGTCGGCGCCGCGCTGTTGAGCCCGTTCGCCGACCGCTTCGGCCGCCGTATGGTGTTCACCTTCGCGCTGGTCTGGTACACCGCCGCCACCGTAGCGATGGGTCTGCAGAGCACGGCCACCGGGGTCATCGTGCTGCGCTTTGTGGTGGGGATCGGGCTGGGCATCGAACTGGTGACCATCGATACCTATCTGTCCGAGCTGGTCCCGCGGCACATGCGCAGCGCGGCGTTCGCGTTTGCCTTCTTCGTGCAGTTCCTGGCGGTGCCCGCAGTGGCGCTGGCCGCGTGGCTGCTGGTGCCGCATGCGCCACTGGGAGTGAGCGGCTGGCGTTGGGTGGTGCTGCTGAGCGGTGTGTTTGCGCTGGCGATCTGGTGGTTGCGCAGCCGCTTGCCGGAATCGGCGCGCTGGCTGGCCGCGCAGGGCCGCCATGCCGAAGCGGACGCGGTGCTGAATCAACTGGAAGCGCGCTGCGTGCGCGATATCGGCGCGCCGTTGCCCGAGCCGCAACTGGCCGCCGCAGCGCCCTCCAGCCAGGCGCGGGTGTCGGCCTTGTGGCGGGCGCCGTATCGCGGGCGCATCGGCATGTTGGTGGTGTTCCACATTTTTCAGGCCATCGGTTTCTTCGGCTTCGGCAACTGGTTGCCGGCCTTGATTGCAGCGCAAGGCACCGGTGTCACCAAGAGCCTGGGCTATTCGTTTGCGATTTCGCTGGCCTACCCGCTTGCGCCGCTGCTGTTGCTGCGCTTTGCGCAGCGCTGGGAAAACAAGTGGCAGATCACCGCGTCGGCGCTGGGCGCGGTGCTGTTTGGCGTGCTGTTTTTGCTGCAGCATGACGCCATCGGCATGGTGCTGTGCGGGGCGATGATCGCGTTCTGCAATGCCTGGATGAGCTTTGCCTACCACGGTTATCAGGCCGAACTGTTCCCCACCGGATTGCGTGCGCGGGCGGTCGGGTTTTGCTACTCGTTCAGCCGTCTGTCGACGGCGGTGAGCAGCGTATTGATCGGCTGGCTGCTTGCCCAGGTCGGCAGCCATGGCGTGCTGACGTTTATCGTGATCAGCATGTCGATCGTTGCAAGCGTGATCGCCGTGTTCGGGCCGCGCACGCGTAATCGTGCGCTGGAAGAGATTGCGGGCTAGCGCCTGCGCAGTGGTGTGACAGCTCGGCGATGCACGCGGCTCACGTCATGCGCCGTGGCGTTTCACCAAGGCCGCGCTCTTGCCCTGCGGCTGCAAGACCGGTGTCTGTCCAAGTGCAACGGTGCGATCGGCCACCGAGGCCAGGCTGGTGCGATGCGAAACCACCACCAGCACGGTGTGCGGCAGGCGCTGTCGCAACGTGCACAGCAGCTGATGTTCGGCCTGCGCGTCGAGTGCGCTGGTCGCCTCGTCCAGCACCGCCAGGGTCGGCGCGCGCAGCAACACCTGCGCCAACAGCAGACGTTGCAACTCGCCACCGGAGAGGCGGCTTTCCGGGCCATTGATCGCGGTGAGCAAGCCGTGGCCGTCACGCTGCAACCGCGCGTGCAAACCGACCTCGGCCAGGACCTGCCACATGCGGGTCTCGGTGGTGCCCGGCAACGCCCACTCCAGGCAATCGCGCACGCTGCGCTGCCAGGGCCGCACGCCCTGGCCGATGTAGGCGCTGTGCCGGATCAGTTGCCGGTAAGCAGTGAAATCCAGCCGACGCCCGCCCATATGCGCATCGAACGCTGCCGGCGGCGCCTGCCCGGAGAGCACGTCCATCAAGCTGCTCTTGCCGACGCCGGAAGGCCCGACGATCAGGGTCATCTCGCCGGGCACCAGCAACAGCGGGCCGATATCCAGCGCGGGCAGCGGCGCCGCCAATTCGATGCGCTCGACATGTAACGCGGCCGGCAATGGCTGCGCTGCGTCGGCCGATGCCTGCATGCGCGGTGCACCCAGATCCACATGGCGCCGCCACAACTGCAGCGCCGGCCACGCAGAACGTAATTGCTGCACGCTCTGCCGCGTCGTCACCAGATACGGCAGCAAGCGACCAAGCAGCAGACTGACGGTGATCAGCGCGGCGCGGTCGGCGCCTTGCCATAGATTGGCCAGCACCAGGATGCCGGCAATTGCGGCTACAGCGGTGAGTTCCAGGACCAACCGACTGCTGGCCACCAGTTCCTGTTGCTGCGCGTAGCCCTGCCCCAACCGCGTTGAAATGCGTTCGTAGTGCTTTGCTTCGACCTCTTCGCGCTGAAACGAGCGCACATGGCGCAGGCGACGCGGAAAATCCTCGCTCAACCAGAACAGCTGCGTCATGTCGGCCACATAGTCGCGACTGATGCGTGCCTGCGCATCGCTGCTGGACAGCCGCACACCCAGCCAGGCCAGCACCAACAACAACGGCGTGGCAAACAGCAGCGCAGGTGCGATCAACACCGCGATGCACACGCTGACCACTGCAGTGATGCCTGCCACCAGCAACTGCAGCACCGCGCTGAAGCCTTGCGTTGCGATCTCGATGTTGTAGGTGAGCACGTTGGCGATTTCGGCCGAGCTGGCGCCAGCCAGTGCCGGCAACGGCGCATCGATCAAGGCGGCATGCACGCGCCGACGCAGGCCCACTGCATAGCGGCTGGTCAGGCGTGCGGCCAGGCGCGCCCCGCACCAGCGCAGCGCGGCGAACAACAGGCTCACCACCACGAACAGGCTCGCCTGCGTCGGCAGGCCACCCGGCAATGCGAGTTGGTAGCCGGCCAACTGCACGCTGTGACCGGGTTGCACTAGCGGCACCAGGCACACTGCAACGATACTGCCGACGCACGCGGCCGCCAGCGATAGCGCGACGTACAACCCGACAGCCGGCAGGTCGGCGGGCACCAGCGTGTCGATGAAGCTGCGTAGCGCTGCCTGATTCCGGCCGCTGTGTGCGGGCTTATGCATCGGCGCCGCCGTGCGCATGCCGTGCCGTTCGGCGCTTGCCATCCAGCGCATTGCACGCGCTTTCGATCGTGCAGGCCGTCATCGCAACACCCGCAGCACTGCCTCGACCGAGGCGTGCGGATGCGCGCCGCGACGCAGGGTAAACATCCCGACCCGCTGCACCTGCGCGACAAACCGCTGCCAGCCGGGCTGACCAGCAGCGTATGGCTGGTCGCGCGCCAGGGATTCGGCAATCTGCGTGACCGGCACCGGCACCAGGCCCGGTGCGGAGGCATCGGCAGACTGGCTGGACAGCATCAATACCGCGCTTAGCTGCAACGGCGTGGGCGCAAGGGTGGCATGACCGTGGCGAATATCGACCTCGTACTTTTCCACACCGCTGCGGCGACGAATGGTGGGCGCTGCGCCGATCCATGCGCGCGTGTGCGCATCGAGCAGGCCGAGCGATTCCGGCCGGAGATGCAGAAAGTTTGCAACCCCGGTGGTCAGCAGACTCTCCGGCGCCACGAACACGCCGTCTTCGGCGATGAACTCCAGGCCATGCAGCAGACTGTGCAGCGCTAGCGTGGATTTGCCCGCACCGCTGGCGCCAAGCAACAGCACACAGCGACCGTGCCGGCCCACGCAGGCACCATGCAAGGGCACCAGCCCGATGCCACGCGCGGCAAGCAGGAACACCGCAAATTCGATGAGTTCATAGCGCACGTGATAGGCATGCGCCAGCATGTCTTCGGACACCACCAGCATCGCGCGGCGCTCTGGTACCGAGAGCATCAGGTAATTGCAGGCATCCATGACGCCACACACCAGCCCGCCAACCGCATGCGTGCGCACCGGCGGCGGCGTATCGACCATGGCGCCCGGCGCGCGTGGCACCAGATCCAGGGTGAGATGAAACTGCGGCGCGGCAGGCAGGCAGTGCGCCGGCAGGCCCGCGTAGGCGGCATCGACCAACGCCAGCAAGGCTTCGCTATCGCTGTGAAAGTGGAAGAGCGCGCCGAGAATCTGCCGCTGTACGCTGAAACGACGCGCACGCTGCTCACCGAACGGGTCTGCCGCGAGAGTGTCCGGTGCAAAAGTGTTCGGCGGAACCACGCATGCGCGTTCGCTCACCGGCGTGTGTTGCGCCAACGCAGCCGACTGCGGCATGCCTGTCATCCATTGCATCGATCAGCCGGTGTGTGCTGATTCGCCTAAGAAAGGTTGCATCGCCGAATGCGATGTACCGCCGCCTTCCATCGACGCTGCGACGCATCGCAACAGCGCAACCAAAGGCGCCTGCGTGCGCACCTACTGCCGAGCCGAATGCCGGTGTCTGCGCACGCCACCGCTGCGCGTCATCTGGCGACAGAACGAGAGCCTTGTGCAGATGCTAAAGATCCAGGTCAGTCATTCGTATTTCTTGCGTTACGACCCAAAACAATGGGAGCGCGGCAAGCCGTATCCGCCGTTGGCCACCCTGCAGATTGCCGCATTGCTGCGCGAGCGTGGGCATGCGCTGAGCCTGTTCGACGCCATGCTGGCCGACGACGTGGAGGACTATGCCGGCGCGCTACATGAGGCGCAGCCGGACCTGGTGGTGTTCTACGAAGACAACTTCAATTTTCTCACCAAGATGTGCCTGAGCCGGATGCGCGAGGCCGCCTGCCACATGATCGGGCAGGCGCGCGCCGCCGGTTGCCGGGTGCTGGTAGCGGGCTCGGATGCCTCCGACAACCCAGACGTGTTTCTGGCCGCCGGTGCACATGCGACCTTGATCGGTGAAGGCATCGCGCCGTTAATCGAACTGATCGAACGCGTCGAGGCCAATCCGCAGATCGATGACCAGGCCTGGCTGGCGGGCGTTGCACGCATTGCTACCAGCGACCCTGCAGCAGTCCGCACACATCCCGGTGCGCAGCCACCGGATGCGCGTTTGAGCGGGCTGCCTGCCTGGGACCTGGTCGACATGCCGCGCTATCGGCAGTTCTGGCAGCAACGGCATGGCTATTTCAGCTTGAACATGGCGGCCTCGCGCGGCTGCCCGTTCCGCTGCAACTGGTGCGCCAAACCGATCTGGGGCAACCATTACAAACGCCGCGGCGCCGAAGATGTGGCCGCAGAGATGATCCATCTCAAACGCAACTTCCAGCCCGACCACCTGTGGATGGCCGACGATATCTTCGGCTTCCATATCGATTGGGTCGAGACGTTTGCGCAGCGTTTGAGCGAGGATGACGGCGCGATTCCCTTCACCATCCAGACCCGTGCCGATCTGGCCAGCGAACGCATGGCTGCCGCCCTGGCGCGTGCCGGTTGCGCGGAGGCCTGGATCGGCGCGGAAAGCGGCAGCCAGCGCATCCTCGACAAGATGACCAAAGGCACGCAGGTGGCCGAAGTAATCGCAGCACGCGAACGGCTGGGCGCACATGGCATCCGCGTGGGCTTCTTCATCCAATTGGGGTATCTGGGCGAAGAGCTCGAAGACATTTTGGCCACGCGCGCACTGGTGACACAGGCCAACCCCGACATCATCGGCGTCAGCGTGTCGTATCCCCTGCCCGGCACCAAGTTCTATGAAGAAGTGAAGAACCAGTTGGGCGGCAAGACGCATTGGCAGGACAGCGACGACCTGGCCATGATGTTCCATGGTGCCTACGACTCGGAGTTCTACCGCAGCGTGCGCAACCTGCTGCATACCCAGGTCGACCTGCAACAGGCACGCGCAACGATGACGGCCGACGCCCTTTCGCAAGCGTCAGAGCAACTGGAAGCGCGTTGGGCCGCACTGATCGCATCGGAACATCTCCACCGCACCGAGCCGCTTGCCACCCTGGCGACGCGGCAGCCACGGCAGCTGGAAACGCTGCTGGTGGGCTGATCAAACACGGCAGCAAGCGGCCGCCAGATCACCATCATGTGGTATGCGCGGAAACCCCATTGCAGCACTGCTGCAATGGGGTCACGCCCTGTCAGCAACGCCACTCACAATCAGCATCGCTATCCCGTTCGCCAACCTGTTCGACTTTCCGGATCACCTGCATGCAGCCTTCGCTTCGCACCATCAGACATGGCCTGCACACTGCCACCGAGCAGCTGGCGCACGAGCTGGCGCAGCCTGGCGACAACGCGCCGCAGTGGGACCGGCTGCAGTGGCAGCTGGCCGCGGCGGCTGCGGCGGCGCATGGCGTGTCGCCGTTGCTGCAGCGGCGCTCGTTGTGGCAGAACGCCGAATGGACGGCCTTCCTGAGCGAGCAGCGCAGCCATGTCGAAGACCGGCACCGACGTATCGCGCTGCTGCTGACGCAGATCGACGCGGCTGCACGCAGCGCCGGCATTGCGCTGGTGGGACTGAAGGGCAGCGCCTTGCATCGGCTTGGCGTGTATCTGCCCGGCGATCGTCCGATGGCCGACATCGACTTGCTGGTGCAGCCAGAGGACGCGGCTGCGGCGGCAGCGCTGCTGTGCGAACTTGGCTATGTGGCGTCGTTCGAACAATGGAAGCACCAGGTGTTCAAACCGCTGCAGGGCGATGCCGTTGCGGGCCTGGGCGAGCACCGCGACTCACCGATCAACATTGAGCTGCATACGCGCATCCAGGAACGCCTGCCGGTGCGTAGCGTGGACATCACTGCGCTGGTCTGGCCGGAGCGCGCGCAGCCGGGACTGAACCCGTATCCCTCCATCGGCGCCTTGATGCGTCACCTGCTGCTGCATGCCGCTGGCGGCATCTGCCATCGCAGCATCCGGCTGATGCATCTGCACGATCTGGCATTGTTGGCCACGCGCATGGGGCCACGCGATTGGCAGGAGCTGTGGGAAGACCCGGCGATCTCGCCATGGTGGGCACTGCCGCCGTTGTTGTTGTTGCAGCGCTACTACCGCGCAGTGGTGCCAGCGACGGTGATGGCGCGCCTGCATGCGCAGTGTCCGCGACTGCTGCGCATGCGCGCCGCGCGGCAAACGCTCACCACCGCCTCGTGCTCGAACTTGTGGTTGTCTGCACTACCCGGCATCGAGTGGTCGGGTTCGCTGCGTGAAGCGCGCCAGTATCTGCGACAACGCGTAGTGCCGTCGGAAGAGAGCCGCAAAGAGCGGGCCGACATGTTGCAGACGCAGTTGTGGCTGCAGGGCCAGCCGTGGGTGCGCCAGACCCAGGCACGTCGTCTGATGACTAGGCTGACCCGGCCTGTCCCGCGCACCGACATGCTGTATGTGGTGCGTGCCGCGCTCGATGGATATCTGCAGCCTGCATAAGGCTGCATTGGTGTCCTGTGGAATGCCGTGCTTGCGTCTGATGTCTGCGTTGGCGCGGAACATGCGCCGACACCCCGGCCTTGCATGCTGCGTTGATCGCCGCGTTCAAATTGGCTGACCAAAGCAGCGATCAGTGGATGCTTCGTGCTTAGCCACGCTACATTGCCTCTGGACTACATCGTGCGTACTGGCTGCGCCCGATGTGTCGTTGAATCGCGCCCTCGAGCGCGATCAAAGCAACGTGGCGAGCAGTCGCCAGGTGGATATGGGCGGCGCGCGCAGCACCGCCGTGCACGCGTGCCATATGCCGAACCGAGTACCAGCTTTACCCGCCTGGTAGCTGCGCAGTAGGTTTGGGGGTCGCTCTACTTTGTTGGGCCCAGCGGCCGGCGCTCGCATAACTGACGGTAGATCTGCTCGAACAGACGCGTGGTCATGGCCGCGTCTTCGCGCACCGCGCGGCACTGCGCCGCCCATGCCAGACGCAAACGCAACTCGTCGTCGCCGAGCACTTGCCGGATCGCCTCGGCCATGCCCGCCCAATCGCCTGGCGGCACCGCCAGCGCTGCGATCGGCGCCCATTCCACTAAATGCCCGACGGCCGTACCGACGGTCGGAACACCGGCCACGGCCGCTTCCAGCAGCACCATCGGCCCGGCTTCGTGCAGGGACGACATCACCAGCAGATCGGCCGCCAGCATGATCGGGCGCAACTCGCGCTGGGTTTTGAAACCCAGAAAACGCACCTGCTCCTGCAGGCCCAGCTGCTGCACTAGGTGCTGCATGGCACCGTCCAGCGTGTCGACACCGACCATGTCCAGCGTAAAAGCCACACCGGCCCGTTTGAGTGCGGCCATCGCGCGCAGCAAGGTGCTCTGGTCCTTGACCAGATTGAGGCTGGCCACGTGCAGCAAACGTGCAACCGCGCCTTCGCGCGGGCGCGGTGGGACGGGCTGCCAGGCACGCAAATCCACCCCTAACGGCACGCGCTGCGCACCGATACCGAGCGCTTGCAACGAATCAATGATCGGCGCGCTGGCAGCGGTAACACGATCGGCCAAGCGCAGGATCACCGCTTCGCGCAGGCGTCCGCGCCACCGCCGCCGGCCGCCATAACCGATGGCATCCAGCGCGACCAGCTCACCGCCGGCGATATGCACCACGCTGGGACGTCGCAGCAGCCTTGCCGCACTCACCGCGATCAGGCTGCAATAGCCGGAAAAGATTGCCTGGATCACCGCAAACGGCGCACGCCGATGTTCTTCGACAATGGCGCCGATGGCACGCAGGCGCGTGCGTCGCGCGCCGATGTTGTGCACCTTGGCACCGCGCAGCATCCAGCTATCGGGCAAGGGTTCCTGATGCAGCACGAACACGTGCACTTCGTGGCTGCGTGCCAGCCATTCGATTAAAGTCAGAAACACCGGAATCACTCGCACATCGCCGCTGCGATCCACCCCGCCCGGTACCACCAGCGCCAACTTCATCGCGTGTGCGCTCGCAGTGGTTTCAGCAGGCTCGCATACGCCTGCGCCCAGCGCTGCCCCACTGCCGCGAACGACAGCCGCGCATCGAAGTGCGCCCGCACCTGCGCACGGCTGGGCCGCTGCCGCGCTGCGCGCAACAACAATTCCGACAATGCGCTGGCATCACCCACCGGCCAGAGTTCACCGACCGCGCCGTCATCACTGAGTGCACGGAAGGCCGGAATATCGGTCAATAACGGCAGGGCGCCGCAGGCATAGGCTTCCAGCGCGGCATAGCCGCAACTTTCGGCATGGCTGGCGGACACGAAGACATCGCTCGCCTGCAACAGCGTCTGCACGCGCGCATGCTCGACCTTGCCCAACAGCTGCACGCACCCCGCCAGACGCGCATCGTCGCGCAGCCGCTGCTGCACCTGTTCCAGCAAGGGCGCCTGGTCGAACACGCACCACAGCCGCAGACCGGGCAACAGGCGCGCCGCCCTGGCAACCGCATCGAGCACGCACAGCGGGTCCTTGGCTGCGCTCAGATGGCCCACCCATAGCACACATGGGTCGCCATGCAGCTGCGTGTGCTCGCGTGCCAGCAGGCGATCGCCCGGCACAAAGCGGCTGCTGGATTCGGGAATCGCAAACAGCTGCGTGCGGCGTTGAAACAGACGCGCGCGCAGAAACGGCTGCGCCATGTCCAACGAGGTAAACGCGATGCCGGCAGCGGCGCGATAGCGAGCCCGCCACACCGCCCTACTCCACCACCGCGGCGAGCGATTGGCATGATCCTGCAGCAGGATCGGCACATTCGGCAGAAGGCGCGCAAGCCTGCGCGCATCACCGGCGAATTCCAGGCCATGCACATGGATCACGTCGGCGTCGATCTCGCGCAAGAGCACCGACAACGTGGTTGCACGCGCGGCGCTTCCGCGCAAGCCAAGATCGACAAAGCGATAGTCCACGCCCTGCCGTGCGATACGCGCGTTCAACGCAGAGGCCTGGATCACCGAAACGCGTACATCTACGCTGGCCACCGCCTCAGCAATGTCGGCAAGCGAAGGCCATTGCACAAACACCTGGTCGGCGCTCAGGCCGGCCGGCGTCGGCACCAGATTGAGCTGTGCGACATGTCGTGTCACGGTGCGATCGCCGCTGGGCTGGCGCGCTGTGCGGAGTGAACGTCGCCGCCCTCCACGCAGCACCACAGCAGATCCTGCTGAGGTCCTATGCCACGCGTATTGCGGAGGGACAGCCCCGGCGCGACGCTCACGCGAGACGCCGCAGCCGCAGCACCAGCGCCACAGGTACCTGCAGCGCCGCCTGGTCGAAGCGCGCGCCAGCGGGGATATCGGCCGGGTCCAGCATCGGCTCGGCGACCGCTTCGATCGCGAAGCCCAAGGCCACGCATGCCGAATGCCAATGGCTGTACAGATGCTGGGTGTGGCGCACCGCATAGTGCTGGCCATCGGCCTTGAAATCGCGGCGCCAACCCAATGCATGGCCGATGGGATGCACGTCGCTGCACAACACGATGCCGCCGATGCGGGTGATGCGATGCAATTCTTCCAGCGCCGGCCACAGCCGCTGCAGGTGCCCGACCACTAGGCCGCACACACTGAGGTCGGCAACCGCATCGGCAAGCGGCAACTGGTCCAGACTGCCCTGCTGCAGCTGCACCCGCGCAGCTGGCCAATGCTGCGACAGTTCGGTTTGGGCGCGCGCGAGCATCTGCGGCGACAGATCGACACCAGTGACATGGCGTGCGCCACGGCGTAACGCATGCAGCATGTAGCGGCCACTGCCGCAGCCGGCATCCACGACATGCTGGTTTTGCAAGGTAGCGGGCATCAAGCCAAGCATCGCGCGCTCTTCGGCCTGCATCACCGGGTTGTGCGCGTGCGGCGGATACGCCTGGGCCCACAACGCATACGCTGCGTCAGGTTCGAGTACCGGAACCGCGCTCACGACGCGACGCCCATCGCTGCCATTGCGCTCGACGCTTGCTGGAGGTCCTGCACCCGTTGCAGGCCGGGTTCGAGCGCTAGTACTGCCGGGTCGGCCAATGTGGCGTCCAGCAATTTGGGGCGTCCATCCAGCACCACCGGAACGGTCTGGATGCCGGCGGCGTCGAACCACGACGCAAAATCCGGATCGGCGATGCGTGGTTTGCCATCGCGAATCACCGCACGCAACTCGCTGCGTTCGCAGCCAATCACGCTGCTGGCAGGCTCGCCCCCGCGGTCGCGCACGATCACCAGATCCGCAGCAGCGCCAGGCGCGATGCGTCCACGTGTTGGCATGCGCAGAATGCGTGCCGATTGCTCGGTCGCCAGGCCCAACAGCAGGTCCGGCGCCAGCCCGCTGCGGGCGGCGATCCGCAGTTCTTCGAGCAGATCGCGCGCGCCACTGACGCGCGAATCGTTGCCCAGCGCCAGCCGCCCGGCCATGCACAACCGCCATGGATCGAGCGTGCGCCCCAGCAGCGCCAGATTGCTCGACGGGCACCACACCACCGCCGCGCCACGCGCGATCACCCGCTCGATATCCTGCTCGCCCATGCCCACACCGTGGATCAGCACCGTGTTGGACGCCAGGCAACCGAGCCGATCCAGATCGTCGAGCTCGGCACGCGCCACTGCGTCGGTGCCTTCGGCCAGATGGATCATCCACGGGTGCGCCGCCGGCGTTGCCGCAAAGCTGCCCTGCACCGGCGGACCGTAGCCGGTCCAACCCAATGCATAACTCCAACCGAATTCGTGCAGCACGCTGACCGGAAAATCGACCTCATCCAGCGTGGCATGCCAGGGGTCGTGCTGCGCCACGCAGGTCACGCCGGCGAGCAGATTCTTCAGGCCGCCATGGCGCAAGCGCACCGCTTTGGGCACGCGCAATGCCGCAGCCACTTCCGGATGTTGAAAGTGCGCCTGAAATGCTTCGATCCATGCGTAGCTGTTGGCGAACGGCGCACCCTGCGGCAGCGGCGGCACACAGTTCACCTGCAAGTGCTCGTGCGCGTTGATCAGGCCCGGCGCCAGCACATGCCCCTGCAGATCCAGACGCAAGGTCCCGGTGCCCAGCGTGCCACCGAAGCGGCCCGCGCGCAGGTTCACCGCTGCGCGCGACGGCCCCGCGAGCGTGATCGATCGCGCACCCTGCAGACAGACATCGGCCATGGACATGGGCATCTCCACTCAGCGCTTGCGCATCACGATCAGGAAGTGATCGCCCATGTCGCGCAACAGCGGCAACCCACCGAAACGGTCGTCCAGCCGGCCAAGGCGCTCGGAGACGCGCGGATGGCGCTCGCAAAACTCCACCAGATACGGCGGCGGAAGGAACAGGCTCAGGGCACGGTAGCTGTCCAGCACGAAGTGCTTTTCGAACGCGCGATAGAACTCGCGCGGCAGGTGGTACCAGGTCCAGATGGTGTGGCCGTTCATGCCCACCGCGGTTGCGCCCTTGGCCGCACGCACCGCCGCGCGCTTGAAGCGCCCACGTAATGCGTAATGGCCGATTTCCCACGGGCAGATGCGCCCGATCACCGAAAACACCAGGCAACCGTCGGCACGCAGCAGACGCGCGCATTCGGCGGCCACCGCCGGCAGATCCGGCGCGCAATTGAGCGGGCCGAAGTTGGAATACATGCCGTCGAAGGTGCCCTCGAGCTGGTCGAGCTGTTGGATGCCCACATGCGCAGCCGCCAGACGCTCCTCCAGACCCTGCGTCACCGCGCGGTGGCGGGTGCGCTCGATCATGGCCGGCGACCAATCGGTGGCCAGCACGTTGTAGCCGCGGCGCGCGAACTCGCCCGCATCCAGACCAGTACCGCAGCCCAGATCCACCAAGCGCGAGCCGACCGGCAACTCGGCAGCCACCGTGTCCCACAGCGTGGTGCGCATGCGCTGGATCAGCGCGTTGTTGCCGCGCGGACCGTCGTAATCGGGGGCGACGCTGTCGAACGCGCGCTGCGTCTCCAGCAACTGCTCCGGCGCGACCGTCCCGCCGCGCGCGGCATGCTCACTGACCACTGACATGCATCGCCTCCCCAACCCGTCCTGCTGATTTCACGACACTCTCCAGACGCGGTACCGCCAACGCGGTATCGCTTGATAGACCCGTGAGTGCCAGCACTAGTCGGTTTGGTTGCAGTCCGACCGCGCGCGAGCAATGCCTGGATGGACTAGCGACAGATCCAGCGTTGACAAGAGGCCGCTGGCAGCGCTGCGCGTATCAATCACGACATGCCACGCCTACACGTGCCAACGGCGGGCGCTATCAAGGATCGGCCCGCCACTTCTGACGCACGCGCAGTGGACGGCGACGAGCGCTCATCATGGAGCGGCTGCCAGAACGTTGGGAGTAGTTTGCACGGCGCACCCAACGCCGGAGCGGATGCATGGTCCATGCCGCACCGCCATGCTGCTTCGCGCCCGCATGGCGGTGCGCGCAGTCGTGTTTGTTAGCTCTTAAGCGATGGCACGAGCGCCTTCAGCACGACGGCGACGCCAGGCATTGCGCACCACTGCCACCAGCACGCCCAAGCCCGCTCCACCGAGCAGACCGACCGCCCAGACCATCACCGCATTCGGAAACGCCCGCTGCTCGGGCACATACAACGGCCACGCCAGCGAGGTTTGATAGGTGTAACGCGCGGTCAGCCGCGCGATCAGATCATCGCGCTCGCTCTTGATCGCGCGGATGGTGGCGGTGTTGTCGGTCAGCAACACTCCGGCCAGCACCTGCGCCGGACTTGCTGCGGTGCCGGCCTGCAGTTGCTGTTGCAGCTGCTCACGATTGAGCATGGCAACGCGCAGATCCTCGTCAAGCCCCTGCAGGCGAGTACGCGCCAGCGCGAGCGCAGCGGTATTGGTGTCGCCATGCAAGCTCTGCAATGCAGTAACGGTGGCCATCGCCAACGTGCGCGCCTGCTGCACCGACTCGGCACGAATAGTCACACCGATGAGATTGGCATATGGGTCCGGATCCGGCTTCAGGCTACCGCGATACAGCTGCGCGGCACGGCTCTTGAGCGGCACCCCGGCCTGGTGCAAGACAGCGTCCTGAAACAGCCGCGTCTTCATGCGATCGATCACCCGCTGGAACGGCTCGACCTTGGGGTCGCGGCCGGCAGGCGTGGGGCCGATCTCGCCCACCTGGATCCATGCGGTGGCATCCCATTGCGGCTTTGCCACGCGCAGGAAGACGAACGTCATGCCTAGCACCAGCACCAACGCAGCCAGCGCCCAACGCCATTCGCGCCGCAGGATGCGCCACAGATCGATCAGATATATTTCGTCGTGTTGATTCATGGTACGCAGGCTCTGATACGTGACAGTGGGTTGCCGCGCTTACGCGACAGATGGGGGTACTGCATGGCGGGTGGGCAACAACACGGTGCAGGCGTGCAGCACCAAACACAGCGCAATGAAACCAAAGTTGGTCCAGGTGAACGCCTGAGGCGCGAATGGCGACATCAGGCAGGCGTAAGCAATACGCAAGAAGATCAGCACGTGGAAAATCGATAGCGAGCCATTGAGGCGACGGACGCTCCACACCAGGCCGGCATACAACGCCAACAGCGCCAGCAACGCCCCCGGCGCGCCCCAGGCCATCAGAAACGGAAAGAACTCCGTGCCCACATTGATGTTGGGCGCATCCAGTGGAATGCTGGTATCGGCGGTGGCAATCGAACCACTGAACGGCACCAGCTGGTTGATCAGAAAACTGGCGTTTTCGTAGCCCTTGGCCAGGATGGCGCCAAAGTTGTACGGCCCGGCACTGATGTACAGCAGCAGCCACTGCACGCCCTGCGGCATGGCACGGTAGAACGCGCTGAACGGCAATGCCACGGTCGCCAGCGAGCCGGAGCGCAAGGCACCGAGCACCGAGAACACGCCGCCACCTGCCAGCACCAGCACACCGATGGTCTTCCACGGCAACGTGCGCGCCGGGTCCCGCCGCAACACCATCACCAGCACGAACGAGAACAGGCCGGCAAAGATCCGATTGCGGTCGATCACCACAATCGGGAACACAAATCCAAACGTCACCATTGCCGCGCGCAGGCCGCGATGGCGTACGCAGAGCAACGCAATCGGCGGCAGGATCCAGCACATGTTGGAGATATGCCGCACGTGCGAACGCAACGGGCTCAAGGTGGCATAGGACGATGGATCGCTGAATAAGGGAATCGGAAACACCACCACATCGACAATGCAAAACACCGTGACCACGGCTGCCAGCGTCATCGCCAGAAACGCATCGCGGGTTCCGGCATAGCGATGGCGACGTAAACGTTCGAAGCTCGGTAACTTGGTTCCAACCACCAAGTCCAGAACGAACACGCCAATCGCCGCCGCAAGCAGCCAGACGAGTCCTTGCGAGTATCCAGGTGGAAGTTCGTAAGTGACAGCTGTGATGAAACAGCTGATGACGATGGGGATAGCCAAGTACGTGTAAGGCCTCCGCATCAACGATCCAACCGTGATGGTCACCCCAACACCCCTGTCTTCGAACTGCACAGAGCAATGAAGTTCCTGACCGAATGTGCCGCGAGGTGCCAAAGGACGGAGGGGTATCTTCTTCGCAAAAAAGAGATCTTTGCGTGTATCAAACTCAACTTGGCACGCAGCATCCACGACTCGACACCCGTGAATAGATCACAGCTGCGCGCTGCAACCCTTGCGAACTCACTCAGATTTTCCAATCGCCTCTCGACATCTCGCGTCTTACTCACATTGGTCTCATGCAACCGATATGCACACACGGCGACGTCAATGAACCCTAGATGATCGCCGGCAACCAATCGAAGAAAGAAATCCCAATCCTCGATCCTGAGCGTCTCATCCCACGTCATCCCTTTATCGAAGGCGCTACGCCTGAGCATCATGACGGCGCCACTCACCGCCCATTCGCTGATAACAGCTCGACGGATCCCTGCATCGGATCCGTACAATTTCTTGTTAGCCAAGTGAAGGTCGCGCATCGCACTTTGGTGCAATTGCCTGCCCTCCGCATCGACAACGATCGCATCGCCAATGACAGCGGATTTACGGAAATTGCCCTCAAGATAAGCGACCTGCCTGCCGAGACCGTCTCGAATCAGATAGTCGTCACTTGCAACGATGCGCAGATAGTCACCCCGCGCACATCGCGCAGCCTCATTCAGCGTCGCTGTCACACCGCGATTCGCGCGCTGCACGAACTGCACCGGCAGCCGATGCCCGTGAGCGGCGATCCACTGGGCGATCTTTTCGCCGGTGGCATCGCTGGAGCCATCGTCGATGATGACGATCTCCTTGCACGGGTACGGGTCCTCCAACACGCTGTCCAGGCAACGCTGCACGAAACGCTCATGGTTGAACGCGGGGATCAGCACCGACACCAACGGCCCGCGCGCGCGCCCTGCCGGCTGCGTGCAGTCGTTCATGCCGGCTGCACCAGATAGCGCCGTACCACCACGATATTGAACAGCAGATACAGCACGTAGTTGGCGACAAAGGCGTACATCGCACCGATCAGCCCGAAGTACCCGGTAAACAGGTACACCAACCCCAGATAGCTGGCGGCGAACACGCATTCGGACACCACGAACAAGCGCGTCATGGCCTTGGCCAACATCACATACGACAACACGAAGGCGGCGATCTTGACCACATCGCCCACCAGCTGCGGGCCGTACAGCGCTCTGGCCGCAGCAAACTGCGGGTCGAACAACAGCCAGGTCACCCAATCGCGGCAGACATACACACCCAACGCCATCACGATCACCGCCGGCATCACGTAACGATACGCAGCGCGCAGCTCGCGCCCCAATGCGGCACGCGCATGCAGCGAGGCCAGCTTGGGCAGGTAATACACATTGATGGCGGTAGTGAAAAACAGCAGGTAGGCATCCGACACCCGGCTCACTGCCTGCCAGTAGCCCACCTGCTCCCACCCGAACCGGGCAACAAGATGGTTGCGCACCAGAATGATCACCAGCTGCGGCACCAAGGTGGACGTGAGCGTCATCACCGAAAAGGCCGCCAGCCTGCGTGTCATGACGGCATCGAAGCGCGGGCGCAACATCTCGCGCCGAAAATATGGGCTGCGCCGCAGCGCCGGCACCCCCGCCAACAGCCACACCACCTGCCCCAGCACCAGTGCGAGCAATGCACCCTGGAGCTGCGCCATGCTGGACAGCCATGTAACCAGCGTAACGCTGATTACCGCGCCGCTCACCTGCACGATGGCCAGGCGGCGCACATCCATGAAACCGTTGATCACCGCAAGAATGTAATTGACCAGCGCGATGCCCAACTGCGCGACTGCCAGCACGCAAATCAGCGGTTGGTAGCTGGCATCGCCCAACAACCGCTCGGCAAGCAACCCGCTGAACGCCACCGCCAGCACCGCCAGCACGCAAGACGCACAGAACGCGTACCACAACGCCGCGCTGAGCAAGCGCGCCTGGGCCGGCGGGTCGTCGCGGTACTCGGCGACGTATTTGACGATACCGGCGCTGATGCCACCGCCCGCCAACACCGCCAGCACCGACATCACATTGAGGAACTGGCCGAGTCGCCCCACGCCCTGCGGCCCGGCGTAGACGGCCACCAACTTGACCACCACCAGCGCAGCGAGCAACTTCGCCAGCGTCGCGACGCCGGTGTAGGCGCTGCTGCGCACCAGATTCATGCACCTGCACCGAACGATTGGCAGGCGGCGATCACGCGTTCAACCGACGCTGTATCCAGCGCGGGGCCCATCGGCAGACTCAGAACTTCGGCGTGCAGGCGCTCACTCACCGGCAAACAGGCATCGCCGAGCGTTGCGTAGGCCGGCTGCCGATGCGGCGGCACCGGGTAATGAATCTGGGTATGGATGCCATGGCGCAACAGATGCGCCTGCAAGGCATCGCGCTGCGGGCTGCGCACCACGAACAGATGCCAGACATGCTGTTCGTCGGAGACCACTGTCGGCAGGACGATCAAGGGGTTGTCGATGCCTTGCAGGTAACGCCGCGCCACCGCGCGCCGCAGCGCGATCTCTTCGTCCAGATAGCCCAGTTTGACGCGCAGCAAGGCGGCCTGCAGCTCGTCCAGGCGCGAGTTCACACCCTGGTAGAGATGGTGGTACTTCACCTCCGAGCCGTAGTTGCGTAGCGCGCGGATGCGCTCGGCCAATCGCGTATCGGAAGTTACGACTGCGCCGCCATCGCCCAACGCACCAAGATTTTTCGTCGGAAAGAAACTGAACGCGGCGGCATCGCCGAAAGCACCTGCGCGCTTGCCCTGCACCGTTGCACCATGCGCTTGCGCTGCATCTTCGATCAGCAGTAACCCGTAGCGATGCGTCAGCGTCTGCAGCGCCGCCATGTCAGCCAGCTGACCGTACAAGTGCACCGCCATGATGGCGCGGGTGCGTGGCCCGATCGCCTTTTCCACACTCGCCGTGTCCATATTGAAGGTGACCGGGTCCGGCTCCACCGGCACCAGCACCAGATGGTTCTGGCTGATCGCCAGAAAGGTCGCGATGAAGGTATTGGCCGGCACGATGATCTCATCGCCCTCGCGTAGTACGCCCAGCTCGCGGTAGCCGCGCAGGATCAGCGACAACGCGTCCAGCCCATTGCCCACCCCGACCGCATGCGCCGCGCCGCAGTAACTGGCGAACTCCTCTTCGAATGCAGCCAGCTCCTGGCCGAGCACATACCAGCCAGCATCGATCACCCGCGCGGCAGCGGCTTTGAGTTCATCCGCGTAACGTGCGTTGACCGCGCGTAAATCCAGGAACGGCACATCCATCAAGCCGACCATTTACGACTGCGCTCCCAGCAGTGCGATCCTGCCCGCGACAATGCTGGCGTGTGCACTCAGCTGTTCCTGTTCCCCACGCGCTTCGCCCAGAAACTCATCGTAATCCAGGATGTAATCGCCCGGGTCGTAGAGCTGGTCGGCCAGCACCATCAGCACGCAGTCGGGGCTGAAATGGTGCAGGTCGCGCCATACCATGCGGCCCAGCAGCAGGCCTTGCGAGGGGTCGTTCAAGGTCACCTCGGTCGGGCCATCGCCCTTGCCTTCGTCCAGCAGGATCGTCACCGAGCCATGCAGGGCCACCGCCAGCTGATTGAGCTGGCGATGCGCGTGCTGGCCGCGGTGGACGCCGCTGCGAGTACCGAACAGGTAATACACGCGGCGTATCTCGAACGGGACATTGCGCTGCTGCTCCAACGAAATGAGCAGGCCACGATCGTCGCCGTGGGTATGCAACTGGATGGGTTCGAAGGCCATGATCCGGGGCGTAAGCGCTGACTGCACGTAGTGCGACATGCCTGAGTGCGCCGGGATGCGTGAAAGGTTGCGCGACGTCACGACCCTGCGAAGCCACGTGCGTGCAAGCGCAGCTTCGCCTTCGAGCGCATTCCGGAACGATAAAAATTCGTTGTGGCGACGCAACCTTTCATCGGTAGCTCCGCACATATCGGTGCACGTTCACCTGGCCGCAGTTCCGGCCGGCGTGGGGAGCCAGGCCTGGCAGCGCAGCACGCACTGCCGGAACCAACGACCACCACCGGTGAGGACACCAACCAGATGCACCCATCCCCCCAGGCGCCCGACACGGCAGCCACCGGCAGCGCCACAGCGCTGCCCTCCTCGACACAGGCCGCGCCTGCGGCGGGTGTGACGCCTTTGCCCAAACCGATGCGGGTGCTGCACTGGCTCACCGTGCTGTGCCTGGTGATGGCGGCCAGCCTGATTCTGCTGCGCGCCGAGCTCGATGGACGCGCATTGCGTCAATGGCTGCTCGAAGGACATCGCCATTTCGGCCTGATGGTGCTGCTGTTGTTCGTGCTGCGCGTCGGCCTGCGGCTGCGTTTGCGCACGCTGCCACCCGGCCCGCCCGCATCTTTGATCACGCGCCTAGCCGCAGGCGGCACCCATCTGGCGATGTACGGGTTGATGCTCGCGCTGCCGTTGATCGGCTGGTCGCTGAGCAACGCGTTCGGCAAGACCGTCTATCTGTTCGGACTGGCGCTGCCGAATCTCATCGAGGCAGACCCGGATCTGGGCGACACCCTGGGCGTGTGGCATTTGAATGCCGCCTGGGCGTTGCTGGCATTAGTGACCCTGCATATCGGCGCTGCGCTCTGGCATCACCTGGTGCTGCGCGATGGCCTGCTGTACCGCGTGCTGCCGGGCAAGCGCGCATGAGTCGCCGCACCTCCCTCGCCCTCGTCCGCTCTCTCTCCGTTGAACCCCGCACCGTCGAACAAGGACTTTCCATGCCTATCTCCCAGCCTGCTCCGCGCCGCGCCAGCGCATCGCGCACCGCTTCTCTGACGTCCTTGTTATGCGTGTCCGGCCCGTTGTTGCTGCTGGCCAGCACGCAGGCACAGGCGATTCCCTCGTTCGCCCGGCAGACCGGTTCTTCGTGCGCGGATTGCCATATCGGCTCCTATGGTCCGTCGCTGACGCCCTACGGCATGCGCTTCAAGCTGGGTGGCTTCACCGATACCAATGGCGAAGGCACCAAGATTCCGGTGTCCGGTCAGCTCACCTGGGCGCGCAGCAATCCCAGCCGCGGCGACAGCACCGCACGCCTGACCCAGGCCGATCTGTATCTGGCCGGCCGCGTCAACGACAACATCGGCGGCTACTCCAAGATCCGCTCCAACAACAGCGGCAACGCCACCTTCGATACGCGCCTGGACGATGTGGATCTGCGCTTTGTCAGCAAGCCGTTCCAGATGGCCGGCAAGGACACCATGATCGGTGTCAGCGTCAACAACAATCCGGGCATCTCCGACCCGATCCATGTGTTGCCCAATGCTTCCACCCTGACGCCGGCCTCCAACGGCGGCGCGTCCACCATGCTCAGCTCCTCGTCGCTGTCCAACCGCGTCATCGGTGCCAGCGTGTACGGGTTGTACGACCGCAACTGGTACGGCGAAGTGGGCAGCTACAGCGCGTTGTCGCCGTCTGCACAGGATCGCCTCGGCTGGCCGATCAACGGCGACCCGGGCAAGCTCAGCGATACCAGCTATGCCCGCCTTGCCTATATGAAGGACATGAAGCGGCAGTTCTTCTCGGTCGGCCTGACTGCGCTCAACACGCGCCGCCAGCGTCCGCGCAACGGGCCCAGCGACGACCTCACCGACTTCGGCTACGACCTGACCTATCAGTTCCTGGGCACCCGCGAGCACGTGATGTCGCTGGCCTACGTCAACATCTACGAGCGCCGCAAATACGGCACCCCGCTGATGTCGGCCGACCCGACCATGCCCGCGCTGGAGCGCGGCAACGTGCGCGATCAGACCATCAGCATGAACTACGCGTTCAAGCAGACCTACGGCGTGCTGGCCGCGCACATGATCAACACCGGCTCGTTCGATGCGGCGCGTTATTCGCCGGTGGGCATTCCGGATACCACCAG
The DNA here is from genome assembly GCF_031843525.1 of Xanthomonas sp. WCS2018Noco2-27. Classification (NCBI taxonomy): domain Bacteria; kingdom Pseudomonadati; phylum Pseudomonadota; class Gammaproteobacteria; order Lysobacterales; family Lysobacteraceae; genus Xanthomonas; species Xanthomonas sp. WCS2018Noco2-27. Next base: position 479,536 of record NZ_JAVTIK010000001.1, on the reverse strand, counting down.
CAACCTGATCCTTCTGTACTGGACCCCGTTCGGCAAGGAAGGCACCTACACCACGATCGCCAACCTGCGTCTGTCGGCGGGCTGGTTCCGGTTCGACAAGTTCAACGGCAGCACTTCCAACGTGTTCCGCGGCCCGCCGATCACCAACCCGCGTGATCTGGACAGCTTCACCATGTCGGTCAATCTGACGTTCTGATCCCCCCACACGTAAGGACCCCCATGAAGTCATTCCACCCAACCCTGTTTTGCGCGTCGCTGGCCGGCCTGTTGCTGGCCGGCGCACTGCTGCCTGGCTCGGCACGCGCCGCCGATGGCAAGAGTGTGTTCATTAGCGAATGCGCCGAGTGCCACAGCGCGACGCAGGGCAAGAACAAGAAAGGCCCGTCGCTGTTCGGCATCGTCAACCGTCCCGCAGCCACCGTGGCGGACTTCAGCGGCTACTCGGCCGATCTCAAGGCAAGCAAGCGCACCTGGGATACCGCCAGCCTCAAGGACTTCCTCAAAAAAGATTCCAAGGCCACGCTGCCGAATACGAAGATGAAGTACGAAGGGCTTGAAGACGACAAGGAACTCGACGCCCTGGTCACCTACCTCAGCACCCTGCGTTGAGGGTGTGCCGGCCCGCCTTGGCACCACTGGCCGGGCCGGCACGCATGGCGCAAGCGTAATCGGCGCGGTCCGAAGGGATGTGCCGGTGTGCGGTATCGCCCGCGCAGGCCTGAACGCGGCGCGTGCCATTGTGAGGATCGCTTCAAGCCCGGTACAGCGTGCCGGCCGCAGTGTCCGCGGCCTGCATGCGGGTCACCGCTGCACCTGCAAAGGTGCACGGCCCGCGTTGCCTGACACGAACCCTTCGCGTATACGGACGGAACCGCCACAGACACGGCGGTCTCGCCCCGCGTGATGGGTCACCATCGCGCACCGCTACGGTCCACGTCCCACGCCCTTGCCGAACGTTTCGCCCGCCAAGCCGTCCCCTTGCCGACCGCGACGCCACACCGTCTGCGACGGGCAGCCATTGCCCGCGAGTGGCTCGGCACGACAGCCGCGCCTTCCCATCCTGCCGAGGATGCCTTGCCAGTTACAGCGGTGCCGGCAGCTGGGGTTGCGTCGCGCGTTGCTGCTTGCGCTGGTCATGGGCCCCTGCGGCACTGCAATGGCAGACAACGTCGGCGGCGCAGTGGCGGTGGCGTCCACCTTGATCGACCGCGGCATCTCCATCGCACCTAACCGCGTCACCTTGCAGGCAGCCGGCTATTGGCTGCCCTCGCCCGGCTGGTCGATATCGGCCTCCGCGGCGCTGCAGTCGCCCTCCTTTAGCGACCCGGTGGCGCTCACGTTCCAGGGCGCGCGTGGCTGGATGCTGGGCGATCGCTGGCAGATGCAGGCCAGCCTGCTGTATTACGCCTATCCGGCCGACCGCCAGTCGCGCAGCTTCGACCGCCAGGAAGCCAGTCTGGCCTGGTCCTACCGCGACACGCTCACCTTCTCGCTCTCCAGCTTCAATTTCCCGCGCGCGCAACGCTCGCCCTGGAACATGGTGGTCGACGTCACCGCCAACGTGCCGCTGACGGGGGATTTCAGCCTCTCGGCCGGTGCCGGCATCTCGGACTTTCCGGCGATGTCCTACGGCGCCCAGAGTTCCGGCCGCTATCGGTATGGGCAAGTGGGCCTGAAGTGGAGCCGCGCGGCATGGACAGTGAAGCTGGACCGGGTCGTCACCAGCAACAACACCCCGCGCGCGCAAGGCGGGCCCGGCGAAACGCCGTGGGTGGGCATGGTGTCCCGCAGTTTCTGATTCAACCGCAACCTTTCGCCCGCCTGCGGGCACCTAGAGGTGTCCTACCCCATGCCTGCTTCGATGAATGAGTCCGACACCCTTGGCGATGCCACCGACCGCATGCTGTTGCGCCGCATGGCTGCGGGCGATCGTGACGCCCTGGCGAGCATGTACCACAGCTACCACGGCCGCTTGTGCCGGTTTTTGTCGCGCCTGACGCGCCGCCCGGACATCATCGAAGAGGCCATCAACGACTGCTTCTGGATTGCCTGGCAAAAAGCGGGCGATTTCCGTGGCGACTCGCAAGTGTCGACTTGGATCATGGGCATCGCTTACCGCTGCGGGCTCAAATGCCTGCGCCAGCACGACGGCGAGTCCATCGACGATACCGTCTTGGTGGAAGACCACGCCCCCAGCACCGACGACAACGACGACCGCGAGCTACGCGACTGGCTGGACAAGGGCATGGAACGGCTGTCGCCGGATCAGCGCCTGGTGATCGAACTGGTCTACGGCGTCGGCCACAAGCTGGAAGAAGTCGCCGAAATCATGCAGTGCCCGGTGGGCACGATCAAAGCCCGGCTGTTTCATGCGCGGGTCAAATTACGCAATGTGCTGCCCGGCCTGGCCGGCAACACCCCTTACACGGAGACCCTGCAATGAAGACGTTTTTCATCGCGCCTGGCAAGGAATGCTCGCACGCCTGGGAACTGATGCCGGCCGTCCTGCTGGATAGCGCGACCGAGGAAGAAAACGCCTGGCTGATCGCGCACGTGGCCAAATGCACCTCGTGCAGCGCCGAGTTCGCCCAGCAAAATCGCCTGCGTCAGGCGCTGGCGCTACCGCCGGCGGTCAAACTGGACGCCAACGCCGGCCTGCAACGCCTGCTCGGTCGTCTGGATGCACCCGAGGTACGCATCGCACCGGCACCGGCCGTGCGTCGCTCCGGCAGCTGGACCGTGCGTGCGCTGGCCGCCGCCGCGCTGGTACAGGCCATCGGCCTGGGTGTCATGGGCGTCAAGCTAGCCTCGCCGGCACCGTCGCACGACTACCGCACACTCAGTAGCGCCACTGCGCTGCCGGTGCCGCAAGGCGCCATCCGCGTGGTGCCGGACGCCAGCATGACCGTGGCCGACTGGGACCGACTGCTGCATGCGCAGCAGCTGCAGGTCATCGGTGGGCCCAACGACATGGGTGCCTACACCGTGGTGCCTGCTGCGCCGCAGCCGCCGGCCCAGCCGCAACGGACCGTGCAGCAACTGCGCGCCAATCCGGGCATCCGGCTGGCCGAGATCGTCTCCGCCCCATGAGCCGTTTCTTCGCCATCGGCCTGGTCGCCGCGCTGCTCAGCATGGGCGTGCATGGCAATGCGCCTGCCGCGGCGTTGCAGAACACTGCTGAGGATGCAGCCAGCGCCAACGCGACGTCCGCCGATGCGCATACGCCCGACAGCAGCCGGGACATCCTGCTGGCGGTGGCCAATCCGCTCAGCGCGCCGCCGGCCCGCGCCGGCTCCAGCCTGATCGGCTACGCCTCCAGCTATTACGGCGCCGGCCAGAAGGCCGCCGTGCGCATGGAAGCCATCAAGCAGCGTTACAAGCTGCGCGAAGTGTCCGGCTGGCCGATCACCTCGCTGGGCCTGTATTGCGCGGTGCTGCAGCCGCCACCGGGCGTGTCGCGCGATGAGCTGGTCACCGCGCTGGCTGACGACGAGGGCGTGGAGCTGGTGCAGCCGGTGCAGGATTTCTCGGTGTTTTCTACCGATGCGGCGGAAAAGACCACGCCGTTGTCCGGCTACAACGACCCATACGTGGACATGCAGCGCGGCTTCATCGATACCGATGCCGCCAGCGCGCAGGCTGTCACCCAGGGGCGCGGTGTGCTGGTGGCAGTGGTCGATACCGGCGTGGACACCAACCACCCCGATCTGAAATCGCGCATCCGCGACGTGCACGACCTGGTCGACGACAAGCCGGGCATGACCAGCAGCGATTCGCACGGCACCGAAGTGGCCGGAATCATTGCGGCCGGCAGCAACAACCACCAAGGCATCGTCGGCATGGCGCCCAAGGCCATGCTGAGCGTCTACAAGGCGTGCTGGTATGCGCCCACGGTGGGCGCCACCGCACGCTGCAATACTTTCACCCTGGCCAAGGCGCTGGCGGCGATCAACAACAGCTCCGCACGCGTGGTCAACCTGAGCCTGGGCGGCCCGGCCGACCCGCTGCTGAGCAAGATGCTGCTGCATCTGGTGCAGCAAGGCCGCATCGTGGTCGCGGCAATGCCGCCGAACGGGCGGCTGGATGGCTTTCCCAATGATGTGCCCGGCGTGCTGGTGGTTCGCAGCAGCAGCGCCACCACCGCCATGCCCGGCGTGCTCAGCGCACCCGGCAAGGACATTCTGACCACCCAGCCGAACGGCCGTTACGACTTCACCTCCGGCTCGTCGATGGCCACCGCACATGTCAGCGGCATGGCCGCACTGCTGTTGTCGCTGTCGCCGTCGATGGATGCCACTGCGCTGCGCGACCTGTTGCAACGCACCAGCAAGGTCTCCGACGGCCAGTTGCAGGTCAATGCAGGCGCCGCCGTCGATGCGCTGTCGCCTTCCAAACATTCCAACTGACGACACCGGCATGGCCAAGTGGATTCCCTTGTGGCTGCATAAACTCAGCTCGCCGCCGACGTTCTACCGCTTCGCCGGACGCGTGCGCCCGTGGGTGCTGGGCCTGGCCTTGCTGCTCGGCGCGGTGGCCGCTTACGGCGGGCTGGTGCTGGCGCCGCCGGATTATCAGCAGCACGATGCCTACCGCATCATCTTCATCCACGTGCCCAGTGCCTGGATGAGTCTTTTCATCTACGCAGCGATGGGCGTGTCGGCGTTTATCGCGCTGGTGTGGCGGATCAAGCTGGCCGAAGTGGTGACCATGGCATCGGCACCGATCGGTGCGGCGTTCACCTTCATCACCTTGTGCACCGGCTCGCTGTGGGGCAAGCCGATGTGGGGCACCTGGTGGACCTGGGACGCGCGACTGACCTCGGAGTTGCTGCTGCTGTTTCTGTATCTGGGCGTGCTTGGCCTGTACCACGCGGTGGAAGACCGTCGTCAGGCCATGCGTGCCGCCGGCTTGCTTGCCCTGGTCGGCCTGGTGAATCTGCCCATCGTGCATTACTCGGTGGTGTGGTGGAACACGCTGCATCAAGGCTCCACCGTGCGTCTGCTCGGCCCCTCAAAGATGGGCGCGGACATGCTGTGGCCGTTGCTGACGATGATGCTGGCCACCAAGTGCTACTACGTCGCCAGCCTGTTCGGCCGCGTGCGCGTGGACCTGCTGGCGCTGGAAAGCGGCAAGGACTGGGCACGCCGCATCGTATTGACGGAGCGCACCGCATGAATACGTTTTTGGCGATGGGCGGCTACGGCCAATACGTGTGGACGTCCTACGCGTTGTTCGTGCTGGTGCTGTTGGCCGACCTGGCAGCGCCATGGTTGCGACGCCGACGCCTGCCGCGCGAACTGCGTGGCCAGTTGCAACGGCAAACCCCGCGTCGTGCGCGCGATCAACCGGCGCCAACGCTGGAGCGCGACGCGCCATGAATGCCACGCGCAAACAACGTCTGTGGCTGGTGCTTGGCGTCATCGCCGCCGCCGCGCTCGCGGTGACGCTGATCGTGTTCGCGCTGCAGCGGAACATGAGCTACCTGTTCACGCCCAGCCAGGTGCACGCCGGCGAAGCGGCCAGCTATCAACAGTTCCGTCTCGGCGGCATGGTCAAGGCCGGCTCGATCCAGCGCGCCAGCGACTCGCTGAAAGTCAGCTTCACCGTCATCGATAAACATGCGGCCACCCAGGTCGAGTACACCGGCATCCTGCCGGACCTGTTTCGCGACAACCAATCGGTGATCGCCAACGGGCGCATGCAGGGCGAACGCTTTGTCGCCAACGAAGTGCTGGCCAAGCACGACGAAACCTACATGCCGAAAGAACTCAAGGACGCGATGGCCGAAGGCCATGTCGGCAAGCCGATCCCCGCGACCGCCGTGCCGCTGGCCGCGCCGCGTTGAGGCGGCATTGGCTGCGCGCCGCTCACTCGCCAATCTCTTTTTGCCGCACGCTGCGACCCACTCATGACGCCTGAACTCGGCCAGATCGCACTGATCCTGGCGCTGCTGCTTTCGCTTGCCCAGGGCGTGTTGCCGCTGATCGGTGCCTGGCGTGGCAATACCGCCTTGATGGGCGTCGCGCGGCCGGCAGCGGTGGGCCAGGCCGTGTTCGTGTGGATGGCGTTCGGCCTGCTCGCCTGGTCGCTGCTGTCGCTGGATTTTTCGGTCGGCTATGTCGCGGCCAACGCCAACATCGCCCTGCCCTGGTACTACCGCTTCGCCGCGGTGTGGGGCGCGCACGAAGGCTCGTTGCTGCTCTGGATCGCCATCCTTGCCACCTGGACGGTGTTGCTGGCCGCTTTCAGCCGGCATCTGCCGCAGTATTTCGCTGCGCGCGTGTTGGCGGTGCTGGGCCTGGTGTCGGTGGGCTTTCTGGCCTTCATCCTGCTGACCTCCAATCCGTTCGGGCGGCTGTCGCCGATTCCGCTGGACGGCAACGAGCTCAATCCGGTGTTGCAGGATCCGGGCATGACCTTCCACCCGCCGGTGCTCTACACCGGCTATGTCGGTTTCTCGGTGGCCTTTGCGTTCGCGGTGGCGGCCCTGCTGGGCGGCGAACTGGAACAGGCCTGGGTGCGCTGGGCGCGGCCATGGACCAATGTGGCCTGGGCCTGCCTCACCGCCGGCATCGTGGCCGGTAGCTGGTGGGCGTATGCAGAACTGGGCTGGGGCGGCTGGTGGTTCTGGGACCCGGTGGAAAACGCCAGTTTCATGCCGTGGCTGGTGGGCACCGCGTTGATTCACACCCAGGCGGTGACCGAAAAACGCGGCAGCCTGCGTGCGTGGACCATCCTGCTGTCGATCCTGGCATTCTCGCTGTCGCTGCTGGGTACGTTCCTGGTGCGCTCGGGCGTGCTGACCTCGGTACATGCGTTCGCCGCCGACCCGCGCCGCGGGCTGTACATCCTGATCTTCCTGGTCGCAGTGGTCGGTGGTTCGTTACTGCTCTACGCCTTGCGCGCACCCAGAATCGCCAGCGGTAAACCGTTTGCCGCCGCCTCGCGCGAAACTGGGATTCTGATCGGCAATCTATTGCTCACCGTCGCCGCAGCGATGGTGTTGCTGGGCACCTTGTTCCCGCTGATTGCCGATGCCTTCGGTCTGGGCAAGGTGTCAGTGGGGCCGCCGTACTTCGGCCTGCTGTTCCCGTTGCTGATGTTGCCGGTAGTGCTGTTGCTGCCGTTCGGCCCCTACCTGCGTTGGGGCCAGGCCGACGCCGCACCGTTAAAGGCGCTGGGTGCCCGCGCCGGCATCGCTGCAATCGCCTGCGCGCTGGTCGGCAGCTTGTTTGCCGAGGGCCAGGCCAAGGCCATCGCCGGCATTGGCGTGGCGGCCTGGGTGGCCACCGGCACCGCGCTATACGTCTATAAACGGTGGCGCGAGATGCCGCGTGGGCGACGCTTTCCGGCGGAGATGGCCGGCATGTTGATCGCGCATGCGGGGGTGGCGGTGTTCGTCGCCGGCGTGCTGATCTCCGACAGCCTGTCGGTCGAACGCGATGTACGGCTGTCGCCCGGCCAGAGCGCGGATATTGCCGGCCACGCGTTCCGCTTCGACGGTGTGCAGCTGGTCGACGGGCCAAACTGGAAGGCCGAACAAGGCAGCGTGCAGGTCAGCCGCGATGGCAAGGTCATTGCGCAATTGCATCCGCAAAAACGCCTGTACAGCAGCGAACGCATCCAGACCGAATCGGCGATCGATCCCGGCATCACCCGCGATCTCTATGTCGCGCTCGGCGAGCCACTGGACGACCAGCACATCGAACACGATTGGACCTTGCGGCTGTACTACAAGCCCTTCATCCGCTGGATCTGGGCCGGCGGCCTGTTGATGATGCTGGGCGGCTTCGTCAGCGCCTGCGCACGACGCTTCCGCGCGCCGGTCTCCGCAGGCAAGGCGGCTGCATCGCCGGCATACCAAGCGCCCATCATCGCGCAGGAGTCGCACCCGTGAAGCGCATGCTGCCCCTGCTGGGGTTCTTGTTGGTCGCCGCCCTGTTCGGCTTCGGCATCTACTGGACCATGCAGCACAACCCGCGCGATGTGCCCTCCCCATTGATCGGCAAACCGGCACCGGCCTTCTCGCTGCCGCGACTGGATGCGCCCGACCAGCAGGTCACCCGTGCGCAGCTGCTGGGCAAGCCGTATGTGCTCAACGTGTTCGGCAGTTGGTGCGCCGAATGCGTGCACGAGCATCCGGTACTGATGGCGCAGGCCAGCCGGCTCGGTGTGCCGTTGATCGGCTACAACTACAAGGACGCGCCGGCCGATGCGACTGCCTGGCTGGCACGCTTGGGCAATCCGTACGCGGTGGTCATCGCCGATGAAGCCGGGCAGACCGCCATCGATTTCGGCGTCTACGGCGCGCCGGAAAGCTTCCTGATCGATGCGCAGGGCATGATCCGCTACAAGCACATCGGCGTGCTCACCCCCGATGTCATCAACGATGAGCTGCTGCCCGCCATCGCCGCACTGCCCAAGGGCGCACCGTGATGCTGGGATATGGCGTCTTTCAGGCGCATCGGCGTGACCAGGCGCGCAAGCTGCGCCTGTTGCTGGTGCTGCTGTTGGGAATAGTGCTCGCGCCCTGCGTGCAGGCGCAGGCGGTGGACCCGTTGCCGTTCAAGAACCGCAGCGAAGAAGCGCGGTATCAACAACTGACCGCGCAACTGCGTTGCCTGGTGTGCCAGAACGAGAACCTGGCCGATTCCAATGCCACCCTGGCGCGCGATCTGCGTCATCAGGTGTTCGCGCAATTGCAGGCCGGCAAGAGCGATGCGCAGATCAAGCAGTACATGGTCGACCGCTATTCGGATTTTGTGTTGTACGACCCGCCGATCAAGCGCGGCACCTGGCTGTTGTGGTTCGGGCCGCTGCTGATGTTGGGCGCCGGCGCTGCGGTAGTGATTCACACCGTGCGTAAACGCGCACGTGTCGGCACTGCGGTGGCACCGCAGGCAGAGGAAGAATGGTGATGACGGGTTTTTATTTTTTGAGCGCTGCGCTGGTGGTGGTTGCGCTACTGCTGTTACTGCTGCCGCTGATGCGCACACCCACGCGCAATGGCAATGCACGTTACACGCTGCCGATTCTGCTGGTACTGGGCCTGCCCATCGCCACCGCCGGCCTGTATCGGCTGGTTGGCGCACCCGATGCGATCGCACATCCGGTCTACGTGACGGCAACCCAGACGGCGCCCATCGCAACGGCTGCTGCAGCCGATGCGGTACCACCACAACCTAGCGCTGCCGAACAGGCGCAACTGGCAGCGCTCACTTCGTGGATGGAACAGGCCAAAGCGCATGAGCAGAACAACCGCTCCGCCGAGGCGCGCGATGCATACGCGCAGGCACTGAAGATCGCACCCGACACCAGCGCGGCCATCGTCGGCTGGATCGCCGCCGACATGGCAACACACAGCGATTTCGCCATCGATGCGGCCTCGCGGACGCGGTTGCAGCAGCTGATCGCGCGCGAGCCGGACAATCAGCGTGGGCTGTGGCTGATGGGCATCAGTGATTTCCAGCAGCACGACTACGCCGCAGCCACCACCCATTGGCGTCATCTGCATGGCTTGCTAGAAACCGGCTCGCCGATGCAGAACGCGGTGGCGGACAAGATTGCCGTGGCCGAATCGATGGCAAGCGCGCGGCAATCCGGGCGTGCTGCACGCTGAAAAAAGCAGCGCAAAACATGTGCAGGCGCGCCTGAGGCGGCGACGTCAGCCCGCTAGGCGCGTTGCCAGTCGTCATGGTGCGCAGCGGCGGTAGGTAGCGCAAAAAATGCTGAAGCGAAGCCCGCGAGGTTACCTACTTAGCCCGCACTTGTTCCTGGATGAAGGCAGTCGACGCAGCTGCCAAGAGGCATTAAGCAAGCAATGCGGCAGATCCCACATCTGCCTCGCTCAGGACGACGGCCCCAGTACCTCGTGCAACTTCCCGCTGAACTCGCCCAGCGTAAAGGGCTTGGCGATCATGCTCATGCCCTCGGCAAGAAATTCGCCGCGGTCGCGTGCGGTCTCGGCGTAGCCGGTCATGAAGATCACCGGCAGATCGCGGCGCGACTGTCGCGCAATCTCTGCCAACTGGCGTCCGTTGAGCCCGGGCAACCCGACATCGGTCACCAGCAGATCGATCCGTCGCTGCGAGGCCAGGATCGGCAGCGCGGCGTCGGCATCGGCCACCACCTCGGCCTCGTAGCCCAACTCGCCAAGCAGTTCGGTCACCAGCAGACGCACTTGTTCGTCGTCTTCCACCACCAGCACCTGCTGTCCCTGCCCGGCCACCACCGCTCCGCCTTGCGGCCCCATCGCCACGCTCTGCACGGCGACACCGGCGGGCAGATACAGGCTCACCGTGGTGCCCACGCCCACTTCCGACTCCACCCAGACCTGCCCGTTGGACTGCTGCATGAAGCCATAGATCATCGACATGCCCAGGCCGGTGCCCTGCCCGATCGGCTTGGTGGTGTAAAACGGCTCGAACACGCGCTCCAGCACATCGGCCGGCATGCCGGTGCCGGTGTCGGCCACCGACACCACGGCGTAGTCGCCCGGCGCCAGGCTGATGCCACGGCCAAGTTCAAGACGGCGTTCGTCGACATGCAGATGCCGGGTCGAAATGCGCAACTGGCCGCCGTCCGGCATGGCGTCGCGGGCGTTGATGGCCAGGTTGATCAACGCACTTTCCAGCTGGTTTTCGTCGACATACGCATGCGGTAGCGCATCGCAAAGATCGGCTTCCATGCGTACCGACTCGCCCAGCGTTCGCGCCAGCAATTCCTGCAGCGACACCACCAGATCGTTCAACTGCAGATGCCGCGCCTGCAGCGATTGCCTGCGCGAAAATGCCAGCAGGCGCTGGGTCAATGCGGCCGCGCGCAAGGCCGAGGCCGACGCCACATCCAGAAACCGCCCCAGTCCCTCGGTCCGTCCCTGGTCGATGCGCAGACGCGCCAGATCCAACGCCGACAGGATGCCGGTCAGCATGTTGTTGAAGTCGTGCGCAATGCCGCCGGTCAACTGGCCCACCGCTTCCATCTTTTGCGCTTGACGCAGCGCGGCCTCACTGGATTCGCGCGCCAGCATCTGTTGCTGCAACTCGGCCGTGCGTTCGGCCACCTTGGCCTCCAGCAAGTTGGCCTGCTCCTGGATCGACTCCAGCGCCAGCGCACGTGCGGTGATGTCGGTCGCAAACACGTGGAAGCCATCCACCTTGCCATCTGCATCGAAGCGCGGCATGTAGCGGATCTCGGCATCGCGGCGGCGCCCATCGGCATGCGGCCAGCTCGCTTCCACCGTCAGCGCCTGACCGGACAGCGCGGCCTCTATCCAGGCGCGCCGCTCGGCCACCACCGCAGGCCCCACCACATCCACCAGCGGACGTCCGATGACCTCTTGCGGCGGAATACCGATCCAGTCTTCGTACGAGCGATTGGCGAAGCGATACACCAGGTGTTTGTCGATGAAGGCGATCAACACCGGCAAGGCATCGGTGACGCGGCGCAACTCGGCTTCGCTCAATGCCAGTGCAGCACGGCCTTCGGCCAATTCGGCCAACTGGTCGCGAATCACGAACTGTTTCTGTCGCGACCGCAACGCGTTGGAAATCGCGCTCAACAGCGACGAGGAGCTCAACGGCCGCTCCAGCTCGATGACGTTGGTCATCTCGGCAGGCAGGCTCGCGTGGCGACCGTGCTGGCTGCCACGCGGGGCGCGCAGCAGCACGAATGGAATATCCGACCACGCCGCCTGACCCTGCAGGATCTGCTGCAACTGCTGCAAATCGCCGCCGACGGCCTCTTCGGTCAGCACCACCACGCCGGAACTGTCGAGCAGGTCGCCGGACAATGCCGCCAACGCACCGTAGACCCGGCGCGTCAGTCCACGCTCACCGACAATGCTTGCAATGCTCTCCGCATCGCGGCCGAACGGCGCGATGATGTGGACTACAGACCCATCTGCTTCACAGTTGGTCAAGTGCACGATCCAGCAAGGGCGTGCTGTCCCCGACAAACTGTGGAGTGCCGGTCAGCACACCATGGAACTTTTCCAGCGGTTCGCTCAAATGCAGACCGCCGCTGCTGATGCGCATCTCGCGAATCGAATCTTCATGCGCGCCACTGCGGTTCTTGATGACCGACAAGGCCTTGCGGATCCGTCCCTGCGCTTCAAAGAAGCGAAACAAAATCACGGTGTCGGCCATGTAGGAGATATTGAGATTGCCGGTCGACATCGTCCCCACCAGACCATGCTGCGGGTTGATCAGGAACGTGGTCACGCCGCTCTGGTTGAGATAGGACAGCAGCTCGTGCATCTGCAGCATCAGCTGCTTTTCTTGCGGCATCGACGACAGATAGCCGTTGAGGCTGTCGATCACCAGGATGCGGCAGTTCCGCGACTCCACGCTTTCGCGCACCGCCCAGGAGAACTCGCCGGGCGTCAGTTCTGCAGGGTCCATCTGGTGCAGTTCCAACATGCCCGAGGCCAGGTGCTTGCGTAAATCCATGCCCAGGTTTTCGGCACGCGTCAGCAAGGTGCCGGTGCGCTCGTCGAACTGCAGCACGCAGCAATGCTCACCACGTTCACAGGCCGCACTGACATATTGCAAAGTGACATTGGTCTTGCCAGACCCAGCCGGCCCGGTCAGCAAGGTGCTGGTGCCGCGCAGCGGGCCACCGTGCAACAGCGCATCGATGCGCTCCACCCCGCTAGACACCGCATCGCCGACAAACGGCACGTGATGATTGGAGGCGATCAGGCGCGGATAGATCCGCATGCCGCCCGTCACGATGGTGATGTCGTGGTAGCCGGCGGTAAAGTTGACCCCGCGCAATTTCTGCACCTGCATGCGTCGCCGCGCTGCGCCGAAGTCCAGCGTCATACGCTCCAGCGAAATCACGCCATGACACAGGCTGTGCAGATGCGCATCGCGCTGGCCATTCTCATCGGTGAGGTCATCGACCAGAAACACGGTGATGTTGCGCGGCGCGAAGAACTGCTTCAGCGCCAACACCTGCCGTCGGTAACGCAGCGAGTCCTGCGCCAACAGACGCAGTTCGGACAACGAATCGAAGACCACGCGTGTCGGCTTGACCCGATCGACTTCGGCCTGGATCAACTTGATCGTGCCATCCAGTTCCATTTCCCAAGGATGCAGAATGGACTGCTGGCGCCCGTCGCCCAGAAACGCTTCGGCCGAGGCCAGCTCGAAGATGTGCAAAGGTTCCAGCGACCATTCGTGCGACGCGGCAACTTCGTTGAGCTCGTCGATGGTTTCCGACAGCGTGACGTACAGGCAGCTCTCGCCCCTGGCTGCGCCATCGAGCAAGAATTGCAGGGACAACGTGGTCTTGCCGGAGCCGGGCTGGCCTTCGAGCAGATAGAGCCGATTGGCCGGCAGTCCTCCGCGGAGGATGGTGTCAAGCCCCGTCGTCCCGGTCGTGATGCGGTTTGCGATCATCGGCTTTACATTTTTCATGCCATTCACGTTAACACGCGCGCGTGATTGTCCGTTGCCACAGACTGAATTGATCAGCTTGCCTGGCTTGACGCGCTGCGCGTTCTGCCCATCTTTTGCCGTGACCGCAGTGGCGGATTTTCGCTGCTTTGAGGTGTCGCAGGATTGTCAATCTGCGGCATGCCCCGTGCTTTTGTGATGCGCTGCGTGACAGCTCCGACACATTCGTCACGGGCGCGCGCATAGCCTTGGCAGTGAAGCAGGTCGCGTTGTTGCGATCGCTTGAGGATCGCGGTGAACGACGCATCATGTAATGCACGCATTCTGTTGGTGGAAGACGACGACGCCATTCGCGCAATGACCGCGGATATCCTGTGCGAAGAGGGCTATCAGGTCGTCGTGTCTGCCGATGCAGAACAGGCACTGGAGCAGCTCGTCACGGCCTGTCCGTTCGACCTGCTGCTGTCGGATATCTGCCTGCCGGGCATGAACGGACGCGACCTGGCCGACAATGCGCGGCGGTTGTACCCCGCACTCCCGATCATCTTCATGACCGGATACGCAGGCGCCAGCGCCCAACGGGTGGACTTTCTGGACACCGGCATGCGCTTGCTCACCAAGCCATTCTCGTTACGTGACTTGCTGGGTATCGTGCAGACAACGCTGTAACCGGGCGCAACCAAGGCACTCTCATGCCTCGCAGGCCAGGCGTACAAAGCGCTTTGCACACGTGACTGCAGCCGACGTGTTGCGTTCTCAAGCTGCAGCGTGAACGCGCGCAACGCCGACGACTCGAGCCCGACGATGGCTCCGCTACCCGCGCTGCAGCCACGGTCATTGCAAACGCCGCTCCAGCAACTGCATCACGCGCAGCTTCAGGTCGGCCGCCAGAAACGGCTTGGTCAACACTTCCATGCCATCGTCCAGCTGTCCGGCGCCGACGGCCGCGGTTGCCGCGTATCCGGTCACGAACAGCACCGGTAGCGTGGGTCGGTATTGCCGGCCCGCATCGGCCACCTGGCGCCCGTTCAAGCCACCGGTCAGGCCGACATCGGTCACCAACACATCGATTGGCTCTAACGAGCGCAAGCGCTCCACCGCAGCGCTGCCTTCGGCCGCTTCGATAACGCGGTAACCGGCCTCGGTGAGCACTTCCGAGATCAAGATGCGGATTGCGGTTTCATCCTCTACCAGCAAGATGGTGCAGCTCTGCGCTGCTGCGCGCTGCGGCTGTTGCGGTGCGGCGACTGCCTCGTCCTGCGCATCTATCCCGCTGAAACGTGGCAAATACAGGGCCATGGTGGTGCCCAGGCCCACTTCCGAATCGATGCGCACGTGCCCGCCGGACTGCCGGGTAAACCCGTAGATCATCGATAGGCCCAGACCGGTGCCCTGCCCGATCGGCTTGGTGGTGAAAAACGGCTCGAACACCTTGGACATGACCTCGTCCGTCATGCCGGTACCGGTGTCCTGCACGCTCAGGCACACATAATCGCCAGGCGGCAGATCCAACTGCTGGGCCGCCACCGGACCCAGCGAGCGGTTGTGCAGCCGGATGGTGAGTACACCGCCATCGGGCATGGCATCGCGCGCATTGAGGCACAGATTGAGCAGCGCGTTTTCCAACTGCGGCGCGTCTACCAGCACCTTCCACGGCTGCGGCGCCGGCGTCACCTGCAACGTGATCGATGGTCCCAAGGTCCCCGAGATGATTTCGCGCATGCCGTGCACCAGCGCGTCCACTTCCAACGCACTGGGGGCCAGCGTCTGCCGGCGCGAGAATGCCAGCAGGCGTTGCGTCAACGCAGCGGCGCGCGCGGCGCTGGTCTGCGCCATTTCCACATAGCGCTCCAAGCGGTCGTACTTGCCTTGCTCCACGCGCGCCTGCAGCAACTCCAGGCCCACCGTGATGGAGGTCAGCAGATTGTTGAAGTCGTGCGCCAGGCCGCCGGTGAGCTGCCCGACCGCCTCCATCTTTTGACTCTGGCGCAGTTTTTCTTCGGCCAGCAGCAATGCCGCGCTCCGTTCCCGGACGCGTTGTTCCAGGGTTTCGGTCAGCACGCGCAATTGCTCTTCGGCCTCGCGTCTGTCGCTGACGTCCGAGGCCGTACCGAACCACTCCTCGATCTGGCCCTCTGCATCGAGCAAGGGCACTGCACGCAGCAGCGTCCAGCGCACCTGCTGTCTGTCCAGTACGCGAAGCTCAAGCTCCAGTGCCGCCTTGTCGCCGATCGCAGCATGAATGGCCGCCAGCAACGGCGCACGATCATCCGGATAAATCCATTCCTGCTGCCAGCGCGCATTGGCCGCACGACCATCGTCCAACAAGCCATCGCCGGCATGCAGGCGCAACGCACTCCAGTTGGCAGTGGCAGAAAAGATCGCTTGCGACGACGCGCGCACCAAGGCGTCCAGCCGGCGCTCGCTTTTGATCAACGCTTGGCCGGCCAAGCGCTCGGCGGTGCGATCGCGCAGCACTTTGACAAAGCCAATCGCTACGCCAGTTTCTTCGCGCAGCACCATCAACGATCCATTGGCCCAGAACCGCTCGCCGGATTTACGCATATGCCAGCGCTCATCCATGCCGCTACCGCTTTCCAACGCTGCGGCGGCTTCAATGAGAAGCTGTCGATTCGCCACATCTTCTGGAGTAAACATGCGCTCCAGCGATTGCCCGAGCATCTCGGCCTCGCTCCAGCCCAGAATGCGGCGCGCGCCTTCGTTCCATGAGGTCACCTGGCCGCGCATGTCGGTCGCGATGATCGCGTAGTCCATGACGCTATCGAGGATCTGCCGGTTGCGCACTTCTGCCTCGCGCACCGCGCGTTCCAGGCTGATGCGATCGGTGATATCCAACCCTTGCACGAAGATGCCGGAGACCGTGCCGTCGGCGCCGGCAATCGGTTGATACACCAGGTCCAGCAGATGTCGCTCGGTCGGCCCGCCTGGCACTGCCTGTACGTCGTACACCAGCGCATTGGCCGTATAGGCGCGCCCGGAGCGATACACCTCATCCAGATGGCGCAGATGTCCTTGCTCAAGCGCGTCCGGCAGCGCTTCGGCGAGCGGCCGCCCAATCACGTCGCGGTGGCCGACCAAGCGCGAGTAGCACGGGTTGGCGAACTCGACACGATGCTGCGGCCCGCTCAAAAACGCCATGAACATTGGCGCCTGCTCGAACAAGCGGATCAAGCGCTCGTGCTCGTCGGCCAACCGCGCCTGAGCCAGCTTGCGCGCGGTCACCTCGTTGGTCACGCAGAACGCGCCACCGATGCTGCCATCGTCCAGATAGATCGGTGAAAACGAAAACGTCCACCAGGTCTCTTCCGGCGTGCCGTAGCGGTTCATACCAATCGGCACTTCTTCAAAGCGCGAGGCGCTCCCGGCAAACGCTGCCTCAATCGGCGCACGTACCGCCTCCCACGCATCGGCCCACAGCTCGCGCAGCGGTGCGCCCAGTGCCTGCGGCCGACGCGGCCCCAGAATCGGCGCGTACGCATCGTTATAGAAAAACGTCAGCGCCTCGCCCCACACCACGTACATGCTCTCCGGCGAGGTGAGCATCAAGCTGACCGCATTGCGCAATGGCGACGGCCACTGCGGGCTCGGCCCCAACGGCGTAGCAGCCCAGTGGTATGCGCGCACCGCCTGCGCCATGGCGCTGTCGCCATGCGGAAATGCAGTGGTCATGCCGCGCGTATCCGCACGATCACCCCATGCCGCAGATCGCCTGCACGACACCACCGCATCGCTTCACCGCCTGCGCCCTGATGACTGTTCACCCATCCGTGCATCTGTGCCAAACCATTAGAAGAGAGCCCAAGACCGCGCGACGCATCGCCAACAGGCACGATCGACCGCTCACACCACCGTCATCACCCAACCTGCGGCAGGCAATGTATATCCAGCCGTTGGTGCTGCCGCTGCGCCACGGTACTGCGCCGCGTGTGAGGACGTGTGCTAGCCAACAGCGATATGGCGCGTCACTGCCGGTTGGGCCGTGCGATGTGCATGTTCGCGGTGTAGATCGCGCACATGGCGCTATCGCGTTCTCAGTTCATCTTTATCGGCCCATGGCTCGCGACTTTTTCGGCATCTTCAAGAACGGAAGCTCACGGTTGCCTTGGGCGTAACTGGCTGCTCTGCATGCGTTAGTGGGGAGCCGCTGATCTGCGCGCCGGCTGCATGACCCTTACCCGCCTAACGCTGCGGGACACGCATTGAATCCTTCCATGGATGCTCTCATTCGGTTGCTTTCGGTGTGTTTGGCTGCTTTGCATTTGCTAGTGGAGAGCCGCAGATCTGCGCGGCGGTAGGCGGGCAAGGACCAGTCGTGATGGTCGGTGGGCGCGGTTTTCAAGCAAGCCGCTTACAAACCCATGTGGTGCGGTGGACTGGCCACGCGGCATACCGACGTTCTCAGCTCAACGCGCACAAGGAAAATCGCTCTCACGCGTTTGGAGCCATCGAGCAAGACAGCCGATCCACGGTGCCAAGATTGGCAGACAGCTGACGCCACGCATGGCCGCGATGCAGCAGCGTGCGGGCGACGCCGATTGCAACGCGTTGTCGATGTCAGTTGCGGCCAGCCATCACACCGCCATCGACGTCCCACACGGCACCGGTGACCCAAGCGGCCTTGTCCGATAGCAGGAACGCGATCACCTCGGCTACGTCCTGCGCAGTGCCGACACGGCCGATGGGGTGGAACCCATTGAAGCCTTGCAGTGCTGCATGCACGTCCGCTTTTGGAATGAATCCCTCGTAGATCGGCGTGTCCACCACCGCCGGGGAGACGGCATTGACGCGGATGCCCTTTGGCGCCAATTCCATCGCCAGATGCTGGGTCAACGCATGCAGGCCGGCCTTGGCCATCGAGTAGGCCGATGACGGCGTGGCCGCAATCGCCTGCTTGCCCCACATCGAGCCGATATTGACGATCGCACCGCTGCGGCCGTGCGCGACCAGATTGGCGGCGACCTTCTGCGTGATGAAGAAAAACGCCTTGTTGAGCGCCATGTAGCGGTCGTAGTCGTCCTGCTGGTGCTCCAGAAACGGCTTGGGGAAAAACACGCCCGCTGCATTGACCAGCAGATCGATCTGCTGATGCGAGCGGTCGATCGCCGCCAGCAACTCGGCAATACCTTGCTGGCTGGTCAGATCGGCATTCAATGCCTCGACCGATCCGAGTGCCGCCAGCGCCTGGCGGGCTGCTTCGGTCTTCTCGGCGCGCTGGCCAACGATCACCGCATGTCCGCCACCAAGCAGGATGTGCCGGGCCACTGCATACCCCATGCCGCTGGTGCCACCGACGACCAATAGCTTCTTACCGTTGAATTGCGTGTCCATGATCAAACCTCGACGTGCCTGCCGTCAGGCAGGTCAGAAAGACAGCCGGCGAACTGGTCGCCGGGATGACCCAACACCACCCACCTGCATCGCCAACGAAGGCGCGGCGGGCAGGCCGTGGGGTGGCGGCCATTGTTCGGCTGGGGCGGCATGGCCACAAACCAGTTAATGTGTCCCGACCTGAAAGAAAATCTTTATCGTGAAAAAATCGCCCGTCCACCTCAATGCACTGCGGGCTTTCGAAGCCAGCGCTCGCCATCAGAGTTTTTCGGCGGCTGCGGCCGAGCTGCATGTCACACCGGCGGCGGTCGGCCAGCTGGTACGAACACTGGAAGACTGGGTAGGCACCCCCTTGTTTCATCGCAGCCAGGCCGGCCGTGCCCGTTTGCTGCCCACGCCCGCCGCCGAGCAGGCGCTGCCCGATGTGCGTGCTGGGCTGGATCGCCTGACCCTTGGGCTGGAACGGCTGAAGGAACAGTCCGGCGGCACCATGCTGACCATGACCGTCAGCCCGGCCTTTGCAGCCAAGTGGCTGCTCCCGCGCATCGATCGCTTCCAGACCGCGCACCCCGACATCGACATCCGGCTTGAGACCAGCCTCAAACCTGTGGATTTCCTAACGCAACGGATCGACATCGGCGTGCGCTATGGCGCTGGCCAGTGGCCGGGCCTGGTGGCCCTCAAGCTGATGGACGAGGAGGTCTATCCGGTCTGCTCGCCAGCGTTGATCGGCCGGCTACGCGCACCGGCGCAGCTGACAGGCGAGACGCTGATCCACGATCTCTCGATGGAGACGCATCCCAACTTCCCTTCATGGACCGCGTGGCTCGATAAGGCTGGCGTCGTCGGCGCGGATGCGATCCGGGGCTTGAAGATCAACAATGCAGCTGCCGTGCTGCAGGCCGCCATCGAGGGACACGGCATCGCGCTGGCGCGCAGCGTGATGGCGCATGACGACATCGCCACCGGCCGGCTGATCCGTTTGTTCCCGGAGCTGCAGTTCCTCTCGCCCCTGGCCTATTACCTCGTCAACCGCCAAGAGAGCTCATACCTGCCGCGGATTGCCGCTTTCCGGCAGTGGATCTGCGAAGAAGCCAGCGCAAACAGCGCACTCGCGGCTGCGCGCTAGACCCGCGACGGACCGCGCGGCCGTATCGGTGCGTGCCGACCAACGCACACCACGTCGCTGCATCGGAAAATCAAAGTACGCATATCAAATATGCGCGCACTGCATGCAGCAGCCACTCGCGCAAGCAATGCCTGCGTCGCTGACCACACCGCATCGGCACTCTGCCGCAAGCCCATCGCCATCTCGCGGCTGCGCAGAATCCAACATCGCCGGTTCGATCGTCCGCATTGCCGATGCAGCGCGATCCAACCGCGCCTGAATATCGGATGCCCGATGCGTACAGTTCCAATAGTTGAGGTCGCTAACGAACGAGGCGAGACACGATCGGGGTAGCAACGCCGCCCTCTCGACGATCTGCTCCTGCCCCCGCATCCCTGCCCATGCCGGGATTCCCCAGCGCTCCGTTTCTCCGGATCACCGATCTCCCCTATGCACACCCTCTCCGATCTCCGCATTGGTCAACGCCTGTCCCTCGGCTTTCTCGCGATCATCGTCCTGATGGTGATCCTCACCGTGGTCGGCATCCAGCGCGTACGCAGCATCGATCGGCAATTGACTGCGATCAATGAAGTCAACAGCGTCAAGCAACGGTATGCGATCAACTTCCGCGGCAGTGTGCATGACCGCGCAATCGCCTTGCGCGATGTCGTGCTGATGGACGCGCCGGCCGACCGCCACGCTGCGGAGCAATTGATCGACAAACTCACCGCCGACTATGCGCGCTCCGCGCAGCCGCTCGACACCATGATCGCCGCCTCGACCGACGCGCGGGAAAAAACGATTCTGCAGCAGATCAAATCCATCGAGCAGCGCACCCTGCCATTGATCGCACAGGTGCGCGCGTTCCGTGACGCATCGGACCGGCCGCATGCCGAGCAACGCCTGCTGCAGGAAGCACGCCCGGCCTTCATCGATTGGCTGGCCAGCATCAATGCCTTCATCGATCTGCAAGAGCAGAAGAATCGCCAAGCCGCCAAGCAGGCCGTCGCCACCGCACGTGGCTTTGCCATGCTGATGGTGATCTCCACCGTGATCGCGCTACTGCTGGGCGCAACGATTGCCTTGCTGCTCACTCGCAGCGTCGTGCTGCCCCTGCGCCTGTCGCTGCAACTGGCCGAGCGCATCAGCGCAGGCGACCTCGGCACTCCTGATACCGCGGCAAGCAAGGACGAATCCGGCCAGCTCCTGCGAGCCATGCAGCAGATGCAACGCCGCCTGCGCGATGTCATCTCGGCACAGCGCACCATGGCAGCGCGTCACGACGCCGGCCAGATCAGCTATCGCACCGACGCGCAGCAGTTTCCTGGCGAATACGCGCACATGGTGCAAGACACCAATGCGCTGGTGCACGCACACGTACAGACCCAGCTGCGCATGACCGAGGTCATGGGCCGCTATGCAATCGGCGACCTCGCCCCGGAAATCGAGCACTACCCAGGCGAAAAAGCCGCCATCACCACCACCATGCAGCAGGTCAAGCAAAACCTGCGCGCCATCAACGCACAGATCCACGCACTGACCCAGGCCGCCTGCGCGGGCGACTTCGCGCTGCGCGGCCAACCGGAAAAGTTCGAGCATGACTTCCGCCTGATGGTGGAAAACCTCAACACCATGATGGCCACGGCAGACAGCAACCTGGCCAAGTTCTCGCAGCTGCTACGCGCCATCGCCGACGGCGACCTGACCGTGCGCATGTCGGGCAACTTCCACGGTGTATTCGCTGCCATGCGCGACGATGCCAACAGCACCGTGCATCGCCTCACCGACATCGTCAGCCAGATACAAACAACCTCCAACAGTATTGGTTTTGCCGCCGAAGACATCGCCAGCGGTAATCAGGAACTGGCACGCCGCAGCGAACAACAGGCCGCCAATCTCGAAGAAACCGCAGCCTCGATGGAAGAGCTGACCTCCACCGTCAAGCAGAACGCCGAGCACGCCGGCCGCGCCAACCAGCTCGCACGCGGTGCCGCCACTATCGCCTCGGAAGGACGCGATGTGGTCGGCCAGGTGATCGACACCATGTCCGGCATCGAAGCGTCATCAAGGCGCATCGCCGACATCATCTCGGTCATCGACGGCATCGCCTTCCAGACCAATATTCTTGCGCTCAATGCTGCCGTCGAAGCCGCACGCGCAGGCGAGCAAGGCCGCGGCTTTGCCGTCGTCGCCTCGGAGGTACGTACCCTCTCGCACCGCTCATCCGATGCCGCAAAGGAAATCAAACGCCTGATCGACGACTCGGTACAGCGCGTGGCCGATGGCTCGGCCTTGGTGCACAAGGCCGGCACCACCATGGGTGAAGTCGTTACCAGCGTGCAGCACGTCACCGACATCATGGGCCACATCTCCGCCGCCTCGCAGGAACAGGCCGGCGGCATCGAACAGGTCAATCACACCATCGCCCAGATGGACGAAACCACCCAGCAAAACGTCCGCCTGGTCGAAGCCGCCAGCACCGCCGCGCGTGCGCTGGAGGACCATTCCGTGCAGCTAATCCGTGCTGTGGAAGTGTTTAAGGTCAAAGAGCGCAACACGCCGGCGTTATTCAATCCTGACCGCACCTAGAAGTTGAGCCAGGATGTTTAAAAGTAATGTGGAGCTGAGATTGGACTGATTGCTACGAACGGAAATAGGCAGATCAATCCTTGTCACTGCACTCACCAGCGACGGGATCTCTGTCTCGAGATCCAACCACCTCAGGCAACCGTATTCAATTTTCCGTCGCGGTCGTAAAACCGCGCTCGATTAGGCACATTATTCTCATTCAATTGGCCGCACAGGCAACGTCTCACTGCTTCCGACAGTCGCACGCCGCGCCCTTCCGTCGTTTGCACGGACATCATGGGTCTATACCGCCCCAATGCGTCCCAGCTGCGGCTTAATCACGCCCCGCAGACCTTGCGGAAGGTTCCCCTCGCTTGGGTGGCCCATGCTAACGCGCTAGACTTGGACGCTTTCATTCGCAATATGGAGGCCACGAGACACTATCGTGAAGGTATTCCCCCTGATTCTCTTCTGTGGTGCCGCAACGGCCACAGACACAATCCATGCTCAAGAAGCACCTAACACCCAGGTTGAACCGTTTGTCGATGTGGGTGGCGCTGTCCGGTTCAACTATGGCTGGCTGGACTACGGCTCCACAAGCCGCTTGCAACTTGAACTGCTTCGCGCAGACGTCAAAGCCGGAGCTGGACCCCTGTTCTTCTCGGCCCAGTATCGTTGGTATGACGGTTTCGATGCCGTCCACCATGCCTATGCCGGATGGAATTTCAACGACGCAACGCAGCTCAAAGCAGGCATCCAGCAGGTCCCTTTCGGACTCTTGCCTACCGTCTCTCAGAGCTTTTGGTTTGGCTCAGGCTACTACCTCGGCATTGAAGACGATTACGATCCGGGTGTGACGTTTAGCCATAAAAGTGGCGACCATCACTGGATAGCCGGCTGGTTCTCAGGGGATGAATACGGAAGCGGATCTCGCTCCGACCGCTACTCCTTTGATGTGGCACAGACCGCTGATTTGCCCTACAAGGAACGGGAGCGTGTTCATTTCCGATACGAACATACGGGCTTCTTCAATGCCGGTGAGCTGCTGCTCGGGGCCTCTGCATTCAGCGGTCAGGTTCAGAACACCACCACCCGCCGTCACTATGGTCACCAGGGTGCGGCGCTGCATGCCCAGTGGAAACGGGATGGCTGGACGACTCAGCTGCAATGGGCTCGCTACCGTTACAGCGTGCCGGGCGACCGAATTGCGATGTCGGCGTTCCTTGCCCGGTTCGAGATTGCGTCAGAGGCCGATGTGCCCAGTGTCAACGTGGCTTACTCCTTCGGCGAAAAGCATTGGCTTGATGACATCACCTGCTACAACAACCTCAGCATGACCCTCCCAGCCGGGCGCAGTCAGGGCGTGAGGGAGTCATGGCAAAACGTCACCGGATGCAGCCTACAAAAGGGGATCATGTTGACCTACGTGGACTGGATTGCCGGCAAGAACATGTGGTTTGCAGGCGGCGACGGCATCGGAATCAACGACGGTGGTCCATCCCGCTGGCATAGCCGGCTGAACCTCAACATCGGGTTCTATTTCTAAGCGCAAGCCGCATTTTCGCTTCAACGATCATCAACCGGAGGAACTTATGCAGAGCTCAGCTCCGCCATCCACTCCTGTTCGCCAGCGCATCCTGCCGCAGGTGTTCATTCCTACTGCGGCCATCGTGCTTCTACTGTTGGCGCTATCCATCTTCGTTCCAGAAAAAGCAACGACTTGGTTCACAGCAGCCAAAAACTGGACCGCCAATGACGCAGGCTGGTTCACCATTCTATCGGTCGCGGGCTTCCTGGTCTTTGTAGTCGGTGTCGCAATCAGTGGTTACGGGCGGATCAAGCTCGGCCCAGACCACAGCCGCCCGGATTACAGCTATGCCTCGTGGTTTGCCATGCTCTTTGCCGCAGGCATGGGCATTGGCCTGATGTTCTTTGGCGTGGCTGAGCCGATCATGCACTACGCCACTCCGCCGACAGGCACGCCCGAGTCTGCAGAGGCGGCTCGTCAGGCGATGCGTATCACCTTCTTCCATTGGGGCGTGCACGCCTGGGCCATCTACGCGGTTGTTGCATTGGCGCTGGCCTACTTTGCCTATCGCCACAACCTGCCCCTGCGGGTGCGATCGGCTCTCTATCCGCTCATTGGAGAACGCATCCACGGACCTATCGGTCACGCGGTCGATACGTTTGCTGCCCTTGGCACCATCTTTGGCCTAGCCACCTCGCTTGGCCTCGGGGTCATGCAGATCAACTCCGGACTGAATTACCTGTTCGGCCTGGAAGTAAGCACCCTCGTGCAGGTGTCGTTGATCGGCATCATCATCCTGGTGGCGACAGGGTCTGTGGTCGCGGGGCTCGACAGCGGTGTCCGTCGCCTGTCTGAGATCAACATGATTATGGCCGTCGCACTGCTTGCATTCGTACTTGTCTGCGGCCCCACCGTCCACTTGATGCAGGCATTTGTGCAGAACACCGGCATGTATGCCTCTCAGCTTTTCTCAATGACATTCAACCTGTATGCCTATGAGCCAAGCGGCTGGCTTGGCGGCTGGACCTTGTTCTATTGGGGCTGGTGGATTGCGTGGTCGCCCTTCGTTGGCATGTTCATCGCCCGTATTTCGCGAGGCCGCACGGTGCGTGAATTTGTGGTTGGCGTCTTGCTCGTGCCGATCGGATTTACGTTTCTTTGGATGACGATCTATGGCAACTCCGCCTTGTTCATGGTTCGCTCCGAAGGTGTTCAAGAGCTCGTGAAGGCGGTTTCGGATGACAGCTCGATGGCGTTGTTTGAGTTCCTGCGCCACCTCCCGCTGACGATGTTCACCTCCTCGCTTGCCGTTGTGCTCGTCGCGCTGTTCTTTGTCACATCCGCTGACTCCGGCGCGTTGGTGATCGACATGCTGACTTCCAAGGGTGAGGAGGAATCGCCGGTCTGGCAACGCATTTTCTGGGCGCTTCTGGTCGGCGGCATTGCCGTTGCCCTGCTCATTGCAGGCGGCCTTGAATCACTCCAAGCTGCGACCATCGCTAGCGCCCTTCCCTTCACGATCGTCATGATCTTGATGTGTTGGGGGCTACTCAAAGCCATGCATCTGGACGCAACGAAGCGCTCAATCTCTCGTGATGCAAGATTGCTTCCAGGCACCAGCGAAGACTGGCGCGCCAGGCTCAAGCTGCTCGCGCACAACCCCGTCAAGATAGAGGTGGTTGCCTTTATCAAAGATCAGGTGCTGCCCGCACTCCAAGAGGTTGCGATGGAGCTGCGCAAGCAGGATCTTCCGGTTGAAGTCACCGAGGGAGAAGATGGGCGCGCTTGGCTTCGCGTAGGCCATGGCGAAGAAATGGACTTCTTCTACTCCGTGCGTCCTCAGCCTTACGAACCGCCCACCTTCGCCTTGCAGGATCCACGCCGCCCAGTGAGCGAGGGCACCCGTCACTATCGGGCTGAGGTCTACCTGCGCGAAGGCGGACAGGACTACGACGTCATGGGGTGGCCCAAAGTGCAAGTGATCCATGATGTGCTCGACCAATACGAGCGCCACCGCCAATTCCTGGATCACGTTCGCTGATCAATGTCCCGGCCAACCGAAACCGGTTGGTCGGGACTTCGGCCAAGATGCCTTGCACCCAGCCAAGCAGCCTGCTTTAGGTTCTGGACGCCAACCTCAATACGACCGCTTCCAGCAACGCAGAAAGCAGCGATCGCAACAAGATGCTTGTGGCCGCAGGTTTCGTGTCGGAGGACAAGGCCAACGAGGTACTGCGAATCGCGCACGGTTTTGGTAGCGAGCTGGGACAGGCCGCGCTTACTGCTGTGCCGGTAGACGAGGCAACAATCCGGTATCCGGCGCAGGAGTGCTATCGCGATAGCGATAGCGATAGCCGTGTGGTTACTGGACCGACCACCCCACCGATTGCGAGTTCGTCCAAGGGCTTAAAGTTGGCGATGTCTACGAATTGACGGTTCCCACTATGGGGTAACGCGCCAGTACCTTGTCACCAAAGCACCTGATGAGCGTAGCGACGATTACGAAGTCGAGCCGGTAGCCACTTTCCCGCAGCCGGAAGCGGCGCAGGATGGTGATGCATGAGCAACAAGCTCAACTTGCCGATCGCCATCATTGCCGCGTGCTGGTGGGGACTGGAGACCAGCTACTTCGGGTGGAACACGACTCCCAGCAGTACGGCAGAGCTCTTCGCCGATGGAATGGCGCTTGATCTGCTCGCTGCAGCATTCGCTTTGCCAAAGGGGACGCCGGTCCGGATCGAGGTGCGCAATGGCTGATACTGAAATCGACTTGCGGCTCCTACCCATCAATGACTTGCGCGCCAAAGTGGGTCACAGCCCGGCGACCATCTAACGGCAGATGCAGGCCGGGAAGTTTCCGAAGCCGCACGAGGTCTACTCCCGCTCGCTCTGGCTATCCACGCAACTGGATGCATGGATCATCGAACAGACCGCGGCGCCGAGTATGGGACAGGAGATGGGATGAATCGGCGGGAATTAAGAAATGCCGCTGAATCATTACTTTGCAGCTACATGTGGCGGAGAGAGTGGGATCGGATCACCTCCGAATTAACCCATTCAATCCGTTGCAGAAAGCGTGCTCGGCAGGTTTCCTGTCAATGTTTCCTCGATCATAACGCCGGGCTTGACTCGATTGCTAGCGCCCGCTTGCCATCGGCAAGTTGCTGACGCCATTGTCTGTCTGCATAAACTCGGACCTCACAGGCATGAGCAACTCAAACAGCCCGCTTGAAGCACGTGTCGCCGTGTTGGTCGATTGCGACAACGTGCCGACCGACATCGTGGAGCACGCGTTGCTCATGGTGGCCCAGTTCGGCCGGGTCGTGCTGCGCCGTGGGTATGGCAACCACAACACCCTCGCCAACAAGTGGCAGGAAGTCCTGGTCCGCCAGGCGTTCACCCCGTGCCTTCAATACCAATACGCCTCCGGCAAGAACACCGCAGACATCGCTTTGGCCCTCGACGCCTTGGAGGCGTTGTTCGATCACCGAGCCGACACCTTCTGCCTGGTCACCAGCGACTCGGACTTTTCTTACCTTTGCCGCAAGCTCCGGGAGCGTGGAGCGACGGTCTTCATCGTGGGCGAGCCCAAGACCCCGGATGCTCTGCGCAACGCCTGCGACCAGTTCTTCGAATGGGACCGGAAGGCCAAGGAAGCGGCAGCACCCGAAGTCCAGGGCAATGAACTTCCTGTCCTGAAATCGGAGGCGGCGAAAGAAGAAGCGCCCCGCGCTGAAGCCAAGCCGCTACCCAAGCGCCGCCCTCGGTTCTTGGTTGAAGCCGTCACCCTGCTGACGGGAGACACCTCTGAAGGCAAGGTTGGATTGGGAGCACTGGGCCAATACCTCAAACGCACTGACCCGTCCTTCTCACCCAACCTCTATGGCCATTCGGGGTTGCTCAATATGGTCAAAACCTACGACCTGCTGACCACGCAACGGGAGGAGACCGGCGGCTGGTCGGTCAGCATCGCGCACAAGCCAGAACCCGCCGATACGGCGTGATTGCTCCCGTTGCCTCAGCGGACCATGTGCTTCTACAAACGACAAATCGGCGACGCCGACCCAGTTGAAATCTTTCCTATTCGTCAATTGGCATAACTGCCATCGAATTTCTTCGCGTATTCAAATTTGTGAAATGCAGCCACAAGCGAGCTCTTGCGTAAGCACCGTTTCTTGGTTGGATGAGGGCTTACCCAACACAGGAGCACCCATGCACCACCAAACGCAAATCCAAGTCGCCAGCCGCCTGCTCGGCCACCTCCTCCAGCAACACACCACACGCTTACCCCCTAACCAAGTGGAGGACATCCAATACTCACTGGATTTGGCTGCAGAGTTGCTACGGCTCGGCGCGCCAGGGCCGGCAAGTCAAACCCAGGCGTCAGCCATGGCACCTTCTCAACCCATCCTCGTCAAACGAGCGGCCGTGGATCGCAGCGTCGTGCCGAGCATGCCGACCTCCATTGAGGAGTGGCGAGAGGCGCGCAAGAAGAAGGACAAGGACAATGTCCCCCGCCCCAAGGAGCCCATTGGGATTGAACGCGCAGACTTGCGCCCTCGCCCTCGCGCCTGCCGCTAGGGCCCAAGGAAGAAAGCCCCGCATCTGCGGGGCTTTCGATATCCATCAGGGCCGCGGCCGTCGGCGTGTTG
This sequence comes from Xanthomonas sp. WCS2018Noco2-27, assembly GCF_031843525.1. Classification (NCBI taxonomy): domain Bacteria; kingdom Pseudomonadati; phylum Pseudomonadota; class Gammaproteobacteria; order Lysobacterales; family Lysobacteraceae; genus Xanthomonas; species Xanthomonas sp. WCS2018Noco2-27. Next base: position 450,931 of record NZ_JAVTIK010000001.1, on the reverse strand, counting down.
GTTGCGGCGCTGGCGCTGGCACTGGCGAAGGCTTGGGCATGGCTGGAGTAGCGTCGATAGATGCAACAGAGCCATGGACGATTTCAGGCTCTGGACTTGCGAGCATCGCTTCGCTCCACTGTTCCACTTGAGCCGCGCGGATCTCAATCTCGTTCTCGTCGTCGTTCCACCGCTGCTCGGAGACCGCTGACCGGGCTGTCGCCAGTTCGGCTGTGCGTTTTTCCAGCAGGGCCAACCGCCGTCCTCGTCGCTTTTCCCATTCTTGAGAGGACCACTCGCCATCGGGACGGGGATGGTCGCCGTTGAACTGCTCCCATGCCTGCTCAGCTAGGTGGAAGAGCTTCTTCGCACGCCCCAAGGCGCTGGTTCGTTGGGCGAACTTCACCATGCTGCGCTTGAGGCGGCCCAGTCGTTCGACCAGCCCATCAAGTCCTCGGCGAAGGTCGGCGTTGTCGACAAACGTCGCCGTTTGCGCCGTCCAGTTCCGCAACAGTCGCTGGGTTGCCACCAACACCAGGTCGGACCGAGTCGAGAGGATCTCTGCAAGGTCACGAGCCGCTTCGATGACCAACTCACCGATGGAGCGCATTGGTCGAGGTTCCATCTCTTCTGCAGACCAACCAAGCGCTTCGGACAGGCGCATGCCACGAAGCCCATGGATCTCCAACCCCGGCACAGAGGACGGAAGGTCTTTTGTGGAGCCAACCCTGCGTCGACGATCACGCTGTGCCTGGTCGTGGCTATGACCAGCGGAGCCCAGAGTTGCCCTGCCCTCCTGCTCGGCTTGAGCGAGCAACTGTTCAAAGGCTTCCTCGTTCTCTTGAACGATGCGCTCGTTTTCAGCCGCACGGTCGGTCATCACGCCTTTGCGGGCCAGTGCTGTGGCCGTCTTGCCCACGTGCTTTGTGGGCTGCCGGGACAGCACCATGGCTTCGGCCCAGTCCCCGCGAGCCAGAGCCTCCTCTGCTTGGACCTCCAGGCGGCGGTGGTCCACCCGAGCATCGATGCCGGCAGCGGCCAAGTGCTCGTTGATCGTGGAAGCCATGGTGTGGCGAACCCATTCGATCTCGATCTTCCCAGACGCGCCGCCATCCAACTCCCGCGTCTTCTCGGCAAAGCCGTCGCTGGTCAACCGCCGCGTGGTGGCGAGGAGGTGGACGTGATGGTTCAGGCCGTCACGGGAGCCCGGCGAGTGGATGCTGGCTTGCACAGCAAACCCGTAGCGGGCGACCAGCGCTTGGCCAATGGCCGTGGCGAGCACGGACCGCTGCTCGTCGTTGAGCTCGTGGGGCAAGGCGACCTCGAACTCGCGGGCCACCACCGAGTTCTTGCGGTTCTCCGCCGCCTCGGCTTTCGGCCAGAGCTCCCCAGGGATCAACGCCCAGTCGGGCGCGTCCTGGGGGACCAGGCAGATGGTCTCCACGACACCGCCGCGACGGCGGTAATCGTGACGCTGACCGGTGAGGTGATCGATGAGAAGTAGACCAGCCCGGTAGGCAGCGGCTGCGACAGCGGAATCGCCTCGGGAACGACTAAAAACTTTGACGCGAGAGTGGTAGATGGCCATGCAGAGCTCCAGATAAGGTTGCTCTCTTTATGCCGTGGCTTTTGATTTGCGCAAGCGCGGAGCGCTTGGGGGTCCGGGGGCGTAGCACCTGGCGCGCGCTATGTCGAAGACATTGCATCAGTGCGCTCTTGCTTCTTTCTTTTACGCACTGTTTTTCAGCATCGAACAACTTTTGAGTGCTGGAAATTTTCGAACCCGCATAAACTTGACTAGGTGCTTTTCCGTGATTGACTCAAAGACGGGATCATTGGAGAAACGCATGACTGCCACAAGCCACTACCACGACCGCATTGCCCGAGCCACAAAGCAGTTAGCCCAACTGCAAGCGAAGGAGCTTTTAGCCAACCAGCGCATTGAGTTGAAGGCCAGGCAAACCGCGAGGCGAGAAAAAGCGAAGCGGCGGCAGAATGTGGCCGACTTGGTCTTCTCAGTTGACGCCCATGTGCTGGACGACGACGAGTTAGCAGGAGCGTTGCTTCAACACTTGGACGCCCGCAAAGAACTCAGCGTCAGGCAAGCCGCTCGTTTGCGAGGCGCCGCGCGAGCCGCATTACCAAGCACTTAAAGGGCTCACGATCTGGCAATTCAAGAAGCGGGAGACGACGTTTGGAAAAAGGAGGACGGCACAGCGCCGCCCTCTTCCCGCAAACGCTGTGCTCCTCAATCGGCTATCAGTGTTTTGCTCACCTTGTTCGTTGCCAAGTCGACGGCCGAAAGGCTCAGATCCTCGTTAAGGACATACGCCTTCTTGAGGTCCTTGCTGAAGACAATGGCCTGCCTTGGGGCTTTGAAGCCCGAAATCGTTCCAGTCACTTTCAGCGTCTGCGTGTCGATGACCGACAAGGTATTGTCCGCCATGTTCCCCGAATACACGTGCTTGCCATCGGGCGTGAGCGCTGCGCCGTAAGGGTCCTTCCCCACGGCAATAGTGGTGGTGATCGAACGCTTGGCCGTGTCGACCACAGCCACGGTGTTGCTGCCGCTGTTGGCGGCATACAGCGTTTTGCCGTCCGACGAGATGGAAATCGCCCGCAGTTTGTTGAAGCCGGTGATTTCGCCTTGAATCGTATTGGTCTTTGTGTCCAGCAAGCTGATCTTGTCGCCCTTGAAATTGGTGACGTAAGCCGTCGCACCATCTGGGCTGATACGGATGCCCTGGCGAGGCTGCGAGAAGCCAGTCACTACCGCCACCGGGCGATCGCTGTTCAAGTCGAACACCGAGACCGTGCTGGCCGCTTCGTTGTTGACATACAAAAAGCGTCCGTCCTTGCTGAGCGTAGTGCCGAAGGCCCCGGCACCCAACGGAAGGTCGGCAACCGTTTTGAGCGTCTGACTATCGATTTTGCGCACCACGCCCAAGCTGCTATCGGAGACGTAAAAGAACGCGCCGTTCGGTGAGAACACGATATTTCGGGGCGTGACGTAACCCGATAAAACCCGCTTGGACTTGCCCGCCTTGAGGTCATAGACCACGATTTCCGGGCGCCGACTGTCGGACACCACGGCCGTCGCCTCATCCGGGCTGACAGCAAGCGAGTTGTTGCGGATATCGCCGTCAAAGGTCCACCGTTCCTCGGCCGCTTGAGTGCCCAGCGATACAGCCATCGCGCCGCCGAAAACCAAGCCGGCAATCGTTTTTTGTAACAGGTTCATCGCATCCTCCGGTTCTGCGCGACTGCGCGGGTGATCGTTCTCATCGCAGCAATCTGCTGGACCTCACTACTCTGGCCCATGGCAACGAAGAAGGAAAACAAATTATCCCTGTTTCACCGACCTATTTTTTAGGTATCTTCTTTTTGGGGTCTCGCCCCATTTCCAGGCACTGTTCCCAAGCCCCGGCCAACCCCTGAGAGATGAACTTGTCGCGGTGCTTGACCAAGTAGAACTGACGGGCCAACGGGGGAAGCACGCGCTCAAGGGCCACCAGTCGCCCGGAAGACAGCAAGTCGCTCACCACCCAACGGGAGAGGCAACTGACGCCGATTCCCTGGACTAGCGTGTTTTTGATGGCCTCGGAACTGCCGATCTGCTGCGTGTTGGCTAGGTCGCTTAGATGGCGCAACAGAAGCGCCTCGACTTCTTCCCGGGTGCCAGACCCTTGCTCTCGGAGCAGCCAGTCGGCCCGGCGCAGGTCCGCCTTGGTGACTTTCGAGGCCTTGGCCAGCGGATGTTGGCCCCCCACGACGATCAGCAGTTCGTCCGTCAACCAGGGCTCGGCATGAAGTTCCGGAAGATGAGAAGGGCCTTCCAGGAGCCCCATGTCGAGTTGGAAGTCAGCGACCTTTCGCGCAATCGCGGCGTTGTTGGCCACGTCGGCGTCCACGTGAATGTGGGGGGACGACTTGCGCAAGTCGGCAAGCAAACGGGGCAAGACGTAGTTGCCGATGGTCGTGCTGCAGCCGATCCGCAGGCGAACCGGACGATCGGAAGCGCCGGGGCGGTAGCTGGTTTCAATCTGGCGTGCGCCGTCGAGCAGTTGCCGTGCCTGCGGCAGCAGGCGTTCGCCTTCGGCGTTGAGCAGCAACCGCTTGCCGACTCGGTCGAACAACCGCGTTTCCAGCACGCTCTCCAACTCGTTGAGCGCAGCGCTCGTGGCCGATTGCGAAAGCGCCACCGCGGCGCCGCCGCCAGTGGTGCTGCCATGCTCGGCCACGGCGCAAAAGATTTGGAGCTGACGGAGGCTGACCTTCATTTCAATCCACCAAACAGGTAACTCTTACCAAGATTACCCGTTTTACAGATATTAGAAGCCGCCCTAGACTCTGCTCGTTCCCAACGCCCCGCTGCGAGGCTGCTGCAATGAGCGAAAGCAAACTGATGGCCATCATGGGCGGGCACCGGCCCCTGGCCGCTCTTTCCAACCCTCGCGAGGCCATTCGGCAGTTCACGCCGAACTGGTTTGCCGCGACCATGGGCACCGGCATCCTGGCGCTGGCCTTGGGCCAACTTCCCTTCCCGTCCCCGTGGGCCAAGGCCCTTGGCGAAGCATTGTGGTGCTTCAACATCGGGCTCTTCATTTTGTTCAGCACGCTCTACGCCAGCCGTTGGCTGCTGTTTTTCAACGAGGCCAAGCAGATCTTTGGCCATTCCACCGTTTCCATGTTCTTTGGGACCATTCCCATGGGGCTGGCCACCATCATCAATGGCTTGCTTCTTTACGGCCTGCCTAGGTGGGGAGCGGATGTGCTTCCGTTGGCGGAGACGCTCTGGTGGGTCGATGTGGCCATGTCGTTGGCCTGCGGGGTGCTGATCCCCTTCATGATGTTCACGCGCCAACAGCACAGCATCGACCAGATGACCGCCGTTTGGCTGTTGCCGGTGGTGGCGGCCGAGGTCGCGGCCGCAAGTGGTGGGCTGCTGGCTCCCCACCTCACGGACGCCGCAAGCCAATACCATGTGCTGATCACCAGCTACGTGCTGTGGGCATATTCGGTGCCGGTGGCCTTGAGCATCTTGGTCATCTTGCTGCTGCGCATGGCGTTGCATAAGTTGCCGCACGAAAGCATGGCGGCGTCCAGTTGGTTGTCGCTGGGCCCCATCGGAACCGGCGCGCTGGGGATGCTGGTGCTGGGCACGGATGCCCCTGCCATCCTGGCTGCCCAAGGCCTCGAGTCGGCAGGAAGCATGGCGGCGGGATTTGGCCTCATCAGCGGGTTGTTGTTTTGGGGATTGGGATTGTGGTGGATGGTGCTGGCCATGCTCATCACCGTGCGCTACCTCCGAAACGGCATCCCGTTCAACCTCGGCTGGTGGGGGTTCACCTTCCCGCTGGGCGTGTATGCGGTGACGACATTGCGCCTCGGGGCCACGCTTCACCTGAGCTTCTTCGAAGTTCTGGGCACGGCGCTGGTCGTGTTGTTGGCCGTCATGTGGGCCATCGTCTTTGCCAAGACACTGGCCGGCGCTTACCGGGGAAACCTGTTCGTTTCTCCCTGCATCGCTTCGCTCAATAAGGGGAGTTGATTCACCCTTCGCGTGGGGCAGCGGGAGCGGTCTGAAGCGAGCGCTTGGCTTCGCTCAGGACGGACAAGATGCGCTTGGTAACCTCGGGGCTGGTGCAGACCGACAGCGGGCTTGGGTGAGGCATGCCGAAGAGGGCCAACAGAGGGAAGCTCTCCCTGACACTGGGCATGCACTGCTGGGCGATTCGCCCCGCAAAAACAATGGTGTGAAGCCTGGGAAGGCGGGAAAGCACGTCCAGGAGCATCACCACCCCTTCCTGTAGATCTGCCTTCCTAAGTGGTTTCTTGGTCTCACCTGCCGATGGCAGCCATGGCACCGCGTTCCAAAGGATGGTCTCGTTGCGCGGCAATGCCACCTGTTCGAGGAAGTGTTTCAAGTTTTTCTGCGCAGGAACCGGGTTGTCTCGCGACACAAAGCGCGGCGTGGCGGCATGGCGAGCGGGGCTTTCCAGCAACACCATCACCCGAGCCCTTTCACCCCCATCCAGCGGGTCGAAAAACGGCAGCGCTAGACCACGCTGGCATTGGCCTCGGACCCACTGGTTGAGGCTTCGGACGTGAGCACTGTCGACCAGCGTGGCACGGTATGAGGTGGAATCAGGCATACAAAAGTGGAGTGACCGATTTCATAGCGCCGTTTTGGTATCGCTCAAATGCACTTCTACATTTTCCATCGGACATGCCATGCCGAAAAATGACATCAAGGCCCACCCATGGTCATTCGTGGCCCCTGTTCCTGCTGAGCCGTCTGTTGCTGCGTTTGTTCCATCTGCTGCTGACGCACTTGGTCCTGCTTGATAACCTCTGCTTGCTGGAGGTTTTGCTGGGCCGGCTCCTGGGACGCATCGCGTCCATCGACATGGGCATGAAACACGGGCGCGACTCCCATCCCATGCGGCGCGTAGACCGCAAAGACATTGTGTGCCCCATCTCGGCCTAGCCCCCCGGTGACCTGGTCCACTCGCTTAAGCAACGGGTCTTCGGTCTGCTGCTTGTAGAGCGAAGCTGTGACGTTCTTGCTTTCTTCTTCGTTCCAGTTGCCCGTGCCCCGCACCCAGGAATGGATCTGCTGGTAAGTGGAGTGGTCTGGGTGCGCGGGGTTGTCCGCCAATAGCGGACCAGCCGCCGCCTTCTCCAGCGCCGGTTCGGCCTCTTGCTCCTTGCTGCGCCCTGGCCCGGTCACCGACACCGCGCCCAGCGTCGGCACGTGCGCCATGGCCGGCTGGCCCAGCTCGGCCTTGGCCTGGCGTAGCTCCTCAGCGGTCGTCAACGCGACCTGGTGGGCAACCCCGTCTTGGCCAACTTGGTAATGGGCAATGGGACTGTCGTAGCCGTATTGCCCGTGCTCGTTCGGCTTCAGCTGCTGCATCGTCGGGCCAGCAAGGCCTTCGGTCTGCTTGGTGCGCTGGGTGGCCAGCTCCACCGCTTGAAGATTGTTCTCTTGGGCGTTGAGGTCGACGCCGGCGGCCCGGTAGCGATGCAGGAGCTCGTTGTGCTCCATCTGCGCGGGCGTGGGCGCTGGCCGCGATTGGATGGCCGCCAAGTGCTCCTGAGCACGCTCCAGGGACGGCTGGCGCATCTGGTTGGTGAGCTCCAGTTCCACTGCCAGGTTGCCGGTGGCAACCCCGTCCCTGCTGGTCCACTGCCCAGCCTCATTGCGCTGGTAGGTCTGACCATCGTGGCCTTGCACCCGGCCCTGCTGGGCACGAGCACTTTCCACTGCCGCCGGCACCACCACCCCGTAATCCTGTGACCGCTGAGCGGCATGGTTTTCAAGGTAGGCCTGGGCGATGGCCTCACGACCATTAGCGATGTTGCTCTCGATCCGCGACAGGGCTTCTTGGTTCAAGCGCTGCGCCTGCGCCGGGGTAGCGGCCTGAGGCTCGTAAACACCCTGGTCGCTTGCACCCGTCACGCCGGTCTTGACCTGGCGCTCCCAGGACTCGGTGGCCGGATTGCGCTGCCAATTCTGGTTGTCCAGACCCGTCCGATCGCCAGGCTGGGCCGGGAGGTTGAATGGGTCCTGCGGCGGCGGTGCTTTGCCCAGCGCGAACTCGGCAGCTCTGGCATTCGCCACCGCACCCAGTTCCTGGGACTTGGCGTAGCTGGCCCCCACTGGGGCCTGACTAGGAGTGTCTCGTCCATCGGCCCCGCGCTCGAAAGCGCCTTGGCGCTGCCAATCCCGGCCGTTGAATTGCCAATCCACACCGGCTTTGTCGGTCTGGTGGTAGATGGCGCGGTTGTCCAGCAAATCGGCGCCTTTGTCGAAGGCCTTGCTCATCAGGACCGCGTCGCCAACCACCAAGGCCGCAGGCACAAAGCCTCCGCTGCTGCCCAGCGCCGCTGCCGTGGACGCACCACCAGCCCAGCCGCCCGCGTTGCGGGCAATGGCGTGCTGCACCTCTGACTGTGCCGCCGTGGTGTTTCCCTGCTCCATCAGCGCGGACGCCGTGCGCGCGGTCATGACCGCATCCGTGCCCGTGGTCAAAAGTCCGCCAGCACGGGTCAGGCCCCGAGCAGAGGCCTCGCCCATCAACAGCTGCATGGCGACATCACCGCGCTGCCCGCGCGGCACACGGATGTTTTGTGCAGCTTCCTCACCCAAGGTTTGCTCAACCTTGAGGATGCCCTGCTCTGACAGCACCACACGTCCGTCGTGATGGGCATTGGCGATGGCAACCGAGAGCCCACTTCGTTGCAGCGTTGGATTCCCTCCACGCGCAATGGCCGTGCTGCTGACCTGGATCTGATCGAGCGCGGTGACAATGCGGGACTCAGAGTTCGCCACGCCTCCCCAGCCGTGATCCACTCTGGTGAAGCCTTTCAGGGCATCGATTTGTGTAGCGTGGGCTTCGTGATAGCCCGGGGTGTCACGGAAAAAGTTCTGGACTTTCGCGCTCGCCTGTGAGGGCGAAAGTCCCACTGGCGTGTTGGTGTTCAAGTCGCCATTGATCAAGCCGACCTTGATGGTGTCGCGCAATTGCTCCACACGCTGGGCAACGCGGTCCAATGCCTCAGGGTCGCCACGCAAGGCGGCGCGACCATCCCGCGTCGCCTGGAGATCGTCCAAGCGCTCAATCACGCCATCTTGGTAAGCACCAAGAGGACCGCCGCTGTGCGGCGTAATGTCCAACGCCTGAGCGAACTGCGGATCGGACGGCAAGAACAGGCGATTCTCTGGGGCGTGAATGTCGAACCGGCCCGTCTCTTGAAGCTTCGCCAGCAACTCGCTGTTCTTGAGCGTCTGCTGTTCGATGTTGTGGTGATCTTGAAAAAGCGTCCGATAGTTCGGCATGACTCAGGTTCCTTCCTGTTGGCTTGCGGCTCGCGTCAACGGTTCACTACGTCGTAGAACCAGAGGCCATCCGACTGGCCTTCGGTGCCAATCCCCGCTGCCTCAACAGCGTCCTTGAACACCCGATCGCAAAAAACACCGCCATGGAAAGGAAGCCTGAAAACGTGGGCCTCTCCAAGCACGTCATGCTTGAAAGCCAAACGACTCCCGCCTGCCAAGCTGTAATACTTCCCGTCCTCATAGTCATCGCTGATCTTGATGTCGAGTTCGGACGCGTCCTCGTCCAAGGCATCCAACGTGCGAACGACATCGCAGAGGAAGAACGTCGGCCCCTTGGAGCCATCGGCCAGGCGATAGTCGGCGTCAGCGAAAACGAAGGCATCTGCGTCCACAGACTCCATCACTTGGCGGAGCCGTTCGGAGACCAACCAATAGCCACTGAAGCCGCCCTCCAGGTCCTGCGGCAACTCCCCTTCGCTGGGGTTGTAGACCAAGCGCGGAGTCTCGTGCAGTGGCGGAAACCCACCCTCGTCCGGCTTCAAGATGAGCCGCGGCGGCGACAGCAATGCCTTCTCGTTCTCGAAGACCACGCCGTGGCCTTTTCCGCCTCTGCGGGCATCGGGACGTAACTGGAAGAACTCACCGACCTTGGGTTCGTTGATCGTCTTCGTTTCCATGCGTTCGGTCTCCATATGGGTGTCAACCCATTGCTCTGCCCAAGAGTCTACCGCCCTACCCTTCGCCATGGACAGCTGAGCGCGGCCGTTTCCAGCTGTATGGATAGCCATACAATGCAGCAACCTCAGAAAAGCATAGGACGCATGCGGAAATACGAACTTGTATCGCAGGATGACGAATGGGGTTGTGCGGCTGCCTGCGTGGCATCGATCTTGGACATCCCATACCAGCGGGCAAAGCGCTTGCTAGAGAAAGAAAAGTCGGCAGGCATAAACGATAAGCCAAAAGGCTTTGAGATCGATGAAATCGCCAATGCTCTCTACAAGAAAGATGTAAAGGTTGTTGCCGACTGGAATCCTCCCGCGAAGCTGCCCAGCGGCACCATCGTGTGTATCCACAGCCGGGTCAGATACGCGAGCTATCACTACCTGCTCAAGGTTCCAGGCGGCTACATGGACCCTTGGTTCGACTTGAAAGATGGAGTCATGGAAGCGCAACTGCGCGCGGAACTACCCAAAGGGACCAAGCTTGTTGTGGCCCTTATTCCGAGCAAGAAATAAGGCTCTTAAGAGGAGCCGTGGCTTGGTGGATGTGAACCTTGAGGGCGGCAGCACGGGACTGCCGCTGTCGTCTGCTTCTAGGGACAGGTATGAGGGGCGGGCTATGCCCACCCCCTTGCCGCCAGGCTGACGCTCTTCTGGCCACCGATGACCAAGTGGTCCAGCACTCGGATGTCCAGGAGGCCCAAGGCTTCCTGCAGGCGCTGGGTGACCTTGCGGTCCGCTTCGCTCGGCTCTGGATTGCCGCTCGGATGGTTGTGGAAGAGGATGACAGCCACCGCGTTGAGCTCAAGAGCGCGCTGTGCGACGACTCGGGGATGAATCTCGCAGCCGTCGACCGTGCCAAAGAAGAGATGTTCGGTTGCCAGGATGTGATGCTTGGTGTCGAGGAAGACGACGCCGAAAATTTCGTGACTCAGATGTGCGCAGCGGGCAACCAAGTAATCACCGGCTTGGTCGGGGCTGTGGATGCGGCCTTGGCGTTGAAGGCGCTGCTCCAGGATGGTCGCGGCGGCGAGCAGAATCCCCTCTTCGTCCATCTGGAGTTGGTATTGAGCCTTCAGGTCTTGGGTGCGCTTCATCGGTTCTTCTCCACCAGCGCGTTGTGCGCCTCGTGGGAACCGACAGGCGAAGCGTCCGGTCCTACCGCACCCGAGAGCGAGCACCGCGCAAGCGGCGCACAGCGAAGGGCCGCAACAAAGCGCCAGCGCCGAGAAGGAGGCCTGCCTTGCGGTCGGGACAGCGAAGCTAAGGTCCCTTTCAGAGGCCCAGCGCTGGTGGAGATGAAGAACGTTGAGACCCATCCCAGCTGGCGAATGCCTACCTGAGTGGAGAGGACGGCAGCAGTGTTATCGGACATTAGATTGGTGGATCAAAGCATCGTGCGCTTGGCCCGGACTTTGCCTTCCACGCATTGGCTCTTGCAGTGCGCTTACGTCTCTGAGGCAAACTGAGCGCATGGATACGATTCGACCCTACCGCCCTTACGATTTCGACGCATGCATGGCTGTCTTCGATGGTAACGTTCCGGCGTTTTTTAGCGCTGAGGAACGACCCGAGTTCGTGCGATTTCTAACGCAACACGCTGCTGCCTGGCACTATTGCGTCATTGAGCGTGCAGGTGAGGTGGTTGCCTGCGCGGGCTACTCCATCAGCACGGATGGCACGACAGCAAGCCTTTGCTGGGGCATGGTCCATCCGAGCTTGCATCGCCAAGGCCTGGGAACGGAGTTGCTCTTGGCTCGGCTCGAAGCCGTGCGCCTGACGCCGAACATCCAGCGAGTCGTGTTGGACACCAGCCAACACACTCAGGCGTTTTATGCCCGCTTCGGGTTTGTCGCGCAGCACGTTGTGCGAGATGGCTATGGTGCAGGCTTGGACCGGTGGGACATGGTCATCGATCTGAGCAGTCCTGCGTGATCATGTATTTTGAAGTTCGGGCATTGCTGATGCCCAGGCTTTCACGAATGTAAAAAAGACCCGGTGTCGTGGCCACCTTGGCAATCAGAATGAATGCCAAGGACAGGGCGCTGCACGTGCCTCCTGACTTGCCAAGGGAACCCTACCCGCAATGAATTGACATCCTTTGATTCCGCACTATTGTCAGCGCAGGAGAATCCCATGCGCCCGCCTTCCAAGCCTTACACACTCAAATACTTTTCATCATTAGGCTACGTCGTGGAGCAATCCCCAAAAGGGCACAAAGGAAATGTGTGGAAGATATCTGGTGACGGATTGCCATTAGATGGCCGCACGTTTCCAACAATGCTTCTGCTATGGGCTGAGTGGATGGACTACGCAGCGGAGCGAATCCGTGAAGATTATATAGCGAACCATTTCAAGGAGAAAATTAACAAAGCCGATGAAGCAGGAAAGCTAGTCATAGCATCCGAACTCAAACAATGGCTTCAAGGAAATGCTTCGGAAGACATAGTCAAAGTGCTCCGCAAATCTCCTGGCGGCAGCACTGACAGGCTACCCAACGATTGGAAGAAGCGTATTGCGCTTCTGATCATGGAAGAGGATCAGCTGCTACCGCTATGGTTAGCGATCAATCAACTGATCTCATCTGATAGCATCAAAGCAGCGTAAGTCGCATACTCAGTTCTTCCTTTGTGGAGAACGCAATGCCTGGAATCCTTGATGCTTCTTTACAGTTGACGACAGCGCTCATTTCGACCATGAGCGCATCCGAAGAAGAATACGAAGAGACGCTCACAGGCACCCTGCTGGGCTCTTTATTGGCTTCGAATACGTTGCTGGCACTTTTCACTGCTCATTTGGATATCCCCCATACCCAGTGTTGGTGGGGCTCATATGGCAAGTATCGATCTAAGGTGAGCAAAACGACCGAAGCAGGGAGTGGAGCCGATTTCGCCCTGCTTACGCTTCTGGAAAATGGTGGTGCCCGACTCGCAATCTTTCAAGCAAAGCGGGGCGAGCTGCAGGGCGACAAATGGATTTTTGACGCGAATCGGATCCCACAAAAGCCGACGGACGAGGGTTCCACTCCCCGCCGTGCTCAGATGGTAGTCTTGGCTGAAACTGCCAAGCGCTTAGAGAAACTGGCGGATCCCTCGAGCCAGTGTATAAGAAAGCTGAAGCCAATCGTAGCAAGCTCTTTGAAAGAGCAGGAATTGATCGATAGTGCCGATCTCAATGAACTTGATTGGGTTCACTATTTGATCTATACGGGAACCGGGGTTAGATGCATCTCGTTGCGTCACCTTAGCCAAGCCTATTTGAAAGAGCTTCTCTGCATTCGAAGCAAAACCAAGGTTTTTCTTGACAAAAACTGCGTTTCACTGGAAGAAATCGTCATCAAGGGTTCTGGAGCGGACGGCCAGCACTGGTTAGAGTTCGCCGCTGCGCAGACCGTGATCGACGAGCTGCCTAACTTACTTCCACTTGTTCCAGTGTTGGTTGGCGACGCAACAGGCAAGCATGGTCCCAGACTAGAAAAAGACTTATCACTTGAGCCGCTGAAGCTTGACCTAAGAGGCGGGCCAATATCAGAGATAGTCGATTCATTGTCTGCGGAACCTGACTCACCAGCCTGGACGCCTCCACGACCAAACTGATGCAGCAGACCTCAGCCATGGAACATATGCGCCCCTTCCGCACTCTCGTGTTTGCAACGCTCCTGGTCATCTCGCTTGCAGGGTGCACGGCTGCTGCTACCGTCACTAGTCCGCCCATCGAAGGCCCCGTGCGTCTGGGCGAGATTGCGGCGGTCGACGGGCCAAAGGTGCGTCCCGACCAAGTGATTGAGGACAGCCGTTGCCCGGCCGACGTTCAATGCGTCGTGGCAGGCCGGTTGATCGTCAGGACGACCGTGATGGGCGGCGGCTGGTCCAAGCAGGTCGATCTAACGCTGGGTATCCCGGTTCCCGTGGCCGATGGCATGTTGACGCTGGTGGACGCCACACCCGTGCCCCGCAGTGGGGAGGCCGTCCCAGCATCTGCCGCTCGTTTCACGTTCAAGTTTCAGGGCGGGCGGTAGCCAAGCGTGTTCAGCTTGCAGCGCCTTGGCCATTTGCGCTTCTAGCTTGGTTCGTCAGTGCTGGTGAGCCCGTGCCAGGACAAAATTTCCTCGGCCCGACGGCCAACGAATTGGGCGTCCTCGCTCGTCGCTGCTTTGCTCTCGATGGCGGCGGCCATGACTGTAAAAGCTCGCCGAAAGTGGCGGCGATCAGGACTCGACGCCCGCAATGTCGGCACGGCTGCATCCAGGCGTTCGAGGTGAAGGCGTAGCTCGGCTCGGTCCATGAGCTAAGTATCGGCAGTGCGGTCGCATCACCTGAGACGCGCCCTCACCCTGATACGGCAGAAGCGCCACGATCGTGCGCTGACAGCGTGCGGGCTAACTAGATGCCTCGCACCTACCGGCGCCTGGCTTTAATCGGAGGTAGCACGTAGGGCGGCTATGCCTCCAACCTACTTGGGCGCAGCCAACGATCGAACTCCTTGTGGGTTGCCGGCACGACGCTGCTCAAGCGTCGCGCGGGGTGAGCGACCATCGGTCCCGCGTCCGGCAGCATCAGATTGCTCCTGTGGCATTGCTGAAACCATAGGTCTCACACCCCTTAGGCTGTCAGGAAGTTCTGAGCCGCGCGTCACTTGTCACCTACGCAATTGAAACCCGGCTTGGCCGAGGCCGAGCGACTCATTGTTCGGCCGGGTCTTCGTAGGCACTCCGATTCAAAGCCCGGTAGCGCCAGGGCACAGCATCCTCAAGGAACGTGATTGCTGGCGCGGTAGTGTGCGTAGCGATACCTAGCGCGCATCAAGGCACACGTTCAAAAAGCAGCGTGTCGCGTTGACCCTTGACGAACATCGAAAGCGCCGCGCTGCCATCCGGACGAATCTGCATGGCGGCTTGGCCGTCGCTGAGCTGACGGCAATATCCGCGGTCATTAGCGCCGATCCATGTGGTCAACGCACCATCGACGCGGCCGGCGTATCGCAACTCGACTTGACAATCCCTGGGAGCGCCATAGCGCAGGCGACCAAGCACATCCCCAGGCCGGACGCTGGTCGCAACAATCTCTAACTGTGCGGCGATAAGGCCCGCACCTCGCCAGCGACCGGCTTCAGCCACCCCTTCCCTTTTCTGGTCAAGGGTGACGACCAAAGGCTGCTCATGTCCCAGCAGTGTGAGCTCTATGCTCTCTGCTGTCTCATCCATCACCCGAAGCTGAGCCTGTCTACCAGTCTGCGCATCACAGAACTTGCCACCATTGCGCGACAGCATTGCGTAACCATCGTTCTGCGCCCGCAACTCCAGAGAGCAGTTGAAGGGAGGCCCAAACCGCAAGTCCGCGGTCTGCGGGCCACCAGCACCTGTACCGCGCTCACTCAAGCGGACATAAACCGGGCCCGCAGCCCCGTTAGCGGGCAGAATTCCGCGCCAATCACCGGCTGGAATGCCATCAGCCGGAGCTGCCTGAGCGATAGGCGGCGTTATACAACTCGCTAGGACTAAAGCGACGCGAAAGATGTGGTTCAGACGTTTACCTTCATTAGACATTGGCGCCTCTTACCGAATTAAACAGCATGGAATGACCAATTACGCCGTTTCTCACACGCTGCCATTGGCAGCCATGGCGCACGTATATGATGACCATGAATCGCCTTTGGGACCGAGACCTTTAGCAGAAATTTCAAAGCCAGTTCCCCGCACGGCATGCCGTTACCTAGCAATAGCAGTGCGGACCGCTCGTGTCCGGGTTGGCACCTTCGTTGAGCTGGATGCAGCACTGGCTGTTGACGAACAGCGCGCGGTCCGCTCGGAGGTAGTCCAATGCCACGCCTACGAAGCGACCCATGTTAGTCAATTTCCTTAATCACACTCAGTATCTCAAAATAATACTAACAAATATTTCCGGGAATTTAAGAATGGTACATATTATAAGCTAACAAACAAGCCCCTCTGGCTCGCCCATAAAAATTAAACAGTATGCTTATGACTAATAAGTCGCGAGCACTTGACCCTTGAAAACCCTTGCTGCGCATAGTTTTCTTCAAACGAAATAGATCGGATCTTCCGGCCTAGGAAGGACTTTACTTAGTCGCCCCCGGAGTTTGCATGAGGAAATAAAAAGCCGTTCAATTTTGATTGACGTTTGGGCGGATCGTTGTATCCGTACTTCCATTGTAAACAATGGAAGCAACGCAATGAATCATCCGCTTAACGACATCATCAGTGGTTACATCGACACACCCAACGGCGGCCTTGTCTTGGAAGGGATCAAGATTGGCCGAGTAAAGTTTGAAAAGATCACAATCACCAACCGTGAGGGCGCGTTCAATGCCCAGGACCTTATCAATACGGTTTTAAGCAAGACTGCTCGCATCCGGAGTGGCAAGCACGGCACGCGATACGCCGAGCTGCTGCCGCCCGGCAGCCCTGGTCGCCTCCTGTCTATCGAGATCGAAGACTTCTCATTGCACCAGCGCCGCCGTTACTTGAAATCCGCCACCGTCAAGGACTATGCCCGGACCTTAAACCTGCTGCTGCTGACGTGCGGTGACATCCCCGTTTCCCGTATTGACCACACCCACGTTGAGCGCCTGTGGGACCTCTTGCGATGGGCACCCTCCGCTTTGCTGCAGGATCCCAAACTGCGCGCGATGACGGTCGACCAAGTGATTGCGCTGGGCCAAGCCAACGGGGTTCAAGGCGTGTCCCACGCCACTCTCAAGAAGCACAACCTTTGCCTGACCAACTTCTTCCGACGCTTGGTGGCTACCCGCGCTATTCCTGGAAACCCCATGACGGCGATGGGGAAGATCAAGAAGAACTTGGTGACCGACCCAAACCGTGGCAAGAAAGCTGAGCGATTCCTGGAGGAAGCAGAACTTCAGAAGATCTTCGACCCCGACGCGTTCGTCGCTTGGGCAAAGAAATGGCCCCATCGCTGGTGGTGTCCCATCTTGGCCCTTTACAGCGGCGCTCGCGTCAACGAAATCGCGCAACTCAAGGTCCACGACATCGTGAACGAGAACGGGACCTGGTGTATCGCTATCCAGCTCACGGTCGACGATGACTTGGCAGGCAACGAACACTTCCAGACACGCCAGACAGTGAAAGGAGCCTCCGCCCTCCGGCGGATTCCCATCCATCAGGCGGTGCTCGATGCCGGCTTTCTCGACTTCATCAAGGACATCAAAGCATGTGGCCATCCGCGGCTGTTTCCCCATCTCTCTGCGGGTGTCTGCGAGGCGTCGGGGGAAACCAATGCCCGCTACAGTCAAGGCTTGGTCATCCAGTTCAGCGCCTACCTCAAGAAGCTAGGCTTTGGAAAAGGGCTTGGTTTCCATGCCTTCCGCCACACACTTTCCACCAAGCTCAAGCATGCCCGGGTTCCGCAGGAGGACGTGGCTACGATTACGGGGCACTCCGAGAACAACCGCTTCCCTGTGTTGAACCTCTATCAAACCACAGAGAACCCCGAAGAGCGGGCCCGCCAAGTGGCGGCGCTGCAACGGTTCAACCCGCCGGTGGTGCTTCCGAAATACGAGCGAGGGCAGTTCAAGGAGCGGTTGCGGGACAAGCAAAAGTTTTACCCCTGACCGTGCCCTGCCCTGATGTCCGGTTTTGCAACCTTGTTGCGGTGCTGTCGCCACCGCTATGTCGCCTGCTTCGACCCCCGTTGTTGGGCAACTGAAGACGTAGGCCAAACGACTGACGCAGCCGGCTCAAACCTCAACGCCCTTCTCCACCCTTCCTTCCCCACCCTTTCGGAATTCAATCATGAGCATCACCAGCACGCCTACTGCCGAACATCTGTCCTCTCTCCTCAATCAACGCCGACCTGGCAAAGTAAACTTTCGAACACTTCGCAGCACCGCAAGCACCGCATTTGTTATGAATGCCGAATCTCACCGCCAACGCCCGCAGCGTCTTGCTGAGAGCGACCTAGCGACGATTTTCGCATCTCCGGCCTACGATCAATGGGCAGCCAACGAACCGCTGCTTTTTTGGGCCCCCTTGCTCGGACTCTACATGGGTGTCCGGGCATCGGAGGCGGCTGAGCTGTCTATCGACGACATCATCGAACCCGCCGGGCTGATGTGCATCGTGCTCAAGAATCGAGCTGCGCCGGAATCGGAAAGCGCCACTGCCTCCAAATACCGAACTCGACAGAGGCATAGCACAGGGTCAATTCCGGTGCCGAAAGTGTTGCTTGATGCCGGGTTTCCGGACTACGTCGCAGCCATCAAAAGCAAGGACAGGCGGGAACTCTTTCCCACCAGCCAGAGGGAGCGAACAGCCGACACAGCCGCATGGCTTAGGAGCAAGTTCGCTCGATACTTGCGCTCTCATGGCATCAAAAAAAGCGGATTCTCAGCGCTACGCCAGACCTTCGGGGAGCGCTTGATGGATGCTGACATCAGCTGGGCTGATAAAAGGGAGTTGGCCCGAGCGTCAGAGCGCCACTTCCCGGCTTTTACGTGGTTCTTTTACCCAAGTTGTCGGATGAGGAGCCTAGAAAAATCGCTGAATAAGATCTCCTGTGGTGGGCTGACCTTGCCACGCTTTATGGGCGACCAGGTGCTTGTGCGCACGCATGGGGCTGCCGGTTACAGGTGACTCTTCCAGCCTCAGAAAAAGCGAAGCAGGTCGCAAAAGAGCGGAACCCTAGCTTGTGCTACCCAATTCGTTTTGCACTAATGGTCACCATAGGATTTCTCCCTGCGACCAAAAGGAGTTTGATGCATGTCGAAAATCACACTGATCAACCAGACCAACGAGACCGTTCGCCTCGCGCTGTTTCAGAAGCCCATCAGGAACCCCACTCTGGCAACCATTGCTTGGCAAGTCGTTGCACCGCCACCGGGCGGCAGCTCGATAGTAGACATCCCGCCTGACTTCAGCGTGCAGGCCCGCTACTCCAACGATCCCACGAACCCGAGCAATCTGGACACGTCGACCAGGCCGGTGAGCTTTTCGGAGAACTCGGCTTCGTTTTCGATCGACGGCGAGGTGTCACAGGACCGCCGCGCGAATGGCGCTGTGATCAACCATAGCCCCGACGATCTAGTCCTCAACGAAGTTCGTGTCATCAATAACTTCAGCATTGGCGCTGAAACCACGATCTACCGTGGTGGCGATGCGATCTATGAGGCGCAGGTCATCTGGCCAGGGGGCCTATTCCTGGAAGATCTCCGCACCAGCATGTATGTGGCAGTGATTTCGCAGTTCACATACAAGGGCCAGCGATTGGTGCAAGAAGAGCTGAGCATGACCGAAACCGAGGTCCCGGAAGGCGGCTCGCTCATCGTGACCGGCTCGATGTGGACCGGCTACTCGCTCAATGCTGCATAAGCTGCGGCCGCTTGAATTTTGTCTTGACCCAGCCTGGTCTGCAAGACGCTTCTAGCACTAGACAAGCAGCAGCGTTAGGATTTCAAAAGTAAGGCTTCATGCTCAGGGCCACAAGGGGGAAAAATGCCGACAAAGCGCACGGAAGAGCGTTACGAAATTGACCCGCACGACGGATTAAAGGCTGAAGTTGTTGGAGCCTGGGCACAAGAAAAGCATGCACGCTTGCGTCACTACGTCGATATCAGTCGCGCCGCACGCAGAAAATTCGACAAGAATTCCACCTACATTGATTTGTATTGCGGGCCTGGTCGCGCGAAGATCAAGGACACCACAACCTTTATTCCTGGCGGGGCGCTGGCTGCCGTTGATGCAGCACGCAGCGTGCCCTTTGGATCCATCCATATCGCCGACCTTGACGAGGCCAATGTCCAGGCATGCAGGCATCGTATGGAAGTCAGTGGATTCGGCCCAGTGAATCACCTAGTCGGGCGAGCGGAAGACACTGCGAAATCTGTCGTGTCCAAGCTCTCACGCACAGGGTTGCACTTCGCGTTTCTCGACCCTTACAACGTGCAATCACTTCCCTTCGAAGTTCTAAAAACTCTGGCTCAGATGAACCGCATGGATTTGCTGATCCATCTGAGTGCTATGGATCTCACTAGAAATGTAAAGCAGTTGATGTCTAGCGGTGCCCTTGAACTGTTCGCACCTGGATGGCGCGAACACGTCAACCCCGCAGAGAGAAACGACTTGGTAGTGCGGGCCGTGGTTCGCCATTGGTGCAACCTGATTCGTCAACTCGGCTACGAGGATGTAAGCGACCGGCTGGAACTCGTATCGGGCAAAAAGAACCAACCACTGTATTGGCTAGTCTTGGCCTCAAAGAACGAGCTGGGTCGTCGGTTCTGGGGCGAGGTGAGCAATGTGACACCACAGCATCGCCTGCCCTTCTAACACGCCCCACGGGGACGCATGCAGCGGCTACCCGCAAGAGCTCGGCAGACAGGTGGCAGGGAACGGACACTCGTGTGGGCAGCTGCCGCTCTGCTTAGCGTCCGTGCGCTGTGTTTGGCAGGGCTGGCCAGTCGTCGCTGCACTTTCGTCCACAGGCTGGGTGGACGCGCACCTGTGCTTGTATCTTTTAGCCTACAGGTAAGCCGGCTACACTTCTCAGCGAAAAGGCGATTCCACTTGGGCCGCCCGCATCACCTGAAGTCCTGAGAGCACTGCTATGACGACGTCTTCCCGAATTGAGTGGACCGAGCAGACGTGGAACCCCATAGTCGGGTGCACGAAGATTTCTGCTGGCTGCAAGCATTGCTATGCCGAAGTCATGGCACGGCGGCTTCAGGCCATGGGAACGCCTGGTTACGAAAACGGGTTTGCCTTGCGCTTGATCGAAGAGCGCCTGAGCGACCCCATGAAGCGCAAAAAAGCCACGATCTACTTCGTGAACTCCATGTCCGATCTGTTCCACGAGAAAGTGCCGTCCGAATACATTGATCGGGTGATGGACGTGATTTCTCAGACTCCGCAGCACAGCTACCAAATTCTGACCAAGCGAGCCGCGCGGATGGCGCGCTACTTCAAGACTCGCGCTGTCCCCAGCAACGCTTGGCTTGGTGTGTCAGTTGAAAACCGGCGCCACGGTGTGCCGCGCATTGACCACCTCCGTAAGGTGGATGCCAAGATTCGCTTCTTATCCGTCGAGCCACTCCTTGAGGATGTTGGCGACCTAGATCTGTCGAACATCCACTGGGTTATTGTGGGAGGAGAGTCCGGAGCCAAGGCGCGGCCGATGAAACCAGAATGGGCGGACGCAGTGCGTATCCAGTGCGCAGAGCAAGACGTGGCTTTCTTCTTCAAACAATGGGGTGGCTGGGGCGCAGACGGGAAGCGACGTGCCAAGGCTAAAAATGGACGGCTTTTGAATGGACGCACATGGGATGAAATGCCCATGCACGCAATGATGTAGGAAGACCACACCGATGACGCTCACTCCTTACACTTGGGATGATGGAGTTCCGGCAACGATCCAGCAGCACAGTATCGCCAAGCATGAAGTGCTGCGAGAGTATCTGGTCGCTTATCTGCAGACCTTGGTAACCACCCCGGCTCAAGACGCATTGAGTGTCACCTTGATTGACGGCTTTGCCGGGGGAGGCGTCTACAAGCACCAGGATACAAAAGAGCTTTTTTTAGGATCTCCCTTCATCTTTCTAGAGGCATCGAGAGAAGCCGAGGCATTGATAGCCATCGGCCGCCAAAAGCCTTTGCGGTGGAACTTGGATTACTTCTTCGTCGAGAAAGACAAGAAGGCACACAGGCATTTGAAATACGCGCTTGAGGAGCGCGGCTATGGGTTCAGGATCGACAAGGACATCCACCTCATCAATGGCTCTTTCGACAAGCATGCCAACAACCTAATTCAGTTCGTCAAGAAAAAAAGCCCGATCAAGGGACGCTCAATTTTCCTTCTCGACCAGTATGGCTACTCACACGTCCCTGCTTCTCAAATTAGGAACATATTTCACACTCTTCCGACTGCGGAAGTCATCCTGACTTTTGCTGTCGATGCTTTTATCAACTTCGCAGCGGACAACGAAGCCACGCGCCGCATCCTGAGGCGGATCGACCTACCAGACGTGCTGAAGGGGCGAACACTAGAAGACATTAAGCGCGTTGAGAAGGACTTCCGGCTGTATATTCAGAGCTGCTTTTACAAGGAGCTGGTGAAGCAGTGCGGCGCCGAGTTCTTCACCGTCTTCTTCATCAGGACTACCGGCCATGGTGACTATTGGCTAGTTCACCTCTCGCAGCACCCTAAAGCGCGAGATGTCATGACAACAGTCCACTGGAGCAAGAATAACCACTTCATCCACTATGGGGATGCTGGCTTGGACATGTTCCGCACCCTTGGGTATAGGGCCAGCGCTGACTCGCGTTTTACGGGACAGAACGAGCTTGGCTTTTGCTTCGATGAGAACGCTGGCAAAGCCAGCGTCGACGCTCTGGTAAATCAGCTCTCGCCTCTAATCCATGCTCAGCCGGGGGGAATCACGTTCGGCGAACTCTTCGCTGCGCACTGCAACAGTTCACCAGCAGACGCTCAGAAGTATCGCCTTGCACTCGAAAAACTCATCGACTACAAAGAAGTGACTGCAATCTCAAAGGACGGTGCACGCAGGTTACGTGCAACAACCATCACTGGTAGCGACCTTCTCAAAGTATCGAACCAAAGCTTTTTTTCGTTCTAACCATTTTCTGCGGACTAGGATCAGTAACCACCACTAGTTTGAGAAGGCCTAATTGGCGGCGTCTCACTCAGCGACATCGAACGGAAGCGCATATCGGCCGTGAGCTCCGAATACCATCGCGCCCGAGGGACGAATGTGTGCCACCTCATTAGGATCAACAAGATTACGGCTCATCTCGAAGGATCCAGGCTTGAAGCTTGCTTCATAAAAATTTGGCTTAACCTTGTGGCCACTGAATACAAGCATGAGCGCTGTCATTACGTGCCTGGGACAACGCATACCAAACGTGATTCCACATATGTCAAATGGTGCACATCCTGCACCAAATCCACGAGAAACGTCCCGCCATTCTTCCTCATACGCCCAATCTGGCGACTTGCGAAAGTAAGCTGACTCAACAACTGCCCTTAGCGCCCGCTCATCGTTCTGCAGCTTCCATCCAGCGATATCCGATAATTTAACCCCTCGATCGCTCGCGTAGTCAACGGGCGCAAGGTGTTGGCATCGATGGTTCGTTGCGTCGTATTCAATGCAGAATCCGCGATGGCTATCAGCGTAATGACTCCACATCAACGGACTGTCCCAGCGAGAAGACAACGTGAGCATGCCGCGGCTCCCTAAAATCTCGCGAACCCTGCCATCTATCTCCCTCTTTGCTGCACCAACATACTCCTCGACAGACGCTTGAACGTCGTTGTAATCCTCGTCATAAGTCCATTGGTTGCGCCGAAGCCGTTGAACAGAGTCCTCGGGAAAAAGCCTCTGATGAAGTGCCTCGATCGTCAGGCGATCAATGTCGTTAATTGTCTCGGTAAGCTCTTCAACCGGGTCATTGAACGCAGCTGTCCGAGAATACCAAGACTCACTTTCGCAGATAAGTTTCAGTGAGAAAGAATCAAACGCTCGATACTTGAATAATCGTTCTGGAATCATCGCCGAAAGTCTTCTTCTGTATCGCCGATATGTGCTTCAAGTTGTGCCAGCGCTTTACGTCGCTCCCGAGCTGACATCTTGGCGAGTGCCATGATGGCTCGAGCCGTCTCCTCATCCTCCGCCACCAAGTAGGCCATTGGCACCCCTAAGGTGTCAGCCAGCTTCCCCAGCCCATCCAAATCGATGCCACTGGTCTCGTTCTCGTAGCGATTGACCCGGCTACTGGCCAACTTCTTATCGAGCCCCATCAGCACCCCCAAAGCCCGCTGGCTTGGGATGCCTTGCAGTTCCCGAGCCTGTTTCAGGCGGGCAGCAAAAAGGGCACGGGGGGAAGCCTTCGGCACGTGAACGAATGTTGAAAAGTTGGCCGGACAGCATGACTTGCTCCTCCACTGCATGGCAGACTCTTCATGAAATGTAGCACCCTCCAACAACACACGGGGATTTCATGGACATCGCAAGGATCGCAGGCGCAGCCCTGCTCGCATTGACCGTGGCCGGCGTCGCCCAGGCCCAGGACGCACAAGAACAGAAGCCGGGCTTCTTCAGCCAGCTCGGAAAGAGCCTGGCCGACTCGGGCAAGCAGATGGTCGGCATCAAGCCGAACTCAGGCACCAAGGCCGGCAGCCAGGGAACTGGCTCGATTTACACGCCCATCAGTGGCGCCGGAAAACTGCCCAACCTCTTCAAGGGCGATAACCACCAGCAGGCCCAGGCAGGCCGCCTGGACTGGCCCCGAGTCGCGTTGACCTTCACCGAGTGGGGGGCTTCGCTGCCCTGCTGGACCGCAGAGGCACGGGTTTGGACCGGCCCCTCCGCGTCGAGCGTCGAGACCTTCCGCACCTGCTTCGATGCTGCAGTGACGGAAACGGACGACCTGGGCGAGACGGCGGAGCTCAACAGCGCAGCCCTGTGGAAAGGCCGGGACTCGCTCAGCGGCATCCGTGTGCCGCCCAGCAAGCCCAACACGGGGGCTCAGCGGTCCACGGGTCCCAACCCGCCGGCTCAGCCGTTCGTGGTCAATGTGAGCCGGCCTGGCGTCGCTGACCGGGCCGTGGACGTGTCGCTGCGCATCGCTTGGGTAGCCGGCTTTATCCAGACCGCCGACCTGCACCCAGGACCCAGCGGCTTGCTGACGCCCTTCAAGGACACACGGATGTGGATAGCGGGGTTCAAGCCCGACGGGAACCGCGACAAGTAACCCGGCCTCCTACTTCCCAATCCCTCTCGCTCTCAAAGGACAGACATGAAACACGCAAGGATCGGCCTGGTCGCGTTGACCATGGCCCTGGGCCTGACCGCCTGCGGCGGCAAGCCTTCGTCTGACAATGCCAAAGAGGCCTTTGTCCGGTTGCTGCAAGACAGCGGCGCCGGCCAAGTCACCGACGTTCAGAATTTCGAGCTCACCGGCTGCGTTGAGGCGGAGGGCGTCGACGGCTATCGCTGCGACACGAGGGGCAAGGTGGCGATCGACATCGGAGGCCGGCAAGTGCCCATCCCCGTGAGCAAGAACCTGCGCTACGCCAAGAGCGACGGCACCTGGAGGGCCTACGCCAAATGAAGACCCAACCCGATTCGATGGTGGGAACTTCAGCCGGCGCTGTGGGCGGCTTCCGCGAAGACGTCGTCATGCGCGCTGCCCCCAAGAAGGTGACTACTCCGCACAACCGGTTCTTCTGGTGGTATTCGCTGTCCCTGCTCTTCCTGGGCCCGTTCGGCTTCATCGTTGGGCCACTCATGGCTCGACGGGGCCTGCGGAAAGCCGAGCGGCTCTACCCCCAGGAGGTCTACGCGGCTCGGCGCCTCGACCAAGGGTTTACCGCTGCCCAGTGGTGGGTCATGACGCCACTGACCGTGATGGGAGCTTTTTGGGTCTACTCGGTAATGAGTGGCCTTCCCATGGTGCTACTTGTGTTGTGGCTGCAGTTGACCAGCTGAAGGTCTCGCTCCTGCCTGACAGCACAGAACTCAAAACATGGAGGAGTCGTTTAATACGCCAGTCACCGAGAGGAATTAGCTCTGGAAACTGCGAGGCCCGCATCACTGCGGGCCTCTTAGTATTGGGTCGAGAAAACCGCCATGAAATCTTACGATCGCGGCCGCTCGCGATATCTCTTTTCAAATTGAGACCTTAGCTCCCCAACACCCGCACCAACGCACTTTTCGTCCTTGCAAGGCCTAATCAGAGGCAAACCACTGGAAAATGCCCATTCCAGGGGGTCTCCATCATAAGGAGGCAGCAAAATTGTCAGATTGCAGGACCCATCAGACTTGAGCTTGACTTGAATTCGATCCCAAGAACCATTTTGCCACGGCACCCCTTGTTCAAATTCCAACAACTCCAGCGCATCTGAAGGCCCACTTTTGCATCCATTGGGCTCGAGAACAATCACCTTAGATGCAGGCTTGGATCTCCCTCGCATAGACCAGACCCTGTCATGAACGGAGTCGTTAGCCAACTGTCGGTTTATTTCGTAAGCCCCTTCGGCAATACACCATGCCGACAAACGAATCTCGCAATGTGAGGCAGGCGCAGCTGGCGCCTGGGTTGTAGGCGAAGCGATTGCAAAACCGCTTCCAAGAAGTCCAACCATGCTTGCGATAAGTGACAATTTGTTCACTAACAACCTCCGTTCGCTGCGCTTACGCCTTTATCACAGGAGTTTACATTGGTCTTGGCATTGATGATCTCTCCGAGGCTCTGAGAATTTGCCGGCTGACCAGAGAGATCCTTCATCACATTAGCGGGACCTGCGACATTGGCCGGAAGCTTATTTCCGTTAGCGTCAACCCCGCCCGCATATTGATCTCCTGCGCCGCCGGCATGACCAAGTTCGTGCGACATCGTTAAAGTTGTTGCCGCATCTGCTCCACCGGCACCAACGGTTACTTTCTTTCCGCCAATAGCGTTAGTTTCGGAACGTCCACTTTTAGTGACGTTAGCCGTATCAGGCACGACATTAACGACGTTGACGCCTCTGCCCCCTTTTGTTTGATAGACACCTTGCGCTGTCATCGTGACCTTGACGCCATTTACCATGGTCGTTCCAGAGAAATCTTGAGCGATCTGCGCATTGACAGAAGCAGCCGTAAAATTCGATGTTGGCACACCAGTCATCGTCCACGGAACTGTAAAGGTCACTTGATCGGGAGCTGACCAGAAAAGCCTACCGTCTCGCCCATCCGGGTCAGTGAACCGATACGGATTGTTGTTCGCATACCAGTAGCGGTTGAAGTTAGCCGCCAACACCGAGTCTGCGGCCACCGGATCCACGCTCAGGAACCGCCCAAGGCCCTGGTCATAGTAGCGCTGCTGCATGTAGGTCAAACCGGTCAGGCCGTCCATAGCGTGTCCGGTGTAGCCGATGCCATCAACCGTCTTGCCAATGGGACTGCCGTAGGGCTGGTAATCGGTCCGATCAACCACTTGACCAGCGGTATCCGTGACTGCGATAGGGCTCCTCAGAGCGTCGGTATGCTGGAACTTGATGGCCCCAGCGTTACGGGTGGCGAGCAAGCTCCCGTTAAGGTAGACGTATTCGGTGTTGCCATTGCCACGCACTTCTGCATAAAGCAGCTGTCCCGCTTGGCTATACGCTTGAACGTTCAAGGTAGACAAGCCACCGGACAACACCCGGCGCCCATAAGCGTCGTAGCGGTAAGCCTCCTTACCCGTTACGTCTCTGAGGCGATTGCCATAGTCGAAAACAAAAGCCTGGCCGTTTTTGTTCTTCAGATTGCCCTGTGCGTCGTAGCCCAAGCCGATGATGGTGGCGCCCGCGTTGTTCTGGACATTGGTCAGACGATTTTTCGAGTCATACCAATAGTTGTTCTCGCTGACGCCCGGCAGCTTTACCGTCAGGATGTTATCCAGCACGTCGTAGGTGTAGCGGTTCCAATGATCGCCACCGAAACGAGCGGAGCCGGCTTCCATGAGGCGATCCAGGCCGTCGTAGCCCATGTAACGATTGAGGCTCTCTCCACGCTGCTGATCAAAGATCCCAGTAACGTTGCCATTGGCGTCGTATTGATACTCAAAGGAGGCAACGTTGTAGTCCCGCACCTGCTGCGGCATCTGGCGCGCATTAAGCACCAAAGAGTGGTTTACGCCGTTGCCATAAGTGAACTGGCTGGCCGCACCATTTGGGTAATAAGCAATCCCAGTGGCATAGCTGTTGCCGGCCTGGTCACGAACAGCCGTGGGCTGACCCAACGCGTTCGGCGCGTAGCTTACGGTTGTGCCAGTGGGATAGCTCTGGCTGGCCAAGGCTCCATTGGCGTCGTAGCCATAGCCAAATGACCAGCTGACTCCTGGCTGCTCAATCACCTCGGACAACAACTGCCGGCGTTTGTTGTAGTTGTAGACGTTAACGACTGTCGTGTTGCCCGTGTCGTTGACCGTGCTCACGCGAGACGGAAGACTGTCCGGCGTGTAGTCCCAATCTTGATCGCCATTGCGATCTGGGAATCGCAGCGTCTTGAGCCGGTTGCGCGGATCGTAGGTGCGGGCCACACGCCTCCCACTGTTCGCTGCCGCATCCAGGTCGCAGCTTGTCGTGCTCGGAAGGTCTAGGCCGCTGGCAGACCAGGCCAGGTTGCCGGCAGCATCGTAGGCCAAGACTGTCGACCCGCTCTCGGGCTCAATCACTTTGCACAGCTGTTGGTTCGCGTCGTAGACGTAGCTTCGGGCAGCAAGGCCCACGCCATGTTCAACCGGTGGTGGTGCTACCACTTGCACGACTTGGTTGCTGGACTCGTTTCCGATGTCCCCGGCAGAGTCTCGCATCCGCCAGCGCAGGTTGTAGCCTCCTGCAGCCAGGGGCGCCCGCAGGTTGAAGGTGAAATCCACGCTTGCGCCAGGCGCCACGTCTGAGGGAAGGCTAACTTCGCCGGGAGACCAGCCACGGGTGTCACCGACCAACACTGCGCGGTAGCCCTGACCTTGGCGCCAAGTGACGTTGCCCGTGTTTGTGAAGCGAACCGACCCGTTGAACGAACGACCCGTCGAAAGTTGCGCAGGCATGTTCTGGGAAGTGAACGCGGCACCGCGCTGAAGCGCCGGAATTGCTAAAACTCCTGATCCGTCAATAGTCGTATTGGCGCCACCGACCGGTGACAGACCGTGTATATAAAATGGCTTGCCTCCATAGTTACGGATCAGATCGTCGGTAATCGGAATAGAAAAACGATAGTTGCTTCCTGTCGAAGAACATGCGCTGGCAACACCTGGCTCGCTGGCAAGATTCGAGCCCGCACTAGCGACCATGGCGCCGCTTCCGGCGGGACCACCGGCATACATATGAACTTCAATGGACTGCCTCAGTCGCGTTGAGCAGGCCCACCCGACTATGTTTCGATTCTGAAAGCCTTCAATGTTCCCTTTGATGACTGAGGCGGGCACAGATACGGCGCCCGACCCTGCGATGACGTTGTTCGCACCACCGATGGGTGAAAGGCCATGGATGTAGACGGACCTTCCTCCGTGGCTTCGAATCAAATCCTCGGTTATGGGGATGGAGAAACGATAGTTGCTGCCCGACGCAGAACAAGCGCCGGCTACGCTTGGCTCACTCGCGATGTTCGCGCTAGCAATGGCGGCAATCGTTCCACTGCCAGCAGCCCCCCCTGTATACATGTGGATATCGACCGATCTAGCCAAGCCAGTCGAGCATGCCCATCCAACTATTGCGCTGCCATTCTGAATTCCTTCGATGTTGCCTTTGATAATCGACGCAGGCACCGCCACTGCGCCCGACCCAGAAATGGTGTCGTTCGATGCGCCTACCGGAGACAGCCCATGGATATAGATGGGTTTACCGCCGTTCTGGATGATGAAGTTCTCATCAATGGGGAACGAGAAGCGGTAGTTGCTGCCAGAAGCACTACAGGCGTTTGCAATACCGGCGTCACTTGGCAACGTCGCTGCCGTAGCCCCAGCAAAGGTTCCCAAGCCCGCAGGGCCGCCGAGATACATATGCACATCAACGGAGCGGTTCAAATTAGTTGAACAGGCCCAGCCAGCGATTGAGCCGTAGGTGACGCTGTCGATGTTACCTTTGATCAGCGATGGGATGACCTGGACCGTCTGAGAGCCAAAGCCACCAAACCATTCCTTGCCCTCCTGCACCATCCCCCAGACAAACTGATATTGCCCAGGCGTTGTAGGTGCAGTGACGTTGAAGTTGAAGGTGACCGTGCTATCAATTGAGACTGCGCCCGGCAACTCAACCCTGGAAATTCCCCAAGGACTCACTGGAACCGAACTACCGCCGTAACCAAGCTTGTGCCCGATGCCCGAGCCCCACTGCTGGTCGCCGACATTCTTGTAAGTTGCGCTGGTAGCATAGGTTTGGCCAACCACCATCTGACCCGGCACGCTGTAGCCGACCCACCTCGCGTCATTGAGCGGGATATCAGGACAAAGGTTACCTCGACCTGCCGGCGATCCATCTGGGCATTGCTTAGCTGCTTCTGCAAAGCCAGGAATCACTAAAAGCAGCAGCAAAGCAATCATCCCCCACAACAGCTGAAAGATCTTCGATGTTTCAGCAGAACTCATCTGACAGTTCTCCATTACGTGCTCAACCGCTTCCATGCACTGGTTCATTGCGCTCCCCGCTCAATCTTGATGGCTTTTCCGAAGACATCGCGAGCAATGTTGGTCCTGCTGGACTCTGGTAGCTGCACCCAGACAGGTGCGTCATAGACCGGTTGATCGAATACTTGGTAGCCGGTGCGCGTCTGAGCACCACGCGGGTTGGTGACCAGAGTTTGCGCGCCAGGCAGATACTGCGTGATCGTGGTCAGAAGCCCCTGCTCGCTGTCCTGCGACACGGCCGTCGGCCGACCCACCACGTCGAATTCTGTCCAGACGCCGATGCTGGCGGTTTCATTTCCGCTTGGATAGGACGCAAAGACAGCTCGACCCTCGTGGTCGTAGACGAAGCGCTTGACGCGCAACGTTCCTGACCCATTTGCCGCGTCGTATTCCCGCGTCAACAACGGCTGCCACAGCGCATCAAAGTAGGTAATTTTCTGGGCATTGCCAGTGGTGACGATTTGGCGCCAGTGGCCGGCACCGATGCCGTATTCGTCGCTACCCACTCTTTCAAACGTCTGTGCCGTTGAGTGCCAGGCTGTACTGTCACCCGATGGGTAGTTTGTGGCATTGAGTCGCCCCATCGCGTCGTAACCATACGTGGTCGCAAATCCATTCTCATCGTTGGTCTGACGGATCCAACCGTTGTCGTCCACAGAAGCGGACTTGGCTGTGCCATCGGGATTCGCAACCGTCTGGGGAATGCCGCGCTTCCAACCAGACAGGGTCGTTGCATTTCCTAAGCCATCCTTGACTTGGGCTAGGGTCCCATCGGGATTGTAGGTATAGGTTGCAACCAGCTTCCCATTGCGCCGCTCCGTCTGGGGCAACGCGTTGCTGCCGTAGTCGACCTGAGAGGTGGCGATGCCCGTGTTGATGTTGCGAGCAACGGCGGTTTGCCCCAAGACCCAAGCACCACGCTCGTCGTAATACGTGGTTTCGTCGGTTCGGCTGTGCCAGGGACTGAAACGCTCAATGCGGGTTGGTCTTGCGAACTCGTCAAAACACGGCTGGCCGCTGCAGTCGGCGACGCGCCAAACAAACTGGTCGCCTTTGTCGATCGTGATCACCTGACGCATGGGCCGCTGCCTGGCCGCCACCGTGTTATCGCCATAGTTGCCGCCCGGATACATCGTTCGCGCCGCATAGGGAGCCGCATCAAATGCAGCGTAATCGGTCATCCGCGTGCGAACGGCTGTAGAACCATTCCAACCGAAGTCCTGCTGGAGTAATAAGCCTTCGTTGGACCAATAACGATTTCCAAACCGATAACGTGTGCTCTGTCCCGCAGGGTCTTTAACTGTGATGTCTCGAGTGATGGGGGAGCCGGCATTGCACTCGACGTATTTGGCAGGGTCGCTGGGGCTTGGGTTGGGGCTTGGCTGCCAGCAGTTGTTTGGTGTGCCGTAGTCATACGTCCAGGTGAGGCCCTGCGACGGCAACCCGGGGCCGGAGATACGCCGACTGGTAACTGCCATGACATAGAACTGGTAGGGGATGTCAGAGTAGGCTTCTTCTCTCCTGCAAACCCTGGGCACCCACGACCGTCCCATCAGCATGGAATTGATCGTGTAATCGCTGCGAGCACCGGTGGGAGCAGTAATGCTTCCCACTCTAGTGCCACCCGACCAAGGGCGTATGTTGTCGCAGCCAGGCGGCTGGCCGTAAGTTACGCGCGCACGAGACAATTCGAGCAAATTAAGCGTCCAACTGCTTCCGTCTGGCAAGGTCACCGTATCTACCGTCGCACCGTATCCATATGACCACGAGCGTCCACCGGTGGTTATCGAGGTAATAACGGTGCCATCTCCCCCGGCATATGAAAGGTCTATGCGGCGTCCATCGCTAGCGACAATGCTCAACAGTTGCCAGGGTGCCCCTGGATTCCAGTTGTAAGTCACCGTGTTACCAAAACGATCTGTCACCCGCGTGGGATAGATCAGAACTTCCCTGCGAACCAGTATGTAGTCATTGGCAACCATCGGAACGATGTTGCCAACGCTGGCAGTGCTCATTGCAGCACCTGCAGAAATGGACTGTGGGCCAGGGGAAGACTTTGCCAGCGCTGGATAGGAGCGCGTGACCATGTGATTGAATGCATACACACTGCCTTGTGTGTCAACCAACTCAAATCCTTCACCACGAACGCCCGATTCGCTGGCCCCGTCCAATGCTGCTAGACAACGGACAGCAGAGCCATCCTTCAAAACAATGGGGTAACGGCGCCCGTCGTTTGGAAGAAGTGCTTGAGCAGAAGCTCGCAGTAGTTCCTGATCGCCGCTTCCAGGGCGATAGAGAAAGTTGCCGCGCCAGAACTCGGACGACTCAAAGATCCCACCTTGGTTTTGGGCAGCCGGGGGCACGCTGTAGCTGCTGCACCGGTTGTAAGCGGTGTCTCTGGTCCCGTTTATTGCCCAGCCGTCGGGCGCGGTGTTGCCGCCTGGAAAGGCGAAGACTCCGTGCATGTTGGGAATATCCAAGTCCCAGAGGTTGAAGTGCCCCCTGCTCGGACTACCCACCGCGAACCGACGCCCTACCCGGACTTGTAGAGCATTGTTCCCCTTTAAGTCGACGTCGGTCTGGGTGATTTCCATCGAGCCCGTATAGAGGTTGATGTTGTCTCCGAAGAGCTTGTCACCTGGACTTGCGACCACAGCCCCGGACTGAATCAGCTTGCCGTAGTCGTCGTAGACGTTCTCGGCCAATCCTGCTGCGGGCAAGATCCCTGCCAGCGCAGCCAGCCCCAGTCCAATCGCGCGCGTCCGGCGCGAGGTCGTGCCCGATTCCATAGCATTTTCCAAGTTGATGACTGATCGAGATCTGGGTAGACCTCCTCGCTCCCACGAACTCGCGCTCATGCAAAGGCGAGGCATGACAACGCATGCCCAGCCAAACCATTGGCAGGTTTTCGTGTTCAAAGAATGCGGAGGGTGCGCGAAGCGCGACCGCGAGGTCATTCCCCAATACCCCCACGCCATCTAAGGTTGCGCGACGCCAATTCGATGTCAACCACCCGCCATTGCTTGCTTGCGTCTGCAGGAGCCGGGAGACAGCAATACAAGCTCTTGACGTTATGAGGAATAGCTCACGAAAGATGGCGCTAAGAGCAGTATCCCTACGCTGGATTCAGAAAATTCTGACGCTGTTTTCAGCGGTTATCTGACACGGAATGACGATGCTTATAGACATGTTTACGACACGCCGCACGTGCCGCTTTTCTTGTTGCGCAGTTCGGCCCGCAAACCTCGGCTCAGGGCGTTTGGTCACACCTTCAGAAATAAGGGATTGACGCTAGAGCTCGTTTGTTAGATACAAATGATGACCGCGCGCCACATCGTGGCTACAGGGGCGCGGCGTAACCCCACAACTCGCCCAGCTGGGCTGCCTTCGGCTGTCTGTTTCACCTCCGTCAATTCGCGCGTCCTTCAACAGGCAACGGCCTTGTCCGGTGTTTGGTGGGTTCGTGCGTCCCCCAGAAACATAAGGAGATGTGCTGCTATGCGATTCCGATTCTTCCTCACCGCCTTGCTGCTCACCACGTTCAGTGCGGGTGCCCAAGCCCAGGTGGTCACGCTCAACAAGGGTGGCTACACCTTGAGCTACGACTGCACGAACCGCACCGCGCTACGTTACGAATATGTGCTGCAGGCGGACAACGGCTCGGCGGCTCGCCCGTCGAGCTTCAACCTGGATACAGAGCTGCCCAGCGGCTGCGCCGGCCAGACGTCCAGCGCCTCCTACGCCAGCGTGCGTTCGGGATACGACCGGGGACATCTGGTTACGTCCAATCACATGGACTACAACGCCACCTACATTCGCCGGGCAAACTTGATGTCCAACATCGTGCCGCAGGTGGCCAGCTTCAACCAGGGCATCTGGGTGCGGGCGGAAGAAGTCGCCGAGTGTTACCGCGATATCGCCAGCGTCCAGGTCTATGGCGGCGTCATCTACAGCGACACCACCAACGATTACTTCCTGACAAGCCATGGCATCCGCACCCCAGATTTCTTCTGGAAGACCATCATCACTGCCAATCCCAGCGGTGGCTCGCGGGCCATCAGCTGGCTGATTCCGAACAGTGCCACGCTCGGGTCGCTGGACAGCTACATCGTCAGCATCAACGAGCTAGAAGACACGTTTGGCGCCAGCACGATTGGCATCTCAGCACCGGCAAACGTCAAGGCGATGTTGCCAGCTACTACCTGGCCGCAGCCCAGCGGTTGTGACTTGAGCTAAGTCTTGCGAAACGCAAAGAAGAGGCCCCGGCTGCGGAGCCTCTTCTAACTTTTTGCCGAGCTAATGCTGGTAGCTGCCGAACAGACAACCCATCAATCCCTAACTTTTTCTTTCCCAACTTGCGTTCGCCCAAGCTTTTCCTCAACCGCCGCAATCCTGGCTTCTTGCCGCTGCACATACGCCGGACCTTTACGCAGTCGAACGAGTATGCCGATCGCATAGATTGCAAAGCCATAAATCGACAGGCTAAGGAAAGCCAAACCTGGAACAACCCACTTCATTCCCCCGTCGAAGAACGCGAGAGCAGCATAGGCCGCCCCGATACCTATGATTGCAAGGCAGAAAAGCACCTGTTCCAAAAGAAAAACCGCCGTCTTCGCAGGATTCCCTTGCAGTTCCACTACTTTTCTTAGCTCTGCACGCAGAATCTTCAAATTCATTCGGTCACTTAAAAGACCAAGCCGCCCCCAGGCCCACCCCAGTGTCCAACTTCCCCCTGTCGCCAACACCACGACCAAAATACCGTTGAAGATGCTGTTCGCATCCAAGTGCAGTTCACCCATGCTCTCTCTCCTGAAGGTGTCGATGTGTTTTGGCTAGTGCGGCTCTTCGCCTTAAAAGGCGTGTGCCGGGGTCAAGTGGATCAGCCTGCTGTCGCACCAGAAGAGACGCAACAGCGCAAAAAATGTGCGCCAGTTTGCAGGGTTGGATCTTTCATGCTCAACATTACTGACGATCGGTCGATAACACGCTTTCATCCCTGGCGTTGATCAATTCGCCCCTCAAAGACAAAGCAAGTCAACGACGGTCTCAACGCGAAAAGCCAAGCCCCGCTACTCACTTTGAGGGTCGGTTACATTGACCGCTATGACGGTCCTGGCAACATCCGCGCCGGAGGGAGTTACCTCACTGCCAATGGCGTCGGCGGCGCGGATCTCCCAGTATGAATCCGGAGCCATGTCTATCAGCCTTGAGGCATTTTTTGAGATGGCCGGAACGCTCGAAGTGCCGCCGGCTTTCTTATTGGCCAGCAGCCACGGTATGGCCGACGCAATCTTGGCGTTGGGAGAGCAAAGCGATCGACAACAGGACCAACTGGCAAAGGTCTTGGTGGCGCTATCTAAGCTGGAGCCCAAGGTGCGTGCTGCGCGCGTCCAAAAGTTATTGATGCCGAACGCTGACGAATAGCGGAACCATCGAGGCGCCCCGAACCCGCTACTGAAGTGGAGTCACATGCTATACAAGCATCTGGCACGGAGGCCTAGGGGGGCCTGAACATGGGACTTTATCTGCGCAAAAGCGTAAGGGTTGGACCTCTGCGGTTCAACTTGTCGAAGGGCGGGATTGGCGTCTCGGCCGGAATCAAGGGGCTCCGGGTCGGAACTGGTCCGCGGGGTAATTACGTGCATATGGGCGCACGCGGCATTTACTACCGCGCAACCATCCCTCCGGGAGCCACACGTCCTCGCCCGGTGACACCACGCGGCTCCGTTCGCCCCGTCTCTGGCGCCCAGCCCTCCCCGCCTTCAAACCCACAATCGCCTGAGATTTCGCGCACCCATGGCCCGATGGTCGACATAGATTCGGCCGACGCGACCACGATTGTGGACTCGTCCTCGCAGGCATTGCTGGAAGAGCTCAATGCAAAGAAAAAGAGATGGCGCATGTGGCCAGGCGTCGCTATGGTTTCGGCGCTGGTGCTTTTGATTGCGACTGGCAACGAAGCCCCGGACTGGGCGCTGGTTATGCTGGCTCTCTTGAGCGTGGGAGGCATTATCGCAGCGCATTTGAAGGACCAACTCCGGAAGACGGTAGTTCTGATGTATGAGCTGGACGAGCCGATGGAGAAGGCATTGGAAGCACTCCACGCAGGAGCCCAAACCATGGCCTCCGCTTATGCCACGTGGCACGTGTCCTCCCACGCCAAGGTCTTCGACCGGAAATACCACGCTGGGGCTGGAACCCTTGTTAAGCGCAAGCCGACGCGCTTTGCCTCAGCACCGCCCCCATTTGTCAAAACGAACATCAAGACCATCGCCGTCAATGTCGGAACCCAGGCACTCCATTTTTTCCCGGACCGTGTTCTGATCTACGACGCGAATGGCGTTGGCGCGGTGGGCTACAAAGAGCTACAGGTGCTGGTGTCATCCACTCGCTTTATTGAGGATGGCAGCGTTCCGCGTGATGCAATGGTTGTGGATCGGACATGGCGTTACGTCAATAAGAAAGGAGGCCCTGACCGCCGCTTCAAGGACAATCGGGAGCTGCCGGTATGCCAATACGAAGAGGTCGCCCTGCGCAGCGACACCGGCCTCAACGAGCTACTACAGATTTCTCGTCTGGGATCAGCCGCTGGGTTCGCCTCAGCCATTGAGGGCCTATCCCGAGTCATGCCTAGAGAGCTGCCCTAGCGATCGCCTCTGTCAGCAATGACTTTTAAAGAACCCCGGCAGCCCTAGCGTCTGCTGTCCTCTGTGAGAAATCTTCCACCGCGGCACTCATGGCTTCCTCTAAAGACCTGCGACGAGCCATCGCGGCCTGTCGCATCTGGAGAATGGCACTGCGGCCGGCCACCAGGTCTGCCTCGATTTGGGCCCTTCTTGCTTGAATGGTTCGATCTAGATCCGCGACCTGCCTGGGATCGATTGCTGAGTTCGGGTTGAAGTGGAATCGTGCTTCTTTTTCCTGCCGCCACTTCATAAGGCGGTCGGTCAGCGCGGGCCCAAACCCCGGAACGTTTAGAACCGCATTGCGATTCACATCTGCTGCCGTCTCGATGCCAAACGATTCCAGCATGACTTTCTTCGCCGCCCCGATGCCCGGAATAGTGGCTCGCTCAATCTCGAACTGATCCAAGAACTGTTTGCGTGCGATCTGTTCGCGATTGTTGGACAGCGCTCGATAACGCCTTTCTCGTTCCGCCTGCAGACCGGCATGCTCATCCCGCAGCGGACGAAGCTGATTCTGCTTCGCTTGAAGCTGAGTGTCCGCTTGCTCTTGCTTCCATCGAGCGACGAGCCCGTCGTATTGGGCTTTCGCTTGCTTATAGCCGGACGCCAGTGGTGCGAAGTCCGAACGGCCACGGCTGTTGACCCACGCGCCCATCGCCCACCCCAGACACGCCCACACGGGGGCTAGCACCGCAGAAAGCGCGATGCCAAGCACCACAATAAGCAGCCCCACCAGCCACCCGGTCGTTTTCCAGAAGGTGTGCCTGCGGCCCAATGCTTGAATCTGGGGATTGGCAGGCACTGCCTTCACCTGAGGCAGCGCATGCATGGGTGGCAACACTGCTGTCGTGATATCTCGCCAAATCGCATCCAGGTTGAAGGGACCGGAGGCCAGCTTGGGGATGACGACCGCTGCACCGCCAAAGAGCGAAATCCCGGCGCGTTCAATTGGACACCATGGGCACTCAGCCAGCCCATTGAAATAGGAATGGGACGGCCTGGAAGAACACCGTTTGAAGTGCTGCTCCAGCTTCGTCAGGGCCTGGACCCAGTCTTCTGCCTTGGGCCGCCCGCCCGGCTTGGCCCCCTCGATGCCAAAGGCCTTTTCCCAGAGGTCTGCAACCCAAGGCGATGCCGCGGCCGGCGAGGCACTCAATGGCGGGGGCTTCATGCGGGTGCGCGCAGTGTCTTTGCCGTAGGCGTAGCGGAACTCAGGGATCGCCTTCTCGATTGGCATGTCGCCCGGCCCGCTGTATCGGCCAGCAAAGGGATGCCGACCGTTCATGAGCATCTGAAAAATCAGGACGGCCAAGCCGAAGTTGTCATGGTTGGCGGTTCGTGTGACTTGTTTGAAGGCCTTTCCGTGGAGCTCGGGCGGCGTAAAGTCTTGAACGCCGACCTCACAGAGGAAGGTGCGCCCTTGGTGCGAAATCTGGAAGCTGTCCGTGTCGATCAGCTTCACGGTCGCATCGGGTGACACCCGCACGCCTCCGTGATTGACATCCCCAACCAAGTGACCCGCCTGGTGAATAACCGAGAAAGCTCGGGCCGTGTTCAAAGCGGCGCGAACGACCAGTCTCCAGTCGGCCTGGGGAAATTCCGCTAGACGGCTTTTCGGACTGTAGAGCTTATGAATGTCCTTCGACGCACGAAGGTTGGCCATGACGAAGCCACAGACCTTGCCATCGGATTGCCGCAAGACGTCAGTGGGCCAGGCGGTGAGCTGATCCAGCGCCGTGGTCCGAAGGGCAGCCATGGCCACCAGCTTGTCAGCTCTCTCACTGCTGATCGCCGCCAAATAGATCTTGGCAGCTGAGTCCGGCCTTCCTTCGATCTCGAAGACCGTTCCCTCTCCCCCCTTGCCCAACTGCTTTCCTAGCCGGACCGGTCCTGATTTACCAACCAGAGCAGCTGAGACCACTTAGGCGTCCTCTACTGACGCCGGTGCGTCTGGTAGCTTCGCCAGCCGACTGGCAAGCAGGAGCGTCTTGTCGTCGTCCGTCCGCTCGCAGATCACCGGCGAGGCAAGATAAGCTTCCAGCTTGGAGGACAATTCTTCGCTGTAGCCCGGGCTTTCCAACGCGCGAACGGGAGCAAATATTTTGTCGAAGAAAGGCGAATGAACGCTTTGCGTGGCCTGGTGGAGCACCAATGCTTCGATGCCATCGGTGAACACCGCGACCTCATCCACCGCGCCCACATTGCAGGAGAACTCCGCGTTCAAAACGGCAGCCGGATCGGTGACGAAGACGGTCGTGTTGATGTATTCCCCGTGCTGGGGCCAAAACACATAGGCCCAATCATCGCCGCGAGGGCGAATAACAATGGCCCCGTCGCCCACCTGGAAGAAGCATGCATGCGTCGGGGAGACGATGGCCGCCACCAACGTGCAGGCATACTCTCTGACCTCCAACCCGTCGGCCACAGCCCTGTGCGCAATACGGGTCGTAACGCCGGCGAGCCAGTTCAAGACCACGTTCCGCGTTATCTCTTCAACGCCATGGCCGTCTTCAAAGTGGTGGCGCACACAGTCCCGAACCTCCGCCGTCGCCAGCTTCGCACCGGTTTCTGATTGAGATGCACTTCCCGCGCCATCGGACGCCACCAAGAGCACAGTGCCGCTCTCTGGAAAGAACTCCTGTTCATAGGCGTCCTGGCAGTCCGTTCCAAACTTGATGTGGGATGTGCCAATGGATGAGGCTGCAACGACGCGCCAATCCTGGAGATCCATTACACGCTGGCCCAGCCGTCCGGGGCAGCGGGGTTGACCAGAGGCACATTATCTCCAGGGGTCGAACGGGACACCGCGCTCATAGAGTTGGACAGCCACTTGAAGAGTTCCTTGAACTGGAGCCCCTTCAGATGCAGCGGTGCGCGCGTCGAGATTTGGCCGAGGATGTCCATGTCTGCCCCCTGCACGCCAACCGCGAAAAACTGGAAGTTCTTCGTTGCTTCCCCTTCCCGAACCAAAGCTGCAGCGCGTTGCCATGCGTCGGTCGGCGAACCATCGGTGAGGAGAAACACCCAAGGTCGGTAGTAGGAAACGCCATTGGCTTTGTAGATCTCCTTGCGTTGCCGAACCATCTCCAAGCCTTGCTCGATCGCTGCGCCCATCGGGGTGTCCCCAGTGCACGACAGCACGGGAGGATAAAAGCTGTCTGCCGTGACAAAGTCCGTCACGGTCTGGACCGGACCGAAGGTGACAATGGCGACCTCCACCCGCTTGGCGGCGAGCGAGTCCGAGTTCAGTTCTTCCTGGAACTGCAGCAGGCCCGCGTTGAGCTGCTCGATGGGCTTGCCGCCCATGGAACCTGAGGTGTCCAGCAGCAGCAGGCAGGCGCACCGGTTCTCTGGGTTCTCCGCAAAATCGCTGGCGCCAAAAGGCACCTGTTCAAAATCGTTCATTACGCTGGATCTCCCTGTCCATTGGCTTGAAGCGCCATCATAGCTCCGCCAATCAACCCAATCTATGATGGGCCATGGTGACTCGCCCTACCCCTACCTCATTGCCAGCTTGGGCACCGCAACAAACTGCGGATTGGACTCCCTTAGCTGTTTCTGCAGTGATTATCCTCACCATGGCGGCAGCGCTAGCGCTTCGCACTGCTGATGTAGAGAGCGCGCCAGATAAGACGACAGTAGAAACCGCAGCGAACTCATCAGTGACACCTCCGTTGAATGCAGGAACCCCTGCTTTTTCGACCGAGCGCGTCGGTTCCCTGAGGCTGGTGCCCACCACTCAGCTGCCGCCGGTAAAGCACCCCCTGCAGGCCGACGAGCGATGCCCTCTGTCGTCGCTGCCCAACCCGTCCCCTGAGGCCAAGGCGGCTATCAACGCGGGATGGCACGTCAGTGCGGACATGACGTTCAAAGGATTTCGCTTCGTCATGGTGGACGCCGGTGCGAAGAAGGCTTCCGCTGGCTGCATGGCTATTGGAGCCAGCGCTTTGGTATTCAATGCCCACGGCCTCATTGCCATTGCTTACGACCGAAACGCCAAGCAGTCGTCCAGGTTGAGCTCGTTAACCATCGGGGAATCTGGTGCCTTACAGCTCGGAGCCTTGAAAGGACCACTTGCTGAGGTCAGGGTCAGTGACCAGCAGATTGCTCTCAAGCGTTTGCCCAAGAGCAAGCTAAAGGGCTTCTGAGGACACGCCCTCGATATGACTCAAGAGTCGCCAAATAACTCTGCTCATCCTGCTCGGCGCGTTCACCCTGCTGAGTGAAGCGAAGCACCAACACACCGTCACCAGCCGCTTCGAGAAGGCCTAGAGCTCCGGAACTTTCCAAGTCAGCTACTCCGCAGCTGGCCGAGTCACCGGTGGCAGCACTGTCTGAGCATACGGTAAGCGCGCAGCAAACAGACAGCCAACATCTCTGCAGTACGGATGACCTTTCACAGTTCCAGCGGGATGTATTGCTTGTTGCTGTGCCTCGCTAGCCTACTACTGACAGGAACTAGCCCCCCTCTATGCAGGAGCTTCCCACAAAGTGCTAGGATTTACATAGGCCCTGGACTGGCCGGGGTTGCCAAGGAGATGGTAATGAGCTTTCCCGCAGATGTCTTTTATCCCGCTCAAGCTGAACTTTTGCCCGAAGGGACGTTGCTCTACGCTCGCGATGCGTGGTGGCTGCGATGCAGCCTGGTAGGAACGGCGGAAAATGTGGTGCCGAAGGTGCTGGCCCTGACGGGGGATAGAACTGGTGTTATGACCATGCTCGCGAATTCGGAAGTGCTGGCTGTGAACTCGAAATACGGCTGGGAAATTCGCGTTCCTCACCCACTGGATTTAAACTCGGAATCTAAAGTCATCGGATCAATCAGTGTTGGCGAAGGTAGCCTGATCGGAATCTGGGGGCACATTTACGGGGACACGGACGCACTGTATTGCATTGCTCCGGATGGCACTGCAGTCGCCAATGACCTAGTCCCTTGGTCCGCGAAAGTAAGGTATCCTGTCTACCACGTCTGGCTGCAAGAACGTCGGACCGGCAAGCTGATTGGCGACGCCCCGCTGTTTAGCAAAGAATAGTAGTTAATCGGTACCTGCTGCCTTGGCGGCAGGTTCTACTAGAATCCCATGAGCAGAATTTTCGCATCGGCCCTTATACTGACTGCGCCATAAGCCTGCAACAAAGAAGCCGAGACTCGGAAAATCACTCGCTGCAGAGGAATCACAGAAAGCCCATCTTTGTCAGTTATTAGACGTTCGAGGACTGCCAATCCGCAGCCATTAATTTGTTGCGCCAGCCTCATTTCGAACAGGTAGAGAGACAATATGAGCCTACCGAAGGAGGCCAGATGTGACCTACAACCAGCTTGCCAAGATTGCCTCTTCCTATGGGCTGCGAGATTCCATCATTCATATCTGGGCATACAGCTTACATGTCGGTTATGGATACAACCTCCCCTTTGAGTATGCGCACTCGCGGCAAGGTTTTCAAAATCAAATGAAGCCGAGCGTCCAGGAGTTCTACCTGGACCTCTACCTCAGAGAGGTGCTTCTTCACGCAGGTGCTTCGAAAGGCGCGCGCCGCTCGCTACGGGACTGGAATGACCTTGGCACACTCCATAACGCTATTCGCAGCTACAGCGATTTCAAAGCAAAGTGTGACTTAGACATCTGGACCACAATGCACCGTATCGGGCATCAACAGCTGCCTCACTTCGATCGCTTCGGATCCTCATATCTTGGGCGCTACTGGTCTCTCTACAAGCGTGGTCGCCTCTCCGACGTCGTTTACAACGCGTTGGGCCTAACATCTGAAGATTACTTTCTCTTCGCCGGAGCCACGCAAGCGCTCTTCATGAGCAACTATGAAGTCCCGTTGCTGTCACAGCTGACCGCACTCGACTTGGACGTCGCGGCAGTGACAGCAAGGGTAGCTGCGATAAGCGCCACGCCCAAGCTGTTGCGTAACCGCTGCCTCCTGGATGCACGTCATGACTCGTCCTGGGACTACACCCCTAATCCTGTAGCGGTGAAACCCTTAATTCTGCTGCGATCCGACGCCCCGACTAGGCTTTCCTGTCCACGCCCGTCACTTCTGGGCAAGCGACTACTCGCAGGACTCTTTTATGA
The DNA here is from genome assembly GCF_031843525.1 of Xanthomonas sp. WCS2018Noco2-27. NCBI lineage: Bacteria > Pseudomonadati > Pseudomonadota > Gammaproteobacteria > Lysobacterales > Lysobacteraceae > Xanthomonas > Xanthomonas sp. WCS2018Noco2-27. The sequence goes on along the minus strand of NZ_JAVTIK010000001.1, from coordinate 408,482 downwards.
CCTTGCGAACGCGGAGGGCTTTGCCCAAGCCTACGGAGATGCATTCGAGGATTTGGTGGGCGACTGCTTTGATCACCTCACTGGCACGACGACCGCCGAGCGCCCTGCCCCCTACACCGTGGCCGGTTCCCAGCGACACGGTAGCGACTGGATTCTCAAAGACGCGACCACCACCGTCTTCGTGGAATGCAAGACCATGAGGATGCCCATCTCGGCACAGCTTGCGGCTAGCCCTGGCGATTTGGAGCATGGCCTGAAGCGCCTAGCGCAAGCCGTAGTCCAGAACTACCGAAATATCATCGACGTAACGTCAGGCGGCGCAGGAATCAATCTGCCTGATGGGCCTATCTATTCCCTTATTGTCACCCTTGAAGACTGGATCCTATTTGGCCAGAAGGCAGTAGATACCCTTACCAGCCTCGTGGAGCAAGAGCTATGCGAGCGCGGGATGGATGCCAGCATCTCGCAACGTTACCCATTTGCCATTGTCGGATGCGCGGCATTGCCACGGGTAGTCGACTCCGTCAGCCAGCATGGGTTGCATATCTTCACGAACAAAGCCTCTCAGCGCTTTAATGGCTACCTTTTTCCACAGTTTTTGAACGAAGCCAACTTATCCAGCGAGGGGCCGGCGGCCGCGATGTTTGAGGGCGAATGGAAAAATTTGAGGGAACGCCTCAGGATTCGATTCCCGATGACATCGGGTCAGTAATTCCCATTAATCTCTCCGGAAAGCAGCATTCACAGTTCTAAAACAAGTGAGAGTAGAGGGCTGCGCCAAACTAGCTCGCGCCTCTCTCACTCGCCATGCGCATCTTGCGTTCCGGGCGCGAATGGCGCCACGCGCTCGAACCAGAACAATTTGTCGTTGCTCAGATAGCTCGGATTCTTCGCTGGCCGCTCGTGGCAAAACGCGCAAGCAGGAAAGCGGTTTTTGCTATGCACGCAGATGCGGACGTTGCTCAGACTAGGGACACCGGGTTCTCTTGGTGGCAATGGTGGGTCATGACGCTGATGACGCTGCTCGGCGCGTTCGGGGCCTTCGCACTGCTGACTGGGCTGCCGATGTTCCTATTTGTCAGGTATGCGCAGTTGACTCAGTAAAACGCTGTCACTAGTCCAATACCCGCATCCGTTAGCCATCGGACTCGCTACCGTTCAATTGCCCTGACGATATTCATCAAGGGCCAAGATACGGCTTCTCAAGCCAAAGCCAACAGCGTTCATACACTCTTGACCAATCACGTCCACCCCGATCCGGATACCCCACGTCCACGGTCAGGACCAACTCGCGCCCCGACGCCTGGGCGCTGCACGCAGGCCGCAAGAAGGCGATGAGACCCCGCAACCGGCTCTCAGAATGCTTTCACCACTCAGAAAAGCGCTAAGAGTCTAAAATAATTTCTAAATCTTTCGCTTCCGCTTTTCAACTTGTGGCTTGCCATCCAATATTTCCTTCAACTCCTAAAGGAGATGATCCCGACAGCATAGAGACGCACTCCTCTCCGCTGCCGCCAGCCTTCGATAGAGGCGAGCTATCTGAGCCCTTTCCCAGTTCGATTGAGTAGATTTTTTCTCAATAGAGCAAATCTCTTCTTTGATTCGCCTTGCAGACGCCATCGCTTTCCTGCAGCGAGACTCCTTTATTCTAGAATCGATCGACATTCATCCTCCAAAAGATCAGATTTGACAAAGCACAGACATGTGACAGGATGCAAAAACCTCCCAGCAGCGCAACGAAATGAAAACAACTCAAAGGATGCGGTCATTTCTCACAAAATTTCTTGGATCACCCGAATTTGTGGTGCTATCTATTCTGACAATCCCTATTGCAGGCTTGATTAAGCTTTTGACACTCCGGTAACTGAACCGCTCTAGGGCGAGCGACTCGAACCATCTGGGACCAGGCCAAATGCATCAGCTATCCATCCTATCCAGTAGAAGCTAGTAACGGCCAGGGTAATTGTCAAAAAAATCCAAAACCAAAATGCAAATCGCGACTTACTCTTGCTGCCAACTTGAACCCATAGACCAGTCCCCGCATGAATAAGCGCAAGTGGAACCACCACTGCCATTCCCGCCACAGCCAGCCTCTCTTTATAAATCAAGAAGCAACAAACTCCGACAATCAAAAAAAGAACAGAAAGCGCATAGCAAATCGCGTCATATTTCAACGGGACCTTAAATCCCATCCAGACTGCAACTCGCTCAACACGTGTGAAGTATAGACCCGCGCCCCCAATAAGGGCGGCCAACACCGGCATTACATAAGAGAAGTACTCCGCCAAGTCCTTGGTATCTCTGAGTAAAAACACGCCTGTCAGCAGCAAAACCAGAAACATGGACACAAAGAAGTTAAAAAGTGAGGGAACAGTGGCCAGTCGGGGGGCATCCGCCACCTCAAGCCTCTGCTCGACCGAAATCAGTTGATCTTCAACTCTCTTGAGGCGTTTCTCAAGATCATTACGTGCAAGACACGTATTTGCCGCACTCGTTGGAGTTGCGATGTATTGCCCAGAGAGCACTTTTATTGCCGCGGATAGGCGGCGCATTGCCACTTTGACCACCATAGATTCGCACTTCCATTTTTAATGACCACTACATGTATTAGACAAAATGCCCAGGACGAAATCATTGCAATCCCCAGGCAAGGGAAGTTAAACCCGGCGAATGCGCACCGAGTCCGCTGAGCTTCTCCACGGCTGTGAAATCACGACTATAGGTCGAATGATGCTCGTCATCGAGCTCATGACCAACGATCTGCGCGCGAAGTTCCGACACGACCCCGGCGCCCTGGAGCTCTTGAATAAATGTTTTCCGGAGCGAGTGGAAGCCACGCTTTGCCGGCGCCCAGCCCTTGCCAACTTCAGCAAGATGCCGGCTGAAGGCCTTGGTGATCCAGTTGCCTTGCCCGTTCACCGCCGTGGCCTTGGCCGCCGGGAACAGCCTCGTCTCACCTGCCTTGCGCTTCCCCTCGACCCACCTCAGAAATCCTATCCTCAGCAGTTCGGGGTGGAGGGGCACGGTGCGGATGCTGACCTCCGTTTTCACTTTCTGATGCTCTCCCTCGTCCGAAATCCGGATGCATGGGATGCCGTCTTCCTCGAACACGTCCTTGATGAGGAGTTGACCAACCTCCGACGCCCGGGCTCCCGTGTAAAGCCCGATCATTGATGCCCAGCGGGCCGACTCGGACAGCTTAGCAAGCGCCTCTGGCGCGAACAGGGCCTGGATCTGTGCACGGTCATACGCTTTGAAACCCAACTTCTTCCGGGCCCGCTTCTCGCGCTGTGAGTAGCTCACGTGGCCACTGGCGGGGTTGTCGCCTCGCGGGTAATGGCCTGACGCCATGGCCCATTCGAAGAACCCGCCCTTGCCGCCGATATAGGATTGCTTATTCGTGAGCGTCGGCGTAGATGCACCTTTTTCCCGCATGTCCTGATACCAACGCGCCAAGTCTGACCGGGTGATGGCATGGACCTTCATCATCGGCCCCAGGAACGCCACCAACGCCTCGATGGCCGTCTTCTTGATCGTGTAGGTCTTGGGCAACGTCGAGCCCTTGAGCGTCGCCAGGAATGCGTCACGGGCTTTGCCCAGCGTCATTGTTTCGATGGCCGGTGTAGAAGCCTGCTTTACTGAGCTGGGGTGCGGGGCGGAGCCGAACATGGTCGGCACGGCACCCGGGCGGGCCCGAGCCTGCAAGGCAGCGCCGGCCATCGCTTCCAACTCCATCAGCTGCCGATACAGCTTCAGGTCCTTCGGACTGTCGATCTGCCACTGCTCCGTCACCGTCCCATCCGGCTGGCGGGTGCGGTTGAGCGTCAGGTCCTGAAGATTTTCTGCGCTCGTCAGACGCGCAATGAGCAGATCCGCGTCCGACTTGCTGAGCTTGGTCACGCGTTGATCCTTCAACTGTGCGAAGAGCCGAGCATAGCCCGCTCCCAGCACGACCGCACGCACGTGAGCCTGCGGCAAGTCCTTAGTTTGCAAGGTGCGTTTGATAAGCCGGCAGCCCATCACGGTTTGCAAATCGACGGGCACACGTTGGACGAACGACCAGCGGCCGGTGGACGACCGGCTCAAATGATGAGGGATGCGCATGCGAGTTTTTCCTCTGCATGCTTCCTGCCTCCAATCAATTCGCCTAAAAAATTAGTGATTAAAATCAATAACTTAGACGTGACTGGCGGAGAGAGTGGGATTCGAACCCACGGAAGGTTTGACCCTTCGCCGGTTTTCAAGACCGGTGCCTTAAACCGCTCGGCCATCTCTCCGATGCTGCTGCGCGTGATCGCCGAAAGTCTCGGTTGTCACGTGGGCGATCCGCATTGCGCGGGTGGCGCCCGACAGGGCCGCACGGTCATCGAGTGCGGTTCTGCCAATCCCAGGATCGCTCCCGGGCGCGCATTCTCGCATGCCCGGGCGTGCTTTGCTAAGCGCCATCGCTAGCCTTACGCGCCCGGCTTGCCGGGCGGCGCGTCAACCTGTGAGCTCCCCCTACGCAGCGAAAGGTACCGACTCGCCAGTGAGGGGCACCGACGCAATCAGCAGTGCGTCGCTCAGCCTGCTTCAGCCACCAGGCGCGGTGCGCTGGCAGTGCCTGCTGCACGCTTGAGCTTTTCCGCCAGTTCGGCGCAATTGCCGCCGCAATCCAGGCGCGAGCGTTCGATTTCCTGCGGCAGGTGTTCGGCCAGGAAGTCGATGAACACGCGCACCGCCGGCAGCAGGCCGCGGCGCGAGGCGAACACGGCATGGCAGATGCCCTGTGGCAGCGACCAGTGCGGCAGCACCACTTCCAGTTCGCCGCTGCGCACTGCTTCGGCGCAGACGGTTTCCGGCAGCATGGTGATGCCGAAGCCGTCGCGCGCCATCGATTGCAGCAGCGGGAAATCGAAACCGGCCAGCCGCGGCTGCAGGTCCACGCGGCGCATTTCGCCGTTGGGGCCGTGCAGCTCCCAGCGCTGGTGCGCTTCGTCTTCGCTGGTGCTCATGGTGGTGTGGTTGGCCAGCTCGCTCGGGTCTTTCGGGCGGCCGGCGCGGTCCAGATACTTGGGACTGGCGACCAGCAATTCCTGCACCTGGCCGAAGCTGCGCATCACCAGGCTGCCGTCGTCATCCAGGCGCGAACGCACGCGTAGCGCGATGTCGTAACCCTCGTTGATGACGTCGACGCGGCGGTTGCTGATGTTGAGCTGCAACCGCACCTTGGGGTACTTGGCCAGAAATTCAGGTAGCAGCTTGGGCAATTGAATTTGCGCGAGCGAGACAGGAACGCTCACACGTACAAGACCGCGTGGCTCCGCACTGAGACGATCCACCACCTCGCGCGCGGCCTGGGCCTCGGCCAGCATGGTCTGGGCGTGCCGGTGCACGCTGGTACCGACGTCAGTGACGGCGAAGCGTCGCGTAGAGCGTTGCAGCAAGCGCACGCCCAGGTCGGTTTCGAGTTGGCTGATACGGCGGCTCAGGCGCGACTTGGGAATCCCCAGCGCACGCTCGGCAGCAGCGAAGCCGCCGTGGTCCACCACCATCGCAAAGTAGTACAGGTCATTCAGGTCGTGCATGGCGCAGGTATCCATGGATAGAACGATAAGTGATATTTAACCACCTTTATCCCAACAGAGCAACGACCTAATCTGCGCCCCTCCGCGGCGTTGCCGCTTGCCATAGGTCTTCGCCATGAAGCTGCTCCATCTCGATTCCAGCGCCCTGGGCGCCAACTCCATCAGCCGCGAACTCAGTGCCGCCGCCGTCGCCCAGCAGCGCCTGCTGCACCCGCAGCTGCAGGTGACCTATCGCGATCTGGACCTGGAGCCGCTTCCGCACCTGACCGGGCAGTCGCTGGCACAGGCCGACCCAGCCGAGGCTGCGGCAGCCGAACAGGCGATGCAGCAGTTTCTGGAGGCCGACGTCATCGTGATCGGCGCACCGATGTACAACTTCGCGATCCCCTCCACGCTCAAGGCGTGGATCGACCGCATTGCGGTTGCCGGGCGCACCTTCCGCTACACCGCAACGGGGCCGGAAGGACTGGCTGGCGGCAAGCGCATCATCATCGCCAGCGCACGCGGCGGCATCTATGCCGACCCGACCAACGATTTTCAGGAGCCGTATCTGCGCCAGTTGTTCGGTTTTCTGGGCATCGACGACATCACCTTCGTCCGCGCCGAAGGCGTGGCGTATTCGCCAGAGCATCGCAGCAATGCGCTTGCGCAGGCGCTGGCCGAGTTGCAGCAACCGGCAGAAGCTGCAGCCTGAGCGCCCAGCCCTTGTGCGGCTAAGATTAGGTAGTTGGAAGTGGGGATTGGTAATAGCCGATTCCCGATAAAACATCGGATCTGTTGTGACACATCTTCCAGCACCGCACGTCACGCTGAGTGTCATCCTGCTAATGGGCGGTGATGGCGTGCGTGGCGCGCACCGTGCTGGCATTGCTCCCGTGCACGCGGCGCGCGCTGTGCGCCTTAGCCGGTGCGGGCTGCTTGTGGGAATAGTGCCGCCTGCATAAAAAAACGGGACCATCGCTGGTCCCGTTTTTTGTGCTTATGAATTGCCTGTGGCGGCGACATGACGTGCTACCCGCGCGGCAGGGTCAAGAAACCAGACTCCGCCTGAGAGCGCAGCGCTGGTGCCCAACACCATGCGACACCGACGTATATTTTTCGATCGACGCCGACCGCTACAAGCCCAATGCAGGCGTTTCAGCCGATGCGTTCCAGCCCGCCCATGTACGGGCGTAGCACCTGCGGCACGTCGATCGAGCCATCGGCGTTCTGGTAGTTCTCCATCACCGCGATCATCGCGCGGCCAACCGCGGTGCCGGATCCGTTGAGCGTGTGCAGCAGCTCCGGCTTGCCGCTGGTCGGGTTGCGCCAGCGCGCCTGCATGCGGCGGGCCTGGAAATCGCCGCAATTGGAGCAGGACGAAATTTCACGATAGGTGTCCTGCGACGGCAGCCAGACTTCCAGATCGTAGGTCTTGATCGCAGAAAAACCCATATCTCCGGTGCACAACAGCACCTTGCGGTACGGCAGGCCGAGTTGTTCCAGCACCACCTCAGCGCAGCGCGTCATGCGCTGATGCTCGGCATCGCTGTCTTCCGGCGCGCAGGCAGTGACCAGTTCCACTTTTTCGAACTGATGCTGGCGGATCATGCCGCGTGTATCGCGCCCGCCGCTGCCGGCTTCGGCACGGAAGCACATCGAATGGGCAGTCATGCGCAGCGGCAGTCGCTCGGCATCGACGATTTCGTCGCGCACGATATTGGTGAGCGGCACTTCGGAGGTCGGGATCAGATAGCGGCGCGATTCGCCCACTTCGGTCTGGAACAAATCGTCTTCGAACTTCGGCAACTGCCCAGTGCCGCGCATCGACTCGGCATTGACCAGCAGCGGCACATTGGTTTCTTCGTAGCCGTGCACGCCAACATGCAGGTCGAGCATGAACTGCGCCAGCGCGCGATGCAGGCGCGCGATCGGCCCGCGTAGCACGGTGAAACGGGCGCCCGACAACTTGGCGGCAGTTTCGCCATCCAGCCAGCCGTGCGGCGCACCGAGTTCCACATGGTCCTTGACCGCAAAATCGAAACTGCGCGGCGTGCCCCATCGCGACTGCTCGACATTTTCACTCTCGTCCTTGCCCAGCGGCACATCGTCGGCCGGCAGATTGGGCAGCCCGAGCGCGATGGTTTCGAGCTTGCCGCGGATCACGTCCAGCGCCTCTTCCGAGGCCTTGAGCTCATCGCCGAAACCGGCCACTTCAGCCATCAGCACGGCGACATCTTCACCCTTGGCCTTGGCCTGCCCGATCGCCTTGGACTTGGAATTGCGCATGCTCTGCAATTCCTGCGTGCGCACCTGAATCCGCTTACGCTCGCTCTCCAGCGACTCCAGTTCCGCAGTGTCCAGGGAGAAACTGCGCGTGCTGCGCAGGCGCTCGGCAAGGTCGGCGGGATGTTGGCGAAGCAGGGCCGGATCTAGCATCGGAAGTCTGTGTGTCGGTAGGAAGCACAAGATTATCGCCTGTTCCGCCATCTGCTGCGATCGATTCACCGGGGCTATGCCAGAATTACCGTGATCCTTCAGGTGAGCCCTATGCCCGCGCCCCGCCCTGCGTCCGATCGCCAGATCGTCCTGCGTCTGCCCCGCCACACCCTGAAAATTGCCGGTATCGCCTTCGGCGCCGGTCTGCTGCTGTTCCTGCTGGTGTGGGCAACTGGCCGCAAGGACGACTTTTACAAAGCCTCCCCGGCACAGCCGACGGCCGGCACGCCGGCCGCAGACGACACCATTCAACCGCTGCCAGCGCCGCTGCCCGCCCAGGACGGCGCCAGCGACATGCCGCAGGCCAAGCCGCCGGAAGAAACGCCAACCCTGGTGGAGACCGCACCACCGGCCCCACCCGCGCCGGCTCCGTTGCCGGAAAACGCCGCGCCCGGTGCGCCCGGTACTGCAGCGCCCTCCAACGCGCCTGTGGCGGGCGGCAACCGCCCGGTCCCCATGCAGGGCCAGATGCCGCCACCGCGCTATCCGTCGGCAGCACTGCGCCGTGGCGATGCCGGCGATGTAGTGGTGCGTGTGGATGTGGACGCGGCCGGCAATCCCGGCGGTGTGACCCTGGTCCAGCGCAGCGGCTCGCGCGATCTGGACCGCGCAGCAATGGAGGCGGTACGCCATTGGCGCTTTCACCCGGCGCAGCAAAACGGCCAGCCGGTGGCCGGCAACCTGGATATCCCCTTCGAGTTCAAGCCCGCGCAGTAAGCGCGGCTAACGCGCTGGATGACGACCCAGGCGCACGCAACCGCAGGCACGTGCAATTGATTGCGATGTAAGGGAATGCATGGCACTGCTTGCGCAACCGGCGGCAGCGCAACAGCGCTGTCGTCGTCGCAAAGCTGAACACCTGCAGCGCGATGACCGCCTGGCAGACTCCCGCCTTAGCTGCGCCTCAGGCAGCGCCGACCAGACTGATCGCGTCATCCCAAAGATGCGCCAGGAGGCCGGCCATGTCCTTCATCTCGAATCCCTCTTCACACCACACGCCGTCGCTGTCTCGCCGCACCGCTGCAGCGTCCGGACGCGGGCAGGACGTGGAGCATGACGGCGCCTCGCCTTGGCTGTGGGCGACGCTGATTGCCTTGTTGGTGGTCGTCCCTACGTGGTGGTGGGCCCGCCATGCCGACGAATCGTTCGCCACCGATACTCGCCCCGCGCCTGTCACCAGCCGGCAAATTCTGCCCAGCACCGATGGCCCACGCGCGATGACCATGATTCCGCATCAGCCGGTGCGCGCGGCGGTCAGCAGCGTGGATGCGAAGCCGCTGCCGGGCAACGCGATGCCCAGCTACCCGGCAGCGATTGCACGCGCCGGCATTCAGGGCAGCCGCACTGCCCGCCTGCAGCTCGACATGCAGGGTGAGGTGCGCCAGGTAACCATCGTCGACCGCAGTGGCAGCAACGACCCGCGTCTGGACGCAGCGGTGACCGACAGCCTGCGCCAGTGGCGCTTCGAACCGGCCACGCGCGACGGCCACGCGGTGGTCAGCAGCGTGCAGGTGCCGGTCGAGTTCAGCCCAGAGCGCTAAGAGCAGCGAACAAAACGACGGTGCTCACCGCCAGACGGGCGCGGCCGGTGCTCGGTGCGGCATGCGCCGTTCGTCCACTGCGGTTCCTCCGCGCCGTCCACACCAAGCTGACAACTGCTTACTACGTTTTGTTTGCCGCGCTAAGCGCAAAACCGGCGCCCTGCGCCAGGGTGTCGAAATCCGGGAACGACGTGGCGACGTTGGCGATGTCGTTCACCTGCACGGTGCCGGTCGAACGCTGGCCGGCAATGGCGAACGCCATCGCAATGCGGTGATCGCCATGGCTTTCGATCACGCCACTGCCAATCGCGCCGCCATGAATCGTGGCGCCATCCGGGGTTTCATCGACCTGCACGCCGAGCGTGCGCAGGCCGGTGGCCATGGCGGCCAGGCGATCCGACTCTTTGACCCGCAGTTCGGCCGCGCCGGTAACGACGGTCTTGCCGTTTGCAGCCGCGGCGGCAACGAACAAGGCCGGGAACTCGTCGATCATGTCCGGCACCAGCGTTTCGGGGATCTGCGCACCGTGTAACGGCGCATAGCGCACGCGCAGATCGGCCACCGGTTCACCGCCGTGTTCGGCATGGTTTTCCTCGGTGATGTCCGCGCCCATCAAGCGCAGCGCAGCCAGCAGCCCGGTACGACGTGGGTTCAAGCCCACCGCGCGCAGCACGACCTCCGAGTCGGGAACGATGCTGGCAGCCACGATGAAAAACGCTGCCGACGAAAAATCCGCAGGCACTGCAATGTCGGTCGCACGCAGCCGCTGGCCGCCGCGCAAGCGCGCCTTGCCCGGCGAGAACGCGATCTCCACGCCAAACGCAGACAACATGCGCTCGGTGTAGTCGCGCGTGGGATGCGGCTCGATCACCGAGGTCTCGCCTTGCGCATACAGGCCTGCCAGCAGCACCGCCGACTTGACCTGCGCACTGGCGACCGGCGACACAAAGTCGATGCCGTGCAATGCCTGACCGCCGTGCACGTGCAAGGGCGGCGTGCCATCGTCCTGCGTCTCGATCTTCGCGCCCATCTGCGCCAACGGGCCGGTCACGCGCCGCATCGGCCGCTTGGACAACGACGCATCGCCGACCAGCACACTGTCGAAGCGCTGCGCGGCCAGCAGGCCGGCGAGCAGGCGCATCCCGGTGCCGGCGTTGCCGCAATCCAGCGCCTCGGTGGGCGGCTGCAAGCCGTCCACGCCGACGCCATGCACGATGCGCTGCGATGCCGACGGCGTTTCGATCCGCACGCCCAGCGTGGCGAAAATGGCTGCGGTGGAGCGCGTGTCTTCGCCTTCGAGAAACCCGTCGATCTGCGAGATGCCATCGGCCAGTGCGGCAAACATCACCGCACGATGCGACACCGACTTGTCGCCGGGAATGGCCAACGTACCGCGCAATGCGCTGCCCTGCTGCGCGATCCAGTATTGCGTGCTGCTGCTCATGCGAATGATCCGATTGCTGCGCCGCCGCCATGCAGGCGATGCGCTTGGTATAGAGATGGCAGCGCCGTCATCGCCAGAGCGGCGGCGCGCCAGTTGGGCAGGTGATCGAGCGCTTAGGGAATCGCGACCGGATACGAGCCCAGCACCTTGATCTGCGCCGAATGCGCTTCCAGCTCGGCCAGTGCCTGCTTCATCGCCTCGTCTTCCACATGGCCGACCAGATCGATGAAGAATCCGTATTCCCACTTGGCCTGGTGCGAGGGTCGCGACTCGATGCGATTCATGCTGATGCCGTGCCGCGCGAACGGGCTGAGCACATAGAATAGCGCGCCCGGTTTGTCGTGGATGAACACCAGCACCGACGTGCGGTCGTGCCCGGACGACGGGAAGATCTGCCGGCCAATCACCAAAAAGCGCGTGGTGTTGTCGTCGTCGTCTTCGATCGACTTCATGATGACTTTCTTCAAGCCATACACATGCGCCGCACTCTCGCCACCGATCGCTGCAGCATCTTCGGCATTGCGTGCGCGCCGCGCGCCTTCGGCATTGCTGGACACCGCAAGCTTCTCGACCTTGGGCAGGTGCGAGCGCAGCCAACCGGCGGTCTGTGCGAAGGATTGCGAATGCGCATAGATGCGCTCGATGTCTTCCAGCCGCCCGTTGCGCGAGAGCAGATACTGATGCACGCGCAGCTCGACTTCGCCGCAGATTTTCAGGTTGGAAGTCAGAAACATATCCAGCGTGACCTGGATGGTGCCCTGCCCCGAATTCTCTACCGGCACCACGCCGAAATCGGCGTTGCCTGCTTCCACTTCCTGGAACACTTCTTCGATGGTCGCCATCGGCAAGCCCACTGCCGAGCGACCGAAATGCTTGAGCACGGCTTGCTGGCTGAAAGTGCCTTCCGGGCCGAGGTAACCGATCTTCAACGGCTCCTGCTGGGCCAGACACGCCGACATGATTTCGCGATACACGTGCACCAGCACTTCATCGCTGAGCGGGCCTTCGTTGCGGTCCACCACCATGCGCAGCACCTGTGCTTCGCGCTCGGGGCGGTAGTAATCCACCGCTGCGGCGAGCTTGCCCTTGGCCTTGCCGACCTGATGGGCAAAGTTGGCGCGCTCGGCGATCAATTCCTGGATGTTGCGGTCGATCGCGTCGATCTTGGCGCGCACATCGGCCAGCACCGGTGCGGCAGCGGCCGGCTTGCCGATGGCTTTGTCCGGTTTGGTCGCGGGCTTGGCGACCGGTTTGGTGGCCGATGTTTCCGCAGACGTGCTCGCTGCTTTGGTCTTGCTGCCCTTGGCAGCAGTGGGTTTATTGGACTTGGGAGCCATCGCTGGGCATTCCTTGAGAAACGGCGCAAGCGCCTGCGCGGCCTACGCCGCGGTCGAAGTTGGAACTCAGCCGTGACGCTGCTGAAAATCGTGCATGAAAGCCACCAGCGCTTGCGCGCCGGCCACCGGCATGGCGTTGTAAAGCGAGGCGCGGATGCCGCCCACGGCTTTGTGCCCCTTCAGTGCCAACAGACCGGCGGCCTTGGATTCGCTAACGAACAACGCGTCCAGCTGCTCATTCGGCAGAAAGAACGGGATGTTCATCCGCGAGCGCACCGCCGGCTTGATCAGGTTGCGATAGAAGCCGCCCGAACCATCGATGACGCCGTACACCAACGCAGCTTTCTCGGCATTGCGACGTGCGAACTCTTCCACGCCGCCCTGCTCCAGCATCCACTTCACGGTGAGCCCGAGCAGGTACCAGTTCCAGGTCGGCGGGGTGTTGAGCATCGAATCGCGCGCGGCATGCGAGGCGTAGTTGAAGATGTCCGCACGCGATTGGCCGGCGCGCTCCAGCAGATCGCGGCGCACGATCAGCACCGAAATGCCGACCGGGCCCAGATTCTTTTGCGCACCGGCGTAGATCAGCCCGTAGCGCGAAATGTCCAGCGGCTCGGACGCAATCGACGAGCTGAAATCGGCGAACAGCGGCAAGGTACCGACATCCGGCGTGTCGCGAAACTCCACGCCGTGGATAGTCTCGTTGGCGGTGATGTGCACGTAGGCCGAGTGCGGCGACAAGGTCCAGCTGGCCACCGGCGGGATGTCGACAAACCCATCTGCCTGCGCGTCTGCAGCAATGCGCGCATCCACGTACGGCGCCGCCTGCTTGATCGCGGTCTTGCCCCAGTGCCCGGTGATCACATAATCGGCGGCCTGCCCGGGCGCGGCGAAATTCAACGGCAACAGTGCCTGGATGGTGGTGGCGCCACCGGCGGTAAACAGCACCGCGTAGTCGTCGGGAATCGACAACAAACTGCGCAGATCAGCTTCGGCCGCGGCCGCTACCGCCATGAAATCAGCGCTGCGGTGGCTGATTTCCACGATCGAGGCGCCAACGCCGTTCCACTCGACCATCTCCGCCTGCGCCTGCCGCAGGACCGATTCCGGCAATGTCGCAGGGCCGGCACTGAAATTGAACGCGCGTGTCATGGCACACCTTGTCGAGCTAGCCTTCTAGTATGCCGCAGCGCATCGGGCTTGGCAGCGGGCAAAGAAGTTGCAGCTGCATCCTTTTGGCTGAGCATCACGTAACGTGGTAACTGCCACGGGACGAACTTCCGCCCCGGTGGGCTACTCTCACGCTGCAGCAACTGCCGGAGCCTGCCATGTCGTTTCGCGATGCTTTCAAACTGCCGTCCAGCGAGATCACCGATGAGTCCGTCTACCGCGACCGACGCCGGCTGCTGCAGCTGTTTGCGCTGACCCCGGCACTGGGCATTGCCGGGTGCGCCGAGGCCGACCCGCCGCCACCGCCCAAGACGGTGGTGACGCCGGCGCAGGCGCGTAGCGGCTTCCGCACCACCGAGGAATTGACCAAGCTGGAAGACGTCACCAGCTACAACAATTTCTATGAGTTCGGCACCGACAAGACCGATCCATCGAAGGCCGCCAAGACGCTCAAGCTGTCGCCGTGGTCGGTGAAGGTGAGCGGCGAATGCGAAAAACCCGGCAGCCTGTCGCTGGACGAAGTGCTCAAGGGCATCACGCCGGAAGAGCGCATTTACCGGCTGCGCTGCGTGGAAGGCTGGTCGATGGTGATCCCGTGGACTGGCGTGCCATTGGGCGAGGTACTCAAGCGTTTTGCGCCGACCTCCAAAGCCAAGTACGTGTCCTTCACCACCCTGGCCGACCCGCAGCAGATGCCAGGCGTGCGCTATCGCTCGATCGACTGGCCTTATCGCGAAGGCTTGCGCATTGATGAAGCGATGCATCCGCTGACCTTGCTGGCCACCGGCCTGTACGGCAAGCCGTTGCCGCAACAGAACGGCGCGCCGTTGCGCCTGGTGGTGCCGTGGAAGTACGGCTTCAAGAGCATCAAGTCGATTGTGGAAATTCGCTTCGTCGAGAAGATGCCCGAGACCGCCTGGCACGATCTGCAGCCGTCGGAATACGGCTTCTTTTCCAACGTCAACCCGGCGGTGGACCACCCGCGCTGGAGCCAGAAGACCGAGCGCCGCATCGCCGGTACTGCAAGCAAGTTGTTTGCGGAACGTATTGCGACCAAGCCATTCAACGGCTATGCCGATCAGGTGGCATCGCTGTATGCGGGCATGGACCTGAAGAAGTGGTTCTAAGGTAGTGATGTCCCCCGCGTAGGAGCGCACCCGGGCGCGACGGGCATGACCAGCAAAGCCCATCGCGCCCGGGTGCGCTCCTACGATGCATGTTAATGCCCGCGCGGCATCGCTTCCCTCTTTGAGATCGCATGGCCAAGACCTCTGCTTCCCTGATTGCCGCCAAGGTGGCGGTGCATGCCGCCGCACTGACGCCGATCGCCTTGCTGGCCTGGCAGTTCTGGCAGGTGTGGCAGACCGGCAGCGATGCGCTGGGCGCCGACCCGGTGGCCGAGATCGAGCACCGCACAGGGTTGTGGGCGCTGCGCTTTCTGTTGATTACGCTGGCGATCACGCCGCTACGCCAGCTCACCGGCCAGGCCGTGCTGATCCGCTTCCGCCGCATGCTGGGGCTGTACGCCTTTTTCTACGCCAGCGTGCACCTGACGGTGTACCTGAGCCTGGACCTGCGCGGCTTCTGGACGCAAATCTTCGAAGAGATTCTCAAGCGCCCCTACATCACCGTGGGCTTTGCGGCGTGGCTGCTGTTGCTGCCGCTGGCGATCACCTCGACCCAGGGCTGGATGCGTCGGCTCAAGCGCAACTGGGGCCGCCTGCATCAGCTGATCTATCCAATCGGCGTGCTGGCCGTGCTGCACTTCTGGTGGCTGGTGAAGTCCGATATCCGCGAGCCGGCGCTGTATGCCGGCATCCTCGCAGTCCTGCTGGGCTGGCGGATCTGGAAGAAACTCAGCGCGCGCCAAACCACAGCAACGCGCTCAGCGCCGCCGCCAGCAACACCGCGCTGAGCAGCAACCACGGCCAACGCGCCACCTTCATTGGCGCGCGTACCGGCTCGCTGATGGCACGCGGTGGCAGCGGCGGTTCGGAATCGGGAATGTCCCAGGTGGTGCCGTGATGGATGCGCGGCACTTCCACTACGAAGCGGTGGCGGGCATCGAACACGACCTGGTCGCCGGCCTGCAGCCAGCCATCGCGCACTTGCACGCCGTTGATCCAGCTGCCCTCTTCCGAACCCAGATCGCGAATCAGCACACGGTCGCCGTGACGCTCCAGGCGCGCGTGCTGCGCGGCAAAGGCAGGGTCGTCGATGACGATGTCCGACGCCGGGTCGCTGCCGACCAGGCGCGAGCGGTCAAGGGTGAAGCTGCGCCCGTGGTGGCGGCCGCCCAGCCCACGCAATAGCAAGCAGACTTCGCTCAGGCCGGCATCGTCTTCCGGCACATCGTTGGCCGGTGCGCTGGAGGGCGCACTGCGCAACAGCATCTCCACGCCGTCGGCATAGATCGCATCGCCGGGGCGCAGCAACGCCATGCGACGCACCGGGCGCCCGTTGACGTGGATACCGCGGATGCCGTTGGCCACCTGCAACCACAGCCCGCGCTGATCCAGGCAGAACTGCGCCAACAGCAGCGCCCCCTGGGCGTCAGCCACCACCCGCACGCTGCCGGAGGCATGACGGACGATCCGGTGGACGCCGGGCTTGAGGGAATGGTCCGGCTGCTGCCGGTGAGTGAAATGAACTTGCAGGTCGCGCACCCGCCGCAGCCTAACAGGTTTGCTCGCGCCAGCGGCCAACAACCGCGGCCTCATGCGTTGGATGCCAGCACGCTGCGCAGTCGATGCCGTGGTTGTAGAGCGCCCATGCCCAAGCGTTCGAGGTGCAGGCATCGCCGCTCACCGCGCCTCGCCGTGCAGTCGCTCTGGTCGCCAGTGCGGCTTCGTTGCGCACCGCCGCACTTGGAGCCAGGCGCGCGCATGCGCACAATGCGCGACTCCTTATCGTCTTACCCAGGCAGCTCATGTCCAGCATCGATATCCGCCACGACCATTCCCTGCCGCCGGCACAGGCCCGCGCGGCGATCGACGAGGCGGCGCGCAAGCTGACCGATCGCTACGGAGTTGCCTCGCACTGGGAAGGCGACACCTTGCGCATCTCCCGCGCCGGCGTGGATGGCGCAATCGCGCTGCTGCCGCAGCAGGTGCATGTGACGGCCGAGCTTGGCTTCCTGCTGTCGGCCGTGCAGCCGATGGTGGAATCGGAAATCCGTCGCCTGCTCTCCGAAAAGCTCGCCTGAGCGAGCGCGGTTGCGGTTGCTGCTTCAGCGCCAAGTCACCCGCCCCGCACGCGATGGGCGGATGCTTGGGCCAGGCCGGTCGGGCAACGCTTCACCTGCCCGATGCAGGGCCGGCACTAGGGTGAACGCAACGTCACTTTGGCAATCGACAGGAGCATCGCATGACGACCGGATACGATCAGAACGGTAACCGCGACACCAGCGCGTCGGGCTTCCAGGCCCAGGCAGAGCAGATTTCGCGGCGGCTTGGCGAGTCGGCGCAGACCGTGTGGCTAGCCGGACTCGGCGCATTGGGCCGTGTGCAGAGCGAAGGCGGCAAGTTGTTCGACTCGCTGGTGCGCGAAGGCGCCGCCTATGAGCGCACCGGGCAGCGCAAGGCCGCCGACAGCGTGGACGAGCTGCGCGAGGAAGTGGAAACCCAGTTCGAGCAGGCCCGCGATACCGCCGTGCGCGGCTGGGACAAGCTGGGCAAGGCGTTCGACGACCGCGTCAAAGGCGTGCTGCGCACGCTCAACATTCCCGAGCAGGACGAACTGGAAAACCTGCGTCGCGAAGTCGAATCGTTGAAGGCGCAGGTACGGGCCAACACCGCCGCCACCAAGCGGGCCAACCGCACCGCCAACCAGGCAGCGCAAGCCGCCAGCAGCGACGCGGGCGGTCCAGGCGCATCGACAGGTCACACGTCAGCGACCGGCAATCCTGCTGCGTTCGACGGGGAATAAGCCCCACCGCCGCAGGTGGTAGCGAAATCTGACGCGTTCCAGCGGCGGATGTATCCCGGTCGCAATCGGGTCTGCACGTGGGTTGCCCGTGCAGACCTTCAGATGTGGACCGTCTGTGGGCCGTTAGCACCACTGAGACGTCTTCACGCATTCTTGGGGCGGACGTTGATGGGCTCCAAAACGGGCTGCCCCATTGCACACGATGTTGTGCAAGCAGTGTCAGTTCGACGACGTTAGACACGCTTGCACGCGATTGGTTGGTCAATCGCCACACCCAGGCCCCATGTTGCAAAGCAACATTATTTTTCAGACAATCGGGATGGACCCGCCAGTCCTGTACCACGAAGTCCGTTTGCTCCCCTCCCCTCACGGCTTCGGACTGGCGGGTCTTTCGTTGTCTGGGTCACGCCTCGCGACATCCCCGCCTGCGATCCATTGACGAAACCTGCGCGAAGGATTCTTCTAGGCGTACCGATTCGTTATACGCGCCATACCTTCGCTTGATGCTTATGCCTTCCTGGATCTTGGCGCTCCTGGCTGCACTGCTGCTCTGGCTTGCGGTGTCCGCTTACTTCTGGCTGGTGCGACGCCGCGCCAACGAAACCGACGCTGGCATACGCGCCCTCGCGGCCATGCATTGGCGCGATTTTTCCGCCGTGGTGCTGCGGGTTCTGCAGGACCAGCGCGGCTGGCAACCGACCCAGCTGCCGCAGGACGGCCTGCCCACCGCCGACTTCATGATGCAGACCGATCAAGGCACCCGCCTGGTGGCCTGCAAGCATGGCCGTGGCTATCGCATCGGCGTGGCGGCGGTCAACGAGTTGGGGGCGATGGCGCGGCTGGCCGGTGCGGGCGGCGGCATGATGGTGACCGAGGGCCGCATGGAGCGCGAAGGCTTGGCGGCCGCAGAAAAACAGTCCATCGAAGTCCTGGATGGCACGCGGCTATGGCCCTTGCTCAAGCCGTATCTGCCCGGCGATGTGGAAACCGGCGTGGTCAACACGGCACGGCGACGGGCGATCCGCCACAGCATCATTGCCGGCGCGGCACTGGCCACACTGGCGCTGCTAGCGGTGCTGGCGTTGCGCCCGCCCGAGCCGGCACCGGCACCGGCGCAGACCGTTGCTGCTCCGCGTGCACGTGCTGCTGCGGAACCGAGCACGCCAGCGGTGGCCACCTCGCCAGGGAGCGCGTCGCAGCGGGCGCCAGCTGCAGCGCCGACTGCCGCCACAACACCGTCGGCAAATACGGCAGAGCCGGACGACGCAACGCTGCAAGGCTATCGACGCGAGGTGTCCAAAACCTTGGCGCAAACACCGGGCTTGGTGCGTGGCATCTGGATCACCCAGGCAACGCTGGCGGTGGATCGCACTGTGGAAGACAACGCGGCGTGGCCATTGATCTGCAACGAGCTTGAGCGCTACCCCTACCTGCGCACAGTCCGCGTGCAGCTCAATCCCCGCCCGGGTGTGGACGAGCCGGTGCGCTGGCGGCAATGCACCACGATCTGATGCGTTGCGCCTGATAGTGGGTGACGACGAGCGGATTGCGTCGCGCGATTGAACACGGCGGTTTGCTGTGGGCTCGACTGGGTCGAGACGACACTCGTGTTCACGACCAACTGCAAACTCGCGCAGTCGTAAGCACGATCAGCTACTAGCTCGCGATGTCGTGCCGTAGATGTGCCGGCTGACTACCTGCAGCCTTTGAAGTCACGATCCGCTACAAGCCGATCAAGCCAAAACAGCAGTCGTACGCACGATGAACCGCAAGTCTGCGGTGTCCTGAAACAGATGTAGCGGCCGACTGTGTGCAGCCATCGCAGTCACGATCTTGCAGAAGCCCGATGGTGCGATACACGGATCCCCCGGCAGAGGACGCGCAGTATTTCGCGTCCGATCTGCGGTGTGGGTACAGCCGCTGACCAGCGCTGATAACCATGCCTGCTACACGTCGCTATCGATCTCGCCACCATCAGCAACAGCACCGTTACCAACGTCCAACTCAAGCGTTCCAGCGCCAGCGCTCAACGCATTCCAGGCGCGAACCGCGCCACCAGATCGTACGAGCCGCCTAGAAACAACTGGCGAACGTAGGTCACTGGTTGATCTCCACGCCAGGTGTGGCGGTCGATCACCAAGCACGCCGCACCTTCGTTGACCTGCAGGCACTTGGCTTGCGCTGCGTCGACGCTGACCGCGCTGATGCGGTGCTCGGCGCGCGTCCACGGCACGTTGCGCAATAGCCAGCTTCCGGGCGCCACATCGGTGAACGTCTGCGCCAACGCATCGGGCACGGTGGTCACATCGATCACGCGCTGCTCCAACGCGAACGGACTGCCGTCGGCCAGGTGCACGCTATCGAGCGCGAGCAGCTTGCCGGTGCTGCCCAACGCGCGCTCCTGCGGCACGCGCTGGCGCACGTTGCGCAGCCTGCGTGATAACAGCGAAAACGTGTAGAGATGACCGCGCGTGGTCATTTCCACTTCGATATCCGGGATCGAGAGCGCCACCTGCTCCAGATGCGGATGCGGCCGGGCGACGAACGAGCCAGTGCGGCGGCGGCGCTCGATCATGCCGGCATCGGCGAGCAGGCCGAGCACTTTGTTGACGGTCATACGCGAGCAGCCGTACTGCGTCATCAACTCGTGTTCGGGCGGGATGCGATGGCCTGGCGGCCAGTCGCCGCTATGAATCCGTTGCTCGATATCCTGCCGGATGCGGTGATGCAAGGTACCGGGCGCGGCGATGGGGGTAGCGGTCAAAGCTGCGGTCTCCGGTCAGACCTGCATTGTGCGCGCATCGGCTCAATTGCCGAGCACTGTTCGCAAGACTCCGGCAAAACGCGAGGCAATCCGGGCGCGATCGACATGCTGCCCATCGCGCACCACATGGCGCCCGCCACGCCAGACGTGCCGCACCGCAGTGGCGCGTGCGGCAAACAGCCAGCTGTCGAGCACTGCGTTGTCGCTGCGTGCGAGCAAGGCCGGATGACTGGTGTCCAGTTCCACCAGATCGGCTGCGGCGCCGACCCGGATTCCGTGCTGCGCGACACCCAGCGCCTGCGCCGCACCGTCGCCCGCCCTTTCGTACAACCAGCGCCCGCTCGAAACGTCGGCAGGCGCCAGCACATTGCGCGCCTGCAGGCGCAGCCGCTGGCCGTATTCGAGCAGGCGCAGTTCTTCGGCCGCATCGATCAGCACGTTCGAATCCGAACCCACGCCAAAGCGCCCGCCAGCCGCAGCGAATGCCTGCATCGGGAACAGCCCGTCGCCCAGATTGGCCTCGGTGATCGGGCACAACCCGACCACCGCACCACTGTCGGCAATCGCCCGCAGCTCGCTGGCATCCACATGCGTGGCGTGCACCAGACACCAGCGCGCCGCCACCGGCGCGTTTGCCAGCAACCATTGCACCGGACGCTGGCCCGACCAGGCCAGGCAGGCGTCGACTTCGCGCTGCTGCTCGGCGATATGGATGTGGATCGGGCCATCGGTGAGCGGCACCAGCGCCGCCAGTTGCTGCGGCGTGACTGCGCGCAAACTGTGCGGTGCCAGCCCGAGCACGGCATCCGGCAACGTCTTGAGACTGTGCCTGCAGTCCTCGAGCAGGCGCGCAAACCCGTCGATGTCGTGGATCAGGCGCTTTTGCGCGGCGCTCGGTGCAGCCCCGCCGAAATCCGAGTGCGCGTAGAACACCGGCAGCAAGGTCAACCCGATGCCGGTACTGGCGGCCGCAGCGGCGATGCGCTCGGACATCTCACCGGCATGCGCGTACGGCGCACCGCTGACGGTGTGGTGCAGATAATGAAATTCGCCAACGCGGGTGAAGCCGCTCTCCAGCATTTCCACATACGCCTGCTCGGCGATTGCCTGCAGGCTGTCCGGGTCCAGCCGGTCGACAAAGCGGTACATCAGCTCGCGCCAGCTCCAGAAACTGTCGCCGCTGCGTCCGCCCACTTCGGTCAGGCCGGCCATACCGCGCTGAAACGCATGGCTGTGCAGGTTGCCCAGTCCAGGCACCAGCACCTCGGCACGCGTATCGGTGGCGGCCGCGGCCGCATCGGTCTGCACCGTGGCGATACGCCCCTGCTCCAGCGTGATCCGCACACCGCCCGCCCAGCCACTCGGCAACAGGGCCCGCGCTGCCCACAACGCTTGTACCGGTTGATCTGCCACTGGACACCCTCGATTGACGAATCTATTGTATATACATATCAGACACCATGAGCCTGCGCCATGCATTGCGACGTTCTCTGGCACAACGCGCAGCTGATGACCCTGGACGCTGCCGACGGCGGGCTGGGCATCGTGACCGATGGCATGATCGCCTGTCGGGACGGCCGTATCGTGTATGCCGGCCCGGCAGCGCAGGCACCGACGTTCGAAGCCGACACTACATACGATTGCCAGCGGCGCTGGGTCAGCCCGGGCCTGATCGATTGCCACACCCATCTGGTGTATGCGGGCAATCGCGCCAACGAATTCGAGCAACGCCTGCGCGGCGCCAGCTACGCGCAGATCGCCGCGGCCGGTGGTGGCATCGTGGCGACCGTGCGCGCCACCCGCGCCGCAGACGATGCCGCGTTGCTCGCCGCCAGCCTGCCGCGCCTGGATGCCATGCTCGCCGAGGGCGTGACCACGCTGGAAATCAAATCCGGCTACGGGCTCACCCTGGAGGACGAAACCAAGCAACTGCGCGTGGCGCGCCAGCTCGCAACCCTGCGGCAGGTGGAAGTGGTGCCGACATTTCTCGGCGCGCACGCGGTGCCGCCCGGGAGCGATGCGCAGCAGTACATCGATGCGGTCTGCACGCAGATGATTCCGGCAATTGCATCGCAAGGGCTTGCCGAAGCGGTGGACGTCTTCTGCGAACACCTGGCGTTTTCGCCGGCGCAGGCCGAACAGGTGTTCGTCGCCGCACAGGCACAGGGCTTGCGCCTCAAGATCCATGCCGAGCAATTGAGCAACCAGCACGGCGCGGCACTGGCGGCGCGCCATGGTGCGTTGTCGGCCGACCATATCGAATACCTGGACCAGGCCGGCGTCGATGCGATGGCCAGCGCCGGCACCGTGGCGGTGTTGCTGCCCGGCGCGTTCTATTTCACCCGCGATACCCAACTGCCGCCGATCGATGCGCTGCGCGCGGCCGGTGTGCCGCTGGCGCTGGCCACCGATTGCAATCCGGGCACTTCACCGCTGACCAGCCCGTTGCTGGCGATGAACATGGCAGCCACGTTGTTCCGCATGACGGTGGACGAATGCATCGCCGGGTTCACCCGCGAAGCGGCGCGTGCGCTGGGCCGCAGTGCGCGACTTGGCCGGCTGCGCGCCGGCATGGACTGCGACCTGGCGATCTGGAACATCGACGCGCCGGCCGACCTGGTCTATCGCATGGGCTTCAACCCTCTTCATGCCCGCATCTGGCGCGGGCATTCGACCTGATCGACTCTGGAGTTGTCATGAGTGCTTCTGTTGTCTTGCAACCCGGCCAGGTAACGCTGGCGCAATGGCGTGCGCTGTATCGCGGCGCCGATGTGGCGCTGGACGCCGCCTGTGCGGCCGCAGTGCTGCGCAGCGCGCAGACGGTGGAGGCGATCGTCGCACGCGGCGAGCCGGTCTATGGGGTCAACACCGGCTTCGGCAAGCTGGCCAGCGTGCGCATCGAGCGCGAAGACCTGCAGACCTTGCAGCGCAATATCGTGTTGTCGCATGCGGCCGGCGTCGGCGAGCCCACGCCGGTGCCGGTGGTGCGGCTGATGATGGCGCTCAAACTCACCAGCCTTGCCCAGGGCGCTTCCGGCGTGCAACCGGGCACGCTGGCGTTGCTGGAAGCGATGCTGCGTGCGGGCATCACGCCGGTGGTGCCGTGCCAGGGATCGGTCGGCGCCTCCGGCGATCTGGCACCGCTGTCGCATCTGGCCGCGGTGATGATCGGCGTTGGCGAAGCCTTCGTCGGCGACAAGCGCCTGCCAGCCGCCGACGCACTTGCACATGCGCAGTTGCAGCCACGCGTGCTCGGCGCAAAAGAAGGGTTGGCGCTGCTCAATGGCACGCAATTTTCCACTGCCTGCGCGCTGGCCGGCTTGTTCGAGATTGAAACCGTATTGCAGGCCGCCCTGGTGACCGGCGCGCTGTCGGTGGAAGCGGCAAAAGGCTCGGATACGCCGTTCGATGCGCGCATCCATGCGCTGCGCGGGCAACCGGGGCAGATTGCAACCGCTGCGGCGCTGCGGGCGTTGATGGCCAACTCGGCGATCCGCGAATCGCATCGCCTCGGCGATGTGCGCATACAGGATCCGTATTGCCTGCGTTGCCAACCGCAGGTGATGGGTGCGGCGCTGGACATCATGCGGCAGGCCGCGCGCACGCTGGACATCGAAGCCAATGGCGTCACCGATAATCCGTTGGTGTTCAGCGATACCGGCGAGGCCTTGTCTGGCGGCAATTTCCACGCTGAGCCGGTAGCGTTTGCTGCCGACATGCTGGCGATGGCGGTGTGCGAAATCGGCTCGATCAGCGAACGCCGCACCGCGATGCTGGTCGACCCGGCACTGTCGGGTCTGCCAGCGTTTCTCACCCCTCGCCCGGGCCTCAATTCCGGCTTCATGATTCCGCAGGTCACCGCTGCGGCGTTGGTATCGGAAAACAAGCAGCGCGCGTATCCGGCCAGCGTCGATTCGATTCCGACCTCGGCCAATCAGGAAGATCATGTGTCGATGGCGGCGCACGGCGCGCGACGTCTGCTGGCCATGGCAGAAAATGCCGCGCACGTGATCGGCATCGAGTTGTTGGCAGCGGTGCAAGGCTGCGATTTCCATGCACCGCTGCGCTCCAGCACAGCGCTGGAAGCGGCACGCGCGCTGCTGCGTGCACAGGTCGCAACGCTACAGGACGACCGCTACTTCCATCCCGACATGCTCGCTGCAAGCGCACTGGTACGCTCGGGCGCCTTGGCCAACGCAGTGGCGATCGCACTGCCGGGTGTGGAGCAGGACGCATGATGCGGCGGGTTGCACATCACTTGCGCAGCGTCCTGGCACCACGCTGTGCATTGCGTGGTATCGCCGCACCAGCAACGGCTGCATGCTGCGCCCAGCACGATGATGGCGGTCATGCGTATTACCAACACGACTTGCTCGCGACCGTGCACGTAACCGGAGCGCAGCGATGAACACCCTACCCGATTGGTTGGAGGTGCATCGCGGCGACGCACCGTTGCTTGTCAGCTTTCCGCACACTGGCACCGAGCTGCCCGACACGGTGGCCGACCAGTTCGTGTCGCCGTGGCTGGCGCGCCGCGACGCCGATTGGTGGGTGCACCAGGTCTACGACTTCGCACAGTCGCTGGGTGCCACCACGGTGCGCACCGCCATCTCGCGCTCGGTCATCGACGTCAACCGCGACCCAAGCGGCGTTTCGCTGTATCCCGGCCAGAACACCACCGGCCTGTGCCCGTTGACCACCTTCGACAATCAGCCGCTGTATGCCGATGGGCAGGCGCCGGATCAGGCACAGATCGATCTGCGTCGTACGCACTGGTTCGACCCGTATCACGCCGCACTCGCCGACGAGATTGCGCGCCTGCGTCAGCAACACGCAACCATCGTGGTGTACGACGCGCATTCAATCCGCTCCTTCATCCCGCACCTGTTCGACGGTGAGTTGCCGCAGTTCAACATCGGCAGCAACGATGATCGCAGCTGCGATCCGGCCCTGGCCGACGCCATCGAGCAGCTGTGCCGCAGCAGTGGCTCCAGCACCGTGCGTAACGGGCGCTTCAAGGGCGGCTGGATCACCCGCCACTACGCGCAACCCGACCAGGGCGTACACACCCTGCAGATGGAACTGGCCTGCCGCGGCTACATGCGCGAGCCGGACACCATCACCCCCGACAACTGGCCTACGCCATGGCAGCCGGTGCACGCCGCCGCGTTACGCGCAGTGCTGCGGCATGTGCTGCTGGCCTGCCTGCAGTTCGCCACTGCGCCCTTATCCGACACCGCGCCGCACGCGGCCAACCGTTGATTGCAAGGAACCCGGCATGACCCGTCACGATGCAACCCGCGTTATCCGCGCCGCCACCGGCACCACGCTCACCGCCAAGAGCTGGCTCACCGAAGCACCGCTGCGCATGTTGATGAACAACCTGGACTCGGATGTAGCCGAGCGCCCGCAGGAACTGGTGGTGTATGGCGGCATCGGCCGCGCCGCGCGCGACTGGGAATCCTTCGATGCGATCGTCGCTGCACTCACTCGGCTGGACGATGACCAAACCTTGCTGGTGCAATCGGGCAAGCCGGTCGGCGTGTTCCGCACCCATGTCGACGCACCGCGCGTACTGATCGCCAATTCCAATCTGGTGCCGCGCTGGGCCACCTGGGACCACTTCAACGAACTCGATAAAAAGGGTCTGGCGATGTATGGCCAGATGACCGCCGGCAGCTGGATCTACATCGGCGCGCAAGGCATCGTGCAAGGCACCTACGAAACCTTCGTAGAGATGGGCCGCCAGCATTACGGCGGCAGCCTGGCCGGCAAGTGGCTGTTCACCGGCGGCCTTGGCGGCATGGGTGGCGCGCAGCCGCTGGCCGCGGTGATGGCCGGCGCCTCGTGTCTGGCGGTGGAGTGCCGCCGTTCCAGCATCGACATGCGCCTGCGCACCGGCTATCTGGACACCTGGACCGACTCGCTGGACGACGCGCTGCGCCTGATCGAGGAATCGTGCACGGCGAAGAAGCCGCTGTCGGTCGGCCTGCTCGGCAATGTCGCCGACGTGCTGGACGAACTGCTGCTACGCGGGATCAAGCCGGACCTGCTGACCGACCAGACCTCCGCGCACGACCCCGTCAACGGTTACCTGCCGCAAGGCTGGAGCGTGGACGAGTGGGACGCAAAACGCGTAAGCGCGCCCAAGGAAGTGGAAGCCGCCGCACGCGAGGCAATGGCCAACCACATCCGCGCCATGCTCACCTTCCACGCGCTCGGCGTGCCCACCGTGGACTACGGCAATAACCTGCGCCAGATGGCGCTGGAGCAAGGCGTGTCCGACGCGTTCGACTTCCCCGGCTTCGTGCCCGCTTACATCCGCCCGCTATTCTGCCGCGGCATCGGCCCGTTCCGCTGGGTCGCGCTCAGCGGCGACCCGGAAGACATCGCCAAGACCGATGCCAAGGTCAAGGAATTGATTCCCGACGATGCGCATCTGCATCGCTGGCTGGACATGGCCGCCGAAAAAATCGCCTTCCAGGGCTTGCCCGCGCGCATCTGTTGGGTCGGCCTGGGCGACCGCCATCGGCTCGGCCTGGCCTTCAACGCGATGGTGCGTAGCGGCGAGTTGAAAGCGCCGGTGGTGATCGGCCGCGACCATCTGGATTCGGGCAGCGTCGCCTCGCCGAACCGCGAAACCGAAGCCATGGCCGACGGCTCCGATGCGGTGTCCGACTGGCCGTTGCTCAATGCCCTGCTCAATACCGCCAGCGGCGCAACCTGGGTCTCGCTGCACCACGGCGGCGGCGTCGGCATGGGCTTCTCGCAACACGCCGGCATGGTCATCGTCTGCGACGGCAGCGAAGCGGCCGACAAGCGCATCGAACGCGTGCTCTGGAACGACCCCGCCACCGGCGTGATGCGCCACGCCGATGCCGGGTATGCGATCGCAACCGAGTGCGCGAAGGAAAAAGGGCTGGATTTACCGGGGATTCTTGGCTGAGTTCGCTCGCCGACAGCGCGCGGTAGACCACGGGACTTTATGCGGCATGGATGCCCCAGAGGAGGCTACAGAGACGTACTTGCGGCGTGTCCTGCGATGGTGGGCGGGCAAGGACACCACAGCCAAGCCACAGATCAATCGCTCTACACCAGTGTTGTTAGCCGCTCTAGGTGGACTCGACGCCTACAAGCCACTCTCCAGATGAGCGAGCCAGATACTCTGCGGGAGATGCATCGCCTCAGTCGGCTTTGGTTTCCATCTCGGTCTGCTTGCAGACCGATGCAGCAGCAGCCAGCAGTGCGCTGTCATCGAGCAGCGGCGCGGCCTCACTTGTGCAGGGTATGCGGCTGCGATCGCCTTTGCTGCGCGATCTGCATCCGCCTGGATATACCACTGCAATGAGCGCGGCAACGCACGTCCACGCACCGCGTGTTCGAATCGATACTGTCCCCAGTAAATCGCCAATGGCTCTTCCAGCGCGTTGAGCGGGTTGCGCAAATTGGCTGCACTCGGGCACAGCCGCAAGAAGTTCGCAGCAAGCATGCGTTTACGCGCGGCTGGCTGCCCCGCAGACAAGGAGTGACTCAACTCGTGCAACAGGATTGGCGTCCAGTCCATCGATGCCGTGCCGGTGGGCGCATCGTGTTGGGAATAGAGCAGCATGGTGCGCCCACGTACTTTGGCTTGAGTGGTATGCATCTCTGGCCACCACACGAATCGTGCCTCGAATACCGGAGGGTCCGGCACCGCAAAGAAATCACGCATCTGCGATGCCAAGCGGGAAACGGCAGGGTTGGACAGCTCCTCTCTCAGTACGCGCATCTGTTGCTCGAAACGTGGTGCAACTGCGATCAAACGGCTGGCACGCGGAACGAACCGCGCAAAATACGCGCGCAACAGTTTCTGGTCATCCGCTGACTGCTCTGCAATTGCGGCATTCGCTGACGCCTCAAAGCCTGCATCCCCCAGGAAATGCCGTGAGAACGGATCCGCCTCACGGGTGGCGTCTGGCGCGAAAACACGGTCGACCACCTCCAGGGCGTCGTCTTTTGCCAGCCCCGAGGTGCGGCGGCGGAATTCCGCATAGGCGGTCAGCGCGGCAAGATCCGCCTGATCCAACCCTCCATGGGCTTCCATGTAGCTGCGGTAGACAGGCACCGTAAAACCCGGCAACCAGTCCGACAGGTTATCCAGCAGGTTGAAAAGATCCGTCGCTTGGCTATAGCCCACCTGGACTTGCGTCGATGGCGGTGTGGGTGGGGCGGCATGCGCAGTGGCGCACAGCAACATCCAGATCAGTGCGACTGCGCGGATGGTGCGCAGCCTGGTCATCCAGCAATCACTCCATCTGCGCATGCGGGACTCTGGGCTAACGAGTGAGTTGATTCGAGCATGCAGGGATGCAGCTCGCAACGTGTCTTTCGTCAGGGTCCGCAAGACCTGCCCGCTGCGGCCTGCTTGGACGGCAAAAATCATCTTGGCCCGTCACATTCTCGACAATTGCCCTCAAGACTGCCGGGATCGGGCCGACAAGGTATGCATCGTTCCGAGGAGCCTCCATGGGCATCCTGATCTACCTGGTGCCTGCCTTCGCACTCTGGGCGCTCATCGCCACGGGTCTGGCGTTCGTGCGTGGGCGCCAGCTCAATGCCGAGTACGGGCAGCACGCCAGTACCCAGGACAGTCTTGCGCGCTATCAGGCGGCGCTGTCGCAGCTCAAGGCACGCGCCGCGGCCACCACGCTGGAGCTGGAATCGCTGCAGCGCAGCTACACCGTGCTCAAGCAGTCGCTGGAGCAGCATGAACAAAACGCCGTAGAACAGCAGCGCCCAGAGGTACCCGAGCAAGTGATTCCGATGGTCATGGTGCAGCGCCTGGATATCGCCAACGAGATCGGCACGCTGTTTGCCCATGTCGCCCGTGTGGCACGCAGCCTGCGCCGCTACAGCGCCTATAGCCGCGGGCACAATGCGCCCGAGCCCAGCACGGCACGCTACGACCTGCATTGGCTGGCCGACTGCCTGCACAGCTTCGACCAGGTGGGTCACGCGTTGGTGCGCGGCAATATCGCGGCATTGATCACCGCCTGCCAGGATCTGCTGTCGATGTACGAGCACTATCTGAAGGACGGCTCCGGCTATAACAGCCGCGACACCTTCCAGCGCCTGAGCAGCGATGTGCCACTGTCGGAGGCCACCGACGCCATCCGCTCGATCATCGTCAAGGCGACGCTGGCGCAGGATGTGCAGGACGCGGTGCAGGACGATGCGGCGGCCGTGGCGGTGGTAGCGGAGCAGTGATTCGGGAATCGGGAATCGGGAATCGGGAATCGCAAAAGCGTGTGATCGGGGAACTGTTGGGTCAACTCGCCTGCATGCATTCAAAGCATTGAAACTGCGCTTCGCTAGCGCAAAAAAAACGCGCCGTTATCGGCGCGTTTTTGTTTCCACTTTCCGTACTAATGCTGCGGTAATGCGTAGGCGATCAACGCATCGCCGGCCGGGGTTTCCATGAAGTGGTGGCCGCCGGCCATAATCACCAGATACTCGCGGCCGCCGTAGGAATACACCATCGGGTTGGCCTGCCCGCCGGCCGGCAGCTTGGCGTGCCAGAGCTCCTTGCCGGTGGCCAGGTCGATGGCGCGGATCAGGTCGTCGGTGGCTGCCGCGATGAAGATCAAACCACCGGCCGTCACCACCGAACCACCGTTGTTGGGTGTGCCGATCTCGATCGGCAGGCCGGAGCGGATGCCGAACGGGCCATTGCCGCGCGCACTGCCGAACGGCCGGTCCCACAGCGTCTTGCCGCTGGCCAGATCGATGGCGCGGATGCCGCCATACGGCGGTTCCTTGCACAACAGCTTGGTAAACGGCAGCCGCCAGCCGGCATTGACGTTGATCGCATACGGCGTGCCGGCCTGCGGGTCGCCCGCGCCTTCTGCGCCGCCTGCATCGCCGCGCACTTGATCGCGCGGCGCCCAGCCCAGCTTGTCGGCCTTGGCACGCGGTACCAGCAGGTTGTAGTTCGGCATGTCGTTGTAATTGGCCACGATCACGCCGTGCTGCGGATCCACCGCCACGCTGCCCCAATCCGAGCCGCCGTTGTAACCGGGATACTCGATCGAATGCCGATCCGCTTCCGGTGGCGTGTAGATGCCCTTGTAGCTGGCCTTGCGGAACTGGAGACGACACACCAATTGGTCGATCGGGGTCATGCCCCACATATCGCGCTCGGTCAGATCCGGCTTGCGCAGCGTGTGATACAGCGAAAACGGCTGGGTCTTGGCGCGCATCTGCGGCTCCACGCCACCACCGGGCACCGCACGTTCTTCCACGCCAACCAGCGGCTTGCCGGTGCGCCGATCCAGCACATACAACTCGCCCTGCTTGCTCGGCAGCAACACCGCCGGCACGTTGACGCCGTCCTTGGGGAAGTCGATCAGGCTCGGCTGTGAACCCAGGTCGTAATCCCACGCGTCGATATGCGTGGTCTGGAAATTCCACACCGGCTTGCCGGTGCTGACGTCCAGCGCCACCAGCGAGGTGGCGTAGCGATTCTCCTGTGGCGTGCGCGAGCTACTCCAGTAATCGGCAGTGGAATTACCCATCGGCAGGTACACATAGCCTAACTGCTCGTCCGCAGCGGCGGTGGTCCACATATTGGGCGTGCCAGGCGTCCAGTTCTGGCCCGGTGGCGGTGCTCCATTCCAGTCCGGGTGCGTCATGTCCCAGGCCCAGCGCAATTTACCGGTCACCGCATCGAAGCCTTCGATCACACCGGACGGCTCGTACCGCTTCTGACCATCCAGCACCTGATGCCCAGTAACGACCACCCCACGCACGATCGCCGGCGGTGAATTGATCGACACATAGCCGGGCGGCGTCTCGCCCATGCCGGCCGTGATATCGACCTGCCCATTGCTGCCGAAGTCCGGGCACAGCTGACCGCTGCGTGCGTCCAGCGCAATCAGGCGCCCATCCAGCGTGCCCTCAATCACCCGCGTGCGGCACAGCGCAGAGCCATTGGATGCCACTTCGGCAGCGCCAGCGTTGGCTGCCGCTGGCACTTCGTAATACGACACGCCACGGCACGCGGCGGTATACGGAATCGCCTCGTCCTTGACCTTGGGATCGTAGCGCCAACGCTGCTTGCCGCTGGACGCATCCAGCGCAATCACCTGGTTGCGCGCAGTGCACAGGTACAGGCTGTCGCCCACCTTCAGCGGTGTGGTTTCCGCGCCCCAGCGCTTGCTCGGCAGATCGCCGGTATGGAAAACCCATGCCTGCTGCAGCTGTGCGACGTTGTCGCGGTTGATCTGTTGCAGCGGCGAATAGCGCTGACCTGCCTGGCTACGCCCGTACGCCGCCCAATCGCCATCGGCCGGCGCGTTGGCCGGTTGCACATCGGTCGTTGCAGATGCTGCCGGTGCACTGCGATTGACCAGACCACCGGCCATCCCGGCGGCATGCGCCAGCGCGCCATCGGCCTCGGTCACGCCTTGAGGAATGAACGCCAGCACGAACGCGACCACAAACACTGCCGCCAATACACCCGCCACGCTGCGCGACAGCGCGCGCGATACCGGGCGTTGCAGTTTTGGCAACAGCAGCGCAAGCACGAACGCCAGGCCCACGATCAGGCCCAGGCGCGGCACCCAACGCCAGTAATCGCTGCCCGACTCCCACCACGTCCACAGCACCGAGCCGGCCACCACGGCTGCAAACCACCACGCACCCGCGTTGCGGCCACGGAACAGCAACACGCCAGCAATCAGCATCGCCGCACCGGCTGGTGCGTAATACCAGGAGCCATCCAGCGCGGCCAACCACACGCCACCGGCCAGCAACACCGCACCCAGCACGGCAATCACGCCTCCCAAGATCGCAAGCGCCCAATGGCCGCGACCGGAAGGACGATCCACATTCGTCATCAGTTGTTCCTCTTCGACTCAGCGGCGACGCAACGCCGCCGCACCGCCAATCACCTTCGACCTGCGCCGGTGAAAGCACCGCGTTTTTCGCAGTGGGGGCGCTTAAACACTGCGTTGCACATGTCATCGCCTGCAATAAAACGAGCGCGCAATAAACAAAATGCAATAAAAAACGCCGGCATTGCCGGCGTTTTCGTTCAACTGCAGCGATGACGCTAGCCGATCATTCTTCGGTTGCCGGCGGCAGCGCGACGGACTCGACGGTTGCGCTCGCTTCTTCCACCACGTCGTCCACTTCATCCAGCGATGCGTCCAGGCGTTCGACCGCCTGCAACTTCTCGCCCTTGGACAGACGGATCAACGTCACACCCTGCGTGTTGCGGCCCACGCGCGAAATTTCCGAACCGCGTGTGCGCACCAGGGTGCCGCCATCGGAGATCAACAGCACTTCGTCGGTGGCGCCCAGCAGTACCGCACGCACCAGCTTGCCGTTGCGCTCGCTGGTCTGGATACCGATCACGCCCTGCGTGCCGCGTCCCTTGCGTGGGTATTCGGACAGCGGAGTGCGCTTGCCGTAGCCCTTCTCGGTGGCGGTGAGGATGTAGGCCATATCGTCGCTCTCGGCGACGTCAATCACCGCCGCCTCGGCGCCGTCTGCGCTATCGACGACGTCATCAGCACCTTCTTCATCGGACTCGATCTCGATCCCCCCCGCCGGGTCGGACACGATCAGGCTGACCACTTCCTCGCCCTTGGGCATGCGGATACCACGCACGCCGGTGGCGGTACGGCCCATCGAACGCACGGTGGATTCGCCAAAGCGCACGGTCTTGCCGTTGGAGGCGAACAACAATACGTCGCGATCGCCATCGGTCAGCGCAACGCCGACCAGCGCGTCGCCATCGTCCAGATTGATCGCGATCTTGCCGCGCGCCAGACGGAAGGCGAATTCGCTGAGCGGGGTCTTCTTGACGGTACCGTTGCGGGTGGCGAAGAACACATAGCGGTTGTCGGCGTATTCGCGCACCGGCAACACCGCTTGCACCCGCTCGCCGGATTCCAGCGGAATCCAGTTGATGATCGGGCGGCCACGCGCATTGGAGCCGGCTTCCGGCAACTGATGTACCGGCAGCCAGAACACCTTGCCGCTGCTGGTGAAGGTCAGCAACGTGTCGTGCGTGTTGACCAGCCACAGCTGATCGATGAAATCTTCTTCCTTGGTCGCTGCGGCAGAACGGCCACGCCCGCCACGCCGCTGCGCGCGATACGCGCTCACCGGCTGACGCTTGGCATAACCGGCGTGCGACAAGGTCACCACCACGTCTTCCGGCGCGATCAGATCGAGAATATCCAGATCTTCTTCGCTGTGACGGATCTCGGTGCGGCGCTCGTCGCCGTACTCTTCGCGGATGTTGATCAGCTCGTCGCGGATCACCTGCAGCAGCACATCGGGGTTTTCCAGGATGCGGATCAGGCCCTGGATGACCTCGAGCAACTGCTTGTACTCGTCGGTCAGCTTTTCCTGTTCCAACCCGGTCAGGCGATGCAGACGCATTTCCAGGATCTGCGAGGCCTGCACTTCGCTGAGCTGATAGAAGCCATTGGCCAGGCCAACGCCCGGCGCCAGGTCTTCCGGCTTGGACGCTTCGGCACCGGCGGCACCCAGCAGCGCACCGACCAGACCCGGTTCCCAGGTCTTGGCCAGCATGCGCTCGCGCGCTTCCTGCGGGTTGGCCGAGGTCTTGATCAACTCGATCATTTCATCGATGTTGGCCAACGCAACGGTCAGGCCTTCCAACACGTGCGCACGCGCACGCGCCTTGCGCAGTTCGTAGATGGTGCGGCGGGTAACCACTTCGCGGCGGTGGCGGATGAACGCCTGCAGCATCTGCTTGAGGTTCATCAACTGCGGGCGGCCGTCGATCAGCGCCACCATGTTGATGCCGAACACCGACTCCATCTGGGTCTGCTGGTACAGGTTGTTGAGCACAACCTCGGCCGACTCGCCGCGCTTGATTTCGATGTAGATGCGCATGCCGTCCTTGTCGGACTCATCGCGCAGCTCGCTGATGCCTTCGAGCTTCTTTTCCTTGACCAGCTCGGCGATCTTTTCGATCAACCGCGCCTTGTTGACTTGGTACGGGATCTCGGTGACGACAATCGCCTCGCGGCCGTTGTCGGCCACTTCCACATCGGCCTTGGCGCGGATGCGCACGCGGCCACGGCCGGTGCGGTAGCCCGCGGCAATGCCGGCGGTGCCGTTGATGATGCCGGCAGTGGGGAAATCCGGGCCCGGGATGTACTCCATCAAGCCCTCGACATCCAGCTCGGGCGTATCGATCAACGCGATGCAGGCGTTGATCGCCTCGGTCAGATTGTGCGGCGGGATGTTGGTGGCCATGCCCACCGCGATACCGGCAGAACCGTTGACCAACAGGCTCGGGAACCGGGTCGGCATGACCGTCGGTTCCAGTTCCTTTTCATCGTAATTGGGCTGGAAATCGACGGTTTCCTTGTCGATATCGGCCATCAGCTCATGCGCCAGCCGCGACATGCGCGACTCGGTGTAACGCATCGCCGCGGCGGAGTCGCCGTCGACCGAACCGAAGTTACCCTGGCCGTCCACCATCATGTAGCGCAACGAGAACGGCTGCGCCATGCGCACCAGCGTGTCGTACACCGACTGGTCGCCGTGCGGATGGTATTTACCGATGACGTCGCCGACGATACGCGCCGACTTGAAATAGGCCTTGTTGCTGTGGGCGCCCAGCTCGTGCATCGCGAACAGCACGCGGCGGTGCACAGGCTTGAGGCCGTCACGGGCATCGGGGAGTGCGCGGCCAACGATCACGCTCATGGCGTAATCGAGATAGCTCTTGCGCATCTCGTCTTCCAGGTTGACCTGGATGATTTCCTTGGCGGTTTCTGCCATTCGGGTTCCGTAAGTGAGGTGGCGGGCGAGCCGGAAAGCCGCGTCGGGGGCGCCTCAGTCACAGGCTGCCGACCCCACGCTCCCGCCGATCGATTCAAGCCCCAGATTGTACCACGAAGGGGCTTCCCGATACCGTCGCTTTACGGCCAGAAACAAGCACTTGCAGGGATTTTGGCGGGACGTTGGCGGCAATCTTGCCGCCGGTCCGGCTCAGGCGCCGAAGGCGGCCTGCATTCGCGCCGAATCGGGCTGCTCGATCACCCCACGTTCGGTGACGATGGCATCGATCAGCGCGCCGGGGGTGACGTCGAACACCGGGTTCCAGGCATGGATGCCCTCGGCCACCGTCCGCACCCCGCCCACGCCGAACAACTCGCCCGGATCGCGCTGTTCGATCTCGATCTGATCGCCATCGCTGGTGGCCATGTCCACCGTCGACGACGGCGCCACCACCATGAACTTGACCCCGTGGTGACGCGCGGCAATGGCCAGCTGGTAGGTGCCGATCTTGTTGGCGGTGTCGCCGTTGGCGCAGATGCGGTCCGCGCCGACGATCACCCACTGCACCAGGCCGGATTTCATCAGATGCGCCGCGGCCGAGTCTGCGATCAGGGTGGCATCGATGCCGTCCTGCTGCAGCTCCCACACGGTCAGGCGGGCGCCCTGCAGCCACGGCCGGGTTTCGCCGGCGAACACCTTGGCGATGCGTTGCTGCGCCATGCCGGCGCGGATCACGCCCAGCGCGGTGCCGAAGCCGGCGGTAGCCAGCGAGCCGGTATTGCAGTGGGTGAGCACGCCGCTGCCCGGGGCGATCAGCCCGGCACCCAGCGCGCCCATGTGACGATTGGCGGCCAGATCCTCATCGGCGATGGCCTGCGCCTCGCGCGCAATCACCTCGCGCCAGTCTGCACCTGCCGCGCCCAGCACCCGGCGCATGCGCATCAACGCCCAGGCCAGGTTGACCGCAGTCGGGCGCGCGGCATTGAGCCGCAATAGCGCCGGTTCGAGTTTCTGCAAGGCCGCACTGCCATCGTCGGCAGCGATATCGCGCGCAGCCAACACCACGCCCCAGCCGGCCGCGATACCGATCGCCGGCGCACCACGCACCGCCAGCGAATAGATGGCCTCGGCCACTGCATCGCTGCTCTCGCAGCGTACATGCTCCACCACGAAAGGCAGCTTGCGTTGGTCGAGCAATTCCAGGGCATCGCCGGTCCACAGCAGGGGGCGGATGTGGTCGTAGCGGGCGTAATCGATATGGGCACTGTCGTTCATTGCCCTATTGTAAGGCGCGCGCGCAGCCCAGTCAGTGAGCGGCGATGCTCAGCCTGCAGGGTGCGAGCAGCAGTGCATCAAGCGCAAAAGCGTGGTTGGTCGAGGGCGCGGTGCCCTCGCCGCTCGCGGGACACGGCGCAAGTACGTCCCTGTAGGCTCGGTAGCGGCATCCATGCCGCCACATGGTCCCGCAATCGGCGAGGACACCGCACCAGACGGTTTGCTGATTGCTTTGGAAGGAAGTTTGCCGATTGCGTTGTTGAAGCCTGCCAGTCGATCGCGCTGCGCTGCGAAGCTGATCCGACCCGGCGTTATCCGGACAACACACCACGCCTTGCTTGCAACCGTGCACACCGACCATCGCGACTGGTCCTTGCCCGCCCACCCTCGCGAGACCTTACGCGGCATGGATGCCGCGTAAGAGCTTACAGGGACGTACTTGCAGCGTGTCCCGCGAGGGTGGGCGGGCAAGGACCCTGCAGCCAAACCGCAGATTTAGCCGCGCTGTGCAGCGAAAGCACGTGCGCAGCAGCTGGCGATGTACGTGGCCAAGATTCTTCGCCCAGCAATAGACCACGCGGCAGGTTCGTCAGCCGCTCAGTCGACGATGAATTCCGCGCGGCAACCGTCGTTGACCCACACCCCGTCGCGACTCCAGCCCCAGGTCTGGCCTTCTACGCACGCCGTCCTGGACAGTTGCCGGCCCATGCGCACCTTGCGCTCCACCGACACCCCGCATGTGCGGCGCGCGCTTTTTTTCGATTCGCACGTGACCATGCGCGGCACTGCCACGAAACCGGACCCATCTTCGGCGCCGACTTCGAACTCGCCATCGCAACCACGCGACACCCAGATTTCGTTACGCCGCGTTCCCCAGGTACGGTTTTCCTTGCACGGCCACATCGAGCGTTGCCGCAACAGGCGTACCGGCGCACCGCGCAAGACCACTGGGCACACCACCTTGCCGCCGTTGGAATCGCAACGCACTACACGCCGCATCAGCGGTGTGGCCGGCACGGTGGTGGCGAATTCGGCACGACAGCCTTGCTCGACCCAGACACCGTCGCGGTCGACATCCCATTCGCTACCGCGGATACAGCTGGTTTCGGAGAGCTGGCGTACCAGTTGCACGCCGCTGGCGACATCCATCGCGCAATGCACGCGCGCCATGTCCTTGGATTCGCAACGCACCACGCCGGAGCCGCGCTCAGCGGCGCGCGCATCGGCGAGCATCAGCAGCGGCAGGCACCACAAACCGCATAAGCTGATCAGCCACTTCATGCCAGCAATCCTCACCCCGAAACGATAAACGTCGCGCCCCCGTGGACGTGAAGATGAGAGCATCATCGATGTGAAGATAGCAATACGGCGGCGATGACAACGGCATGGCAGCGCAACCCACGCTTGCTTGCCGCACGACCAAATGCGTGCGGAATCGCCTACAGGCAGTGGGCTGCGCGGGTCCGGATCTGCGCTGTGATCAACTCCAGCCCGCCACGGCCAATCGCAACTCGGGGACCGCATTCGGGTATCGCGTCGAGCGCAGCTGAGAAAACCAAGCGCGCAGTGGTCATGTGAGTGCGGATGGCGCGCTGAGAACCGACGTGCACACGCAGTCCATGGCGCACCGCGCACCAGCGACGCAGGCACGGCGATGAGCGCAGCAGGGTTGTTGGCCGCTGCCAGTGCCTGGCGCATCGCCCGATCCCGCTGGTCGCAACTCAGGCGCGGGCGAAGTCGAACGCCAGCACGTCGGCAATCTGCGCGGTGCCGCGCAAGGCCATCAATAGCCGATCCACACCCACCGCCACGCCTGCGCAATCGGGCAGCTGCGACAGCACCGCCAGCAGGTGCTCATCCAGCGGCAGCTGCGGCAATCCGTGCGCCGCACGCACGGCGTTGTCGCGGGTGAAGCGTGCCCGTTGCTCCTGCGCATCGTTCAATTCGTGGTAGCCGTTGGCCACCTCATAGCCGCCCAGATACAGCTCGAAGCGCTCGGCGACCGGTGGGCTGTCATGACGGATCCGCGCCAGCGCGCATTGGCTGGCAGGCCAGTCGTGCACCACGGTCAGCGTCTCGCTGGCAAAGCCGGGCTGGATGCGATGGGTCATCAGCAGGTCCAGCCAATCGTCGCGTGTCAGTCCCTGCGGATCGATGGCAACGTCATGCAGTGCTGCACGCAGCGTGTCGACCGGGTCCAGCAACGGGTCGATGCCCAGGCGTTGCACGAACAGCTCGCGATACGTGAGCACCTGCACGCTCGCCGCGCGCTGCACCAGGGCAAGCGCGCGCTGCACCAGTGCGACGGTTTCCTGCGCCAACTTACGGTCGTCCCAACCCACCCGATACCACTCGAGCATGCTGAATTCCGGATTGTGCCGGCCGCCAGCTTCGCCGTTGCGGAACACGCGCCCCAGTTCGTAGCAATCGCCCAGTCCGGCGGCGAGCAGGCGTTTGAGCGGATATTCCGGCGAGGTGCGCAGCCAGCGCAGCGGCGCACCAGCATCCACATGTCCGCTGAAGCGGGTGCTGAAACTTTCGATATTCGGCTCGGTGTTGCCGGCCTGCGACAGCACCGGCGTTTCCACTTCCAGCACGCTACGCTCGGCAAAAAAGGCGCGAATCGCGGCATTGAGCTGGGCGCGCAACCGCAGCCCGGCCAGATCGAGTTGCGCTGCCGTCATGGCTGTTGGCCGTGCTCGCCGAGGAAGGCCAGCAGCCGCGCTTCGTCCCAGATGTCCACACCCAGCGATTGCGCCTTGTCGAGCTTGGAGCCGGCCTCCTCGCCGGCCACCAGGAACGCGGTTTTCTTCGAGACACTGCCGGCCACCTTGGCGCCTAATGCTTCGAGCCGCTGTTTGGCGGCATCGCGCGTCAAGGCGGCCAAGGTACCGGTGATCACGACCGTCTGGCCGTCCAAGGGGCCGGCCTGCACGGCCTCGACGTCCGGCAGGCGCGCCAGCACCGTTTCCATCGCCTGTTGTGCCGATGTGGCGAGTGCCGCATTTTCCGGGCGATCCAGCCATTGCAGCAGCGCGGCGACCACCGGCGCGGGCACGCCGGCCTGCAATAACGCGTCGCTGCCGGCAGTGCGCAGCGCATCGAACGACGGCACCGCCGCCGCCAGTTGCTGCGCGCGCACCGGCGTCACCTTGGGAATGTCCATGTCTTCCAGCACGCTGGCAAAACTCAAGGCATCGCGCAGCTTGGGCGATGGCGGATGTGCATCGCCGATGCGCACGCCACGTTGCAGCAAATCGTCGATGGCCTGCTGATTGCCCGGCTGATCGAGGAAATGCCCGAGCGAACGTGCGACTTCGGCACCGATATCGGGCACGCGCTTGAACAGCGGCCACGGCAGATGGCGGATCAGCTCCAGATCGCCGAACCACGCCGCCAAGGCCTTGGCCGTACTCTCGCCCACATGCTCGATGCCCAGCGCGAACAGAAAGCGCTCCAGCGTGGTGTCGCGCGATGTTTCGATCGCCTCGATCAGGTTCTCGGCCCATTTGGTGGCGATCTTGCGGCGGTTCCAATCGAAGCTCGGCAGCCCTGCACGCAGCAGATCGGCCTGCCAGGTCTGCGGCGCCTCATGTTCGCCGGCCAGATCCACACCGATGCTCGCCACGGTGGTTTCGAGCTGCGCATACGCACCGGTTGCCAGGTGCTCGCGCGCCTCGCGCAAGAACGCATGCGGGCTGTCGGCGGTGCTGATCAGGCGCAGTTGCAGCAGTTGATCGACGGTGAGCAGATACAGATCGGCCACACCTTGCACCAGTCCGCTATCGACCAGCACTTCGATGAATTTCTCGCCCAGACCGTCGACATCCATCGCACGCCGCGACACGAAATGCCGAAACGCCTCCTTG
The DNA here is from genome assembly GCF_031843525.1 of Xanthomonas sp. WCS2018Noco2-27. Classification (NCBI taxonomy): domain Bacteria; kingdom Pseudomonadati; phylum Pseudomonadota; class Gammaproteobacteria; order Lysobacterales; family Lysobacteraceae; genus Xanthomonas; species Xanthomonas sp. WCS2018Noco2-27. Next base: position 368,302 of record NZ_JAVTIK010000001.1, on the reverse strand, counting down.
CGCTGCGCCGGGCAGGTCAACTCGCCCGAGCACCGCCACACCGCCTGACCTTCTTCGCGCACGATCTCCGACCCGCACACCGGGCACTGGGTAGGCATACGCCATTCCTGCGTGCCCGGCGGGCGCTGGTCGGCGACCACGCCGGCGACTTCCGGAATCACATCGCCGGCACGGCGCACGATCACCGTGTCGCCAACGCGCACATCCAGCCGCGCAATCTGGTCGGCGTTATGCAACGTGGCATTGGTGACGATCACGCCGGCCACATGTACCGGCTTCAGTCGCGCCACTGGCGTCGCCGCACCGGTACGGCCAATCTGGATCTCGATCGCCTCCACCGTGGTGGATTGCTCCTGCGCCGGGAATTTGTGCGCAATCGCCCAGCGCGGCGCGCGTGAAACAAACCCCATCTCCCGCTGGCCGGCCAGATCGTCGAGCTTGTACACCACGCCATCGATATCGAAGGCCAGCCCGTCACGCGCCGCGCCAATGCGTTGGTAGTACGCCAGCAGGCCCTCGCTGCCCTGCACCACTTCGACCAACTGGCTGACCGGAAATCCCCAGTCGCGCAATTGCGCCAGGATGGCCGAATGCGTCTGCGGCAAGGCGCCGTCGCGTACTTCGCCCACACCGTACGCAAAAAAACTGAGTGGGCGCTGCGCGGTGATGCGCGCGTCCAGCTGCCGCAGCGAGCCGGCCGCACCATTGCGCGGATTGGCCAGCACCTTGCCGCCCTGCGCGCGCATCTGCGCGTTGTACACCTCGAACGCGGCGCGCGGCATGTAGACCTCGCCGCGCACTTCCAGCACCTTCGGCCAACCCTGCCCACGCAAACGCAGCGGAATCGCCTTGACCGTGCGCAGATTGGCGCTGACATCCTCGCCCGCGGCGCCATCGCCACGGGTCGCACCTTGCACGAACTCGCCATCTTCGTAGCGCAGACTGATCGCCAGGCCATCGAGCTTGGGTTCGGCTGAGAACACTGGTTGTTTGAGCTCCAGCCGCTCGCTGATGCGGCGGACGAACTCGCTCACTTCCTCATCGCTGAAGGCATTGCCCAGCGACAACATCGGCAGCGCATGCCGCACTTCGGCAAAGCGCGACGCGGCCAGATACCCCACCCGCTGCGTCGGCGAATCGGCAGTGGCCAGTGCCGGGTGCTCGGCTTCCAGCGCCTCCAGCTCACGCATCAGGCGGTCGTAATCGACGTCGGCCATCTGCGGCTCGTCGAGCACGTGATAGCGGTAGTTCGCGTCTTCGATTCGGCGACGCAGGGCATCGATGCGCTGAGCGGGATCCGGGCTGACAGTCATACGATCGCTGGGCTGGCACTGGGCCGCCCATTCTAACGGGCCATGCCGATGCGCAAGCGATGACGCGCCTGACGTCGATCCCTAATCCGCTGTCGCTGACCGCATCGACAGCGGCAGGCAAGCGCGCAAGACCAAACGTAATGATGCCGGCAGCGCCTCGCTCGCACCCCGGCAGCAAGCCCGGCAGGATTTACCGTCACGCGGACAGGCGCGACTGGCTTCCTGGACCGCCGGATCTGCCCGCTGACGGCCAACAGCTTGCCGCCCGGGGATTTCCCGATAGGCAGACCGGCACAAACCCGCTAGCGTGGCGACCTCTTTGTCCTGCTCGTCTGGAGCTCACCCGTGTCGTTGCCCGTTTCGCGCCGTTCTTTTCTCAGCCTTGCCACCACTGGCGTGGCAGTTTCCGCATTGGGGCTGGCACCCGCGGCTGAGGCGGCCCGCAAGCGCGCAGCCGCGGCCGCAGCGCCTGGCGTCGCACCGGCAGCAGGCACGGTGCTGCTCAACCTCAACGAACATCCGCTTGGGCCTGCTCCGGCAGCGCTGGATGCCGCAACGCGGTCGCTGGCGCGCTCGGGCCGTTATCTGCAGGAGATGGAGCAGGACCTGCGCAATCTGATGACCGGCGAGTTGCAGCTGCCCAACGACCATCTGGCGTTGTTTCCCGGGTCCAGGGACGCACTGAATCGCGCCAGCAACCTGTTCACCTCGGCGCGTGCCGGCCTGGTGGTGGCAGACCCGAGCTTCGACCCGGTCATCGACAGCGCCACTGCCCGCGGCGTGCAGGTGCGCAAGGTGCCGCTGCGTGCCGATGGCGCGCACGACGTCAAGGCGATGGCCAAGGCCGACCCAACCGCCGGACTGATCTATCTGTGCAATCCCGGCAATGCCACTGGCAGCATCACCCCGCGCAGCGACATCGAATGGCTGCTGGCCAACAAGCCGGCCAGCGCGGTGCTGGTGGTCGACGAGGCGTACATCCACTACAGCAACGAGCCGTCGATGGTCGACCTGGTGCGTCAGCGCCAGGACCTGATCGTGCTGCGCAGTTTTTCCAAACTCTACGGCATGGCCGGCCTGCGCCTGGGCGCGGCGCTTGCCCCGCCGGGCCTGCAGACCAAGCTCGCCAGCTTCGGCAGCAACCCGTTGCCGGTCCCAGCCATGGCAGCCGGCATTGCCAGCCTGCGCGACCCGCAACTGGTGCAGACCCGGCGCGCGGACAACGCACGCGTGCGCGATGAGACCGTCGCCTGGCTCAAGAGCAAGGGTTACACCTGCCTGCCCACGCAAGCGAACTGCTTCATGCTGGACGTCAAGCGCGAGGCCGGCGTGTTTGCCGATTCAATGCAAAAGCAGGGCGTGATCGTTGGCCGCAGCTGGCCGATCTGGCCCAAGCGCGTGCGCGTGACCGTTGGCACCGAGGCAGAGATGATGCGGTTCCGCGAGGCGTTTACCAAAGCCAAGCGCTGAGGGCCGACGCCTGCCACGCGCCCTGCCCAACCAGAGGATCTAGGGGTCCAGTTCCGCTGTGGCGGGTGTGCGCAAGCTGCGCCGGATCCACAGATAGCTGATGACAAAGGTCAGCAGCATCGAGCCTGCATTCCACAGCAGCAGCTCGCGCAACATCGGCGGGCCTTGCAGGATGTGCGCGTAGTAACGGCGATCGAACAACGCGATCGCATGCGGCAGGAACACGCTGATGAAGGGCGTCGGCACCGGCGCCACCAGCAGAGTGATGGCAGCGGCGAAACTACCCACCACCCACGGCGAATTGCGCGGGCGTTTGCGCAGGCGCGCGGTGATCAACGAAAAGATCCACAACAGCGGCATTGCCAGAATCGCCCACAGCACCAGCAGCAAGGCCACCGCCAACACGCCCTGCAGACTCAACATCGCTCAACTCACCAGCGCGGGGATTTGGTCAGCGGCGGTGCCTGGTGCTGACGATCGTAGGCGCGTAGTTCGTCGCGGATATGCGCCACGCGCTGGCGGCCCAGCGCATTGCGGCTGTCGTCCAGCACCACGCCGTCCAGCAACTCGGCCATGCGTTGCACGGTCGGCAGCATCTTTTCCCAGGCATCCAGCGCGGTCATCGGCGCCGGCAAGGTCAGGAAGAACGCAATCGCCGGGGTCTGCATCTCGCGGATGTTGGCCATGTCGAAACTGCCCGGCTTGAGGATGCTGGCCATGCTGAAGATCGGCCCGCGCTCCGGATGCCCTTCCACCAGGCGGTGGAACACATTCATATGGCCGAACACCAGGCCGGTCTTTTCTGCGGCAACCACCACATCTTCGCCACGCAGGATCTGGCCGGCCTTGGCCGCCACGAACAACGACACGATCTTGTCGAAATCCTGGTTGGGGCGCTTGCCGACGTCGTTACCGCCGGCCCCATCCTGGTCGTCCAGGTTGAGTTCGCTCTGTTCGGCACTGCCTTCGCTGCGCTCGGACGTTTCGCCATCGGCACCCGCATCGCCGGAAATCACCGGCTCGCGCCGTTCGCGCGGTTGACCGTCGTCCTTGTCGACGCGACGCCCCTGCGGCGATTTCTTCGGGCGGCCGAACAGAAAAATTGCAGCGACCAGCAGCAGTCCCGCGATCAGGATCCCGATCCGGATCATGGCCATGTCGGACATTCAGCGTGCCTCCGCATAAGAGTGACAGGTGTCATCATTCCAGCAAGCATGGCACGTCATGCCGCACCCGCCAAACGTGCCGCCTCTTCCAGGTCCACGCTGACCAGGCGGCTGACGCCCGGCTCGCGCATGGTCACACCGGACAACTGGCGCGCCGCTTCCATGGTCGCCTTGTTATGGCTGACGAACAGGAACTGCACCTTCTCGCTCATCTCGCGCACCATGTTGGCCAGGCGGCCGACATTGGCTTCGTCCAGCGGTGCGTCCACCTCGTCCAGCAGGCAGAACGGCGCAGGATTGAGCTGGAAGATCGCAAACACCAGCGCCACCGCGGTCATCGCCTTTTCGCCACCGGACAGCAGCGAAATGCTGGACACACGCTTGCCCGGCGGGCGCGCCATGATGGTCACGCCGGTGTCGAGCAGGTCTTCGCCGGTAAGTTCCAGATACGCGTGCCCACCGCCGAACAGGCGCGGATATAGCGCCTGCACGCCGGAGTTGACGCGATCGAAGGTGTCCTTGAAACGGCCGCGGGTTTCGCGGTCGATCTTGCGGATGGCTTCTTCCAGCGTTTCCAGCGCGGTATTGAGGTCTAGGTTCTGCGCTTCCAGATATTCCGAGCGCTGCGCAGCCTCGCCGTATTCCTGGATCGCAGCCAGATTCACCGGCTCCAGGCGCCGCATGCGCCCGTCGATCTGGCTCACCGCCGCTTCCCATTCGGGCGCATTGGCAGACTCGGACAGGCCGTTGACCACGTCTTCGAGCACGAAGCCGGCTTTGACCACCGCGGCAGACAACTGCTCGGCGTTGAGCACCAGCGCCTGTTGATCGAGCTTGCGCTGGCTGATGCGCTCGCGCTGCGCCAGCGCCTGTTCGTCGCGCTGCTGACGGGTCTGCTCGAAGCTGCGCAGCTCACCGTCGATGCTGTCGAGCAACGTCCGCGTTTCGCTGAGCACGCGCTCGGTGCGGACACGCTCGCTCAGTGCGGCCTGATGTTCGTGCTCCAGCGTTTCCACCGGCGAATCGCCGTCGCTGAGCTGGGAGACAAGATCTTCCAGGCGCGTATCGAGCTGGCCGCGCTGGCTGTCCATGCGCTCCAGGGTCTGGTTGAGCGAGGTGATCTGGGTGCGCTGCGATTCCAGCGTCAGCGCCAGGGCATGCATTGCATCGCGCACGCCACGCGCGGCATCGCGCGCCTGGTCGCGCGCATCGGTGAGCTGGCGGCGTTCGTTTTCCAGCGCCTGCCGCGTGCCTTGCAGATCGCCCATCAGGGTGACCGCGTCTTCGAGTTTCGCGCGGGCCTCGCGGGCTTGTTCGCGGCTGGTATCCAGCGTTTCCAGCAACTGCGACAACTCGTTTTCGATGCGCTCGATGCGCGTACGCGCTGCATCGACCTTGCCCTGCTGGCTCTGCAACTGGCCAGCCAGTTCGGACACGCTGCGGTGCGCCATGTATAGCTGACGCTGCGCATCTTCGCGCTGCTGTTCGGCGGCCAGCGATTGCTCGCGGAAGCTGGTGAGCCGCTGTTCGAGCTCGGCTTCGCGCTCCTGCAGAGTGTCGATCTGCGTGCGCAGTTCCTGGATGTCGCGCTCGCGCAGCAAGGCGCCCTGCTTGGCCGCGCCAGAGCGCGATACGCGCACCCAACCCTCGCCCAAGCGCTCGCCATTGCGGGTGATGACCGAGTCGCCTTCCGGCAACGCGGCTTGCAACGCGCGGGCGGCCTGCAGATCGTCGGCCGCATGTAGTCGCGCCAACAGACGACGAATCGCGATCGGCCCCTGCACTTTCGCTGCCAATGAGGTCGGTGCAAACGTGGCGGCATCGGTAGCGTTGGACACCAGCGCAATGCGGCCTTCGCCCAACTCGCCCAGCGCGTCGACCAGCTGCTCGGGCGCCTCCACCAGCACGCCTTCGATCAACTGCCCCAGCGCGCTTTCGACGGTGTTTTCCCAGCCGCTTTCCACTGTGATGCGCTCGCCTACGCGCGCTGCCGAATCCAGCCCGCGCGACTTCAGCCACGCCACCGCCGCGCCCTGCTCCTGGCCGAGGGCGGCCTGCTGCAGGGTTTCCAACGACGACAGCCGGCCGCGCGCGGCCTGCGCGTGCTTGCGCACCTCGGCCAGCTCGCCCTGGCTGGCCCGCTGCTGTTCCTGCAGACCGCCCAAGGCGTGCTTGCGCGCTTCGACTTGCTCGGTCAGCCCGTCCAGCGACGCCTTTTGGGTTTCATGGCGCAGCTCGACCTGCTCGAACGCCTCGGCCAGCGCATCCAGATCCAGCCCGGCCCGTTCGTTGACCAGCGCTTCGCGGCGGCGGTCGGCCTCTAGCGATTGGCGATCCAGATAATCGACACGCGTGCGCTCCACTTCGCCGGCGCGCGAGGCTTCGCCGGTGTCGCGGTTATGGGTTTCCCAGCGCTGCTGCCAGTCGGCCAGCCGCGCCTCGGCTTCGCGCAGCGATTCCTGGCGGAACTCATGGTCCTCGCGCAGCTGTTCCAGCTGCGGTTCGGCCGCATCCACCGCTTCGCGCAGCACGGCCAGTTTTGAGGAGTCGCCACTGATGTGCTGGGTCAATTCCTGCAGCTGGCTCTGCGCCTCATCGCGCGCCTTGTGCAAGCGATGCGAGAGTTCGCGCTGATGCTGGATCTGCTGTTCGATGCGCGCCAGCGCGCTGCCTACCTGGTAGACGTCGGCCTGCGCCTTGGCCACCGCTTCGGCCGCCTCTTCGCGGCGCACGCGCCCGGTTTCGATCCGCGCCTCGGCATCGCGCTGATCCGCGATCAGCTGCTGCAGGCGGGTTTCTTCCTGATTCAACTTTTCGCGCAGGCCCTGCAATTGCCCATCCAGGCCCCGGTACTCCAGCGCCTTCCACTCGGCATCCTTGATCCGGCGCTCTTCCTGCAAGGCCTGGTATTGCTCGGCCTGACGCGCCTGGCGCTGCAGATGCGCCAGCTGCTTGGTGATCTCTTCGCGCAGGTCGCCCAGGCGGTCGAGGTTTTCGCGGGTGTGGCGAATGCGGGTTTCGGTTTCCTTGCGGCGTTCCTTGTACTTGGAGATGCCGGCGGCCTCTTCCAGATACACGCGCAGGTCTTCCGGGCGCGCCTCGATGATCTGGCTGATCATGCCCTGCTCGATGATCGAGTAGCTGCGCGGCCCCAGGCCGGTGCCCAGGAACAGGTCGGTGATGTCGCGACGCCGGCACTTGGTGCCGTTGAGGTAATAGGCGCTGTTGCCGTCGCGGCTGACCAGGCGCTTGACCGAGATCTCGTTGAACGAAGCGAACTCACCGGTGATGGTGTGATCGGAGTTGTCGAAGATCAGTTCCACCGTCGCCTGCGACACCGGCTTGCGCGCCGAGGAGCCGGAAAAAATCACGTCGGTCAGCGAGTCGCCACGCAGCCGGCTGGCCGAGCTTTCGCCCATCACCCAGCGCACCGCATCGATGATGTTGGACTTGCCGCAGCCATTGGGGCCGACGATGCCGGTCATGTTGGTGGGCAGGTGCAACGTGGTCGGGTCGACGAACGACTTAAAACCGGACAGCTTGATCGTGGACAGGCGCATGGGACGGACGGGTTCCGGGCACCGCGCGGACACAGCCGGCAGGCGCTTTTCCTGTGGAGCCGGCACCTAAGCCCTTGATCGGCAAGATCTGCAGGCCGTGGAACCGACAATGGGGCATGAGTATAACGGTGCCGTCGCTACGCTGCGGCTGGCCGTAAAAGACGAAGGGCGCCTAACAAGGCGCCCTTCGGTTCACACATGCAGCAAGGATCAGGCGTCGGATTCGACGATGACCTTGACCGAGGTTTCCACATCGGCGTGCAGGTGCAGCACAACGTCGTACTCGCCGACATTGCGGAATGCGCCTTCGCCCAGGATCACCTCGCTCTTTTCCAGCGGCAGGCCGGCGGCGGTGAACGCCTCGGCGATGTCGCGCGGGCCAACCGAGCCGTACAGCTTGCCTTCGGTGGACGCGTGCGCGCCGATGGTGACGCTGGCGCCTTCGAACTTGGTGGCACGGGTCTGCGCATCGGCCAGGATGGTGTTGGCCTTGGCTTCGTAATCGGCTCGCTTGGTTTCGAACGCTTCGACGTTGGCAGCGGTGGCCGGAACGGCCTTACCCTGCGGCACGAGGAAGTTACGGCCGTAGCCCGGCTTGACGCTGACCTTGTCGCCCAGGTTGCCCAGGTTGGTCACTTTCTGCAGAAGAATCAGATCCATGGTGGTGCTCCGTTATTCGTTAGCGCTGGCACTTTGGCCGAGGCAACGGGTGCTGTCCGAAAAGACGGGATTCGGGAATCGGGATTTGGGAATCGCAAGAGCACGATCAACACCGCATCTCGAATGACCGGTCTCTATATTTTGAATAACCCGCACATGGATGTGCGGGCTCTTCCGAGGGACTCGGATTAGACGTCGTGGTTGTCCGTGTACGGGATCAGCGCCAGGAAACGCGAGCGCTTGACGGCCGTCGCCAGCTGACGCTGGTACTTGGACTTGGTACCGGTCACGCGGCTCGGCACGATCTTGCCGTTCTCGGTGAGGTACTGACGCAGGGTGTTGAGATCCTTGTAATCGATCTCTTTGACGCCCTCGGCGGTGAACTTGCAGAACTTGCGGCGACGGAAGAACTTGGACATGACAGCGCTCCTTAAGCGGCTTCGGCGTTGTCGCCGTCGGTATCGGTGGCGGCAGGTGCAGCATCGCCTTCCTCGTCGTCACGACGACGACGCTCGCTACGCTCGGGCTTGTCGCCCTTCTCGTCCTTGCTCTTCATGATCAGCGACTGCTCGGTGTCCGGGCCATCGCGCTTGACGACCAGGTGACGCAGCACCGCATCGTTGAAGCGGAAGCTTTCCACCAGCTCGCTCAGCACGGCCTGGTCGACTTCGATGTTGAGCAGCACGTAGTGCGCCTTCACAAGGTTCTGGATCGGGTAGGCCAGCTGACGACGGCCCCAGTCTTCCAGACGGTGAATGGTGCCGTTACCGCCCTCGATCAGCGACTTGTAGCGCTCGATCATGGCCGGGACCTGCTCGCTCTGGTCCGGATGGACCAGGAACACGACTTCGTAATGACGACTCATGTTGTTTTACCTTTCGGATGTGGCCACGTGGGCCGGACAGCTCCCCGGTGGTCCGCGCAAGGCGGCCGGTGGAGCAAGGGTTCCCGCCCAGAACCGGGCAGGAAGCCGGAAAGTATTGCAGTTCAAGCGCTTACCCGCAACCGGGCACACTGCTGTGAAGGATTTAACGCCCCTCTCCCATCGGGAGAGGGGTTGGGGTGAGGGTGCGGAGGCGAAGCCCTAGCGACTTTCAACCGCGCTTGGCTTCGCCCCGTACCCTCGCCCCTTCGGGGCACCTTCTCCCGACGGGAGAAGGAAACACTCCGACGCTGCTTGGCTCACTCTTTAGATCAGCGGTGCTCGGCTTCGGTGGTAAAGCTTTCACCGCAACCGCACTCGGCGGTGGCGTTGGGGTTGCTGAAGGTAAACGTCTCGCTCAGCCCGTGCTTGCCGAAGTCGATGCAGGTGCCATCCACCAGCGGCAGGCTGGTCGGGTCGACAAAGATGCACACCCCGCCCTGCTCGAACACCGCATCGTCGTCGCGCTTCTCGCGCGCCAGGTCAGTGATGTGGCCCCAACCGGAGCAACCGGTCTTGGTCACGCCAAAGCGCAGGCCCAATGCACCCGGGGTCTGCTGCACGAAACGCTGCACGCGCTCCAGCGCGGCGGGGGTGAGGCTGATGGTCATGCGAGCACTCCAACACAATGGCGTCAAGTATAGGGGCCGACCGGTGGATCGGCATGCAGTCCAGATGGGGCCGGCCACACGGGCACGCAAGCCGTTGCGCCGCCACGCCTGTTCAGGTGCTCGCGCCAGCGCGGTCGCAGCCAGTAAACTCGCAGGCCATTCAAGGTCGCTACGGCGAGGAACAGTCATGACGGTGGTCAGCGTTGAACATGCGCTTGCGGGCAAGCTCCCCGACGGCGGCGAAGTCACGGTACGGGGGTGGGTGCGCACGCTGCGCGGATCTGCCGGACTGGCCTTCATCAACGTGACCGATGGCTCGTGCTTCGCTCCGATCCAGGTGGTAGCCAACGACACGCTGCCCAATTTCGACGAGATCAAGCGTCTGACCAGCGGCTGCTCGCTGATCGCCAAGGGTGTGCTGGTGAAGTCGCAGGGCAAGGGCCAGTCGTTCGAGATCCAGGCTAGCGCTGTCGAAATCGTGGGTTGGGTCGAAGACCCGCTCACCTACCCGATCCAGCCCAAGCCGATGACGCCGGAATTCCTGCGTGAAGTGGCGCACCTGCGCCCGCGCACCAATCTGTTCGGCGCGGTGACACGCATCCGCAACTGCCTGGCGCAAGCGGTGCATCGCTTCTTCCACCAGAACGGCTTCAACTGGATCAGCACGCCGATCATCACCACCTCCGACGCCGAAGGCGCCGGGCAGATGTTCCGCGTCTCCACGCTGGACATGGTCAACCTGCCGCGCGATGCCACGGGCAACGTGGATTTCAGCCGCGACTTCTTCGGCAAGGAAACCTTCCTCACCGTGTCCGGACAGCTCAATGTGGAAGCGTATTGCCTGGCGCTGAGCAAGGTCTACACCTTCGGGCCGACGTTCCGCGCAGAAAACAGCCACACCACGCGCCACCTGGCCGAGTTCTGGATGATCGAGCCGGAAATCGCCTTTGCCGACCTGGCCGAAGATGCGCGTCTGGCCGAGCAGTTCTTGAAGTACCTGTTCCGCGCGGTGCTGGACGAGCGCGGCGACGATCTGGCCTTCCTGGCCGAGCGCGTGGACAAGAACGCGATCAGCAAGCTGGAAGCCTTCATCAATGCGCCGTTCGAGCAGATCGATTACACCGAGGCGGTGAAGCTGCTGCAGAACTCCGGCAAGAAGTTCGACTTCCCAGTCGAATGGGGCCTGGACCTACAGACCGAACACGAGCGCTGGCTCACCGAAGAACACATCGGCCGCCCAGTGGTGGTGACCAATTATCCCGAGCACATCAAGGCGTTCTACATGCGCCTGAACGACGACGGCAAGACCGTGGCGGCAATGGATGTGCTGGCGCCGGGCATCGGCGAAATCATTGGCGGCAGCCAGCGCGAAGAACGCCTGGATGTGCTGGATGCGCGCATGGCGCAGTTCGGCCTGGATAAGGACCACTACAGCTGGTATCGCGATTTCCGTCGCTACGGTTCGGTGCCGCATGCCGGTTTCGGCCTGGGGTTCGAGCGCCTGGTGGTATACGTGTGCGGGCTGAGCAACATCCGTGACGCCATCCCCTACCCGCGCGCGCCGGGCAGCGCGGAGTTCTGAGTGAGCACGGAGGCGGCCACCGTCACGATGTATCGCCCGTTGGGGCCGGAGGAATACGCCCTGGTGCGTGACTCCGGCTTCCGCCGCTGGCCGCCACGATTGCCGGAGCAGCCGATCTTCTATCCGGTCACCAATCAGCGCTATGCCGAAGAAATCGCATCACGCTGGAACGTCAAGGACAGCGGCGTCGGCTATGTGGCGCAGTTCGATGTGCTCGCCGCGGTCGTCGACCAATACGCCATTCAAAAAGTCGGCGGCGCCCATCACACCGAGTGGTGGATTCCGGCCGAAGACCTGGACACATTCAACGAGGCGATCGTCGGCCTCATCACGATCATTGCCCGCTTCGATGCTCCGCCTGCCGAGTCCCGCACATGACCCTGTTCTTCGCGCTGTGTTTTGTCGGTGTCGCCGTTGCCGGGCTGACCGCGTTGCTGATCTTCTGGCCGCTGACCCTGGTGCACCTGCGCGACCGGCACTCTGATGTGTTGGCCAGCTTCGGCGACCCGGCCTTCATCAGCCCGACCGCGTGGCGCTGGTTATTGGCGCGCCGCTACCGCAGCTACCGCGACAGTGCGCTGTCCGGTCTGGCCACACCCGCCTGGCTGTCGCTGCTGACCATTTTTTTCGGCCTGGGCATGGCGGCCCTGCTCGGGCTGCTTTCCAAGGTACTGGCATGAATATCATCGACATCGACGCAGCACACAGCTCCGACGGCCGCGATCAGTGGTGGCTGGCCACCATCGGCCGTACGCTGATCTGGGCGCGCCTGCGCATCAAGGAAGCCGGCACTGCCGAAGTGCTGGACAGCGATGGCAAGACGTTGGCCTACGACAGCGAAGACACCGCACGTGCGGCCTTGTTCGATGCAGAATTCGTGGCATTGGACGGGCTGGACGAAGAAGATGCGCTGATCCGCGGGTTTTCGTTGCATGAGGTGTCGCCACCGCGCGGCGATAACGATGCCGACCTGCGCGAGCGCATGGTGGTGACCATGGGCGGCCGCGCCTGAGATGTACGCACCGCGCGCGTTCGCACAGACTGATCTGGCGCTGCTGGACTGGCTGCTGGCGCGTGACCCGTTCGTCACCCTGATCAGTCAGAGCGACGACGGACAACCAGCCATCTCGCACCTACCGGTGCTGTATCGGCGCGACGACCAGCAGGTCCTCATCGAGGGCCACTGGGCACGCCCCAATCCGCAAGCGCACCATGTGGGCGATGCAGTGATTGTCGTGCAGGGGCCGCACGCCTATGTGTCGCCGGGCTGGTATCTGGACAAGGAAGCGGCCGCGCGCGTGCCGACCTGGAATTACGCCATCGCGCATCTGCATGGGCAATGCACCGAGCTTGCCGATGAAGACGCGGTGGGCGAGTTGATCGGCCGAATGAGCACCCACTTCGAGCAACGCGTCGGCAGCGACTGGCAATTCGAGATGGAGCGCGACAGCCATCGTCGGCAATTGCGTGGGCTGATCGGCTTCCGCTTCGTGCCAAGCCGCATCGAACTCACCTTCAAGCTCAGCCAGAATCACCCGGCCGCTAATGTTGCGGCGGTAGCCGATGCGCTGGAGCAGCAACGCTCAAGCGATGCGCAGGACGTGGCCGCACTGATGCGCAATGCGTTGCGTGCGCGCCAGAGCTGATCGCCTTGTCATTGCGTTCGCGTTGCTGCATCACCGCTTTATGACCCGCCTCTGGCTTGTTTCCTCCCCGTCGTCATCTGGAATACTGCGCGCATGAACGAGCTCAACCATTTACTTGAAAACAACCGTGCCTGGTCCGAGCGTATCCGTCGCGAAGACCCGGAATTCTTCTCCAAACTATCGACGCAGCAGACTCCGGAGTATCTGTGGATCGGCTGCTCCGACTCGCGCGTGCCGGCCAATCAGATCATCGACATGGCACCGGGCGAAGTGTTCGTGCATCGCAATATCGCCAATGTGGTGGTGCATAGCGATTTGAACTGCCTGTCGGTGATCCAGTTCGCCGTCGATGTGCTCAAGGTCAAGCACATTCTGGTGGTGGGCCATTACGGGTGCGGCGGCGTGTTCGCCAGCCTGACCCAGAAGCGCATGGGCCTGGTCGACAATTGGATCCGCCACGTCACCGATGTGGCCGACAAGCACGAAGCCTGCCTGCACGATGCCGGCGATCTGCCGGTGCAGCATGCGCGCCTGTGCGAGCTCAACGTGCTGGAACAGGTGGTCAACGTCTGCCGCACCACCATCGTGCGCGATGCGTGGGAGCGTGGGCAGGAGTTGTGCGTGCATGGGTGGGTCTACAGCCTGCGCGACGGCCATGCGCACGACCTGGGCATGTCCATCGACCGCGCCGACCTGCTCCAGGAGCGTTACGACGCGGCACTGACGAAAATTCAGGCCGATCACGCCGAACGCTGAGTCGGCGCTGCATGTTTGACCGACCGCGGCGCCCATCGGCGTCGCGGTTGGCTATGCTGGAGGCCTTCTTCGCCGAGGAATGTCGATGCTGGTCCCGCCGATCAACCTGCATGCCTGGATCGAGCAATACCGCCACCTGCTCAAACCGCCGGTCGGCAACAAGTGCATCCAGCAGGATGGCTTCATCATCATGATTGTCGGCGGGCCCAACGCGCGCACCGACTATCACTACGACGAAGGCCCGGAGTGGTTTTTCCAGCTCGAAGGCGAGATGGTGCTGAAGGTGCAGGATGCGGGCGTGCAACGCGACATCCCGATCCGCGCCGGCGAGATCTTTCTGCTGCCGCCGAAGGTGCCGCATTCGCCGCAGCGCGCCGCCGGTTCGATCGGCCTGGTCATCGAGCGCGAACGCTTGCCGCACGAACAGGACGGGCTGCAGTGGTACTGCCCGCAGTGCAATCACAAGCTGTATGAGGCGATGTTTCCGCTAGGCAATATCGAAACCGACTTCCCGCCGGTGTTCGATCACTTCTATCGCTCGCTGGCACTGCGGACCTGCACGCAGTGCGGGCATCTGCATCCTGCGCCGGAGCGCTATGTTGCAGTCGATGCCTGAGTTGCGCTGGCGCCAGCGCATGCAATGCACACGCCGGTCGCACCCACACAAGCACGCAGCATGCTGCGCGCACTGATCGACCTCAAGCCGCGCGATGTGCCGCTGCGCGTGGCCTTGCGCAACACCGCAGCGGTCGTACTGCCGCTGGCAATTGGCGTGGCCACCGGGCATGTCGCCGCAGGCTTGGCGGTCTGCAGCGGCGCGCTCAACACGATGTTTTCCGATCAACCCGGGCCCTACCGTGCGCGCTTGCAACGCATGCTGATGGCGGCCCTGGCCGCTGGCCTGGCGGCCTTGTTGGGCGTGTGGGTGGGCCACAACACGCCTGCCCTGGTGATCGCCGGGCTGCTGCTCGGCCTGGGTGGTGGCTTGCTGGTGGCGCTGGGCCCGGTTGCGGCGCGGGTTGGCCTGACCAGCATGATCCTGCTGGTGGTAAGTGCCGACATGCGGCTGCCGGTGGAACAGGCGCCCGGCGTGGCCACCCTCATCTTTGCCGGTGGCCTGCTGCAGGTGTTGCTGGCCCTGGCGGCCTGGCCCTTGCAACGGTATCGCCCGGAACGCTTTGCGCTCGCCGACCTGATGCGCCAGCTGGCAGCAATCGCACGGCAACGCCCGGAAGCCAGCGCAGCACCGCCCGCAACCCAGGAAGTGCTGGATGCCATGGTGATGCTGCACGGCGAACACCGCTCGCGCGCGATCGCGGTGCAGAGCTTTCGCATCATTGCCGAGCTCTGCGACCGCGTGCGGCTGGAGCTGCTGTCGTTGGCCGATGCGGACACCCGCCTGACCGACTCGCAGGCACGCCCGGCGATCGAGCGCGTGCTCGAACGCAGCGCCATCGTGCTGGAGCAGCTGGCCCACACCATGACGGTCGGCGAGGATCCGGTGGCGGCCAACGCGTCGATGACCGGCTTCGACGATCTGGTCGGCGCGCTGGCACAGTTTCAGCACGACAACGCCGATACTCGCGAGCGCCGGCTGGTGCGGGTGGCGGTGGCCCGCGCGCAGGGATTGGGCGGGCAGTTGCGCGCGTTGATCCGCAACGCGCACTGGGCCAGCAGCCGCGGCGAAATCCAGGCGCAATTGGCCGAAGCACGGCTACCGGCGGCGCTGCGCCCGGCCGCGACCTGGGCGACGTTGCGGGCAAACCTGGATCTGTCGTCGGTGGCATTCCGGCATGCGCTGCGTTGCGGCGTGTGTCTGGCACTGGCCATCGCCTTCCAACGCTGGCAACAGATTCCGCACGGCTTCTGGATCCCGATGACCACCGCCATCGTGCTCAAACCGGATTTCGGCGGCACGTTCAGCTTCGGCGCCTTGCGCGTGGCCGGCACCTTCATCGGTTTGTTGGTGGCCACACTGCTGGCCCATTTTGCGATGGATGGCGCCGGTATCCGCATGGCCTTGCTGGCGCTGTTCTGCCTGGGCTTTCGCTTGCTGACTCAAGTGAACTACGGCATCGGCGTGGCGTTTCTCACCGGCATGCTGGTGCTGCTGCTGTCCTTCGAAGGCATGACGCCCGGTGAGGCGGTCGGTGCGCGGCTGCAGGCCACCGTGGCCGGCAGCGCACTGGCACTGATCGCCTACGCGCTATGGCCGACGCGCGAGCGCCGGCATATCCGCGCCTCGTTGGCGCAGTTGCTCACGGCCTATCGCGAGCATCTGCACAACCTGTTGCTGGGCCAGATGGATCGGCTGAGCGACAGCCGCGCCGCCGCACGCGTGGCGCGCACCAATGCGCAGGCATCGATCGAACGCCTGCGCGGCGAGCCACGCAGCCGCCGCAATCTGCACGAGCTCAAGCTGGCCGAATCGCTGCTGGCCAATGGCAACCGGCTGATCCGCGCCACGCTGCTGTTGGAGGCGGTGCTGCGCGATGGTCACCCGTTGCCATCGCTAGACGCACTGCCAGCCTTCGCCGATGACGCCGACCAGGCGTTGGCCGAGCTGATCGCGTGCCTGAGCAACGGCGGCACGCCGGCTGCGGCCACGCTACGCAGCGCCGAGCGCAAACTCTCCGACGCGTTGGCCACGCTGACGGATGGTTCGCCGACCACCGCCGCGCTTGCCGACACCATCGACCGCGTCACCGACAGCATCGGCACGCTCACCCATCTGCTGCGCCCTGCCCGACCGACCTCGACCGAGACGCCCGCGGTGCATGACGGCGCGCAAGGTGCCGGAAGGTAAACTGCGGCATCGATCCAAAGCACGCGAGCCCGATGACCACCGACCCGCTGTCCCGTTCCCACGCCGTGGCGCTGGATGCCGCCGACCCGCTGCGCAGCCTGCGCGACGCCTTTGTGTTCCCGCAGCACGATGGCCGGGACCAGACCTATTTCGTCGGCAATTCGCTGGGCCTGCAACCGCGTCAGGCACGCGCGATGGTGAGCGAAGTGCTCGATCACTGGGGCGCGCTTGCGGTGGAAGGCCACTTCACCGGCCCCACCCAATGGCTGACCTATCACCAACTGGTGCGCGACGGCCTGGCGCGTGTGGTCGGCGCGCAACCGGGCGAAGTGGTGGCGATGAACACCCTCAGCGTCAATCTGCATCTAATGATGGCGAGCTTTTATCGCCCCACGCCCGAGCGCGGCGCGATCCTGATCGAAGCCGGCGCATTTCCGTCCGACCGCCATGCGGTGGAATCGCAGTTGCACCTGCACGGGCTGGATCCGGCCACGCAGTTGATCGAAGTGGACGCCGATGAGCCCAACGGCACGTTGTCGATGGCCGCCATTGCCGATGCCATCGCCACGCACGGTTCGCGTCTGGCATTGGTGCTTTGGCCCGGCATCCAGTACCGCACCGGCCAGGCCTTCGATCTAGGCGAAATTGCGCGACTGGCACGCGCGCAAGGCGCTGCGGTGGGCTTCGATCTGGCGCATGCGGTGGGCAACATCCCGCTGACCCTGCACGACGATGGCGTCGACTTCGCAGTGTGGTGCCATTACAAATATCTCAATGCCGGACCCGGCGCGGTGGGCGGCTGTTTCGTGCACGCACGCCATGCCACCAGCGATCTGCCGCGCATGGCTGGCTGGTGGGGGCACGAGCAGCAGACCCGCTTCCGCATGGACCCGCAGTTCGTGCCCTCGCCCGGCGCCGAAGGCTGGCAGCTGAGCAACCCACCGGTGCTGGCGCTGGCACCGCTGCGTGCATCGCTGGAGCTGTTCGACCAAGCCGGCATGACTGCGCTGCGCGCCAAGTCCGAACAGCTCACCGGACATCTGGAACAGCTGATCCACGCACGCGTGCCACAGGTGCTGCAGATCGTCACCCCGGCCGAGCCGACGCAGCGCGGCTGTCAGCTGTCGTTGCGGGTGGCCGGCGGACGCGCGCAAGGGCGCGCGCTGTTCGAGCATCTGCATGCGGCCGGCGTACTTGGCGACTGGCGCGAACCGGACGTGATCCGCATCGCGCCGGTGCCGCTGTACAACCGTTTCAGCGATCTGCACACCTTTGTGGAACAGGTGGAAGCCTGGGCCGCCGGTTGAACGCCGCACGCTGACTGCATCGCTACCGGCCACGTGGCAGGCACACGCGAAACCCGCAGACGCCCACGTACACTCCGAGCGCGCCTTCGGCAACGCAGGCGCGCTATAGCCAACTGCTTCTTTCCTCACTTTTGCCGGCTCCCGCGTCCGGCCGCTGCCGGACATTGCATTGAGCCCCGTCTCCCCTCGCTCCCTGACCCTGATCGGCGCCGGCCTGGCCGGTTGTCTGCTGGCCATCCTGCTGTCGCGTCGCGGCTGGCAGGTCACCGTGTACGAACGGCGTGGCGACCCGCGCATCAAGGGCTATGAGTCCGGCCGCTCGATCAACCTGGCGCTGGCCGAACGCGGACGCTACGCGTTGCGTCAGGCCGGTGCCGAAGAAGCGGTGATGGCCAAGGCGGTAATGATGCGCGGCCGCATGGTGCACCCGATCGAGGGCGAACCGCAGCTGCAGCGTTACGGCCGCGACGACAGCGAAGTGATCTGGTCGATCCACCGTGCCGCGTTGAATATCGCCTTGCTGGATCTGGCCGAACAGGCCGGCGCATCGGTGCATTTTTATCGCCGGCTGCACACGGTCGATTTCGACGCCGGCTACGCGCGCTTTATCGATGACCGCGACGATCAGCCGCACGAGATCCACTTCCAGAGCCTGATCGGCAGCGACGGTGCCGGCTCGGCGCTGCGCGCGGCCATGCAGCGCAAATCGCCGTTGGGCGAGCGCACCGAATTCCTGGATCATTCGTACAAGGAACTGGAAATCCCACCATTGCCCGGCGGTGGCTTCCGCATCGAGCGCAATGCGCTGCACATCTGGCCGCGTGGGCGCTACATGTGCATCGCGCTGCCCAACGATGGCGGCACCTTCACCGTCACCCTGTTCCTGCCCAACGCAGGCAACCCGAGCTTTGCCACCACCCGCACCGGCGAAGAAGCGCATGCCTTGTTCGCACGCGATTTTCCGGATGCGCTGCCGCTGATTCCGCAGCTCGAAGAACACTGGGAAGAACATCCGCCCGGCCTGCTCGGCACCCTCACCCTGGAGCGCTGGCACCTGGATAACCGCGCCTTGCTGATCGGCGATGCCGCACACGCGATGGTGCCGTTCCACGGCCAGGGCATGAATTGCGCCTTCGAAGATTGCGTGGCATTGGCCGAGCAGATGGACGCGCACGACGATATCGGCAGCGCGTTCGCCGCGTTCGAAGCTGCACGCCGCGACGATGCCGCCGCGATCCAGCAGATGGCGCTGGAAAACTATCTGGAAATGCGCGACCGCGTCGGCGATGCCGACTTCCTGCTGCAGCGCGAACTCGAGCAGCAATTGC
Source organism: Xanthomonas sp. WCS2018Noco2-27 (assembly GCF_031843525.1). Lineage (NCBI taxonomy): Bacteria > Pseudomonadati > Pseudomonadota > Gammaproteobacteria > Lysobacterales > Lysobacteraceae > Xanthomonas > Xanthomonas sp. WCS2018Noco2-27. The sequence continues at coordinate 349,175 of NZ_JAVTIK010000001.1, read as the reverse complement.
AGGCGCGCTGGCCCACCCGCTTCGTGCCGCACTACACAATGGTGACCTTTCTGCGCACGCGCTATTCGATTGCGTTGGCGCGCAGCGACATCCAGCGCGAAATCCTGGTCGAGGCCACGCGCGGGCACAGCGATCTGTCGCGTATCGATTGGGCAGCGCTGGAAGCGGTGGTGCACGCACGTCTGGAGCCGCTGGAAGGCGCGCACTGAGAGCGGCCAAGACAACGGCTGCGCTCACCACCAGGCGGGCGCGGCCAGTGCTCGGTGCGTTATCGACCATTCGTATCCGTTGGTCCTGAGCGCGCCGCCCACATCCACCTGACGACTGCTCGCCCTGTGGTGTTGGCCGCGCCAAGATCATGCTCAGGTTTGCGCACTGTGCGCAGACGCTCACGCCGCGCTCGCAACACACGCCAAACGCGGGCCCCGCATAGCAGCGCCTCCCCCAGCGCACAGCAGCGCCTCAGCGCGCCGGCGCTGCGATGAGAGATACTAGCGGCCACTGGCGGCGCATACGCCGTGCGCCGCGGATCTGGATCTCGCACCCGCATGCCTGACAGCTTTCTCTTCTACGACCTGGAAACCTTCGGCCAGGACCCGCGCCGCACCCGCATCGCGCAGTTCGCCGCCGTGCGCACCGACGCGCAACTGCGCGTGATCGACGAGCCGATCAGTTTCTTCGTGCAACCGGCCGACGACCTGCTGCCCTCGCCGTACGCCACCATGGTCACCGGCATCACCCCGCAGCACGCGCTGCGCGAAGGCGTGACCGAAGCCGAAGCATTTGCGCGCATCGCCGAGCAGATGAGCCGCCCGCAGACCTGCACGCTGGGCTACAACTCGATCCGCTTCGACGACGAGTTCGTGCGCTGCGGGCTGTTCCGTAACTTCTACGATCCTTACGAGCGTGAGTGGCGCGGCGGCAATTCGCGCTGGGATCTGCTCGATGTGCTGCGGCTGGTGCACGCATTGCGCCCGGACGGCATCACCTGGCCGCAGCGCGAAGACGGTGCCACCTCGTTCAAGCTCGAACATCTGGCCGATGCCAACGCAGTGCGCGAAGGCGATGCGCACGAAGCCTTGTCCGACGTGTACGCCACCATCGGCATGGCGCGCAAATTTCAACAGCATCAACCCAAGCTGTGGGAGTACGCGTTGCGCCTGCGCGACAAACGCTTTGCCGCCACCTTGCTCGATGTGATTGCGATGGAACCGGTGCTGCACATTTCGCAGCGCTACCCTGCCTCGCGCATGTGCGCCGCGGCCGTACTGCCGCTGACGCGGCATCCGCGCATCGACAGCCGCGTGATCGTGTTCGATCTGGACGGCGACCCGGAGGTGCTGTTGCGGCTGAGCCCGGACGAGATCGCCGACCGGCTGTATATCCGCGCCGCCGATCTACCCGAAGGTGAGCAGCGCATCCCGCTCAAGGAAGTACATCTAAATAAATCGCCGGCGCTGGTGGCCTGGCAGCATCTGCGCGCGCCGGATTTCCAGCGCCTGGGCGTGGACCCCGATGCGGTGCTGGCCAAGGCCGCACGGCTGCGCGAACTGGGCCCGCAGCTGGCGGAGAAGGTGCGCCAGGTCTACGGCAACGAACGTGCCGCGGCCGCCGCGGTCAACGATGCCGATGCCTCGCTCTATGACGGTTTTCTGGCCGAAGGCGACAAGCGCCTGCTTGCACAGGTGCGCGCCAGCGCGCCGGACGAACTGGGCGCGCTGGAAACGCGGTTTCGCGACCCACGCCTGATCGAGCTGCTGTTTCGCTATCGCGCACGCAACTGGCCGCAGACGCTGTCGTTCGACGAGCAGGAACGCTGGAACCAGTACCGCCGCAAGCGCCTGCTCGAAGACCATGGGTTGGGCGAAGTCACCCTGGACCAGTACAACGCGCAGATTGCGGATTTACGGCTCGCTCACCCCGACGATGCTACCAAGCAAGACCTGCTCGACCAGCTCGCCGCCTGGGGTTCGGACCTCCAACGCACGCTATGACCACCTATTTTTCAGACGCCAGCTTCAAGTTCCTGCGCGCCCTGGCCCGCCACAACGACAAGACCTGGTTCGCCGATCATCGCCACCAGTACGAGGCGCATGTGCGTCAGCCGTTTCTGCAGCTGATCACCGATCTGCAGCCGGCGCTTGCCGAGGTCAGCGAACACTATCGTGCCGACCCTAAGACCCAGGGCGGCTCGCTGTTTCGGATCTATCGCGATGCGCGCTTTTCCAACGACAAATCGCCCTACAAGAACTGGCAGGGTGCGCGCCTGTTCCATGAGCGCCGCCGGCAGATGCCGGCACCGTCGTTCTACATTCATCTGCAGCCGGGCGAGAGCTTTGTCGGTGCAGGCCTGTGGCACCCGGAGCCGGACACGCAACGCAAGCTGCGGCAGTTCATCTTCGAAAATCCGGGCAGCTGGAAGACGGCCGCATACGATCCCAAATTGCGGCGCAAGTTCGCCCTGGACGACAGCGAAAAACTGGTGCGCGCACCACGCGGGTTTCCCAACGATTTCGAGTTCATCGACGATCTCAAGCACCGCAACTGGGCGTACCTGCGTCATCTGGACGACGCCATCATGACCGGGCCGCGCCTACGCCAGACCATCGAGGCAGACCTGGTGACGCTGGCGCCGTTTGTGGATTATCTATGCGCCGCCCTGGACCTGGAATTTTGAGGCGAGCTGCGGCGCAGGTATATCGCGCCACGGCGTTGCCGCACCATCGGCGGCCTGGTGCTACCGTCTGGATGCAGTCGAGCACCCTCCCCTCACCGCGCATGGCGACGGAGTTCGAACGATGAAAAAGCGCTGGTGGATCGTGCCGCTGCTGGCCGTGGTGCTGCTGGTGAGTTATGTGGTGGCGGGGCCGTATCTGGCCATCCGCGGCATCAGTCAGGCCGTTGCCGATCGCGATGCCGCGCAGCTGGAAAGCTACGTGGATTTCCCCAGCCTGCGCGTCAACCTCAAGGCGCAACTGGACGATTATCTGATCCGTCAGGCCGGCAGCAGCATGCAATCGAGCCTGCTCGGCGGCTTTGCGTTGCAACTGGCCAGCGGCATCAGCGGCGCCGGCGTGGATACCTTGGTCACCCCGCTGGGCATCGGTGCCCTGCTGCAAGGCCACAGCGTATGGAACCGCGTCATCGGCGACACCGTCAGCGCCGATACCTATGCGGCACCGGCACCGGCGCGCCCGCTGCAAAGCGCGACGCAGCGCTTCGAATCCACCCGCCGCTTCACCGCCACCACGCAGACCGCCAACGGTATACCGGTGACCTTCGTGCTGACCCGCCAGGGCCTGCGCTGGCGACTGACCGATATCCAGCTGCCGTTGCCGACCGCACCGAGCGAGCAAACGCCGTAATCGCGTAGCGTGAAGGTCCAGATGCGGCGATGCACACCTGCGCATCCCTGACGCGGCCAATCAAACGCCTGCGTCGCCGCAGGCGGACGCGGCCGGTGGACGACATTGGTATACCGCACGCGTGCAATCCGGTTCTGACCGCGCCGTCCACACCCCGCTGACGGCTGCTCGCGACGTTGCGTTAGCCGCTGTTGGCCGGACCTGCAGGACGCAATGCCTCAGGAAAACCGCCAGGCCCGTTCCTGCCACGCCGTCTGTAAACGTAGCATCGACGGCCGCAATTGCCGGCGTGCCGACCATGCCAACCCGGCCAGCGCGGCGTCCGGCGTCCCCGGTGTGCGTCGGTTGTTCCAGGCGAACACCACCTGGTTGCGCAGATCCGGTTCGGGCAGCAGCAGCACCAACCCATCGAACAGCTCTCGCAGCTGCGCCAGATGCTCGGCCATCGGCACCTGAAAGAGATTCAGCGCCAGCACCCCGCCCTCGCGCAAGGCCGCGCGACAATCGGCGTAGAACTGAGGCGTGCACAAAGCCGGCGGAATGCCATGGGCGTCGTAGGCATCCAGCAACAACAGGTCGTAGCGTCCGGCGCGGTTGCCGATCCAGTCGGCGCCATCCCCCAGCGTGATCTCCAGCCGCGCGTCGTCGCGCGGAATTGCGAATGCATCGCGCAACGCCAGCACCTGCGGGTCGGCTTCCACCGCTTCCAGACGCGTGCTGCGCAGGTAGCGATGGCAGAACTTCACCTGCGCACCACCGCCCACGCCGATCAGCCCAATGCACTCCGGGCGCGGTTGCAGCCACAGCGCAGCCAGCATGCTGCGCGTATACGGCAGCATCAGCCGATGCGGTGCCCAGCGCGACATGCGGGTCTGCACCGTGTCGTCGGTGAAGGTCAGCTCCAGCGTGCGCCAGGTCCGCAGTAACCCAGCACGCGCTGGCGACTGCGGCGACTCGCTCATCGGCTCGGCGGATCGTTGGCCACGCCGTGCGGCACGTGGCCGGCCGCCACATGCTGATGCTGGCGTGCGCTGTCGATGTTGTGCTGCGAGTCGTCGAAGAAGATATCTGCGCCAAACGCTTCCAGAAACGGCCCCTTGTGCCGGCCGCCGAGAAACAGCGCTTCGTCCAGGCGCACGCCCCACTCGCGCAAGGTCCGGATCACCCGCTCATGCGCAGGCGCCGAACGCGCGGTGACCAGCGCCGTGCGGATCGGCGACGCTTCGCCCGGCGGAAACGCCGCCTGCAGCGCATGCAACGCCGACAGGAAATTGCGGAACGGCCCAACCGACAGCGGTTCGCGTGCGCGCTCGCGCTCATGCCGCCCGAACGCTTCCACACCTTGCTCGCGCGAGATGCGTTCGCTCTCGTCGCCGAAGATCACCGCGTCCCCGTCGAAGGCGATGCGCAGCTGCGTGGGCAGGCGGCTCTCATCGTTGTCCACGATCGCTGCAGCCGCTTCGGCACGCTCGCCCGGCGCGCGCGGCATGATGGTGGCCGCGGCAATGCCGTGAGTGAGCGCACGCCGTACCGATTCCGGATTGGCCGACAGAAACAAATCGGTACCAAACGGTTTCACGTACGGCCAGGTCGGCTGACCAGACGTGAAAGTCGCGCGCACGATGCCCAGGTTGTAGTGCTGGATCGAATTGAAGATGCGCAACCCGGTATCGGCAGAATTGCGCGACAGCAGAATCACCTCCACGCGCGGGGTTTCTTCGGGCACATCGTGGTTGAGCGCCAACAGCTTGCGCACCACCGGAAACGCGACGCCCGGCTGCAGGATGTCGTCTTCGTGCTCGCGCTGGAACGCCGAATACACCTCCACCCCGTTCGCTTCGAACAGCGCATGGCCTTCTTCAAGATCGAACAGCGCGCGGGAGGTCACCGCGATGGTCAATAACCTGGGGGAGTTGTCAGCCATTTGGGTGCCGGGAATGGGGAATGGAGAATGGGGAATCGGTAGAAGCAGGAACGGGCGAGCGGAATTGCATCGGGCATCCGTGCAGCATCGTAGCGTGTGCGGACACGTTTAAAGCGCTCTTGCGGCGCCCTTGCCGTTGCCAATCCCGAATGCCCCTCACACCGCAAACTGTTCGCTGAAGATGCGTTCTTCCAGATTGTGTTCCGGATCGAACAGCAACGTGACGCGGCGCTCGGTGGATTCGCGGATGGTGACTTCCACCACGTCACGAATTTCGTGCGAGTCAGCGGTGACGCTGACCGGGCGCTTGTACGGGTCGAGCACGCGGAAGCGCACTTCGGTATCGGCCTTGAGGATGGCACCACGCCAGCGGCGCGGACGATACGGCGCAATCGGCGTCAGTGCCAGCGTATGCGAGCCCAGCGGCAGAATCGGCCCGTGCGCCGAATAGTTGTAAGCGGTGCTACCTGCCGGCGTTGCGACCATCACGCCATCGCCGATCAGTTCGGCGATGCGGGTCTGGCCATTGAGATCCACGCTCAGATGCGCGGCCTGGCGGGTCTGCCGCAACAGCGAGACTTCGTTGTATGCCAACGAGCCGGCACTGGTGCCCGATTCGGTCTGCACCAGCATTTCCAGCGGCCGCAGATGCGCAGGTTCGGCACGTTGCAGACGCACCAGCAGGTCGTCTTCATCGTCGCGGTACTGGTTCATCAAAAACCCGACCGAGCCCAGCTTCATCCCGAACACCGGCTTGTCGGCGGCACCGTGGCGATGCAGGGTCTGCAGCATGAAGCCATCCCCACCCAGGGCGCAGACGATCTCGGCGGTCTCCAGCGGATGATCGCCGTAACGCTGCACCAGACGCGCCCGCGCGTTCACGGCGGGCTCGGTGTGACTGGCCACAAAGGCAATGCGGGGTGATGCGGTCATCGTTGACTCCAAAGCATGCGAATCAGCATACCGCAGCGCTGTGGTGGGCTTGTTGGCGGCGCGCCCGGCCCTCGCACGCGCGGCCGCCGCTGCGCTCTGGCCACCGCGACGCACGCAGCGGGCGCCACGCGGCACACCGCCACATCGGCCGGCCTCGGCTCAGGCCGTCAACCGCCAGGCGCGATGGATGCGCGCATGGCGTTCGAAATCCGGGTCGATGGTGCGCGGGCTGATTTCCTCGCATTGCGCGAACTCGGCCACCGCTTCTTCATCCAGCTTGAAACGGCGGAAGTTGTTGGAGAAATACAGCACGCCACCCGGCGCCAGGCGCGCCACCGCCGCGCGCAGCAAGCGCACATGCTCGCGCTGGATATCGAAATCCTCGGCGCGCGCGGAGTTGGAGAAGGTCGGCGGGTCGCAGAAGATCACGTCGAAGTGCGCGCGCTCGGCCTCCAGCCAGGCCAGCGCATCGGCCTGCACCAGCTTGTGCTTGCTGCCGGCCTGGCCGTTCAAGGCCAGGTTGTCGGCGCACCACTGCAGATAGGTGCCGGACAGATCCACGCTGGTCGTGGCGCTGGCGCCGGCCACCGCCGCCTGCACACTGGCCACGCCGGTGTAGCAGAACAGGTTGAGGAAGCGCCGCCCCTTGGACTGCTGTGCCATGGTGCCGCGCAACGGGCGGTGATCCAGGAACAGGCCGGTGTCCAGATAATCGAACAGGTTCACCCGCAACAGCGCGCCGTGCTCGCGCACGTTGACGATTTCGTTGCGCTGCTCGAAGCGGCCGTACTTGCTGCCACCCTTGCCACGCTCGCGCGACTTCAGTGCAACGCGCTCGGCCGGCACCTCGAACACCTCGCGCGCAGCCGCCAACAGCTCGCCCAGACGCCGGCGCACATCCGCCTCGGGAATGGTCGCCGGCGCGGCGTATTCCTGCACATGCAGGAAGCTGCGTCGGTCGCCATCGGCTTGCTGATACACGTCGATGGCAGCGGAATATTCCGGCAGGTCGGCATCGTAGACGCGGAAGCACTCGATGCCTTCGCGGGCGCGCCACTTCTTGAATTTCTGCAGGTTCTTGCGCAGGCGGTTGGCCACCATCTGCGCGCCTTCGCTGAGCGCCGTGGGCGCTGCCAACGGGGTACGCCGCGGCACCGCGATCGGGTCGCAGACGATCAACGCGCACTCGATCGCGCCATTGAACAACTGGTATTTCTTGCCCGCGCGCAGGCCGGTGGCGTAGGCCAGCTCGGCATTGCCGCACAGCAGGCTCGCGCGCCACTGCGGCACCACGCGCTGCAAGGTATCGCCAAGCTTGCGATACAAGGCCGCATCGGCAGCCAGGCGCTCGTCGTACGGCGGATTGCAGACCACCACGCCGGTGGCCTGCGGCGGGGTCTGCAGGTCGCCGACCTCGCGCACGCCGAACCAGATCGCCTCGGCCACACCGGCCACCTGCGCGTTCTCCTTGGCGGCGCGGATCGCATGCGGGTCCATGTCGCTGCCGTGGATCACCTGTTTCAGCGCGGCACGGCCTGCGCTGTCGCGTTCGCGTGCTTCGTCGACCAGCTGCTGCCAGAGCGCACGGTCGAACCCGCGCCAACGGCTGGGCACATCGCTGCCGTAGCGCTGCAGGCCGGGCGCGACGTCGGCGGCCATCAAGGCGCCTTCGATCAACAGCGTGCCGCTGCCGCACATCGGGTCCAGCAAGCCGCCGCCGTCGGCATATGCGCGCGGCCAGCCGGCGCGCAGCAGGACGGCGGCAGCCAGGTTTTCCTTCAGCGGCGCTTCGTTCTGCGCCATGCGCCAACCGCGCCGGTGCAACGGGCCGCCGCCCAGGTCGATCGAGATGGTGGCACGGCCCTTGCGCAGCGACAGGTTCAACCGCAGGTCGGGGCTTTCCACATCCACCGACGGGCGTTCCAGCCCCTGCCGGCGCATGGTGTCGACCACCGCATCCTTGATCCGCTGTGCGGCATAGCGCGCGTGCGTGATCGCGGTGCCGGAGACGTGCGCGTCCACCGACAAGGTGTGGCCCACCGACAGGTGCTCGTCCCACGGCAGCTCGGACACACCGGCATACAGCGCGTCCTCGTCCGGGCAGTCGAACTCGGTGAGCGGCCACAGCACCCGGCTGGCCAGGCGCGACCACATGACGGCGCGCAGCGCGTCGCGCGGTTCACCCTCGACATTGACGCCGGAGATGGTAGCGGTGGCCTTGCTGGCACCGAGCGCAAGCAGCTCGTCGGCAAGCAGGTATTCCAGGCCTTTGGCACAGGATGCGAAGAATTTCACGTAGGCAGGTATCGATAAGACGCTGGCGCGGCGGCGAGCGTGGGAGCAGGACAGCGGGCCGGCGCCCGGGTGGGCAGTGCCGTGGACGCCGTGGATTGGCCGCAAATGGTCGGCCATCGCGGCCGGCATTACCACCCCCGCCGGCTGCAGGGCCCGCCGCACGGTTCACCAGGGCGCCAGCCGCCACTGCGCCTGCCCGGTATCCAGCCGCTGCTGCAGGCCCAAGCGGTCCAGGAAGGCGGCATCGTGCGAGGCCACCAGCAGCGCGCCGGTGTAGCTGCGCAGCAGCGTCTCGACCGCCTCGACGGAGGCCAGATCCAGATGATTGGTGGGTTCGTCCAGCAACAGCAGCTGCGCCGGCTGGGCCCGATACAGCGCGCAGGCCAGCGCTGCCTTGAGCCGCTGGCCGCCGCTGAGCTGGCCGGTGGGCAGGTCGGCACGCTGCCGGTCCAGCCCCAGCAACGCCAGGCGCAGCCGCTGGGCGTGCTCGGCGGCGGCGGGGTCGGCATCGCGCAGCTGCGCAGCGGCCGAGCGCGCCGGGTCGAGCATGCCCAGATCCTGATCCAGATAGGCCACCGGCACATGCACCTCGCACTTGCCCGCTTGTGCCGCCAGGCGCCCGCCCAACAGCTGCAGCAGCGAGGATTTACCGCTGCCGTTCGGGCCGACCAGCCCGATGCGGGGCTGGCCGTGCAGCAGCAGATCTACACGTCGCCCACCCAGCCGCCCATCCGCCAGCTCCACCTGCTGCAGGGTCGCCAGGCGTTGCGACGCGCCTGCCGCCGTCGCTGGTGCCAGCAACGCAATGGCCGGTGGGGCCTCCACCTGGGCTGCGGCCTGCGTCACCGCCTCCGACAAGCGCGTTTGTTCGGCCTGACGGTGCTGCTGCAGCCGGCCGGCGCTGACCTCGCTGCGCTGCCGCTGCCCGCCGAGCAGGATCGGCGCCTGATTGGCCTGCGCCGCCGCACGCGCGCCACGCGCCTGGCGTTGCTGCTGGCGCATGTGCTGCTCGCGCAGTGCCTGTTCGCCGTGCGCACGCGCCTGTTTGCGCTGCGCAAGCAGCTCGCCGGCCGCCTGCTGCTCGCGTGCGTGCTGCTGCGCGTAGTGGGTGTAGTTGCCGCCATAACTGCGCACCCCGTGCGCGGATAACGCCAGGATGCGCTGCATGCCATCCAGCAGCAGCCGGTCATGGCTGATGATCAGCAATCCACCCTTCCAAGCCTGCAACTGCGCCAGCAGCCGCTGTCGCTGCGGGCCGTCCAGATGGTTGCTGGGCTCATCCAGGATCAGCAGGTCCGGTTGCGTCAGCCAGGCGCCAGCGAGTGCCACCCGCATGGCTTCGCCGCCACTCAGATGCGCGGCAGGAGCAGACGGATCGCGGCCCCCCAGTCCTTGCTGCTCGAGCGCTGCAGCGAACTCGGCGTGGGCATTCCAGCGCTCGCCCACCCGCTCGAAATCGGCGGGCGCCACGCTCCCGGCGGCAATCCGTTCCAGCGCGTCCAGCAACGGCGCCACACCTGCCAGATCGGCGATGCGCTGCCCCGCCATCGCGCTCACGCGCTGCGGCAGGTAATGCACGCTGCCATGGCGTACGCAGCGGCCGCTGCTGGGGGCCAGCTGGCCGGCCAGCAGACGGCCGAGCACACTCTTGCCCACGCCATTACGACCGACCAGGCCGGTGCGGCGCTGATCGATGTGCAGGGTGAGATCGGAAAACAGCGTGCTGCCATCGGGCAGCACGAACGCGACGCTTTCCAGCGTCAACGACGGACAGGTCATCAGTACCTCCATTGCATGCCAGGACACGTCGCGTTCCAGACGGAACGGCAACGGGTATGGCCGTCATCACGACGGCGGCATCAATGGCGCATTGGACCAATCCTCGAACAGTGGGTGCAGCACAAGTGTAGGCCGGTCTGCGGCTGCACCGAAACCCCTGAACATCACTGCGCCGAACAATCCGCTCAACGACAACGAGATATCCGCAGGAAAACGCACGCCTGCACGCTTGTAGTGCGCCCTGCCCCTTGGAGCGGCTAACAAGACATAGCGTGCAGTCGTCAGGTGGGTGCAGACGGCGCGCTCAGAACCGCAGTGCACGCGTGGCACATGCCGCACCGAGCACCGGCCGTGTCCGCCTGGCGGTGAGTGCAGTCGTCTTGTTAGCTGCTCTTCGCCGACGCGCGCGCCTGGCGTTATCGGTATCCGCAATCGCGCGCCAACGCAGCGGACACTCGCCGGCAACGCACCAACACTCCATGCCGCGAGAGAGTCGCTGCGTCGTCGTTACCCTCAGGCATGCATCGGCTTTTGCGCGATCACAGTGGGAAAAATGCTGGCGCGATCGTCGATGAAACGCACGCTTGCAAAGCCGGCACTCTCCAGCTGTGCGCGCGTTTGCGCATGGGTGCGGAACGATGCCCAGCGCGCCTGGACGATATCGATGAAGACCTGGCTCTGCAGCACCAGAGATGCCTGGTCGATCAGCGCCAGTTTCCACGTGGATTCCGCGCACAGGCTGGGCGGAGGCGTCAGGAAACTCGCCACCAACGTACCGCCCGGCCGCAGCCTGTTGAAGAACGCGCGATAGAGCGCGACCACCCGCGCATCGTCCGGCTCATAGAGATTGAGGCCATTGCTGGTCACCACGTCCGCACTGTCTGCATCGCCCTGCGCCCAGGCATCTTCCAGCCGCAGCGACAGCTGCTGCTCCAGCCAGTAGCGACGTGCCAGCTGCAGCGCACCGTCCAGCGCTTGCGGGTCCAGATCGATCCCGATCAAGCGCACATCCGGGCACTGCCGGTAATCCAGGCTCAACACATCGCCCATCCATCCGCACGGCACCGACGCGATCGTCATGCCGGGCCGCAACAAGGCCTGCAATTGCGCACGGAAGATGCCGAACCGCTCGCGGGTTGCGAGCACGGCCGGCGTCTTCTCGAAAATTTCGTACTCCAGTGCCGGCGTGGTGTCCTGCGGCAGGGTTCCTGCCTCATAGGTGACCAATCGATGCGTCCACTCCGCATTGAGCCCACGATTGCGCAGCAGGAACCGCCCCAGCTCCATTGCCCACAGCGCATCGACTAGCTGCAGCAAACGCTCCACTTCGGCAGCAGAACGGCTGGCGTCCTGCCGCAGTCGCGACCGGATCGATGCCAGCAAGGTCACATCATCCTGCAAGGTATCGCCCGCATGCGAAATCAGGCCGGCACGCGGTTCACTGGGCGGCATCGGTCGCACGTCACATTGCATCTTTTTTCACCTTGGCAAGCGTCAATCGCTGTTGCCGACCATGGTGACGAACGCGGTAATGCGCTGCGGCCGAAAGCGCGATGCAGGGTGCCGGTGAACGAACGGGCGCCACCTGTGCGCAGGATCACGACTGCATCCGTTCACGCATGTGCAGCGCTGCGCGCGACTCAGCCCAGACCGAATGCCGGGTGATAGGCCACATCGGCCAGTGGCAACAGCCGGTCGCCGAACGCCAGCGCCTGCAATTCCGACACCGGTGCATCGGGCACGCTCAGCCCCGGCTCGACGGCGAACCCAAACCGTCGGAAAAAACCGGGTTCGCCAAAGGCAATACACCCCGCCGCGCCGCGCTCGCGCAAGGTGGCCAGGGCTGCGTGCACCAGACGGCTACCCAGGCCCTGGCGTTGGTGGCCCGGGCCCACCGCCAACGGTCCCAGCGCAAACCAGCCGGACGACCCGTCGGACAAGCTCACCGGCGACACTGCCAGATGGCCGACCACGTAACCGTCGTGGTCGGCGACCAATGACAGTGCCAGCGCATCGTCATGACGCAGCGCGGCGATCACATGCTGTTCGTCATGACGGCTGTGCTCGGCGCGCATGAACGCCACCATGGTCAATATCTCGATGGCGGCGGCGTCGCCATCGCTGGCCTCGCGAATCAGCACCGCCGTCGCCGGCTCGGCCGGTGTGGGCGATAGGTCATCAGCCTCGTGCATCACAGGCGCTGCAACAGTTCGGCGAACGCGTTCGCTGCCGTGTCCACATGCGCGGCGAGATCGTGCTCATCGTCGACCAGCAACAGCCGCGCCCGACGCGCCTGCGCCCAGGCGATCACATCGGCGGCAGGGATCAGCGCATCGCGCCAGGCATGCACCACCGAGATCGGCACCGGCGCAGCATCCAGCGCCGGCAGCGGACCCATCGTGGTTGGCGGCACCATCAAAAACAGCCCGCGTGTCGGAACCTGCAGCGACACTTGCGCCGCGATATAGGCGCCCAGACTGGAACCCACCAGCACCAGCGGCCCCTTGCCTGCGGCGTCGCGTGCGATCTGCAGCAATCGCTGCAGGCGTCCGCGCACGTCACCGAGCGGGCTGACATCGCGCTGCGCATCAAGATCGGTGAAATCCGGGCGTTCATGGGTCCACCCCAGGCGGTCGGCAACCTCGGCCAATGCGCTGACCTTGCGCGCCGCAGGGCCGCTTTCGAACCCGTGCGCCAGAATGCAATGGCCGCGACTCATAGCGCCTGCACCGTATCGCCAATACGCAGCACGCCGCCGCGCAGGACACGCGCGCACAGCCCACCGTGTCCACGCATCGCGTTGTAGCCGCCCGCGCCAAGCGCGTCTTCCATGCGCGAACACGGGTCGCACGGGTCGGTGCCTTCCAGCTCGACATCGCCAATGCGGAAGCGCCGCCCTTTCAACGCGATCAGCGGAATGCCGGCGATCACCAGATTGCGGCGCAGCGTGGCAGGCGCGATCGTCGCATGCCCTGCCAGCGCCGCGATCACCGGCAGATGTTCGGCCTGGATCAAGGTGATCCCACGCTTGCCGCTGCCGCCTTTGTAGCGATCGCCCACCAGCCCGATGCCGGTGGTGGCCTGCGCGGCGTCCACCTCCAGCATCTCCACATCACGCGCCGGACGCACGCCGATCCAGGTCACCTGACCGGTCTGCGGCAGCGTCGCCATCAATTTGCCCAAAGGGCTGTCGGGATTCAAAGCCATCGGCGAATGCTAGCATTCGCTTCATGTCCGATGCCGTCCTGCCGTCGCCACCGATCACCTACGCGCCGTTGTCCTACGAATCGCGACTGGCACGCCGCCGGCTCGAGCACATCGACATGGTGGTCATCCACTGCACCGAATTGCCGGACATGGCCATGGCGCGCGACTACGGCGAGCGCGTGCTCTACGACAGCGGCACCGGCAACAGCGGGCATTACTACATCGATCGCAACGGCAGCATCCAGCAGTACGTGGCGCTGGACCGCGTCGCGCATCACGTGCGTGGCCACAATCCGCATACCTTGGGCATCGAGCTGGTCAACAGCGGCCGCTATCCGCACTGGCTCGACTCGCGCCATCAAGCGATGCGCGAAGCGTATCCGGACGTGCAGATCGCCACGCTAATCACCTTGCTGCAATGGCTGCAGCAGCAACTGCCATCGGTGCGCCGCATCGCCGGTCATCAGGAACTGGACACCACCCAGGAAGCGGCCAGCGACGATCCGGCTCGCAAGATCCAGCGCAAGCTCGATCCCGGCCCGTTGTTTCCATGGCCCCGTATCGAAGCGGCGGTCGGCTGGGCCCACGCATTGCGTTGAGCGCACGGGACACGCGCAGGCAACGCACGCAGAACCCGCGCGATCAAGGATCCACGGCGCGATAGGTTTTTTCGCCCGCATTCACCGCCACCGTCAGCCGATTTTCCGGCGGCGCGATCGGGCAGACCACATGCGGGGTGAACGCGCAGGGCGGATTTTCGGCGAGATTGAAATCGAGCAGCACACGGCCATCGCGCGGCATCGCGGTGAATAGATAGCGCGCGCCGCCATAACTTTCCTTGCCACTGGTGCGATCGGTGAACAGAAAAAACAGACCGCTGCCATCGTCCTGCGCGAGCGGCTGCAGATGGTATTCCTGCCCGCCGCGCGTAAACACCGCCTCGCCCGGAACCTCCGCCGTCAATGGCGTGCCGATCGAGGTCAGCAAGGTCACCGACCGTGGCGTGGCATACGGCTGCCAGCGTGCATTGACCCGCCACTGCGGGTCGATCGGGAAATACTCGAAGCCCTGAAATGCGGTCAACGCCGGCGCTGCCGGGTCGCGAAAACGCCAGCCAAACAACGTGCCGGTCTGCACCAGATAGAACTGCCGGTTGTCCACATCGAGCCGGTCGCCACGCCGCTCAGCCCGCTCCGGCTCCAGGCTGACGTCATCGACAGCCTGTCCGTTCAAGCTCACCGCCGCACCGGCAGCCGCCTTGAAGCGCACGTGGCCCTCGGCATCCAGGCTGAGCTGGCCCAGCTGTGCAGGGCCGGCAGGCAACACAACATCGCTGTGCGGATCGCTGCCGACCTGATACCGACCTGCACGCACGCGACCGGAGCCGGTATAGCTCAGCCAGCCATCGGGCGCGCGCACGTGTGCCAGCCTTTGCGCGCGAACACGTTCCAGCGCGACCTGATACACCTGCTGCTCATCGGCATTCGAACGATTAGCCGCGCGCGCAGCGCCGGCACCGCCAGACTCAGCCGAACACGCAACCATCGCCCCCACCGCGACGCACAAGGCGCCCACCTGCAACTGCAACCGCATGCATCCACCCACCACTGCAAGAAACTGCGCTCCGCGCAGTGAGCCTGCGTCCCCACAGACCACCCTTCCTGCGGCTATTGTGCATGCATCAGGCAGCAGTCGTGACCGGACGCGACGGATCCTGCAACCAGCCGCTCCAGGAACCGGCATAAACGCGCGCACCGGACAGACCGGCCACTTCCAACGCCAACAGCAGATGGCAGGCGGTCACGCCCGATCCGCACATCACCACGGCCTGCTCGGGCCGGTACGTGCCCAGCAATGCAGATAGCTCGGCACGCAATTCATCGGCCGGTTTAAAGCGGCCATCGCGGAGGCTCAGACCCAGCGGACGACTCACCGCACCCGGCACATGCCCGGCGATCGGATCGATCGGCTCCACCTCACCGCGAAACCGCTCGCCTGCGCGCGCATCCAGCAGCCAGCCCGGGGCCTGCTCCAGCCGCGCCAGAATCTGTTCGGCGTCCACCACGGCATCGGTGTCGAAACTGCCGGGATACGCAGCGCCATCGCGCACTGCCGGCAGCTCGGTGGTCTCGGCCAAGCCGGCGCCGCGCCACGCGGCCAGCCCGCCATCCAGCACCGCCACGCGGCGATGCCCCATCAGCCGCAGCATCCACCACGCGCGTGCGGCGGCCATGCTGCCATCGCCCGCGTCGTAGACCACCACCTGGCTGTGCGGATCTATGCCCCACGCGCCCAGGCGCCTGGCAAAGTCGGCGCTCTGCGGCAACGGATGCCGCCCTTGATCGGCACGCGACAGGTCGGCCAGGTCATGATCAAGATCGACGTCATACGCGCCGGGCAGATGTCCCTGCGCATATGCTTTGCGTGCCGCCTGCGGATCAGGTGCGGTTGGTGGCGTGGTACGCGCATCCAGCAGCCGCAGCTGTGGGTGCGGCAATGCCGCCGCCAGGGTGGCGCTATCGACCAGCGTGGTCCAGTTTGGATTGGCACTCATGCAACCTGCTCCAGGCGACGACGAAGATTGAGGAGAATGGCCGCAGTGGCGCCCCAGATGCGCTGCCCTGGCCAATCGTATTCGAGCACGCGACGCTGGCGGCCGCGAAATTCCAGCTCCACGCTGCGCAGATTGTCCGGGTCCATCAGATAGGCCAGCGGCACTTCGAAGACCTCGGCCACCTCCTCCGGCTGCGGCACCGCCACGAACGCGGGGTCGATCACCGCCACCACCGGCGTGACCCGAAACCCGCTCACGGTCAAAAACGGATCCAGATATCCCAGCGCGTGCACCTGCTGCGCACCCAGCGCGATCTCCTCGCAGCTCTCGCGCAAGGCCGCCGCTGCCGCATCAGCATCGGCAGGTTCCATCCGCCCGCCCGGGAAACTGACCTGCCCGGCATGGTGGCGCAGGCTGTCGGTGCGCCGGGTCAGCAGCACCATCGTGCCCTGCTCGCGCGGCACCAGGCCGCATAGCACCGCCGCTTCGGCGGACGCACCGCCCTCGCTCAGATCGATCAGTTCGGCATGGTTCCAGCCCGGCCCGTCGGGTGCGGTGTCCAGCGAATACAGCGCACGGCGCAACTGCGCGTACTCGGGCAGCGCGGCCATGAGCCCACGTGCAGGCAACACGGTGTGCAACAACTCCTGGCGTTCGGCGTCACTCATGCTCATCCAGCGTGCAATTTCATCCAGGCTGCGCAGGCAGCCGACACAGTGCGACTGCGCGTCCAACGAACATACACCGATACACGGGCTGGGCAGATCCCCGCAATTGGCATCGGTGTCGCTCATCGCGCGTTTCCGCAGCCGCGGCGTGGGTGTTTCATCGCTCTCTTCAGCAAGGTTGGGACGCCAAAACGACAACGCCGGCCTGGTGGCCGGCGTTGTCAGTACAACAGCACAAGCAATTACTTGACGCTGACCAGCTTGATCTCGAACTGCACGGCCACGTTCGGCGGAAACGGCGTACGCGGGTCGGCGCCATAGGCCTGATCCGACGGCAACGTCACTTCCCACTTGGAGCCGGCCGGCATCTGCAGCAGGGTCTCGCGCATGGCCTTCATTTCGACTTCGCTGACCTTGATGGCCGGGATCTGCTGCGCCGGACGCGCCTTCTCACGGTCGCCGAAGGGGAACGGACCGGCCACTTCCAGCTGCACGGTGCTGGCCTGGGTCGGCTTGGCACCCTTGCCCGCTTCGATCACGCGGTACTGCACGCCGCTCGGCAGAGTCTGCACGCCAGCGGTGCCCTTGTTCTTGGCCAGGAACTGCTCGCTCTTGGTCTTGTTGGCAGCAGCGGCCTTGTCGTACTCGGCCTTGGCCTGCTGGGCACGGCCCTGCTCACGCTTCTGGAACGCTTCGACCGCCGGCTTCAGCTGGTCGGCAGTGATCGC
Source organism: Xanthomonas sp. WCS2018Noco2-27 (assembly GCF_031843525.1). Classification (NCBI taxonomy): domain Bacteria; kingdom Pseudomonadati; phylum Pseudomonadota; class Gammaproteobacteria; order Lysobacterales; family Lysobacteraceae; genus Xanthomonas; species Xanthomonas sp. WCS2018Noco2-27. The sequence continues at coordinate 331,722 of NZ_JAVTIK010000001.1, read as the reverse complement.
CGGCTGCTTCTTGGCATAGGCGTCCTGCAGACCCTTTACCACCGCGTTGATGTCGAGCTGCTCGCCGCGACCGGTGAGTTCGGCAAGGTTATTGCCGTAGTCGTAACCGAAGTAATAGCTCAACTTGCCCTTTTCGGACGTCGTGTCCTGGGCCAGTGCATTGCCCGTCAGGGCCAGGGCCGCCAAAGCGACCGCGATAGAACGCAACTTCATCAAACAATTCTCCAGGGTGGTGGCACAGGACGGGTCTGCCGCCTGAGATGACGCGCTAGGATAGCGGCCGCGATACCGAACCGCTACTTATCACGAAAGCTATGACCAGCAAGGCTTTCGGAAGTTCCGTATTTACTATTTTTTTACGTTCGCAAGGGTTTGCCATGTCCAATGACGTCATTCTGATCGCCGATCACGCCAGTGTCCGGACCATTACGGTCAATCGGCCGGACAAACTGAACGCATTGAACCGCGACACCATGCTGGCGCTGGACCAGGCGTTCGTGGACGCGGCAAGCGCCGACGACGTGCGCGTGGTGGTCCTCACTGGCGCCGGGCCCAAATCCTTCGTGGCCGGCGCGGACATCGCCGAAATGAGCGCGTTGTCGGCGATGGACGGCCGCGAATTTTCGCTGGTCGGGCAGCGCTTGATGCGCCGGATCGAACGCATGCCCAAACCGGTGATCGGCATGATCAACGGGTTTGCGCTCGGCGGCGGGCTGGAGCTGGCAATGGCCTGCCATCTGCGCATCGCCGCATCCACCGCACGTCTGGGGCAGCCAGAAATCAATCTCGGCCTGATACCCGGCTTCGGCGGCACTCAGCGCCTGTTGCGCCTGACCGGCCGTGCCGCAGCACTGGAACTGTGCCTGCTCGGCACGCCGATCGATGCAGCGCGCGCACTGCAACTGGGCCTGGTCAATCGTGTGGTCGAGCCCGACGCCTTGCAGGAAGAAACCCAGACCCTGGCCCAACGCCTGGCGAGCGCCGCGCCGCTGGCATTGCGCGGCATTCTGGATGCGGTCGTGTTCGGCGGCGAATGCGGCATCGAAGAAGGCCTGCAGCTGGAAACCGCACAATTTGCGTTGCTGTTCGCCAGCGAGGACATGCGCGAAGGCACCCGCGCGTTCCTCGACAAGCGCCCCGCACAGTTCCACAACCGCTGAGCACCGTGATGCCGCACGCCACCCTACCGGCACCGCGCGCACTGGCCATGCGCTTGTTCGACTGCGTGCAAGCGGACGATCTCGATCGTGCGCTGCAACTGGGCCTGATGGACTACCAGCCCGACCCGCACCTCGATGCAGCGGATGCACCGGTCGTGGCGGCCCTGCTCGCCGCACAACAGCGCCTGCGCGCTGCGTGGGCCGCGCGCGAACGCTATCGCGCACGTGCCGCTAGGCTGCAACGCCGCGCCGCCGAACGTGACGCGCGGCGTACGCCCGCACCGGCACCCAGCCAGCCGGCCGCGGCCGCGTTGCCGCCGTTGGCCGCGGCGATCCTGGCGCGTGCCAAAGCCAAGGCAGCGGGAGGAACGCCGTCTTGAACGCTGCACGCCCTGCACCGCCAGCGCGCCGCAGCAGCGGCATGCGCAAGCCTGAAATACAGGAAATGTTCGAGCGTCTGCGCGAACTCAATCCACACCCGACCACCGAGCTGGAATACACCACGCCATTCGAGCTGTTGATCGCAGTGTTGCTGTCCGCGCAGGCCACCGATGTCGGCGTCAACAAGGCCACCCGCAAGTTGTATCCGGTCGCCAATACCCCGCGCGACATTCTCGATCTTGGCGAAGAAGGACTGAAGCGCTACATCGCCACCATCGGCCTGTTCAACGCCAAGGCCAAGAACGTCATCGCCACCTGCCGCATTCTGCTCGAGCAATACGGCGGCGAGGTGCCGCACGATCGCGCAGCGCTGGAAGCCCTACCCGGCGTCGGCCGCAAGACCGCCAATGTGGTGCTCAACACCGCATTCGGCGAACCGACGATGGCCGTGGACACGCATATCTTTCGCGTCTCCAACCGCACCGGCCTTGCTCCGGGCAAGGACGTGCGCGCGGTCGAAGACAAACTGGTCAAGGTCATCCCTGCAGAATTCCTGCACGACGCACACCACTGGCTGATCCTGCACGGGCGCTACGTCTGCAAGGCCCGCAAACCCGATTGCCCGGGCTGCGTGATTCATGACCTGTGCCGCTACCGCGACAAGACCCCGGCGGCAGCCGAACGGCCGGCAGCGCCGAAGCGTTGACCGGGCCTAGGGGCAGCTAAAGAAACAACTGCGCTCACCGCCCGGCGGGCGCGGCCGCTGCTCGGTGCGGCATGGACCACGCATACACGCCGGTTCTAAGCGTGCCGTCCACACCTACCTGACGACTGCTCGCTGCGTTTTGTGAGCCGCTCCAAGGCGATATGGCTGACACGCACTAGCCATCAGACCCGGACCGGGCCAGCTGCATGCCGCCACCGCTGCTCAACGCAATCGCGTTGCCGGCAATCGCACCGCTGGTGGAGAGATGGCCGCCATCAGTAGGTTGGCGTTAGGCGCCTCGTCTCATCAGCCTACACACACACCGTCACGCATCCCAAATCCCAATCCCGGCGCAAAAAAATCGCGACCGGATGATGCGTCTTTCGGCGCCATGCATCATCCGGTCACGACAGATGTCACCCGGCGCGAGCGCCGGGCGTTTGTCACTGACTTATGCCGCTTTGCGCGGTTCGCCCACCAACGTTCTTTCCACGGTCGGCTGACCTTCGACGCGGCGGTCCAGCTCCTTCCAATCCACCACCAGCTCGCATCCACGCGAGGCCGCATTCCGGCTCCAATCACGCAGCAACTCGATGCAGGCATGGTCGACGTGATGCAGCTTGGCCACGTCCAGATGCAGCGCGGTGTTCGGCGGCACGCTTTCCAGCGTCCGCGCCATTGCCGGCACTTTCAGGAACGTTGCCGACCCCTGCAGGGTCAGATGCATTTCGTCCTTCTTGTCGGCGTGCTCGCGCACCTCGACCTTCAGACGCGACGAATGCAGGGCCAGACGGAACAGCGACAGGCCGAAGCCGATCAACACGCCAGTCAGCAGGTCGGTCGCCACGATCGCGAAGGTGGTCGCCAGGTAGATGGCCGCAGTTCCACGACCGTAGGTCGCCAACTCCTTGACCTGCCCGATCTTGATCATCTTCACGCCCGTATAGACCAGGATGCCGGCCAGACATGCCACCGGCGTCATCCGCAACAACCACGGCAGCAGCATTGCGAAGACCAGCAACCAACCGCCATGCAGGATGGTCGAGGTCCGCGTGGCTGCACCTGCCTGGACATTGGCCGCACTACGCACGATCACGCCAGTCATCGGCAATGCGCCCAGGAAGCCGCACAGCATATTGCCAACGCCCTGCGCCGCCAGCTCACGGTCGTACTGCGTCCGTGCGCCTTGGTGCATGCGATCTACCGCCGCCGCCGACAGCAACGTTTCGGCGCTGGCGATAAAGGCAAAGGTCACCGCCGATACCAGCAAGGTGTGGTTGAACACGCCAAAGATGTCGGAGAAGCTGGGGATGGTGATCGCCGAGAACAGGTTGGTCGGAACGTCGACACGATTGACGTCCAGCCCCTGCAGCTGCGCCGTCGCGGTCACCGCCACCACCGCGATCAACGCACCCGGCAGGAAGCGCAGACGCGTCGGACGCAGCTTGTCCCAGGCCAGGATGATGCCGATCGTCGCCAGACCCACGAACAATGCGGTGCGGCCGGTGCCTGCGCTGATCGCCTGCCACAACACGGCAGGCAATGCAGCGAAGTTTTCCAGACCACGCGCCTTGGGCGCGGCATCCATCAGCACATGCGCCTGCGATGCCACGATCAGGATGCCGATGCCCGACAACATGCCGGCCACCACGGCCGGCGATGTCATGCGGAACCACACACCCGCGCGGCACAGACCGGCAACCAGCTGAATCGCACCGGCCACCAGGATCACCGGACCAAGCGCGGCAACGCCGTGCTCACGCACCAGTTCGAACACCAACACAGCCAGGCCGGCGGCCGGACCGCTCACCTGCAAAGGAGAGCCTGCCAGAAAGCCAACGACCAGCCCGCCGATGATGCCGGTGATCAGACCTGTGGCCGGAGGCATTCCGGACGCGATCGCAATACCCATGCACAACGGCAGCGCAACAAGAAAGACCACGACAGACGACAACAAATCACGCCCGAACAGTCCCTGACGGAAATATCCGCCGATACCTGATGTGTTCATGATCGACTCCGTCAGACGAGTTCAGCGCGGACGACTTGCTGGAGTCGCGGACGCGGAGTGGCTTCTGGAGTGCTTTCGGCCAGCAACGGGCGGAAGCCGCCCTTCTCGGCATCGAAGGCGCGGATCTCCCCGTGGGCGATATCGTAGATCCAGCCATGGATCCGCAAGGTGCCAGCCGCCAGACGGGCTGCAACCACCGGCTGCGTGCGCAGGTGATCGAGCTGCGAGACCACGTTCTCTTCGGTCATGCAGGTCAACGCGTCCTGGCTGTGCGGATCGTGGCCGTGATGCGCGGTGACATGACGCGCCGCATCGGTGTGCTTGAGCCACGCCGCCACGGACGGAACATCTTCCAGCGATTCCGGCTTGAGCACTGCCTTCATCGCGCCGCAGTCGGTATGACCGCAGATCACGATGTGACGCACGCCCAGAACGGCGATGGCGTACTCGATCGCCGCAACCACGCCGCTGACGTGCTGGGAGTAAGGCGGCACCACGTTGCCGATGTTGCGATAGACGAACAATTCACCGGGCTGCGCGGAGAAGATCAGTTCAGGCATAACGCGCGAGTCGGCGCAGGTGATGAACAGCGTATGCGGGCTTTGGCCGCCTGCCAGTTCCTGAAAGCGCGCACTCTGGCGCGGATACACTTCTTTACGGAAATGACGAAAACCTTCTAGCAAACTTTCCATGGGAGATTCCTCTAGGCAACGAATAGCCGTCCGCGGCGCAAACCGCGAATTGCAAAGACAAACAAATCAATAAGAAATCCGGCGCGCAGTGCACCGGGTACAGCGACAGCGGGGATCAGCCAAGCAGCGCGTTTGGAGGACGCAGTTGCGGGATCAGGTCGCGTTTTTGATTTGCCGGCGCATGATGCGCGTGCCAAGAAGGGGAATACCGCGCCAGCATCGGCCAAGCTTGGGAGAGCAAGGGGATATCGTCTGCAGGCTGTGTGTCGACTTGGCTTTGTGTATCGCCATCGTCCTGCGGATCTTCTGCTGCATCGCGTTCTTCGCCAGCTTCCACCATCACCGCAACGCCGTCGCCAACCAACGCATCGTAGATGCGCGTGTGTGCATTGGCTGCCGACCACGCGGTGAGCGCGAGCAGGCAGACCAACAGCAGTTGGAGGAATCGAGGAAACATGGCCTCGAAACTAACAATTTAGAACCTGCCTGCGCAAGTGGTGCGTTGCACAACCTGACATATATGTTCAGTTGGTAAGGGTTCCGGTTCAGGTCGCCTGATCAGGCAGCCTCTAGTGCTGCCGGCCCAGCGTGATGCAGTGCACTGTCACATGGCGAGTACGTTCAGATTTTTGACACACGATGACACAGTACAAACCAGCGTAAATCCTTGTCTTTATTGGCAAAAATCATTTATTACGTTTCAGTGCTTTTGTCACATTAACGCAACTTTCACGCCATAGCCTGCGCCCACTTTCTCAGGTCGCAAGGCATCTATGAAACTCGCTCCCACCCTGCTTGGCGCAGCACTACTCCTGGCACTTGCCGCACCGGCCGCGCATGCCGAAATCGCCATCGATGTGATCGGCGGTTCCGAAGTCTCGCTGGAAGGCCTGGTCCAGGCCGACGGCAACTGGTTCCACAACGATGTGCAGGACCTCAATGGTCCGATCGGTGCCAATGGCGACAATTCCGAATTCAGCATCCGTCGCGCCGAGCTGGTGCTCAAGGGCAAGGGCCCGGGCAACTTCGAATGGGTAGCCGGCTACGACCCGAGCGTGCTGAAGGAAGTGACCATCCGCGGTACCACCATCCGCAGCACCGGGCGTTTTCTGGACAACAACGTCAAGTACAAGTTTGGCGGCAACGCCAGTAACTACCTGCAGATCGGTCAGTTCAAGCAGCCCAACAGCCTGGAAGAACTGTCCAGCACCAAGAACAACGACTTCGTCTCCAAGGCGTCGGTGACCAATACCTACGGCATCTCGCGCCGGCTGGGCGTGGCGTACGGCATGGGCGACAACAACTGGAGCGTCACCGCCAGTGCATTCGGCCGCGAGCTGACCCGTAACCAGGCCCATGGCAGCGGCTACGGCGCGCGCGGCACCTGGGCGCCGATCAACGAAAGCGGCAATGTGCTGCACTTCGGTCTGAGCTATCTGGGTTACGACACCGACGACGACACCCTGCGTCTGCGCGCACGTCCGGACGCCGACCTCACCACCATCCGTCTGATCGACAGCGGCGCCATCACCAATGTGGATCGCGTAGGTGTGGCCGGCGCCGAAGCGATGTGGGTCACCGGGCCGTTCAAGCTGCAGAGCGAATATTTCCAGGAGACCGCCAAGCGCATCGGCAACAACGCGCAGGATTACAAGAGCGACGGTTGGTACGTCAGCGGCGTGTGGAACATCACTGGCGAAACCTGGGGCTACAAGGCCGGCGTGCCGACCACCCCGCTGCCGAACGAGCCGGCATCGGGCCTGTGGCAGCTGGCCGCGCGCTACGACACGCTGGACCTCAACGATGGCCACCTGATCGCCAACGGCAACACTCCGTTCGTGGACGGCGTGCTGGGCGGCAAAATGAACGTGTGGACGATCGGTGCCAACTGGTATTGGCGCTCCAACTTCAAGTTCGCACTCGACTACGCGAAGGTGGAAAGCACCCGTTACAGCAGCGCCACGCGTGGTCTGGTCGACGACAACCCGTCGATCATCGAAGCACGCGCGCAGTTCTATTGGTAAGTGTCCGCACCGTTGGTCACCGTGCACGCGCTTGAGCGGATGCGGTGGCCAAGTGCACCTCAACGCGACCCGGCATTCCCCGGCGTGCGTTGGATAACGCCATCTTCTTTCTGTCATCTCCTCGACACCTCACGGTCATGCCGCTGCCCTGCAATGGCGCGACTGCGGGACGTCGTGATCCCTACCCTCTCTGGAGCTGTTCCGTGACCCACTCCTTCAAGACCCGTCTGGCCGTCGGCGTGCTCGCCGCCTCGCTGGCACTGTGCGCCCAGGCTGCCGATGTCACCGGCGCCGGTGCGTCCTTTATTTACCCGGTGATGTCCAAGTGGTCTGCCGACTACAACGCCACCACCAAGAAGCAGGTCAACTATCAATCGATCGGCTCGGGTGGCGGCATTGCCCAGATCAAGGCGGCCAGCGTGGACTTCGGTTCCTCCGACGCCCCGCTGAAGCCGGAAGAACTGGCCGCTGCCGGCCTGGCGCAGTTTCCGTCGGTGATCGGCGGCGTGGTGCCGGTGATCAACGTGGCCGGTATCGCACCGGGCGCGCTCAAGCTCGACGGCAAGACCCTGGGCGACATCTTCCTGGGCAAGATCAGCACCTGGAACGATCCGGCCATTGCCGCGCTCAACCCGGGCGTGAAGCTCCCCGACGGCAAGATCACCGTGGTGCATCGCTCCGATGGCTCGGGCACCAGCTTCAACTTCACCAACTACCTGTCCAAGGTCAATCCGGACTGGAAGAGCAAGGTGGGCGAAGGCACCGCCGTGCAGTGGCCGAGCGGCATCGGCGGCAAGGGCAACGAAGGCGTGGCTGCCTATGTGAAGCAGATCAAGGGCGGCATCGGCTACGTCGAGCTGTCGTATGCGCTGCAGAACAAGATGTCCTACACCGCGATGAAGAACGCTGCCGGCAAGTTCGTGCAGCCGTCCGATGAAACCTTTGCCGCCGCGGCCAACAGCGCCGACTGGGGCAATAGCAAGGACTTCTACCTGGTGATGACCAATGCCGCGGGCGACAACGCCTGGCCGATCACTGCCACCAACTTCATCCTGGTGCAGAAGAAGCCCAAGAACGCCGCTGGCCTCAAGAACACGCTGGAGTTCTTCCGCTGGGTCTACAGCAAGGGCGATGCCCAGGCCAAGCAGCTGGACTATGTGCCGCTGCCGGACAGCCTGGTGACGCAGATCGAAGCGTATTGGGCCAAGAACCTGCCGCGCTAAACGTCTGCATCGACGCAGTTGCGCACACTGTCAGGTGTGCGCAACTGCCGTTGACGACAGCGGTGACGCGCGAGCACGGGCTTGGCGCGCACTGGCCGGGCCTGCCTGACACCTGTATGTCACGTTGACTGGTCACTCTCAACAGAACAGGAACGACGCCGTCTCTCTCCCCGGCGTCGGGACCGGGACGCGGATCCCGGGGGGTGCGATGCCCTCCGCGATCCGCGTCTTTTTTTTGTGATGCCTCTCCCGAAGGCACTGTCATGAGCGTGTAACAAAAACATCATTTCATAGCGTGGTCTGCCGGACACCCGGCCAATCCAGCCTCGGAGCTTCCATGAAATTGCAGTCGGCCAGTCTGACCGCCCTGTCCCTCACCATCGCCCTTGCCCTGGCTGCGTGTTCGCCCGGCAAGGACGCGCAGTCCGGCGATGCCGCCAAGGGCGCTCCCAGCGCAGGCGCCACCGCAAGCGACAGCAAGGTTGCGGAAATCTCCGGCGCCGGTGCGTCCTTCATCTATCCGCTGGTGTCCAAGTGGTCGGCCGACTACAACGCCGCCACTGGCAACAAGGTCAACTACCAGTCGATCGGTTCCGGCGGCGGCATTGCGCAGATCAAGGCCGGCACGGTGGATTTCGGCTCTACCGACAAGCCGCTCGATAGCGCCGAGCTGCAACAAGCCGGCCTGGGCCAGTTCCCGTCCGCCATCGGCGGCGTGGTGCCGGTGGTCAATCTGGAAGGCATCGCCCCGGGCAAGCTGCGCCTGACCGGCGCGCTGCTGGGCGATATCTTCCTGGGCAAGATCAGCATGTGGAACGACGCGGCGATTGTCGCGGCCAATCCCGGCGTGACCCTGCCGGCGACCAAGATCAATCTGGTGCACCGCTCCGATGGGTCGGGTACCACCTTCAACTTCTCCAACTACCTGTCCAAGGTCAGCCCGGAGTGGAAGAGCAAGGTCGGCGAAGGCACCTCGGTGCAGTGGCCCGGTGGCGTCGGCGGCAAGGGTAACGAAGGCGTGGCCTCGTACGTGCAGCAGATCAAGGGGTCGATCGGCTACGTCGAACTGGCCTACGCCCTGCAGAACAAGATGCCGTACACCTCGCTGCAGAACGCCGCCGGCCAGTGGGTCGAGCCGAATGCAGACAGCTTTGCCGCCGCTGCCGCCAGCGCCGACTGGGCCAATGCCAAGGACTTCAACCTGGTGATCACCAATGCGCCGGGCGAGAAGGCCTGGCCGATCACGGCCACCAACTTCATGCTGATGCACAAGCAGGCCAAGGATGCCGAGCGCAGCAAGGCGACGCTGGACTTCTTCAAGTGGGCATTGGAAAACGGCCAGGCCCAGGCCAGCGAGCTGCATTACGTGCCGCTGCCGCCGGAGCTGGTGAAGCAGATCCAAGCCTATTGGGGCAGCGAGTTCAAGTAATGCCTGCATCCCGCCTGCATGGCGGGCTGCGCGGCGGTGAGGTGCCTGCGGGCGCCTCACCGTTCCTGATGTCTCACGCTCCCGCCAATGTGCGGGTGACGAGTTCAATCGAATGAATGCCACCGCCCTTCCCGAAGCGATGACCGCCCCCCGCGGCCGCGACCTGCGCGATGCGCGCGCCGACCGCCTGTTCAAACTTGCGCTCGCCGCCACCGTGGTGTTTGTGCTGTTGGCGCTCGGCAGCGCAGCGCTGTCGATGTTGTGGGGCGGACGCCACGCACTGCAGATGCAGGGCCTGAGCTTTTTCTATTCCGCCGACTGGAATCCGGTCGAAAACAAGTACGGTGCACTGGCGCCGATCTACGGCACCTTGGTCACCGCCTTGATCGCGATGGTGATTGCGGTACCGGTGAGTTTTGGCATCGCGTTCTTTCTCACCGAAGTGGCGCCGCGCTGGTTGCGCGGGCCGGTAGGCACCGCAATCGAATTGCTGGCCGGCATTCCGTCGATCATCTACGGCATGTGGGGCCTGTTCGTGCTGGTGCCGGTGATGACCGAACACGTGACGCCGTGGCTCAACGATCACCTGGGCACATTGCCGGTGATCGGCCCGTTGTTTCAGGGCCCGCCGCTGGGCATCGGCTTGCTCACCGCAGGATTCGTGTTGGCGATCATGGTGATCCCGTTTATCTCCTCGGTGATGCGCGAAGTGTTTCTGACCGTGCCAACGCGCCTGAAGGAGTCGGCGTATGCGTTGGGCTCGACCAAGTGGGAAGTCAGCTGGGACATCGTGCTGCCGTACACGCGCTCTGCGGTGATCGGCGGCGTGTTTCTGGGGCTGGGACGCGCGTTGGGCGAAACCATGGCGGTGGCCTTTGTGGTCGGCAACACGGTGCGCCTGTCGCCGTCACTGCTTGAGCCCGGCACCACCATTGCTGCATTGATCGCCAATGACTTCGGCGAGGCCACCGAAACCTATCGCTCGGCCTTGCTGCTGCTGGGCTTTGTATTGTTTATCGTGACCTTCATCGTGCTGGCGATCGCGCGCTTCATGCTGATGCAGCTGTCGCGTCGGGAGGGCAACTGATGTCCGCTTCCTCTGTCTCGCAATCGCTGTACAACCGGCGCCGCGTCACCAATGTGGTGGCACTGTTGTTGTCGTGCGTCACTGCATTGTTCGGGTTGTTCTTCCTGGCCTGGATTCTGTGGACGCTGCTGTCCAAGGGCGTGCCCGGCATCGACCTCAATCTGTTTACCAAGATGACACCGCCGCCGATGCAGGAAGGCGGCCTGCTCAACGCCTTCTTCGGCAGTGCGGTGATGTGCGGGCTGGCGCTGGCGATCGGCACGCCGTTGGGCGTGGCGGCCGGCACCTGGCTGGCCGAGTATGGCAATGCGCGCAAGGCCGGCATCGTGGTGCGCTTCGTCAACGACATCCTGTTGTCTGCGCCGTCGATCGTGCTCGGCCTGTTCGTCTACACCTTGTATGTGATGCAGACCGGCGGGCGGTTCTCTGCGTTTGCCGGCGCACTGTCGCTGGCCTTCATCGTGCTGCCGGTGGTGGTGCGTACCACCGACGAGATGCTGCGGCTGGTGCCGGCGCAGATGCGCGAAGCGGCCTTGTCGCTGGGCATTCCGCAGTGGAAGGTCACCGTGCAGGTGCTGTACCGCGCGGCATCGGCCGGCATTCTCACCGGCGTGCTGCTGGCGCTGGCACGCATCAGCGGCGAAACCGCACCGCTGCTGTTCACTGCATTCGGCAATCAATACTGGAACAGCAACATTTTCCAACCGATGGCCAGCGTGCCGGTGATCATGAACCAGTTTGCAGGCAGCCCGTACGAATCCTGGCAGACCCTGGCTTGGTCCGGCGCACTGGTGCTGACCGTGTTCGTGTTGTTGGTGAGCCTGGGCGCACGTGCGCTGCTGTTGCGTAACAAGATTTCCAATGACTGACCTTACTTTCCGGACACCCGACATGAACGATCTCCAAAACGCCAAGCCGATGCATCGCATCGCTGTTCCGGCCGCCAAGGGGGCGCCGACGGCGCAGGCGCCGGTGAAGGTGGCCGCACGCAATCTGGATTTCTATTACGACAAGTACCACGCGCTCAAAAGCATCGACATCGAGATCCCGGAAAAGCGCGTCACCGCGCTGATCGGCCCCTCCGGCTGCGGCAAATCGACCCTGCTGCGCATCTTCAACCGCATCTACGCGCTATACCCGAAGATGGAAGCGCGCGGCGAAGTGCTGCTGGATGGCGAAAACATCCTGTCGCCGAAGTACCCGATGAATCGCCTGCGCAGCAAGGTGGGCATGGTGTTTCAGAAGCCGGTGCCGTTTCCGATGACCATCTTCGAAAACGTTGCCTACGGCATCCGCCACCACGAAAAACTGTCCAAGCCCGACATGCAGAACCGCGTGGAACAGGCCTTGCGCCAGGGTGCGTTGTGGGACGAGGTCAAGGACAAGCTGGGGCAAAGCGCGCTGGGCCTGTCTGGCGGTCAGCAGCAACGCCTGTGCATTGCGCGTGCAGTGGCGCTGCGGCCGGACGTATTGCTGCTGGACGAACCCACCTCGGCGCTGGATCCGATTTCCACCAGCCGTATCGAACAGTTGGTGGAAGAACTCAAGCGCGACTACACCATCGTGATCGTGACCCACAACATGCAGCAGGCCGCGCGCGTCTCCGATTACACCGCCTTCATGTATCTGGGCGATCTGATCGAGCACGACCGCACCGAAACGATTTTTTCCCAGCCGTCCAAGCAGCAGACCGAGGACTACATCACCGGCCGTTTCGGTTGATGTAAGGCGACGCACCGCAACGCCCGCACTGAAGCAGCTCCGTCGCCCTGCCCTGCACGTCATTCGGCGCGGCTGCCGGACATCCACCACTGCCACGAATCGAGATCACGATGAACCAGCACCTCAACGACCATATCGTCAAAAGCTACGACGAGGAGCAGCACCGTCTTGTCGCCGAGATCGTGCGCATGGGCGACACGGCAGTGGCGCAGCTGGAAGCGGCGCTGGATGTGGTGGAGCGTCGCGACGACAACGCCGCGCATCGCATCGTGGTCAACGACGAAGCGATCGACGCACTGGAACACGCAATCAGCCACGACGTGATGCGTCTGGCCTTGCGCGGCCCGATGGCGCGCGATCTGCGCGAGATTCTGGCCGGCCTGCGGATTCCTGCGGATATCGAACGCATCGGCGATTACGCGGCGAACGTGGCCAAGCGCTCGATCGCACTCAATTCCGCGCCGCCGCTGCCGCAGACCGTGGGCCTGCGTGCACTGGGTCAGATGGCCGCCGATGCGGTCCGCGAGGCGGTGCAGGCGTACCGCGACAAGGATGCCGATGCGGCGATCCGCGTGCGCGACGAAGATGCGCGCCTGGATGCGCAGTACACCGCGCTGTTCCGCGAGCTGCTGACCTACATGATGGAAGACCCGCGCAACATCACGCCGTGCACGCACTTGCTGTTCATGGCCAAGAACCTGGAACGCATCGGCGACCATGCGACCAACATCGCCGAGAACGTGTGGTTCCTGGTGCATGGCGAACAGCCGCTGCCGCCGCGCCTGAAGCGCGACGACACCAGCACCACCGGCGTGATCTGATCGCCGTTGGGTACCGGCACGCGTTGTCGATAAATAGCCAGAAGCCTTATTTCATTACGTATTCAGCTAAAAATCCCTACGGTGGGATTGCACACAGGCCGTTCCTGTGACGCAGGAGTACGCAGATGAAACGTCTCATCGGATCTTTCATGGTTGTGTCGCTGCTGACCTCGGGAGGCGCGTTCGCCGCGCCCCAGCAGCACGACGATCGCGATCGCATCGCACAGCAGCGTCACGACGATCACGGCCCGGACCGGCATGACGAGCATCGCAACGACAAGCACGATGATCGGCGCAGCGCACATCACGACGATCACCGCAACGATCGCCATGGCCCGCCCTTCCGTCGCGGCGAGCGCCTGGCACCAGACCATCGCGGTAACCGTGTCGCCGATTACCGCAAGCATCACTTGAAGCAACCGCCGCGCGGACATGAGTGGCGTCGCGTGGATAACCAATACGTGCTGATTGCCATCGCGACCGGCCTGATCGCCAGCGTCGTCGGCGGGGGTTGATCCCGAGACATCCGTGTCACTAGGCAGGCCCGATCCGTGGCAACGCGGATCGGGCTTTTTGTTTCGTGAGGTTGTGACTGAGGATGGCGGAGTGAAACAGGAGTGGCCTGTGGCGCATGCAACGAAAGCCCTGCAGTGCGGTTGATCGATGCCGGTTTATCTGCGGGAACGCATGCGTACGGGGTTGTGACAGGCGAACGACTAATAAGGACGCGGCTTCTTCTTAAAGCAACTCACAACACTCCTGCGCGCTCCGCCAGGTAAGCGCGGTTCGCGCTCGGTGAGGCGTGTACCACGCGTGCACTCCGGATCTGTGCAGCCCCCCCCCCTCCTGCTGACGACTGCTCACCCGGTCTTGTTCGCCGTTCTGAGCTGCACCGCTAGCCGTCATCGGCCCGCTATTTTGCGGTCCATTCGCCTGGTCATTCGCACACCCCAGCCCGCCGTCTAGGCAGCGCCGTGGCGATGACCGGCAACGCTTTGCCTGCCGACCAGATGCTCCAGACCAAAGGCGTATACCCCGAGGGCGGGTGCACCGGTCGGGCCCAGGGTGCGACCTGCTAGGCTATGCAGATGAACGAACCGGTCGACCCGCAGCCTGCCCCCTCCTTTCTGCCCATGTCGCGGCGTTTCCGCGGCTATCTGCCCGTCGTGGTGGATGTAGAAACCGGAGGGTTCGACTGGAACAAACACGCATTGCTGGAAATCGCCTGCGTGCCGATCGAAATGGATGCCGACGGGCGCTTTTTTCCCGGCGAAACCGCCAGCGCGCATCTGGTCCCGGCCCCAGGACTGGAGATCGACCCCAAGTCGCTGGAGATTACCGGCATCGTGCTCGATCACCCGTTCCGTTTTGCCAAACAGGAAAAGGACGCGCTGGACCATGTGTTCGCACCGGTGCGCGCCGCGGTGAAGAAATATGGGTGCCAGCGCGCCATCCTGGTTGGCCACAACGCGCATTTCGATTTGAACTTCCTCAACGCCGCGGTTGCGCGCGTGGAGCACAAGCGCAATCCGTTTCATCCCTTCAGCGTGTTCGACACGGTGACCCTGGCTGGCGTGGCGTACGGGCAGACCGTGTTGGCGCGTGCCGCGCAGGCGGCCGGTCTGGACTGGAACACCGCCGATGCGCACAGCGCGGTCTACGACACCGAACAGACCGCACGGCTGTTCTGCACCATCCTCAATGCCTGGCCCGGGCCTGTTTAGGGCTGGGATTGGGCATTTGGGATTCGGGATTGGCAAAAGCGGGGCGTTTGCGCGGCTGAAAGATCAGCCGGGTGCGGCAGCAACAGAGCAACTACTGCTCACCGCATGACCGCATACAGCAGTGTCGGGGCGTACGGTTAGGGCCTTCGTACTTCCCAGCCGCCCTGCAGAAGCAGAAAAGCGCCAGCCACCGCGCTTTTCCGATTCCCGATTCCCGACTCCCAGCCTCTAACCCACACAGATCCGGTCGCGCCCTGCGCTCTTGGCTTCGTACAACGCGTGATCGGCGCGCTGCATCAACGATGAGCCGGTGTCGTCGTCGCCTAACTCGGCCAGGCCGGCGCTGAAGGTCACCTGCAACCCTTCCACATCGCCCCAGTCGGCGCGCGCATGGAACAGCATGCGAATGCGCTCGCAGAGCGCCTGTGCATCGTCCAGTGTGGTGTCGGCCAACAGCAGGGCGAACTCTTCGCCGCCCAGACGCGCGGGCAGATCCGAGGCACGTGCGGCTGCGGTCAGCAGCTCGCCGACATCGTGCAGCACCGCGTCGCCAATGGCGTGCGAGTAACGGTCGTTGATGCGCTTGAAATGATCGATATCCAGGATCGCCAGCACCAACGGCCGCCCACTGCGACGTGCGCGGCTGATGTCGCGCGCCAGCGCTTCGTCGAAGTGGCGACGGTTGGGCAAGCCGGTCAGTGCGTCCTCGTGCGCCTGGCGCTCGAACACGTCGGACTTGATGCGCAGCCGCGTCAACAACTCGCTCTTTTCCTGATTGGCCTGCAGCAGGCGCTGCGCCTGCAGCTGCAGATCCTGCGTACGCTTGCGCACCAGTTCGGCCAGGCGGGCGCTGTGGGTCCTGTAGCGATGCAGCAGCGCCCGATACAGCAAGGCCAAGGCAAGAATCGCGCCCAGCACCGCAGCAAACCGCACATCGTGGCGTTGCCACCACAGCGGCAGCACGTCGAAGGTCCAGCGCGCCTCCTGCGGGCTCCAGGCACCGCCCGGATGACGGGCCGCCACCCGCAGGGTGTAATGCCCCGGCGGCAGGCCGATGAACTCCACGCTGCGCTGTCGCCCACGCGCAATCCACACGTTGTCCAGGCCGTCCAGACGGGTGCGGTATTCGATACGTTCGGACAGCAGAAAACTCATGCCCACATACGAGACATTGAGCCGGCCGCCGCCGGGTAGTTGCGCTTGTTGGCGCCAGGCCAGCGGGCGGCCGTCCTGTTGCACGCTTTCGATCAGCGGCGGCGGTGGGCGTCGCTCGCGAAATCGCTGCAAGCGTGCCGGGTCCACCGTGCTCACACCGCCGGCGGTGACTACCCAAAGCGTGCCATCGGCACGCGCGATCATGCTGGGGCCGGAGCTGCCGTTGGCCTGCGCGTTGCCCATGCCGTCGATCTCGCCGTAGCGCTCGATGTCCAGCGTTCCGCGTCCATCGGCCACCGCATCGAGCGCAGCGAACGCGGTGCGCAGCACGCCGCGATTGCTGCTGATCCATGCGTTGCCCCGCCGATCGTCAACGAGCTGGAACACCGTATCCACCGGCATGCCCTGCTCCAGACCCACGCGTCCAAGCGTGCCGCCGCGCACGCGATACAGACCGCGATCGGTGGAGATCCACACCGCATCGCCAATCGACTGGAAGCCGAATACGCTGCGTGCGCCACCCAGGCGTTCCAGGTCCAGTTGCTGCACCGTGCCGTCGCGCAACACCGCCGCGCCATCGACCGAGCCGATCCACAGCGCGCCGTCGATGCTGGCCAAGGCAGTCACCACGCCACCGGGCAGGCCATCGATCGCCACCGGCACGCGCTTGCCGTCCACCAGCTGCACCACGCCGCGCTGAGTGGCCAGCCACACCGCAGCGTGCGCATCGATCACGATGGCGCGGATATGGCCACTGGGGATGCCATCCGCCTCGCCGTAGTGCTGCAGCACGCGGCCATCGCGCAGCACGAACACACCGTCGGCATAGGTGCCCACCCACAGGTCGCCCTGCCGATCCAGCGCCAGACTGAGCACCGACAGCCGACGTCCCGACGGGGTCGCCACAGGAACCGGCATGATCCGGCCGTCCGGCAGCATGCGGTCCAGACCGGCGGTGCTGGCGATCCACAGACTGCCGTCGCGATCTTCGAGTACTGCGCGGGCATAGTCGCCGCTCAACCCGTCGCGCTGGCTGTAGCTGCTGAACAAGGTCTCGCGCAATCGGAACAGGCCACCATTGGCGCCGACCCAGATGCTGCCTTCTGCATCCTCGCGCAGGCTGACGATGCGCCCGGTGGGCAGGCTGCGGCCTGCCGGCAAATGCTCTACCCCGTGGCTGCCGATCCGTAACAGGCCCTGGTTTTCGCTACCCAGCCACAGATCACCATTGCGATCCTGCAGCATCGCAGTGAAGTGGCCCTGCCCCGGCAGCCGATGCACCAGCTCGGCGCGCTCGTCGTGCAAGCGATACAGCTGCTCGCCTGCGACCACCCACACAGTGCCGTCGGGGGCGCGATACGGCCACGCCAGGCCCGGCGGCAGGCCGAATGACGCTGGCGCACGATGCATGCGCCCGTCCGGTTCGCGATAGATCAGCCCGTCCAGCGTACCGATCAGCAAGCGGCCCTGTCCGTCGAACAACATGCGCGGGAAGCTGCTCTGCAGCGGCACGCCATCGCGCGGCGGAAAATAGTCGAAACGTCCATCCGGCCACAGGCACCCCAGCCCGTGGCCTTCGAACAGCAGCCACATCCGGCCGTTCGCATCCATGGTCATCGCGTGGATCAACGCCTGCGGCCACTGGCCCTTGCGTTGCCACTGCCGCCACTGCCCATCGGCGCCGTGACGCACCAGATTGCCGCGCGCGTCGCTCAGCCATAGCGCGCCATTGCGATCCACGTACAAGGCACCGACGCCGTTATCGGGCAGACCCGGTCGCGTGCTGCGATCGATGACGTTGAATTCCAGGCCGTTGTAGCGCACCAGCCCTTCCCAGGTGGCGAACCACAGGTAGCCGTCGCGGGTCTGGGCGATATCGCGCAGCGAGTTGTGCGGCAGGCCGCTGCGCGAACTCCAGCTGTCGATGGCGTAGTCGCGTAATCGCGCGGTCCCGATAGGTGCGGCGATCGCCGTCAGCGAACACAACGCCAACAGCATGCAGACGCCAGCGCCGAGCCAGCGCCGCCACTGTCCATGCCATCGTGCCGACGCCTTGCCGGCGTCTCTGTTCTCGCCCGTACCGCAGGCGCCCACCCCAAGTTTCATCAGACACGACACGCCGTTTGCTGACGATATGGTAGGCAAAAAGTGACACGGGCGCTGAGCGTTCGCGCTGGCTGACGCCGAAAGCCTTGCAGCTGCGGCGTCGTACGCGCCATCGGCAGCACCTCGTTGCCAAGCGCAGCGCCGCAATCTGCGCAGATTGCGCTATGCCTGCATGTGCGCAACGTGCCTATTGCATGCTGGAGGCAGCGCGTGATCGCGCGCCTCCGTACCGCATCGCTCAGGCACCCAGGCGCTGGCGCACGGCCTCGAACAGGGTCACGCCGGTTGCGACCGACACGTTGAGGCTTTCGATATCGCCCGGCATCGGAATCTTGACCAGACCATCGCAATGCTCGCGGGTCAGACGGCGCAGACCGTCGGCCTCACCGCCCAGCACCAGCCCGACATTGCCGCGAAGGTCCACGCTGTACAACGACGCCTCGGCCTCGCCGGCCAGGCCGTACAGCCACACACCCTGCTTCTGCAGGTCCCGCAGGCAGCGTGCCAGATTGGTCACCGCCACCACCGGGATGCGGTCGGCGGCGCCGGCCGAGGTCTTGCGCACGGTCGCATTCACCGTGGCCGACTTGTCCTTGGGGATGACCACCGCAGTGGCGCCTGCGGCCGCGGCGCTGCGCAGACACGCACCGAGGTTGTGCGGGTCCTGCACGCCGTCGAGCACCAGCACCAGCGCGCGGCCTTGCGCAGCCTCGACCAGGCCTTCCAGTTCGTTCTCCGCCCACAACCGTGCGGCGGCGTAGCGTGCGGCAACACCTTGGTGGCGTACCTGCCCGCCCACACCGTCCAGTGCCTGGGTGTTGACCCGGCGCACGTCGATCCCCTTGCGGCGCGCCTGTTCTTCGATCTCGGTCAGACGCGGGTTCTTGCTACCGGCCTCGATCAAGACCTCGCGCACGTTGTCGGCGTCGTTCTCGACGGACGAGGCGACAGCGTTGACGCCGACGATCCACTGGTTTTGCTTGCTCATTGCGCGGGCATACGAAGAAATGAGAGGGAATGGTAGGGCCTGCGGCCTGCTACGTCACGGCCGGGGCAAGGATCGCCTGAGAAAGCGGGCCAAGGTCATGCCCCAATGCCACGGGCAGCTGGCGGAGTCATGCGCCGCTGGCTGCAGCGGACATTCCGCAAATGTATCGGCACACCGGATGTCTTCGCGCCCCGTGAACCGCTATGGATGGCTGCCTGAACGCTTAGCGCGCCGACGTCGGCAACACGCCGCAACGCACCGACATCAACATGATTGAAGACAGCAATGACCTGCATTGCGAGGCCACATCACGGCTTACACCGGCCAACGCTCGGTGTCGTGGTCCGGATGCTGATGCGAGACGAGCGCGGCCTGAAACGCCAATGCAGCAGCGTCATTCTCGCTCGGACGTGTCGGCAGCTGCGCCAGGGTATCGGCGAACGGCAACTTGCGCTCCACCGCGTACTGAATGTGTGGAGGCAACCGCTCCGGCGTATCGAATGCACCTGCCGCAATTGCCACGCCGTCGGGCGCTTCATAGGTCAATGGCGTCCCGCACTCGGCGCAAAAGCCGCGCTGTACCACTGACGAGGAGGCAAAGCGCTTGGGCTCGCCACGGGTCCAGCGGAACTCGGTGCCACGCACCGACACCAGCGGCGCGTAATACGCCCCGAAGGCTTTCTGACACATGCGGCAATGACAGATCGATGCGTCATCCAGCACGCCGCGCACATGAAAGCGCACGGCGCCGCATTGGCAGCCACCGCTGTATTCGGAAGATGCGTGCATCGTTTGCCTCGCAGATCAGCGTGTTATGCAAGCCACCGCATCATCACGGTGTGCGGCGGCACTCACGACGCACTTGCCGACGCAATGTACTGCGGGCAGCCATTCCGGCCGCCCGCAACAACATGCATCCAGTATCAATACGACTTTTTCTTGCGCTTGGTCGGCTTCTCGCGCGGCGGCAGCGGTGCTTCGGCAGGCGCACCATCCTCTGCCAAACGGAAGTCGATCTTGCGTTCTTCCATGCTCGCCTTGAGCACCAGTACGCGTACCGGGTCGCCCAGACGGAACTCGCGACCACGGCGCTCGCCGCTGAGCGTTTTGCGGATCGGATCGAACTGGTAATAGTCCTGCGGCAACTGGGTGACATGCACCAGGCCATTGACCTTGGACTGGGTCAGCTCCACGAACAGGCCGAAGCCGGTCACGCCACTGATCACGCCATCGAACTGGCCGCCGACATGCTTTTCCATCCAGGCGGCGCGATAACGCTCGTCCACTTCGCGCTCGGCTTCATCGGCACGGCGTCCACGCTCGGAGCATTGCAGCGACAAGGCCGACATCTGCCGCGGCGTGTAGATGAATTTCTCCGGGCTGGCGCCGGTCAGGGCGTGCTTGATCGCGCGATGCACCAGCAGATCCGGATAGCGGCGGATCGGCGAGGTGAAGTGCGCATATGCCTCCAACGCCAGTCCGAAGTGACCGTTGTTGTCGGGCGAATACACCGCCAGGCTCTGGCTGCGCAGCAGCACCGATTCCAGCAGCGCGGCATCCGGGCGCGCACGCACCTTCTTCAGCAGCTTGGTGTAATCGCCCGGGCGCACCTTGCTCCACGCCGGCAGGCTGAGCTGGAATTCCTTGAGGAACTCCAGCAGGTCTTCGTACTTGCTCTCCGGCGGCCGCTCGTGCACGCGATACGGCGCAGGCACATGCACGCCCAGCAGATAGCGCGCGGCTTCCACGTTGGCGGCGATCATGCATTCTTCGATCAGCTTGTGCGCGTCGTTCCGCACCAGCATGCCGGCCTGGGTGACCTCACCGGTGTTGTCGAGCACAAAGCGTACTTCGGAGGTTTCGAACTCGATCGCACCGCGATGCGTCCGCGCCTTCGACAACACGTTGTACAGCTGATGCAGACGCTGCACCTGCGGCAACAACGGGCCGATGAACGCCTTGGTATCGGCATCGTCTTCGCCAACCGCCTTCCAGACCTGGTTGTAGGTCAGGCGCGCATGCGAGTTCATCACCGCTTCGTAAAAACGCGAGCCGGTCACTTCGCCATCGCGGCCCACCTGCATGTCGCAGACAAAGCACATGCGGTCGACCTTGGGCATCAACGAGCAAATGCCGTTGGACAGGGTTTCCGGCAGCATCGGCACCACAAATCCGGGGAAATACACCGAGGTGGCGCGCTTTTGCGCTTCGTCGTCCAGCGGCGTGCCGGGACGCACATAGTTGGACACGTCGGCGATCGCCACCACCAGACGGAAACCGTCGGCATTGGGTTCGCAATACACCGCGTCGTCGAAATCCTTGGCGTCTTCGCCATCGATGGTGACCAGCGGCATCTGCCGCAGATCCACACGCCCACCGATCATCTGCGGCTCGACCACCAACGGCACGGCGGCCGCTTGGTCCAGCACTTCCTGCGGGAATTCGTGCGGCAGTTCATGGCCATGGATAGCCATTTCCACCACCAACGACGGCGTCAGCTTGTCGCCCAGCACCGCGATGATCTTGCCGATGGCCGGGCGGCGCGCGTCCGGTGGTGCGATCAGTTCGCACACCACCAACTGCCCCTCGCGTGCCTCACCAATGCCGTCCGGCGCAATCTGCACGTTGCGTTGCACGCGCTTGTCGTCCGGGTCGACGTAGGCCACGCCGTGCTCGTAGAAGAAGCGTCCGATCATGCGCGACATGCGCCGTTCCAGCACGCGTGCGATGGCGCCTTCGCGGCGGCCACGGCGGTCGATGCCGGTGACGTTGGCCAATGCACGGTCGCCGTGCATCACCTTGCGCATTTCGAACGGCGGCAGGAACAGGTCGTCACCGCCCTCATCCGGCTTGAGGAAACCGAAGCCTTCCGGGTTGGCGATCACCACGCCGGCGATCAGGCTGGTCTGCTGCACCGGCGCATAGCCGCCGCGGCGGTTCTGAACCAACTGCGCTTCGCGCACCATTGCCGCCAGGCGCTTGCCCAGCGCGTCGATGCGGTCGCTCAGGCCGAGCTGCTCGGCGATCTCTTCGGCGGTCTGCGGGCCGTCGCAGGCTTCCAGCAGCTGCAGGATGGCCTCGCGGCTGGCGATCGGCTCGGCGTAGCGCAATGCCTCGCGGTCGGCATGCGGATCCTTGAATCCGGTGTCGGCGACGGCGATGGTGTTGGCGATAGCCTGGACGGTGTCTTTCTGGAAACGTTCCGGCGGCGGCGCGGGCGGCCCGCTCTTGCGTGGATGCGGCGCGCGGGGCGCAGCAGGCTCGACCGGAGGTGCCGGCTGATCGGACGACGCCTTTGCCGCAGCGCGCTTGTTGGCGGATTTGGTGGACGCACCTGCCGCAGCGCGGACCAGGAAGTCCGGCATCCAGCCCGGCAGTTTCTGTTGCTCGGCGGTGGTGGACTCGCCCGGGCTGGCGGATTTGCGGCGGCTGGGCCGGTCGGAATCGGGGGTGTTTTTCTTTGTCATTACCCTAATGGTAACCCCTGCGGTCCTGACATGGGCGGCAAGGCCAGCCAGGCCGTTGGCGATTGCTACACATCACCCGTTGACAACCTCGCCAGGAGTCTGCAAAATTCGCGGCTCACCTGCCCAGGTGGCGGAATTGGTAGACGCACTAGCTTCAGGTGCTAGCGGGGGCAACTTCGTGGAGGTTCGAGTCCTCTTCTGGGCACCAGTTTAAAAAGACCTCCGAGCAATCGGGGGTCTTCTGGTTTCTGGGGTTTGAAAATGCGGGCGCTGCGGTTGAGCGCCGATGCCGATCAGCGCCTGAGGGCCGATGAGGTGATTCAGAGCCGCTAAGAAAACTTAGCGAGCAGTCGTCGGCCGGATGGGGACGGCGCGCTCAAAATCGCAATGGACGATTGCTAAGTGCCAGCTCCGGACACCGGCCGCGCCCGCCGGGTGGTGAGCGCAGTCGTTTGATTAGCTGTGCTCCGCCGATTGATCCATCGACGTGATCGGATGATCGCGACGCCTACGAGGCCTTGCGCTCCACTCCATCACGACCGCCGATCAGCGCGACGACCAACTCGTCGCTGCCCAGACCTACGGCGCACGCTGCACCACGGTCGAATACCAAGACTTCGAAACGACACGACAGCGCCCACCTGCCTGGCGGGCGCCGCCGTGGTGGCCGACCTACGGAGCGGCCGTTATTCCAGCATCGCGCAGTGCCTGCGCCCAGATCCGGTAACCGGCTTCGCTGGGATGCGTACCGTCGGGCATCAGCGCCTCCGGCAGGCTGCCATCGGGCTGCAGCAGCTGCTTGCCGATATCGACCAGACGCACCGACGGGTCGGCCGCATAGCGTGCGCGCAGCAGGCGGTTGGTTTCGGCAATCGGGCCGCGTTGCGGATCGCTAGCAGTGCGGCCGCGCGGCATGATCGCCATCAAAATCAACTTGCTATTGGGCATGCGTGTGCGTACTTCGCGCACGATGGCATCGACGCCCTGCGCGGTTTCGGCCGGCGTGCTCGCACGCGATTGCGCGGTGCCGGTGAGATTGTTGGTGCCGATATGCAGCACCACCCAACGCGGCTCCAGGCCGTCGAGCTCGCCCTGGCGGATGCGCCACAACACGTTCTGTGTGCGGTCCCAACCAAAGCCCAGATTCAACACCGGCCGCTTGCCGTACAGCCACTGCCAGGACTGCGGCCCGCTGACGCGCGTGGCATGCGGCGGGCCCGACCAGAAGTGGGTGATCGAATCGCCAATCATCACCACCTCCGGCTTCAAACTGCGCGCGGCAGCAAGCGCGGCATGATGGCGCGCGTACCAATCGTAGGAATCCTGCTCCAGCCAATCCACCGGCATCAACGCGGTGGTCACGTCGCGGCCGAGTTCGGCCACTGGCTTGACCGGCGCTTCACCCAGCAGCCGCGCCAGGGTCGGCTCGATCGCCTCGGCCAGCATGCGCTGGCCCTGCGTATCCGGGTGCAATGCAGCGGCCGCCGGACGAAAGCGCGTGTCGTAGAACAACTCGGTGCGCAGCTTGCCGTCGCGCTGGAACACCGAGCTCACATCCAGATAGGTCACGCGCGGGTTGTCGCCGTAGCGCACTGCCAGACCCTGGTTGATCTGCGCATCGCGACGCGATTTTTCGCCGGAAATCGCGCTGGGCAGCACACTCAACAGCAGGATGTGCGTGCGCGGCAGCTTTTGTTCGATCGCCGCGACTACCGCGTCGATGCCGAGCTGGGTCTGCTCCGCGGTCTGGCCGAGGTGGCCGGTGTTATTGGTGCCAATCAGCACCAGCGCAACCTTGGGCTGCAGGCCATCCACTTCGCCATTGGCCAGCCGCCACAGCACGTTTTCGGTGCCATCGCCACTGAAGCCCAAATTGAGCGCGCCGCGGCTACCGTAGAAGGTCTGCCAGGTAGGCTGAAAGTCTTCGTCGGGCGCCTTGGCTTTTTCATAGTTCTGCGTGATGGAATCGCCGATCAACAGCAGCCTCGTCTCAGGATGCTGTTTGACCTGCTCCAGCACCTGCGCGTGACGCTGGGCCCACCAGGGCTCCTGCAGGCGGTCGGTCGGCACGATCGAGGGAGATGGCGTTTGCGCAAGCGCAGGCAGCATCAGCAGGCACCACGACATACCAAGGCCGATCGCGGCAAGCGGCCGGATAAGACCGCGAAACAGGGAGGGAAACGTGAGCATACGTGACAGGAAGGATCGGAGGAATTCCGATTGTGGGCTGCGCCGTTGGCACCTCACAAGCTAATCCGATAAGCGCGCGGCCTTTCCTCCCCACTGTCGAGGCAGGACCAACGATGCAACGACTAGACGATGCAACGATGCACCGACGCGACACTCCCTTCTCCCGCCTGCGGGAGAAGGTGGCGCGCAGCGCCGGATGAGGGCCCTATGCGGGCCCATCCGCCTACGAGGCATGTCTCCCCGCAAGCAAGTGAAGGCAGATGGATCTGCCTGTCGCCTGGATAGATCTTGCTGCTCTCGATAGCGCAGAGCCGCATCGCGCACTAGCCGCACGCGTCCGCACCGACTTCAGCGCAGCCCGGTTTCCCCGCGCGCGATCACCAGGCGCTGAATTTCAGACGTTCCTTCGTAGATTTCCGTGATCTTGGCATCGCGAAAGTAGCGCTCTAGCGGCATCTCTTTCGAGTAACCCATGCCGCCGTGGATCTGCACCGCCTGGTGGGTGATCCACATTGCCGCTTCCGAGGCGGTGAGCTTGGCGACCGCCGCTTCGGTGCCGAACTTTTTACCTTGCCCCTTGAGCCAGGCCGCGCGCAGCGTCAACAACAACGCCGCATCCAACTTGCACTTCATGTCGGCGATCTTGGCCTGGGTCATCTGGAAGGTGCCGATGGCCGCGCCGAAGGCCTTGCGCTCCTTGACGTACGCAAGCGTGGCTTCATACGCGGCGCGCGCAATGCCGACCGCTTGCGAGGCAATCCCGATGCGCCCGGCATCGAGCACGCTCATCGCGGTCTTGAAGCCCTCGCCTTCCACGCCCAGCACGTCGTCGGCCTGTGCAACGTAATCGGCGAACTCGATCTCGCAGGTGGCCGAGGCGCGAATGCCCAGCTTGGGCTCGGTCTTGCCGCGATGAAAGCCCGGTTTGTCGGTGTCGACCATAAAGGCAGTAATGCCGCGCGAGCCCTTGTCAGGCTCGGTCACCGCAAACAACACGATGTACTTGGCCACCGGGCCGGAGGTGATCCAGCTCTTCTTGCCGTTGATGACAAAGCTGCCATCGTCCT
Source organism: Xanthomonas sp. WCS2018Noco2-27 (assembly GCF_031843525.1). Lineage (NCBI taxonomy): Bacteria > Pseudomonadati > Pseudomonadota > Gammaproteobacteria > Lysobacterales > Lysobacteraceae > Xanthomonas > Xanthomonas sp. WCS2018Noco2-27. The sequence continues at coordinate 305,769 of NZ_JAVTIK010000001.1, read as the reverse complement.
GCTTGACCGCGCGGCAGCGCATCGCCGATGCATCCGAGCCGGACTGCGGTTCGGTCAGCGCAAATGCGCCGATATGCGTACCTTCGGCAATCGCGCGCACGTACAGCTGCTTCTGCGCCTCGCTGCCGTTCTTCAGGATGCCGGTGCAGAACAGCGAGTTGTTGACCGACATGATGGTGGAGTGCGCGCCGTCGCCGGCCGCGATCTCGATCATCGCCAGCGCGTAGCTGATCGGGTCCATGCCGGCACCGCCGTACTCGACCGGCACTTCGATGCCCATCAGGCCGTTTTCGCCCAGCAGCCGGATGTTTTCCAGCGGGAACTCGCCACTGCGATCGAACTGTTCGGCGCTGGGGGCGATCTTTTCCTGGGCGATCCGGCGGGCCACGTCCTGGATCATCAGTTGCTCTTCGGTAAAGCTGAAATCCACGTTCGACCCCTTCCGGTTATTGACTGAGCGGCCATTGTAGCCACAACCATTCGCATGCGTATGTAGTTGACCCCACACCCCGCCGGGCCGAAAATATCTCCATATCGCGATATAGAGATATTCATGGATCTGGAAGACTGGTCGGCGCGCCTAAAAGTGTTTGCCGACGCCACCCGGGTACGCCTGCTGGCGCTGCTGGAACAGGAAGAACTCACCGTGGCCGAGCTGTCGGCCATCACCCGTCTGGCCCAGCCGCGCGTGTCCACCCATCTGGCCAAGCTCAAGGAAGCCGGGCTGGTGCGCGACCGACGCGCCGGCGTGTCGGCGTATTACCGCTTCGACGAAGTGTCGCTGGACCCGGCCCAGCGTGCGCTGTGGCTGGCGCTGAGCACGGGCAGCGACGACCCGCTGCTGCGCCAGGATGCCGAGCGCGTGGCGGCCGTGTTGGCCAACCGCGCCGCCGACCAGAACTGGGCCGATTCGGTGGCCGGCGACATGGAGCGGCACTACTCGCCCGGTCGCACCTGGGAAGCGCTGGCGCGTACCGCCCTGCCCTTGCTGGAAACCGGCGACGTGCTCGACATCGCCTCCGGCGACGGCGTGCTGGCTGAACTGGTCGCCCCGCACGCCACCCGCTACATCTGTATCGACACCAGCGCACGCGTGGTCGCCGCTGCCAGCGAGCGCCTGCGCAAACTGCGCAACGTGGAAGTGCGCGAAGGCGACATGCATGCGCTGCCCTTCCCCGATGCCAGCTTCGACCTGGTGGTTCTGATGCACGCGCTGACCTATGCCGCAAAACCGGCGCAGGCGGTGGCCGAGTCCGCACGCGTGTTGCGCCCCGGCGGGCGCTTGCTGCTGTGCAGCCTGGCCAAACACGAACACCGCGCGGCCGTGCACGCCTATGGCCACGTCAATCTCGGGTTTGCCGCCAAGGAACTGCGCAAGTTCGTCGAAAAAGCCGGGCTGGATGTGTCCAGCCTGGAGACGGTGACGCGCGAAAAACGCCCGCCCCATTTCGAAGTGATCTCGTTGATTGCGATGAAGCCGGGAGTCGGAAGTCGGGAATCGGGATTGGTTGAAAACAACAACACGAGTGCGCGGAGAACTGGCTGATGACATCCCTGCCAATCGCAAATTCCGAACCGCTAATCCCGTTCTCGTTGCCGTGGCTGCGCCCGGACCGTGCAGCCAAGCTCACTGCCGCGCTGCGCGAACGCATCCTCATCATCGATGGCGCGATGGGCACCATGATCCAGCGCCACGATCTGCAGGAAACCGATTATCGCGGCACACGGTTTGCCGAGGGCTACGACAGCGCGCATGTGCATGGCCCGGGCTGCGATCACGCCCACACGCAGGAAGGTCACGATCTGAAAGGCAACAACGATCTGCTGTTGCTGACCCGCCCCGAGATCATCGCCGGCATCCACCGCGCCTATCTGGATGCCGGTGCCGACCTGCTGGAAACCAACACGTTCAACGCCACCTCGGTCAGCCAGGCCGACTATCACCTGGAACACGTGGTGTACGAATTGAACAAGGCCGGCGCGCAAGTGGCGCGCGAATGCTGCGATGCCGTCGAAGCGCTCACGCCGCACAAACCGCGCTTTGTGATCGGCGTGCTCGGCCCCACCAGCCGCACGGCGTCGATCAGCCCGGACGTCAACGATCCCGGCTACCGCAACACCAGTTTCGATGCATTGCGCGAGACCTACCGCGAGGCTGTCGAAGGCTTGATCGACGGCGGCGCCGACACGCTGATGGTGGAGACCATCTTCGACACGCTCAATGCCAAGGCCGCGCTGTACGCGATCGAAGAAGTCTTCGAAGCACGCGGCGGGCGCTTGCCGGTGATGGTCTCCGGCACCATTACCGATGCGTCCGGTCGCACGCTGTCCGGGCAGACTGCCGAAGCGTTCTACGCCTCGGTTGCGCACGGGCGGCCGCTGTCGGTGGGCCTGAATTGCGCGCTGGGCGCCAAGGATCTGCGCCCACATGTGGAAACGCTGGCGCAGATCGCCGACGCCTATGTCAGCGCGCATCCGAACGCCGGGTTGCCGAATGCATTCGGCGAATACGACGAAACGCCCGAGGAAATGGCCGAGACGCTGCGCGAATTTGCCCAGTCCGGCTTGCTGAATCTGGTTGGCGGTTGCTGCGGTACATCGCCGGACCACATCCGCGCAATTGCCGAAGCGGTAGCGGATCTGCCGCCGCGGCAGTTGCCGGGTGCGCAGGAGCTGGCAGCGTGATGCAGCACGTGGGCCCTCATCCGGCGCTGCGCGCCACCTTCTCCCGCACGCGGGAGAAGGACAGCACATCGCTCCGCACGTGGACGAAAGCTCCCTTCTCCCGCACGCGGGAGAAGCACGGCACATTGCTCTGCACATGGACGAAAGCTCCCTTCTCCCGCACGCCGGAGAAGCACGACGCATTGCTCCGCACGTGGACGAAAGATCCCTTCTCCCGCACGCGAGAGAAGCACGGCACATTGCTCGGCACGTGGACGAAAGCTCCCTTCTCCCGCACGCGGGAGAAGGTGCCCGAAGGGCGGATGAGGGCCATCTCGGTCCGCGCCCTGCCGACCGCCAACCATCATCGCCTCGCCTGGACATTCGCCACGTCCGACGCCCGCCAGAGCATCGCATGAGCACTCCCCGCTACACCCGCCTGTCGGGCCTGGAACCGCTGGTCATCACGCCGGACCTGTTGTTCGTCAACGTCGGCGAGCGCACCAACGTCACCGGCAGCGCGCAATTCCGCAAGCTGATCAAGGAAGAGCGTTACGAAGAAGCCGTGGACGTGGCGCGCCAGCAGGTTGCCAATGGCGCGCAGATCCTCGACGTCAACATGGACGAGGGGCTGATCGATTCCGAAAAAGCGATGACGCGCTTTCTCAACCTGATCATGTCCGAGCCGGATATCGCGCGTATTCCGGTGATGGTGGATTCGTCCAAATGGACGGTGATCGAAGCCGGCTTGAAGTGCCTGCAAGGCAAGAGCGTGGTCAACTCGATTTCGCTGAAAGAAGGCGAAGCGCTCTTTATCGAACAGGCACGCAAGGTGTTGCGTTATGGCGCCGCCGCCGTGGTCATGGCCTTCGATGAAGTGGGCCAGGCCGACACCTGCGCACGCAAGGTGGAAATCTGCACGCGCGCCTACAAGGTGCTGACCGAGCAAGTGGGTTTTCCGCCGGAAGACATCATCTTCGACCCGAATATCTTTGCCGTGGCTACAGGCATCGAAGAGCACGATAACTACGCAGTGGACTTCATCGAGGCCACGCGCGAAATCAAGCGCACGCTGCCGCATTGCCATATCTCCGGCGGCGTGTCGAATGTGTCGTTCTCCTTCCGTGGCAACGAGATGGTGCGTCAGGCGATTCACTCGGTGTTTCTGTTCCATGCGATCAAGGCCGGCATGGACATGGGCATCGTCAATGCCGGTGGCATGCCGATCTACGACGAGCTGGACCCGGACCTGCGCGAGCGCGTGGAAGACGTCATCCTCAATCGCCGCAAGGACGGCACCGAGCGGCTGCTGGAAATCGCCGAACGCTACAAAGGCAGCAAGGGTGCGGCCAAGGTCGAAGACCTGGCCTGGCGCGAAAAACCGGTGCGTGCACGCCTGGCGCATGCGCTGGTGCACGGCATCGATGCCTATGTGGAAACAGACACCGAAGAAGCGCGCCAGCAATCCACACGCCCGCTGGATGTGATCGAAGGCCCGCTGATGGACGGCATGAACGTGGTCGGCGACCTGTTCGGCGCCGGCAAGATGTTCCTGCCGCAGGTGGTCAAATCCGCGCGCGTGATGAAAAAGGCCGTGGCCTATCTGCTGCCGTACATCGAAGCGGAAAAACTGCGCACCGGCGACGTTGGCAAATCCAACGGCAAGATCATCATGGCCACCGTGAAAGGCGATGTGCACGACATCGGCAAGAACATCGTTGGCGTGGTGTTGGCGTGCAATAACTTCGACGTGGTGGACCTGGGCGTGATGGTGTCTGCGCAGGTGATCCTGGACCGTGCGCGCGAAGAAAATGCGGATCTAATCGGGTTGTCCGGATTGATTACGCCCTCGCTGGAAGAAATGTCGCATGTGGCGCGCGAAATGCAGCGACAGGGTTTTGAGATTCCGTTGTTGATCGGTGGCGCCACCACCTCGCGCGCGCACACCGCGCTGAAGATCGACCCGCATTACGCCGCACCCACGGTCTGGGTGAAGGATGCCTCGCGTGCGGTAGGCGTTGCGCAATCGCTGATTTCGCGCGACCTGCGTCAGGCCTTCGTCGCTGCCAACGAGGCCGACTACGCCGAGATCCGCGCACGCCACCGCAACCGTGGCGATGCAAAACGGCTGGTGTCGTTGGAAAAGGCACGCGCCCAGCGTTTCGATGGCGATTGGGCTAACTACACACCGCCCACTCCGCGTCAGCCTGGCCTGCACGTATTCGACGATTACCCGCTGCAAGAGTTGATCGAGCTGATCGACTGGACGCCGTTCTTCCAGGCGTGGGAGCTGGCCGGCAAATTCCCCGCCATCCTCAGCGACGAGATCGTCGGCACCCAGGCCAGCGAGCTGTATCGCGACGCGCGACGTATGCTCAAGCAGATCGTCGACGAAAAATGGCTCACGGCCAAGGCGGTGTTTGGGCTGTGGCCGGCCAATGCAGTAGGCGACGATGTTGTTGTACTGACCGAGCCGGCAGAATCGGGAATCGGGAATCGGGAATCGCAAGGCGATGCATCGGCGCCCGACCATTCCCGATTCTCCATTCCCCATTCCCTGCATTTTTTGCGCCAGCAAGTCGACAAACCCGTCGACCGTCCCGACTTCTGCCTGGCCGATTTCATCGCACCCAAGAGCAGCGGCAAGCAGGACTGGATCGGCGGATTTGCGGTCACTGCCGGCATCGGCATCGACCCGCATGTTGCACGTTTTGAATCGGCGCACGACGACTACAACTCAATCCTGCTCAAGGCATTGGCCGATCGCCTCGCCGAAGCCCTGGCCGAACGCCTGCATCAGCGTGTGCGCACCGAGTTCTGGGGATACATCGACAACGAAGAGCTCGACAACGAAGCCTTGATTGCCGAACGCTATCGCGGCATTCGCCCGGCACCCGGTTACCCCGCATGCCCGGAACACAGCGAAAAACGCACGCTGTTCGATCTACTCAATGCCGAACGCAACACGGACATGTCGCTCACCGAGAGCTTTGCGATGCTGCCCACTGCGGCGGTGTCCGGGTATTACTTCAGCCATCCCAAAAGCCAGTATTTCGTGGTCGGGCGGCTGGGCAAGGAACAGGTCGCCGACTACGCCAAGCGCAAGGGCATCACGCTGGCATTGGCCGAACGCTGGCTGGCATCGAATCTAGATTACGACCCGGAGTAACACCGGGCCGGCATCGCCATAAGCAGCCAACCCAACAACGTAGGAGCGCACCCGGGCGCGACGGGGCCTTACCGATAAAGCCCCATCGCGCCCAGGTGCGCTCCTACATCACGGCGCAGCCGCACATAGACGGCCGCGCCCTGTCACACCGGCATCAAACTGCTGGGCGCAACACATACAACACGTTGTAGGACGCACGCATGGTGCGGCACCCGAATGACACCGGGCCAGCATCACCGCAAGCAGCGACCAACCAACGTAGGAGCGCACCCAGGCGCGACGGGGCCTTACCGATAAAGCCCCATCGCGCCCGGGTGCGCTCCTACATCACGGCGCGGCCGCACATAGACGGCCGCGCCCTGTCACACCCGCATCAAGCTGCTGGACGCAACACGTTCAACACTTCGTAGCACGCGCCCATGGTGTGGTAATCGGTCTTGCCGGCCGGGCTCTTCTCGTCGCTGTACTTGCGGTTATCCGCATCCAGAATGCGATACCACGCGCCGTAGCGGTGGTCGACCATGTGGGTCCAGGAGTACTCCCACAGCTTGTCGTACCACTGCCAGTAGCGCGCATCGCCACTGCGCTGCGCCAACAAGGCAGCTGCAGCCAACGACTCGGCCTGCACCCAGAAATACTTGTCGTCATCGCACACCTGCCCGTCAGGTGCGAAGCCGTAATACAGCCCGCCGCGCTGCGCATCCCAGGAGCGATCCACCGCAACATCGAACAGATGCTGCGCAGTCGGCAACAACCAGTCTGTCGGCGCGTAACGATCCAGCAGCATCAGCAGCTTGGCCCACTCGGTCTGGTGGCCCGGCTGGAAGCCCCAGGGGCGGAACAAATGCTTGGGGTTATCGCGGTTGTAGTCCCAGTCGATGTTCCACTGCGGGTCGTAGTGCTCCCACACCAACCCATCGGCCTTGGCCGCCTGGCGCCGGGTCATGGTGTCGGCCAGCTGCAACGCACGATCGAGATAGCGCTGCTCGCCGCTGGCCTCGTAGGCGGCGATCATCGCCTCGCACATGTGCATGTTGGCGTTCTGGCCGCGATAGCGGGTGAAGTTGAACTGCGCATCGGCCTCATCGCGATACAGGCCGAATTCCGCTTCCCAGAAATACTTTTCCAGCAGCTGCCAGGTTTCGTCCATCCATTCGCGCGCTTCGGCAATACCGGCTTTCAGGCCGCACGAATACGCCAGCAGCACGAACGCCACGCCGTAGCAGTGGTTCATGTCGTCTTCGACCACGCCATCGCGCAGCGTCCACGCATACCCGCCAGTGGCCGCATTGCGGTGCACGTTGCGCAGATACTCCAGGCCGTGACGCACCGCTTGCAGGTACTCGGCATTGCCGAATTCGCGATACGCCATCGCATAGTTGAAGACGAAGCGCGTGCTGCTCACCAGATGCCGGTGGCCGGCATCGTAGATGCTGCCGTCATCCTTGAAATACTGGAAGAAGCCACCGGCCGGGTCGATCGCGCGCGGGTGATAGAACGCCATGGTGTCGGCAATATGCTGGCGCAACACATCGGCCGAGCGGAAATCGGGAGCGGGAGATGCGGGCAACGGGCTCATGCTTGTTCCTGGATCAGAGAATGGACTTCATCGATGCTGGGCATCGCGGCGAACGCGCCTTTGCGCGTCACTGCAAGTGCACCGACAGCTGCGGCGAAACGAATCACCTGCGTCATCGCCGCAGCATCGCCGCACAGGTGTTCAAGCGTGCTCGCACGTGCGGCCAGCTGATACAGCAGACCACCGACGAACGCATCGCCAGCCGCGGTGCTGTCGCGCACCTGCACAGTGAACGCCGGCACCTGGCCGGAATCCACCCGTGTCTGCCAATGCACCGGGCCACCGCCGTCGGTAATCAGCAGCCAGCGCGCGTTGCCCTGCCACAGCTTCTGCGTCACCGCGCTGGCGTCGCTATGCAAGGTGCCGGCCAGATACTCCAGTTCTTCGCGCGAGAGCTTGACCACATCGGCCAGCGCCAACGCTTCCCACAGCAACGCAGCCGGGTCCACATCCTGCGGCCACAGCATCGGGCGCAGATTGAGGTCCAGGCTGACGATGGCGCCGTCGGCGCGCGCGCGGCGCATGCCGTCCAGCGTGCATTGCGCGATCGCATCCTCGGTCATGCTGTTGGAGCACACGTGCAGCACCGCTGCCTGTGCAAACCCATCGGCGGCAAAGTGCTCCGGACGGAACAGCAGGTCCGCTGCCGGTGGCCGGTAGAAGCTGAAACTGCGCTCGCCGGCGTCGTCCAGCGCCACAAACGCCAGCGCGGTCTTGGCTTCATCGGTGCGCACGATGCCATCGGTGGCAACGCCGGCCTGCTGCAGACTCTGCAACAGGAAAGCGCCGAACATGTCGCGCCCGAGCATGCCCACAAAATGCGCAGCGCCGCCGAGCTTTGCCACCGCAACCGCCACGTTGGCCGGCGCACCGCCGGCATATTGCGCGAAGGTGCGCGCGTCATCGGTGCTGGCCTGCGGCAAGGCCAGCATGTCGATCAAGGCTTCACCGAAACAGACCACCTGGTTCTTGGCAGCACTCATGCGCGCGCCTCCGCCAGTGCGCCGCGCAAACGCGAACCCCAGATGCCGTAAAACACGATGTACAGGTAGCACACCAGCGGCAGCACGAACGACTCATGCAGGCCGATGCGATCCGCCAGCAAGCCCTGCAGATACGGCACGATCGCGCCACCCACAATGGCCATGATCAACAGGCTGGATGCGCGCCCGGTCAGCGGACCGAGCCGCTCGATGCCCAGGGTAAAGATGGTCGGGAACATGATCGAGTTGAACAGCCCGATCGCCACCAGCGCATACACCGCCAGCATGCCACCACTGGCCATGGTCAAGCCCAGCAGCAAGGCGTTGATCCCTGCAAATACCGACAGCAGCACGCGTGGCGACAACTTGGCCAACAACGCCGAACCGATGAAGCGGCCGATCATCGCCAAGGTCCAGTACGCCGACACATAGGTGGTCGCCTCGCGCTCGGTGAACCCGCCGATCTCAGGCAACGAGAAGTAATTGACCATCAGGCTGCCGATCGCCACTTCTGCGCCGACATAGAAGAAGATCGCCAGCACACCGAAGCGCACATGCGGGTGACGCAGCGCATCCAGTAGCGAATGCTTGCTCTCTTCCTTCTGCGCGCCGGCATCAGTCAACGTGGGCAGACGGAACAGAAACACAAAGATCGCCAGCAAAAACAGCACCACGCCCAGCCCGATGTAGGGGCCTTGCACGGCCTGCGCTTCCTGCACGCGATAGGCCAGCTGCTCGGCCTCCGGCAACGCCTTGAGCTGGTCGCCGCTCATCACCGTGTTGGAGAGGATCAACCAGCCGCCCAGCAGCGGCGCAATCGCGGTACCCAGCGAATTGAGCGCCTGCGCCAGGGTCAGCCGGCTGGAGGCACTGCGCTCCGGACCCAGCAACGCAACATACGGATTTGCCGCCACCTGCAGGATGGTGATGCCGGTGGCAAGCACGAACAACGCCCCCAGAAATGCGCCATACACGCGCAGTTCCGCCGCAGGCCAGAAACCCAGCGCACCGATCGCCGCCACCGCAAGCCCAGCAACGATGCCCTGCTTGTAGCCCAGGCGATTCACCAGCCAACCGGCCGGCAACGACATCAGGAAGTACGCACCGAAGAAGGTGAACTGCACCAGCATCGCCTGCGCAAAGTTCAGCTCGAACACCGCCTTCAGATGCGGAATCAGGATGTCGTTGAGGCAGGTGAGAAAGCCCCACATGAAAAAGATCGTGGTGACCACCGACAACGCGACGCCGTTGTTGACGGGCGCCTTGTTGCCGCTTGGCACAGTGGATTGCGTGGAAAGGGAAACCATAGGAGTTGCCTGGTCAGCGGCCTGAGGCCTTGGTGGGGGAATGGGCGGGAGAATCGCTTACGGGATGTTGCGAAGACACAGAGAGGAGTGAGGGCGCGCAGGCGCTACTCGCGCGGACCTTCAGCGCCACTGCAGCGGTCAGCCGCTGCGACGCCAGGTCCGGGCTGCCGATGCGCTGCAGCACCAGCTGCGCAGCTTGCCGGCCGCGCGCACGCGGATCGGCCGCCAGCGTGGTCAACGCCGGGGTAAACAAGGCGGCTTCGGCAATATCGTCGAAGCCAGTCACCGCGAAGTCGCGGCCCGGAACGATCCCATGCATCGCCAGCGCGGCCATCAGGCCAAGCGCAACGCTGTCGTTGTAGCAAACCGCCGCGGTCACGGCCTGGTCGGCGTTGTCGAGCATGCGCGTGCCACACAGTGCGGCGTCCTGACGATTGGGTGCCGACTCGACGTACTGCACCGCCAGACCTGCGCCGGACATCGCGCGCGTATAACCGGCGCGGCGCTGCCGGCACGAGCTGGATTCGGCATGACCGCCGAAAAAAACGATGTGCCGATGACCTTGTTCAATCAGATGTGTGCAGGCCAGAAACGCGCCCTGTTCGTTGTCCAGCGCCAACAGGTCCCAGCCGGCGCCTTCCACCTCGCGATTGAACAGCACCACGTTGCGCTGGCGGCCCAGCACCTGCGCCAAGTCCTGCGCCTGGCTGCCCTCGGCCGGCGACAGGATGATCCCGGCCGGCGTGTGCTCCATCAACGAAGTCAACACCGCCTGCTGCCGCTGCGTGGACTCGCCGGTACTACCCAGCAGCGTCACATAGCCGGCCGCGCCCAACGCTTCGTCGACCCCTGCTGCAAACTCCGCGAAAAACGGGTTGGACAGATCATTGATGACCAGCGCGATGCTGGACGAGGTGCGCTGGCGTAGATTGGCAGCGGCCCTGTTGTAGACGTAGTGTTGCCGATCCAGCTCGGCTTCCACCCGCGCGCGCGTGCTGGCATGCACCAGCGGGCTACCGCGCAGCACCAGCGACACGGTTGCGCGCGAGACGCCGATTGCGCCTGCGATGTCGCGCAGCGTCACCGCGCCACGCCGCGCCAGACGCACTTCGCCAGCCTCCGGCGCAGCCGAGGCCTGCTTGGGACGCGTCAAGCGCTGGGACCCGCTGAGTGAAAAACGCGCATGTAATGGACTGGAATTGGATCGATCCAATTAAGCCTTTTCCCGCCATTCAATGCATGCGGCAGTGCAGCATGAGCGGAACAAAATCCAGCGGCGCAACTGTGGCGGTCATTGGCACAGAGCCGCATCGGTCGAGATAAACAGCTTACTGCAGCTTCTGGCAACCGCGGCGTGCCGTTGCGATGTGTGGATGGAACGCGCGTCGCGCCGTGCGCCCCGCCCCACGCGCGTCGATTGATCACCCACACGTCTGACAGACCGCCGTGACGCGCAGCCGAGCGATCTGCTGCGGTCACGCAAGCGTCTGAAATCCAAGCGACCGCGCCGTTGCCCCAGCAAGAAGCGTAGGGGGCGCCACAACGCCAGGGCTCGCGCCTCGCTGTCGCACGCGTGCCTAGGCTGCTATTGACCCGTTACTGAAACGCGATCGACAAGCCGATCCCACCCTGCCAATCCGGGCTTTCCGATGTCAGCCCACGCAGCACCGAGACATCCAGCTGCATCGCATGCGGTAGCTGCCAGGCGCCGCCGGCGCCCGCCACACGCGAATGCTCGCTGCCGGCATCCAGGCCAGCTTCCACATAACTGCTGAAATGCTCGCCCGAAAAGAACGTGTAGTTGGGCGAAAACGTCCAGGTGTGCCCGTCGTTATCGCGTGCGTAATTGACGTACAACGCCAGCGCGCGCTGCTGCGACAGATCCCACGATGCAGTCACCCCGAGCTCGCGCGAATAGCCATCGCTGAAGGCAGGGCTGCCGGTCGGCACGCGATAGGTGCCCAGTGCCGCCCAATGGAAACTCTCCGAACGCGACGGCAAGGCGACCTTCAACCCAACCTGGCTGTCGCCACCGCCGTGCGTGCGCGCACCACCACCGTGCTGCCAGTTGTAACTGTCGCTGCCCAGTTGCAGCTCCACATGCTCGGACACCCCAAGACGCAGCACCGTGTCGGCGGTGTACAGCGTCGTGCGCTGACCATCGGCACGATCGGTACTGGCATCCGGCAAGCCCTGCTCCCAGGCGAACGCGCCAGGCTGCAGCACCTCGGCAGCGAACGGGATACCGGGACGGTCGAACGCCGGGGCGTCTTCCGATTGCGCAAATGCCTGCGGACTGGCCAGGCATAGCGCCAACACCGCTCCGGCCAATGCCAGGTGTAGACCTGCCTGAAGCCGCAGAACGTTGAACGCAGCAGCGGGCATCAACGACGCCTGCACAATGGCACGAGCTTGCGTGGAGTTTGAAGACATGGACATATGCGGCACCATCGGCAGGAAGTGAGCGACAACGCAGCTGACCTTATGCCCGACTGCGTCGACAGGCAACGGCGTGCATGGTGCCGTGCCTGCCGTGACCGGCCTGTCTATCGCTGCCTGATCCGGTTAGTGCGTTGGCGCCTGCGCCGGTAAGCCACGCAGATGCGCAGCGAAGCTGGGCAGCAGCACACGATTGCCGTAGCCGCTCAGGTGGTCGGCATCGAAGAACAGCGGTCGGCCATGCCGGGTCGGCGCGCACGTCTGCGCATCGCACAGCAGTGGCAGCGGGTCCCAGACACTGGCGCCGCCCAGCGCTGCGGCAATGCGATGCACACCGTCCAGTGCCGGCGCGCGGTACCGCTCCATGACGGCTCGCTCGATCTGCATGCCGTTGGCGCATACCGCGTTGTGGCGATTGAACCAGTCCGAGCATCGGTACGGCGGTGCCCTGAGCACAGGCTTGGGCGCCTCGAACACGATCCGCACGCCCCGCGCCTGCACCGGCGCCAGCAGAGCGATGGTTGCGGCAACACTCGCATCACGCTCGCGTTGCGCCTGTTCGCTCTGCAACGTAGCGACATTGGCATCCAGATCGAACAGGGCGTCCTGCTCGGCCAGACGCGGCACACGCAACCCTGGCAGAAACAGCACATCGCCAGGATGTACGTTGGCGATCACATCTTCCAGCGCGGCGTGCACGAACTCCTCGCACCCGGGCACTTTCACGCCAGGTTGCATCGAAGCGACCGAACAACCGGCGACCCCGTATATGCGGACGCTGCCACCTTCGACCACTGGAAAGCGTCGCAGCATTTCGTTGTAGGCCAGCGCATGCGAATCGCCTATCACAAAGACCTGCCGTCCCGTCTTAGCCGGTCGCGTGCACTGCCCGCGCGCGAAAATCCGCACCGGCTGCCCGTTGACCGATGCATTGCTCGCCAGCAGGCGGCAGTCCGGAAATTCCTTGCGCAGGCCACGGGCATAGGCATACCAATCCTGCGGATGCCTGCTGACCACACTCCAAGAGGCGTACGGCGCGGACTTGATCAGCAGCGATTGCACGCCAGCGGCCAGCACCAGCGCGCCGATGCCGATCGCCACAACGCGCATGTTCGAGCGACCGCTCAGACGACGTGTGCGCCACGGCAACTCCACCCAACGATACGACGCCACCGCACATGCGAACGTCAAGGCTAGCGCCGCAAGTTTGGCGCTCGCCGATTCCAATCCGACGGTCCACCGCAACAGCACCAGAACCGGCCAGTGCCACAGATACAGCGAATACGAGATGCGGCCGATCGCCACCATTGGCCTGGCGGACAGGACGCGCCCCGCCCAGCCGTCGGCGTGTCGATGCAACAACGCCAGCAAGGCCAGCGTGCCCAGCACCGGCCAAAGCCCGTCGCTCCACGGCGAATGGCCGGGGCGCGCATTCCACAAGCCATTTCCGATGCTGGCCAACGCCAGCACCAACAGCAGCGTGCGCAGTGCAGCCGGCATCGCGATGCCGGTGGCAAACAGATGGCGTCCTTCGCGGCGCCCGAGCAGTGTCATGCCTTGATACAACAGCACGCCCGCACCCAGTTGCCAGAAACGCGCAGTCGTCAGATAAAACGATGTGACTTCATGCCCCGGCACATGCGTGCGCTGCCACGCGTACCCGAGCGAGGCCGCACTGGCGAGCGCGAACACGCCCAGCGACCAGAAGCGCCCTGCACCGCCGCGCATCCACGCCAGAAACATCCACGGAAACAGCAGATAGAACTGCTCTTCGACGCCGAGCGACCATGTTTGCGTGTACGGATTGAACTCTGCGCGCGGCGAAAAATAATCCTGCCCCACGCTGGCAAGCACCCAGTTGCTCAAACCGAACAGCGCCATGATCCCGGTCTTGGTGCTGGATTCGCTTAGCCACGACTCGGGGATGAACACCATCGAGAACAGCGCAGTGGCCACCAGACATGCCAGCAGCGCGGGCGCGATACGCCGCAAGCGACGCGCATAGAAGCGGACAAGTTCTGCCGCAACCGACACGCGAGGCAGCCGATCGACCGAGGCGCTGACCACAAACCCGGAGATAACGAAGAAGATGTCGACACCGGTGAAGCCACCGGGCAACCAGCTTGCGTCTAGGTGGTAGGCGATGACCGACAGCACGGCCAGCGCACGTAAGCCGTCGATATGTGCGAAATAACCGTTCCCTATCTGCGCGCGCATCATCCTGATTCCTGAAAAGCGGTGCCAGGCCATATTGCCGGGCAAATTTATGAGCGACCGCTCAGTGGGAACGCAGCCGCAGGCAGATCGGTGACCGCGCCATGCGTCGCGACGACGATGTCGTGCATGCGATCAGATATCAGCTGTGCTCATTTCGTCACACTGCAGCAACTTGGTCGCACTCAATACAGGGGCACCCGAAAGGTGTCCGATTTTTCAAATCACCAGTGGATTGCGGTGTTACCAGACCAGATCGTCGGGCACCTGATATTGGGGATCGGCGTACGGGTCGTCGCCTGCCGGCGCATTCGGGTCCACCTTCAGGGCCACCGACGGTGCGAACACGGATTCGGCCTCGGCGAGTACCTCGGCCGTCACCAGCAGATAGCGCCCATTGAGTTGCAGCACGCCCAGCTCGCCGGCATTGAGTGCCTTGAGCTGATCGGCGGTGACGTAGATGCGCTTGATCTTGCCGCCATACGGGAAATGCCGCGCGATGTCGGCATCGGCATGGTTCAAGCCCTTGTCCTTGAGCAGCTCCTCGAGCTTGGCCTTAGCTTCGCGACGCAGGCGTGCTTCTTCCTGCTTTAGGCGCTCGGCTTCGATGCGCTCGTCTTTTTCGCGCTGCGCACGGATCGCATAAGCCTTGGCCAGGTCGATGTCCTCGCGCGTACGCGCCGGCCTGGGGCTACGTCGGTCGGCATTGGAATGTTGGGGGCGTGGCGACGCTGCCGGCTTGCCATCGTGGCGCCGGTCGGGCCTGCCA
Source organism: Xanthomonas sp. WCS2018Noco2-27 (assembly GCF_031843525.1). Lineage (NCBI taxonomy): Bacteria > Pseudomonadati > Pseudomonadota > Gammaproteobacteria > Lysobacterales > Lysobacteraceae > Xanthomonas > Xanthomonas sp. WCS2018Noco2-27. The sequence goes on along the minus strand of NZ_JAVTIK010000001.1, from coordinate 290,645 downwards.
TCGCTTTTGCGTTCATTGGTTGCATCGGTCGCCGCAGCGGCGTGTGGCCGCTGCGGTCCCCTGCCCTGGCCACCCGGCCTGTTGCCGCCGGGTGCGGGCTTGCCACCGTTGCCATGGTGACGCGCGGCAGGCCGTGCGTCGGGTTTGCGTTCGGGCTTGGGCGCGGACTTGAAGCCCAGGCCAAGCAACTGGTCACGTAAGGTATCGCTCATGGCGGTGGCAATCTGCAATCAATAGTGCGGAGGCGGCGGTTCGTCCGCTGCATCGGCAAACAACGTGGAGCGCACCTTGCCCAGATCCTCGAGCAGGTGGCGGATCAGCTCGGCGTTGCGGGCACCCGTCAAACGGGCGTCCGCAAGTGCTTCACTCAGTTCATTGAGCGCCTGCTCCTGGAAGGAGAGGCGCGTTTCCAGTTCCACCAACCGCGCGTCCAGTTCCTGGTCGCGCGGCGAGAGTTGCTCATGCATGCAACGAACGGCCTCGTCCGATGGCGTAGTAAGCAAGACCGGCGGCTTCGATTTCCTGCGGGTCATACAGGTTGCGGCCGTCGAACACGACGTCGTCCTTCAATGCCTGCTTGATCTTGCCGAAATCCGGGCTACGGAACTGCTTCCACTCGGTGACAACAACCAGTGCGTCGGCGCCTTCCAGTGCAGCAAAGGCTTCGTCGCAGAAGGTCAGGTCGTCGCGCTCGCCGAAGATGCGCTTGGCCTCGTGCGTGGCTTCCGGGTCGTAGGCACGCACGGTGGCACCGGCTTCCCACAACTGCGCCATCAGACGACGGCTGGAGGCCGCACGCATGTCGTCGGTATTGGGTTTGAACGCCAGGCCCCACACCGCGAAGGTCTTGCCGGCGATGCTGCCGCTTTCGCCACCGTAATGACGCTGCACCAGTTCGAACAGATGACCCTTCTGCGCGTTGTTGACGCTTTCCACCGCGTTGAGCAGGGTCGGCTGCATGCCGTACTGCTCTGCCGTCTTGGCAAGCGCCTGCACGTCCTTGGGGAAGCACGAGCCGCCGTAACCGGCACCTGGATAGATGAAGTGCCAGCCGATGCGCGGATCGGAGCCGATCCCGTTACGCACATGCTCGACGTCCGCACCGACACGCTCGGCAATATTGGCGATCTCGTTCATGAAACTGATCTTGGTCGCCAGCATCGCGTTGGCCGCGTACTTGGTGAGCTCGGCCGAGCGCACGTCCATTTCCACGATGCGATCGCGGTTGCGATTGAACGGGGCATACAGACGACGCATGCGTGCGATCGCAGCCGGCTTCTTGGCGCCGATCACGATCCGGTCCGGACGCATGCAGTCGGCCACCGCATCGCCTTCCTTCAAGAACTCGGGGTTGGAGACGACATCGAATTCGTGGTCCACGCCACGTGCGTCCAGCTCTTCCTGGATCGCCGCGCGCACCTTGTCGGCGGTCCCGACCGGCACCGTTGACTTGTTGACCACGACCGAAGGGCCGTCGATATGGCGACCGACAGTGCGTGCAACCGCCAGCACGTACTGCAGGTCGGCACTACCATCTTCGTCCGGCGGCGTGCCCACAGCGATAAAGGTGATTTCGCCGTGCGCAATCGCCTCGGCGGCGTCGCTGGTGAAGCGCAACCGGCCAGAGGCATGGTTGGCTTTCACCATCGGCTCCAAGCCGGGTTCGTAGATGGGAATCACCCCACGATTGAGACCATCAACTTTCGCCTGGTCGATATCCACGCAGATAACGTGATGACCTACTTCCGCCAGACAGGTACCGGTGACAAGACCAACATAGCCGGTACCAAAGATCGCAACTCGCATGGGTGGGGGTACTCCTGTGGGGGATCAGGGAAGGATACCCATCAGTTCGACATCGAACGTCAACGTTGCGTCCGGTCCGATCGGCCCCCCTTGCGTGCCGTTCGGGCCATAGGCCAAGTTGGATGGAATCCAGAAACGATATTTCGAACCGACCGGCATCAATGCGACGCCCTCGGTCCAACCGGGAATAACTTGATCCAGACCAAACTCGGCCGGCTGGCCGCGCTGGTACGAACTGTCGAAGACCTGCCCGTCGAGCAGCTTGCCTTCGTAGTTCACACGGACCTTGTTGGTCCGCATCGGGCGCTCGCCGCTGCCCTGGCGCAGCACCATGTACTGCAGGCCGGACGCGGTGGTGATCACGCCTTTCTCGGTTTTATTCTTGGCGAGGAAGGCATTGCCGTCTTCGCGATTCTTGGCGCCGGCAGCGCCCTGCTTGGCAGAGGCGAAGGCCTGCATGGTGGCGGCCGCTTCCTGCTGGGTCAGACGCGTGGTGCCCTTGGCGAACACGGTACGCACCGCTTCCATCAGGGTCGACAGATCGATCTCGTCCTTGATGCCGGCCAGCGACGGACCAACCGCACGGTCGCCCAGCATCAAGCCGACATTTTCCTTGGACGGGGTGGCCGGCGCGGAGCCTGGCGCCATGCCCGGCACCTGCTGACCATTGCGGGCAGCCAGCGCGGTGCGCAATGCGGTATCGGTGGCCTGAGTCTGCTCATCGGACAACAGCGGCTTACCACCCTTGAATGCATTTTCGATGGCGCGTTGCATCGCGCTCAGATCGATGTCCTGGGCAATCGGCTCGAACGAGCGCGCTACATCCATACCGATGGCGTAGCTGACGTTGTCGCGCGTGCTTTTCTCAGACGATGCATTCAAAACTGGCTTCTCCTTGGTGGCCGCTGCGGCCGGTTGCTGCGACATCGCCGGCATCGAAGCCGTCATTGCCACTATCAGTAGCGACGCCGCCGCGCCGCGCTTTCCCATCTTCATTCGATGCACTTCCCGAAAGTGAAAAGACACGCCACCGACGGCGCTGAACACGCATTGTCGCATGCGCACGCGGCGTTGCGAGAGCCGCGCTCAGCGCGACGGCGCAGTGAGCTCGCGTTCGATCGCCGCCAGCACGCTCGGATCGTCCGGTTTGATCTTGCTGGGGAACTGCGCTACCACGCGCCCGTCGCGTGCAATCAAATACTTGTGGAAGTTCCAACCCGGCGCCACGCCCGTTGCCTGCGTCAAGCGCTGATACAGCGGCGTCGCTTCTTTGCCCAGCACGTGCACCTTCTCAAACATCGGGAACTTAACGCCATAGGTCAGCGTGCAGAATTCCTGGATCTGCTTCTCAGATCCGGGTTCCTGTCCCTGGAAATCGTTGGATGGAAAGCCCAGCACCGCGAACCCGCGGCTGGCGAAGCGCTGGTTGAGTGCTTCCAGACCTTCGTACTGCGGTGTGTAGCCGCATTTGCTGGCGGTATTGACCACCATTACTACCTTGCCGCCGTAACTCCGGTTCAGGTTGATTGGCGCTTTGCCGGCCAACGGGCGGTAGTCCAGATCCAGCAGCGGCGCCCCGGCGGCCATGGCCGAGCTTGCAAAAAAGCCAGCGAATACAACGACCAATAGACGTTTCAGCAGCATTGGAAGTTCCTCGAAGGTGATCGGCACCCCGGTCTGCGTGGGGTGCCATCAGTTGGGTATGACAGACAGTTGACTGCCTGCGTGTCGGTGTTATAGTTGAATACAACACCAGTCATCCAACGCAGGGGGAAAGCATGAACAGCACACGTGTCACGCGACCAGTTCCGCTGTTGCTGTTCGGCAGCACCCTGTTTGCCATTGGTTGGCTGGGAGCCGCTTCCAGTCAGGTCACGGAGTCCGGCGCCGATTATGGCGTGTCGGAGGTGGTTACGGAAAACGCGACAACTCCCCCCGAGGAGCGCACCCGGCCTGGCCGGCACCTGCGCGCTTCGCTGTCGATGCCCTATTTCTCCTTCGCGCAGGTTCTGCGCCCACGGAGCTGATCATGAACGACATCCAATGGAGCGACGGCGCTCCCATCTACCGCCAACTCAAGGAACGGGTCATTGCCATGATGCTCGATGGAATCCTCAAACCTGGCGACGCACTGCCTTCGGTGCGCCAGGTCGCGGCGGACTATCAACTCAATCCCATCACCGTCTCGCGCGCCTACCAGGAGTTGGCCGACGAGAACCTGGTGGAAAAACGCCGCGGCCTGGGCATGTTCATGACCCCGGAAGCTGCACAGAAGCTGCGCGGAAGCGAACGCGACCGCTTCTTGAATGAAGAATGGCCGGCGGTGCTGGAACGCATCCAGCGCCTGGGCCTGTCCATCGACGATCTGTTGCCACAGGGGAAAACACCATGACCGCCGTCTCCACCGACCATGTCGTCGACGCACGTGGGCTACGCAAGACCTACAAACATCGGCTGGCGCTGGACAACACCAGCTTCACCATCGCCGCCGGCCGCATCGTCGGATTGATCGGCCCCAACGGCGCCGGCAAGACCACCGCGCTCAAGGCCGTGCTGGGGCTGACCGACTTCGACGGCGACTTGAAGGTGCTGGGCATGGACCCGCGCACCGAGCGCAATGCGCTGATGAACGAAGTCTGCTTTATCGCCGACGTGGCGGTGTTGCCGCGCTGGCTGCGGGTGGGCGAAGCGATCGACTTCGTGGCGGGGGTGCATCCGCGCTTCGATCGCGCCAAGTGCGAGCGTTTTTTGGCCAATACCCAGCTCAATCGCAAATCGCGGGTCCGCGAATTGTCCAAGGGCATGATCGTGCAGCTGCATCTGGCGCTGGTGATGGCCATCGACGCGCGCATTCTGGTGCTGGACGAGCCCACGCTGGGCCTGGACATCCTGTATCGCAAGCAGTTCTACCAGCGTTTGCTGGAGGATTACTTCGACGAGCAGAAGACCATCATCGTCACTACCCACCAGGTCGAAGAGATCGAACACATCCTCACCGATGTGATGTTCATCCGCGACGGCCGCATCGTGCTCACCGCCGACATGGAAGACGTGGCGCAGCGCTACACCGAAGTGCTGGTCGGTGCCGAACACCTGGAGACTGCGCGCGCCCTGACCCCGATCGACGAACGCGCCCTGCCCTTCGGCAAGACCGTGATGCTGTTCGATGGCGTGCCCAAGGATCAGCTCGCACGCTTCGGCGAAACCCGCAATCCCGGCCTGGCCGACCTGTTTGTTGCCGTCATGAAGGGGACCTACGCATGAATGCCATGACCAACCACGCATCGCCTGCCCGGACCTTCGGCTGGCTACTCAAACGCGAATACTGGGAACACCGTGGCGGCTTCGTCTGGGCGCAGGTGATCACCGGCGGCATCGCGGTGTTCTTTGCGCTGCTGGGCGCGGTGATCGGCGCGATCAGCGCGCGTCGCAACATGACCGGCGACAGCATCCGGATGGACGATCTGGCCGAATACACGCGCACCCTGGGCCAGGTCGGCGACGGGCTGCTGCTCGGCGGCGTCGGCATCGCCTCGGTGGTACTGGCCTTTGTCGTGTTCTTCTATGCGCTTGGCAGCCTCTACGACGATCGCCGCGACCGCAGCGTGCTGTTCTGGAAATCGTTGCCGGTCTCCGACGTACAGACCGTATTGTCCAAGGCCGCCTGGGCCTTGCTGCTGGCGCCGCTGATTTCCATCGTGATCGGTACGGTGGTCGGCCTGGCGTTATGGTTGATCGCCATCGTTGGCGCCTCGATAGCAGGCGTGCCCAGCCCCTGGGCGTTGGCTACTCACTCGCACCCGTTCGCATTGTTGTGGCTGCTGTTGAAGACCGTGCCGATGAGCCTGCTGTGGTCGCTGCCGACCGTCGGCTGGCTGATGTTCTGCTCGGCGTGGGCCGGCAGCAAGCCGTTCCTGTGGGCGGTGCTGTTCCCACTGCTGGCCTGCGTGATGTTGAGCATCCTGTCGGCGATGCCTGGCGTGTCGCTGCCGATCGGCGGGGTCTGGTACGTGGTCGGCTATCGCGGCCTGCTCAGCGCCTTGCCTGGTACGTGGTCGCCGCTTGCCGTCAGCGGCAACCTGGACAGCAGTGCGCTGCAAAATCCCAGCGACCTGGTGCAGTGGGCCTTGCAGCACACCGACAGTTCGCGTGTCTACGGCGACCCGGACATCTGGATCGGTGCCGCCATCGGCATCGCGCTGATCGCCGCTTCCATCTATCTGCGCCGTCGGCGCTCCGAAGCCTGAGGACACCCCATGCGCCTGCCTTTGACCCTGGCCATCCTGTTCGCATTGCCCGGCGCCGCAGTGGCCGAGGAGCAGTGCAAATTCTCCGAGCCACGCAGCCTGGAACTGCAGCTGGCGGGAGTGAAATCGGTGTTGTTCGAGGTCGGTTCCAGCGACCTGCATCTGGAAGCATCGCCCGGCAATGGCGGTCGTCTGCACGGCCGCGCCTGTGCAGCCAAGGCCGACGTGCTCAAGGGCCTGACGGTCACCCAGAAGCGGGTGGGCGACCGGCTGGTGGTGACGCTGACGGACGACCGCCTGCTGCGTATGTCCGTCGGCGAAAACTATTCGTATCTGGACCTGCGCGGCAGCGTGCCGAGTAACCTGCTGGTGCAGTTGGATGTGGGCTCCGGCGATGCCGACATCACCGGCGCCGCTGCGGTGAGTGCCGATGTCGGCTCCGGCGATGTTGCCATTCGCCATAGCAAGGGGCGTGTCACCGTCAAGGTGGGCTCCGGCGATGTCGAACTGGAAGACATCGGTGCGCTCCGCGTGCTGGCCGTGGGCTCGGGCGATCTGAAGGCCAAGCAGATCCATGGCGCGGCGGAGATCGGCAAAGTGGGCTCGGGCGATGTCACGCTGCGCGACGTGGCCGGCAGCATCAAGGTCGGCACGATCGGGTCTGGCGATATGGAGCTCAACGACGTGCGGGGAAACATCACCGTCGAGGCGATCAATTCCGGCGCGCTCAACGTGCGCAAGGTGAGCGGCGATGTGAGCGTTGCGCGCAAGGGCAGCGGAGATATCAATGTCAAGGACGTCGCCGGCACCACGCGCGTGCCGGCCGAGCGCTGATCACTTCATCCACGATTCGAAGGGGACTGCTGATGAAATCATTTCTCTCTGCGGTGTTGGTCGGTGCGCTGCTGGTTGGCTGCGGCAAGCCAGAGGTCGCCGTCGACGGCTCCGCGCACATCCAGGGCAGCGGCGTGACGTTCGATGGCAAGAGCCTGACGCTCAAGCGCGACACCTTACCTGCTGCCACCATCGGCATGGATGGCACGCTCAGCATCGGGGGCAAGCCGGTGGCCCTGAACGATGCACAGCGCCAGGCAATGCGCGGTTATTACGCGCAGGTGCAGGCGGTGGCCAACAAGGGTATCGATATCGGCACCCAAGGCGCGGCATTCGGCGCCCATGCGGCCGGCGAAGCGCTCAAGGGTGTGCTCAGTGGCAACGTGGAGAAGATGGGCGACAAGATCCAGGCCGACGGCGAAGCCTTCAAGCAAAACGCCCTGCGCATCTGCGACCAGTTGGGCAAGCTACGCACCGCCCAGGACGCCGCCGTGCAGCTGGTGCCGGCGTTTGCGCCTTACTCCACCCTCACCCAGCACGACGTCGACGATTGCCGTAAGGAATGACGGGGCCACAGCCGCTGCGTCGCCGCCGACAAGTGCAGCGGCTGTCAGCAACCCAAAGGCGCGCGGGACCATGCGGTTTTTGGGCGCACGCCATGGCGCGGAGGCGGGACCTGCGACATTTTGTCAGCCGGTCCGGCTGGCCGCCGCGCTGATCGACAGCGTGGGCGCGGATTACACTAGACGCTTCCCACGACAGATTGACCCCATGAACAAGTTCGTGATGCTCTGCATGGCGCTGCTGCTGTGCACCCTTGCCGCCTGTGGCGACCAGTCGTCCCGTCGCGCCGAACGCGGCAAGCCGCGCGTTGCCATCACCACCCAATCGGTGATGATCCGTCGCCCACCGGCTGCCAATGCGGAAATCACGCCCGATGGCACGCTCAAGATCGATGACATCGCGCTACCGCAGAAGGAGCCGACCCGCGCCAAGTTGCAGTTGCTGTTTGGGCATCTGCAGATGCTGCGCCAGCAGGCCGTCAACGCCGCTGGCGCGGACGCGGAGTACAAGTCGATCAAGCTGACCGCCACGCCGGAGATCCAAACGCTCAGCGGCGAATTGCTGGATGAAATCCCGTCGCTGCAGCCGTATCGCGAGAGCTTCGGCAACGTGCAGGCCGAGCGGCACTGAGTATTAGCGAAGCCGCGCGAAAACGCTGATTCGCGAGAACAGAAGGCTAGAACCCAGGATAGGAGCGCGCCCGAGCGCGACGGGGCTTTATCGACAACGCCCCATCGCGCCCAAGTGCGCTCCTACGCACACACGCACATTGCGGTGATCAGCCACCGCCGCCACTGCTGCCGGCCTGGATGCCACCACGCGTCAGTGCAGCAGGATCCAGCAAACGGCGCAGGTCCGCTTCGCTGAGCCCACTGTCTTCCAGGGCTACCTCCAGCACCGGGCGCTGCTCCTTGTAGGCGCGCTTGGCGATCGCTGCGGCTTTTTCGTAACCGATGATCGGGTTGAGTGCGGTGACCAGGATCGGATTGCGGTCCAGCGCCTCGCGCACGCGGTCCTGACGCACCTTCAATCCGGCAATGGCGGTATCGGCCAACAGACGCGACACATTGCCCAGCAAGGTGATCGAATCCAGCAGGTTGTAGGCGATCAACGGCAGCGTCACGTTCAATTGGAAGTTGCCGGTCTGCCCCGCCACGGTGATCGCAGTGTGGTGGCCGATGACCTGCGCGCAGGCCATCACGGTCGCCTCGGGAATCACCGGGTTGACCTTGCCCGGCATGATCGAGCTGCCCGGTTGCAGCGCCGGCAATTCGATCTCGCCCAGGCCCGCCAACGGGCCGGCATTCATCCAGCGCAGATCATTGGCGATCTTGATCAGCGCCACCGCCAGCGCGTTGAGCTGGCCGGACAACTCCACCGCATCGTCCTGCGCAGCCAGGCCTTCGAACTTGTTTTCCGCGCTCTCGAACTTGGCGCCACTCAGGCTCGACAAAGCCTTGGCCACCTTGCCGCCGAAGCGTGGGTCGGCGTTGATGCCGGTCCCGATCGCGGTACCGCCCAGCGGCAAACGGCGCAGCCGCTTGAGCGCATCGTCGAGCCGGTCTTGCGCCGAACTCAATTGCGCAGACCAAGCCCCGAATTCCTGCCCGAACGTCAGCGGCATCGCATCCATCAAATGCGTGCGACCGGTCTTGACGATCTTGTCCAGCGACCTGGCGCGCTTGTCGATGGTCTTGCGCAGATGCTTGAGCGCCGGCTGCAGGTGTTCCTGCACCGCAAGCAACGCCGACACACGGATCGCGGTGGGCACCACATCGTTGGAACTCTGGCCAAGATTGACGTGATCGTTGGGATGCACCGCGTCCTTGCCGGCGCGCGTGGCCAGCGTGGCAATCACCTCGTTGGCATTCATGTTGGACGAGGTGCCCGAGCCGGTCTGGTACACATCGATCGGAAACTGCGCGTCATGGGTGCCGTCGGCCACCTGCAATGCCGCAGCCTGCACGGTCTTGCTGATCGACTTCGGCAGCAGCCCGAGCTCGGCATTGACACCGGCGGCAGCGGCCTTGATCAAGCCCAGCGCGCGGATGAGGCCGCGTGGCATCGGCTGGCCGGATACCGGAAAATTCTGCACGGCACGCTGGGTCTGCGCGCCCCACAATGCATCGGCGGGCACCTGCAATTCGCCCATGCTGTCGTGTTCGGTCCTGAAACGTTCGCTCATCTGCCTTCTCCGCACAGTGTTGGATTGTGGTGACGCAATGGCTGGCAGCGGGCGCACCCACGCTGGCGAGGGTCATAACGATACTCGCTGGCAGCGTTGCAACGATGTCATCGCAGTGCGTGGACTAGACTCAGCATCGATCCATACGAGGTACCACGCCGCCATGGGCGACGACCCTGACTGTAGAAACGCACTGCCCGCGTTCTGCTTCGCTGCACCCCGCACCACCATGCACACGCCTGCGTTGATGCATCCATCTGCCGCCCCTGCACCGCGCGGAGGCGAACATGCTCGGTAATGTGCTGCTGTTGATCGTCGCGCTGCTGCTGGTGCTGTTGAACGGCTTCTTCGTTGCCGCCGAGTTCGCCCTGGTCAAACTGCGGCACACGCAGGCGGTGGGGCTGGCCCAGACCCATGGCTGGCGCGGGCGTCTGTTGCTGGGGGTGCACGCGCATCTGGATGCGTATCTGTCGGCATGCCAGCTCGGCATCACCCTGGCATCGCTGGGATTGGGCTGGGTCGGCGAACCTGCATTCGCGCATCTGCTGCAGCCGTTGTTCGATGTGCTGGGCATGTCCGAGGACGCCGCGCAGTTCACCGCCTTGGCAATTGCCTTCAGCCTGATTTCGTTCCTGCACATCGTGCTGGGCGAATTGGCCCCCAAAACCATGGCGATCCGGCGCCCGGAGCGCATGTCGTTGTGGACCGCCGCGCCGTTGTACGTTTTTTACTGGGCCATGTACCCGGCAATCTGGGTGCTCAATACCAGCGCCAACCGGCTGCTGCGCCTGCTGGGCTGGGGCGATGTGGAGCACCAGTCGCACCGCTATTCGCGCGAAGAACTCAAACTGATCGTCGGCCGCCAGGACCCCAACGCGCCTACCGCCGATCATGGGCTGGCGCTGATGAGCCATGCGCTGGAACTGCCGGATCTGGTGGCCGGCGACCTGATGCGCCCCCGCGAGCATATGCGCAGCCTGCGCGAGGACATGAACCTGGAAGCGGTGCTGGCCGAATTCAGCGAGTCGCGCTACAGCCGCTACCCCTGGTTCGACACCGATGGCGAGCAGGTGCTGGGCATCCTGCATACCAAGGATCTGCTGGTGGCGATGGCGCGCGGCCAGGACCTGGACGACCTGCGTCCGTTGCTGCGACCACCCACCCGGCTGTCTCTGGAAACCCCCATTCCCAGCGCGCTGGAGCAGTTCCGCAGCGGCACCACCCATCTGGCGCTGTGCGTGGAGGACGAAGGCCGCATTCTGGGCTTCTTCACCCTGGAGGACCTGCTGGAAGTGGTGGTCGGCGAGATCGAGGACGAGCACCGTCACGTGGTGCGCGACGCCCCGGTACGCAGCCAGGACGGCTCGCTGCTGGTGGCCGGCAGTACCTCGATCTTCCGCCTGGAACGCTTGCTGGGCCAGGATCTGAGCGCCCCGGACCATGTCAATTCGGTCGGCGGGCTGATCGTGCATCAGCTGCAGCGGCTGCCCGAAGAAGGCGAAACCCTGGAACTGGACGGCCACGCGCTGACCGTTCGGCGCATGGCCGGCCACCGCATCCAGGCGGTGACAGTGCGGCCGGTGGGCGAAGCGGGCGTCGGGGCGGCGTAGAATACCGGCCCCGCCAGCTTCCCAGTGCCCTCCCCATGTCGGATTCCGCCCTGCTCGCCCTGTCCCCGCTCGACGGCCGCTACGCCTCCAAGGTGGATGCGCTGCGCCCGATCTTTTCCGAATACGGCCTGATCCGGGCACGGGTCAAGGTCGAGATCGAATGGCTGCTGGCCCTGGCCGCCGAGCCGGGCATCGCCGAACTGGCGCCGTTTTCGGCCGCCGCCAGCCAGCGTCTGCGTGCGCTGGCCGACGACTTCAGCGTGACCCATGCCGGGCGGGTGAAGGAGATCGAACGCACCACCAACCATGACGTCAAGGCGGTGGAGTACTTCATCAAGGAACAGCTCAAGGACGATGCCGAGCTGGGCCCGGCACTGGAGTTCGTGCACTTCGCCTGCACCAGCGAAGACATCAACAACCTCAGCTACGGCTTGATGCTGGAGCAGGCGCGCCGCGACGTGCTTCTGCCCACGCTGGACGGCATCACCGCCTCGCTGCGCACACTGGCGCATGCGCAGGCCGCGCAACCGATGCTGTCACGCACGCATGGCCAGACCGCCTCGCCCACCACGCTGGGCAAGGAAATCGCCAACGTGGTCGCGCGCCTGGAGCGCCAGCGCAAGCAGATCGCCGCGGTGGAACTCACCGGCAAGATCAACGGCGCGGTGGGCAACTACAACGCGCATCTGGTGTCGTACCCGCAGCTGGACTGGGCCGCGTTTGCGCAGCGGTTTGTGGAGAGCCTGGGCCTGGTGTTCAACCCCTACACCACCCAGATCGAGCCGCACGACAACGTGGCCGAAATCGGCGACGCCACGCGTCGCGCCAACACCATCCTGATCGACCTGTCGCGCGATATCTGGGGCTACATCTCGCTGGGGTATTTCAAGCAAAAGTTGAAAGAAGGCGAAGTCGGCTCGTCCACGATGCCGCACAAGGTCAACCCGATCGACTTTGAAAATGCCGAAGGCAATTTCGGCGTGGCCAATGCGTTGTTCGAGCACTTTTCCGCCAAGCTGCCGATCAGCCGCTGGCAGCGCGACCTCACCGATTCCACCGTCCTGCGTGCGCTGGGCACCGCGTTCGGTCACACCCAAGTGGCGCTGGATTCGCTGGCCAAGGGTCTGGGCAAGCTGACCGTCAATCCGCAGCGCCTGGATGCCGATCTGGACGCCGCCTGGGAAGTACTGGCCGAAGCCGTGCAGACGGTGATGCGTCGCCACGGCCTGCCCAACCCGTACGAACAACTGAAGGCGCTGACGCGCGGCCACGGCATCACCGCCGCCTCGATGCAGGCCTTCGTGGAAAGCCTGGAGCTGCCCGAAGAAGACAAGCAGCGCCTGCGTACGCTCACCCCGGGCGGCTACACCGGCCTGGCCGAGCAGTTGGCGCGCGCGATTTAAGAAAGCTCTCAACAACGCGAGGCGTGACGAGTGAGCCCCGGATTTCGCCCACATGCGGCGGCCTCCCATGCTGAAGATCAAGCACGTGCGCGTAGTGAAGAGTGCTTCGCTTGTTGATCGACAGCACGTGGAAAAGGTGGTCAACGCTTGCCTAAGCGGGAACACCACCGGCCGCGCCACGCCAAGCGGGCGCGGCCATTGCCGGGATGCGGTAGGTCCTGGGGATGCGGTAGGTCCTGGCATTTCTACCGATGTGACAGTACGGCTGCTTCGCCGGGTGTGTCGGCAACGCCCAAGCGTCGAGCCGGCGTCAACGGCGCTCCCCGATGCGGCTGCTATGGTGCCGGCCTCATCCAAGCGAGGGATCACCCATGCATGCAGCCCGGACTATCGCGTCGCTGTTCGCCCTGTCCAGCATCGCCGCACTGAGCGGATGTGGCGCCGACGGCCCTGCGGCCCAAGCGCTATCGGCCGTCTCGTCCACAGTGACCGACCCGGCCAGCGGCGCCGATTGCGACGGCAAGGATGTGCGCCTGACCCGCGACGACAGCGAGTGGATCCTGCATGGCAACTGCGGCGCGGTGACCATCACCGCCTCACGCGGCGCGATGAATCTGGACAACGCACGCAGCATCCGCGTGGAAGGCAGCAACTTCACCGTGCTCAACAAACAGCTGGGCCAGCTCAGCGTCTCTGGCCACGACAACACGCTCAATCTGACCAATGTCGACAGCGTGGACATCCAGGGCAACAAGAATCTGGTGCTGGCGCGCGAGGTCAAGCAGGTCCGTTTTTCCGGCAACGACAACACGGTCAACCCATCGAGCAAGCCCACGCTGGACGACCGCGGGAGCGGCAACAAGGTGATGTAAGTCGGTGGCCGCGACGGCGCGCTAGCGCAGCCTTCGCCCAGCAAGGCAGCAAGATTGCAAATGACGTACGCATGCTGCGCCGTGCGTGCCGAGCACTCGGCTTTCTTGCCAGCCAGCGCGGGCCGCGAATGCTCCCACCCCGGATGCCATTCGCGGCCCGATGCCATTCGCGGCCCTGGATTGCAGCACTTACGGCCGCCACGCCGCCACTAGCACTACGTCGCGTGGCTTGACGGTGCCAAGTACGATCACAAAATGCAGCGCGTCGCCCGCGCAAACGTGATCTGTGCCGCACAGCGCGAGCGCACGTCGATGACAGTATCGCCAGCAACAGCGGCCTGCCGGGCCGCGCACAGCAAGCAGCTGTGAACGTGGCGAGACCCGCAATGTGTGGCTTTCACCACCAATGGCTCAGCGCGCCCTGCTCTTGTCAGCGCGCCCTGCTTTTGTAGGAGCGGCCTTGGCCGCGAAGCCGTCCACGCACCCCATCAGGCTTCACGGCAAGCGCGCTGTGCCGCCCGAACACCGCTGCAGCACGTCTTGACGTGATCGCCAGCCAGGCGCAGTCGCCGGCAGCGCGCAGACCGAACCACCACGTCCCTGAAGCATTGCCTGTTGCCAGCCCAGCGCGCAGGTGCAGATCCGGCGCAGGCATCGGACAATGGGACATCTGCGCCGGCCCTGCCCGCGCCCCAGTATTCCATCGACACCTGCAAGGACTCCCCATGGCTGCACGCAAGGCAAACCCTCCCGTCATCGAAGTCCAGGCCCGTCCAGGCCAGCCCTTGGGCATGCCGGTGGAGCGCTTTCTGCGCACTTACTGGCACAAGCACCCGCTGCTGATCCGCAATGCCTTCGCAGATTTTGCCTCGCCGCTGCAGCCGGAAGATCTGGCTGGCCTGGCCTGCGAAGACGGCGTGCTGGCACGCCTGATCAGCCACGACCGCGCCACCGACGGCTGGAGCGTGCGTACCGGCCCGTTCCAGGAAACCGACTTCCCCGGCCTGCCCGATCACGATTGGACGCTGCTGGTGCAGGACGTGGACAAATGGGACGCCGATGTGCGCGCACTGCTGGAGCAGTTCCGCTTTCTGCCGCGCTGGCGCATCGACGACATCATGATCAGCTTCGCCGCCACCGGCGGCTCGGTCGGCGCGCATGTCGACCATTACGATGTGTTCCTGCTGCAGGGTCAGGGCCATCGCCGCTGGCAGATCGACGCACGCACCTCGCAAGGCCGCAAGCCCACGCCGCTGGCGTTCCGTGACGACGTCGACATCAAGCTGCTGCGCGAGTTCAAGCCGACCCACGACTGGGTGCTGGGTCCGGGCGACATGCTGTATCTGCCGCCGCTGGTGCCGCATCACGGCGTGGCCGAAGACGCCTGCCTGACCTTCTCGATCGGCACCCGCGCACCGTCCTCGGCCGAATTGATCGGCGATTACCTGGACACCCTGATCGCCGATGCCGACGAGTCGGTGCGCTATCACGACGAAGACCTCAAGGTGCCGGCCGACCCGTACGAGATCGACGTCACCGCAATGAACCGCGTGGTCGAAGCGCTCAATGCGCTGCGCATGAACGACCCGGATCGCCTGGGCGACTGGTTCGGCCGTTTCATGACCACCTATCGCGCCTCCGGCGACGTGGTGCCGGCGCCCGAGCCGATCCCGCGCGAAGCGGTCGAACAGGCGCTGGAAGAAGGCGTGGTGCTGTATCGCCACCCCTGGTCGCGGCTGGCCTGGCGGCGTGCCAAGCGCGGCGCCACGCTGTTCTGCAGCGGCCTGGAATTTGCGTTGTCGGCCAAGGACGCGGCGCGTCTGGCGGCGGCCGAAGAAATCGATGGCGGGCTTTACACGCAGCTGAGCGCACGCGGCCGCGAGGTGGTGTTGGAGCTGCTGGCGCAAGGCCATTACCAACGCGCCCATGACGACGCGCACGAAGACATCGACGACGATCAGGCGCATGTGCTCACCGTGTCGGCCGACCACGACGACACTCAGGACGACGCCGACAGCGCGGATGCAGACGACGCCATCGATACCGATGCCGATGTCGAAGCGGTGGCGGACGACGCAGACAGCCCGGCAGATATCGCCGACATCGCCGACACCGCGCAGAACGGAGATGGCAGCACAGACGCTTCGGACATCGGCGAAGACGGCAACAACGACGAGACCCCGGAGCGCGCATGAGCCCGCACGGCAGGCCGCAAATCGTGTCGCTGGACCCGGCATCCGATGCCGCGGCCCTGCGTGCGCTGCGGCAGGCCTGCACGACCGGCATCGCGGGCAACGCCCACGATGCCGAGTGGGATGCGCTGGACCCGCTCAGCCTGCACTTGGCCGCGCGCACCGATGACGGCCAACTGGTCGCCTCGGTGCGTGTGACGCCGGATCGCCGCATCGACCGGCTCGGCCTGGTGCAGGACTGGCGGCGTCGCGGGCTGTCAGACCAGCTGCTCGCCGCAGCGGTGGATGCCGCAGCCCAGCGTGGCTGGCCCAGCCTGCACTCCCGCGTCACCGCAAACGCCGAGGCCGTGTTCGCACGGCTCGGCTTTTTACCCGAACTCCCCCCGCATTCTCCTCACGAGCGCACCACCGATGCCGGTGCTGCGCCCGGCACGCCCCTGCATCGCCGGCTCGACGGCCCGATGGCAGTGGACGACCTCGCCGCGGCCCTGGCCGCCACCACCGGCCTGCTGTGCAGCGCACGGCGGCAGGTGCTGATCTACACCCGCGCGCTGGATCCGCAATTGTTCGACAACGCTGCCGTGCTCGATGCACTGCGCCGCTTCGCCACCGCACGCCACGACAAACGCGTGCAGGTGCTGGTGCAGGACACTGCCAGCGCCGCCGCCAGCAGCAGTGCGATGTTGCGCCTGGCCCAGCGCCTGCCCAGTGTGTTCCGGTTCCGCGCGGTCAGCGATCCGGTCGATACAAGCTATGCGTCGGCCTATGTGATCGGCGACGACGCCTACTACTTTCGTCCAACAGGTCACCGCTTCGACGATGGCGAAACCTGGCTGTCCGGCGCGGCGCGCAGCCGCCAGCTATCGCGCGAATTCGCGCAGATATGGGAGCGCAGCGCGCTCTGGAACGAACCGCGCGCGCTTGGCATCTGACACCGCAGCGCCCCTCGCACGTAGGCGCCCGACCAATTGGTCTACCCCGCCGGTCAGCTCGCAGACGCCCCCTCACAAGCGCAAGGGGGTATAATTTTTCGAGATTTGAGACCGACCGATAGGGCAACTCGCCCTGCCGCTTCCGCACAATCATCCCCACAGCAGACCCGACTTACCATCGTGGATAATCTCCTAAAGCAGTTCGCGCAGTCATCGCAGCTCGCCGGCGGCAACGCCGCCTATATCGAGGATCTGTACGAGCAGTACCTCGTCGCCCCGGACAGTGTCGATCCGAAGTGGAAGAGTTATTTCGACGGCTTCCAAGGTCGCGATGCCGGTGATGTACCGCATTCGGCGGCCATTGCCCACATTCTCAGCGCATCCAAACAGGCCGCCAATGCCGGTACCGGCGCGGGCGCCAGCGACGAGCGCGAGCGCAATGTCGGCCGTCTGATCACCGCCTACCGTGCACGCGGCCACCTCGGTGCGCAGCTCGACCCGCTGGGGCTTACCCCGCCGGTCAACCCGCCCGATCTGGACCTGCCCTTCCACAGCCTGTCGCAGGCTGACATGGACAGCGAGTTCAGCACCGGCGGTGTCGGCGGCCAGCCGCGGATGAAGCTGAAAGATCTGCTGGCCCGCCTGAAGGCGACCTACGCCAGCAGCATCGGCGCAGAATTCATGCACATCCAGGAATTCGACCAGCGCCAGTGGATCTACAAGCGCCTGGAAGATGCCGGCGGCAAGATCGCAGGCGATGCGGCCAGCCGTAAGCGCACGCTGGAGCGGCTCACCGCCGCCGAAGGCCTGGAGCGCTACCTGCACACCAAGTACGTCGGCCAGAAGCGCTTCTCGCTGGAAGGCGGCGATGCGTTGATTCCGATGATGGACGCGATCATCCACCAGTCCGGCAAGGACCAGGTCAAGGACATCGTGATCGGCATGGCCCACCGCGGCCGCCTCAACGTGTTGGTCAATACGTTGGGCAAGAACCCGCGCAAGCTGTTCGACGAATTCGAAGGCAAGTTCGAGCATGCCCACGACGACCGCGCGCACACCGGCGACGTCAAGTACCACATGGGCTTCTCGGCCGATATCGCGGTGGGCGACAGCAACCAGGTGCATCTGGCGCTGGCGTTCAACCCCTCGCACCTGGAAATCGTCGACCCGGTCGTGGTCGGCAGCGTGCGTTCGCGTCAGGAACGCTTCGGCGATGCCGAACGCAAGACCGTGCTGCCGATCCTGATCCACGGCGATGCCGCATTCGCCGGCCAGGGCGTGGTGATGGAGCTGTTCCAGATGTCGCAGGCGCGCGGTTTCGCGGTCGGCGGCACGGTGCACATCGTCATCAACAACCAGATCGGCTTCACCACCAGTACGCGTGACGATGCCCGCTCCACGCTGTACTGCACCGACGTGGCCAAGATGATCGGCGCGCCGGTCTTCCACGTGAATGGCGACGACCCGGACGCGGTGATGTTCGTGTCCAAGCTGGCCTACGAATTCCGTCAGCAGTTCAAGAAAGACGTGGTCATCGACCTGGTCTGCTACCGCCGTTGGGGCCATAACGAAGCCGACGAACCGGCAGCGACCCAGCCGGTGATGTACCAGACCATCCGCAAGCACAAGACCACCCGCGAGCTGTATGCGACCAAGCTGGAAAGCGACGGTGTGCTGAGCGCCGACGAGGCCAAGGCGCTGGTGGACGGTTACCGCAACAAGCTGGATTCGGGCGAATACACCACCGAACTGGCCACGCGCAAGCCGGACGAATTCGCCATCGATTGGTCCAAGTATCTGGTCGGCACTGCTGCCGATCCGGTGGATACGCGCGTCAAGCGCGACCAGCTGGATCGTCTGGCCAAGTTGATCACCACCATTCCCGAAGGCGTGGAGCTGCATGCCCGCGTCGCCAAGATCTACGACGACCGCGTCAAGATGGCCGCCGGCAATCAGTTGGGCGACTGGGGCTTTGCCGAGAATCTGGCGTACGCCACGCTGCTGGCCGAAGGCCACAAGCTGCGTCTGGTCGGCCAGGACGCCGGTCGCGGTACGTTCTTCCACCGTCACGCGATCCTGCATGACCAGAAGAACGACAACTACTACCTGCCGCTGCGTCAGCTGGTCGAGAACCCGGAAGACGCCACCATCATCGATTCGCTGCTCAGCGAAGAAGCGGTGATGGGCTTCGAATACGGCTACTCCACCACCGACCCGAACGCGCTGTGCGTGTGGGAAGCGCAGTTCGGCGACTTCGCCAATGGCGCGCAGGTGGTGATCGACCAGTTCATCGCTGCCGGTGAAGCCAAGTGGGGCCGCATCGCGGGCCTGTCGCTGTTCCTGCCGCATGGTTACGAAGGCCAGGGCCCGGAGCACAGCTCCGCGCGTCTGGAGCGCTTCCTGCAGCTGTGCGCGCTGGAGAACATGTTGGTGTGCGTGCCGACCACGCCGGCGCAGTGCTTCCACATGATCCGTCGTCAGATGCGCATGACCACCCGCAAGCCGCTGGTGGTGATGACGCCCAAGTCGCTGCTGCGCCACAAGCTGGCGGTGTCGAGCCTGGAAGAACTGGCCGATGGCGAGTTCCAGCATCTGATTCCCGATGCCAAGGCCGATGCCGGCAAGGTCAAGCGCGTGGTGCTGTGCTCGGGCAAGGTCTATTACGACCTGCTCGAAGACCAGACCAAGCGCGGCCAGGACGATGTCGCGATCCTGCGCGTGGAGCAGCTGTATCCGTTCCCGCGTGCGCAGTTGGCCGCCGAACTCAAGGCCTATGCCAACGCCACCGACGTGGTGTGGTGTCAGGAAGAGCCGCAGAACCAGGGTGCGTGGTACCAGATCCGCCATCACCTCAATTTCTGCCTGGCCGGCGGTCAAAGCCTGCATTACGCCGGCCGTGTCCGTTCGCCCTCGCCTGCCGCCGGCCACATGGCCGACCACATCGTCGAACAGCAAACGCTGGTTGCCGATGCGCTCCTCAATCCGTTCAACGACCAAGTCGCTGAATAACTCCTCTTCCCCAAAGAACGAAAACCCTAGGACGCTCCCCGAATGGCCACCGAAGTCAAAGTTCCGGTACTGCCCGAATCCGTTTCCGACGCCACCATCGCCAGCTGGCACAAGAAGGCCGGTGAAGCGGTCAAGCGCGACGAGAATCTGGTCGACCTGGAAACCGACAAGGTCGTGTTGGAAGTTCCTTCGCCTGTCGACGGCGTGTTGAAGGAAATCAAGTTCGAAGCCGGCAGCACGGTCACCAGCAACCAGCTTCTGGCGATCATCGAAGAAGGCGCCGTTGCTGCCGCGGCTCCGGCCGAAGAGAAGAAGGCCGACGCACCGGCCGCCGCAGCAGCAGCTCCCGCTGCCGCCCCGGCACCGGCTGCTGCCGCTGCACCGAGCGCGTCGAAGTCCGCTGCCGATTCGCTGCCGCCGGGTGCGCGTTTTTCCGCGATCACCCAGGGCGTGGATCCGTCGCAGGTCGACGGTACCGGCCGCCGCGGCGCGGTGACCAAGGAAGACATCGTCAACTTCGCCAAAGCCGGTGGCGTGGGCAAGGCCTCTGGCGCCCGTCCGGAAGAGCGCGTGGCGATGACCCGCGTGCGCAAGACCATCGCCAAGCGTCTGATGGAGTCCAAGAACTCCACCGCGATGCTGACCACCTTCAACGAAGTGAACCTGGCCAAGGTGTCGGCCGCGCGCAAGGAACTGCAGGACGAATTCCAGAAGGCGCACGGCATCAAGCTCGGTTTCATGAGCTTCTTCGTCAAGGCCGCCGCCAACGCGCTGCAGCGCTTCCCGCTGGTCAACGCATCGATCGACGGCGACGACATCATCTATCACGGCTACAGCGATATCTCGATCGCCGTCTCCACCGAAAAGGGCCTGGTCACGCCGGTGCTGCGTAACGTCGAGCGCCAGTCGTTCGCTGAAGTCGAACAGGGCATCGCCGACTACGCCGCCAAGGCGCGCGCCGGCAAGCTGGGCCTGGACGATCTACAAGGCGGTACGTTCACCATCACCAACGGCGGCACCTTCGGCTCGCTGCTGTCCACCCCGATCATCAACCCGCCGCAGAGCGCCATCCTGGGCATGCACGCGATCAAGGAACGTCCGATCGCCGAGAACGGCCAGGTCGTGATCGCGCCGATGATGTACCTGGCGCTGTCTTACGACCACCGCATCATCGACGGCAAGGATTCGGTGCAGTTCCTGGTCGACATCAAGAATCAGCTGGAAAACCCGGGCCGGATGCTGTTCGGCCTTTAAGAGCCGGGAATCGGGAATGGAGATTCGGGAATGGGACAAGCGCCCATCGACCGCTCCATTCCCGCCTGGACCTGGATGGGACGCAGCAGGCGCATGCGCTTTTGCCATTCCCCATTCCCTATTCCCCATTCCCGTGAGCAAATGAAATGAGCGAACAATTCGACGTCGTCGTCATCGGTGCCGGCCCGGCCGGCTATCACGCGGCGATTCGCGCGGCCCAGCTGGGCATGAAGGTCGCCTGCATCGACGCGGCACTCGGCAAGGACGGCAAGCCCGCCCTGGGCGGTACCTGCCTGCGCGTGGGCTGCATTCCGTCCAAGGCGCTGCTGGATTCCTCGCGCCAGTTCTGGAACATGGGTCACCTGTTCGGCGACCACGGCATCAGCTTCAACGATGCCAAGATGGACGTGCCCACCATGATCGGTCGCAAAGACAAGATCGTGAAGCAGTTCACTGGCGGCATCGCGATGCTGTTCAAGGCCAACAAGATCACCCCGTACTACGGCTTCGGCCAATTGCTGCCGGGCAATATCGTCAAGGTCGCCCAGCACGAAGGCGGCGAGATCGAGCTCAAGGGCACCAACGTGATCCTGGCGGCCGGTTCGGAATCGATCGAACTGCCGTTCGCCAAGTTCGACGGCGACACCATCGTCGACAACGTCGGCGGCCTGGATTTCACCGCTGTGCCCAAGCGCATGGCAGTGATCGGTGCCGGCGTGATCGGCCTGGAACTGGGCAGCGTGTGGAAGCGTCTGGGCGCCGAGGTCACCATCCTCGAAGCGCTGCCGGACTTCCTGGCACTGGCCGATGCCGAAGTGGCCAAGACCGCGCTGAAGGAATTCAAGAAGCAGGGCCTGGACATCAAGCTGGGTGCCAAGGTCGGCAAGACCGAGATCACCGGTAGCGGCGATGCCAAGCAGGTGGTGCTCAGCTACACCGACGCCGCAGGCGAGCAGACCCTCACCGTGGACAAGTTGCTGGTGGCCGTGGGCCGTAAGGCCGCGACCAAGAACCTGCTGGCCGACGGCACCGGCGTCAAGATGACCGACCGCGGCCAGATCGAGGTCGATGGTCATTGCCATACCGGCGTCGACGGCGTGTGGGCCATCGGCGACTGCGTGCGCGGGCCGATGCTGGCGCACAAGGGCTTCGAAGAAGGCATCGCGGTGGCTGAACTGATCGCCGGCCTGCCGGGTCACGTCAACTTCGACACCATTCCGTGGGTGATCTACACCGAGCCGGAGATTGCCTGGGTCGGCAAGACCGAGCAGCAGCTCAAGGCCGAGGGCGTGGCCTACAAGGCCGGTAGCTTCCCGTTCGCGGCGATCGGCCGTGCGGTGGCCATGGGCGAGCCGGCCGGCTTCGTCAAGGTGATCGCCGATGCCGAAACCGACCGCGTGCTGGGCATGCATCTGGTGGGCGTGGGCGTCTCCGAGCTGGTGCACGAAGGTGTGCTGACGATGGAATTCAACGGCTCGGCCGATGACCTGGCGCGTATCTGCCACGCGCATCCGACCCTGTCCGAAGCGATCCACGACGCCGCGATGGCGGTGAGCAAGCGCGCGATCCATAAGGCCAATTAAATCGGGAGTGGGGAATCGGGAATCGTAAAAGCGGCCCCATCACCTCACTCCTCATGCTGACGCCGGACCTAGGTCCGGCGTCATGCGTTCTGGCTTCTATATTTGCTTTGACCTATTCCCAACTCCCGACGCCCGAATCCCCGATGAAATCAATCTGCGTCTACTGCGGCTCCAATGCCGGCAACAAGCCTGTCTATGTCGAGCGCGCCATGGCGCTGGGCGATCGCATCGCCAAACAGGGCCTGCGTCTGGTCTATGGCGGCGGCAACGTCGGCTTGATGGGCACGGTGGCCAACGCGGTGCTCGCCGCCGGCGGCGAAGTCACCGGCGTGATTCCGCAGCAGCTGGCCGATTGGGAAGTGGCGCATCGCGGGCTGACCACGCTGGAAGTGGTCGGCTCGATGCATGAGCGCAAGATGCGCATGTTCGAGCTGTCCGATGCCTTCGTCGCCCTGCCCGGAGGCTTCGGCACCATGGAAGAGATTTTCGAGATGCTCACCTGGCGCCAGCTCGGCATCGGCAACAAGCCGTGCGCGTTTCTGGATAGCGCGGGCTTCTATGCACCGCTGATCGGCATGATCGATCGCATGGTGGAAGAACGTTTCCTGCATCCGGATCAGCGCGCCGACCTGTGGTACGGCGACGACATGGAGCAGATGCTGGAGTGGATGCAGCACTACACCCCGGCGCAGGCGTCCAAGTGGATCGACGAGAAGCGCCGCTCCACGCTGGTGTAATCGAAGATACCCCTGTCCCACGCGGCCGCAACGCGCGTCGCTTTCTGCAAGCGCGCGCGGCAGTAACGCGCATCGACTCAGCGAACGCATGCTCACGCTAATACCGGGCAAACGCGTGCGCCCGAACATCTGCCAGGCGCGACGGCGGTCGCCAACGTCCGACGCACAGCAGCGGTGCATCGCTACAGCACCACCACGCCCCAGTCGCCCCGATCTGCCAGCTTGCAACGGCAGTCACGCTGACTGCAGCAACCGACATCGCCGCCTCGCATAGAATGGCGACGATGCTCGATACCCTCGCCGCTGACGCGCTCCACAGCCTGGACATCAAGCACAGTCGCTTTCTGGCCCATGCTGCTGCACTCGATTCTTCCGCGCAGGCGTTGGAGATCGTGCAGCGCGTGTCGGTGCCGGATGCCACGCACAACTGCTGGGCCTACCGGTTCGGGCAGGAGTACCGTTCCGGCGACGATGGCGAGCCCAGCGGCACGGCGGGGCGGCCGATTCTTGCGGCCATCGATGGCCAAGGCTTCGATCGCGTGGTGGTGGTGGTGACGCGCTGGTATGGCGGGATCAAGCTCGGTGCCGGTGGGCTGGTACGTGCTTACGGCGGCACCGCAGCCGAATGCCTGCGCCTGGCCACGCGGCGGCCGCTGGTTGCGCTGACCCTGCTCGACCTGCAATGCCAGTTCGACGATCTGGGGCTGGTGCACGCGGCGCTTGTCGCGTTCCATGTCGACAAGCTGGATGAACACTTCGACGCCCAAGGCGCAGCGTTACGCGTGCAGCTGCCTGCAGATCAGCTGGCTGGCTTGAAAACCCGCCTGTGCGACGCCACTCGCAATCGTGTCCATCTCTCAACACCGGAAGCCGCATGACTCAGCCAGCCGCCGCCAGGCCCAACCCATTGCGGAAGCTTGGCAGCCTGCGCACCTTGTGGCCGTTCGTGCAACGCCAGCGCGGCCTGTTCGCCGCCTGGCTGATCGCACTCGCGGTGTCCTCCGCGGCCACGTTGAGCCTGCCGGCAGCGGTCAAGCGCATGATCGACCACGGCTTCTCCGGCGGCACGCAGATCAACCAGGCCTTCGCATTGTTGTTTGTGGTGGCCGTGGTGCTGGCCCTGGCGACCGCAGCGCGTTTTTACTTCGTGGCGTTGCTGGGCGAGAAAGTCGTCGCCGATCTGCGCGGCCGTCTGTATGCGCACCTGATCAGCCTGGACGCCGGTTTTCATGATCGCAGCCGCAGCGGCGAGCTGGTGTCGCGGCTGTCGGCCGACAGCGAGCTGTTGCGCGGGCTGATCGCCAACACCATGTCGGTGGCGTTGCGCAGCTCGGTGACGGTGATCGGCAGCATGGTGATGTTGTTCGTCACCAGCCCGCGCCTGGCCGGATTCACGCTGATCGGCATTCCGTTGGCGGTGCTGCCGATCGTGCTGGGCGCGCGCCGGCTGCAAAAGATTTCGCGCGCCAGCCAGGATCGCGTGGCCGACGCCAATACGCTGGCGGCCGAAACGCTCGGCGCGGTCCGCACCGTGCAGGCGCATGCGCGCGAGCGCTACGAGAGTCAGCGTTTCAGCCAGGCGTTGTTTGCGGCGATCGATACTGCGCGGCTGCGCATCCGCACCCAGGCCGGCGTCACCGCCATTGCGATCATGCTGATCTTCGGTGCCATTGTCGGCGTACTGTGGTTGGGCGCGCACGACGTGGTGTCCGGGCGCATGACGCCCGGCACGCTGGGCCAGTTTGTGTTGTATGCGTTGATCGGCGGCGGTTCGGTCGGCGCGCTGGCCGAGGTGTGGAACGAGTTGCAGCGTGCCGCCGGCGGCATGGGCCGGGTTGGAGAACTGCTCGACGAACAGTCGGCGATCGTGGCGCCGGCCACGCCCATGCACTTGCCGCAGCCGCTACGCGGGGCGATTCATTTCGACCAGGTGATGTTTCATTATCCGCAGCGCCCCGACGCACCGGCGCTGGATGGATTCGACTTACATGTCAGCCCCGGCGAAACCGTTGCCCTGGTCGGCCCGTCCGGCGCCGGCAAGAGCACGGTGCTGGCGATGCTGCTGCGCTTCCACGACCCCGCCAGCGGCAGCGTGCGCATCGACGAGGTGGACCTGCGCCAGACCGACCCGGTGCGCCTGCGCGAGCACATCGCACTGGTCCCGCAACAACCGACCCTGTTCGCCGCCAGTGCCGCCGACAACATCCGCTATGGCCGCCTGGAGGCCAGCGATGCCGAGGTGGAAGCGGCGGCAGCGGCGGCAGAAGCCGATGTCTTTATCCGCGCCCTGCCCCAAGGCTATGCCAGCGAGCTGGGCGAGCGTGGTACGCGTCTGTCCGGCGGCCAGCAGCAACGTGTGGCAATCGCACGTGCGTTGCTCAAGGACGCGCCCATCCTGCTGCTGGACGAAGCCACCAGCGCACTGGATGCACAGAGCGAGCGCGCCGTGCAGCAGGCACTGGACCGACTGATGCAGGGCCGCACCACTTTGGTCATCGCGCACCGCCTGGCAACCGTGCTCAAAGCCGACCGCATCGTGGTCATGGATGCCGGCCGTATCGTGGCGCAGGGCACGCATGCGCAGTTGATCGCCGAAGGTGGCCTGTACGCCGAGCTGGCGCGGCTGCAATTCATCGATCAATGACGCCCGGTTGATGCCCACTGCGGGCCACACGCTCGCTCACCGGCCTCGCCGGCAGTGCGACTCCGAGCGACCCGACGTACCGATGCGACCATGCCCCGCCCCAAGACCACTCTTCGCCAACTCAGTTACTTCATCGCGCTGGCCGATACCGGCAGCTTCACCCGTGCCGCCGAACAGATGGGCGTGTCGCAGCCCTCGCTGTCGCAACAGATCCGCGCACTGGAAACCATCATCGGTGCGCCGTTGTTCGAGCGCGGCGTCCCGGCCATCCTGACCCCGCTCGGGCGCGACTTGCTCGACCGCGCGCGCAGCATCCTGCTCGATGTGACCGATCTGGAAGAAGTACGCACGACCTCGACCGACACGCTGATCGGCACCATCCGGCTCGGTGTCTCGCCCACGCTGGGCGCCTACCTGATGCCCAGCCTGGTTGCACGGCTGCACCGCGAGCACCCGGCGCTGCGCGTGCACGTGCGCGAGGGCCTGCCGACCGTTCTCGCCCGCGACCTGGCCAACGGCGTGCACGATCTGATCCTGGCGCAATTGCCGGTGGCCGGGAGCAGCCTGCACAGCGAGCGGCTGTTTCGCGAACCGCTGCACGTGACCATGGCCGCCGATCACCCGCTGCGCAGCAAACGCTACATCACCCCTGCCGATCTGCGCGGCGCCAACCTGCTGACCTTGATGCCGGAATACCGATTGGCCGAACAGGTGGCCGCAATCGCGATGGAAGTCGGCGCACATGTGTTGCGCGACTACGAAGGAACGAGTCTGGATGCGATCCGACAGATGGCCGGCATGGGTATGGGTCTGGCCCTGCTGCCGGAGCTTTACGTGCGTCAGGAAATCCGCGAAGGCGACGATGTAGTGGTGCGCCCGATCAAGGGCGGCCGCTATTACCGCGAGATCGGGCTGCTGTGGCGGCAAGGTGCAGGACGCGCGCCAGCGTTCGGTTTGATCGCAGATCTGCTGCGCGCGGCAGCCGCATAGGAAAATCCTATACAACGGATAAGCGCTCCGGCCTTGTCCTATAGCGGCAACTCGTCAATGCTTCACTGAACTCATCAATGGAAGTTCAATGGCGGCAAAGCGGATCGGATGGCGGGAAGCGGTGGGCTGGCTGGCGGAAATCGTCGGGCCGGACATGCCGTATGTGCGTTTGGCCCTGGTGTACGGCGTGGCGATCAGCCTGCTGTCGCTGGCCACGCCCATCTCGGTGCAGCTGCTGATCAACAGCGTCGCCAATACCGCGCTGCCTGCGCCGCTGTGGACGTTGTCGGGCCTGCTGCTGGGGCTACTGCTGCTGGTGGCGTGCCTGAGCGCAATGCGGGTGTGGGTGATGGCGCTGTTCGAGCGCCGCCTGTTCGCGCGCGTGGTGGCCGAGATCACGGTGCGCGCGGTGCATGCGCAGAACCCCTTCTTCGCCGACCAGAACCGTGGCGATGTGTTCAATCGCTACTTCGATCTGGTGGTGGTGCAAAAAGCGGTGCCCAGCCTGGCGATTGGCGCCTTCACCATCGTGCTGCAATCGGCGGTCGGCTTGATCCTCACCAGCTTCTACCACCCGTTTTTCCTGGCCTTCAACGCCTTGCTGCTGTTGATCATCTTTGCGATCTGGATGATCTGGTCGCGCGGCTCGATCCGCACCGCGGTCGAACTCAGCCACGCCAAGCACAATGCCGCGCACTGGCTTGAAAGCGTCGGCGGTTCCAACGGCTTCTACAAATCCAGCCGCCATCTCAACTTTGCGATGGATCGGTCAGAGGCGGTGACTGCCGCCTACGTCGACCGGCACCGGCGCCATTTCCGCTATAGCTTCACCCAGACCGTGGCCTTCCTGCTGGTATACGCGGTCGCCAGCGCGGCGCTGTTGGCCCTGGGCGGCAGCCTGATCCTGCGCGGCGAGTTGTCGATTGGCCAATTGGTGGCCGCCGAGCTGATCCTAAGCGCGGTGTTCTATGGCATCGCGCAGCTCGGCGCCTATCTGGACACCTTCTACGATCTGGTTGCCAGCGCGGAAGAATTGTCGCTGCTGTACGCCATTCCGCAGGAACGCGCCGTGGTGGCGGCCGGCAAGATCCCCGGCAACAGCGCGGTGCGGCTGGATGGAGTGATGATCGAAGGGGCGCGTTTCGATTTCGCGCTGGAAGCCGGCGAGCAGCTGGTGACGCTGGCCGATGGCGGCGCCGAGCGGCTGCTGGCGATGGTGCTCAAGCGCCACGTGGTGCCGGATCGCGGCCTGGTAATGGTGGGTGGCGCGGACCTGGCCACCTTCGACATGTACCTGTTGCGCTCGGAAGTCACCGTGCTCGACCGACCGACGATTGTCGAAGTCACCATCCGCGAGTATCTGTCCATGGCCTCGGCCGACGTGAGCTCCGAAGCGATGCTGGAAGCCATCGACACGGTGGGGCTGCGCGCGCGCATCGCCGCGCTGCCGCAGGGCCTGGACACGCGACTTGCCGCATCCGGCTACCCGCTGTGGATCGGCGACGTGATGGCCTTGAAGCTGGCTAACGCCTTACTGGTGCGCCCCCGCGTGCTGATGTTGTCGCAGCTTTACGATCTGCTGCCCGCAGAACGCCTGACCCGCGTGCTGGGGCGCTTGAAGGAGGCCGGCACCACGGTGCTGCTGTGCACCGGCAGGCCCGAAGACATCGCCCTGGATGGCTGGTTCCGTCTAGAGCCCGAGCGCCAGCAACGCTACGCCACGCGCGCCGAACTCATCGCATCCACCCAGGAGGCAACCAATGCAGCACGCCCCTGATCGGATCGCGCACTTCCCCACTTTGGCCTCGATGCGGCCACCGAGCATCGCCAAGGTACTGGCGTGGATGCTGTTGCTCGGCGTCACCATCGCAGGCGCCATCCTGGCGTTCGCGCCGTGGGTGCAGACTGCCAGCGGCAAGGGCCAGGTGGTCTCGCTCGACCCAGGCGATCGCCAGCAGCAGGTCACCGCCTTCGTGCCCGGCCGCGTCGAGCGCTGGTATGTGCACGACGGCCAGCACGTGTCCAAGGGCGACCCGATCGCACGTGTCGGTGACCTCGACCCGGATCTGCTGACCCGACTGGCCAGCGAGCGCGCGCAGGTCGCGGCGGAAATTACCGCCATCCAGCAATCGCGCGCGGTCGCCAGCATCGATGTCGAACGCAGCCGGCAATTGCTTGCCGAAGGGCTGGCCGGCCGCCGTGATTACGAGCTGACCCAGATCAAGGTAGCCGAAGCAGATGCCAAGTTGGCCGAATCGCGCGCCAAGTTGACCCGCATCGACATCCAGTTGAACCGTCAGTCCGCGCAGCTGGTACGCGCGCCGCGCGATGGGCGCGTGCAGCAGCTCAACGCCGCCAGCGGCAGCGCCATGGTCTCGCCGGGCACGGTGCTGGCAGTGATCGCGCCGGAACGCGTGGAGCGTGCCGTGGAGCTGTACATCGATGGCCGCGACGTGCCGTTGATTCGTCCCGGCCGCCCGGTGCGGCTGGAGTTCGAAGGCTGGCCGGCGATCCAGTTCAGCGGCTGGCCGTCGGTGGCGCACGGCATGTTCGATGGCCGCGTGCGCGCGATCGACCCCAACGCCGCGCCGGATGGGCTGTTCCGCATTCTGGTCGAACCTGCGCCAGGCAAACCGGCGTGGCCGGCACAGGAATTCGCCCGCCAGGGCGGCAAGGTGCGCGGCTGGGTGCTGGGCGAGACGGTGCGGGTGGGCTACGAACTGTGGCGCCAGCTCAACAACTTCCCGCTGGAATTCGGCCGGCGGCCCGCCGCGACCACGCAGGGCGATGGCAAGCCCAAGCCCGCCGGCGACAAGTCCGAAGACGACGCGACGGGCAAGAAATGATGCGCGGTCTGATTGTCCTGCTGATCGCACTGTGCCCCGGTGCGGCCTTCGCCCAAGCCGCGCCACTGAGCCTGGACGAAGTGCTGCAGTCCTCGGCCCGCTCTGCGCCGCAGATCGTCGAAGCGCTGGCGAAAGTCCGCCAGGCCGAAGGCAAGGGAATCTCGGCCGACGGCGCGTTCGACACCGTGTTCGATATCGAAGGCCGCTCGCGCGAGGCCGGCTACTACGACGGCAGCAGCATCGAAAGTGGTGTCAAGCGGCCGTTCGAGAACAACGGCGGCTATTACTACGGCGGCTACCGGTCCTCGCGAGGG
Source organism: Xanthomonas sp. WCS2018Noco2-27 (assembly GCF_031843525.1). Taxonomy (NCBI): domain Bacteria; kingdom Pseudomonadati; phylum Pseudomonadota; class Gammaproteobacteria; order Lysobacterales; family Lysobacteraceae; genus Xanthomonas; species Xanthomonas sp. WCS2018Noco2-27. The sequence goes on along the minus strand of NZ_JAVTIK010000001.1, from coordinate 260,623 downwards.
TCGTTCCCGGTCTACGAAGACAAGTCGTATACCGACCGCGGCGGCGAAGTGAAGGTCGGCGCGCTGTACGCGCTGTTGCGCGACCGCGTGGTCGACGAGCGCCGTACCCGTCGCAACGTTGCCAGCGCCGACATCAACGTGGCGCAGTACGAAGCGGAGATGGTAGCGATCGGCGTGCAGCGGCGCGCCGTGGACGCCTATCAAAACTGGGTGGCGGCCGGTTTGAAGCTGCGTGCATACAACGACCTGCTGGCGTTGGCAGAGCAGCGCCGCAACGCGATTTCGCGGCAGGTGACGCTTGGTGCGCGCCCGACCATTCTGCTGACCGAAAACGACCAGAACCTGGTGCGCCGGCGCGCGCTGGTGGTGCGTTCCGAGCAGGACTTCGCCAACGCCGCCAATGCCTTGTCGCTGTATCTGCGCGACGACGCCGGCATGCCGCTGATTGTCTCCACCGAACGTTTGCCGCCCGATACTTCGGCGCTGGAAGGACTGGCCGGTGCCAACAAGATCACTGCGCCGGTGGAGCGGCCCGATTACCGCGCCGTGCTGACCCGCATCGATCAAGCCACTGCGCGGCTGATGCTGGCGCAGAACGACCTGAAGCCGCGGCTGGATGTGAGTTTCGAAGTCAGCAAGGACCTGGGCGACCCCGGCGTGGGCGGGCCGAACCGCTCGCCGACCGATGCAATCATCGGCTTTCGTTTCAGCGTGCCGCTGGAGAACCGTTCCGCCAAAGGCCGCGTTGCCGAGGCGCGCGCGGAGATCGAAGCACTGGATCAGCGCAGCCGCTTCCTGCGCGACCAGATTTCGGTGGAGGTGGAGTCCATCGTGATCTCGCTCAACGCTGCCGAGCGGCTGGCCAAGATGGCCGACGAAGAACGCGGCCTCGCCGACCGCCTGGCCGTCGCCGAACGGCGACGCTTCGAGCTGGGATCGGGTGATTTCTTCCTGGTCAACCAGCGCGAAGAAACCGCCAACGATGCACGCGTACGTTTGATCGATGCGCAGGCGCGGATTGCGTCGGCGCGCGCAGAGTTGGCAGCGGCTACCGCTGACCGGGATGCGTTGCAGTTAAGTCGTTAAATCGTTGACGCGTTACGTCTGCGCTGGTCCACCCCAGCACATGTCGGATCCTGCGCCGCAGCGAGTACGTCGCGTGCAGGCCGAGGAGGTTTCACCCCGCATCCTTGGCGATGCCACAAGCTGTGCCGGGGCCGTTGCTGACTACTTGTGCGGGTATTCAGACCGACATCGGCAGAAGCGTGCACGACTTTCAGCGTGCTGCTGGGCTGCCGAATGTGATGCTGCGTCGCTTGCGGGCGTCGAGCGGCCATGACGTTGAGAACGGCTGCGCTGCATTGCGAGCGGCCACTAAAGTCGGAGGGTAGACGACGCATGGCGAACTCGACCTGCGGCTGGTCCCCTCATCGCACAATGACGCCTGAGTAACATATGCGTGCGCATGCTCGGCATGTCAGCCAACCGCTGGCGGTGCGGGCATGATGACCCGCAAGGCAACCTTGGAATCCTTCGGAGGTGCATATGTCTTTTCGGCAATTTCCCGCGATCGGCGCAGATGGCGAGCCATACGTCGTCATCGAATTCCGCGACGAGCAGTCAACTGGCCCGGGCACGCATCCTGCGCCGCGTTATGAACTCCCGGATGGCCGTCACCTGCAACGACAGGGCCAGCGCTTCGTCACCGAAGGCGGCGATCTGCGACTTTCCACGCCCTGAGCCGCACCTGGTCATTTTTTGACCACCCAGACACGAGCCCTTGCCGTGCAAGGGCTGCGCCCGGTTATCCACATGCTTGTGCAACTTTCATCCACACCCCGTGTGGATGAAATTCTGATCCCGTTACGACGCTGGGCTTCGAGTGCGCCACGCTGGCGGCTCACATCACAAAGCGCGGCGGTGCGCCATTGCTGCTCTGCAGAGCAACACGCAGACCACGCCGTTTTGTTGGCGCAGCTTGCAGGTCAACCGGTGCATCAGCCTACGACGCGATCCGACCGCTCCAGCACCCGCCCGATCCCGCTGAGGTCGATCTCGCTTGCCGCACGCGCCAATGCTGCACGATCACTATAGGGTTCGAACCCGATCCGGAAATGCAGCTCGCCTACCGGTGTGCGCGAGGAATGGATCGAGGACAGATTTACCCCGTGCCGTTCGAAGACATGCAGCAGCGCGCGTAGCGAACCGGGCTGATCTTCGGGCAGATACACGCTCAAAGTCAGCGGTTCGGTGAGATCGGCCAGCAAATAGCCAACGCGCTCGTAGGTGTAGTTGCCCGCGGCCAATGCGGTGTGTTGCAGGGCCTGCACGTTAGCGTCCAGGAACTGACTGCGGAACTGCGCGCGCGCCGCGTCGTCGCCTTGCGCCACCAGCGCGCGTAATTGCTGCAGCTGCGACAGCAGGCGGTCGAGCATTTCGCCGACGTACGGGTTACCGAACTGGATGTCTTCATAGATCGATGGATTGAGCGAGAGGATGCGCGCGATCACTGCCGTGTCGAGTTCGAACGACGCGGAGCGATACGGCATCAATGCCTGCAATTCGCCTAATAGCGGTGCGTAGTCGCGCAAGGTGCCGGCCTGAGCCAGATGGGTGGCGTGCACCAGCGCCTGCACCAAGGCCATCACCCGGTCGTGGTGCTCGGGCGTGGCGTAAACGCACTCTGCCTGGAGTGCCGCGTACAAGGTCTGCACCCACGCCGACCAATGCTGCAGGCGCGCTTCGCAGACCACCATCACCCGCCCCTTCAAGGTTGGCGATTTCGGCGGCGCGGTCATCGGATGCAGGCCGACCACGTCTGCCTGCGACGCCAGCATCGCAGCGACCGGCACCTGCTTGATCGAGGTGACATCCATCCACAGCTGCGATGCAGCGCGTGCGCCGGCCAGTTCCACATAGCGTTGGATCAACGCGGCGGTGTGGCGAATCGGTGCAGAAAAAATCAGCACATCCGCACGTTGCGCCAGGGTGGCTTCGTCGATGTCGCCGCTCCCTGCAGGATCGAAGCCGATCACCTCCAGCTGCATGCGGGTGCGCAAAAACTGCGCCAGCCAGCGCCCGTAGGCGCCGGCAATGCCGACGATACCGACGACCGGCTGCGCACTCATACCAGGCGCTCAGCAGCAAAGCGCGGCAGTGCCGCAAGCGCGGCCGGAGCGGCGGCGAGCACATCGAACTCTTCGTAACCTGCCGCCAGCGTGGCCTCCAGCGCGCTGTGCACACCGGTGAGCGCGTGTCCCACCGCCTGCTCAAACGGCACATCGCGCAGCAGAAAGCCGATCAACAGCGCCATCAACACATCGCCGGTGCCGGCCACGTCGACCGGCAGATGCGGGCTGGCCCAGCGATACACCGCATCAGTGCTGACCGCCAAGGTCACCAATTCGCCTGCTGCACCGGCCACGCTGTGCGCAAGCACCCATTGCGGGCCGCGTGCGAGCAGGACGCGTGCCGCAGCGATGGCGTCGTCCTGCTCCAGGCTGGGCATACCGGTCAAGCGTCCCAGCTCGAACGCATTGGGCGTGACCAGCCAGGCATGCGGTAGCAAGCGTTCGGCGAACACCCGCTCCAGGCCCGGCTCGACGTAGGGGCCGGTGTGCGTGTCGCCGATCACCGGATCCAGGCAATAGCGCAGCTGCGGCGCCTGCGCCAGTGTCTGCTCCAGCCAATCGGCGAATGCTTCGCCGTTGGCCAGGCTGCCGAAATAGCCGGAGACCAGCATGCGCGCCCGCTGCGGCAGGCCGCGTTCGGAGGCGCCGAGCAACAGATCGGCCAGCCAGTCGGCCGGCAAGATACGGCCGCGCAAGGTTGCATAGAACGGCGCGTTACTGAGCAAGGTGGTCGGCACTTCGGCCACACGTAATCCGAGCGCGCGCAGCGGCGGCACGGCAGCGCTGTTGCCGGCATGGCCGTAGACCAGCTGCGACTGCACCGAGATCACATCGATCGGCGAAGGACCATCCGGGCGCTGGCGGCGACCGTGGACGAGATGACTGTCGGTTGCATCGCTCATGGGAGGCGCCGTCGTGAGAGGAGAGCCCCATTATCTGCCGCAATGCGTTAGCGCGTGGCGTGTTTGGAGCCGCGCGATGTTCAGTGCGACGCGCGTTGACTGGCTGCGATCTGGATGGCGCTGACATTCACGCCGTTTGGTGACGCAGACGTCGGAGCCGAACGCTTCAGTGCTGCACAGTCTCTGCATGTTTTGCAGACGTTGCGATCTGACGAGGCGCGACAGCGCTGAGTGAGCGGGTATCGGCTCAGCGTCGGGATGGTGTCAGTGGCTCAGATGCAGTTTGCGGCATCGCGCAGCGATTCGATCAAGAATGCTGGCCACTGCGCGCGTGAGGTGAGTGAAGCGCCGGCCTGCATGGAGGGCGACACGACGTGTTGTCAGGTGGGTATCTCTGCTGATGCACGACTGCACCGGAGCAAGAGGCCAAGTTGCCGATTGCAGGTGGGCGTTGGCGATCGGTACGCCGAACCCTCATCCGCCCTTCGGGCACCTTCTCCCGAGGGAAGAAGGATGTTGTTCTTCTGGCACTTTCTTGCGAGGGAGAGTCTGGCACTTTCCTGCGAGCAAGCTTCTGACAGTTTGTTTCGTTCTGGCAGTTTGTTTCGAACGCTCTTGTGGCAGTTCTTCCGAGCGAGAAGGATGTCGTTTGTGTAGCGCTTCTCGCCACAGGAAAAAGATATCGCTGCAGGAGCGCTTTCGATCGTGCGAAGGAAAGCTGTCTTTTCCTCATTCGCCTCGCTCAACGTCCACGCCTGCTCCATGCAGGCGTAGGCGTAGTTTTGTTCGGCAGCTTCCCCACCGCCCATGACGTCGCTTACGACGTCATGCGATCCCAGAAGCCCTTGACGCCATCGATGAAGGTGGCCGACTTGGGCGAATGCTTGCGCGCATCCTCACCGGTGAAGGTTGCTTCGAACTGCTGCAGCAACTCACGCTGATCGGCCGTGAGGTTGACCGGCGTTTCGACCACGACGCGGCAATACAGATCGCCTTCGCTGCGGCTGCGCACCGAACGCACGCCCTTGCCGCGCAAACGGAACAACTTGCCCGTCTGCGTCTCGGCCGGAATACGGATTTCCGCCTCACCGCCCAGGGTTGCAACGCGCACGGTGTCGCCCAGCGCCGCCTGCGAAATCCGGATCGGCACTTCGCAATGCAGGTCGTCGCCGTCGCGCTGGAAAATCGCATGCTCGCGCACACGCACTTCAACATACAGATCGCCCGGCGGTGTACCGGCAGGGCCGGCCTCGCCTTCGCCTGCCAACCGGATGCGGTCGCCGGTATCCACGCCGGCCGGCACCTTGATCGACAGCACTTTGTCTTCTTCCACGCGACCGGCGCCGTGGCAGGTCTTGCACGGGTTCTGGATCAGCGTGCCGCGGCCATCGCAGTGCGGGCAACTCTGCTGCATGGCAAAGATGCCGCGCTGGATACGTACCTGGCCGCGCCCATGACAGGTGGCGCAGGTCTCGACCTTGCCGTCTTCCGAGCCGCTGCCGTGGCAGGGTTCGCATTCGATCAGGGTCGGAATCTCGATGCGTCGCTCGATGCCGGCGACGGCTTCTTCCAGATCCAGTTCCAGTACGTAACCGACGTCGGCGCCACGTCGCGCAGCGCGCGGACCGGCGGCGCCACCGCCAAAAATATTGCCGAAGATATCGCCAAAGATATCTCCCATGTCCGGGCCGCCCGGCCCGCCACCGCCACCGCCGCCCATGCCGTGCTCGAATGCCGCGTGGCCATGCGCATCGTAGGCGCGGCGCTTGTTGCCGTCCGACAACACTTCATAGGCTTCCTTGCACTCCTTGAACAGCGCCTCGGACGCGGCGTCGCCCGGATTACGATCCGGGTGGTGCTTCATGGCGCAACGGCGATAGGCCTTCTTCAGCTCTTCGTCGCTGGCACCGCGGGCAACGCCCAGCACTTCGTAGTAATCGCGTTTGCTCATAAGCGGGGATTCGTGGTTCGTGATTCGTGATTCGTGATTCGTTTGAAACGCGAAGGCGGACAGCATGCTGCTGGTCCGCCTTGGCGACGCGACGCGTAGAGGATATCGGGCGGAAGAGGCATGCGCTTTAGCGCCTGCCCCTCCCCACGCCCGACTCCCAAATCACGGCTTACTTCTTGTCGTCCTTGACCTCGGTGAACTCGGCGTCCACCACGTCATCGGCAGCCTTGGAGGCCTGCGCATTGCCGCTGGCCGCATCGGCGTTGCCGCCCTGCTCTGCAGCGGCGGCCGCTGCGTACAGCGACTGGCCGGCTTCTTCCAGCGTCTTGCTGCGCGCGTCGATCTGCGCCTTGTCGTCGCCCTTCATGGCGGTCTCAAGATCCGAGAGCGCCGCTTCCACCTTGCCGATCACATCGCCACCGACCTTGCTGCCATGCTCGGTGATCGCGGTGCGGGTAGCGTGGATCAGGCCATCGGCCTGGTTGCGGGTCTGCACCAGTTCCTGGAACTTCTTGTCTTCTTCGCGGTTGGCTTCCGCGTCGGCGACCATGCGCTGGATCTCTTCGTCCGACAAGCCCGAACCGGCCTTGATCTCGACCTTCTGTTCCTTGTTGGTCTTCTTGTCCTTGGCCGACACGTGCAGGATGCCGTTGGCGTCGATGTCGAAAGACACCTCCACCTGCGGCATGCCGCGCGGCGACGGCTCGATGCCGGACAGGTCGAACTTGGCCAGCGACTTGTTGAAGCGGGCCTGCTCGCGCTCACCCTGCAACACGTGCACGGTCACAGCCGACTGGTTGTCTTCGGCGGTGGAGAAGGTCTGCGAGGCCTTGGTCGGGATGGTGGTGTTCTTTTCGATGATCTTGGTGAACACGCCGCCCATGGTTTCGATACCCAGCGACAGCGGGGTCACGTCCAGCAGCAGCACGTCCTTGACGTCGCCAGCCAGCACGCCGCCCTGGATCGCAGCGCCCACGGCCACGGCTTCGTCCGGGTTGACGTCCTTGCGCGGTTCCTTGCCGAAGAAATCGGCCACCGCCTGCTGCACCTTCGGCATGCGGGTCTGACCGCCGACCAGGATCACTTCATTGATGTCGCTGGCGCGCAGGCCGGCGTCGTTCAACGCGGTGCGGCACGGCTCGATCGACTTCTTGACCAGGTCTTCCACCAGCGCTTCGAGCTTGGCACGGGTCAACTTGATATTGAGGTGCTTCGGGCCCGACGCATCGGCGGTGACGTACGGCAGATTCACTTCGGTCTGCTGGCTGGTCGACAGCTCGATCTTGGCGCGCTCTGCGGCATCTTTCAGGCGCTGCAGCGCCAACGGGTCCTTGCGCAGATCGATGCCCTGATCCTTGTTGAACTCGTCCACCAGGTATTCGATGACGCGGTTGTCGAAGTCTTCGCCGCCCAGGAAGGTGTCGCCGTTGGTGGCCAGCACTTCGAACTGCTTTTCGCCATCGACTTCGGCGATTTCGATGATCGACACGTCGAAGGTGCCGCCGCCCAGGTCGTACACCGCAATCTTGCGATCGCCGCCGTTCTTGTCCAGGCCATAGGCCAGGGCCGCAGCGGTCGGCTCGTTGATGATGCGCTTGACGTCCAGACCGGCGATGCGGCCGGCGTCCTTGGTGGCCTGACGCTGGCTGTCGTTGAAGTACGCCGGCACGGTGATCACCGCTTCGGTGACTTTCTCGCCGAGGAAGTCTTCGGCGGTCTTCTTCATCTTTTCCAGCACGCGCGCGGAGATTTCCTGCGGCGCCATGCGCTTGGAATCGCTGGTCTGCACCCAGGCATCGCCGTTGTCGTGCGCCAGGATGCCGTACGGCACGTGCGAGATGTCCTTCTGCACTTCGGCGTCGGTGAACTTGCGGCCGATCAGGCGCTTCACCGCGTAGAAGGTGTTCTTCGGGTTGGTCACCGCCTGGCGCTTGGCCGAGGCACCGACTAGCACTTCGCCGTCCTTGGTGTAGGCGACGATCGAGGGCGTGGTGCGATCGCCCTCGGAATTTTCGATGACGCGGGCCTTGCCGCCGTCCATGATCGCCACGCACGAGTTCGTGGTGCCGAGGTCAATACCAATGATCTTGCCCATGGATACGCTCCTGATGATTCTGTAGCTGTGTCCGGCGACGCCGGGTCTGGCTGAGATGTGGGGGTGGCGCGCAGGTGTTCAAGCCATCTGTGCGCATCTGTGTTCTAACGGCGCGCCCGGCAGTTAAGCCGGGCGCTGCCGATCAGTCGTGCTTGGCCACGACCACCAGGGCCGGGCGCAGCAGGCGATCGTTGAGCAGGTAGCCCTTCTGGAACACCTGCACGATGTGGCCCGGCGCAATGCCTTCGGCCTCGCCCTGGCTGATCGCCTGGTGCTGGTCTGGGTTGAACGGCTGGCCAACCGGGTCCAGCAGGGTCAGGCCGTTGTCGGCAGCGACCTTGAGTAACTGCTTGTAGGTCATGTCCAGGCCATCGCGCAGCGGGCTGGGCTGGGTACCGGCGGCGGTGAGCCCGGCGTCCAGGCTGTCGAACACCGGCAGCAGCTCGCCCAGCAGCTTCTCGTTGGCGAACTTGCGCGCGTTCTCGACGTCGCGCGCGATGCGCTTACGCTGGTTTTCCAGGTCGGCGCGCTCGCGCAGGGCGTCGGCCTTGACCAGCGCGATCTCGCTGCGCAGCGACTCGATCTCGGCCTTGAGCGGATCGGTCTCGGGTGGATTCTGGGACAGGTCTTCGGAGTCGAATTCGGGGTGGTCTTGGTTCATATGCAGTTCCCGGGCAAGCGGAACGCCCGCCCCAACGTCACCCCGTATGTGGGCGCTCGGCCGCGTTTCAAGCAAAACGATGGCTTCGATTGTCGCTGGTTATCGCGTGCCGGGCGGCTCCATGGCCGCGCCCAGCACCTGGGCGGCGGTCTGCACCAGCGGAATCAGGCGGTCATAGGCCATGCGTTTGGGACCGATTACCCCCAGCACGCCCAGCACCTGGCCATTGGCGGCATACGGTGCGGTGACCAGCGAGACGTCTTCCAGCGACACCATGCCGGTCTCCTCGCCGATGAAGATCCGTACGCCCGGTGCCTGGATGGTGCGTTCGAGCAGCTGCAGGATCTCGCGCTTGCTGGCGAAGGCTTCGAACAGCTCGCGCAGCCGGTCCAGGTCCGACAGGTCCTGCACGCCCATCAGCCGGGTCTGCCCGGCCATCACCATATCGTCCGCCTCGGCCGGCACCAGCGCCTCGCTGGCCAGATCCACGCTGTGTGCCAGCAACTGTTCCATTTCGTTCTTGGCCACGCGCAGTTCGCGCAGCAGCGAGGCGCGGATATCCGACAGCGCGCGCCCGGCGAACTGTGCATTGAGGTAATTGGCCACCCGCTCCAGCTCGGCCGGCTCGTAGGCCCGGCGCGGCTCGATCACCCGGTTCTGCACTTCGTTGTCGGCAAACACCAGGATCGCCAGCACCCGCCGCGCATCCAGGGGCACGAAATCGATATGCCGGAACGCGAACTGCTCCCGGCGCGGGGCGCTGACCACCCCCACGAAGTGACTCATCGCCGACAGCATCTGCGAAGCGCTGCCCAGCAGCGACTGGGTGCCATTGCCGCTGGCCAGCTCCGCGCGCAGGCGCCGCACCTCTTCTTCGCCGGGCGGCTGCATCTGCACCAGGCTGTCGACGAACACCCGGTAGCCGTGCGCGGTGGGAATGCGCCCGGCAGAGGTGTGCGGAGAGCTGAGCAGCCCCACGTCCTCCAGATCGGCCAGAATATTGCGAATGGTCGCCGGGCTCACATCCAGCCCGGCATGCTGGGCAAGGGTTTTCGAGCCCACCGGCTCGCCATCGCGGATGTAGCGTGCGATCAAGGTGCGCAGCAACTGGCGGGCGCGGGGGTCGAGCATTGGGGACTGGGACGCGCGCATGGGATCATCCGGTGAGACTGGGCATAGATAATGTCTGGCCCCGGGGATGGCAAGCGTCCGACTCCCCGACCGCACCTTCCTGCCCTAAGCTTCCCCAACGCATTCACACTCGGCCCTCATGCTCAGACACCTCTCGATCAAGGATTTCGCCGTTGTCCGCGCCACCGAACTGGAGTTCGGGCCGGGCATGACCGTGGTGTCGGGCGAAACCGGCGCCGGCAAGTCGCTGATGGTGGACGCGCTGGGCTTCCTGTCCGGCCTGCGCGCCGACAGCGGCGTCGTGCGCCATGGCGCCGACCGCGCCGAGCTGTCGGCGGAGTTCCAGCTGCCGGCCGCGCACCCGGGCCTGACTTGGCTGGCCGACAACGAGCTGGACGACGAGGCCCAATGCCAGCTGCGTCGCATCATTCGCGCAGACGGCGGCTCGCGCGCCTGGATCAACGGCCGCCCGGTGACCTCTTCGCAATTGTCCGAACTGGCGTCACGGCTGGTGGAAATCCACGGCCAGCACGAGCACCAGGCCCTGATGGCCCGCCACAGCCAGCTCGCCCTGCTCGACGCCTACGCCCGCAACAGCGCCCAGCGCGAGCAGGTGCGCCAGGCCAGCCAGCGCTGGCTGGCGCTGCTGGACGAGCGCGATGCGCTGTCTGCGCAGGGCGATGTCTCCGACCGCATCGGCTTTCTCGAGCATCAACTCGGCGAACTGGAACGCGAGGACCTGGACCCGGCCGCGATCGCGGCCCTGGACGTCAATCACCGCCGTCAGGCGCATGCCACCGCACTGATCGGCGCCTGCGACAGCGTAGCCCAGCAGCTCAACGGCGATGACGGCGCGTCGGCACTGGGCTTGTTGCAGGACAGCCGCCACGACCTGGCCCGCGTCGCCGAACACGAGCCGCGCCTGGGCGAGGTGGACGCGCTGCTGGACAGCGCCGTGATCCAGATCGAAGAAGCACTGGCCCTGCTCGACCGCGTGCGCGACGACCTGGACGCCGACCCGGCCCAGTTCGAAGCGATGGAACGCAGTCTCGGCCGCCTGCACGACCTGGCGCGCAAACACCGTGTCGCCCCGGACGAGCTGGCCGCCCACCGCGAGCGCATGAGCCTGGAAGTGGAAAGCCTGCGTGGTGCCGACGAGCGTCTGCAGCAGCTGGACAAGCACATCGAGTCCGCCACCGGCGTCTGGCGCAGCGCGGCAGGCGTGCTCAGCGACAGTCGCAAGACCGCTGCCGAGGCCTTGTCCGCGGCCACCACCACGCTGATCGGCGAATTGGGCATGGGCGGCGGGCAATTCCTGATTCAGCTGCAGCCGCAGGAGACCCAGCGCCCGGATCCCAACGGCGCCGAGCGGGTGGAATTTCTGGTCGCCGCCAATGCCGGCCAGCCGCCGCGCGCGCTGCGCAAGGTGGCCTCGGGCGGTGAGCTGTCGCGGATTTCGTTGGCGATCGAAGTCGCCGCACTCGGCCTGGACAGCGTGCCGACCATGGTCTTCGACGAAGTCGACTCCGGCATTGGCGGCGCGGTGGCCGATATCGTCGGCCAGAAACTGCGTGCCTTGGGCGAAGAGCGCCAGGTGCTGTGCGTCACTCACTTGCCGCAGGTGGCAGCCAAGGGCCACGCGCATTACCGGGTCAGCAAGGCGCCGGTGGACGGCATGACCCAGAGCGCGGTCGAGCTGCTCGGCCCGCAGGCGCGTCAGGAAGAGCTGGCCCGCATGCTCGGGGGTGTGGAAGTGAGCAAGGAAGCACGCGCGGCAGCCCGCAAGCTGTTGCAGAGCGCCTGATAGAATCAGACTGCGGAGCCGGCAGGGGCAACGCGGTCTCGCAGCCTCCGCTGGCGGTTCCGGGCGTTGCAGCAATCAACCGGCGCAGCGTCCGCCCATCCTCGGGCTTGGAGCGGCTGGCAACCTTGACTGCGCCCACCGCCAGGCGGGCGCTGCCGGTGCTTGGTGTTGGTGCTCGGTGCTCGGTGCTCGGTGCTCGGTGCTCGGTGCTCGGTGTGGCATTACCACATGCCCACTCCGGTTCTGAGCGCGCCGCCCACACCCGCCTGATCACTGCTCGCTCCCTTTTGTCACCGGCTCCCAGGCGCGGACTTTGCTCTGCAGGACTGGCAGCGAGTCCGCCCAGGAAAGCGTTCCGCCAACGCGCTTCCCCGCATGTGCCCGAAGGGCGGATGGGAGCACATAGACGCCAGCGAATCATCACGAACTGCACCTCAAAACGCACAAAGCGGCCGAAGCCGCCTTGTCGTTGCCGTACGCGATGACGCGCGCTTAGCGCGGCCGCTTTTTACGCACGTACAACACCAGCGAATGCTCTTCCAGCTCATAGCCGTGCTTGGCGGCAATCTGACGCTGCAGTGCCTCGATCTCTTCGCTTTCGAATTCGATGACGTGGCCGGTGTCCACATCGACCATATGGTCGTGGTGGCCGCCGCGATCCAGCTCGTACACGGCCTGGCCGCCTTCGAAATTGTGCTTGAGCACCAGGCCGGCGGCCTCGAACTGGGTCAGCACGCGATACACCGTTGCCAGCCCGATCTCGTCGCCGTGATCGAGCAGCTGCCGATAAATGTCTTCTGCGCTGAGGTGATGGTGACTGCTCTTCTGCTCGAGCAATTCCAGGATCCGCATGCGCGGATGGGTCACCTTGAGCCCAACTTTGCGCAGGTCGTGGGTTTCCATATGTTCTCCGTTCATTGGCGATTTAGCGCCAGCTGCCATCAAACGGGTCGCGGCGACCGGCGGGAGTGTATCATCGGCGTGATTTCCTCAGCACTTATTCCCCGATGCGCAATCTCCTGCTGGTCGCCGCCGTTGCTCTTTCCACCGCTGGCTGCGGCATCATTTACAAGCAGCCGATCTACCAGGGCAATCTGATCAAACAGAATGCCGTGGAGCAACTGCAGGTCGGCCAGAGCAAGCAGCAGGTCAGCGCGTTGCTGGGCACTCCGTCGATCCCGGACCCGTTCCATGCGCAGCGTTGGGACTACACGTCCACCCAGCGCGTCGATCGCCTGGCGCGTACCGACGTCAAGAATTTCACCGTGTTCTTCGAGAACGATCAGGTGGCGCGCTGGGAAGGCGACTACTTCCCGTCGCAGGACGAGCAGTTGGCTAAATCGGCACCCAAGCAGTTCGGCCGCAACCTGGCGCGCGACAAGAAGAAGCAGCGCGGCCGTTGATGCGTTCGGTCAGCGATCACGTGATCGTCTGACCACCCGCAACGCCTGAAAGCCGGCCATCGATGCCGGCTTTTTGCTTTTCACCTTATCCGCTCGGATTGTCCGCTTGGACCATCGCACTCGGCCTGCCAACTGCAGCGCGCTTGCCTGCGCTGGCAAAGTGCATGCTTGGCGCAGTGCGCAGATGGCAGCGCTCGATACTGTATGGCCTCAGGCGGGCGCCACATCCGTCTGGCGACGCGCAGAGCGAAATTCGCTCGAAGCCCGTTTCTGTGCGCTCACTTCTGTATCGAAGCCGATTGCAGCCAGCACAACACGACGTCGAACACCGCAACGCAGCTACTGCGATGGCGCCCTTGCCGGAAGAGTTCGCTCAATGGCAGCTGCCCGGCTGATGCGGCCAGATCCGGTCATTAGCTAGCGGGATTGGCCTTCGCAGCAGACGCTGCCCGGCGGCGACGCGCTTCTTTCGGGTCCAGCAGCAGCGGCCTGAGCAGCTCGACCCGGTCGCCCGCGCGCAACACCTGATCCGGGCGCGCCACGACACCGTGGATGGCGATCGCTGCGGATGCGTTCTGTTGCATGAGGCCAGATGCCGACGCTGCCTCGGCGACCGTTGCGCCCTCCGGCAGATCCAGCAATACCGCGCTGTAGCGATCCGGCCAGGCCAGGACGACTTCAACCTGCACGGTCACACGTCGCCGCGATCGGCGACCCGCACGAAATCGTTGACCATGCGATCGGCCAGACCCTGAAATCCCAGCGCCAGTGCCGGCCCCAGCAAGCGCGAGCTGGTTTCCACTTCCAGGGTCAGACTCACCTTGCACGCGTTGTCGCCCAGCGATTGAAACTCCCACAGGCCTTCCAGGCGCTTGAACGGCCCATCGCGCAGATGCATCACGATGCGTTCGGGCCGCTCGAGCATGTTCTCGGTGGTGAACCAGGTGCGGAACGAGCCCAGCCCCAGATCCAGGCGCGCCACGATATGCGCATCGTCCTGCTCCAGCACATGGGCAGCGTCGCACCAGCCGAAGCGGCGCGGATAGGCGGCGACATCATTGACCAGATCGAACATGCGGGAGGGGCTGTGTTCGACCAGTGCGCTGCGACGGATGGTAGGCATTCGCTAACTTGTGAAAGACGGAAGATCGTTTGACGACGCCGAATCGGCGACAATGGCGTTATGAGCAAGCAACCATCCAAGGATAAAGCAAACGGCGCGAAGGCCACGAAAACCATCGCGCTGAACAAGCGTGCGCGCCACGAATACCACCTGGAGGAGCGCTACGAAGCCGGTCTGGCGCTGCAGGGCTGGGAGATCAAGGCGATCCGCGCCGGCCGCGCCAACATCGTCGACGGTTACGCGTATGTGCGCTCCGGCGAGATTTACCTGATCGGCGCGCAAATCACCCCGCTGATCCAGGCCTCCACCCACACCGTGCCGGTGGAACGTCGCGACCGCAAACTACTGCTGCACCGGAGCGAAATCGACAAGGTACTCACCCGCGTGGAGCGCGAAGGCTACACCCTGGTGCCGACCGCTCTGTACTGGAGCAGCAACAAGGTCAAGCTGGAAATCGCGCTCGCCAAGGGCAAGCAGAATCACGACAAGCGCGACGCCGCCAAGGACCGCGACTGGCAGCGCGACAAGCAGCGCGTGATGCGGCGGCATAACCGAGATGCGTGAGTAGCCGGGAGTGGGGATTTGGCATTGGGGATTGGTAACGGCAAAGCCGGTCGCAGCCGGTGCTTGCATGGTTCCTGGCCCTAGCGATCAACGCTGCGCGTACAGCCCATGCGTTTGCGAATCCCGAATCCCTAATTCCCAATCCCAAATCACGTCGCGCCAAGCATCCGCATCAAATTCGGCACTCCCCTGCCCTGCACGTAGCGATCGCGTTCCAGATCGGTGCAGGTGTCGAGCATCAATTGCTTGACCCGGTCCGGAAAGCCGATGAACTCGCGGCGTGCCGACAGAAAGCCGGCCAGCACGCCGGAGACATGCGGCGCGGCCATGCTGGTGCCGCTCATTTCTACCATCAGGCTGGCCGGATCTTTGGGGTCGAAGTCGTAATACGCCGAGACGATTTTTTCGCCCGGCGCCACCACGTCGGGCTTGCCGCGGCCGTCGGCGGTGGGCCCGCGCGAAGAAAAATACGACACGCCGTAATTGTGCGGGCTGCTCTTGTGCACCGAGCCGACCACGATGGCCTCTTCCAGATTGCCCGGGTCGCTGATCGACAGATCCATGTTGGCCGGATAGGCATCGCCATCCTTGCCCATCAACCAGGCCAGCCCTTCGTTGCCGGCAGCCACCACCACCAGCACACCCTGCCGCCATAGACGCCGCAACTCGTTGCAGAGCGGCGTAAAACCGCAGCCATAGCTTTCCGGGTCGAAATAGCCGCCCAGGCTCAGATTCACCCCATGAATGACCAGCTCGCCTGCGCGCTCGTTGATGGCAGCCACCTGCTGTACGGCCTTGATCATCCACGAATCGCGCCCATCGCCGGCGTCGTCCAGCACCTTGAAGCCATACAGCTGCGCGTCCGGCGCCATGCCGGCAAATTCCAGCGGCGGACCCGGCTTGCCCTGCGCATCCGGCAGCGTCGCCTGGCAGTGGCCGGCAATGATCCCGGCGATGTGGGTGCCGTGGCCGTGCCGATCGAGCCGGGCAAACGCATCGCCGTCGGCGCGCGTCAATCGCTTGGGCGCACCGCGCCGGGTGCAATCCCATTGCGCCACCACATTGTCGCGCTGGCCTTTGACGAAAAAATGCGGATGGCTGGCGGCAATACCGGTATCCAGTACCGCCCAGCCAATCTGCTGCCCGCGCGCACGATAGGCATTGCGTGCTGCATCGGCATGCAGCACGTTGCCGGAGATGTGAATCAGCGCGCGCTTGCCGGCATCGCGCCACACCCGGCGAAACCCCAGCGCGCGGTAGCGATTCTGCAGCGATTCGATTTCGAAGCGGGTCAGGCGCGCGGACACGAAGCGCTGCAACCCGTCTTCCAACTCGATCGCCTCATCCAATGCGTCGCCCTCCAGGCCGGTGCTGCGCGCAGCGACTTCGCGCAGATGGCGCACCAGTAACGCCCGCACACCGGCCGGATCGTTGCCGGCGAGCCGCCGGTCCAGTTCGATCAGGACTTCATGCCGATGCTCTGGGCCGTGCGCTTCGAGCTGCTCGCTGAGGTCCTTGATCAACACCGCATTGGACACCGGCTGATCGAAGCCCATACCCACCGCCTGACGCACCGCTGCGCGTACCTGCGGGATCGACAGATAGCCCGAGCCCGAATGCGGGTTGTGCTGCCAGTCGGGATTGATCCGCGCGCCAGCAATGTTTTCGAAACGCCCCTTCGCGTTGGCGATGTCGTCGGTGAGATCCGGGTCCAGCGCGATCGGGTCGCGCGTCTCGGCGACGTTGATCCACTGCTGCACGCACGCCGGGAATGGCAGCTTGCGGGTGCCGGTCCAGCGTTTGAACATGCTGCGCACCTGCGGTAACCCGAGCGGCGACCCCATGCTCAGGAACAGCGTCACCTCGCAGTCGGCCGCCTCAAGCTGCCGCAGCACGTCGTAGGCAATCATCGAGCCCTGACTATGCGCGACCACCACGAACGGCCCGCCGCCTGCACGCAGCCGCTGGGTCAGGCTGTCGCGCATCGATGCCGCGCGCTCGGGCACGAAGAACAGGTCGTGCACGTCCTGCAGCAACGCCGCAGAAATCAGCCGCAGCAGCACGCGGTTGATCGCATCGATCGGGCCCTTTGCCTGCACGCTGCCGGGTGCGCTCGCAGTCTCCAGTTCGTCGAGCAAACGATGCAGGTCGGCCCGCTCCTGATCACTCTGTGCCAACGCATCGGCGAGCACGTGCAGATCCTGCCCGCCCGGCACCAGGCCGAGCGTACTCAATGCACGCTGCACGCTCTGGTTGAGCGCCGGCCCCACATCGCGTCCATCGCAGTTGCCGGGCTCTGCCACCGGATAGCGCTCGCGATTGACCCAGTACGCCAGCCGGGTGCGCTCGCCCATCGGACGCCCGAACAACGCCTTGTCCCACTGACAACGCAACACTTCGGCGGGCGGCTTGTTGCCGATGCCGTGGATGTAGATCACGGTGCGCGCCTTTCCCTGCACGCGAGCTGCCGCGGCGGCTTGTGCGCCTGACTTAGGCGCGCGCTTCTGTTGCTGCCGTGCCGGCTGTTTGGCAGTTGCAGTGGCCGGGCGCGGTACTGCGCGTGTCGAACGTGGACGTGGGGGCTTACCTGTCGCCATCGCTTCGCTCCTTCGTTTACAGACTGTTCGGTCCGGTAGGACTGAAGCCACTGTAAGCGCTGTCCATCTCACCACTTGTGACAGGGCGCGCCGATCCCTACACTGACCACGTCAGCGTTTGATGCTTTCCCCGGGGGTGCACTGGTTTCGACGGGGGTCGCGAAGTCGCTTGGCGCATGCCGAGGGGGCAGCTTTCCTCGTTAATCCAGCAGCAAACTTTTAGTTGCCAACGACGACAACTACGGTTCGGACTTCGCTATCGCCGCTTAATTGGCTTTAGTTGTAGTTCTACAGCCGCCTAAGGCGAACCCCCGAAACTACTTGTGCCCGTGCTCGTAGATGTAGGGTCATTATCACGGAACCGCCGGTGGTGGCTGCCTGTCAGCTACCGGCTAAATCAAGCAGGCTGGTTTCCAGGTGCGCTTTGCCCGCCGTGCTGCCTGGGAATGAGATCTAACGGAGGGATAAGCATGTAGTGCCGGGGATGGAGTGCTTCCGGACGGCGGTTCGATTCCGCCCACCTCCACCACACAGCGGTCCTAAGAAGACCGACTAAGGCCGGGAATCCTCGAAAGAGGTTCCCGGCCTTTTTCATGGGCGATGCGGCAGCGACGCCGCTAGCGCCAGCGCTCGCCACTGCCCGCCGCGTCAATTAGTGACGCGGGCTGTCGGTTCGGATGTGGTGGCGATCGCCCCTGCGAGAGGGCGATCACACGCGTGGGCTAACGCAACGTCGCCGCGGAGTTGGTCGAACAGTGCGAGCAGCTCGGTCGCTTCCTGCTGCAGCAGGACCAGTGCGCTCTTGTTGGGCTCATCCATTGCATCTACTCCGACGGCGCTCGCCAGCGCTCCTGATGTACTGGAAGCAAACCGCATGCCAGCGTGACGGTGCTGATTGCTGCTCCGGCACTGGCTGAACCAACTAGCGCGAATCAGTGCCTGCAGTGCGTGGCGCTTTCAAGCTCGGCTATGGCAGTGGCCAGATTGACGCCCTCCTCCTGGCTACACGTCGGCTCTGCACCGCTGGCGAACAAGGCGTTCAGCTCAGGCGGAGTCGAGTTGCCGTTGCGCTTCGGCATGCATGGCCTCCATGGCATGGGACACCCTGCCGGCACTTCGCTCAGCCAACACGGCGCTGCGTTGATCGGGAACGTAGGCGCGAGCGCGGCGCCTGCGAGCTTGCGCTTCTCTGCCCGTGCCGCTGTTCCGATGTACCCAACCGCGCCCCAAGACTCGCCGATGCCACGGCTTGGGGCGGCGCGACAGATCAGCCGACCGTTTCGAAGAAAAATACCCAAGGCGCGCTCGGTTCTGCAGTGCGGTATGAACGTAATGGCGCCAGGGCATGGCACCGAGTCCTGCCTGCCCGCCTGCCCGCCTGCCAGATGGCTGATTGGCTGACTGATCGGCTGACTAACTGATTGAGGCACGGGGCTTGCATCGGCCTCAACCAGACAATCGGTGTTGGGGAACACGGTGTTGACCAAGAAAGCAAAACGCCATGCCGCTGGGGCTTTATTGCTCGGGGGCGCCATCTTCGTCCTGATCGGTATCGGCGGCTACTTCACCACGCAGCGCTCGCTGGCCGATGCGGGCTGGGTGACGCATACGCAGGAAGTCCTTGCGGGCATCGACGAAATCCAGGCTGGGCTGCTGTCGGCGGAGTCGTCGGTGCGTGGCTACGTACTGACCGACAACGAGGCGTTCTTGGGCGTGTATGCCGATGCGATCGGGCGCCTGCCCGAGCGCATCGTACGGCTGGAGGCGCTGGTGCAGGACAACCCGGTACAGGGACGCAATGTACGTGTGCTCAGCCGATTGGTGGACACGCGACTGGTGCAGATCAACGATCTGCTGCATAGCTATCGCACCCATGGCCTGGATGGCGCGCGCGGGTCGATTGCGCGCGGCGTGTTCCAGACCTCCTCGGCGTTGCGGCGCCAGGTGCAAACCATGACCGAGCTGGAACGTCAGCAGCTGGTGAAGCGGACGCAGACCAATGCACTCAGTGCGCAGTGGGTGCTGCGGATGACCGTGACCGGCATCGTCAGCGGGCTGCTGGTGATGCTGCTGGCTTACCGTTTGTTGGCGCGCGAGCTGCAACGCCGCGTGCGTGCCGAGGACGAGGCCAGCCATACCAGCGAGCAGTTGGTCGAGTCGTTTGCGACGCTGGAGCGCACCTCTGCGGGACTGGAAGCCTTGTCACGCTACTCGGGATTGCTGCAAAACTGCCGCGATGCCGAAGAAGCGCTGGAAATTACCGCACGCACGATTGCGCCGCTGATTCCCGGCGCGGCCGGTGCGGTGTATTTGCTGCGCGCATCGCGCGATCGCGCCGAGCAGGTAGTGGCCTGGGGCGCGATGGCCGACGACGACAGCGCAAGCATCGCGCCGGAGACATGCTGGGCGCTGCGCCGCGATCGCACGCACGTGGTGGAAGATGCCAGCCAGGGCATGCTGTGTCGCCATACCGGCGCCAATCTTCCGACGCACGCCAGCACGGTGTGCATTCCATTGTCGGCACAAGGCACGCAGCTGGGCATGCTGGCGCTGCGCAGCGACCTACCGGGCGGTCTGAGTTCACTGACCGTGGCCGAAGCGGCGGCGGAACAACTCTCGCTGGTACTGCATAGCCTGCGTCTGCGCGAAACACTGCGTCAGCAATCGATCCGTGACCCGCTCACCGGCCTGTACAACCGCCGCTATCTGGAAGAAGCGCTCAATCACGAACTGGCGCGCTGCACGCGCCGGGTGCAGCCGTTGTCGGTGCTGATGCTGGACGTCGACCACTTCAAGCGGTTCAACGATCTGCATGGGCACAGCGGCGGCGACCGGGTGCTGGCGGCAATCGGCGAACTGCTGCTGGCGCAGACCCGTGGCGAAGATATCTGCTGCCGCTACGGTGGCGAAGAATTGACGATCATCCTGCCCGAGGTGGATCTGGCCACTGCGCGCAGGATGGCGGAAAAGTTGCGCGCCGGGATCGAGGGGTTGCAGGTGATGGCCGATGGCGTGTCGCTGCCGAAGATCACCGCATCGTTTGGCGCGGCGAGCTTTCCCGAACACGCCGGCAATGCGGCGCAACTGCTGCGGCGCGCCGACGAAGCGCTGTACCGTGCCAAGCAAGCCGGGCGCAATCAGGTCATCAGCGCGCCGGAAGCGGCCAGCACAGAGTTGGCGCAGGAGTCCTGACAGCCGACAGGCCGATCCCAGCGATCCCAGCGGTCCCAGCGATCGCAGCGATCCCAGCGATCCCAGCGCGATGATTGGATATGCGATATCTGATCGTCAGCCGGTCGCCAGGCGTCGGTCCGGCGCCAGGCCACCCCAGCGCGACTATGCATAGACGCTTATATCCGCAAGCCACAGATCATGAGAGGCCGTTCGCTGGGTAAGACGGCGTCGCCGAAGCTGCGGCCTGACGCACCATGCCGACACAAGCACTCGCCGCGCCTGCCATACGTGTCGGCCGATTCTTCAGTAGCGCTGCATCACTGACCGGCACGCTCATCCGCGTCGGTGGGAATCATCCCTGTTCCAGCCAGCATTCCTTCGACGCGGGCACGCACGTAGGTCGCATCGTCGGGCTCGGCGCTGCGCAGTACCGCTTCGGTGCGCGCCTGGAAATCCGATAGTCGAAATCCGCATCTTCATCTGCAGGCAGCTGCGGCAGTCCGTTCTGCAACGCATCGAGGCGCGTCGCCAGCTCTTCGCGTTTAGGCATAACAGGCTCCGACTCACAGCCGATACGGTTGCCACAAGGCCGTCAACAACGCACCAAGCCTTGCCATGCAACGCTTCATTTTCCTACCCGCTACAGCGGCAATTGCATGCTCAACTTTCGCGCAACCCGGCCGATAATGATGCCGACTCCGACAGAACCTTGCCTGTGATCCTTCACCTGCGGCGGGATTTCCGCCTCGGCATCGTCAAGATGCTTGGGCCAATCACCGCGCTGTTGCTTTGCCTCTATGCGGTGTACCTGGCCATGACCGGCCAGGCGATTGCGTGCCTCATCACTGCAGCGCTGGGTCTGCTGGCGATCTGGCGCGGCTGGCAAATGCGCGCGGCAGAACGCACGGGCGCTGGCGGTGTCTGGTTGGCATCGATCAATGTCGCCGGCTGCCTGGTGGCCTGCTGGACCGGGGGCGACGGCGCCCTACCCTGGCTGTTTCCGGTGCTGGCGACCAATTATTTTCTGTGCGGGCCGCAACGCGCGGTGTTGCTGAGCCTGCCGTTGATGGTGGCATTGTTGTTCTTGCCCGGCTTGATCGTCAGCCCCGGCCAGGGCGTGTCGACCGTGGTGGTGACGCTGGTGACGTTGGCGGTGGGGTATTCGTTCTCACTGCGCATGCAGGACGACCGCGTGCACCTGGAAGAGCTGGCGTCGCTGGATGCGCTGACCGGCTTGCCCAACCGACGCATGCTCGAACGCGCACTGACCCATCAGATCGATCAGCGCCAACCGCAGGAGCGGCTCAACAGCCTGATCATTCTGGACCTGGACCATTTCAAAGAGGTCAACGATCTGTACGGGCATGCCGCAGGCGATGCCGCGCTGTCGGATCTGGCGACCATTTTGCGCTACGAAGTGCGCGAGCCGCATCAGGTGTTCCGTTTCGGCGGCGAAGAATTCGTGGTGTTGCTGCGCGCCGGCTCATCGGCGGAACTGGAAGCGGCCACCGAGCGCTTGCGCAAGGTGATCCGTAATGGGTTGCGTGGCCCGGGAGGGCGCATCACGGTCTCGCTGGGAGCTGCGCGCCACGATGGCGAAACGCACTGGCAAGACTGGTTTTCGCGTGCAGATGCGGCACTGTATCTGGCCAAAAACAGCGGCCGCGACAGCGTACGGGTTGCCGACTGAGCACCGCGCCGCTGGCTGGCTAGATCGCGACATCGAACACGACGATTACGATCTTCTGCTAGACGGGGCGACCCAACGGCCGCCCCGTCCATCGTTCAACGATCGACCACCGCCACCGGTGCGGCGGGCGCTTCACCCTGCTTCCAGCCGCCCAGCGCCTTGTACACACCGACCACGCCGACATTGACTGCCGCCTCGGCCTGCGCCAACGCATCATCTGCCGCCAGCTGGGTGCGCTGTGCATCCAGCAAGGTCAGGAAGTCTTCCGACCCCTCGCGGTAACGGATCTGCGCGAGCTGCTCGGCACGTCGCGCGGCATTGGCCTGGTCCACCACGATCGCCAGACGCGCCTGCTGCCGGCCGTAGCCGATCAAGGCGTTTTCAGTGTCTTCCAACGCCAGCAACACCGTTTGCTGGTACTGCGCCAATGCACCGTCGGCCTGGGCCTTGCTGGCACGCAGGCGTGCACGCACGGTACCGAAGTCGAACGCAGCCCAGCTGATCGACGGGGTGATCGACCAGGCCTTTGCATTGCCCTGGGTCAACCTGGCCGCATCGCCGGACAGAAAGCCGACAAAGCCGCTCACGCTGATGCGCGGGAACAGATCGGCGGTGGCCACGCCGACCTGCGCGGTGGCTGCGGCCAGACGGCGCTCGGCGCTACGCACGTCCGGGCGCTGACGCAGCAATCCGGCCGTATCGCCCAGCGGCAACGGGCGCGCAAACGCCGGCATGCTGCGTGCGACCAGGGTGGCGTCCAGCGCATTCGGCTGCTGGCCGAGCAACACGGCAAGACGGTGCCGGTATTGCGCCTCGGCGGTTTCCAGCAACGGAATATCCGCTTCGATGGCCTTCAAACGCGCCAGGCTGCTCTGCACATCCAGCTCGCTGCCGGCGCCCAGGTCCCAACGCGTCTGCGTCAGCTTCTGGGTATCACGCAGATTGGTCAGGGTGCGCTTGGAGACATCGAGCTGCTTCTGAGTGCCGCGCAATTCAAAGTAATTGCGCGCCACTTCGGCTGCAACCGTGACCTGCACGTCCAGCAGGTTGGCCTGCTCGGCGTCGAGATCGGCGCGCGCCGCTTCCGAGGCACGGCGCTGACGGCCGAACAGATCCAGCTCCCAGGCCGCATCCAGGCCCAGGGTGGTCTGTTCGGTGAGAAAGCGCTGATTGCCGGCGATCACCTGCTGCTGCTCGCGTCGATCGAAGCTGCTCTGCGCAGTGATATGCGGGGCCTGATCGAGACGACGCTCCACAAACACCGCACGTGCCTGCTTCACCCGCGACACCGCGATGCGCAGATCGTGATTGGCGAACAACGCATCGCGCACCAGTTGCTCCAGCACCGGGTCGTCGAACTGCGACCACCAGTTGCCGACAGGGGATTCAGCGCTGAAAGACGCATCCTGCGCGCCCTGCAGCGTGACCGAGGCGGGCGGGTCGGGCCGGTAATCCGGCCCCACCGCGCAACCGCTGAGCACCAGCGCAGCCAGCGCCGCGCCGAGCAATGTCCTTACCATGGCAAGGTGTCTCCCAGGTGGGTGTAGCTGCCGGTGGGGCCGTGCGCATCGATCAATGCCATCTGCACGCTGCTGTGTGCGCCCTGCTCGATGTCGATCTCGCCCTCACCACCGTTCATGTCGGTTTTGACGTAGCCCGGATGGATGGCGTTGACCTTGATCGAGGTGTCGCGCAGCTCGTAGGCCAGATGCACGGTCCAGCTGTTCAAGGCGCTCTTGGAGGCGTTGTAGGCAGGCACCTTGAAGGTGTAGATCGGCGAGCTGGGGTCGCTATGCAGCGTCAGCGAGCCGAGAACGCTGGACACGTTGACGATACGGCCGGCCAGCGAACGCTGCAGCAGCGGCAGGAACGCCTTGGTCACGCCGACCACCGCAAACAGATTGGTGTCGAAGGTGCGCTTCCAGGTGTCCAGGCTTTGCTCGGACGGCTTGCGCTGGATGTCGTCGATCATGATGCCGGCGTTGTTGACCAGGATGTCCAGATGGCCGTGACGCTCCTTCACCGTGCCGACTGCCGCAGCGATGCTGATGTCGTCATTGACGTCCAGTTGAATCGCTTCCACCGGCAGGCCTTCGGCCTGCAGATTGAGTGCAGCGGCCACTGCGTCGTCGCGCTTGCGACCGGCCAGCAGCGTGTGCACGCCGGCCTGTGCGAGTTGACGAACGGTTTCCAGGCCGATGCCGCGGGTGGCGCCGGTGACCAGTGCGATCTTGGTGTTGCTCATGTGGTGAATCCTCTTCAATTGGGGGAAGTGATTGGCTTACGCCTTGACCGTGTCATGCGAAACGGCGGCCGGTGCAGCGGGCCCGCGACGGGTCACCCACTTGCGCAGCGCCACGTAGAACACGGGGGTCAGGAACAGGCCGAACAAGGTCACGCCCAGCATGCCGGCGAACACGGTGATACCGGTGACCGAGCGCACTTCGGCGCCGGCGCCATGGCCGAACACCAGCGGCACGGTGCCGGCGATGAAGGCGATGGAGGTCATCACGATCGGGCGCAGACGCAGGCGGCAGGCTTCCAGCGCGGCCTCGACAATGCCCTTGCCGTGCATCTCCAGCTCGCGGGCGAATTCCACGATCAGGATCGCGTTCTTGCACGCCAGGCCCATCAACACCACCAGGCCTACCTGCACGAACACGTTGTTGTCGCCGCCGGTGAGCCACACACCGAACAACGCAGACAGCAAGGTCATCGGCACGATCAGGATCACCGCCAGCGGCAGGGTCCAGCTTTCGTACAACGCGGCCAGCACCAGGAACGCCAGCAACACCGCCATCGGGAACACGATCAATGCCGAGTTGCCCTGCGTGGACTGCTGATAACTCAGGTCGGTCCATTCGATGTTCATGCCGTTGGGCAATACCTTCGGTGCCATGCCGGCCAGCGTGTGCATCGCCTCGGTGGACGACAGCACGCGCGGGTCCGCTTCACCGATCAGATCGGCAGCCGGGTAGCCGTTGTAGCGGATCACCGGATCCGGGCCGTAGGTCTGGCCCAGCGTGACCATGCTGCCGATCGGCACCATTTGGCCGTTGGCATTGCGGGTGCGCAGGTTGGCAATGTCTTCGACGCTGTCGCGGAACTGTCCATCGGCCTGGGCGATCACCTGATAGGTGCGACCGAAGCGATTGAAGTCGTTGATGTACGACGAGCCCAGGTAGGTCTGCAGCGTGTCGAACAGATTGGTCAGCGGCACGCCCTGCGCTTTGGCCTTGTCGCGGTCGACCTTGGCATCGAGCTGCGGCACGTTGGCCTGGTAGGTACCGATCGGGAACTGCATGCCCGGCGTTTGTGCGATCGCACCGGACATCGCATTCACCGCACTCTGCAACTGGCCATAGCCCAGACCTGCACGGTCCTGGATATACAGCGAGTAGCCCGAGCCCTGGCCCAGACCCAGAATCGGCGGCGGCATGAAGGCGAACGCAAAGCCCTGCTGGATCTGGCTGATACGTGCGTTGATTTCCGCATTGATCTGCGCGGCGGTACGGGTGCGCTGACTGAACGGCTTGAGCGTCAGAAACACTGTGCCGGTATTGGGCGTGTTGGTGAACTGCAGCGGATTCAAACCCGGGAACGCAATCGCGTGGTCCACGCCTTCGGTCTGCAGCGCGATCTGGGTGATCTGACGGATCACCTCATTGGTGCGCTCCAGCGAAGCGCCTTCCGGCAGCTTGGTACCGGCGATCAGGTACAGCTTGTCCTGGGTCGGAATGAAGCCGCCCGGCACGATCTTGAACATGAAACCGGTGCCGACCAGCAGCAGCAGATACACCATGAACACCGCGCCACGCTTGCCCAGCGCACGCGACACCGCGCCCTGATACTTGTGCGAACTGCTGTTGAAGAAGCGGTTGAACGGACGGAACAGCCAACCGAACAAGCGATCGATCAACCGCGACGGGCCGTCCTTCGGCGCGTCGTGCGCCTTGAGTAGCATGGCTGCCAGCGCCGGCGACAAGGTCAGCGAGTTGATCGCCGAAATCACCGTGGAAATGGCGATGGTCACCGCGAACTGCTTGTAGAACTGGCCGGTCACGCCCGACAGGAACGCCATCGGCACGAACACTGCGCACAGCACCAGCGCGATGGCGATGATGGGCCCGGACACTTCGCGCATCGCCTGATGCGCCGCTGCCAGCGGGGTAAGTCCTTCTTCGATATTGCGCTCGACGTTTTCCACCACCACGATCGCATCGTCGACCACAATGCCGATCGCCAACACCAGGCCGAACAGGCTCAAGGTATTGATCGAGAACCCCAGCAGATACAGCGCCGCGAACGTGCCCACCACCGACACCGGCACCGCCAGCAACGGAATGATCGAAGCGCGCCAGGTCTGCAGGAACAGGATCACCACCAGCACCACCAGCAGCACCGCTTCCAGCAGCGTGTGCACCACCGCGCTGATCGAGTCGCGCACGAACACGGTGGGGTCATACGCTGCCGACCAGGCCATGTCCTGCGGGAACTGCTTTTCCAGCTCGGCCATCTTGGCGCGCACGGCGTCCGACAATTCGATCGCATTGGCACCGGGCGACTGGAACACGCCCATGCCCACCGCGTTCTGGTTGTCCAGCTGAGAACGCAAGGTGTAGTTGCCGGCGCCCAGCTCCAGACGCGCCACGTCGCTCAAGCGCACGATCTCGCCGCTGTTGCCGCTGCGGATCACGATGTTGCCGAACTCTTCTTCGGTGGTCAGGCGGCCCTGCGCATTGATCGAGAGCAGGAAGTCGCTCTTGTTCGGCATCGGCTCGGCGCCGAGCTGGCCGGCGGAGACCTGCACGTTCTGCTCGCGGATCGCAGCGACCACGTCGCTGGCGGTAAGCCCGCGCGCGGCCACCTTGTCCGGATTCAGCCAGATACGCATGGCGTAGTCACCCGAACCGAAGATCTGGATCTGGCCCACGCCAGGCAGACGCGACAGCTCGTCCTTGACCTTCAAGGTGGCGTAATTGCTCAGGTACAGCGAGTTGTACTTGCCCTTGGGCGAGGTGAGATGCACCACCATGGTCAGCGTCGGCGACTGCTTCTGGGTGGTCACACCCTGCCGGCGCACGTCTTCGGGCAGACGCGCCTGCGCCTGGCTGACACGGTTCTGCACCTGCACCTGTGCCTGGTCCGGATCGGTGCCGGGCTTGAAGGTCACGGTGACCACCAGCACGCCGTCCGAGCCAGCCACCGACTTCATGTACATCATGTTTTCGACGCCGTTGATCGCTTCTTCAAGCGGCGTGGCGACGGTCTCGGCAATGACCTTGGGGTTGGCGCCCGGATACACCGCACGCACCTGCACGCTCGGCGGTACCACTTCGGGGTATTCGCTGATGGGCAGCAGCGGCATGGCGATCAGGCCGGCCGCGAAGATGATGATCGACAGCACCGCGGCAAAGATCGGCCGGTCGATGAAAAAACGGGAAAAGTCCATTGGGGTGGTCCTGAAAGAGGTTGCCGCCGGGTGGCGGCGCGGCACAGCGGCCCCGATCCGGTCTGGGTGTCAGGCCGGTGGTCGAAGCGCGATGCAGCGATGAATCAGTTCGACGCGGTGCGTTTGTCCGATGCGGCGGCCATGGCCACGGCCTTGGCATCGACCGGCATGCCGGGCATGAAGATCTTCTGCACGCCATCGACCACGACGCGGTCGCCCGCGGCCAGACCCTTGCGCACGATGCGCAGCCCATCGGCGCTGCGACCGAGTTCCACGTCGCGGCGCTGCGCCTTGCCATCCTTGTCGACCACGTACACGTACTTGCGGTCCTGGTCGGTCAACACGGCTTTTTCGTCGACCAGCATGGCCTTGAACTGGCCGCTGCCCAGCAACTGCACGTGCGCATACAGGCCCGGCGTGAACTGCCGCTGCGCGTTGTCGAGCACGGCACGCACCCGAATGGTGCCGGTGCTGCGGGTCACCTGGTTATCCAGGAAATCCACGCGCCCGGCGTGCGGGAAGCCCTGCTCGCCAACCAGGCCGATGCGCACCGGCAACTCGCCGCCGCGTTCGTCCGGACGCTCGCCGTTGCGGGCCATCTGCGAGTAGCGCAGGAAGGTGCCTTCGTCGGCATCGAAGTAGACGAACACCTTGTCCAGCGACACCAGCGTGGTCAGCACGCTGGCGCTGTCGCCGGCGGTGACCAGGTTGCCGGCGGTGACCATCGCACGCCCGGCACGGCCGTCGATCGGCGCACGCACACGGCTCCAGTCCAGATTGAGCTTGGCGGTGTCCACTGCCGCTTGTGCGGCCAGCAGATCGGCATCGGCCTGATCGGCGGCGGCGCGACGCTGCTCCCAGATTTCGGTGGAAATGGCCTGCTGGTCGGAGAGTTTGCGCGCACGTGCCGCTTCGCTGCGCGCCAGCGTGGCCTGGGTGCGGGCCCGCACCATCGCTGCGTTGGCGCGGGCGAAATCGGCGCGGTAGCTACGGTCGTCGATGCTGAAGAGCACATCGCCCTTCTTCACTTCGGCGCCTTCGGTGTAATTCACCTTGTCGATGTAGCCGGACACGCGCGGGCGCAATTCGACGCTTTGCACCGCCTCGATGCGGCCGCTGAATTCGTCCCACTGGCTGATCTCTTTCATCAGCACCGGCGCGACGCTGACGCTGGGCGGCGGCGGCGCGCCGGTCTGCGCGGCACCGCCGCCGCAGGCGGCAAGCACGACCGCGAGCACGGCGCCCGTCAGAACAGTACGCATTGGAAAACGGAACGGGGTGGCGTTCGGGGTCATGGAGAGATCTCTCGAGTGGGGATGGGCAAATGCAGACCGGCCAGCCGGTCCACCGACGGCGCGGTAGAAAGACGACGACTGACGGTCACGATGGGTTGTCCGGGCTGGCCAGGCCCGGCGATGAGCGAGACGGCGGCGCGGCCGACATCCACGGCGCGAATCCATTCCGGGCACGCATCCTTGGCACGGCCCGGCGTGCACACCGGTTGTTCGACCGAGAGCAGATGCACACGCACGCCCAGCGGTTTGGCTTCTTCATGCAGCACCTGGGCGAGCATGCGGATGGCGGCGGCGGCCACCGAACTGTCGCCGTGCGCCGCCCAGGCGCGCAGCGCGCACGGGCTGCCCAGCAATAGATAGCGGCCGCCGCCGTCGGCTTCGGCCAGCAGCGGCAGCAGGTGACGTGCCGCCGCCAGATGCGGCAGCACGTCGCGCTCCAGGCGCCGACGCAGCGCCGTCACCGGCCGATCCAGCAAGCGCCCGGCCTTCCGCGGGCTGCCCAGGCTGGCGATCACTGCGCCCAACGGGCGCGGCCGCTGCGCCAGCTCGGTGGCCAGCGCCTGTGCCGAGGCGTCATCGGCCACCGAGCCTTGCAGGGTCTCCAGCAGCGGGGCATTGCCATGCTGCGCGCGTAGCGCGTCGAGCTTGGCGGCATCGCGTCCAATCACCAGCACCGGCATGCCGGCGTCGAGCAACGCGGTGACGATCCCGCTACCAACGTTGCCCGCACCGCCGATTACGACGGTTTCGGATTGGACCATCCCGATCATGGGACTTTCACTCCCGACATCGGGACAATTCCGCGCTGTGCCCAGCGCGCCTGCAGTCCAGTCCGCTGCATGGGCGCACCGCCAGCCTGCCGCTTGGGCGAAGCGGAAAAGCCACGTGAAACGCTGGCACGCGGGCTTCTTGCCGAGGAAACCACCGGATCGAAAGCGCTTTCAATAGCGCTGCGGGCGTTAGAGGACAAGCCGAAGACATCGCACAACCACATGGCCGTGCTCCTGCATGGAGGGGATGCCGCATAAGCTAGGCCTGAAAGTAGCACTTGATTAGTCCGGATTTAGGGGAATAATCGTCCCGCAAGCGGTCCAATCCCTCCTGACCCCCGGAAGGCAGTCCCATGACACACGATCTCAACGACACCCTGATCTTCGTCAAGGTGGTCGAACAAGGCAGTTTCATTGCTGCCGCCAACGCGCTTGGCCTGCCCAAGACCACCGTCAGCCGCAAGGTGCAGGAACTGGAAACGCGCCTGGGTGCGCGCCTGCTGCACCGGACCACGCGGCGCATCGGCCTGACCGAAGCCGGCTCGGTGTATCACGAACATTGCCAGCGCATCGCCCGCGAACTGGAAGAAGCCGAAAGCGCAGTGGGGCAATTGCAGTCCGGCCCGCGCGGCTGGCTGCGGTTTACCGTGCCGTATTCGCTGGGCATTACCTGGATCGCGCCATTGCTGGGCGAATTCCATGCGCAATACCCGGAAATCCAGCTGGATATGCATCTGGGCAACGAGAAGCTGGACCTGATCGGCGGCGAAGCCGATCTGGCATTGCGCGTCGGTGCCCTGCCCGATTCGAACCTGGTCGCACGCAAGCTTGGCAGCCTGCGCACGCAGGTGTTTGCCAGCCCGTCGTATATCGAACGCTATGGCGAGCCGCTGCATCCGGACGAGCTGCAATTCCATCGCACGCTGGCATTGCGCAAGAACCGCAACGTGCACAACAACCGCTTTTTCTGGTCGCTTAGCGATGGCAGCGATGTGCGCGATTTTCCGGTCAATCCATTGATGGTGGCCAATGACCCGGCCGCGCTCAACGGTGCGGTGTTATGCGGCGAAGGGTTGCTGCTGACCGGCGATGTGATGGCCAAACCGTTCGTGCAATCGGGCCTGGTGCGTCGCGTACTCGCTGGCTGGACCGGGCCGGAAGTGGATTTCAACGCAGTGTTTGCCGGCGGCCGCCTGGTGTCGCCAAAAGTGCGCGCGTTCGTGGATTTTCTGGTGACGCGGATGAACTTCGACGCGGATTACATGATGGCCCAGTGCCCGGCACGGTTGGCTGCGCAAAAGGCCAACAGCGAGGCGGAAGTGGAAGTGGAAGTTGAAGCCGAACGTGCGGAAGGCAAGCGCATTCTGGAACACGTGACTGCGTGATTGCGTGCTTGAGTCGCGCGCGTTAGTCGAGTGGGCTTAGTTACTCGAGTGCGCTTAGATGGATCCTGCTCCCGTCGGGAGAAGCTGCGCGACGGGCGGATGCGGGTACGTGCGCAGGTAGAACTGGCAACATCACGCCGCGCTTTCGCTTGAAATTTCTGGTTCGACATAAAAAAGCAGGCCGCTCTCGCGGCCTGCTTCAGGACTTCTGCGCTGGCGAGGAATCACCAGCGCACACTTCACAGGTACAACGTACTCAACGCATGCCGGTGTTGCTGGCAGCGCCTTCCGCACGCAGCGGAATCAAGCGGATTTCCACGCGGCGGTTCTGCGCGCGACCGGCGTCGGTGCTGTTGTCGGCGATCGGGTAGCGCTTGCCGGCACCCATGGTTTCCATGCGTTCGCGCTGCACGCCCTGAGCGGTCAGATACTGCGCCACGGCGCCGGCACGCTCTTCGGACAGACGCTGATTCACCGCATCGCTGCCGACGCTGTCGGTATGACCCACCACTTCCACCATGGTCTGGTTGTACTCGCGCAGCGTGGAGGCAACGCCATTGAGCGCGCTGTAGAACTGCGGCTTCAACGCAGACTTGCCGAAGTCGAAGGTGATGCCGTCTGGCAGATTCAAGGTGATGTTGTCGCCCTGGCGCTGCACGTCGATACCGGTGTTGGCGGTGCGCTCACGCAGCGCGCGTTCCTGCCGATCCTGGTACTGGCCAACCGCCGCGCCGCTCAGTGCACCGATACCAGCACCGACCATGGCGTGCTGACGACGCTCGGTAGCACTGTCGCCGGTGAGCAGGCCCGCAGCCACACCGATCGCGGTGCCGATCAGCGCATTGCGGCCGGTGCGGTTCTGCTGTTGGGTCTGGTCGCCATATTGATCGCGCTGCACATACGAGCCGCCGGTAGCGCAGGCGGACAGCGCGATGGCGCTGACCAGGGCAACGGCGAGACTCTTGGTGGCTGCTGGGGACATGGTGTTCTCCTGTGGCCGGAACATCCGGCACTCAATCGTGGTGGCGAGGATAAACAGGCCAACGCGACTGGCGCATGATGAAAATGGCCATGGATGACGTGCGGATAGCCGTCCATTCAGGAAAACGTTTTCGGTGGCCATATGCGAAAACAAGACGAAAACTGCAGCTGCCTGCGTTGCTAGGCGACCGCATCGAAGACGCGTTGGGCGTTGCGACGTGCCTGCACTGCAGGCGCACACGCACATGCCGCAGCACACGCGCCGCAGTCAGCCCCGCGTCTTTGCATAGGCGGCCAACGCCGCATCGCGCCCTTCTGCAAGACCAATGATCGGTGTGCGCGGATACTCCGGTGCGAAGCGTGCGAGCGACAACGGATGCAGCCAAGGGGCGAAGCGTTCCTTCACCGCGAGCTTGCCGAGTTCGGGCACCCAGCGCGTGATGTAGGTGGCCTGCGGATCGAATTTTTCTGCCTGCGTGACCGGGTTGAACACGCGGAAGTACGGCGCGGCATCGGCACCGGTGCCGGCCACCCATTGCCAGCCCATGGTGTTGTTGGCCAGGTCCGCATCCACCAACGTGTCCCAGAACCAGCGCGCGCCTTCGATCCAGTGCACGCGCAAGTGCTTGCACAGCAGACTGGCCACGATCATGCGCACACGGTTGTGCATCCAGCCGGTGTGCCAGAGCTGACGCATGCCTGCATCGACGATTGGAATGCCGGTGCGACCGCGTTGCCAGGCCTGCAATGCGACCGGATCGACCTTGGCCCAGTCGAACCCTTCGAAGCGCGGATTGAGATTCTGGTTGGTGGTGTCCGGGAAGTGATGCAGCAGGTGATAGGCAAAATCGCGCCAACCCAGCTGGCGGATGTAGCCATCGATCTCGGCACCATTGCGTGCATTGCGATGCGCTTCCAGCGTGCTGGCAATCCGCCACGGGGCGATCTCGCCGAAATGCAGATGCGGCGACAGTTGCGAAGTACCGACGCGATCGGGACGGTCGCGGTTTTCGCGATACCCGTTGAGCGCACCATCGATGAAGATCTCCAGCATTTCATGCGCACCGGCCTCGCCGGGCTGCCAGTGCTCCCAGAATCCTTGGTCCCAGTTCAAGCGCGGCAGCAACTCCAGCGACTCCAGCGCAACGGTTTTCAACTTCGCCGGCAACGGCGGCAAACTGCGCGGCGCCGGCACCGCAGTGGGCAGCTGCAACTGGGTCAGCGCGTTGCGCCAGAACGGGGTAAAAACCTTGTACGGGCCGCCCTGTTGCGTCGACAACTGCCAGGGCTCCAACAGCAACGCGGAATTGCAGCTTTGCACCTCAATGCCGCGCTCACGCAGGCTGCGCTTGATCTGCGCATCGCGCGGCTGGGTGGCCGGTTCGTATTTGCGGTTCCAATACACCGCCACTGCGCCGCTCTGCGCGATCACCTCGTCCAGCACCTGCGCACTGTTACCGGCACGGATGACCAAGCCGCTCCCCAACGCACGCAGCGCGTTGTCCAGCGCCGCAAGCGAGCGATGTCGCCAGCTGCGCGAAGCCGCGCCAGGCAACCACTCGCCTTCTTCGTGCGGTGCGTCGATGTAGAGCGGAATCGGGTCATGCCCGGCATCCAGCGCGGCACGCAGGGCCGGGTTGTCCTGCAGACGCAGATCGCGACGGAACCAGACGATGGCGTATGACATGCGAACTCGGCAGCGGCGGTGAGGCTGCGCAGCATAAGCCAGCGCACGCAACGATGGCGCGATGCCCGGCCCACTCCGACATGCGGGTCGTCCGCCGGCAGCACACGTTGCGCGGCAGTGGATCGCTCACGCGTGACCGCAGCGACATCGATATCGCCGCGCGCGCTCATGGATGGAGGCGCAAGCGTTGCCGCGCCAGTGCCGTTCAACCGCCGCCCACGACCGCAGGCAGCGCTGGCAAGGCACTTACTCGAAGCTGCCCACCGAGTCGTGCGACAGATTGTCGAAGCGGGTGTATTCGCCGAAGAACTTGAGCTTGCACGAGCCGGTCGGTCCGCCACGGTGCTTGCCGATGATGATCTCGGCCAGGCCCTTATCCGGCGAATTTTCCTTGTTGTAGTAATCGTCGCGGTAGATGAAGACGATCATGTCGGCGTCCTGCTCGATTGCGCCGGATTCGCGCAAGTCGGCCATCACCGGGCGCTTGTCGGTACGGGTTTCCAGCGAGCGGTTGAGCTGCGACAGCGCAATCACCGGCACATTGAGTTCCTTGGCCAGGCCCTTGAGACCACGCGAGATTTCCGAAATTTCGGTCGCGCGGTTTTCACTGTTGCCCGGCACCGACATCAGCTGCAGGTAGTCGATGACGATCAGGCCAAGATCGTGTTCGCGCTTGAGCCGGCGGCACTTGGAACGCAGCACTTCCGGCGACACGCCTGGCGTATCGTCGATGAAGATCTTGGTTTCTTTCAGCATCTTGATCGCGCCGGTCACGCGCGCCCAATCCTCGTCTTCCAGCGCGCCGGTACGCAGACGCTGCGCATTGATGCGACCGTTGGAGGAGATCAGACGCATCGCCAACTGCGAGGCCGACATTTCCATCGAAAATACCGCCACGCCCTTCTTGGACTTGATCGCAGCGTATTCGGCGATGTTCAGCGCCAGCGTGGTCTTGCCCATCGCCGGACGCGCGGCCAGGATGATCAGATCGGTCGGCTGCAGGCCGGCGGTCATCGCATCGAAGTCGGTGTAGCCGGTCGGCAGGCCGGTGATGTTGCCGCCGTTTTCGAACCGGTTGCGCAGCTCTTCGAACGCGTCCTTCAATGCGCCCGGCATCGCCACGAAATCGGTGCGCCCGCGCGCGCCTGCTTCGGCGATCTTGAACACCGCTTTTTCCGCCGATGCCAGCAGCTCCACGCTCTCGCGTCCTTCCGGCTGAAAGCCATCGTTGACGATGGTGGTGCCCACTTCGATGAGCTGCCGCAGCACGGCCTTGTCGCGCACGATTTCCGCGTACGCGGCGATATTGGCGGCCGACGGCGTGGTGCTGGCCAGCTCGATCAGATACGCGCCATCGCCCACCTGCTCCAGCTTGCCCTGCGACTCGAACCACTCGCCCAGCGTCACCGCGTCGAACGGACGGTCTTTCTCGTTCAACTCGCGAATCGCGCGGTAGATCAGCCGGTGATCGCGCCGGTAAAAATCGTTGTCGGTGAGCTGGTCGTTGACCCGATCGAACGCTTCCGGTGCCAGCATCAGCCCGCCAAGCACAGCCTGTTCGGCTTCGACCGAATGCGGCGGCACGCGCAACTGGTCCAGACGCGGCTCGGGACGATCGTAATCGTCGTCGTCGCGATCACGATTGCGCTTGGAACGGAAACCAGGACGAGCGGACATGGACGAACAAACCTGACGCGGGGAGACGAGGGCAGGAAGCATAGTCATCGACGGCGCCGACGACCATG
The DNA here is from genome assembly GCF_031843525.1 of Xanthomonas sp. WCS2018Noco2-27. Taxonomy (NCBI): domain Bacteria; kingdom Pseudomonadati; phylum Pseudomonadota; class Gammaproteobacteria; order Lysobacterales; family Lysobacteraceae; genus Xanthomonas; species Xanthomonas sp. WCS2018Noco2-27. Next base: position 225,082 of record NZ_JAVTIK010000001.1, on the reverse strand, counting down.
CACAACTCTGTGGATAACTGGTGGACAGCCAGTGCATCACCCTTGTACGCGAGCGCTGTCGCAGCAGCCGCGACCCTTGCCCTGCCTGGCTTTCAGCACCCTGGCTAGGCTGCCCGGCGAGCTCACACCCGCCGCGACAACGCTGTGATCAACTCAATACTTGAGGTGCGCGACCAGGCCCAGAAACGCATCGACAAAGCTCTGCAGGAATTTGCGGCTGTCGGCATTGGCGATCTGATCGTCGGGGCCGAACAGGCCGTCCTTGTACTGCAGGAAGACCTCCGGCTGGCCCAGCACATGCATGTTCAGATAGGCCAGCACATTGCGCAGATGCTGCTGTGCAGTCGCAGTACCGATCGCGCCGACCGAGATACCGACCACCGCTGCCGGCTTGCCGCTAAACGCGCTGTCGCCGTAAGGACGCGAGCCGGTGTCGATGGCGTTCTTGAGCACGCCGGGAATCGAACGGTTGTACTCGGGCGTGACGAACAACACCGCATCGGCCGCGCGGATCTGCTGCTTTAGCCGCGTGCCCTCGGCCGGGTAGTCGCCGTCGTGGTCCTGGTTGTACAGCGGGATATCGCCGATTTCCACATACTCGAACACGGCCTTGTCGCCGGCCAGATGCTCCAGTGCGCGCGCCAGCTGACGGTTGTACGACTCTGCGCGCAGGCTGCCGACCAGGACGGCAATAGTGATCTTGCTCATGGGGGATGCTCCGTGGAATCAGGGCCCCACCCTACCCAGCCCCATGCTCAGAGCTGGTGAAACGCCGCCCGGCACCGGCAGCTCAACCGTCGGCGCACGCATCGACGGCGCGCGGATCACGAGGATTTCGCCTGCAAGGCGCTGACGCACCGCTCCTACCCGGCCGGATGTTCGAGCCGCGGCGCCCAGCGTCACACTCCACGCGGGCGCAGCAACGCCATTTCCCGCACCTAGGGACGGTTGATCGCCACGATCACGATCAGCGCGCCATCGCCGCGCGTTGCTCGCGCCAGTGCGCCTGCCAGGCCTGGAACATCAACACCGTCCACAGGTGCGTATGCCATTTGCGTTCGCCACCGTTGAAGTCGCGCCATAGCCCGGCCACGGTGTCGGCGGCAAACACGCCCTCGCGCTCCAACGTGCCGTGCGCCAGCAGATCGTCCGCCCAGCCATTCAAATCGCCGCGCAGCCAGGCACTGACCGGCGCGCCGAAGCCGCGCTTGCCGCGGTAGACCATCGGGTCGGGCAGATAGCGGCACAGCACGCGCTTAAGCAGGTATTTGCTGACGCCGTCGCGGTACTTGAGCGAGAGCGGCAGCGACCAGGCGAATTCAGCCACGCGCCAGTCCAGCAGTGGTGCGCGCGCTTCCAGCCCCACCGCCATGGTGGTGCGGTCGACCTTGCACAACAGGTCGTCGGGCAGATACGCGGCGAAATCGGCCAGCATCATCGCGTCGGCCGGCGTGCCGGAGCCGTGCAGCGGGTCGGCAAGGCTGTAGAAACTGTCTGGCTCGGTGGCGCCCAGCACCACTGCGGCCGGGTCGCGCCAGCGCGAAATGCGATTGCGATAGATGTCGCCGATGCCGCGCGCGCCGGCCTCGGCCACCAGCGCGGCCAGCCCGCCGGTACGCGAGGATTCGCCATTGCTGCGCGCCGCCACCGCCATCAGGCGGCGCAACGGGCCAGGCACCAGGCCGTGCATGCGCCAGTTGCGCAGCGCACGCTGATAGCGGCCATAGCCGAAGAACAATTCATCGCCGCCATCGCCGGACAGCGCCACGGTCACGCCGCCGCGTGCCAGGCGTGCCACCAGCGCGGTCGGCACCTGCGACGCATCGGCGAAGGGCTCGTCGAACATGTCCGGCAAGGTCGGCACCACCGCCAGTGCATCGGCGCCGCTGACGTACAGCTCGGTGTGGTCGGTATGCAGATGCGTGGCCACTTCGCGCGCCAGCGGCGCTTCATCGTGATGCGAACCTTCAAAGCCGATGCTGAAGGTGTGCACCGGCTGGCTGCTTTGCGCCTGCATCATCGCGGTGACGATGGACGAGTCGGTGCCGCCGGACAAAAACACGCCCACGGGCACGTCGGCCACCATGCGTAGCGCCACCGCATCGCGCAGCACGCCATCGAGTTGTTCCTCGGCCTGCGCATCGGTGCCGGTAAATGGCGCTGCCAGAGCGCGCTGCATCGCTTCGCGCGCATTCCAGAACGGCTGTTGCGCCTGATCGGGACGGTGCGCGGCCGCACCTGCCGCCACGGTCTGCGCATCCATCCGCAACACGCGGCCGGGCATCAGCTTGAAGGTGCGCTCGTGGATGCAGGCAGGCGCCGGGATGTAGCCCAGCCGCAGCAGCAAGGTCAGCGCGTCGCGATCGACCCCGTTGTCGAAATCCGGGTGCTGCCATAGCGCCTTGAGTTCGGAACCGAACACCAGCGTGTCGCCGGCCCAGCCGTAGTACAGCGGCTTCTTGCCGACGCGGTCGCGCGCCAGGAACAGGCAGTTGTCGCGCTCGTCCCACAGTGCGATGGCGAACATGCCATTGCAGCGGGTCAAGGTGTCGTCCAGCCCCCATTCCACCACCGCTGCCAGCAACACTTCGGTATCGGAATGCCCGCGGAAGCGATGCCCGAGCGCAGCCAGTGCGGCACGCAGTTGCGCAAAGTTGTAGACCTCGCCGTTGTAGGCCAGCACATAGCGGCCGTCGGCCGAACGCATCGGCTGATGGCCCAGCGGCGACAGATCCAGAATGCTCAGCCGCTGGTGCGCCAGTGCCACCCCGGCCTGCGCATCGCACCAGGTACCTGCATCGTCCGGGCCGCGATGACGCAAGGCCGCACCCATCGGTCGCACCAGCGCGTCGAGCTGCTCGCCATGCAGACGCGGCGACGCCAGCAGCATTCCTGCCAATCCGCACATGCTCAGCGCTCCTGCCGACTCATGCCGCCACCGCCGCAGGTGCGGGCATCGGCACGAAGCCCGACAGCGCCCGCACGCGTTGCAGCCAGGCACCGATCGCCGGCCAGCGCTCCAGATCGAAGCCGCCGTCCTCGGCGCAATGCGTGTACGCAAATAGCGCGATGTCGGCGATGCCGTAGTCGCTCCCGGTAAACCAGGCGTGCTGCTGCAGATGCTGCTCCATCACCGCCAGCGCCTGGTCGCCGCGCACGCGCAGCTGCGGCAATTCGGCGCGGCGCGCGGCATCGCGCGGGGTCCACAGGCTGATGAAGCGCGCCACCGCCAGATACGGTTCGTGGCTGTATTGCTCGAAGAACATCCAGCTCAGCGCCTGCGCACGTTGCCACGCATCGGTGGGCAGGTACGGCGTGCCTTCAGCCAGCCAGAACAGGATCGCGTTGGATTCGGTCAGCACGCGGCCGTCGTCGCGCTCCACCATCGGCACCTTGCCGTTGGGATTCTTGGCCAGGTACTCGGGCGTGCGGGTCTGCCCCGCCACGCTGTCTACTTCGACCCAGTGATAACGGCTACCCAGCTGCTCCAGCAGCAGACGCACCTTGTAGCAGTTGCCGGAACTGGACATGCCATGCACGGTCAACGGGGGACGCACGGTCGACATCAAGCTGGCTCCGCGACAACGACGAGGGGGCTGGCAGTGTCACAGCCCCGTGCGCCTTTGCAAAGCCCTTTGCACGCATCGGCAGCGGCCTGCTGCCACCGGTGCGTGCACTGCAATCGCCAGTCGGACTGCAACAGCGATGGCCCATCTCACCCCGTCGCCACGATCGCCACCGGTACGCCCAGCACAGCGATCACCACACCCAGCAGCGACAGCGTCAACGCCCAGGCACCGAAGGCGCGCGCGCGTCCGCACCCGGTGGCACCGGCAACGGCCTGCACCGAGCACACCGACCACCACAGGCCGCCGAGCATCAACAGCAGCACGCACATCGACAACTGCGCCATGCCGGCCGGATCGCTGGCACCGCTCTGCAGCAGGGCCGGCTTGCCCTTGAGCGCAACCAGCCCGGCGAGCACGCACACCAGCCATGGCAGGACGCTGCCCGCCATTGCCGGCAGCAGCCACGCGACCTGCGCCGCGCTACCCATCCAGCGCAACAACTGTTTGAGCAGCACGCAGCCCAGCACCAGCACCGCGCCCACGGCCAGAGCACCGGCCAGCTGCATCCACCATGGCAGCGCATGCAGCCACATCCACGCCGATACCAGCGTGGTCACGGCAAACACCGCCCAGGCACTGCGGCGCAGCCCGACCTGCTGCGGCATGCGCTGCGCCGTGCCGTGCGGGTCGAACAACAGGCCGCCCAACCCACCGCCACGCCACCAGGCCAGGCAACCCAGCACCAGCACGATCAAGGCCAGCAACCCGACCAGCGGATAGCTCAGCGCCCGCCAATCGGTCGGTTGCTTGCGCCGCTGCGGCTTGAGGTCGTGATTGAAGTACAGCAGGTCGCGCGCACGCTCCATATCGGCCGCCGCACGCGCCACCCCGTTAGCGGGAATGCGGTCGGCGAAGCGCTGCCATTCGCCGACAATTTCAATGCGCCCATCGCGCATCGCAATCGTGCGCGAGAAGCGGAACCAGGGGTTGCTCACGCTCTGCGTGTCTGCATCCACTTTCGTCACCGGGTCGCTCTGCACGCGCACGGTCTGCCGCGCCAGCTGCGGCCCGCGTAGCACCAACGGGCTCTTGCGCGCCTCCTTGGGCAAGCTATCCATCCAGTCGCCGAGCTGAAACAGCGGAAAACCCACTTCATCGCCTTCTGCCACCGGCCATTCCAGCCGATAGGTTTCGTGCGTGCGCACATTCAATGCATCGCTATCGTCGATGGTCGGCGCATCGACCTGTGTCAGCGCGGTGTAGTACTGCTGCATGAACTCCAGATAGCGCTCGCCCATCGCTTGCGCGCCATCGTTTTCGAAACTCGATGTCACCCGCTCACCGCGTCCCTGCCGATACGTGGTGTCCACGCTGAAAGTGGCGACGCGCTGCGGTTTGCGCAGCGAAATCGCGATGTCTTCGATGACCTCCACCTGCGGCAAGGTCGGCATCGGTGCCGGCACGTCGACCAGGGCGTCCTGCCCGGCCAGGACCGGCAATCCACGTACGAACGGCAGCGGCCGACGCTGCGCAAGCGGGCCGTCCTCGCGGTCGCGCGTGGCGTCCACCCACACATCGCCCTGCGGCAGATGTGCGCGCACCACCACATGGTCGAAGGCGTAGGGGCTGGGCAGGCGCTTGTCCAGTGCGGCGCCCTTGTCGCTGCTGACCAGCACCGGTTCGGCGCGGATGCCGGCCAGCTGCAACAACGCAATCAGCAAGGTCGCCTTGTCCTTGCAGTCGCCGTAGCGGTTGCGCAACGTCACTTCCGGTGCATGCGGCGCGTGCGAGTTTTCGCCCATGTCCAGGCCGACGTAGCGGATCTCGCCCTGCACGAAGGCCACCGCGCGCAACAACGCGCCCTGCGCATCGTCGCTGTGCAGCCGCAGGCTCTGCCTCATGCTGGCGGCCACCTGCGCATCCTTGAACGCATCCGGATACAACTGCGCGGCCCATGCGGCCACATTCGCCCAGTTGCCGGCAGTGGACACTTCGATCACACCATACGGGTCCACATCGTCGGGAGCGCCTTTTTCCTCCTGCACCGCGGCGATATTGCTTGCCCCGATGTTCAACAGCGTGACCCCATCGGCACTGCTGACATTGCGGCTGAAGCCTGGCGCGCTGATGCGCCACTGCAAGGCCATGTCGGCGGGATAACGCACACGAATCCGGCGTTCGCCCAGCGGCACGCCGTAGCGCGCATCGAAGATGTCGTAATAGCCCTTGCCGAACACCGGGTTGCTGCCGGTGATGGTCACCCCGTAATCCACCCGGTCGCCGACGCGCAGGTCCGGCAAGGTGATCGACAGCGTCAGTGCGCCATCGATCAAGCCTTCTTCCAGGCCGCTTTCGCGGCGCAGCTTGGCGTAATGCGCGCGGCTACGCATGTCGATGCGCTGGCCCGCGCGCCAGACATCCAGGCTGTTGAGCTGCAACGTCTGATACTGCGGCTGGTAGTCGATGGAGATCTGCCCGGCCTCGTCCAGACTCTTGGCCCGCTGCACCGTATAACTCAGACGCCGATACGCGCGTGCCGCAGGTCCGGTCAGATCGACCTGATCGGAGACCAGTTCATAGCGCAATCCGCTCGCGCCCGGCACGCTGTCGGGCACCGCATCGGCGACCACCCATGCCGGTGCCGGCGCCATGCTCGGCGCCTCGTTTGCCTGCGCCGGTGCGATCGCGATTGCGGCAATCGCGCAGATCCCGCACACCGTCCAGAAGACGCCGCGTAGGCGCCGCATCACATCCTTGCCGATCAACACCTACTCCTCGTTAAAACGCGTTGAGTCCCGTCAGCGCACGTCCCACCACCAGCTGATGCACGGTTTCGGTGCCCTCGTAAGTAATCACCGATTCCAGGTTGAGCGCATGCCGGATCGCCACATGTTCGGTGGTGATGCCGGCCGCCCCCAGCAGATCGCGGCATTCGCGTGCCACGTCCAGCGCCATGCGGCAATTATTCCACTTTGCCAGCGAGATCTGTTCCGGCCGCAACGTCCCGGCCTCCTTCAAACGGCCAAGCTGCAGCGCCAGCAGCTGTGCGGTGGAGATCCGTCGCGCCATGTCGGCCAGCTTGATCTGCGCGCTCTGGGTGGCCGCCAGCGGCCGGCCGAACAGGATGCGCTCGCCCGCGTAGGCCAGCGCCTCGCGCAGGCAGGCCACCGCTGCGCCGATGGCGCCCCAGGCAATGCCGTAACGCGCCTGGTTGAGGCAGCTCAACGGCGCCTTCAACCCGGCCGCGTTCGGCAGGCGCATCTGCTCGGGCACGAACACGTTGTCCAGGAACAGCGCCGAAGTGACCGATGCGCGCAGGCTCATCTTGTGGGTGATGTCCTGCGCACTGAACCCGGGGCTGTCGGTGTCGACCAGAAAGCCGCACACGCCATCGTCGGTATGCGCCCAGATGATGGCCAGGCTGGCGATGCTGCCGTTGGTGATCCACATCTTGGCGCCGTTCAAGCGCCAGCCGTCGCCATCGCGCACCGCACGGGTGGTCATCGCCGCCGGGTCCGAGCCGCCCTGCGCCTCGCTCAGGCCGAAGCAGCCGATCACCCGGCCGGCGGCCATCTCCGGCAACCAGCGTTGGCGTTGCGCGTCGCTGCCATAGGCATGGATGGGATACATGCACAGCGAGGACTGCACGCTGACGAAACTGCGCAAACCGCTGTCGCCACGCTCCAGTTCCTGGCAAATCAACCCGTAGGACACCGCCCCCAGACCCGCACCGCCATCGCCGACCGGCAGGCTGGCGCCGAGCAATCCCAACTGCGCCAGTTCCGGCACCCACTCGCGTGGGAACCGCCCCGCATCGAAGGCATCGCCGATCGCCGGCAGTACCCGGGCATCGGTAAAACGCGCGACGGCATCCTGCACCGCCCGCTCCTCGTCGGTCAGCAGCGCTCGTACATCGAACAGATCATCGGGACGCACCGGCATGCTGGTTTCCACCACAGGAGAGGCGGCGATTATCTGCCAGTTCCCGGCTCAGCATCGTGGTGTGCGTGCGGTAGCTCGTTGGGCTGAAACGAAAAGAGCCGGCAATGCCGGCTCTCTCGTTGCAGTGATGTCGATCCCTGCGGATTACTGACGGGTGCTCACCGCGTCCTGACGGACGCCGGGATCGCCCGCCGTCGAGGCGGTCTGGGTCACCAGCTGACCATCGACCACGGCCAGTCGATCGCTCGCCGGCTTGTCGTTCATCCGCACGGTCTTTTCGAAACCGTCGTAGCGGTAGGTCACGTCGTAGGCCACCACGTTGTCGGCATCGCCCAGCGAAATGCGCTCGCCCGGCTTGCTGTCCATACGCATGGTGCCGGTGGTGCCGTCGGCATTGCGGTAGGTCACGTCGTAGCCCACCACACGCGACGAGCTCGAATTGGCGTTTTCAGTGTGGCACTGGCGCTCGGTGCGATCCACCACGCGGCCGCCGACATGGTTGCGGTCCACACGATTGCCGACCATGCCACCACCGACAGCGCCGGCAACGGTCGCCAGCTTGCGGCCATTACCGCCACCCACCTGGTTGCCCAGCAGGCCACCGATCACTGCGCCTGCGACGGTGCCGCCGACGTTGCCATCGCGCTCGGGCAGACGTTCCTGCACCACCACGTCGCGGCATACTTCGCGCGGCGAGGAACTGGTGGTGGTTTCGCGGATTGCGGCGCTGTTGACGACCTGCGCGTACTGCGGCTCGCGCTGGGTGATCGGTGCGACCTTGACCACATCGGCGTATTCCAGACCGCGCGGCGCCGGCTGGCCGTTGGCGACGAAGTCGCCCGACGACGGACGGTTATTCATGAAGGCGGCAGTGGCCACGCCTCCTACCAGCAAGGCACCGGCAGCGACCAGTATAGTTGTCGTGTTGCTCTTCATGACCAGCTCCCTGCGGACGTGCCGCGTTGTTGACGGCGTGATTCCAGCACGTGAACCCTGAACGAAAACGCCCTCGCTCATGAACGCCGCGGTTAAGTTCAGCTAGCGGTTACTTCATGCACTTCTAACAGCCGGAGCTCTCGCATGCGAAATCCCCTGACCGCACGTGCCCTGGACTGGGCGGCCAAGCTGCGCTATCCCACCTTGTTCAAGCTGGCAGCCACGCTGTTCGTGGTGGATGTACTGGTGCCGGATCTGGTGCCATTCGTGGACGAACTGCTGTTCGGCCTGACCACGCTGCTGCTGGCGAACTGGAAAACCCGCAAGGCGCCGCTGCCGGCACCGGTGCGCCGCGACTGATGCAGTTGATCGACAGCCATTGCCATCTGGACGCAAGCGAATTCGACCACGACCGCGCTGCGGTGGTTGCCCGCGCGCGCGCGGCCGGCGTCGTACAACAAGTAGTGCCGGCGATCACCGCGGCCAGCTGGCCGAACCTGCGCGCAGTGTGCACGCAGGCTCCAGGGCTGCATCCGGCCTATGGCCTGCATCCGATCTTTCTCGATCAGCACCGCCCCGAACATCTGGAACTGCTGGCCGAGTGGATCGAACGCGAGCGCCCCTGCGCGATCGGCGAATGCGGGCTGGATTTCTATCTGGAGGGCCTGGACGCGCAGGCCCAGCGCGACTACTTCGATGGGCAATTGCACCTGGCCAAACGCTTCGACCTGCCGCTGATCGTGCACGCGCGCCGCGCCACCGAAGAAGTCATCGCGCGCATCAAGGCCATTGGCGGCCTGCGCGGCGTGGTGCACAGCTTTGCCGGCAGCCCCGAGCAGGCGCAGCAGTTGTGGAAGCTGGATTTCATGATCGGCCTGGGCGGCCCGGTCACCTACCCGCGCGCCAATCGCCTGCGCGGCCTGGCCGCAACCATGCCCCTGCAGCACCTGCTGCTGGAAACCGACGCACCCGATCAACCCGATGCCAGCATCCGCGGTGCGCGCAACGAGCCGGCCGCTCTGCGCACGGTGTTGGCGTGCATCGCGCAGCTGCGCGGCGAAGACGCCGACCACATCGCCACGCAAACCACGGCCAATGCACGCGCCTTGTTCGGCTTGCCGGGCTGATAGGCCAGCTGCCGCCGCAGCGCGCGCGTGCAGTTATGGCGACGCGGCAGCAACCTCGGCCGCCGGCTTGGACGCAGCGGCCTTGGGCTTGAGCAACATCTCCAGCGCCTTGCCCACCGCCACAAACGCGAACGTGCCGGTGATATGCGTGGCCGCGCCCAGCCCGGCACCGCAATCCAGCTTGAGCGTGGCATCGGCATCCAGCTGCGGGCGAATGCCGCACACGCTGCCATCGGCCTGCGGGTATTTGACGTTTTCCAGCGAGTACACCGCCGGCACGCCGAAATAGCGCTGCGCATTCTTGGGGAAATTGAAATCGCTACGCAGCTTCTTGCGGATCAGCGCCAGCATCGCATCGTGTTCGGTGCGCGAGACATCGCGCACGCGCACCAGAGTGGGATCGGTGCGCCCGCCGGCGGCGCCCACGGTCAGCAGCGGCAGCTTGCGACGGCGGCACCAGGCGATGGTTTCCACCTTGACCCGGAAACTGTCGCAAGCATCGATCACCAGATCCAGGCCATCGCCCAGCAGCGTTTCGATATTGCCGGTGGTGAGAAACGCCTCCACCGCATCGACCTCGATCTCCGGGTTGATCGCGACGCAGCGCTCGGCCATGGCCCGCGCCTTGTTGCGCCCGTACTGCCCGGCCAGCGCCGGCAATTGCCGATTGGTGTTGGACACGCACAGGTCGTCGGCATCGATCAGGCGCAGATGCCCGACGCCGGTCCGTGCCAGCGCCTCCACCACCCACGAGCCCACCCCGCCCATGCCGACCACTGCCACGCGGCAGGCGGACAGCCGCTCCACCGTGCCGACTCCATACAGCCGGTCGATACCGGCAAAGCGTTCACGCCATTGTGCTTTCATCGGCCTATTTTACGCGCGCCACCTCCCGCGCGTCCGCCCCATCGCACGCCGTCCTGCCGGAGCAGCTCGCCATGTCCGCCACACCTCCCAACCAATCCCGCGCTGCCCGTTACGCCTTCATGCTGGTGCTGGGTGTGTTGATCGGGCTGATCACAACCGTGATGGTGGCGCGCGTGCTGCAGGCGCGGCGCGACCCGGTACCCGACAGCCTGATGCACGTGCTGGACTACCAATTGCGCGCGTTGCAGCCGCCGCCGGGCGCCGTCTGCACACCCGCGCAGCAACTGGCGCGGCTGCAATCGCTGCGCTTGCTGGCCGACGAACTGGAACCGGCATTTCCACAGATCGGCGAGGACCGCCGCTTCGGCGAACATGCCCAGGCACTGCGTGCCGCACTGGAGCAGGCGCAGCGCAGCGCGCCGTCCAGCTGCGCCGCGTTCGTACCGATCAAACGGCAGATTTCAGAGGCCTGCGAGGCGTGTCACCGCGACTTTCGATGAGGTTGGATGAAGGCGGCGCTCGGGTTTCGTTAAGCCTGGAGTGATCCAGTTGGCAGACCGTTCACCTGGACCAACACAGGATGACGTCGCCGCGGCCCTGACCGCCTTCAGAACCATCCGGAGATATCTCATGAAGACCCGACTGCTTGTTATTGGCCTGGCTGCAACCGCGACCCTGGTCGGCTGCGCCACGTCCCAGCCCCAGTACGGCAGCTATCGCGGCGACCGCGGCTACGACCAGGGCTATTCCCAGCCGGCGCCGCGTTGCGTGGATTGCGGCATCGTGACCCGTATCGATGAAGTCGGCCCCACCCGCTCCGCCCCCACCGGCACCGGCGCAGTGCTCGGCGGTATCGTCGGCGCAGTGGCCGGCCGCCAGATCTCCAAGGAAACCGGCGGCAGCAAGGGCAACAAGAATGTGTCGGCCGTGGCCGGTGCCGCTGCCGGCGCACTGGCGGGTAACGCCATCCAGAACAACGTCACCAGCGACAGCTTCGACGTGCAGGTACGCATGGACGATGGCCGCGTGGTCGTGGTGAACCAGCGCGACCTGGCCGGCGTGCGCGAAAACGCCTACGTGCGCGTGGTCAACGGCAAGGTGGTGCTGCGCTAAGCAGCGGCTGCCGCCAACGTGCAGCCAACAAAAAGGCCCGGTAACGGGCCTTTTTGTTGGGCGCGTGATGTATTACCCCCCGGTGCCGTGGCTCAGACCAGCTGCACCGCATCGGCCTGCAGGCCTTTTTGACCTTGCACGACGGTAAAACTGACCTTCTGCCCTTCCTTGAGACTCTTGAAGCCCTGGATCTGGATGGCGCGGAAATGGACGAAGACGTCTTCGCCGTTTTCGCGACTGATGAATCCAAAGCCCTTGGCATCGTTGAACCACTTCACGACACCATTCTCGCGTTCGATATTGGACATCTCGACTGACTCCCTACGACACTGTGATGGACTGGCGGTGGCGGCTGTGATTGCAAGGAGGAAGCGAGGTACAAGGATGTAGCGGATCGGGCGATCTACCGCATCAGGCCACGATTCACGGTGACCTTTGCAAACAGCAGCGGCTGCAACTTAACCCGCACAAAACCAATTTTCAAGCATCCCTTGCGTATTCTTGTAAAGCCTGAAATAGGACATTTCTAAACCATCATGGACACGACTGTCGTTTATTACGTGCTGGCTGGCGTGCTGGTGCTGGTGGGCCTTGCCGGCGTCATCCTGCCCGCGCTGCCGGGCTTGCCGCTGGTCTTTGCCGGGCTGCTGGTGGCCGCCTGGGCCGACGGGTTCACCCATGTCGGTTGGGTCGCGCTGGTGATCCTCGGGTTGATCACCGCGCTGTCTTTTGTCATCGATTTCCTGGCCACCCTGTACGGCGCGCAGCGCGTGGGGGCCAGCAAGATGGCGATGTGGGGCTCGGTGATCGGCGCCATTGCCGGTATTTTCTTTATGCCGATCGGCTTGTTCGTCGGCCCGTTTGCCGGCGCGTGGCTGGGCGAGTACTACCAGACCCGCAAGACCGGCCAGGCCACCAAGGTCGGCTTCGGCACCTGGGTTGGGATCATGCTGGGCACGGCCACCAAGCTGGCACTGGGCCTGTGCATGCTGGGCGTGTTTGCGATCGCCTGGTTCTTCTGACGCAGCAGTTAAAGGCCCCAAGCCGGCGCGGCCGCCTTCGCTCCAAGCATGCAGAACCCGCAGCAGCAGCGACCTGGTGAGCGTCGCGACACCCGTTTAGTCGACCCGCCGCAGATGTTATGCCACCGTGTACACATCGCGTATGCAGACGCGACCGTTAAGCTACGCGCCTGACGCGCCTGCCTGGCGCCTACACTCGGCCAGACTGCCCATGTCCAAGCACCGCACCCGTCCCCTGATGCTGATCGCCCTGGCCGCCGCGCCGCTGGCGCATGGGCAGGAAATCGCTCCGCAACCCGCATCGCCGCAGGCCTGCACGTCCGTGACCTCGGATGCCGCGCGCCTGGCGTGTTACGACCAGGCGCTGGGCTACACCGCGCAGGCCGTGCAGGAGGCAGATGCCGCAGCGCAATTGGCCAAGCAGGCTGCCAAGGCGGAAGACAGCCCCAAGAGCAGCCGTATGGGCGATTTCTTTCGCGCCGACGTCCAGCAGCAGCCGAAGGAAGAAGCGGTCGCCAATGCCGGCCGCGGCTCGCTGCTGGATCGCCGCTGGGAACTGGCCAAGGACTCCAAGCTGGGCACGTTTCAGCTGCGTGGCTACAAGCCGGTCTATCTGCTGCCGGCGTTCTGGACCAGCGACACCAACCGTACCCCGCAATCGCCGAATCCGGCCAACTCGGTCAGCACGCCCCAGCAGCTGGACAGCGCCGAGCTGAAGTTCCAGCTGAGCTTCAAGACCAAGGTGGTCGAAGACCTGTTCGGCGACAACGGCGACATTTGGATGGGCTACACCCAGAGCTCGCGGTGGCAGGCCTACAACTCCGATGCATCGCGCCCGTTCCGCGAGACCAATTACGAGCCGGAAGCGATGCTGGTGTTTCGCAACAACTACAGCTTGTTCGGCTGGAAGGGCCGCATGAGCGGCATCAGCCTCAACCACATGTCCAACGGCCGCGAAGATCCGCTGTCGCGCTCCTGGAACCGGGTGATCCTCAACATCGGTCTGGATCGCGAAAACTGGGCGCTGACGTTGCGCCCGTGGTTCCGCATCAAGGAAGACCGTGCCGACGACAATAATCCCGACATCGAGGATTACATGGGTCGCGGCGATGCCACCCTGGTCTACAACAAGGATGGGCATGAATTTGCGTTGATCGCGCGGCATTCGCTGCGTGGCGGCGACCGCTCGCATGGCTCGGTGCAGCTGGATTACGGCTTCCCCATCACCAACCTGCTGCGCGGCCATGTGCAGGTGTTCGACGGCTACGGCGAAAGCTTGATCGACTACAACCACAAGGCCACCTATATCGGCCTGGGCGTGTCGTTGCTGGAGTGGTTCTGACGCGCCGATGTCGGGCGGCACGGGTGTAGACACGCACCCGTCGCCTCCTGCGAACATTGCCGCGCCGGTACTGCATCGGCGCCGCGTCCACAGGAGATCGCCACAAAAAAGCCGGCATTGCTGCCGGCTTTTTTTATGGCGATGACGATGGCGGTCGGCAGGCGTGTGGAGGATCGCTACTGCCGCTTTTCATGCGCCGACTCAGACGTCGAAGAAATCCACCTTGCCGTCCTTGAGGGTGTAGTAAGCCCCCACGACGCGGCATGCGCCTGCGCTCAGCGGTTCGAGCAAGGCGGGTTCGGAAGCACCGCGCAGGCGGTCGACCGTGCGCTTGACGTTGGCCTTGACCGACGCTGCGAGCAGGTCGTCGCCACCATTCTTCTTGGCGGTCAGCACGGCCGGGACGATCGGTTCGATCATGGCGCCGATCGCGCCGGGGAAGAACGCGCCCTGCTCCACCACCGACACCGCGGCGGCAACCGCGCCGCAGCTCTCGTGGCCCATCACCACCACCAGCGGCACGCCGAGCTGGCTCACCGCATATTCGATCGAACCCAATGCCGTGGTATCGACGGTGTTGCCGGCGTTGCGAACGATGAACATCTCGCCCAGGCCGCGACCGAACAGCAGCTCCGGCGGCACGCGCGAATCCGAGCACGACACCAGGATGACGAACGGGGTCTGGCCCAGCGCCAGTTCCAAGCGGCGCTTGCCGTCGGAGATCACCTTCTTGGGACGGTTCTCGACAAACGCAGCGTTGCCGTCACGCAGGGTCTGCAGCGCCTGCTCGGCATTCAAATCGGTTTTCTTGCTGGGCGCGGCGCGCAACGAAAATGGCAACGACGCGGCGGCCGCGGCCACCGGTGCGCAACATGCGCATTGCAACAGCTTGCGACGGGATACGGACTGCAACATGGTAGAGCCCCTGTTCTCTGGTGTGTCGCGCGATCGTACACCCCAGCGGGCATAACCAAACGGACTCTACCGGCGCTATCGACGCACTACTTCGCTTTAGCGTGCGCGCCGCGGTCACGTCCAGTCAGTCAGGCCTTCGCGCCGGTAGGTTTCCTGGAACGCCGGCCGGGCCTTCATCCGCTGCGCATGCTTCTTCAGTGCCGGCCAGGTATCGGTCGCACGCGGCATGTTGCGCGACCAACGCATCAACATGGTCAGCATGAAATCGGCGGCCGACAGCGTTTGGCCGAGCAGATAGGGCCCGTGTTCCTGCAGATGCGCATCGACCTGGGTCCAGGCCGCTTCCAGTCTGTTGCGTGCCTGGGCCTGCGCCGCATCGGCGTGCGCAGCGCCGGCCGGCTCGTGCGGGTAGAACCAGGCGCGATAGGCCGGCTGCAAGGTATTGGCGCAGAAAAACATCCACTTGTAGTACGCCGCACGCTCGGGCGTGCCGACCGGCGGCGCCAGCCCGGCTTGCGGGTAGAGATCGGCCAGGTGCATGGCGATCGCGGCCGCTTCGGTCAACACCTGACCGTCCAGCACCAGCGTCGGCACCACGCCGGCCGGGTTGAGCGCCAGATAGTCCGGCGCCTTTTGCTCGCCGCGCTCGAAATCCAGCGGATGCAGCACGTGGGCAACGTCCAGTTCGATCAGCAGCCAGTGGACGACCAGGGCGGCGGTACTGGGGGTGTGATAAAGCGTAGCGGCCATGCGGGCTCTCGGGTCAGTTGGTACAGGCGCGCAGGCAGGCGAGCTTGTGCGGTTCGCAGCGATTGTCGTCGCTCTGCTGGGTGCAGTCGAAGACTTGCGCCATGCAGCTAGCCCGTTGCGCCGGATTCTGTACGTCGTCGCAGCGCTTTCCACGCGGTGCTGCCCTGCTGCTGCAACTGGACTCGCTGGGTCGGTCGGCGCGGCATTGTCGGGCGCTGCTGTTGCACTGCGCGATGCAGCGATCCGCAGCCAAGGGTCCGTTGAACCGAGTCGCGGTGTCGTTTGTCCTGAGCGGCTTGCGCTGTGCGAACGGCCCCGGGTCGGCAGGCGGCGGCGAGTAGTTGCGCGAGGGAAACAACACCGTGGGTGCCTTTTGCTGCTGCGCCGCCGAACTCACGCTAAGGCACAACAACAACGCGATACAGACGAGTCGGAGCATTCCTGTTCTCCTTGGGGTACCGGCCAGTGCAGCGAGCATAGCCGGTTCGCGCGGGGCAACACCGGTCTTCCTCTGTCGAGAGGTCGCAGATGCTCCACCTCCCGACAGCACCAGACCCGCTGCCGACAACCGCCTCCATCTACCCGGTTATCTGCGGCAAACAGCAAGACGTGTCATCGCCTCGCCATTCCACATCAAGCCTGACGACAGCACTGGCGTGCACGGTCGTCAGCCGGGTGCAGACAGTGCGAAGAAAACACACCCGCGTGTCCGCGTACGTCTTGCACCAACTGGCAGCCCGCCTTGCTGACGGGCTGCGCAGTCGGCGCCAAGAGTGGCTAACAAAACGTAGCGAGCAGTCGTCAGGTGGGTGTGGACGGCGCGCTCAGAACCGGAGTGTACGAGTGGTACATGCCGATTCCGAGCACCGGCCGCGCCCGCCTGGCGGCTGCACAGTAGTTTTATTAGCTGCTCTAACGCGGTTACTCCACCACCACCGGAATCTTGCCGATACGCGACTGCCACAACCGCGGGCCGGTCTTGTGCACCGATTCGCCGGTGGAATCCACCGCCACGGTGACCGGCATGTCCTTGACCTCGAACTCGTAGATCGCTTCCATGCCGAGGTCTTCGAACGCCAGCACGCGGGCGGCCTTGATCGCCTTGGACACCAGGTACGCCGAGCCGCCGACCGCCATCAGGTACACGGCCTTGTTGTCACGGATCGCATCGATGGCTGCATCGCCGCGCTCGGACTTGCCGACCATGCCGAGCAGGCCGGTCTGTTCCAGCATCTGGCGGGTGAACTTGTCCATGCGGGTGGCGGTGGTCGGGCCGGCCGGACCGACCACTTCATCGCGCACCGGGTCGACCGGGCCGACGTAATAGATAAAGCGGTTGGTAAAGTCGACCGGCAGCGTTTCGCCGCGATTGAGCATGTCGATCATGCGCTTGTGCGCAGCATCGCGGCCTGTCAGCAGCTTGCCGTTGAGCAGGACCACTTCGCCCGGCTTGAAGCTGGCGACTTCTTCGCGGGTGATGGTGTCCAGGTTCACCCGCCGCGCGTTGGTCGGGTTGTAGGTGAGCTTGGGCCAGTCTTCCAGCGACGGCGGGTCCAGCATCACCGGGCCGCTGCCGTCCAGGGTGAAATGCGCGTGGCGAGTGGCGGCGCAGTTGGGAATCAGCGCTACCGGCAAGTTGGCGGCGTGGGTGGGATAGTCCTTGACCTTGATGTCGAGCACCGTGGTCAGGCCGCCCAGGCCCTGCGCGCCGATCCCGAGCGCGTTGACCTTTTCGTACAGCTCCAGACGCAGCTCTTCGGCACGATTGGACGCGCCACGCGCCTGCAGGTCGACGATGTCGATCGGCTCCATCAGCGCTTCTTTCGCCAGCAGCATCGCCTTTTCGGCAGTGCCGCCGATGCCGATGCCGAGCATGCCCGGCGGGCACCAGCCGGCGCCCATGGTCGGCACGGTCTTGAGCACCCAATCGACGATGGAATCGGACGGGTTGAGCATGGCGAACTTGCTCTTGGCCTCCGAGCCGCCGCCCTTGGCCGCGACGATCACGTCCAGATGGTCGCCCGGAACGATCTTGGTGTTGACCACTGCCGGCGTGTTGTCTTTGGTGTTGGCACGCTTGCCGGCCGGATCGGCCAACACGCTGGCGCGCAGCTTGTTGTCCGGATGGTTGTAGGCGCGGCGTACGCCTTCGTTGACCATGTCTTCCACGCCCATGGTCGCGTCGTCCCAGCGCACGTTCATGCCGATTTCCAGGAACACGGTGACGATGCCGGTGTCCTGGCAGATCGGGCGGTGGCCTTCGGCGCACATGCGCGAATTGATCAGGATCTGCGCGATGGCGTCCTTGGCGGCCGGCGATTCTTCGCGCTCGTAGGCGGCGGACAGGTTCTTGATGTAGTCGACCGGGTGGTAGTAGCTGATGTACTGCAGCGCATCGGCGACGGACTGGATGAGGTCTTCCTGCTTGATCGAGGTCACGGCTGGCTCTACGGCTGGCGGGGGCAATCCGCACATTTTAGAGCAAACCGCGGCCGCGGCCGGATGTGGCGTCTATACAAGCGATTGACTGGGGCCTGCGCCGCGCGCCGCCCAGGCGCGGCGGGATGAGAGCGCCACGCTCGCCGGCAACGATGGCGGCTGACGTGCGAGGGCGCAGGGAACGCTGCGACATCGCACGCATGCCGCACCCGGAACACGGGCAAGTGCAGAAGACCGAATGGACCTCCAACGGCCGTGCCGCCTGGATAAGCCTCCGGTATTGCCACCACGGCAGAAGCGCGCCTGCAGGCCGCCGCGGCCCCTCTCGACCCGCACAGGCGGTGGCGCTGCTGTCGCGGCTGGCCGAGGCATTGCGTCGAGCGGCAGATATCTCCGGCCACTGCGATGCGTGCACGTCCTCCCCGGCGAGCGGCCCAACACTCCGCACCGACGCCGCGCGCGGCACACTAGTGAGATGTCAGCTTCCCGTTCCAGCGCTACTGCGCCTGCCGCCCCTCGTACCGGCCCTACCCTGCGCGAGCGCCTGGATGCGCTGCGTAATCTGCCCCCGTTCCTGCGCCAGATCTGGCAGACCAGCCGCTGGTTGAGCGCCAGCAGCATCGGCCTGCGTGTACTGCGCGCGTTGATGCCGGTGGCCACGCTCTACATCGGCAAATTGATCATCGACGAGGCGATTCACCTGGTCGGCCAGCCGCCGGCATTCGAGTCCTTTACGCAGGCGCTCAGCAGCGGGCGCTTGAACCGCTTGCTGGAATTGCTGGCGCTGGAATTGGCGCTGGCGATCGGCTCGGACCTGCTCGGGCGCATGGTCGGTTATGCCGATGCGCTGTTGTCGGAGCTGTTCAATAACGCGGCCAGCGTGCGACTGATGGAACATGCCGCACAACTGGATCTGGAAGATTTCGAAGACCCCGACCGCCAGGACAAGCTGGATCGCGCGCGGCGTCAGACCATGAACCGCATGAACCTGATGAGCCAGTTGTTCGGCCAGGTGCAGGATGCGATCACGGTAATCAGCCTGGCGGTGGGGCTGGTGGTGTATGCGCCGTGGTTGATCGTGCTGCTGGCGGTGGCGCTGATCCCGGCCTTCATCGGCGAGGCGCACTTCAATGCGCTGGGCTATTCGCTCAACTTCCAGTGGACGCCGGAGCGCCGCCAGCTCGATTACCTGCGCCAGGTCGGCGCCAGCGTGGAGACTGCAAAAGAAGTCAAAATCCTCAACCTGCACCGCTTCTTGATCGCGCGTTACCGGCGCCTGGCCGACAAGTTCTTCCAGGCCAATCGCGCACTGGCGCGCAAGCGTGCGTCGTGGGGTGCGTTGCTGGCGGCGCTGGGTACGCTGGGCTACTACATGGCCTATGGCTACATCGCCTGGCGCACGGTGCGCGGGGATTTCAGCATCGGCGACCTGACCTTTCTGGCCGGCAGTTTCCTGCGTCTGCGTCAGTTGCTGGAAGGCCTGTTGATCGGGTTTTCGCAGGTCGCCGGCCAGGCCTTGTATCTGGACGATCTGTATTCGTTCTTCAACATCGTGCCGGAAATCCGCTCGCGCCCCAACGCCTTGCCGGTGCCGCGCCCGATCCGCCAGGGTTTCGTGTTCGAGGATGTGGGCTTCCGTTATCCGGACGCCGAGACGTGGACGGTGCGGCATCTGGATTTCGAACTGCGCGCCGGCGAAGTGCTGGCCCTTGTTGGCGAAAACGGCGCCGGCAAGACCACCTTGGTCAAGCTGCTGGCGCGGCTGTACGACCCCGACGAAGGCCACATCCTGCTCGATGGGCAGGACCTGCGCGACTACGATCTGGACGATCTGCGCGCCAACTTGGGCGTGATCTTTCAGGACTTTGTGCGCTACCACCTGAGCGTGGGCGAGAACATCGGCGTGGGCCAGGTCGATGCGATGGACGATGCGCCGCGCATCCAGGCCGCTGCGCAGCGCGCGATGGCTGGCGAGCTCATCGACAGCCTGCCCGATGGCTACGATCAATTGATCGGCCGCCGCTTCAAGAACAGCGTGGATCTGTCCGGCGGGCAATGGCAGAAGATCGCCATCGCACGCGCCTACATGCGCGATGCGCAGCTGATGATCCTGGACGAACCCACCGCCGCGCTGGATGCGCGCAGCGAGTTCGAGGTGTTCCAGCGCTTCAAGGAGCTCTCCGACAACCGCACTGCGGTGCTGATCTCGCACCGCTTCTCCAGCGTGCGCATGGCCGACCGCATTCTGGTGCTGGCCGACGGGCGCATCGAAGCCAACGGCACCCATGCGGAACTGATGGCGCAGGGCGGGCGCTATGCGGAGCTGTTCGAGTTGCAGGCGGCGGGGTATCGGTGAGGCCGGAATCGGGAATCGGGAATCGGGAATGGGGAATCGTTAGAAGCGGCGTTGCGGTGGCTGACAGGTACTGAGCCTCCCGCTCCTGAAGAGGCCTCAGATCTTGCGGCCCTGCACCTCATTCCCGATTCTCGATTCTCCATTCCCGCCAAATGAGAGTTCATCTCATTTGGCCAGCTTGAGGTAGAATTGCCGGGTATTCCTCCCACGACACTAAACCGGTATGTCTTCCGCTTTCGGCGCCGAAACGGTGCTTGAGGTCCGTCATTGGACCGATGCCTACTTCAGCTTCACCACGACCCGCGATGCCGGTTTCCGCTTCGAAAACGGCCAGTTCGTGATGATCGGGCTGGAAACCGAAACCCGGCCGTTGCTGCGCGCGTATTCGATCGCCAGCGCCAACTGGGAAGAGCATCTGGAGTTCTTCAGCATCAAGGTGCCGGACGGCCCGCTAACCTCGCGGCTGCAGCACATCCAACCGGGAGACAAGGTGCTGGTCGGCAAGAAACCCACCGGGACGCTACTGATCAGCGACCTGCATCCAGGTCGCAATCTGTATCTGCTGGGCACCGGCACCGGCCTGGCGCCGTGGCTGTCGATCATCAAGGACCCGGAAACCTACGAGCGCTTCGACAAGGTGATCCTCACCCAGGGCGTGCGCTTCGTGCAGGATCTGGCCTATCGCGACTACTTCGAGCGCGAGCTGCCGCAGCACGAATTCCTCGGCGATCTGCTGCGCGAAAAACTGCTGTATTACCCGGCAGTCACCCGTGAAGCGTTTGCCAATCAGGGCCGCCTGACCGAGCTGATGGCCGATGGCCGCATGCAGCAGACGCTGGGCCTGCCGACCCTGGACCCGGCCAACGACCGCTTCATGATCTGCGGCAGCCCGCAGATGCTGGCCGATCTGCGCACGTTGCTGGACGCACGCGGTTTCCAGACCTCGCCACGCATCGGCACCCCGGGGCATTACGTGTTCGAGCGCGCCTTCGTCGAGAAGTGAGGCAACGCGCGGGCATGCCGCTACTACAGCGCCGTAGGAGCGCACCTGGGCGCGACGAAGCGTTCCGGGTACAGCCTCATCCCCGGTAACGCCTCGCATTTTCGGTAACGCCGCATCGCGCCCGGGTGCGCTCCTACGAGCCCGCGGTGTTTAAAGGTTGGGCATGCGCCCGCGATATCACGCGTCTAGCGCACGCTCGATATCGGCGGCCAAGGCCTCCGGCTTGGTGGTGCTGCGTAAGGTGTTCGAGCGCGCCTTCGTCGAGAAGTGAAGCAACGCGCGGGCATATCGCTACTGCACCGTCGTAGGAGCGCACCTGGGCGCGACGAAGCGCTCCCGGTACAGCCTCATCCCCAGTAACGCCTCGCATTTTCGGTAACGCCTCGTCGCGCCTGGGTGCGCTCCTACGATCCTGCGGCGTTTAAAAGGTTGGGCATGCGCCTGCGATGTCACGCGCCCAGCGCACGCTCGATATCGGCGGCCAGGGCCTCCGGCTTGGTGGTCGGTGCGTAGCGCTCCAACACGGTGCCGTCGCGGCCGATCAGGAACTTGGTGAAGTTCCATTTGATCGCCTCCGATCCAAGCAGGCCGCGCTGTTCGTGCTTGAGCCATTGCCACAGCGGATGCGCGCTGCTGCCGTTGACCTCGACTTTGGACGCCAGCGGAAAATCCACCGCATAGTCGAGCGAGCAGAACTGCCGGATCTGTGCAGCATCGCCGGGCTCCTGGTGACCGAACTGATCGCACGGGAAACCGATCACTACCAGGCCACGCTCGCGATAGCGCTGCCATAAGGCCTGCAACCCTGCGTACTGCGGGGTAAAGCCGCATTTCGAAGCCACATTCACCACCAGCACCACACTGCCGGCGTAGTCGCGCATCGATTGCGTGCGACCGTCCAGGTCGGTGAACTCAAAGGTGGATAGCGTGGTCATCGACAACTCTCGATAGGGAAAGCGCTAGCCTAACCCAGCCCTCTCGGCCCGCCACACCCTCTCCGCACAGCGCTGTTTCTCGCCCATGTGACATCCGCGCACCACGATCCAGCCGCGTATCGTTGGCTGTTCGCAGGTCTGTATGCAGGACGTCCGGCAGCGCATTCGCTGGAGCAGGCCTTGCAGCATGTCCCGATGTGTCGCCGAGCCGCTGGCGGCTGTCCTGGCGAAGTCCCGGTGTGTTGGCAGCCTTGGGGCCTGGCGTGACCCGGCGCATGGTCGCGTCCGCCAGCCAGCCATGCCTTTTGTCACACGCCTGTCCCGGCGGGCTGGGTTAGCCTCGGCGGTTCGCACTTTGGAGCCATCCTCTTGACCACCCGTCTCGCTTTTGCCCTGGCCGCCTCCCTGGGACTTGCCATGCCGTCCTACAGCATCGCCGCACCCGCCACCACGCAGGCTGCCACCCAAGCCAACCCCTTCTTTGCCGACAGCACGCTGCCGCTGCATTACCCGCAGTTTGACAAGATCAAAGACAGCGACTTCGCACCCGCCTTCGACGCTGGCATGGCCGAGCAATTGAAGGAAGTGGACAAGATCGCCACCCAGAAAGCCAAACCAAGCTTCGACAACACCATCGTCGCACTGGAAAAGAGCGGCGCCACGCTCGATCGCGCCACCACGGTGTTCTTCAACCTGGTGGGTGCCGACACCAACGATGCACGCAAGAAACTGCAGGCCGACTACTCGGCCAAGTTCGCTGCGCATCGCGATGCGATTTCGCTCAACGGCAAGCTGTTCGCGCGCATCCAGAGCTTGTACGACCAACGCGCCAAGCTGGGCCTGGATGCACAAGGCCTGCGTCTGGTCGAGAAGTATTACAGCGACTTCGTCCGCGATGGCGCCAAGCTCTCCGATGCCGACAAGACCACGCTCAAGGCGATGAATGCCGAACTGGCCAACCTGGGCACCACCTTCAGCCAGAACGTGCTGGCCGAGGTCAATGCTGCGGCAGTCGTAGTGGATGACGTCAAGCAGCTCGATGGCCTGTCCGAGGAGCAGATCGCTTCTGCTGCCGAAGCAGCCAAGGCGCGCAAGCTCGATGGCAAGTACGTGATTGCGCTGCTCAACACCACCGGCCAGCCGCCGCTGACCCAGCTGAAGAATCGCGACCTGCGCAAGAAAATCTATGACGCGTCGGTCTCGCGCGGCAGCCATGGTGGTCAGTACGACAACACCGCGCTGGTGTCGCGCATCATGAAGCTGCGCGCCGACAAGGCCAAGCTGCTCGGCTTCCCGACCTACGCCGCGTATTCGCTGGAAAACCAGACCGCCAAGACCCCGGAAGCGGTCAACGCCATGCTCGGCAAGCTGGCACCGGCAGCGGTGGCTAACGCCAAGCGCGAGGCTGCCGATCTGCAGGCGATGATCGACAAGGAACAAAAAGCCGCACGCAAACCGACCTTCAAACTCGAAGCCTGGGATTGGGCCTACTACAGCGAGAAGGTGCGCCAGGCCAAGTACAACTTCGACGAGTCGCAGCTCAAGCCGTACTTCGAGCTCAAGAACGTGCTGGAAAACGGCGTGTTTTATGCAGCCAACCAGGAATACGGCCTGACCTTCAAGCAGCGCACCGACCTGCCGACCTACCGCGACGACATCACCGTCTATGACGTATTCGACGCCGACGGCAAGCAGCTGGCGATCTTCATCGCCGACATGTATGCACGCGAATCCAAGCGCGGTGGCGCATGGATGAACTCGTACGTGTCGCAGTCGGACCTGACCGGTTTCAAGCCGGTGGTGGCCAATCACCTCAACATTCCCAAGCCGCCTGCCGGCCAGCCCACGCTGCTGACCTGGGACGAAGTGACCACCATGTTCCATGAGTTCGGGCATGCGCTGCACGGCATGTTCTCCGACGTCAAGTACCCGTATTTCTCCGGCACCAGCGTGCCGCGCGACTTTGTGGAGTTCCCCTCGCAGGTCAACGAGATGTGGGCCGACGAGCCGTCCATCCTGAAGAATTACGCCAAGCATTATCAGAACGGCACCCCGATGCCGCAGGCCTTGCTGGACAAGGTGATTGCCGCGTCCAAGTTCAACCAGGGCTTTGCCACCACCGAATATCTGGGTGCGGCGATGCTGGATCAGAACTGGCATCAGATCAGCGCCAACCAGGTGCCCGATGCGGCCGGCGTCATGGCGTTCGAAGCCAAGGCCTTGCAGCAGGACGGCATTGCCTACGCGCCGGTACCGCCGCGCTACAAGACCCCATATTTCAGCCACATCATGGGTGGCTATGCGGCGGGCTATTACGCCTACATCTGGTCCGAAGTGCTGGATGCCAACACCCAGCAATGGTTCAAGCAGAATGGTGGATTGAGCCGCGCCAATGGCGATCGGTTCCGCAAGACGCTGCTGTCGCGCGGTGGCAGCGTGGATGCGATGGAGCTGTTCCAGAACTTCGCCGGGCATGCGCCGCAGATCGAGCCCTTGCTTGAAAAGCGCGGTCTGAGCGCGCAGGGCGGCGATGGCGCCACACCAGAAGCGCCGCAGTCCAAGCCGTGATCGGAGCTGCGTAACGACAACGCCGCCCGGAGCGATCCGGGCGGCGTTGTCGTTTTGGCGATGGCGTGCATGGCAGCCATCGCGTATCGCTCAGGACTCTACGGCGTCCACGCCATTGAGCAATTTCTTGAGCAGTTTTTCCAGACGCGCCTGTTCGGCCTCGCTGATGTCGCCCGCCTGCTCGTGCAACAGCGTGCATGCTTCCGGCAACAGGCTTTCGATCAACGCCAGCCCGGCCGGTTGCAGGGACAGCACGATCTTGCGCCGGTCGTCGGGACTGCTGCCCCGTGCGATCAAGCCCTTCTCGCACAACTGATCGGTGAGCCGGGTGATGTTGGCCGGCTTCTCGCTGGCCGCCTCTGCCGCCTCGGTCGGCGTAATGGCCTGCTCGGGCGTGCCGTACAACATCATCAGGATCTCGTATTCCGGCGGACTGATCCCGTACGGCCTGAGTCGCACACAACTGATGGTGTGCAGCCGCTTGTAGAGATGCTTGATCAACCTCACCAGGACAGCCGGCTCCCGCGGAAAGGCTGGATAGCGCGCGCAGGTGTGGTCTACGCGATTTGCGGTTGGATCGAAACTGCTCATATCACCCGTTTGGTTACATTACTGAATGGCCTGAGCATTCAATCACATCACTTGCGGGGCGACATCTCAGCGAGCGAAAAGATGTACATATTCCGGCGCGACCCACGGCATCAACGTGGATGCAGCGACCTCGGCCGTTTGCGTGCCATCCGAATAAGGCCCGACCTGATAAGGCGGAAACACGAAGCGCACTGCGGTGATCTGTCCGGCCGCATTCAACACCGGCACGAACTGCGCGAAGTTGTCCACCTGCGCTGCGGTTCCTTCGGCAATCATGCGGTCGGCCGATGCGATTTGTTCGGCCTGTTCTTCCACCGGCACACGATCGGCTTCCACGCGCTGGGTGGCAGCGGCATGCAATTGCGCCGCGACATCGCGGCCGATCTTTTCCCAGCCGGCCGGATCGGGAATCATCGCTTGCGCAGTCAGTTGCTTGCGCTCCTTGATCAGCCAGACGAAGCGCGCCACCAGCGGATCGCCATGCGCGCCACCGGTATAGCGGCTGCCATCGGCGGAGACGACGATCAGGTCGGCGGTCTGCAATAGTTTTTCGAATGCCAGCGACAACTCGTAGGGCGCTGCCGGTTTGTCGTTGCCCAGACCGGTTACCGCTTCCATCAGTTCGCTGCGGGCATCCTGCGCATACGTGCGAATCAACGCGGCCAGTCCCGGATACGCATCCAGCCCAGGCGGATAGCTGATCCCGACCATATAGGCCGGCGCGTGTTCGATCACATCTTCCAGCGGGCCACTCTGCACCATCAGCGGTTCCGGAGGCGGCGTTGTCGCTGCGGCCGCATCGGCTGCCGGCTCGGTCGGCTCGACTACTGCCGGTTCGCGCTGCGTACAGCCCGCCAACAGGGCCAGCATCAGCAGACCCCGCACACTCTTGAATCCAAGCAACCGCACCATTCCCACCTGCTCCCCTGATCGAACCACCTACTGCTGTCCGTCAGGCCAGCAGATCCTGAAACTGTTGATGCCGGCGCACGTAGGCGGCGGCGTAGCTGCACGCTGGCACGACCTTCAGGCCGGCCTCGCGCGCATGCTGCAAAGCAGACTCGACCAGCACGGCGGCAATACCGCGCCCTGCAATCGCATCCGGCACCAGCGTGTGCGTGATGGTCATGCGCGCACCCTCGAGCAGATACACCAGCTCGGCGCGATGTCCCTCGGTGTCAATAACGAATCGCTGCTGTGTCGGGTCGTGTTCGGCGTGCACTGTCGCTGCCTCCATCGTGGTGTGCGCCCGGCAGTGAATGTGCGGCAAGTGTGACCAGCGCGACGCCGCGCCTGCGTGAAAATGAATCTACGCTGTGACCGTTATCCCGGCTCGGCAACGACATCCTTAAGTTCGCGCAGGCAGCGCCGATAGCTGATTCGAAGGCGCTGCCTGCAACCGGTCTCCGGCCAGGCCAACGCCCTCGCCTTACCAACGAGGAGTCACGCATGCAAAACGATTCGGCAGGAAACGGCACAGACAGCGACAGCTCGCTGCTGGAAGGCTTGTTCCAGTTCGCCATCAACGGCGACACCCACAATCCTGACTTCGCGCAACTCAACGATACCGTCTACGAGCGTCTGCAGCAGGCCTACGGCGCGGTGTCGGGCTCGGCACTTAGCACCGACCGGGAACGCAGCGCAGCCTGATGTCTGCGTCGCTCCACCTGCCAGGACCTGTGACGCCGTGGCGTCGGTCCTGGCCCGGTTGCCGCACGCAACCGCTGCACTGACGCAGTACCGCAACCCCGGTACCCGAGCGGCCGGATCAGCCAGCGCCCTCAGCCGAAGCGCGGATTGGACAGCTGCTCCAGAAAAATCTGCCACACCCGCGGCTCCATGATCAGCATGAACATCACCCCGAATGCCGCGCCGGCCAGGTGTGCGCTGTGGTTGATGCGATCGCCGCCGCGGCGGTCCATCCATAGGCTGTAGCCGACGTAGAACACCGCATAGATGATCGCCGGTGCCGGAATGAACAGCACCAGGATGATGGTCCACGGCTGCAGCAGGATGAAGGCGAACAGCACCGCCGACACCGCACCGGAGGCACCCAGGCTCAGATAATTGGGGTTCTTCTGGTTCTTCAGATAGCTGGGCAGGATCGACACCACCAGCGCGGCCAGATAGAACAACGGATAGGTCAGCACGCTGCCGGTCAGCTGCGTCATCACCTTTTCGATCACCCGTCCGAAAAAGAACAGCGTGATCATGTTGAAGACCAGGTGCCCCAGGTCGGCATGGATGAAGCCGTAGGTCACCAGGCGGTCGTACTGCCGGTTCTTGTCCAGCGCCGGCGGCCACAGGATGAGCCGGTCGGCCAGCTTGCGGTTATTGAACGCCAGCCACGAGACGATGCCGGTGATGGCGATCAGGATCAGGGTAATCATGCGGACCTCAGGCAGAACGGTAATTGTCGACCATGCGATAACGGCGCGCGTACAAGCCAAAGGCCAGTGCTGCCAGGAATGCGAAGGCCGCGAAGAAGAACATCAAAAATGCCGCTTCGCTGAGCCCAGTATCGGCGATATGCGAGGTCACCGTCGCATTGCGCACCGCCACGTTCGATAGCAGCACCCACAGATTGCCGACCGTGGTGGTCAGATACCAGAAGCTCATCACCACGCCCTTCATCGACGGCGGCGCCTGGCTATAAGCGAACTCGATGCCGGTGGCCGACACCAGCACCTCGCCGAAGGTAAGCAAGGCGTAGGGCAGCATCTGCCAGGCGATGTGCATCGGCTCGCCGCCGTCCATGACGACCTGGATCGCGCCGACCGCAATCCACGCCACGCCACTGAAGGCGATACCGCTGGTCATACGACGCAACGGCGTCGGCTCCCAGCCACCACGGCGCAACAGCGGATACAGCACCAGGTTGTTGAAGGGGATCAGCAACATCACCAGCAGCGGATTGAGCGCCTGCATCTGCGAGGCGGTGAACCACGCCGGCATGGTCATCTCGCGTCCCTGCAGCACCCAGGTCGAGGCCTTCTGATCGAACAACGAAAAGAACGGCGTCACCAGCGCGAAGATCACCAGCACCCGCAGCAAGGCGCGCACGCCTTCGACCGCGGCATCCGGATGCGTACCGCGCGCGCGCTCCAGCTGCCACCAGGTGCCACCGCCGATCCCGGCCAGCAGCAGCACCAGCGCCATGCACAGGCAGATGACGATGCCCAGCGGCTCGATCAACGCCATGCAGGCCAGTGCGGCGACCACCGCGATGACTGCCAGCGCCAGACCAGGCCGCCCCTGCCCTGGCGCGCGTGCCAGCAATGCCGTGCGCAGCACCGCGCCGAACCCATGCGGGTCTTTCGGCGGCAACGGCACCAGCACGTAGCGCTTGCGGCCCAGCCAGAACACCAGCGTGGCCACGAACATCAAGATGCCGGGAATGCCGAACGCCCACGACGGGCCCAGATTCTTCAGTGCGAGCGGGATCAGCAACGAGGCGAACAACGAGCCGAAGTTGATGATCCAGTAAAAGGCATCGAACACCACCTTGGCCATGTGCTTGTTGGACTGGTCGAACTGGTCGCCCATGAACGAGGCCACCAGTGGCTTGATGCCGCCCGCGCCCAGCGCGATCAGGCCCAGCCCCACGAAGAAGCCTTGACGGCTGCCCTCGAACATCGCCAGACACGCGTGGCCGGCGCAATAGATGAGGCTGAACCACAGAATCGTGTTGTATTTGCCGAACAAGCGATCAGCCAGCCAGCCGCCCAGCAGCGGGAAGAAAAACACCCCGATCATGAAGCTGTGCAGGATGTGCTTGGCTTCGGCCTCGCGGCCCGGCCCGCCAACCTCCTGCAGCAGCAGCGAGGTGATCAGAAACTGCACCAGGATGTTGCGCATCCCGTAGAAGCTGAAACGCTCGCAGGCTTCGTTGCCGATGATGAAAGGAATCTGGCGCGGCAGGCGCGCGCCGGCCGTGGGGCCCGGCAAGGTCGAGGTGGTCAAAGGCGGTCCGACGAGCTGAAAACAGGCCCTATCGTACCGGCGCCGAGCTGCCGGCCGCCATGCGCGCGCAGGTCGGCTGCTGGCGTTGCAGTCCGAGGACATCGCGCTGCGCGCAGTCGACGCCGAGTGCATGCGTGCGTAGACCGCGTCGATAACCCGCAAAAACCGGCGTTTTCGATTCGCTCGCGTCCGCTTGAAGCCGGCGGCCATGCCGCAGTGCAGATTGGCCTGCCAGCTCGGCTCGGCTACATTGCAAACGTTTTCCTGGAACACTGGACCGCTGGATGCCCCGCTTCACCCGCCTGGCCCTGAGCCTGTTGTTGTTGACCTGCGCCCCTGTCGCGCTGGCCGCCGAACCGCTGACCACCCAGGCCGAGCGCAGCGGCTTTGTGCAGACCGGCCGCTATGACGAAGTCATCGCGCTGTGCGATGCGTTTGCGCAGCGTTACCCGCAGGCGGTGCGCTGCGTGGAGTTCGGCACCACGCCGGAAGGCCGGCCGATGAAGGCCTTGATCGCCTCCACCAGCGGCGCGTTGGATGCGGCCAGCGCCGCGCAGCGCAAGCTGCCGGTGGTCTTGATCCAGGGCGGCATCCACGCTGGCGAGATCGATGGCAAGGACGCGGGCTTTCTGGCCTTGCGCCAGCTGCTCGAGGGTAAGGCCGGCAAGGGCGTGCTCGACACGTTGGTATGGGTATTCGTGCCGGTGTTCAACGTGGATGGACACGAGCGCTTCGGTGCCTGGAACCGCCCCAACCAGCGCGGCCCCGAGCAGATGGGCTGGCGTGTCACCGCGCAGAACCTCAATCTCAACCGCGACTACGTCAAGGCCGACGCGCCGGAGATGCAGGCCATGCTGCGGCTGGTACAGCAGTGGGACCCGCTGATGTACGTGGACCTGCATGTCACCGACGGCGCCAAGTTCGAGCACGACGTCTCGGTGCAGGTGGAGCCGGTGCATGCCGGCGACACCACGCTGCAGCGCGACGGCACGCGTTGGCGCGATGCGGTGCTGGGCGATCTGGCCAAGCAGGGTTCGCTGCCGCTGCCGTATTACCCCTCTTTCGTGCACGAAGACGACCCCAGCTCCGGCTTCGCCGACGACGTGTCGCCGCCGCGGTTTTCGCATGGCTATTTCCTGCTGCGCAACCGCTTCGGCATGTTGGTGGAAACCCATTCGTGGAAGGACTACCCGACGCGCGTGCGGGTCACCCGCAATGCCATCGTGTCGGTGCTGCAGCAGGCCGCAAAACATGGCAGCACTTGGCGCGCCGATGCGCTGGCGGCCGATCAGCGCGCCAGCCAGCTGGCCGGCATGCCCGAGCCGCTGCGCTTTGCCGCCGGCCCGGCTGCGCGCACCGTGGCGTTTCGCGGCTACGCGTATACGCGCACGCCGTCGCCGATTTCCGGCGCGTTGATGACGCGCTACGACGAGAGCAAACCGCAGATCTGGAAGGTACCGCTGCGCGATCAGATCAAACCCGATCTGGTGGTCGACGCACCGCGTGGCGGCTATCTGGTGCCGGCAGCGCAAGCGGCCTTTGTCGCCGAGAAACTACGCCTGCATGGCATCGATTTCCGCATCGTCGCCAGTGCGGCAGAACATCCGGTGCAAACCTTTCGTGCCGACACCGCCAACTTTGCCGCGCGCTCGAACGAAGGTCACCAGACCTTGGAGGTCGGTGGGCAATGGCACGATGAAACCCGCAGCGTGCCGGCCGGTGCGTTGTTCGTGCCGATTGCGCAACCCAAGGCGCGCCTGTTGATGGCGATGCTGGAGCCGCAGGCACCGGACTCGCTGCTGCAGTGGGGCTTTTTCAACACGGCCTTCGAGCGCAAGGAATACATGGAGGCCTACGTGGCCGAAGACGTGGCGCGCGACATGCTGGCCAACGACGCCGCGTTGAAGGCCCAGTTCGAACAGCGCATCGCCAGCGACCCGGAGTTTGCCAACAGCCCGCAAGCGCGTCTGGAGTTCTTCGCCAAGCGTCACTCTTCGTGGGACGAGCGCTACCAGCTCTATCCGGTGCTGCGTACCGCGCAGACCGACTTCTAACCGCGCCGCCTCTTCAGGCGAGCGACCGAACCGCGCCTGTGCGCGGCTCCCATCCGGGCATCTCGCTGCCCCCAATTTCGTAATGACTCAGCACCACAAGGACACCCCGTGCCACATCCCGCTATGAAACCGTTTACAACGACTACTCTTCGCCCTCGCCCGCTCGTCTTGGCGGTGGTCATGGGCCTGGGCATTGCGCTGACTGCGCCGTTGGCACTCGCACAATCCGCAGCGGCAGCGCAGCCATGGATGGACACCGCGTTGACCGCCGACCAACGTGCGGACCGGCTGCTGGCGCAGATGACCAACGACGAAAAATTCCAGATGCTGCGCAGCTATTTCGGCCTGGGCACCGACAAGATTCCCAAGCCGGAAGGCGCGCTGGGGTCGGCAGGCTATGTGCCCGGCATTCCACGCTTGGGTATCCCCGCGCAGCAGCTGGCCGATGCCGGCGTGGGCGTGACCAATCCAGGTGGCATCCGCAAGGGCGACTTCGCCACCGCGATGCCGTCCGGCCCGTCCACGGCATCCAGCTGGAACCCGCAGCTGGCCTTTGCCGGCGGCAAGACCATGGGCCGCGAATCCTGGCAGCAGGGCTTCAACGTGCTGCTGGCCGGCAGCGTCAACCTGCAGCGCGATCCGCGCAACGGGCGCAACTTCGAATACGCCGGCGAAGACCCGTTGCTGGCCGGCACCATGGTCGGCGAATCGATCCGCGGCGTGCAGAGCGAACACGTGCTGTCGACGATGAAGCACTTCGCGCTCAACGACATGGAAACCCGGCGCAACTTCCATAGCGCCGACATTGGCGAGCAGGCGATGCACGAGTCGGACCTGCTGGCCTTCGAGATTGCGCTGAAGATCGGCGACCCGGCGTCGGTGATGTGTTCGTACAACAAGATCAACGGCATCTACGGCTGCGAGCACGATTACCTGCTCAATCAGGTGCTCAAGCAGGAATGGAAATACCCCGGCTATGTGATGTCCGATTGGGGCGGCGTGCACAGCGGCTCCAAGGCCGCGCTGGCTGGACTGGATCAGCAATCGGCCGGCGAAGTGTTCGATGCGGCGGTGTTCTTCGATGCGCCGTTGCGCATGGCGGTGGGCGCCGGCGTGGTGCCGCGCGCGCGCTTCGACGACATGGTCAAGCGCGTGCTGCGCAGCCTGTTTGCGCATGGCGCGTTCGATCACCCGACCCAGCACCAACCCATCGATGGCAAGGCCGGGCAATTGGCCGCGCAGCATGTGGCCGAAGAAGGCAGCGTGCTGCTGCGTAATGAGCAGGCCCTGTTGCCGCTCTCCAGGGACGTGCGCCGCATCGCGGTGATTGGCGGCTACGCCGACAAGGGCGTGATGTCCGGCGGCGGCTCCTCGCGGGTGGACTACACCATCAATGGCGGCAACGCGGTGCCCGGGCTCACCCCGACCACCTGGCCCGGCCCGGTCATCATCCATCCGTCCTCGCCGTTGCAGGCACTGCGCGCGGCATTGCCGAACGTGCAGATCGAGTACGTCGACGGCAAGGACCGCAATGCGGCCGCACGTGCGGCCAAAGCAGCCGATGTCGCCATCGTGTTCGCCACCCAATGGGCCGCCGAATCGGTGGACCTGCCGGACATGCAGTTGCCCGACAACCAGGATGCGTTGATCGACGCAGTGGCCAAGGCCAACCCCAAGACCACCGTGGTGCTGGAAACCAACGGTCCCGTGCGCATGCCCTGGGCCGAGCGCGTACCGGCGGTGCTGCAGGTGTGGTATCCGGGTATCGGCGGCGGCGAAGCGATCGCCAATCTGCTGACCGGCGCGGTGAACCCCTCCGGCCATCTGCCGGTGACCTGGCCGGTGGACGAATCGCAGTTGCCGCGCCCGTCGATTCCGGGCCTGGGCTTCAAGCCGGCCAAGCCGGGCGAAGACAGCATCGATTACGCCATCGAAGGCGCCAACGTCGGCTACAAGTGGTTTGCCGCGCGCAAGCTCACCCCGCGTTATCCGTTCGGGCACGGTCTGTCGTACACGCAATTTCGCATGGGCGGGCTGCAGGTGGACGCGCAAGGCAGCACCCTCACCGCACGCTTCGAGGTGGAGAACACCGGCCAGCGCGAAGGCGCTGCGGTGCCGCAGCTCTACGTCACCTTGCCCGATGGCCATGCCACACCGCTACGCCTGATCGGCTGGCAGAAGCTCACCCTCAAGCCCGGCGAAAAGCGCAGCGTGCAGGTGATTGCAGAACCGAAGACGCTGGCCGATTTCGATGCCAAGGCACGTCATTGGAAGATCGCTGCCGGCACCTACCGCGTGCAACTGGCACGCTCGGCGAATGAGCCGGTGCAGAGTGCGGAGGTCCGCTTGCAGGCGACGCAACTGCCGTAACCAGCGGCGCGGCGCGCGCGATCCATTCGCCCGCCGCGTCCAGCTGCCGAGCGCTGCATGCCGCACACAAAAAATGTAGGAAAGTGCGTTGACAGCCGCACGCGCAGCTTGCACAATT
Organism: Xanthomonas sp. WCS2018Noco2-27; assembly: GCF_031843525.1. Lineage (NCBI taxonomy): Bacteria > Pseudomonadati > Pseudomonadota > Gammaproteobacteria > Lysobacterales > Lysobacteraceae > Xanthomonas > Xanthomonas sp. WCS2018Noco2-27. The sequence continues at coordinate 191,102 of NZ_JAVTIK010000001.1, read as the reverse complement.
CGCCCCCTGAGTCGCCCAGGTGGCGGAATTGGTAGACGCACTAGCTTCAGGTGCTAGCGGGGGCAACTTCGTGGAGGTTCGAGTCCTCTCCTGGGCACCACGACTCACGGTAGATCGTAAAAAACCTCGCTCCGGCGGGGTTTTTTGCGTTTGGGTGTTTGCTTTAGCGCACTACTGGCCGCTGAGCCGTGGTCTGTTGCAGGCAGTCTCCGGCGGCAGGTCCGGCGATTGATTGATGCATCGCGTGGCAAGGTCACTGAGCACCAGCCAAGCTCACGCCGCGCAGCACGCGCAGCCGCAGTAATCCAAAGCCATGTGCTGCCAACAAACACCACATGGCTGCACGCCGCCGCGGTGTTTTACAGACACCCAAGCGCCGTAGCGCGCGAGGCAGTGACTTTCGACACTCGCCGCACGCGATCCACACGCATGAGGATGCCGCGTCACCATCACGGCAATCTCTATGCGTAGCTCGCTGCCACGTGCCTTGTTGCTGATCGCCACGCTCAGCCCGCCCGCGCGGGCACAGCAGGCGCACTGGCCCGTCGCAGATGCATCGGGCGCAGATGTGATCGCACCAATGCGGCCTTGGTACAGCGTTCAATGTGCTCGCCGACAGCGGCGGCATCTGGCTTTACCGCGACCGTGGAGTTTTAGCTGCGCTTAGTCAGGACTGCTGGACTTGTCCTTGATCGCTTGCCTGATGCGCTTGGCGCGTGCAAGGTCTCCGGCCGCCTCATACGCCTCCGCCAGGCTGTCCCGCGCATTGCTCGATGCCGGGAACAAGTCCACGTTGAGTGCAAACACACTGATCGCGGCGGTGGCGCCCAGGTTGGATAGCACGGTGTAGCCGGTGGTGTTGATCGCCCGTTCGAGCGCCGCGTCGGACAGACCGGGCCGTGCCCGGAGTGCCTGCGCAAAGGTGCGGGTCTCCTGCTCGTCGGGAGCGCGCAGTGCGAATGCGATCAGCATTTCAGCCAGCGATTTGCTGGGAAACCGTTGCACTGAGAGCGTGGCAAGGACGCTGTCCAGCAGGACCCTGCTCCACACACCGCGCGCACTGCCATTAATGAGATAGACCACGCTGTAGCTGTCGCCATCAAGCGTCGTATCGAACAGGATCCGCACCCGCACTCGCGCGCCGCCATCGTGGCCGACCGATTGATACGCGTCGTCTTGCCCGACCTCCCAGCCACTGGCGAACCAGCCGCGCTGCCCATTGGGAAGCGTCTGCGGTTGCCAGAGCTTGCGCAGGGTCTCCTTGCCCACCAGGCGCCCGGTCCGTACCGCCTCCAGAAACGTGCTCAGATCGTCGACGTTTGTGTACAACTGCCCATGCGCCAGCGCGTACTCCGGCAAGGCGACAGTGGGCTCCGGCTCCAGCTTGCCGTCGGTGCCGAGATACGCGCTGGCTACGCGATGCGCAGGCAACAGTGGGAGTCCAATTGATGTGTGCGTCAGATGCAGTTTGGTGATGATCCGCTCCGATGCAATCTGCGGATACGGCTTGCGGTAGTGCGCCTGCAGTAGCTGCGCAAGCACCACGTAATTGGTGTTGGTGTAGCGCGTTTCGCTACCGGGAACGGCAACCAAGGGCTGTGTGGCCAGTCGCTCGAACATCGTCTGCGCGCTGGACGCAAAGCGCGTATTGGCCTCGTCCGCGCCACGCATCTGCGACGGCTCGAAGTACTCCGGCAGACCGGAGGTGTGATCGAGCAGCTGCCGAACGGTGATGTGCTTCCAGGGTTCGGGTAACGCAGGCAGATACTGCCTGGCCGGCTGATCCAGGTCGATCTCACCTGCTTCCACTAATTGCATGATCAAGGTGCTGACAAACAGCTTGGCGACCGAAAACGCCGGAAAGATCTGCTCGGGCGTGACCGGCTGCTGCGTCTGCAGATCGGCAACGCCGTCGACTCCGCGAAACACCTGCTTGCCGTTGTGCACGACAACCACCGCCTGGCCGACGATGCCGTAGCGTTGCCGATTGAGCTGCATCTGCCGGGTCAGACGGTCGGCCAGAGGCTCAGGCGTGGCAGCAACGGGAAAGCAACAGCACACTGCAAGACACAGCAGCAACCATGCAAACCACTGCGGCAGGTGTAGTCGCCGCGCTGGCAGACGCGATGATCGCGTCGTGGCTGGCGACGCTCCATCCGTGGGTGCCCTACCTGCCCAACACCTGACCATCAGCGCTGCTCCTGAGTGAACAGCGCCAGTCTAGCCGAGCGGCACAAGCTGCCGTGCGCTCAGTGCCCCCCAGCCGCCGCCGCACCACCGGCACCTGCACCGAACGGCGGCTTCGCCAGCCACAGGAAGAAGATGATCGCCAGGAAGGTCCAGCCAAGCAGATAGAAGATGTCGTTGAAGCCCATCTGCGAGGCCTGGTGGTTGATCATGTTGTTGAGCGAGGCCGCGCCGCGTTGCAGGTCGCCCTGCCCCATCGCAGTGACCTGCTCCTGCATGCCGGGCGTGTAGACCGAGATGTGTTCGGTGATGTGCGCGTGGTGCACTTGCGTGCGGCGCGCCCATAGATACGTGGTCAGCGATGCAGCAAAACTGCCGCCCAACGTCCGCAGGAACGTGGCCAGGCCGGAGCCGGCCGCGATCTCGCGCCCGTCCAGATCCGATAGCAGAATCTGCAGTACCGGCATGAAGAACAACGCCACGCCGACACCCATCACCAATTGCACGGTGGCCACGTGGCTGAAGTCCACCTGCAGGTTGAAGTTGGAGCGCAGGAAGCTGGTGAACGACAAAAAGATAAAGGCGACTGTGGCGAGCATGCGCAGATCGAACCGCAATGCGTACTTGCCCACGAACGGCGTCATCAACACCGGCAGGATGCCGATTGGCGCGGTGGCCAGGCCCGCCCAGATCGCGGTATAGCCCATGTCGCGTTGCAGCCACTGCGGGATCAGCAGGCTCACGCTGAAGAACGCCGCATACGCCACCACCATCGCCAAGGTACCGGCGCGGAAGTTGCGGTGCCGAAACAGTTTGAGATCGACGATGGGGTCCTTGTCGGTGAGTTCCCAGATCACGAACACCACCAGCGCCACGGCGGCGACACAGGCCAGCACCACGATCTTGTCGGACGAGAACCAGTCTTCGTCATTGCCCAGGTCCAGCACCAGCTGCAGCGCGCCCACGCCGACCACCAGCAGGATCAGGCCGATGTAATCCATGCGTGGTTTTTCGAGCTGTTCGGGGCGATGCCGCAGCTGTGACCCCACAATGCTGCTGGCGATGATGCCCAGCGGCACGTTGATCAGAAAGATCCATTCCCAGCTGTAGTTGTCGGTAATCCAGCCGCCCAGGATCGGCCCGGCAATCGGCGCGACCACGGTGATCATTGCGAGCAACGCCAGCGCCTGCCCACGTTTTTCGCGCGGGTAGATCGACACCAGCAAGCTCTGGGTGATGGGATACATCGGCCCGGCGACAAACCCCTGCAGCGCGCGTGCGACCACCAGCATGCCCATGCTCTGCGCCAAGCCGCACAACAGCGATGCCACGGTGAACGCCAGCGTCGACCACACGAACAACTTGGTCTCGCCAAAGCGCCGGCTCAACCAGCCGGTCAGCGGCAACGCGATCGCCGTGCTCACCGCGAACGAGGTGATGACCCAGGTAGCCTGCTGCGAACTTGCGCCGAGATTACCGGCGATGGTCGGCAGCGAGACGTTGGCGATGGTGGTGTCCAGCACCTGCATGAACGAGGCCATGGCCAGGCCCATGGTGCACAACGCCACGCTGGCCGGACGAAAGCCGGCAGCGGGCGCCGGCGCCGCCGGGCCGCCGGACGCGGTGGGAGCTTGCGAAGACATGGTGGCTTAGCCCGCCTTGCTGGCAGCCTGCGACGGCAGGTTGTCCTGGATGATGCGATGGATGTCGGCGTCGGCAGCCTGCAACTGCTGCGCATACACATCGGTGGAGAACACCGAGCCGGTCGCCAGCTTGGTCGGCAGCACGCTGCCCTGCTGGTCATGCAGATTGACGTCGACCTTCATCGACAAGCCAATGCGCAGCGGGTTGTCGGCCAGTTGCTTGCTGTCCACCGCAATGCGCACCGGCACGCGTTGCACGATCTTGATCCAGTTGCCGCTGGCGTTTTGCGCCGGCAACAGCGAGAACGCGCTGCCGGTGCCCAGGCCCAGGCTCTCGATGCGACCGGTGTAGTCGACGCCACCGCCGTACAGATCCGAATGCAGTTCCACTTCCTGGCCCAGGCGCATGTGCTTGAGCTGGGTTTCCTTGAAGTTGGCTTCCACCCACACCTGCTCCAGCGGCACCACCGCCATCAGCACGCTACCCGGCTGCACGCGCTGGCCAACCTGCGCCGAACGGCGTGCGACATAGCCGGACACCGGTGCCACCACACCGGTACGTGCGTGGTTGAGATAGGCCTGACGCACCTGCGCTGCAGCCGTCTGTACATCCGGCTGATTGGACAACGCGCTGTCGTCGATCAGCGCACGGTTGCGCTCGAAGCTCTCGCGCGAGCCGCTCACTGCCGCTTCGGCGGCAGCCAGTTCTTCGCGGACATGCGCCAGTTCTTCATTGGAAATGGCGCCACTGGCAGCCAGATTCTTGCGTCGCGCAAAGTCGGCACGGGCACTGCGCAAGGTGACTTCGCGTGCCGACAATTCGGCCTGCGCGCCTTCCACGCTGCGGTACAGACCACGCACCTGGCGCACGGTCTTGGCCAGGTTGGCTTCGGCCTGCTGCAACGCCACTGCGGTATCGGCCGGGTCCAGTTGCACCAGCAGCTGGCCGCGTTCGACGCGCATGCCGTCTTCGGCGCCAATGCTGACCACCGTGCCGCCCACCATCGGGGTGATCTGCACCTGGTTACCCTGCACGTAGGCGTCGTCGGTGTCCTCATACCAGCGGCCGACCAGGACGTACCAGGTCACGATGCCGATGATCGCCAGGATCACCACAATGGCCACGATGCGCAGCGCCGCACGGCGCTTGCTCGGTGCGGCGGGCGCGGGTTGGGAAGAAGTTGGAGTCGTCTGGCTCATCGTCGATGTCTCAGGAATTCGGTTGTGCGGAAGTGGGCGCGGTGTGTGCGGTGTCGCGTGCGGGCTCCGGCGTGAATCCGCCGCCCAGCGCACGCTGCAACATCACCGAGGCCAAAAGTTGTTGCGACTGCAGCCCGGCCATGCGCTGGCGTGCGACGAGCAATTGCTCCTGCACGCTGAGCACGTCCAGATAGCCGCCGATACCGGCACGGTAGCGCTGCTGCGCCAGATCGAATGCCGCAGCAGCGGTCTGCACGGCGTCGTCCTGCGCACGTGCGCGTTGCTCCAGCGAACGTACTGCGTTGGCCTGGTCGGCCACTTCGCGCAGTGCCGCGATCACTTTCTGGTTGTAGTCGGCCACCGCCAGGTCGTATTGGGCGTCGCTGCCGGCCAGACTGGCGCGCAGCTTGCCGCCGTCGAAAATCGGCAGGCTCAATGCCGGCGCAACCACGCCGAAGACCGACGCGCTTTCCAGCAACTGGCCGACATCGCGGTTCACCACGCCGCCCAGGGCGATGATGTTGAAGCTGGGATAGAAGCGCGTCTTGGCCGTAGTGATGTCCTTGTCGGCCGCCTCCACGCGCCAGCGCGCAGCCACCACGTCCGGGCGACGGCCGAGCAGATCGGCCGGCAGGTTGCTCGGCAGCTGCGCGGCAATGGTCGCGCCCAGCACCGGGCGTGCGATGTCCAGCCCGCGGTCCGGGCCCTGGCCAAGCAACGCCGCCAGCGCGTTACGCGCCTCGTCGATCTGTTGCTGCGCCGACTGCACCTGCTGCTGCGCGGCCGGCACCCGGGCCTGCGCCTGACGCAGTTGCAGATCGCTGTCGATGCCGGCACTGCGGCGCTGCTGGGTGAGTTCCACGGTCTTGCGCGAGCGCGCCAGTTCTTCGTCGGCCACATCGTGCAGACGCCAGGCGTAGTCGAGCTGCGCATAGGCTTCGGCGATCGCCGCCGACAGGTTCAGGCGCGCTGCCTGCGCATCCACCTCGGCCGCGTGCGCGGTGTCCACCGCCGCTTCCCAGGCGGCGCGCTTGCCGCCCCACAGGTCCACGCCGTAGCGGAAATCCACCACAAGCTGACCGTTACCACCAAAGCGTCCGCCGCGTTCCGCGCCGGCCACCGATTCCGGCAACTGCACGCCTGCATAGCCGCCGGAGACCGACAGGCTGGGGCCGCGATCGGCCTGCGCGGTGCCGATACGGGCCTGTGCCTGGCGCAGGCGCGCGTCGGCGGCGTCAAGGCTGGGGCTGTGCTGCAGGCCTTCGCCGATCAGCGCATTCAATTGCGCATCGCCCAGCGCGCGCCACCAATCGCTAGCCGGCCATGCGGCCGGGCTAAGCCCGGCTTGCGCCAGGGTGCGCTCGGCACGCAGCTGGCTGGCGTCGAGCACGGTGCCCTGCGGCGCCAGGCCACGGCTGCTGGCGCAGGCCGCCAGCGCCAGCGTCAACGCGGTGAGAACAAGCGGCCGCGCCAGGCGCATCGAGCGCGGGCGCAGCGTCTGGATGAAGGAACTAGCAGCGTTCATGAGTTGAGTGCATCGCGGACACGGATAAGAAGGGAGGTGAGTTGCTCGCGCTCAGGGGCATCCAGGTCGCGCAGGCCATGCTCGATCGCACGTTCACCGCGCAAGCGCAGCCGTTCCCACAGCGCCACGCCCTGCTCGGTCATGACGATCTGCAGCGCGCGCCGGTCCTGGGCATGCGGCTCGCGCCGCACTGCGCCCAAGGCCTCGAGCTTGTCGAGCAGGCGGGTCACCGCGCTCGGCGTCTGGTCCAGCGCCTGCGCCAGTTCGTTGGCCGTGCAGGGCGAACGCACTGCCAGGATCTTCAGACCGACGTAGTGACTGAAACCGAAGTCGGGCAGCTCGCCCTTCATCTCGGCCTCGAGCTGACGCATCAGTGCGTCGCGCACCTGGCGCAACAGCAACCCGAACGACGGCGGAGCGGTGGGGGTTAAATTCATGCAGCACATTTTGTTCCGAAAAATATATTTGTCAACGCAAATATCTCAACCGGGATTAAACCGTCAGCAAGGATCGTCACCTTACGCGCCACTCCGTCTGGCCCGGTAATACAATCAGGCCAATGACTATCGAAAACTCGCCAACGACCGTGGACGCCCTTCCCCCTGGCGTACGTGCCAGCTTCGAATGGGCCGACGGGCCGGTGCTGATCGCGTTCCTGGCCGACCTACGCGCGGTGTGGGCGCCGGAGACCGCCTGGCATACGCATGTGCGCGGGCAATTGATGTTTGTCGAGCAAGGCGTGCTGACCGTGCACACCGAGCAAGGCGCGCTGTCGCTGCCACCGGGTTGCGCCGGCTGGATGCCGCCCGGCCAGCAGCACACCGTAGAGCTGGCCGGTCCGATGCGCGGCTGGGGCGTGGTGGTGCGGCCGGATGCCTGCGCCGCCCTGCCTGCGCAAGGCGGCGTGATCCGGCTGACCGGGTTGGCGCGCGAAGCGATCATGCGCGCCGCCAGCTGGCCGCTGGATCAGCCGCTGGATACCGCCCAGCAACGGCTGGCCGCGGTGCTGCTGGACGAGCTATGCCAGGTCCAGATCGACCACCTGCACCTGCCGATGCCGGCCGACCGCCGCCTGCTGCGGATTGCCCGGCAATTGCTCGCCACCCCCGCCGACCCGCGCCCGCTCGATGCCTGGGCCGATTGGGGCGGGCTGTCGCCGCGCAGCCTGAGCCGGCATTTTCGCGACGAGACCGGGTTGAGTTTTGCGCAGTGGCGCCAGCAAGCCCGGCTGGCCGAAGGTCTGCGCCGGCTCAGCCAGGGCAGCGCCGTGGCGCAGGTGGCCGACCAGCTCGGCTACAGCAGCCCCAGTGCCTTCGTCAGTGTGTTTCACCGCCATTTCGGCGCCCCGCCCACCCGTTATCTGGCTGCCGGCCACGCGCGCGGCTTGGCATCCCCCGCCGCATCCGGATAATCGGCGCTCTTCGAGTCCGCGCTCTGGTGCGGGTTCTTCTTTCGCAGGACCTGGCTTTACATGACCGATCTGACCCGCCCCACCTTCCACGGCTTCGAACAGCTGCCGCTGCGCGAGTACGCCGAACGCGCCTATCTCGATTATTCGATGTACGTGGTGCTCGACCGCGCCCTGCCGTTCCTGGGCGACGGCCTGAAGCCGGTGCAGCGCCGCATCATCTTCGCGATGAGCGAGCTCGGCCTGAACGCGGCCGCCAAGCCGAAGAAGTCCGCGCGCACCGTGGGCGATGTCATCGGTAAGTACCATCCGCACGGCGACAGCGCGTGCTACGAAGCGCTGGTGCTGATGGCGCAGCCGTTCTCGTACCGCTACCCGCTGATCGAAGGCCAGGGCAACTTCGGTTCTACCGACGATCCCAAGTCGTTTGCGGCGATGCGTTACACCGAATCCAAGCTCACCCCGATCGCCGAAGTGCTGCTGGGCGAGATCAGCCAGGGCACCACCGACTGGGCGGCCAACTTCGACGGCACCCTGGAAGAGCCGACCTGGTTGCCGGCGCGCCTGCCGCACCTGCTGCTCAACGGCACCACCGGCATTGCCGTCGGCATGGCCACCGACGTGCCACCGCACAACCTCAACGAGATCGTCAGCGCGCTGCTGCGCCTGCTCGACGACCCCGATGCCACGGTCGCCGACCTGTGCGAACACGTGCTGGGCCCGGACTACCCGACCACCGCGGAGATCATTACCCCGGCCGCCGACCTGCGCGCCATCTACGAGACCGGCCATGGCAGCGTGCGCGCACGTTCCACCTATAAACGAGAACACGCCAACATCGTCATCGATGCCCTGCCGTATCAGGTGTCGCCGTCCAAGGTGATCGAACAGATCGCCCAACAGATGCGCGCCAAGAAGCTGCCGTGGCTGGAAGATATCCGCGACGAATCCGACCACACCAGCCCGGTGCGTGTCGTCCTGGTGCCGCGCTCCAATCGCGTGGATGCCGAGCAGTTGATGGGCCACTTGTTCGTCACCACCGATCTGGAACGCAGCTACCGCGTCAATCTCAATGTGATCGGCCTGGATGGCCGCCCGAAGGTCAAGAATCTGCGCCAGCTGCTGACCGAGTGGCTGACCTTCCGCAGCGACACCGTCACCCGCCGCCTCAACCATCGCCTGCAGAAGGTCGAGCGTCGCCTGCACTTGTTGGAAGGCTTGTTGATCGCTTTCCTCAATCTGGACGAAGTGATCCGCATCGTCCGCAGCGAAGACGAACCCAAGCCGGTGTTGATCGCCCGTTTCGCGCTCAGCGAGGAACAGGCCGAATACATCCTGGAAACCAAGCTGCGTCAGTTGGCGCGCCTGGAGGAAATGAAGATCCGTGGCGAGCAGGAAGCGCTGGCCAAGGAACGCGCGCAGTTGATGGCCATCCTGGAAAGCAAGACCAAGCTGAAGAAGCTGATCAAGGACGAGCTCACCGCCGACGCCAAGAAGTTCGGCGACGCGCGTCGCTCGCCGCTGGTGCAGCGCGGCGCGGCGCAAGCGATCGACGAAACCGAGATGGTCGCCAGCGAACCGATGACGGTAGTGCTGTCGGAAAAGGGCTGGGTGCGCGCAGCCAAGGGCCACGAGGTCGATCCGGCCGGCATGTCGTACCGCGATGGCGACAGCCTGCTGACCGCGGTGCGTAGCCGCAGCACGCATCAGGTGGCGTTTCTGGATTCGGACGGCCGCGCCTATTCCACTGCCGTGCATACCCTGCCCTCTGCACGTGGTAACGGCGAACCGCTGACCGGGCGTTTTTCGCCGGCCTCCGGCGCCTCGTTCCAGGTCATGGCCAGTGCCGACAACGCCACCCGCTTCGTGCTGGCGTCCTCGCACGGCTACGGCTTCGTGACCCGTTTCGAAAACCTCACCGGCCGCAACAAGGCCGGCAAGGCGATGCTCAACCTGACCGCCGGCTCGCATGTGCTGAGCCCCGCGCAGGTGAGCAACCCGCAGACTGACCGCATCGTCGCCGTCACCAGCGCCGGCAACCTGCTGGCCGTGCCGGCCACCGACGTGCCTGAGCTGGACAAGGGCAAAGGCAACAAGATCATCGAGATCCCCAAGGCCAAACTCGGCACCGAGCGCGTGGTGGCGGTGGTCGCGGTGGCACCGGGCAACACCCTGCTGGTCCGCAGCGGCGCGCGCACCATGAGCCTGTCGTTCAAGGATCTGGACACGTATGTGGGCACACGTGCGAGTCGTGGCTCGTTGTTGCCGCGAGGGTGGCAAAAGGTGGATGGACTGGAAGTGCAGTAACGGCCTGTCATCCAATCGGCGCGCGGCGGCGCGGCTGGCATTACCGCCGCCGCTTTTCACTGAGATGCGGCAAAAGGTCGATGGACTGGAAGTGCAGTAACGGTCTGTCATCGCGGTGATGCACGGCGGCGCGGTTGGCACTGACGCTGAGCCCTGATTCACTGAGGCGCAACAAAAGGTGGACAGGCTGGAAGCTCAGTAACGGTGGTTCGCTGACGCGCCGCGCGACTGCACGTTGTCCGGGCGTTTTGAGTGGCTAATAAAATCACCGCCAGATAGGCGCGGCCGGCGTTGTGGTTCCTATCAGCACACGGCCAAATTGCAGGTGCGATGTCCTCAGCGCTCGCGGGACCCTGTGGCGACATGGATGTCGCCACGGAGTCTCCATGGATGGATATACGACGTGTCCCGCGAGCGCTGAGGGCATCGCGCCCTCGATCAGCTCGGCTTGGAACAACGAGACGACGCTGAAGCTCAAGCTCTGCCTCGCACGGTGCAGATGCGTCGGTTGTAGCGTGGTTGATCTGCGGATTTACTGCAGGGCCCTTGCCCGCCCACCATCGCAGGACACGCTGCAAGTACGTCCATGTAGCTCTTATGCGGCATCCATGCCGCATAAGGTCCCGCGACGGCGGGCGGGCAAGGACCAGTCAAGATGGTCGGTGTGCATGTCGCGCGGATGCCCGGCGCTGTGCGGTCTGATCGGCTCCTTTAGATCTGAGATGTCACTGCTATTCCCGCCACTACGTCACTCGTCAACGCAAACCAACAAGGCAACAGCATGGACACAGACTTCTGGCTACAGCGCTGGCAGGACGGGCAGACCGGCTTTCATCAGGATGAGGTGATGCCGCTGCTGCAAAAGCACTGGCCCGCACTGCAGTTGCCACTCGCTGCACGCGTATTGGTGCCGCTCTGCGGCAAGACGCTGGATCTGCATTGGCTGGCTGCGCAAGGCCATCGTGTCCTGGGCGTGGAGCTCTCGCCGCTGGCCGTGACGCAGTTCTTCGATGAGGCCAACCTGCAACCGCAGCGCCACACCAGCAGCGCTGGCGAACATTTCGTCGCCGGCCCCATCGAGATCATCTGCGGCGACGCCTTTGCGCTGGACGCAAGCATATTGGCCGATTGCACAGCGGTCTACGACCGCGCCGCGCTGGTGGCCTTGCCAGCGGAACTGCGCCGGCGGTACTTGGAAACCACCTACGCGCGCTTGCCTGCAATGTGTCGCGGGCTACTGATTACGCTGGATTATCCGCAAGCCGAAAAGGCCGGCCCACCCTTCGCGGTGGATGCGGCCGAGGTGCAGACGCTGTTTCAGGCGCAATGGCAGGCGCAGCAGTTGGAACAGCGCGACATCCTGGAGCAGGAACCGCGCTTCCGTGCCGATGGCGTCACCGCACTATCCACCGCGGTGTATCGCCTGCAACGCAGCTGAGACCCGGCCTCACCGCCAGTGTCGGCTACATCGCGACTGACCGCAGGCAACGTCGAGACAAGGTCTGCAACGCCACTTTCGACGTCTGGACGGCCTTGACGAAAAACGCCGGCACCAGGCCGGCGATCTATCTCAGCTCGACCAGCGGTAGAGCGATGGGATCAGCACATCCGATCGGGGCGCAATCGATGCGTGGGCCGTCAATCGCGATGGCCCATATGCCTCCGCCACCTCCGCCACCGCCGCGCGGCTGCACCGCACAGCGGTCAACAGCGATCCCGCAATCAACCGGCCACGTGGCCCTTGTCGATCTTCGAGGTCTGGTACAGCTCCAGGCCAATCCGCTTGATCAGGCCGAGCTGCTGCTCCAGCCACCAGGCATGATCTTCTTCGGTGTCCTGCAGCTGCTTGAGCAGCATGTCGCGGCTGACGTAATCGCCGTGCTCTTCGCACAGCTTCATGCCGGCAGCGAGCGCCGCGCGTACTTCGTATTCCACCACCAAATCGCGCTCGAGCATCTCGACCACGGTCTTGCCTGGCGCAAACTCCGCCGGACGCATATCCGGGTCGCCTTCCAGGAACAGGATGCGACGTAGCAACGCGTCGGCGTGCTCGGTCTCTTCCTGCATCTCATGGTTGATGCGCTCGTACAGCGCCATCAGGCCCTGATCCTCGTAGCGGCGCGAATGTAGAAAATACTGGTCGCGTGCCGCCAGTTCGCCGCGTAGCAGCTGCTTGAGGTAATCGACGACTTCGGGATGGCCTTTCATGGTGTGCTCCAGCAACGCAATGCGCGCATGGTGCACTAAGCCGGCGGGCAATGATCTAATCGGAATCACTTTCAGTTGCGCTTGCGGCAAGACCCGTCGCGGTCATGATCCGCAGCCACACTGAGACGCCCCACACCACCACGGCGCAGCGGCAAACGGGCGGTATCGGCCGGCGCTGCATTTGATGCGCCTGTGCGGCCGCTCCCGCCCTACTGCCCGCCAAGGTCTGTCGGCTACCCACGAACCACGCTCCAAGGAATAGACGATGCGCAAATGGCTGACCCGGCTGATGTTGGCAACTGTGGTACTGGTGCTCGCCGCCGGCCTGACGCTGTATCTGCTGCTGCGCGGCAGCCTGGCGCAGTTGGACGGCGAGACGCCCTTGACCGGCCTGACCGCCCCAGTCGGCGTGCAGCGCGACCACAACGGCGTGGTCACCATCGACGCGGCCAGCCAGGCCGATGCGATGCGCGCACTCGGCTACGTGCATGCGCAGGAGCGCTATTTCGAGATGGATCTGATGCGCCGCGCGCCTGCCGGTGAATTGTCCGAACTGTTCGGCCCCAAAGCGGTGGATCTGGACAAGCGCAACCGCGTGCATCGGCTGCGCGCGCGCGTGCATGCCAACCTGGACATAGCCGCCGGCAGCCAGCGCGCGGCTCTGCAGGCCTACACCGACGGCGTGAATGCAGGTCTGGCCGCGCTGCCGGTGCGGCCGTGGCCATATCTGCTGCTGCGCCAGACCCCGCGCGCCTGGACGTTGGAGGACTCCATCCTCACCGGCCTGGCGATGTATGCCGACCTGCAGGACAGCGACAATCAGACCGAACTGGCTGCCGCGCGCATCCGCGCCGTGGTGCCGCCCGCCCTGGCGGCGCTACTCGATCATCAAGGCTCCAGCTGGGACGCACCGCTGTTCGGCGCGGCGCACGGCGATGCCGTGTTGCCCGATGCGGCTGCGCTGGATCTGCGTCGCTTGCCGCATCCGCCCGCTACACCGCCTGCCGAGCAACCCACCCCGGGCAGCAATAATTTTGCAGTGGATGGCAGCCTCACGGCCGACGGCCGCGCCATCGTCGCCGACGACATGCATCTGGGCCTGCGCGCGCCCAACATCTGGTTCCGCGCGCGGCTGCGCTATCCCGACACCGCGGCGCCAGACGGCAAGGTGGACGTCACCGGCTTCACCCTGCCAGGCCTGCCCGCGGTGGTGGTCGGCAGCAATGGCCATGTGGCCTGGGCGTTCACCAACAGCTATATCGATACCGCCGACTTTGCGCGGATTCCCGCCGCCACGCCCGAGCATCCGCAAGCGCTGACCACGCATGTGGAAACGATTCGTGTGGCGGGCGCTGCGCCGGTGCGCCTGGACGTACGCGAAGCGGCGTGGGGGCCGATCCTGCATGAAAACCCCGATGGCAGCCTGCTGGCGCTGCGCTGGGCCGCGCAGCTACCCGGCGCAATCCGTCTGGACTTCGCACAGATGAGCAGCGCACGCGACCTGCAGAGCGCATTTGAAGTGGCCGACCGCTCGGGCATTCCGGCACAGAACCTGTTGCTGGCCGACCGCAGCGGGCGCATCGCCTGGCGCCTGATCGGCGCACGTCCTGCGCGCAACGCCGGATGCAGCCCGACCGGCATTGCCGAGCTTGCGACCTCTGCAGCGCAGCCGACCTTGCCCACACCTCCTGCGCAGACCGGCACACCACCGGCCACCTGCATGCCATGGCCGGTGCGCAGCGATGTGGCGCCGGCATTGGTCGACCCGCCCTCGCATCGGCTATGGACGGCCAATAGCCGCGTGGTCGATACGCAACAACTGGCCACGCTTGGCAATGCCGGCTACGACCTCGGCGCGCGTGCGCAGCAGATCCGCGACGATCTGTTCGCAAAGCAGCGCTTTAGCGAGCGCGATCTGCTGGCGATCCAGCTGGACGACCGTGCGCTGTTGCTGACGCGTTGGTGGCAGCTGTTGCGCAGCGTGGTCGAGCACAGCAAGGACCCGGCGTTGCAGCAGATCGAACAAGCAACGCAGCAGTGGGACGGCCATGCATCCACCACGTCGGCCAGCTACCGCATCGTGCGCGATTTCCGCAGCAAGACCATCGATGCGGTAGAAGCCGGTCTGCTGGCGCCCGCCCAATCCGCATTGGGCGAGCAGTTCCTGACGCCGCGTCGCGCACAGCTGGAAGGCATCGTCTGGCCGATCTTGCAGCAGCGCCCCGCCAACCTGCTGCCGCCTGCCTTTGCAAGCTGGGACCAATTGCTGAGCGATGCTGCACGCAATGCGCAAGCGGAGTTGGTGGCGCAGGCCGACCCAGGCCAGCCACTCGACAAACGCACCTGGGGCGAGCGCAACACCGCCGCCATCTGCCACCCGATCGCACGCGCGCTGCCGGCGTTGGCCGCGCGCTGGCTGTGCATGCCGGCCGACCAACTCCCAGGCGACCGCGACATGCCGCGCGTCCAGGGCCCGGCCTTTGGCGCCTCCGAACGCATGGTGGTGTCGCCCGGCCACGAGCAGGACGGCATCGTGCACATGCCCGGCGGCCAGAGCGGCCACCCACTGTCGCCGTTCTGGGGCGCCGGCCACGACGACTGGGTCCACGGCCGTCCGACTCCGTTCCTGCCGACCACCACAACGCACACGCTGCGTTTGCAGCCGCAGTAAGCGCGCTGGCGTTGTCCGATCTGTCGGATACCGGTCTCGATGCAAGCGAAGAAATGATTGAGCCGCAGTAGCCCCTCTCCTGCGGGAGACCTGCCGACCACCACAACGCACACGCTGCGTTTGCAGCCGCAGTAGGCGCGCTGGCGTTGTCCGATTTGTCGGATACCGGTCTCGACGCAAGCGAAGAAATGGTCGAGCCGCAGTAGCCCCTCTCCTGCGGGAGAGGGGTTGGGGTGAGGGTACGTGCGCACGCATGCGACCGATGGCATGCGATGCGACGCAGCCTCGGCTTGTTTCAAGCGGCTTGTGCATGACAAACACCACGAGGCTTCGTGTGTCCCCTCATCCGCCCTTCGGGCACCTTCTCCCATCGGAAGAGGGAGAGCGCTGCACTTCTGACGTCTGCATTTAGAGCAGCTAAAAAAAGACTGTGCAGCCATCAGGCGGGCGCGGCCATTGCTCGGTGGGGTATGTACCACGCATACGCTCCGGTTACTCCGCGCCCCGCCTGACGACTGTTCGCTACGTTTCGTTAGCCACGCTTATGGGTTGCGTTTGGCGTTTGGCGTTCGGCGTTCGGCGTTCGGCGTTTGGCGTTTGGCGTTTTGGATGCCGCACATCGCAGATCTTCAGGTTCCAGCGTCCAGACATCCGCACGGCTGGCAGGGCATGTGATCAAGCGAGCACAGCATGATAAGATGCATTTGATAACCATTATCATTAACGACCAATGCGCCCCACGCTTCTTGTCACCGCGCTGACCGCTGCGCTCGCCCTGCCCTCGCCATCCGCTTTCGCTCAGCACACCAGCACCTCGGCTGCGGTCACCGAACTCGATGGCGTCAATGTGGTCGGCCGTGCGCAGACGCTGTACAAATCCGACGATGCAGCGGTCGCCACGCGCACCGACACGCCGCTGGCGCTGGTGCCGCAATCGGTGCAGGTGCTGCCGCGCGAGTTGATCGACGACCAGGCCGCGCGCCAGATCACCGATCTGTATCGCAGCATCAGCGGCATCAGTTTCTTCAGCTACGCGGGCGTCACCTTGCGCGGGTTCCGACAGGAAAACGTGCTCTACGACGGTCTGCGTGGCGATCCGTATGCCGGTTTTTCGGTGCCGCAGCTGTTCAACATCGAGCGCGTGGAAGTGCTCAAGGGTCCGGCCGGTGCGCTGTACGGCGGCGGCGAACCCGGCGGCGTCATCAACTACGTCACCCGCAAGCCTGCACAGCAGACGCAGCGGCGGGTGGAGCTGCAGCTGGGCAATCAATCGTTCGGCGCAGCGTCGTTCGAAGCCACCGGCCCGGCGCGCGAAGACGGCCGCATCCGCTATCGCATCGGTGCCTATGCCGATGGCGAGGATGGCTTTCGCCGGAACACCGATAGCCAAAGCCAGATCGGCGATGCCTCGGTGGCCTTCGATATCGGCGACACCGGCGAGCTCACCCTGCAATACACCGATATCACCCAGAACCTGGGCGGCAATCGCCTGCGCGGCGTGCCGGTCGATGACGACGGCAACTTCCTCACCGACCGTCGCTGGAACCACAACGAGCCCACCGATTTTCTCGACATGCGCGCCAAGGTCGCCTTCGCGCAGTATCGGTTTGCGCCCTCCAGTGCGTGGGATGTGGACATGGCGCTGCGCTGGTTCAAAAACGATGAGCATCAGATCTATCACGAGCCGATGGGCTTGATCGACCGCGATCGCGACGGCACCGCCGAGTGGATGACGCGGCAGTTACGCAACCAGTACCGCGACAACGATGCCATTTCCAGCAACGTCAATGCGGTGTTCCGTACCAGCACCGGTGCCATCGCACACAAGCTGCTGATGGGCGCCGATTACTATCGCCTGGATGCCGATTTCCGCGCGCAAACGGCAAACACCGCAGATAGCGGACGCGTGCGCGGGACGGTGCCGGGCATCGACCTGTTCAACCCGGTCTACGGGCGTAGCGGCTTTTACGATTACGGCCTGGACACGCTGCCCTGGCGTGCCACCAGCACGCGTAGCCTGCGCTACGGCGCGTATCTGCAGGACGAACTGACGTTGACCCCACGCTGGTATGCGATGGCCGGACTGCGCTGGGATGGCTTCAAGGACGACAACCTGCTGGATGGCTCGCGCATCACCGGCAACGACCTCAGCTGGCGCGTGGGCAGCACCTTTGTACTGCGCGATGGCGTCAATGCTTATGCGAGTTACGCCAGCGGGTTTGTGCCGCAGGACGCGGCAAATCAGGATGCGAGCGTCGGCGGGCCATTCGACCCGGAGCGCAGCAAACAATGGGAGCTTGGCCTGAAGACCGCGCTCAACGATGGCGGCTTGACGCTCAACACCGCGCTGTATCGCATCGAGCGCAGCAACATCGTGCAGGCCAATGGCAGCGTCGTCGATGGCGTCAACCAACTATCTGCGCTGGGCCTGGTGCGCAGCGAAGGGCTGGAAGTCGACCTGCTGGCCGACCTGACCCAGCGCTGGGTGCTCAACCTGACATACGCCTACAACGATGCGCGCGTGCTCGATGCCGGTAGCGACGGCATCACCAATGCATCGGGCGATCGCTTCGCCAATGCACCGCGCAACACGCTCGGGCTGTGGACCCGCTACGACCTGCCGGCCTGGCGCTCGGCGGTGGCCTTCGGCGCCGACTACGTGGGCGAGCGCGTCAGCCTGGACGGCCAGCGCGTGAAGCCGTACGCCATCTACGACATCAGCTGGCAGACGCAATGGGACGCATGGAAGCTGCAGATCAACGTCAAGAATCTATTCGACAAGGTGTACGCGATGAGCGGCTTCAACGCGCGTGGCGGACACTTTCCAGGCGAGCCGCGACGCCTCTATGCGCAGTTGGCGTATACCTTCTGAGCACGGCGACTCGTCGCTCAAGTAGCTGCAGCACGGACGCTTGCAATGCCGGCGCCGCCCTCCGGCAAGCATCGCCATCACGATCACGCCTGCGTCCATGCAACACGCACTCACCACCACCGCAACTGCACGTTGAAGCACAGTTGCACTGCGCACAATTGCCACGCAATGAACCTGCGCCGAATCGCGCAGGCCGTCATGGGCTGGAACTTAACGTTCGGTGGGACACACTAGAGGCCGTCGCGATCTGGAGATCTCTCCACACCGATCGCCCCCTCCCCTCACTGACCGGAATCCGCATGCCTCAGCTTGCCCGCTCCGTTTCCGCCCTGTTGCCCCTGGTGTTTGCAGCCGCCTGCTCGGCCGCACCACCGGCCAAATCCGGCCCACCCGACGCGCCTGTCGCCAGCTGCACCGCCAAGGTGAAGCCGGGGCAGGATCTGCAAAAGGCCATCGATAAACTGCCGCAAGGCGATACGCCGTCGGTGTTGTGCCTGGAAAAAGGCGAATTTCCGCTGCGTGGGCTGGTCTCGATCCACCGCGGCAACCTGACCTTGCGCGGCAAAGGCCCAAGCACGGTCTTGCGTATGGCCGATGGCGTGCAGCAACCAGCACTGGTGGTGGGCGACTACGAAAATCAGCAGCCGACCGGCGTGATCCGCAATGTCAGCATCGAAGACATGCAGATCGTTGCCAGCACCGGCGACAAGGAATTCATGCCCGAGCGCCCGTACCTGAGCAACAGCGCGGTGGTGGTGCGCTCCGGCCAAGGCATTCGCCTGGCGGGGTTGCAGGTCAACAAGTGCCGTAGCGCCTGTCTGTTGAGCGAATACGACACGCGCGAGATCACCATCGAAAACAACGATGTGTCCGGCGCGATCTGGGACGGCGTGTCGTTCAACCGCACCGCCAAGGTGACCATGGTCAACAACTACATCCACGACAACGTGGCGGCCGGGTTGACCACCGAACATCTGGAAGACAGCGAGATCCGCAACAACCGCTTCGAACGTAACGGCAGCCAGGGCATCTATCTGTCCGATGCGCGGCGCAACCGCTTCAGCAACAACGTGTTCGATGGCAACAAGGTGGCCGGCGTGTTCCTGGCCTGCGCCATCCGCTATCGCACGCCGGAAATCCTGTGCTGGGACAACAGCATGAGTCAGGACAACGTGTTCGAGAACAACCGCTTCTCCAATACGCCGTTCACCTACACCATCGGTGTGGACCGTGCCGCCAACTGCACCGCGGCCGACTTCAAGCCCAACCTGTGGCGCAACAACCAGGCCGATGTGGCCGGTGTGGATATCGAGCCGCAGCGCTACGGCTATTGCGTGCGCCACGAGCAGTAAACACGTGCACTACAGAGCGGCCGGCAGCGCGTTAGCGCATGCCGGCCGCTGCAGTTGCAACGCGCGTTACGAGGCCAGTGCCTGCTCGTGCACGCCGGCGATCGCACGGCCCGACGGGTCGGCCATTGCCGCAAAACTCGCATCCCAGGCAATCGCGGTCGGTGACGAGCACGCAATCGACTTGCCGCCCGGCACTGTTTCTGCCGCCGCCTGGCTCGGGAAAAACTGCTCGAACAGGCTGCGATAGAAATACGCTTCCTTGGTCTGCGGCGAGTTGACCGGAAAACGCCGGTCGGCCGCAGCCAGCTCGCGGTCGCTCACATGCGCGGCGGCATGCGCCTTGAGCCCATCGATCCAGCCGTAGCCCACGCCATCGCTGAACTGCTCTTTCTGCCGCCACAGGATCGATTCGGGCAGGTAGCCGGCGAACGCTTCGCGCAACACGCCCTTTTCCATGCGCGTGGCGCCGGTGCTGGTCTTGTCGATCATCTTGAAGCTGGCATCCATGCGCATGGCCACATCCAGGAACTCGCGGTCCAGGAACGGCACGCGTGGCTCAACACCCCAGGCCATCATCGACTTGTTGGCGCGCAGGCAATCGAAGTTGTTGAGTGCATCCAGCTTGCGTACCAATTCTTCATGGAATTCGCGCGCGTTCGGTGCTTTGTGGAAATACAGATAGCCACCAAAGATTTCGTCGCTGCCTTCGCCCGACAGCACCATC
Organism: Xanthomonas sp. WCS2018Noco2-27; assembly: GCF_031843525.1. Classification (NCBI taxonomy): domain Bacteria; kingdom Pseudomonadati; phylum Pseudomonadota; class Gammaproteobacteria; order Lysobacterales; family Lysobacteraceae; genus Xanthomonas; species Xanthomonas sp. WCS2018Noco2-27. The sequence goes on along the minus strand of NZ_JAVTIK010000001.1, from coordinate 171,005 downwards.
TTGACGCCCATCGCCTTGATGCGCCGCGCCAGCAGAAACATCGGCGTGGACGCGCGAATGGTGGTGACGTCGTAGGTTTCGATGTGACGGATCACTTCCGGCAACGCGTCCAGGCCCTCTTCGAAGGTGTATTCGAACCCGTGGTGCACGGTGCCCAGTGCTGCGGCGGCGACTTCTGCAGCGGCAAGATCGGGCGAGCCTTTCAGGCCGATCGCGAACGAATGCAGCCGCGGCCACCAGGCTTCGGTGGTGTCGTTTTCTTCGATGCGATGCCGTGCATAACGCGCGGCGACGGCTGCGACCAAGGACGAATCCAGACCGCCCGAGAGCAACACGCCGTACGGCACGTCGGTCATCAACTGACGATGCACCGCACGCTCAAAGGCTTCGCGCAATTCCTGCAATTGCACCTGCACGCCTTCCACTTCGCCGTATTCGCGCCAGGCGCGCTCGTAGTAGCGGCTCAATGCGCCGGTGGCGCTGTCGTACCAATGGCCCGGCGGAAACTGTGCGGCATCGGCGCAATCGTCCACCAGCGATTTCAGCTCGGAAGCCACGCGCAGGCGGCCTTCACGATCGTGACCCCAGTACAGCGGCACCACGCCGATCGGGTCGCGCGCAATGATCACGCGCCCGGCCGCCTTGTCCCACAGCGCGAACGCAAAGATGCCGTTGAGGCGGTTGAGATACGAGGCCGGTGCATCTTCGCGATACAGCGCGTTGATCACCTCGCAATCGGAGCCGGTCTGGAAGACGTACGGCTGCTGCAGCTCCTGCTTGAGTTCGCGATGGTTATAGATTTCGCCATTCACCGCCAAGGCCAGCTGCCCATCTTCCGAGAGCAAGGGCTGCGAGCCGCCGGCCGGGTCGACGATGGCCAGCCGCTCGTGCACCAGGATCGCGCCGGTGTCGACATACACGCCGCTCCAGTCCGGACCGCGATGCCGCTGCCGCTGCGAACATTCCAGCGCCTGCCGGCGCAGGGCCTGCAGATCGTCGCCGGGTTGCAGGCCGAAAATGCCGAAGATGGAACACATGGAAACACTCCTGATGAAACTGCGGGGATGGATGGCCGGTGGACGAGCATGCTGCTTGGAAGTGACGCCCAAAAAAAAACCCGCATCGGCCGATGCGGGTTTTCTGATTCCTGGGCGTTTGTGTGTACTTCGCCTAGTCGCAGACCCGCATCGGCCGCGCACGATTATTCGCGCGCAGCGTGTTGCGGTTGGCGTTATTAAGCTTGGCGAGGTGGATGACCATGTAGCCGACGCTAACCGTTCGTTTTCGCTGGCGCAACTGTTTCAGCGGCAACGACGGCGGCGCAGCGCTTGCTCAACCGATCAACAAGCGTTCGACAAGCGTGCGGTACAGCGACGGCAACGCCTCCAGATCGGCTACGCGCACATGCTCGTCCACTTGGTGGATCGACGCGTTGACCGGGCCGACCTCGATGCATTGCGCGCCCAGCGGCGCGATGAAGCGCGCATCGGAAGTGCCACCGCCAGTGCTCTCCTCCGGCGGCGCGCCGGCGAACTGGCCCAACACCTCGCGCGCGACGCTGCGCAGTCGGCCCTCCGGGGTGTAGAACGGCTCGCCGCTGCGGTGCCAGCGCACGCTGTAATCCAGCGCATGGCGATCCAGCACTGCAGTGATTTCTGCCTCCAGCCGCGGCGCATCCCACTGCGGGGTGTAACGCAGATTGAAGGCGACCTGCAGTTCGCCGGGGATCACGTTGTTGGCACCGGTGCCGGCATGGATATTGGAAATCTGCAGACTGGTGGGCGGGAAACTTTCGAACCCGTCGTCCCAGCGCCGTGCGACCAATTCGGCCAACGCGGGCGCTGCCAGATGGATCGGGTTGCGCGCCTTGTGCGGATACGCCACATGGCCCTGCACGCCGTTGACGGTCAGCGCGCCGGACAGGCTACCGCGGCGTCCAACCCGCAGCAGGTCGCCCAGTCGCTCGGTGGACGATGGCTCGCCGGTGATGCACCAATCGATCGCTTGCCCACGTTCGCGAAACAGATCGGCCACACGCCGCACGCCATCGATGGCATCGCCTTCCTCGTCGGAGGTCAACAACACCGCCAATGTACCGGGGTGCTCCGCATGGGCCGCAACAAACTGCTCGGCGGCAATCACGAAGGCAGCCACGCTGCCTTTCATATCGGCGGCACCACGCCCGTACAGCACGCCATCGCGGATCTGCGGATCGAACGGATCGCTGGTCCACGCCTCGCGCGGGCCAGGCGGCACCACATCGGTATGCCCGAGCAGCACCAGCACCGGCGCGCCGCTACCGTGCGTGGCCCACAGATTGTCGACTTCGCCCAAGCGCAGGTGCTCGCAGGCGAATCCGGCAGCGGCCAGGCGCTGCGCGATCACGGCCTGGCAGCCGGCATCCACCGGGGTCACCGAGGCGCGTGCAATCAAATCACAGGTCAGATCCAGCACATCACTCATCGAAACATCACCATAGCGAGGCCGCACCAGCGGCGTGGATGGATCATGGACAGCGTCGAGCAAGCGCACTGACCAGGTCCGCGCCGCGCGCGTTGATCACCGCTCGCGGCGCGTCGCGGTACTGCGGTCTACGCTGCAGCAAGCTGCACCCGGCACGGGCGTCTTTCGCCACCGCGCCAGCCACCGCTGCGGCGGTATTGCCGGCACCGTTGCGACTGCAGCTGCTCAGCCCACACCAAACGCTTTCTTGAAGCCGTTATCGGAAAAGCCCTGGGTCAATGCACAATCATCGGTGACGACCACCGGCCGGCGGATCAACTGCGGGTACTCGCGCAATAACAGCTTCCACTCCGCCTCCGAGCCGGGCGCCTTCTTGTTGTCGGGCAACTGCCGCCAGGTGGTGGACGACTTGTTGATCAAGGCATCGAATCCACCCGCTTTGCCGGCCCACTCCAACAGTGTCTCCGGCGACGGCTTGTTGTCGCGGTAATCCACAAACGTGTAAGCGACACCGAAGCGGTCCAGCCACTTGGTGGCCTTTTTGCAGGTGTCGCAGTTCTTCAATCCATACAACGTGGTCATGTCGTGCTCTCTTCAACTGCCTGGTGCGCGCCTGCACGCGCCAGCAGGGTGGTGGCCAACGCGGTGGGGTCTTGCCCGTGCGCAGGCAGGAACACCACCCGTGCGCGCTCACCTTGGAATTTCAACGCCAGCCGCACCGGTGGAAACAGCCAGGCCGGATCGACCGCACGCAGCTGCGCCAGGTCCACACGCTGCGACCGCCCCTGCTGCACGATCTCCAGCGCATCGCCAGCATCGCGCACCTGCGCCCATCGCCTGCACAACACGATATGCCGCACGGTCAGCCCAAGCATGGCGACAGGCGCCAGCCAGCGCAGCACGTCCAGCTGCTGCGGCACGCCGTCGCGCGCCAGCGAGCCCGCCACGTAGACCGCAGCCCATCCCAGCCACAGGGCCGGGATGCCCCGTCGGATCCAGCCACTGCCCGGACGCGACAGCAGGGTGCCGGCGGATGCGGGTGCGGTACTCAATCGGCCAGACCGCGCAGCAGCTCGTTAACGCTGGTCTTGCTGCGTGTCCTGGCATCCACCTGCTTGACGATTACTGCGCAATACAGCGAATGCGAACCGTCCTTGGACGGCAGCTGGCCAGACACCACCACGCTATAGGGCGGCACATAGCCGTAGGAAATCTCGCCGGTAGCGCGGTTGTAAATACGCGTGCTCTGCGAAATGAACACGCCCATGCCGATCACGCTGTGATGGCCGATGACCACACCTTCGACCACTTCCGACCGCGCGCCAATGAAGCAATGGTCTTCGATGATGGTCGGGCTGGCCTGCAGTGGTTCGAGCACGCCACCGATGCCGGCACCGCCGGACAGATGGCAGTGCTTGCCGATCTGCGCGCACGAGCCCACCGTCGCCCAAGTGTCGACCATGGTGCCTTCGCCGACATAGGCGCCGATATTGGTGAAGCTCGGCATCAGCACCACGTCCTTGCCGAAATAGGTGCCGCGACGCGCGACCGCACCGGGCACCACGCGCACGCCGGCCTTGCGGAAGTCGGCTTCATGGAAGCCGGCAAAGCGCGATTCCACCTTGTCCCAGAACGGCGCCGGCTGCGCATCGATCACCGCCATCTCGTTGACGCGGAAATACAGCAACACGGCTTTTTTCAACCACTCGTTGACGGTCCAGCCGCCCTGCCCGTCCGGCTCGGCCACGCGGAATTCGCCGCTTTCCAGGCCATCGATCACGCGGGTAACGATCGCACGGGTGGAGCCGTCGATCTCATCCATCGTCAAGGTGGCGCGGCGCTCGAAGGCGCTTTCGATGCCGAACTTCAGTTCATCGCTGCCCACATGGGTTGCCGCGCTCTGCACGGCAATCGGCAGTTTCTTCGCAGCGGCCGCTTTCTTTGCAGCTGGCGCCGACACCACGCCGGTCGCCTGCCCGGCCACGCGCGGTGCGCTGGCGGCCTTCTTTTCAGCAGGCTTCTTTACAGCAGCCTTGTTTACAGCGGTGCTCTTGACCGGCGCGACCTTGACCGCCGCCGTCTTGACGGCGCCCTTCTTGCCGACGCTCGCGACCGGTTTGGTCGTGTCTGCTGCGGGCGTCTTGCCGGCCTTGGCGGTGGAGGTGGCTGCGCGCTTGGGTGCGGCGCTGGCGGTGGTCGCGCCGGGCTTGCGCGCGGTCTTTTTGGGGGTGGCCATGGGGGTCTCCGGACGTACTAGGCGGGGTCGAGACAGGCGCACAACGCATCGCGCAGGGCCTGCCGGGCGGATTCGGACAACGGGCGATCGTGCTCGTCGGTGATCTGGAACTGATCTTCCGCACGCTCGCCAAAGGTGGCGATGCGCGCGTCGTGCACGCGCAGCTGTTGCATGCGCAGGACATACGCCACATCGGCCAGCAGGCCGGGGCGATCGGGGGCGACCAGACTGATGCGGGTGCGGCGGCCGCCGGCGCTTTCGCTGAATTCCACGCGCGGCGCAAAGCGGAAATGCCGCAACTGGCGCGGCACGGCACGCCGCGATGGCCGTACTTTTTGCAGGTCGCCGGCCAGCACCTGGCGTAGCGCGGCGGCAAGACGCTGCGGATCGCCATCGGCATAGCCTTCCTGCGGCAGCACTTCGAACACGTCGAAGATCGCATCGTGCGGCGCGTCCAGCACGCGCGCGCGGTGGATGCCGTAGCCCTTGCGATCCAGCGTGGCGACGATCGCCGAAAACAGGCCATCGCGGTCTGGCGAATACACGAACAGTTCCAACGCATCGTTGTCCGGCACCGCACGACGCGCTTTGACCAGGGTCTGGCCGATCTGCACTTCGATCAGCGAGACGGCCTGCCAGGCGAGCTGCTCGGGACGGAAGCGCAGGAAGTTTTCATCCGGCATGCCGGCGAACTGGCGATCGATGGTGGCATCGTCATGGCCTTGCGCCTGCATCAGCGCGCGTGCGGAGTCGCGCGCTTCGCGCAAGCGTTCCTCGCGCGGCGGCGGATGTTCCAGGCCTTCGCGCAGCGCGCGACGCGCGGCGAAATACAGATCCGCCAGCAACCGGTCCTTCCACGCATTCCACAACTTGGGGCTGGTGCCGGCGATGTCGGCGCAGGTCAACAGATACAGATAATCCAGACGCTCGCGAGTGCCGACCAGGGTGGCGAAGCGATGGATCACCTCCGGATCGGAGATGTCCTGCTTTTGCGCGGTCACCGACATGCGCAAGTGCTGCTCCACCAGCCAGGTCACCAGTTCGGTATCGCCTTCGCTGAGCCGATGCGCAAGACAGAACGCGCGCGCATCGACTGCGCCTAGTTCGGAGTGATCTCCACCGCGGCCTTTGGCGATGTCGTGAAACAACCCGGCCAGCAGCAGCAATTCCGGCTTGCGCAGACGCGGCCAGACTTCGTGGGTGATCGAAAAACGCTCGTCGGCGCGACCGGCGGCGAACAGCGCGATGTTCCGCAGCACCATCAATGTGTGCTGGTCCACCGTGTAGACGTGAAACAGGTCGAACTGCATGCGCCCGGACACACTGGCAAACGCCGGAATCCACTGCCCCAGCACACCCAGCCGCGCCATGCGGTTGAGCGTTTCCACCGCACGCGGGCCGCGTAGCAGCGCCATGAAACGGTCGCGCGTGGCGGCATCGGCCACGTCGTAAGCCGGCAGTTGCTGCAGCACTTCGGCCAGCGCGCGTGCGGTCAACGAATGCAACCCGCGCACATCGCGATGCGCGGCCCACTGCGCAAACAGCGCGAATACCCGCAGCACATCGCCATCCGGCCAGCTGTCGGCATCGGCGGCCAGGTAACCACGACGCAGGCTGAAGCCGTCGTCCAACGGCTCCGGTACCGCCTCGCCATCGAACTGTTCTTCGAAGCGCTGCAGCAGCCGGTCGCTGATCCGGCGGATCAACGCAGCGCTGCGGTAAAAGCGCTGCATCATTTTTTCGACGCCCAGGCTTTCCGGGTCGTCGGCAAAGCCCAAGCGCTGCGCAAGGGTCTTTTGATAATCGAAACGCAGGCGTTCTTCCGGCCGGTTGGCCACGATGTGCAGCCCGAAGCGCAGCCGCGCCAATTCTTCGCGCTCGCGCCGCAACGCAGCCGCTTCGTCGAAGCCGACATGGCCCAGCCCGACCAATGCTTCCAGATCCTTGACCCCGAACGCGCGCAACGCCATCCAGCCCAGGGTCTGCAAATCGCGCAGGCCACCCGGGCCGTCCTTGATGTCGGGTTCGAGATTGTCGGCGGTGTCGCCAAACCGCTGATGCCGTGCCAGCAATTCTTCGCGCTTGGCCTGGAAGAAATCGCGCGGCGGCCATACCCATTGCGGCGCGATGGCCGCAGCCAGCGCCGCACGCGCGTCGCCATCGGCCACCAACGGCCGCGACTCGATCAACGCGGTGAGCACGGTCTGATCGATCGCCGCGGCGGTGCATTGCGCCGGCGAGCGCACTGCGTGACTGATCGGCAGGCCCACATCCCACAACAACGCGAACAACCGCGCCAGCGCCTGCTCGTGGCGCTGCTGCACGGCGGTGTCACCCAACACCAGCACGTCCACGTCCGAACGCGGAAACAGCTCGCCGCGGCCATACCCACCGACCGCATGCAGCGACAGGCCGCTATCGGCCGGAATACAGCGGGTCCAGGCGTTGCGCATCAACTGGTCGACCGCGCGTGCGCGTAGCGCAACCAACCGTTCAATCGGTTCGCCCTGATCGAAGCGTTTGCACAGCCGCATGTCCGCGTGCACCAGCAGCGGACGGGCCTGCGCGGCCCATTCCGCATCGCCGGCGACGCCCGGGTCGGGTCGATCCGCCGGCGTGGCCGTCATACCGGCGCGGGCGAATTGGCAGACAGCGTCAGCACATCCACGCCGTCTTCGGTCACTGCGACCATGTGCTCCCACTGCGCGGACAACTTGCGGTCCTTGGTGACCACGGTCCAGCCGTCGGGCAGTGTCTTATGGTGATAGGTGCCTTCATTGATCATCGGCTCGATGGTGAAGGTCATGCCCGGCTTGAGCACCAGGCCTTCGCCCGGACGGCCGTAATGCATCACCTGCGGTTCGTCGTGATAGACCTTGCCGATGCCGTGGCCGCAGTAGTCGCGCACCACGCTGAAACGTTCGGCCTCGGCAAACTTCTGGATCGCATGGCCCACATCGCCCAGCGTGGCGCCCGGCTTGACCGCGCGGATGCCGCGCCACATCGCTTCATACGTGGTGTCCACCAGGCGTTTGGCCATCACCGACGGCGTACCCACGTAATACATGCGGCTGGTGTCGCCGTGCCAGCCGTCCTTGATCACGGTGACATCGATATTGACGATGTCGCCTTCCTTCAACACCTTGGCCGCGCTCGGAATGCCGTGACAGATCACGTTGTTGACCGAGGTGCACACGCTCTTGGGAAAGCCGCGATAGCCGACGTTTGCAGGAATGGTGCCCTGCACGTTGACGATGTGGTCGTGGCAGATGCGGTCGAGCTCGGCAGTGGTCACGCCCGGCTTGACGTGCGGGCCAACGATGTCGAGCACCTCGGCGGCCAGACGGCCGGCGATGCGCATCAGTTCGATTTCTTCTTTGGTTTTTAGATTGACGCTCATGCCCCCGATTATCGCCGATCCGGGCTGAATCTGAACGACCCGCGACAGCGTTTTTTGCAGGACACAGTGTCGACAGCACAAGCGGACCGGGCAACAGCAAACCGTCGCGAGCGCCTATTCATGTGTGACGCAGTTCCTCTCGCGTCAAGAATCCTGCGAGCGAAGTCATCAATAGGACATCGCAAATTTCGCAAAAGATGCAAGCGAAACAGCTAGATACAAGATGAATTCGCAGTTATGTTTGGCACAGTTGATGCATTGCATGGAGGGCGACAGCTTGTCGCGTCATCAAAGACCTGACCGGTCAAGGAAATGTCCATGCGCACTGTCCGCCCTGTCCTGCTCTCCATCGGCCTGCTCTCGACCATCGGCATGGCGACGGCAGCAGATACAACCACCTTCAACGTCAAGATCGCCGTCACCAAGGCCTGCACCATCACCGCCGCCTCCGCCACGGACGTCGACTTCGGTTCGGTGCTCTCCACCTCGACCGCCAACGCCGATGCCAACGGCAGCGTGACCGCCCAATGCACCGCATTGACGCCCTACAACATCGCGCTGAGCGCGGGCAGCAACGCGGGCACCTCCAACGATGTGACCACCCGCCGCATGAAGAACGCCGACCCACTGGTCACCACCAACAACTTCATCGCCTATCAGCTCTATCAGGATCTGGGCCGCAGCACGGTCTGGGGCAGCACCACCGGCACCAACACCCTGAGCCGCACCGCCACCGGCATCAACCAGGTCTACCCGGTCTACGGTCGTGTGACCAATCCGTCGGTCAACAACGCCGCGACCGGTAGCTACCAGGACACGATCACCGCGACCATCGTCTATTGAGCTCACGCATGCCATCGCAACAGCTGCCGTCGCGCCTCCGTGCGTGGCTGGTCCCGGTTGGACTCGCCCTGAGCCTGTCGCTGAGCTGCGCCTGGCTGTTGCCGCCTGCGCAGGCGGCCAGCCTGCAGCTGGCGCCGACCTCGCTGACCCTGAGCGCAGAACAGACCGCCGACGGCCTATGGCTGAGCAACAGTGGCGGCGCGCCGGTGCAGGTGCAGACCCGCGCCTATCGCTGGACCCAGCGCGATGGGCAGGACCAGCTCGATCCGACCCAGGAAATCCTGATCAGCCCACCGATGCGCACCTTGGCTGCGGGCGAGCGCCAACTGATTCGCGTGATCCGCGCCGGGCCTGCGCCCACTCGCCAGGAGCTCTGCTACCGCATCATCGTCGACGAACTGCCCAGCGCCGATGCCGATCGTAAGGGCATGCAGTTCGTGCTGCGCTACTCGGTGCCGATCTTCGTCCTGCCACCCGGCAAGGCCGAGCCCACGCCCACCCTGAGCGCGCAGGTGATCGCCGGCACCGACGGCAATGCGCAGATCCAGATCAGCAACAGCGGCTCCGGGCATGCGCAGGTCGCCGATCTGCAGCACCGGGTCGATGGCGCAACCAAGACCACCTTGAACGGCTTGGTCGGCTACGTGTTACCGGGCCAGACCATGCGCTGGTCGCTGGGCGCACCGCTGGCGCAGTTCGGCCGCGGCTCCATCGTCGCAAGGATCAATGGTGAGGCTGACGAACGCACCTTGTTGGCCGCGCCCACGGCGCCGTGATGCGGCCCGGCTGGCGATGACGCTGCTTGCGACCGCCACCGGGTTTGCGAACGCCATGGCCGGCGATCTCGCCGATGTCGCATCGTTGCCCGACCAGATTGCGCAAAGCGCCGCCACTCAACCGCAGTCGCTGTATCTGGACGTCACCTTGAATCAGGCCGATCGCGGCCTGGCGCCATTTGAGCTGGTCGACGGCCATCTGCGTGGCTCGGTGGAAACGCTGCGCAAACTCGGCTTCATCCTGGCCGATCGACTGCCCGGTGAATTGGTCGATCTGGATCGGCTACCCGATGTGGAAGTGCGCTACGACGCCGCGCTGCAGCGGCTCGCGCTGCAGGTACCGCTGGCGCAGCTGTCGCTGTCCACCACCGTGCTCAAGGCCGAAGAAGCCGCCCCGCCCAGCGCCACCGCATCGCCGGGCATGCTGCTCAATTACGACTTCTATGCCACGCGCAATGCCGGTTCCAGCAGCATGTCGCTGGCCACCGAACTGCGCGGCTTCGGCCTGGGTCGCGGCATGGTCGATACCACCGCCATTTTTCTGGCCTACGACCGCCCGCAGGACCAACGCTGGCGCAGCGAGGCGGTGCGCCTGGACAGCGCTTGGCAGATGGATTTCCCCGACAGCGCCACCAGCCTGCGGGTGGGCGATTTCTACAGCGGGTTCGTCGACTGGAGCCGTTCGCTGCGGCTGGGCGGCGTGCAGATCGGCCGCAATTACGCGCTGCAGCCCTATCGCGTGCTGACCCCGACGCCCAGCTTTCTGGGCGAAGCGGCGGTGCCCTCCACGGTGGAGCTGTATGTCGATGGCCTGCGTCAATACAGCGGCCAGGTACCGGCCGGGCCGTTTCAACTGGCCGCGCAACCGGGCATCAGCGGCACCGGGCAGGCGCAGATCGTGGTGACCGATGCCTTCGGCCGGGTGCGTCGGCTGGACTTCGCGTTTTACGGCACGCCGCAACTGCTGGCGCGCGGCATTTCCGAGTGGTCGGCAGGCATCGGCCATCTGCGCCGCGACTATGGCGTGCGTTCGTTTTCCTATGCCTCGCAGCCGGTCGCCAGCGCCAGCTTTCGCAAGGGATTGCGCGATGACTTCACCATCGAGGCGCACACCGAAGCCGGCGGCGGCGTGGTCAATGCCGGCGCAGGCGGGGTGTGGTTGCTCGGCGCTGGCGGCGTGTTCAATGCGGCCTACGCACACAGCAAGATGCATGCACTGCATGGCGGCCAGTCTGTACTGGGCTACGCCTGGAACAACCGGCGTTTCAACGTGAATCTAGGCACCCAGCGCACCCATGGCGATTACCGCGATCTGGGCGCATTGCAGGGCAGCCTGCCGGCGCGTGTCAGCGACCGCGCCGCATTCGGCGTCAATGCCGACCCGATCGGCTCGCTGGGCACCAGCTATGTGCGCCTGAGCTACCCGCAAGGCGACACCTCGCGTTATGCCAGCGTGTTCTGGTCGCGCAGCTTCGGGCGCAACTGGGCCGCCAATCTGTCGGGCAATCAGAACCTGGATATCCGCAGCGACCGCAGCCTGTATCTGTCGCTGTCCACCACCTTCGGCGAATTACGCCAGGCCAGCGCGTCGATGCAGCGCAACGGCAATCGCACCGGGTTTGTGGCCGATGTCAGCCAGCCGCTGCCCGGCGACGGCGATCTGGGCGGCATCGGCTGGCGCGTGCAGGCACGCGCGGGCGACGATGCCAGCGGCGGGCTGGCCGAGCTGGGCTGGTTGAACCGCGTCGGTCGCTACAACTTCGGCGCGGCCACCCAGGACGGCGACCATTTCGGCTATGCCAGCGCCAGCGGCAGCCTGGTGTGGATGGACGGCCGCAGCTTTGCGGCGCGCGACGTCCAGGACGCGTTTGCGGTGGTGTCCACCGACGGCCAGGCCGGCATTCCGGTACGGCTGGAGAACCGCTTGATCGGGGTCACCGATGCACGCGGCACCTTGTTGGTGACGCCGCTGCAATCATGGCAACGCAATCAGCTATCGATCGACACGCTGAGCCTGCCGGCGGACCTGCGCGTGGATCGGGTCGACACCACGGTGACGCCGCGCCAGCAATCCGGGGTGGCGGTGCGCTTCGGCATCACCCGCGTGCGAGCTGCAGTGATCGTCTTGCACGACGCAAACGGCGCGCCGGTGCCGGTGGGCAGCGTGGCGCAACGCGAAGGCGATGCCGAACGCGTGGTGGTCGGCTACGACGGCGAAACCTATCTGGACAATCTGCAGAACGACAACCGCATCCTGGTGGAGTTGCCGGAGGGCCGCTGCATCGCGCAGTTCGCGTATCCGGCCGACGCTGGCCGCATTCCGCGGGTCGGCCCGTTGCGCTGCATCGCGGAGCCGACGCCATGAGCGTGCAGGCGCTCTGGCGGGTCTTGCTTGCACTGAGCCTTGCAGTGCTGTGGCTGACGCCCAGCCAATCGGCGCATGCCGATACCACCTGCACGGTGACGTTGGGGACGCCCTTGGCCTTCGGCAACGTGGCCGCCAATGGCGCCACCGATGCGGTCGCGAGCTTCAACGTGTCCTGCGCCACCACCGCGCTCAGCGTGCTGGGCCAGGCGCGGGTGACGCTGTGCCTGGACCTGGGGCCCGGCAGTGCCAGCGCAGGCGTGTATACGCCGCGCCGCATGCTCAACGCCACCAGCGATGCGTTGAGTTACCAGATCTACAGCGATGCGGCGCGCACGCAGGTCTGGGGCGCCACCGGATCGAGCACGCCATCGCCGCTGATACTGAGTTTCGCCTATTCGGTACCGATCCTGGTCGGCGGCTCGCAGACCACCACGGTCACCTTCTACGGACGCATTCCCGGCAGCCAGACGCTGTCGGTGGGCAACCACACCAGCAGCTTCGGCGGCGCCGATACGGTGATGCGCTACGCCTACAACGAAAGCATCATCGGCGGCATCCAGCCGCCGGCCAACTGCAACACGGGCGGCAGCGGCGCCAAGACCGCCAGCAACGCGTTCCCGTTCACCGCCTCGGCCGATGTGCCGGCGCGTTGCAATACCTATGTCACCACCGATCTGGATTTCGGCAGCATCGCCGGCAGCATCGACACCCAGATCGACCGCAGCTCAACCATCAGCCTGGCCTGCACCAACCGCACCGCCTGGAACATCGGCCTGGACGTCGGCGTCAACGCCAGCGGCGGCATCCGACGGATGCGCCACGCCAGCAGCGCCAACTTCATCACCTACGAGCTCTACAAGGACTCGGGGCGCAGCAACCGCTGGGGCACCACGGTCGGGGTCGATACCCTGGCCGGCACCGGCAACGGGGTCGCACAAATGGTCACCGTCTATGGCCGCGCGCCGGCGCCGCAGCTACCCATCGCCGGGGCCTATACCGACACGGTGACTGTCTCGATCACTTACTGACCGTTAATTAAGTTCGCTTCGGGGGCGTCGCTATTTGTAACGACTCCAATGCAAACGATTGCCTTCATGACGCCGGTCACCTTCCTGAAGTGCTTCACGCTGGTCGCCCTCGCTTGCAGCGCCGCTGCCGCAACTGCGTCCACTAACCGCGGCCCGGACAACTCCAGCCTGCACATCGGCCTGCGCCTGCTCAGCGGTTGCGAGCTGCGCACGACCCCGCCGCGCGCCAGCTGCTCGCGTGGCACGCCAGTCGCGGTTGCGCAGCCGTCGCGCAACGTCAACACCCCATCGACCACCAGCACTGGCCAGGACGCCAGCGCACTTGCAGGGCCTGCGCCCAGCGGTGCGACGCGCATCACCACCATCGCGTTCTGAGCATGGCCGCCACCCGCCCGCGCTGCAGTTGGCTGATCCTGGGCCTGCTATGCATGGCCGCTAGCGGCAGCGCTGTCGCTGCCGAGATCGCCATCGCCCCGACCACCGCGCACATCCCGGCCGATAGCGACCAGGCGGCGGTCTGGCTGTACAACCAGGCGGCGCAACCGTGGCGCGCCGATGCCAAGCTTTACCGCTGGAGCCAGGACGGCGGGCGCGAAGTATTGGAACCGGCCGTCGGCGCCACCGTCAGCCCCAGCCAGTTCGAAATCCCGGCGCAAGGCCGCCAGCTGTTACGGGTCATCCGCCTCGGCCCTAGCCCGGCCCGGACCGAAGACAGCTATCGGTTGGTGGTGACCCAACATGCCGTGGGCGATGAAACCGAGCTGTTGCGGTATTCCACTCCGGTGTTTGCGATGCCCAGCGAGCCGGGCGAGTTGCACCCGCAGCTGCAGACGACGCTGTCCGGCCAGGGCAGCGGCCGCAGCTTGCGCATCCACAATGCCGGCGTGCACCACGCCCGCCTGGCCGACCTGGCCTTTATCGATGCCGGCGGTACCCGGCACAGCATCGGCAACGATCTGGCCGGCTATGTGCTGCCCGGCCAGACCCGGCAATGGGCGCTGCCAGCAACCCTGTCCGCCGATCTGGGACGCTTCGTGGCCCGCGTCAACAGCGATACCGAAACCACGCTCGCACTGCAGCCCTGAGTCCCCTCGCCCGCCAGTCCTGGCGATGCCGGCAGTGCACATTGCATACGACCGGCCCGGCCGGCTATACTCCGCCGGCTGTTTTGCGTCTTTGCCGCATCGCGCCGTCCACGTCGGACGTCACCGACGAATCCACACCTGCTGCCGCCATCCGTGCCGGGGTGCCCTCACAAGGGTTCGTCGCGGAGGCAACAGGGAAGCCCAACCCCGGAATCTTGTGCGTTTGATGCGAGTGTTCTCGCAGCGCCCGCACTCCCTGCGCTGACTTCAAACAACAGCTGCGCACGGCGATTCCGCTACCAGGAGTTTTTTCAATGCCTCAGGTCACCATGCGTCAGATGCTGGAAGCCGGCGTCCATTTCGGCCACCAGACCCGCTACTGGAACCCCAAGATGGCGCCGTACATCTTCGGCGCGCGCGGCAAGATCCACATCATCAACCTTGAGAAGACCGTCCCGCTCTTCAACGACGCGATGAACTTCCTCTCCTCAATCGCGCAGAAGCGCGGCACCGTGCTGTTCCTGGGCACCAAGCGCAGCGCGCGCGAGTCGATCAAGGAAGAAGCCGAGCGTTGCAACATGCCGTTCATGACCCAGCGCTGGTTGGGCGGCACGCTGACCAACTTCCGCACCGTCAAGCAGTCGGTTGCCCGCCTGAAGGAACTGGAAGCCGCTGAAACCGACGGCACCTTCGAAAAGCTGGTCAAGCACGAAGTGCTGGGCCTGCGTCGCGAGCGCGAAAAGCTGGACGCGTCGCTGGGCGGCATCAAGGAAATGAACCGTCTGCCCGACGCGATCTTCGTGATCGACATCGGCCATGAAGACATCGCCATCAAGGAAGCCAAGAAGCTCGGCATCCCGGTGATCGCCGTGGTCGACACCAACTACGATCCGGCCCTGGTCGACTACGCCATCCCGGGTAACGACGACGCCATCCGCGCCGTGCAGCTGTACGCACGTGCCGCTGCCGATGCCGTGCTGGAAGGCAAGGCTGCTGCGCCGAACTCGGCGTCGGTGCGCGAAGAAGAGTTCTCGGCTGACGCTGGCGACGAAGGCAAGGGCCGTCGCGCCCCGGCCAAGAAGAGCGCCGAGAAGAAGGCCGACGCACCGGCCGCTGCTGCGGCACCGGCAGCAGCTGAAGCACCTGCAGCACCGGCTGCCGAGTAATCGGCATGCAATGCGGCCGCTCCATGCTGGGCGGCCGCAGCCCCGACGGGTCCATCGCGACCCGTCGCTGAGGCCACCAAAGATTTTTACGGGGGCGGCCCGCACGCTGCACCGTCTCCTCACTGGCGGAACACTTCCGCCGTACGCATTCGTCCATACGAGGTAATTCCATGGAAATCACTGCTTCCCTGGTCAAGGAACTGCGCGAGCGCACCGGCGCCGGCATGATGGAGTGCAAGAAAGCACTCGTCGAAAACGCTGGCGACATCGATGCCGCTGCCGAGTGGCTGCGCAAGTCGGGTCTGGCCAAGGCCGACAAGAAGGCCGACCGCGTTGCTGCCGAAGGCCGCATCGCCACCGCACAGGCCGGCGGCAAGGCCGTGCTGGTCGAAGTCAATTCCGAGACCGACTTCGTCGCCAAGGATGAGAACTTCCTGGCCTTCACCGAGGTTGTGGCCAACGCCGCACTGAACTCCGACGTCGCCGATGCCGAAGCGCTGAAGAGCGTCAAGCTGGACAGCGGCGAGACCATCGAAGAGCGTCGCGCTGCGGTCATCGCCAAGGTTGGCGAGAACCTGCAGGTGCGTCGCCTGGCCCGTATCGACAGCGCCAACAACGTCGCGGCCTATGTGCACGGCGGCCGTATCGGCGTGCTGGTCGAGCTGAAGGGTGGCGACATCGAGCTGGCACGCGGCATTGCCATGCACATCGCCGCAATGAACCCGCCGCACATCAAGGCATCCGACGTCCCGGCCGAGTTTGTCGCCAAGGAAAAGGAAATCGAACTGGCCAAGATGTCCGAAAAGGACAAGTCCAAGCCGGCCGAGATCCTGGAAAAGATCATCAGCGGCAAGATCAGCAAGATCGTCAACGAAGTCACGCTGTACGGCCAGCCATATGTGCTGAACACCGATCAGACCGTCGAGCAAGCCGTCAAGGCCGCTGGTGCCGACGTGATCGGCTTCCAGCGCCTGGCCGTTGGCGAGGGCATCGAGAAGGTGGTGGAAGACTACGCCGCCGAAGTGATGAAGCAGGCCGGTCTGGCCTGATCTTCGCCACAGAGTGAAAAAAGCCGCGGCCATGCCGCGGCTTTTTTTTGCCTGCCAATCCGCGCTGCATCGAAGCGCGCGAAACTGAAACGCACACATCCGTGGTGCCCGCAACCGGCCTCGACGCTATAGATGTCGTCGGCCGTGCCGCTAAACCTAGATGCCAACCAGACTCTCAGCACCCCTCACGCATGCGTTCCAGCGCAGCGACTGCGAGCCGTGGCGTGCTCAAACTCACCGAACGCAGCTGTATGCTTGCGTTCACTGTTGGCGATGAATCATGCAACCAGATCTCCAGGCCGCCCTGCACTACTGCCGTAACCTGCCATCGCCGCCCGGCGTCGCGCTGCGCATCATCGAGCTGGCGCAGGACCCGGATGTGGACATGACCACCACCGCGAAAGTCATCGGCATGGACATCGCCCTGAGCGCACGCATGCTGCGCGTGGCCAACTCACCGCTCTACGCCAGCCGCCGCCGTGTCGACAACCTCGGCCAGGCGCTCACCATGCTCGGCCTCAACGCGACCCTGAGCCTGGCGCTGGGATTTTCGATGGTGCACGGCGTGCGCAGTACCTTCGTCGCGCACCCGTTGCATGAACGCATCTGGCGTCGTGCCGGGCTATGCGCGCTGGCCAGTCGCATCCTGGGTCAGGCCTATGGCATCCGTAAACCCGAAGAATTGATGCTGGCCGGCCTGCTGCAGGACATCGGCAAGCTGGCACTGCTGCAAGGCGCGCCCGAGCTTTATGCGCCGCTGCTGGAACAGGCGCCCGACAATGCATCGCTGCTGGATGCCGAACGCGAACACCTGGGTGCCACCCACGCCGAAATCGGCGCCTGGCTTGCGCACCAGTGGCAATTACCGCACTACCTGCAGAACGCGATCGCGAAAAGCGAAGAAGAACCGTCAGGTCTGGAGCCCTTCATGGCCTGCGTCGCGCTGTCCGGACGTCTGGCCGACATCTGGCTCTCCGCCAGCGCGGCCACCGCCACCGAGCATGCGCAGCGCCAGGCCCAGGACGTGCTGGAACTTGATGCCGAACGCTTCGAAAAAGTGATCGAACGCATTGCCGAATCCTTGCCCGAGCTCGAAGCCTTATTCGACATCCGCGTGCCGCAACCCGAGCACATCCAGCTGATCTTCGAGCAGGCGCGCGAGCTGGCCCTGCTGCGCAGCCTGCGCGAATTGCAGGATGTGGCCGAAGCGCGCCGCCATGCCGACGAATCGGAAAACCGCATGCGTCATCTGGCCGAGCAGGCCAGCCGCGATGCGCTGACCGGCGTGTTCAATCGGCATCAGCTCGGCACCGCACTGGCGCATGAGTTCGAACTGGCATCACGGCAGGCCTGGCCGCTGTCGATCGCCTTCATCGATCTGGACGATTTCAAGCGCGTCAACGATGCGCACGGCCATCTGGTCGGCGACGAGGTGTTGCGCAACTTTGCGCAGACGCTGCAACGCATGGTGCGCACCAGCGACCTGGTGGCACGCTATGGCGGCGAAGAATTTCTGGTGATCCTGCCCAACACGCCTGCCGATGCGGCGTTGATGGTGATCGAGCGCATCCTTGCCGAAACCGCGCGCACGCCGATGGCGCAACTGCAGGGCGGCCCACTGCACATCACCTTCTCCGCGGGCCTGGCCACGCATGGCGGCATCGAGCGCCAGTTCGAAAGTATCGAACACCTGTTGCAGGCCGCAGACAGCACGCTGTACCGCTCCAAGCATCGCGGCCGCAACCGCGTCACCGCCTACGATGCGACCGATGTTCCGACGCCACCAAACCCGCGGGCGCACTGAGCGGCAAGCCACCTCGATGACGACAAAGGAATTTTTACCACGCCCGGTGGCACGCTTCCGCTAGAATTGCCGGCGTTTGTCGTCCCCCACCCCCGAGGTCTCCCCCATGTCCGAACTTTCCTATCGCCGCATTCTTCTCAAACTTTCCGGGGAGGCGCTGATGGGAGACGGGGATTACGGCATCGATCCCAAGGTGATCAACCGCCTCGCCCATGAAGTGATCGAAGCGCAGCAGGCTGGCGCACAGGTCGCACTGGTGATCGGCGGCGGCAACATCTTCCGCGGCGCCGGCCTGGCCGCCAGCGGCATGGACCGCGTCACCGGCGACCACATGGGCATGCTCGCCACCGTGATCAACGCGCTGGCCATGCAGGACGCGCTGGAAAAGCTCGGCGCCAAGGTGCGCGTGATGAGCGCGATCAAGATCAACGACGTCTGCGAAGATTTCATCCGTCGCCGCGCCATGCGTCACCTGGAAAAGGGCCGTATCGCGATTTTCGCCGCCGGCACCGGCAACCCGTTCTTCACCACCGATTCGGGCGCGGCGCTGCGTGCGATCGAAATCGGTGCCGACCTGCTGCTCAAGGCAACCAAGGTCGACGGCGTGTACGACAAGGACCCGAAGAAGCACACCGACGCGGTGCGCTACGACAGCCTGACCTACGACGAAGTCATCATGCAGGGCCTGGAAGTGATGGACACCGCCGCCTTCGCGCTGGCACGCGACAGCGATCTGCCGCTGCGCATCTTCGGCATGAGCGAGCCCGGCGTACTGCTGCGCATCCTGCGCGGCGAGCAGATCGGCACCTTGGTGCAGGGCCGTAGCTGAGTTTTTCGGATTATAGAATCGGGATTTGTGATTCGTCATAGCGTGGATCGGACGCTCCGCTCGTGTCCGATCCACCGCAGCGCCTGGCGTGAACGCGCCAGGCAGGTGAACCGGCTGCGCCGGCTCACGCAGGCCGGCGAGTCGTGAAACCCCAGTCCCGGCTATAATCCCCGGATTCAGCTCCACACGGATTCCGGCGATGCTCAACCAGATCAAACAAGACGCGCAGGCGCGCATGACCAAGAGCATCGATGCTCTGCGCCATTCACTGACCACCGTGCGTACCGGCCGCGCTTCGCCGGCGCTGCTGGACGGCATCAAGGTCAAGGCCTACGGCACCGACACCCCTCTCAATCAGGTTGCCAGCATCAGCGTGTCCGAAGGCCGCTCGCTGGTGATCAGCCTGTTCGACAAGGGCATGATCAAGGACGTGGAAAAAGCCCTGTACGCCTCGGATCTGGGCCTGACCCCGACCGTGGTGGGCACCGTGATCCGTCTCAACCTGCCGCCGCTGACCGAGGAGCGCCGCAAGGAGCTCAGCAAGTCCGTGCATGGCGAAGGCGAAGACAGCAAGGTCGCCATTCGCAACATCCGTCGCGATGCCAATCAGCAGGTCAAGGATCTGCTGAAAGACAAGAAGGTCACCGAAGACGAAGCCCGTGCCGCCGAAGACGATATCCAGAAGTTGACCGACAAGGCCATCAAGGATGTGGATGAGGTCGTCAAGGGCAAGGAACAGGAATTGATGACGGTCTGATCATGGCATCGCCTGCCATGCATCCAGTCCCTTCTACCGACGCAGTCCCGCGCCACATTGCCATCATCATGGATGGCAACGGGCGTTGGGCGCAGCGTCGGCGACGTCCGCGCATGATCGGCCATCGCGCCGGTGCGCGGGCGGTCAATCGCACCATCGATTTCTGCCTGGAAAAGGGCGTGTCGGCGCTGACCCTGTTCGCGTTCTCCAGTGAAAACTGGGGCCGCCCGCAGGAGGAAGTTGATTCGCTGATGAAGCTGTTCCTGCATGCGCTCGACCGCGAGGTCGAAGAACTGCAACGGCGTGGCGTGCAGGTGCGTTTCATCGGCGAGCGCAATCGCTTCGCTGCGCCGTTGCGCGACCGCATGGCCGCTGCCGAACGCAGCACCGCGGGCAATGCGCGCCTGGTGCTCAGCATCGCGGCCAGTTACGGCGGCCGCCAGGACATCGCGCTGGCGGCACGTGCGCTGGCCGAAGAGGTGGCGGCCGGCCGCCTGCAACCGCATCAGATCGACGAGGCCCTGCTGTCCAGCCGCGTCGCACTGTCCGACCTGCCGGCGCCGGATCTGTTCATCCGTACCGGTGGCGATACCCGCATCAGCAATTTCCTGCTCTGGCAGCTGGCCTACACCGAGCTCTGGTTCACCGAAACCCTGTGGCCGGAGTTCGATGCCGGCGTGCTGCAGCAGGCGCTGGACGACTATGCCGGGCGCGAACGCCGCTTTGGCCTGACCAGTGCCCAGATCGCCGACAAGGCGACGGAGATCTCCTCCGCATGACCAAGACCCGCGTGATTGCTGCGCTGATCATGGCGCCGCTCGCCATCTGCGCGATCGTGCTGCTGCCCACCCAATGGCTGGCGGCGCTGGCGGCGGTCCTGTTTCTGACCGGCCTGTGGGAGTGGCTCAAGCTCTCCGGCATCGACGACAGCCTGCCGCGCACTGTGCTGCTGATGCTCAATCTGCTGCTGATGGTGCTGATGGTGTGGGCGTCGGCCGGCTCGATGGTGCTGTTCCAGATCGCCGCCCTGGTGGGTGTGGCCTGGTGGGGGCTGGCGCTGCTGTGGCTGCGCTTTTTCACCTTCGGCGCCGATCATGGCAACGGCCAGGCACGCGCGCTCAAGCTGGCGGCCGGCACCCTGGCGGTGCTTCCCGCCTGGGCCGCGCTGGTGCTGCTGCACGCCAATCCGGACAAGGGCAACCTGTGGCTGCTGACCGCCCTGACCATGGTCTGGGCGGCCGACTCGGGTGCGTATTTCGCCGGACGCGCCTTCGGCAAGCACAAGCTGGCGCCGCGCATCAGTCCGAACAAGACCATCGAAGGCCTGCTCGGCGGGATGGTTGCCGGCATCGCGGTGGCCTGCGCCTTCGGCTGGCTGGCCGGGCTGACCCTGGCGCATGTGCCGCAGTTGGTCC
This sequence comes from Xanthomonas sp. WCS2018Noco2-27, assembly GCF_031843525.1. NCBI lineage: Bacteria > Pseudomonadati > Pseudomonadota > Gammaproteobacteria > Lysobacterales > Lysobacteraceae > Xanthomonas > Xanthomonas sp. WCS2018Noco2-27. The sequence continues at coordinate 149,786 of NZ_JAVTIK010000001.1, read as the reverse complement.
TGGTCGCGGCGGTGGCGGTGCTGGCGTCGGTGCTCGGCGATCTGTTCGAGAGCCTGCTCAAGCGCCACGCCGGCGCCAAGGACTCGGGCACGGTGATTCCCGGCCACGGCGGCGTACTGGATCGCATCGATGGCGTGCTCGCCGCCCTGCCGGTGTTCGCACTCGGCAAGGAAATTCTCGGATTCTAAGCATGGCTGGCTCTTCTCCCCGCCAGGTCGCCATCTTCGGCGCGACCGGCTCGATCGGTACGTCGGCACTGGACGTGATCGCCCGCCATCCGCAGCGGCTGCGCGCCAGCGTGCTGTCTGCGGGCCGCCAGGTCGACGCCTTGCTGGCGCTGTGCGCGACGCATCGGCCTGCGCATGCGGTGATTGCCGACGAGGCGCTGTACCCGGCCCTGCGTGACGGTTTGCGTGCCGCCGGCCTCGCCACCCAGGCGCACGCCGGCACCGCGGCGCTGGATGCGCTGGCCGGCAGCGATGCTTGCGACACCGTGGTGGCTGCCATCGTGGGCGCCGCCGGCCTGCCGTCGACCCTGGCCGCCGCCCGCGCCGGCAAGCGCCTGCTGCTGGCCAACAAGGAATCGCTGGTGCTGGCCGGCGAGTTGCTGACCCGCACCGCTGCCGCTGCGGGCGCCGAGATCATTCCGATCGACAGCGAACACAGCGCCATTTTTCAATGCCTGCGCTCGTGCGACGCCAGCCGCGGCGTGCGTCGGGTGGTCCTGACCGCGTCCGGTGGCCCGTTCCGTGGCTGGGATCGCACCGCGCTGGCGGCAGTGACGCCCGCGCAGGCGGTTGCGCACCCGAAGTGGTCGATGGGCCCGAAGATTTCGGTGGACTCGGCCACCCTGATGAACAAGGGCCTGGAAGTCATCGAGGCGCATCATCTGTTTGGCCTGCCCGGCGAACAGATCGATGTACTGGTACACCCGCAAAGCCTGGTGCATTCGCTGGTGGAATTCGTCGACGGCTCCACCCTGGCCCAGCTGGGTCTGCCGGACATGCGCACCACGCTGGCGGTCGGTCTGGCATGGCCGGAACGGGTGGAATCGGGCGTGGCGGGACTGGATCTGCTGCAACAGGGCCGACTGGATTTCGAGGCGCCCGACACCGATGCATTCCCTTGCCTGCACCTGGCCTGGGAAGCTTTACGCGCCGGCGGAACCGCGCCGGCGATCCTGAACGCTGCCAACGAAGTGGCTGTTTCAGCGTTTCTTCAGGGCCAAATAGGTTTCCTAGCGATCCCTGCGTTGGTCGAACACACGCTGACAACGCTCTCACGGCACAATGCCGACTCCCTCGACACCCTGCTTTTTGCCGATGCGCAAGCCCGGCAAATCACTGAACGCGCCCTCGCCAACTACGCCCATCATGCTTGATCGATCCACGCAGCCGAGTTGCATCCATGGGTGATTTCATCGGTTCGGTCTGGTGGATGATCGTCAGCCTGGGTCTATTGGTGACGTTCCACGAATTCGGACACTTCTGGGTCGCGCGCCGCTGTGGCGTCAAGGTACTGCGGTTTTCGGTGGGCTTTGGCAAGCCGCTGTGGATGCGCCGCGACCGCCACGGCACCGAATTCGTGGTGGCGGCGATCCCGCTGGGTGGCTACGTCAAGATGCTCGACGAGCGCGAAGGCGACGTACACCCGGCCGAACTGGACCAGGCGTTCAATCGCAAGACGGTGTGGCAGCGTATTGCGATTGTTGCTGCCGGCCCCATCGCAAATCTGCTGCTGTGCATGGCGATGCTGTGGGCAATGTTCGTGGTCGGCAAGCAGGATTATTCGGCTACCGTCGGCCGCGCCGATGGTCTGGCCGCCGAAGCGGGGCTGACACCGGGCGAGCGCATCGTGCGCATCGACGGACGCAGCGTGAGCAGCTGGAGCGATGCCAGCATGCAGCTCACCACTGCGGCCATGGATCGGCGCGATATCCAGCTGCGCACCGCCGTCGAGGGTGGCGGCAACAGTGAGCACACCTTGCGTCTTTCGCAGTTGCCGGTCGGTTTCGACGAGCGCCGGGTGGCATCGCTGGCCGGCATCGGCTGGCAGTTCATGTTGCAGCCGCCGGTGATTGCCGAAGTGGTGCCAGGTTCGGTGGCCGACGGCCTGCTCAAGCCGGGCGATCGCATCGTGGCCATCGATGGCCAGCCGATCCGCTCGGCCCAGGACATCATTCCGCAGGTGCAGGCGCTGGGCGCGCATGGCGGGCCGGGCATGATCGAAGTGGCGCGCGGCGAAGACCGCCTTGCGCTGGAAATCGCACCGCGCAAATCGCCGCAAGGCCAGTGGATGATCGGGGTCCGCCCCGCCGCCGCACCGGCGCCGGAATACGATAGTCGCCAGCAGTACGGCATCTTCGCTGCGGTGCCGGCAGCCATCCGCGAAACCGGCAAGATGACCGCCGATTCGCTGGGCATGATGAAGCGCATGCTGACCGGCCAGGCCTCGGTCAAGAACATTTCCGGCCCGGTCACGATTGCGCGCGCGGCCAACGCCTCGGCCGAACGCGGGCTCGACTGGTTCCTGTATTTTCTGGGCTTGCTGTCGCTCAGCCTGGCGATCATCAACCTGATGCCCATCCCGATCTTGGACGGTGGGCATCTGCTGTATTACCTTATTGAGTTGGTCAAGGGCAGCCCGATCAGCGAACGGGCCATGATTGCCGGGCAATATGTCGGCCTGGCGGTCCTGGCCGGGTTGATGGGACTGGCGTTCTACAACGACATCCTCGGCCTGGTTCCACGATGAAATTGCTCCACTCTTTCCGCCTGTTGTCGTCGTCATACGTCGGCATCCAGCAACACCCGAAATCGACTCCAACCGGATGTGACATGACGCGTCTTCCCACTCGCCGCCTGCTTGCCCTCGCTCTTGCCGCCGGCCTCAGCCTGCCAGCCGTTGCCCTGGCCGCAGAGCCGTTCGTTGCCAGCGACATCCGCGTCGACGGCCTGCAGCGCATCGCTTCCGGCACCGTGTTCACCTATCTGCCGGTGAACCGCGGCGACACCGTGGACGATACCAAGGTGGCCGATTCGATCCGGGCGCTGTACCGCACCGGCTTCTTCGAAGACGTGCAGCTGGACCGCCAGGGCAACATCCTGGTGATCACGGTCAAGGAGCGCCCGGCGATCAACAAGCTCACCGTGACCGGCAACAAGGACATCAAGTCCGAAGAGCTGCTCAAGGGCTTGGGCGATATCGGCCTGACCGAAGGCGGCACCTTCGATCGCCTGAGCCTGGACCGCGTGACCCAGGAACTGACCCGTCAGTACAACAACCGCGGCAAATACAACGTCGAGATCACTCCGACCGTCAGCCCGCTGGACCGCAATCGCGTCGATGTGGCCATCGCGATCAAGGAAGGCAAGGCGGCGAAGATTCGTCACGTCAACCTGATCGGCACCGAAAAGTTCGCCAACGAAGACATCCTGGAGAACTGGGAATCCAAGGAGCACAACTGGGCCTCGTGGTATCGCCGCGACGACCAGTACTCCAAGGAAAAGATGTCCGGCGACCTGGAGAAGCTCAACTCCTGGTACCTGGACCGTGGCTACGTCGACTTCAGCATCGACTCCACCCAGGTGGCGATCAGCCCCGACAAGCGCGACATGTTCGTCAGCGCCGGCGTCACCGAGGGTGAGCAGTACAAGATTTCCGACATCAAGGTCACCGGCGACACCGTGCTGCCGCAGGCCGATATCGAGCGCCTGGTGATTCCCAAGGCCGGCGATATCTTCTCGCGCGCGCTGCTGGAATACACCTCCGATGCGATCACCAACACGCTGAGCAACGTCGGTTACGCGTTCGCCAAGGTCAACCCGCTTCCGACGCCGAACCGCGAGGACCGCACCGTTGCGGTAAACCTGCAGGTGGTGCCGGGCCCGCGCGTGACCGTGCGCCGCATCCTGTACAAGGGCAACAGCCGCACCTCCGACGAAGTGTTGCGCCGCGAAATGCGCCAGTTCGAGAACACCTGGTACTCGCAGGCTGCGATCGACCGTTCCAAAATCCGTCTGCAGCGCCTGGGCTACTTCGAGTCGGTGAACGTGGAGACCCCTGCGGTGCCTGGCAGCAACGACCAGGTGGACGTGATCTACGACGTCAAGGAAACCACTTCCGGCAGCTTCGTGTTCGGCCTGGGTTACTCGCAAAGCTTCGGTGTGACCACCTCGGTGCAGTTGTCGCAGAACAACTTCCTGGGCGGCGGTAACCGGGTGGCGGTGGAAGCCTCGCGCAGCACCTTCCAGCAGCGTTACGCGTTCTCCTATACCAACCCGTTCTTTACCGACGATGGCGTGTCGCTGGGCTACAACCTGTCGTGGCGCTCGCTGGATTACTCGGACTTCAACACCGCGCAGTTCAACAGCAAGAACGGCTCGGCGCAGGTGGTGTTCGGCGTGCCGATCACCGAGAACGATACCGTCTCGGCAATGATCGGCATCGACAGCAACCAGATCACCACGTTCCCGGGCACCACGCCGCAGGCGATCGTCGATTACATCGATGCGATCGGCACGCGCACCTTCCATGCCTGGCGCAGCGAGCTGGGCTGGGCGCGCGACACCCGCAACGACTTCTTCATGCCGACCCGCGGCATGTACCAGCGCGTCGGTCTGGAAACCACCCTGCCCGGCTCCACGGTCGAGTACTACAAGCTCAACTACCAGATCTCCAACTATTGGCCGATCATCCCGGCGCTGGTGTTGAACACGCGCTTCGAGCTGGGTTACGGCGATAGCTATGGCAACGACAGCACACGCGTAGTGGCCGGCCCCAATGGCACCTCGCGCACCATCACTGCGACCGGCCTGCCGTTCTACGAGAACTTCTACGCCGGCGGTACCAACTCGGTGCGCGGCTTCGAAGACAACACCCTGGGTCCGCGCTCGGAGCCGATCAACGGCTTCAACCGCGGTCAGCCGCTGGGTGGGTCGTTCAAGACCGTCGGCTCGGTGGAAATGTACTTCCCGAAGCTGTTCGACAGCCCGTCGGCGCGCATCTCGGCGTTCTTCGACTTCGGTAACGTGTACGACGGCGTGGACAACTTCAAGGCCAACGAGTTGCGCGCCTCCACCGGTGTGGCGTTGTTGTGGCGCGCCCCGGTCGGCCCCATCTCGATCAGCTACGCGTTCCCGCTGAAGAAGGAAGACAACGACGAGATCGAGCGCCTGCAGTTCACCTTCGGCGGCCAGTTCTAAGACGCACGCAAAACAATGGCGGCCCGAATGGTCGGGCCGCCATTGTTTGTCTGTCATGCCTGAGGTGTTACAGGCTCAGAAGTAGCTCTGGAACAGCGTGCTCAGGCAGGTCGCCGTCCCGCTCCAATCGGATGTATCCACACACTGGACCTGCTGGTCCCAGAAGCTATGAGCGTCGGCACGCTCCTGCGCGAAATCATCGGCCGAGGCGCTGCTGACTGCGCCCAACAGGACCACGCCTGCGAACATGGAGAGGAGAGTTTTCATATGCTTCTTCCTGGGTTAGCCGCTCGGTTGCGGCCAGGCAACAGATACGCCTGACTGTTTAGCGAATTTTTGGCGATGTTTTTTTTCCGTAAAAACAGCCACTTACTGTTTACGCGAGGTTCACCTGATGCCCCTGACTGCCAGTGCGATTGCCGAACAATTTGGTCTGACCGTCGTGGGCGACGGCGCGACCGAGGTCACCGGGGTGGCGACGCTGGCGCACGCCGGAGCGGGCCAGCTGAGCTTCCTGTCCAACCCGCGCTATCGGCCGCAGTTGGCTGACACGCAGGCTGCCGTAGTGGTGGTGAGCGCCGAGGACGCCGAGGCGGCGCACAGCACCGTGCTGGTTGCCAAGGACCCGTACACCGCATTCGCCAAGATCGCCGCGTTGTTCGATGTGGCACCGGTGCGCGAGCCCGGCATTCATGCCTTGGCGGTGATCGACCCCAGCGCACAGGTGTCGCCTGGCGCGCATGTTGGCCCGTTCGTCAGCATCGGTGCGCGCAGCCGCGTGGGCGATGGCTGCATCATCGGCACCGGCAGCATCATCGGCGAAGACTGCGTGGTGGACGATGGCAGCGAGCTGATCGCCCGCGTCACCCTGGTCACCCGGGTGCGGCTGGGCAAGCGCGTGCGGATTCATCCCGGCGCGGTGATCGGCGCCGATGGCTTCGGCCTGGCGATGGATGCCGGCCACTGGATCAAGGTGCCGCAGCTGGGCGGCGTGGTGATCGGCGACGACTGCGAGATTGGCGCCAACACCTGCATCGACCGCGGCGCGCTGGAAGACACCGTGCTGGAAGAAGACGTGCGCGTGGATAACTTGGTGCAGATCGCCCACAACTGCCGGATCGGCGCGCACAGCGCGATCGCCGGCTGCACCGGCATCGCCGGCAGCGCCAAGATCGGCCGCTATTGCCTGCTCGGCGGGCATGTCGGCGTGGTCGGCCACCTGGAGATCTGCGACAAGGTCGTGATCACCGGCAAGTCGGTGGTGCGCAATTCCATCCATGAGCCGGGCGAATATTCGTCTGGCACCCCTCTCACCGACAATCGCACGTGGCGCAAGAATGCCGCGCGTTTCAAACAACTCGATGCGCTGGCAAGGCGCATCCTGGCTGTGGGCAAGGAGAACGCATGAGTTACCCCGTTTACGAGCTGCCGATCGACGTCAATCAGATCCAGACGCTGATCCCGCACCGCTACCCGTTTCTGCTGGTCGACCGGGTCATCGAACTGGACCTGGAAGCCAAGCGCATCGTCGGGCAGAAGAACGTCAGCATCAACGAGCCGTTCTTCCAGGGCCACTTCCCGAACCGTCCGGTGATGCCGGGCGTGTTGATCATCGAAGCGCTGGCGCAGGTGGGTGGCGTGATGACCCAGCTCGGCCTGGGCCGCGATGCGTTGTCCCAGCTGTTCTACATGGTCAAGGTGGACAATGCGCGCTTCAACAAGCAGGTGATCCCCGGCGATGTGCTGATCATGGAGGTGCAGATGAAGCGCCTGATCCGCAATGTGGGATGCTTCTATGGCGAGGCCAAGGTCAACGGCGAAATTGTGGCCAGTGCCGAGGTGATGTGCGCCGGCGCCAGGTAATGACCCGCTCCCGGAGTGAGACACGATGCGTGATTCGACACCTTTGATTCATCCCACCGCCGTCATCGACCCGTCGGCGCAACTGGCCGACGACGTGCGCGTTGGCGCGTTCTGCCTGATCGGCGCCGATGTCCACATCGGTGCCGGGACCGAGGTGGGGCCGCATTGCTCGATCCACGGCCCGACCCGGATCGGCCGCAACAACCGCTTCATCGGGCATGCGGCGATCGGCGGCGAACCGCAGGACAAGAAGTACGCCGGCGAGCGCACCGAGCTTACGATCGGCGACGGCAACGTGATCCGCGAATTCGTCACCATCAATCGCGGCACCGGCGGCGGCGGCGGCATCACCGTAGTCGGCAACGACAACTGGATGCTGGCCTACACGCATGTGGCGCACGACTGCCATGTCGGCAACCACTGCGTGTTCTCCAACAACACCACGCTGGCCGGCCACGTCACCGTGGGCGATTACGTGATCATCAGCGGCTTTGCCGGTGCGCATCAGTTCTGCCGTATCGGCGCACACGCCTTCCTGGGCATGGGCGCGCTGACCAATGGCGACGTGCCGCCGTTCACCATGGTCGGCAGCGAGTCGCTGGGCCGCCCGCGCGGCATCAACAGCGAAGGCCTCAAGCGCCGCGGCTTCGATGCCGAGCGCATCACCGCCATCAAGCGCGCCTACCGCACGCTGTACGTCGCCGGCCTGCCGCTGGCCGACGCCAAGCTGCAACTGGCCGAACAAGCCAAGGACAGCGAAGACGTCCGCGGCATGCTCGAGTTCATCGAAGCGGCAGAAAGGCCGTTGCTGCGATGACGGGAATGGGGAATCGGGAATCGGGAATCGTGGACGGCCAGCGCAACGGCCCGTCGGTCGGCAGCGTTCCGACTGCACGACCGATTCCCCATTCCCCACTCCCGATTCCCAGCGCGCGCAAGCGCGCGCCCCGCATTGCCCTGATCGCCGGCGAAGCCTCCGGCGACATCCTGGGCGCCGGGCTGATTGCGCAGTTGCGGCTGCGGTATCCCGATGCGGAATTCGTGGGTATCGGTGGCGATGCGATGCGCGGTGCCGGTTGCCAGACCTGGTTCGATGCCAGCGAGCTGGCGGTGATGGGGCTGACCGAAGTACTGCGCCATCTGCCGCGCCTGCTCAAGCTGCGCCGCGCCTTCCGCGAGCGCGTGCTGGCGTGGAAGCCGGACGTGTTCATCGGCATCGATGCGCCGGATTTCAATCTACCGGTCGAACGCTGGCTCAAGCAGCGCGGCATTCGCACCGTGCACTACGTCAGCCCGTCGGTGTGGGCATGGCGCGAGAAACGTGCCGAGAAGATCGGCGCCAGCGCCGACCTGGTGCTGTGCCTGTTCCCGATGGAGCCGCCGATCTACGCCAAGCACGGCGTGGATGCGCGCTTTGTCGGCCACCCGATGGCCGACGACATCGCCTACAAGGCCGACCGCGAGGCGGCCCGCGCCACATTGGGAATTTCCGCCTCCAGCACCGTGCTGGCGGTGCTGCCGGGCAGCCGGCATGGCGAGATCAGCAAGCTGGGCGACACCTTCTTCCAGGCCGCCTGGCTGGTCTCCGAGCACCTGCCCAACCTGCATGTGCTGGTCCCCGCCGCCAACCCGGGCTGCAAGCAGTTGCTGGCCGAACAGCTGTCGCGCAGTTCGTTGCCGGTGATGCGCTCGCACCTGCTCGACGGCCAGGCGCGCACCGCGATGCTGGCCGCCGATGTGGTGCTGCTGGCCTCGGGCACCGCCACGCTGGAGGCGATGCTGGTCAAGCGGCCGATGGTGGTCGGCTACAAGGTCGCGCCGCTGACCTATCGCATCGTCAAGACGCTGGGCTTGCTCAAGGTCAACCGCTACGCGCTGCCCAACATCCTGGCCAACGCCGACCTCGCCCCCGAGCTGATGCAGGACGACTGCACCCCGGAACGGTTGTGCGTGGCGCTGCTGGACTGGTTCAAGCACCCCGACAAGGTCGCCGCCCTGCAACCGCGTTATCTGGCCCTGCACGCCGAACTCCGCCGCGACGCCTCCGCACGCGCAGCCGATGCGGTGGCAGAGCTGGTCGGGACCGGGGACCGGGGACCGGGGACCGGGGCGAGCGACTCTGGATGAAAGCTTCCCGCACCGAACTGTCGCTGTTTCCCGGGTCCCGGGTCCCGATTCCCGATTCCCGGCTCATCGCCGGCGTCGACGAAGCCGGCCGAGGGCCGCTCGCCGGGCCGGTGGCGGTGGCGGCGGTGGTGTTCGACCCGAGCAAGCCGCGCATCAACGGGCTGGACGATTCCAAGCAGCTCAGCGCCGAGCGCCGCGAGCAGTTGTATGCGCGCATCGTCGACCGGGCGCTGGCGTGGTCGGTGGTGTTGATCGACAGCGAAGAAATCGACCGCATCAACATCTACCAGGCCACCATGCTGGGCATGCGGCGGGCGGTGGAAGGCGTGGCGCACGTGGCCGGGTTTGCGCGCATCGACGGCAACCGTGTGCCCAAAGGACTGCCCTGCCCGGCCGAGGCGCTGATCGGCGGCGACGCGCTGGACCGCGCCATCATGGCTGCATCGATCGTGGCCAAGGTCACCCGCGATCGGCTGATGCACGAACTGCACGCGCAGCATCCCGAATACCGCTTCGACCAGCACAAGGGCTATGCCACGCCGGTGCATCTGACCGCGCTGCGCACCCATGGGCCGTGTCCGCAACATCGCCGCAGCTTTGCGCCGGTACGGCTGGCGCTGGAAGGCCGTGAAAGTCGGGACCCGGGACCGGGGACCGGGGACCCGCAACAGCTGCAGGTCGTGGAGCTGGTTGTCCGGCCATAGGCGGCGGGCGTTCTGGCACCGTTGGTTTGGTTTTTCCTCGGGACCTGTGATCGGAACATCTGCACATTGTGCAATCCGTCGATGGGGTTGCAGGCATGGATCGTTCTACCCGCACATAACCTGAATTCCTCATCAGCCAAATGCCTCCCCAAGGCCCCGGCAGCTGGCGATTCAGCGCTTTTCCGGGTCCCTGCTGCCCGATCCCGCGTCCCGCACCCACCTGTCAAGCCTTGTTCGTCCCCGCCCCCGCCGGTACCCTGACCGCGCATTATTCCGGTCTCGCATGTCCACTTCCCGTTTCGTCCATCTGCACGTCCACACCGAGTTCTCGTTGGCGGATTCCACTATCCGCGTGCCCGAGAAACCGGATCAGGCTGACCCGAAAAAGGCCAAGCAGGCCAACCTGCTGAGCCGCGCGGTCGAGCTCGACATGCCGTCCCTGGCGGTCACCGACCTCAATAACCTGTTCGCGCTGGTCAAGTTCTACAAGGCCGCCGAAGGCGTCGGCATCAAGCCGATTGCCGGCGCCGACGTGATGATCGCCACCCCGGACATGACGCCCTGGCGTATGACCCTGCTGTGCCGCGACCGCGAGGGCTACCTGAGCCTGTCGCGGCTGCTGACGCGCGCCTGGATGGAAGGCCACCGCCCCGAAGGCGGCGTGGCGATCCACCCGGAATGGCTGCAGGCCGGGCACGCCAACCTGTTCGCCCTGGCCGGCCGCGACAGCCTGGCCGGCCGCCTGTTTTCCGAGGGCCGCGCCGATCTGGCCGAGCAACAGCTCGCCGACTGGCAACGCGTGTTCGGCGATGGCCTGCACCTGGAGCTGACCCGCACCGGGCGCGAGGGCGAAGAACGCTTCAACCAGTTCGCCCTGCATGCCGCCGGCGTGCGCGGGCTGCCGGTGGTGGCCAGCAACGATGTGCGCTTTCTGTATGCCAGCGACTTCAATGCGCACGAGGCGCGCGTGTGCATTTCCTCCGGCCGCGTGCTGGACGACCCCAAGCGCCCGCGCGACTACAGCGACCAGCAGTACCTGAAGTCCGGCGATGAAATGGCCGCGCTGTTCGCCGATGTGCCCGATGCGATCGACAACACGCATGCGCTGGCGCAGCGCTGCAACATCGAGATGCGCCTGGGCACCTACTTCCTGCCGGCCTATCCGGTGCCCGAAGACGAGACACTGGACAGCTGGATCCGCAGCCAGTCGCGCGACGGTCTGGCCGCGCGACTGGAAAAGAGCCCGATCGCGCCCGGCAAGACCCGCCAGGACTATGTCGACCGGCTCGAATTCGAGCTGGACACCATCATCAAGATGGGCTTCCCCGGCTATTTTCTGATCGTTGCCGACTTCATTCAGTGGGGCAAAAATCAGGGCATCCCGATCGGCCCGGGCCGCGGTTCCGGTGCCGGTTCGCTGGTGGCCTGGGCACTGCAGATCACCGATCTGGACCCGCTGCCGTACAACCTGCTGTTCGAGCGCTTCTTGAATCCAGAGCGCGTGTCGATGCCCGACTTCGACATCGACTTCTGCATGGATCGCCGCGATGAAGTCATCGACTACGTGGCGCGCAAGTACGGCCGCGAGCGGGTCAGCCAGATCATCACCTACGGCACCATGGCCGCCAAGGCGGTGGTGCGCGACGCCGGGCGCGTGCTTGGCTTCACCTATGGTCTGGTCGACAGCGTCGCCAAGCTGATCCCCAACATCCTGGGCATCACGCTCAAGGATGCGATGGGCGAAGGCAAGGATTCGGAGATGGCCTCGCCGGATCTGATCCAGCGTTATCAGGTCGAAGACGACGTACGCGACCTGATGGACCTGGCGCGCCAGCTCGAAGATCTCACCCGCAACGCCGGCAAGCACGCCGGCGGCGTGGTGATCGCACCCGAACCGCTGAGCGAGTTCTGCCCGCTGTTCGCCGAACACGACGAAGACGGCCGCGGCAAAAATCCGGTCACCCAGTTCGACAAGGACGACGTCGAAGCAGTGGGCCTGGTGAAGTTCGACTTCCTCGGCCTGCGCACGCTGACCATCATCGACTGGGCGGTCAAGGCGATCAACGTGCGCCACGCGCGCGCCGGCATCGACCCGGTCGACATCACCACCATTCCGCTCGACGACGTGCCCACCTACAAGGGCGTGTTCGCCTCGGGCAATACCGGTGCGGTATTCCAGTTCGAATCCTCGGGCATGCGCCGCCTGCTCAAGGACGCGCGCCCGGACCGTTTCGAAGACCTGATCGCGCTGGTGTCGCTGTACCGCCCCGGCCCGATGGACCTGATCCCGGACTTCAACGCGCGTAAGCACGGCCAGCAGGAGATCATCTACCCGGATCCGCGCACCGAAGCGATCCTGAAAGACACCTACGGCATCATGGTGTATCAGGAGCAGGTGATGCAGATGGCGCAGATCGTCGGCGATTATTCGCTGGGCGGCGCCGACCTGCTGCGTCGTGCGATGGGCAAGAAAGTGCCGGCCGAAATGGCCAAGCACCGCGAAATCTTCCGCGAAGGTGCAGCCAAGGGCGGCGTGAGTGCGGCCAAGGCCGACGAAATCTTCGACCTGATGGAGAAGTTCGCCGGCTACGGCTTCAACAAGTCGCACGCCGCCGCCTACGCGCTGGTCAGCTACCAGACCGCGTGGCTGAAACGCCATTACCCGGCCGAATTCATGGCCGCGACGCTGTCCTCGGACATGGACAACACCGACAAGGTGGTCGGCTTTCTCGATGAGGTGCGCAACCTCGGCCTCACCGTCAAGCCGCCGCGCGTCAACGAATCGGCCTATATGTTCGAGGCCGCCACCCCGGACACCATTCAATATGGTCTGGGCGCGATCAAGGGCGTGGGCCACGGCGCATGCGAGGCGATTGTCGAAGAGCGCCAACGCGGCGGCGCGTACACCACGTTGCTGGATTTCTGCACGCGCGTAGGCACCGCAAAGCTCAACCGCCGCACGCTGGAAGCGATGATCAATGCCGGCGCGATGGATGGCCTGGGCAGCAACCGCGCCTCGCTGATGCTGCAATTGCCGGAAGTGATGAAGGCGACCGAGCAGATGGCGCGCGAACGCGCCTCCGGCCAGAACTCACTGTTCGGCGGCGCAGATACGAGTGCGCCGGCGCTGCGTCTGGACCTGCCCGAAAGCAAGGAATGGCCGCTGGGCCAATTGCTCACCGGCGAGCGCGAAACGCTGGGTTTTTACCTCAGTGGTCACCCGTTCGACCCGCACCGCGACGAAGTCCGCGAGCTGGTCGGCTGCGATCTTGGGTCGCTGGAAAAGATCCTGGCCTCGCAGCAACGCGGCGGCGGCGGGGGTGGCGGCGATGGCGAAAAACGCGCCTGGCGCCCGGAAGTCAGCGCCATTCTGGCCGGCCAGGTGATCGGCGTGCGCCGCAAGGGCGACAGCCAGGTCTTCGTGCAGCTGGAAGATGGCCGCGGGCGGGTGGAATGCAGCGCGTTCTCCGATGCGATGGCCGAATTCGGCCACCTGCTCACCCGCGACCGCATCCTGATCGTCAAGGGCGGCCTGCGCGAGGACGAATTCAACGGCGGCTACAGCCTGCGCATCCGCCAATGCTGGGACTACGAGCAGATCTGCGCCGAGCATGCGCAACGACTGTCGCTGCGCCTGGATCTGCGTGAAAAACAGGCCTTCAAGCGCATCGATGCCCTGCTGGCCAAGCACCGCCCCGGCAAGACGCCGCTACGTCTGGACCTGCTGCTGCGCGCCCCCGGCGGCGGCGTCGCCGGCATGCTCGATCTCAATGGCAGCAACTCGGTGCGCATCGACCAGCACCTGATGGACAGCCTGCGCGCCGATCCGGCGGTGCGTACGTTGAAGATCAAGTACAGCCCACCGTGGGCGTGAGGGGCTGGGATTGGGAATTCGGGATTGGAGATTCGCAGGAGCAGTCCCACGGCTTCGGTACGGCCGTAGACCGCCGTTGCAAATCCCGAATCCCCAATGCCCAATCCCTGCAACCGAACGGCTCCGTACGGGCCGCAGACATCGCTTCCGCTACACTCCCCGCCTTACGTTGACGACGCCATTGCATGAATCCTAACTACCTCGACTTCGAGCAACCCATCGCCGATCTGGAAGCCAAGATCCAGGAACTGCGCAACGCCAGTACCGGGCCTGCAGTCAATGTGGAGACCGAGGTGCGGGCGCTGCGCGACAAGGCTCGCGTGCGCACCGCACAGATCTTCCGCGACCTGTCGTCGTGGCAGATCTCGCAGCTGGCGCGCCACCCGCAGCGCCCCTACACGCTGGACTACATCAACACCATTTGCGACGAATTCCAGGAGCTGGCCGGCGACCGCGCCTATGCCGACGACAAGGCCATTGTCGGTGGCCTGGGCCGCATCGACGGCCGCCCGGTGGTCATCATCGGGCACCAGAAAGGCCGCGATACCAAGACCAAGGTGGCGCGCAATTTCGGCATGCCGCGTCCGGAGGGTTACCGCAAGGCGCTGCGCCTGATGAAGCTGGCCGAGCGCTTCCGTCTGCCGTTGCTGACCTTCATCGACACCCCCGGCGCCTATCCCGGCATCGGTGCCGAAGAACGCGGCCAGTCCGAAGCGATTGCGCGCAACCTGCTGGAAATGGCCGAGCTGAAAGTCCCGGTGATCTGCACCGTAATCGGCGAAGGCGGCTCCGGTGGCGCGCTGGCCATCGGTGTCGGCGACCGCACCCTGATGCTGGAATACGGCACCTACTCGGTGATTTCGCCCGAAGGCTGCGCCTCGATCCTGTGGAAGGATGCGGGCAAGGCCAAGGACGCCGCCGAACAGCTCGGCCTCACCGCCAAGCGCCTCAAGGGCCTGGGTCTGGTCGACAAGGTGATCCGCGAGCCTACTGGCGGCGCACACCGCAATCCCGAGCAGATGGGCAAGCGCCTGAAGGCCGTGCTGCTCAACGAGATGGACGCGCTGGAGAAAATCCCGGTCGAAGCACTGCTGCAACAACGCTACGAGCGTCTGCGCAGCTACGGCGCCTACGAAGGAAACTGAATCCTGCGGCTCCGCGTGGCGGAGCCTTAAGGAACTTGCACCAAGGACAAGGACTCCTACCGGCATGAGCCCACTCATTCTGCTGTCGATCGTGTTGCAAATCGCCTGCTGCGTGCATGTCGTACGCAGCGGCCGGCCGCTGTACTGGATCTTGATCCTGCTGACGTTTTCGTATCTGGCCGTGTTGATCTATGCGTTTGTCGCGGTCATCCCGGACATGCGTAACGACCCGACCGCACGGCGTGGTTTGCAGCGCGTGCGCCGGAAGCTGGACCCGCAGCGCGACCAGCGCGATGCCGCACGCAAACTGGATGTCTCCGACACCCCGGAAAACCGCCGCCAGCTGGCACGCACGCTGCTCGAACAGGGCAACTATGCGCAGGCCGCCGAGGTGTACGAAGGCGCCTTGCGTGGCCTGTATCGCGACGACCCGGACCTGATGCTGGGGCTGGCGCAGGCGCAGTTCGGTCTTGGCAATGCCGCGCAGGCACGCCAGACCCTGGATGCCTTGATCGCCGCGAACCCCAACTTCCGCTCGCATGACGGGCATCTGCTGTACGCACGCGCGGTGGAAAGCAGCGGCACCATCGAAGAAGCGCTGCACGAGTACGAGACGCTGGTGCAGGGCTACCCAGGCGAAGAAGCACGCGTGCGCTATGCGCAGTTACTAAAACGCGCCGCGCGCCCGGAAGAAGCCAAGGCCGTGTTCGACCAGGTGGTGCGTCGCGCTGCGGCCTCGCCCAAACATTACCAGCGCGAGCAGCGCAGCTGGATCGATCAGGCACGCAAGGGTCTGAGCGAGTTGAGTTCGATCGCCTGAGTCAGGCCTGCGTTTTGCGTGCGCCTATCCGTCGCGATGCTGGCGCACTGGCTGCGTAGATGGAGTGCAAGCCAATCGCACTCCGCTGCGGGATATCGCAAATGACGAGCATCGTGTTGCTTGTCCGGAAGTGCTGCGCGATCGCTGCAGAGCATGCAGCGCACGGCTGCACAGCAGGCCGTGCTCCGCCAGCCCGCAGTGTTTTTTCCAGCGAACGCATCGGCATCCGTCGATGTGCCTGCGTCGCGGCGACTTCAGCATCTGGCGCATGCCGACACCGCGGCGCCAAGAGCAGCTAGCAACCCTACTGCGCTCCAAGCCAGGCAGGCAGGCGCGGCTGCTGCGCGGTGCGGCCTGTGCTACACGGATAATCCTGCTCATGGCGCGCCGTCCACGCCTACCGGACCACTGCTCGCCATGTTTTGGTAGCCGCTCCACGCCGCCTAGCGCGCATCACCGCTTAAAAAGGCTTCGCCAGCACCAGCCAGATCACGCCGACCAGCAGAATCACCGGCACCTCGTTGAACAAGCGCAACGCCCGACCGCTCGGGACCGCACGGCCCTGATCCACGCCCTTCAGCCAGCGTCCGGCCACGATGTAGTGCGCCAGGATCAACGCCACCGCGAACAGCTTGGCGTGCAGCCAGCCGCCGGTCACCATCGTGGGGAAATTTGGAATCACCCGGTAGCCTTGCCACAGCACCGCGCCCAGCAGCAGCGCCAGACCGAGCATGCTGTGTCCGAACCTGTAGAGGCGGCGGCCCATCAGCACCAGCCGCGCACGCACGGAGGGTTCGCTGCCGGCTTCAGCGATGTTGACCAGAATGCGCGGCAGGTAGAACACCGCTGCCATCCAGGCGATCACGAACAACAGATGGAAGGTCTTGATCCACAAATACAGGGTCATGCGCTGGCTCCGCTGGCTCGCGTAGGATGACCCGCATTTTCACCTATCCGCGCACGCGAAAGCAGCTGAGCCCCATGCAGCAGTCAGACGAAAAACAGTACGACGCCCAGTATTTCCGCCGCTGGTACCGCGATGCCGGGCTGGCCGACCCGGCCCGGCTGCGACGCAAGGTCGCACTCGCCGTCACACAGGCCGAGTACTACCTGGAGCGGCCGATCCGCAGCGTGCTGGATATCGGCTGCGGCGAAGCTGCCTGGCGCGCCCCCTTGCTGGCGCTGCGGCCCAAGCTCAGCTACCTGGGCTTCGACAGCAGCGCATACGCCTTGCAGCGCTACGGACGCAGCCGTCAGATCCACCCTGCCCGCTTTGGCGATTTCGCCTGGCTACGTCCCTGCGCACCGGTGGACCTGCTGATCTGCTCGGACGTGCTGCATTACGTGCCCACGCGCGAATTCAACCAGGGCCTGCCGGGGCTGGCCGACATGTGCGCAGGCGTGGCGTTTCTCGAGACGTTTGCGCAGGAAGACGCATTCGAAGGCGACCACGACGGCTTTCAGCCACGACCGGCGCGCTGGTATCGCAAACGCTTTGCCAGCGTCGGCTTCGCCGCGCTGGGTTCGCATTGCTGGTTGTCGCCGCAGTTGGCAGGTGAGGCGTCGGCGCTGGAGCATGGTTGACGCGGCGTTGGCTGTTTGAGGCAGTTATCGTGTGTAGCGTCGCTCCGTACCCTCACCAATCTCCCGCAGGGAGAAGGGCTTACTCCTGTCAGACCCGCCGTTACCCTGCGGGCGAGCGCGATCTTCCAGCCCAGCGAGCTGTTCCTTCTCCCACCGGGAGAAGGTGCCCCGCAGAGGCGGATGAGGGTACGGACGAAGCCACAGCAAGTTGGATGCACATGTGGCTTCGCCCGTACCCTCACCCCCCTCTCCGGCAGGGAGACAGAGGCTTACCCCGCCGGCGAACGCGATCTTCAAGCCGTGCGAAGCCGCTCGAAAGACCACGACCAGCGGCAGCTAAAGCTGCTTACGCCTGCCCTAGCTTTTGTGACAGCCTCTACCGTCCGGAGCCCCATTAAGGTGCAAATGCGCCAAACCCGGTATGCTGCGCGGCAGCAAAACCGCACGGATGGGTGGAATGCTTTATCAACTGCATGAGCTGACCCGCAATCTGCTAGCCCCCTGGGTGCATCAGGCCCAGGCGAACGCCAAGATGTTTTCCGACCCCGACAGTCTGTGGGCCTCGCTTCCCGGCGCCGAACGCATGGCGGCCAGCAATGAGCTGTTCCATCGGCTGGGCAAGGAATACGAAAAGCCTGCCTGGGCGCTGGACGATGTCGAGGTCGACGGCCACTCGCTGCCGATCATCGAACGTGAGGTCCTGAGCAAGCCGTTCTGTCGCCTGCTGCGCTTCAAGCGTTTCAGCGACCACGTCGAGCTGATCGGCAAGATGAAGGAGCAACCGGCCGTGCTGGTGGTGGCGCCGTTGTCCGGCCATCACGCCACGCTGCTGCGCGACACCGTGCGGACCCTGCTGCGCAACCACAAGGTCTATGTGACCGATTGGGTGGACGCGCGCATGGTGCCGCTGGAAGCCGGTGCATTCCGGCTCGAGGACTACATCACCTATATCCAGGACTTCATCCGCCATATCGGCGCCGAACGCCTGCATGTGGTGAGCGTGTGTCAGCCCACCGTGCCGGTGTTGGCGGCGGTGTCGTTGATGGCGACCAACGATGAGCCCACGCCGCGCTCGTTGGTGATGATGGGCGGTCCGATCGATGCACGCCGCAGCCCCACCCAGGTCAATAACCTGGCGACGGAAAACGGCATCGAGTGGTTCCAGAACAACCTGATCCACACCGTGCCGTTCCCGTATCCGGGACATGGCCGCCAGGTGTATCCGGGCTTTTTGCAGCACGCCGGTTTCCTGTCGATGAACCCCAATCGGCACGTGATGTCGCACTGGGATTTCTACACCGATCTGGTCAAGGGCGATTTGCAGGATGCGCAGGCGCATCGGCAGTTCTACGACGAGTACAACGCCGTGCTTGACATGCCGGCCGAATACTATTTGGACACGATTCGCGTGGTGTTTCAGGACTTCCTGCTGCCGCAGGGCAAGTGGAAAGTGGACGGCCAGCTGGTCAAGCCGTCGGCGATCCGCAACACCGCCTTGTTGAGCATCGAGGGCGAACTGGACGACATCGCCGGCCTCGGCCAGACCGAAGCGGTGCACGATCTGTGCACCGGTATCGATGCGGCGCACCGCCGCCATCTGGTGGTGGAAGGTGCCGGCCATTACGGCATCTTCAGCGGCCGTCGTTGGCGCGAAGTGGTCTACCCGCAGGTGCGGGAGTTCATTGCGCGCTATGACGCAGACCCGGTCGGCAGCCGCGACCCGGCCACCGTCACGCCGATCCGCAAACGCGGCAAGCGCGCCTGATCTGCACAACAAAAAATCCCCGGCATGTCCGGGAATTTTTTTTTATGCTGAAAAATCGAGAGGCAATTTAAAACGTGTCATGCAAAGTGCGCTGCGCTAAGGCCACGCGCGTGTTGCACGCCACCCTCGATCATCACGCCTCCGCATCACCGCTTTTGACCAGCAGATGCTTGGCCAGCATGCCGTGCAACGTGCCTATCCCGCGTGCCGCATGCAGGGTGACGAACAGCAACAACACCCCCAGTAGAGACAACGGCACCACCATCAGCGGCATCACGATCACCTGTCCGTCCCAGGTGATGGACGCTCCTTGATCGAAGAACAGCGCCAGCGGCGCAGCAGTGAGCGTCAACGACACGCTTAGCAGAGTAGTAAACAGCGTGAAGTAGACACTGCCCAACGGCAGCATCAACACGAAGTACAGCAACGTGCTCCAGGTCCGCAGGTCGGTAAACATCGCAGCGATGCGCTGTAGCCAGCCGCCTTGCACGCCCGGATGTTGCGGGCGACGCGGCATGCGCACCCCGAGCAGGGTTTCCACCATGCGTCCTTCCACCAGCGACAACACGCGCACCGAGCCGAAGAACAGCACCAGCAGCGGCACGCCGATGATCAGGATCAACAGGCCCAGCGACAGGCTGACCCCGGTGACCACCCAGGTGAAATAGAACACGCCGGTGAGTAGCGACAGCAACATGTAGAACAGTGCGCCATAGGTGCGCGGGTCGGCGGCCACGCCAAAGAACTTGCCGATCAATGAAGGACGCTTGGGCGGCAGTGGCGGGCGCAACGCGCGGCTGACCGTGACCTCGGTTTCGCGATAGATCTCGGCCACTTCATCGGGCGCACCGTAGCTGGCGGCAACCCCTGCAATGACGTCGGCTTCGCTCTTGCCGCTCTGTTCGGCAAGCTCGGCGCGCAAATATTCTTCGGCGTCGTAAAGCGCATCCTGGATCATCGCCGGGTCGGCACCAACCAGCGCCTGCCGCAGCTGCAGCAGGTAGTCGGCAATGGTGGTCGGCAACGGACGTGTCGGTAAGGTCGTCATCATGGGTGTGTCCCCTGCAGCACTGAATCAACGGAATCACGGGTGGCGCGCCAGGCGGCGGTCCATTGGCGCAGGCAGTCACGCCCGCTGTCGGTAATGCGGTAGTAGCGGCGTGGCGGCCCCGATGCGGACGGCTCGATATGGCTGTGCAACAGTCCCGCCCCTTCCAGATTGCGCAACACCGGATACAAGGCACTCTGCTTGCCGCTCAGCACGCCTTCCAGATGCTCGAGCCGCTTGGCAATCAGATAGCCGTACAGCGGTTCGTCGGCCTGGGCCAGCACCGCCAGCAAAGCCAGCGACACGGTGCCGGCACTCAGCTCCTTCTGGAATTTGCGTAGGTGGACATCCGGCTCGGTCATCGGTCATCTCCGCTAGGTCGAAGGTGATGCTATGTAGAACCTAGCTATAGCGAATGTGCCGGTAGTCATGGGCGGGGAGTGGGGAGTCGGCAGTGGGGATTCGCAAAGGCCAAGGCCGAGGCTTGGTCGGCCGGCCACGCTTGAGCAATTGTTGGTATCGCAATGAAGTCACCGCATCCCGCATCGCCGCCATTGCGAATCCCCACTGCCCAATCTCCAATCCCCGCTCCACTAGCGCTCGCCTGCGCAAACCCTAGTGCGTTCATGAGCTTAGAACCTTTGGGTTACTGCCTTTCTGGCGCGGCTTTACTACAGTCGACGTCCCCCGTGCCGATAAGTTTCGCTCAGGGGTTTTTCACTTTTCGATGGGGCAACACGATGCAATTGACACGCTTGGCGCAGCCGGCCATGGCTGAAACTTCTTTTGGAGCCACCCGGCGCCTGTGCCTTGCGATCGGGTTGGCGCTGCCGGTACTGGGCTTTGCGCAGACACAACCGGCGCCGGCCAATGCCGAACAGACCCAGCCGGAACCCGCCAAGCCGCCGGTCACCGCCGCGCCCGCCAAGGGCTATCCGCTCGAAGCGCAGGGCTGGGGCGCCAAACAGGGCGGCAACATGTGGCAGGTGCGCTGGGCCGAAGACTGGTCGTATCTGAAGGATCCGTCCAAGCGCAAGAGCCCGTTCGACCCGCTCAAGTACATCCCGCTCAATGCATCGGGCGATGTCTACGTCTCGCTCAGCAACGAGCTGCGCGTGCGCAGCAATACCATCACCAATCCCGGTCTGATTCCCGGCAGCCATTCGCAGCAGCAGTATCTGTTCCGCGCGTTCTTCGGTGCGGACCTGCATGTGGGCGAGCACTTCCGTCTGTATACGGAACTGGCGCACGGCAGCCTGGATGGACGCAACGAAGGCGCCAAGACCGGCACCCAGGAAAACAACGCGATCCTGCAACAGGTGTTCTTCGACGTGAAGGGCAACATCGGCGGCGGCGCCGACACCGGCCTGCGTGTCGGCCGTCAGGTGTTCGTCGACGGCCCGACCACATTGATGGCGCTGCGCGACAACACCGATATCTTCGTGACCTTCAACGGTGTGCGCGCCTGGGCCATCGGCGAAAAGACCCGCGTGGATGTGTTCGATTTCAACTTCAACCTGGATGGCACCGAAGGATTGGGCGACGACCGCATCGACCGCTCGCGGCATTTCCGCGGCGTGGTGGGTGGCTATCGGTTGCCGACCGCCAAGCCGATGTATCTGGAGCCGTTCTTCTACCAGTTCCGCAACGACAATCAGCTCTGGGGCCGCCAGACCGCCGAAGAAAATC
This sequence comes from Xanthomonas sp. WCS2018Noco2-27, assembly GCF_031843525.1. Taxonomy (NCBI): domain Bacteria; kingdom Pseudomonadati; phylum Pseudomonadota; class Gammaproteobacteria; order Lysobacterales; family Lysobacteraceae; genus Xanthomonas; species Xanthomonas sp. WCS2018Noco2-27. The sequence goes on along the minus strand of NZ_JAVTIK010000001.1, from coordinate 127,963 downwards.
GCAACTATTACGGCCTGCGGTTGTGGGGCAACGTGGGCAAGCTGCGCACCGATTCGTTCGTGACCGTGCAGCGCGGCAGCTTCGGCGGACGCGACCTGCGCGCCTATATGGCCAGCACTTCCAATGCGTGGACGCTGAGCGACAGCGGCTGGAAACCGCGCCTGGGCTTCCATAGCGAAATCGCCTCCGGCGGCGGCGGCACGTCCGGCACCGGCACGCTGCGCAATAACAATTTCCTCTATGGCAACACGATCTACTTCAGCTGGGCCACGTTCTTCGGCCCGGTGAACCTGGTCACTGCTGCGCCGACATTCACGTTCTCGCCCACCTCCAAGCTCACCGTGAATTTGGAATGGGAAACCCTGTGGCGTCAGACCACCAGCGATGCGATCTACAACAACCAGGCACGCGCCTACGCACGCACCCAGAGCACCGGCGAGCGTCGCATCGGCACCATGCCGCGTATCAACGCCACCTGGAACATCGATCCGAACTGGTCGGTGACCTTCCGCGCCGAGCACCTGATGGCCGGTCCAGCGCTGGAAAAAGCCGGCTACGGCGATTCGACCTTTGTGATGGGGTGGTTGAACTTCCGCTTCTAAACGCGGTGTTTGGTCAGCGCGCTGCACTGCGCTGACTCGAGGTGCAGGCGTTTTGTTTTAAAAAGTCGTTGCTCGATCACATGCCGCGTCCCGCAAGGACGCGGCATGTTGGTTTTCAGCGCTGGTGTGTCTGATGGCCACGCACTTTTCGCAGGCTGCACGCTGCACGCTGCACGCTGCACGCAACAGACAAACGCTGCGTTCGGTCACGTGTGGCGACTGATTGTCGCGCGGCTCCAACGGTCGACCGATGCCGTAACTAGCTGCTTTGCACATGCAACCGCGGTACACATCCACAATCGGCCTGCCCATGCCAGCGCCATCGAAAAAGCGCGTTTCTTACTGAATCGACGTCGCCCGGCGCTCTGCCGCAAGCGCACTGCCCGCCAACGGCCAGCGGTCGTCAGCCGCGTTTCCTTCTGGCCGTGCGTACTGCCGCAGCAGCAGGCTATTGCCGTCAGGGCCCGGCTGCAGCGCACGTGCCTGCCCGCGTAGCGCAGGTGGCAGGTCGGCAATCCGCTGCGCGAGCGGCCTTTCATCGGCGGGGTGATCGCGCAGCCACTGCAGCGCCGACAGCGCGCGCAGTGCAGCGGCGGTGTCCTGCATCTTGTGCTGGTAATTGGCGTAGTCCGGCTGCCCTGCACTTGCCAGCAAACAGCCCATCGCATTGGCGACGCAAGCCACCGATGCCGTTTGAGGGGCAGGAATCCATGCCTGCGGCACCGGCTGATCCTGCGCCAGCAAGGTGCGCACCGGTGCGCTGCAGGCCCAGGTATAGGTGGGTGCGAGCAACGCCTGGGTGCGTTCCTGATCGAACATGCGCAGCGACATGCGCTCTTCCCAGGACAGGTTTTCACCTTGCGTGAGCACCTTTTCCTGCAGAAGCGAAAACGCCATGCGCGACTCACCGTGCAAGGCGTTGCACAGCGCAATGTCCTCCACCGCCAGCGGCGCAAAGGCAGTGGCGCACTGCGCCGGCAACGGGTGCTGCGCAGGCAGTTCGGCCAGCATGTCGGCGAACAGATGCGCATTGCCGCGCAACATCGCCGCGCCGATCAACGGCATCACCAGATTGTCGCCACTGCGCAGCAACACTCGCGCAGTCTGCGCATCGGCGCAGACACCCGCTAACGCCTGCAAGGTATGTCCCTGCACGAAATCCACTGCGTTGCCGGTCATCGATAACGGCAACCGTGGTGGCTCCGGCAGCGGTGCGTTGATGTCTGCGCGGAACGGGCTGCGGTAGTCGGCGTACTCGGCCAGCGCACGCAGTCTGGCCAACAACGGCGCCTGGGCGGCCAGCGCATCGGCATAGGCCTGCGGGTGCTGACGCACGCGCTCCAGACAGCCTCCGGCGCTGGCACTGCACAGCGCGGGCGCAGACGATGGCCAGCGCGGCGAGCCTGGAAGAAGCGGCGCAGCGCTCTGAAAGGGGCTACCTGCCGGCAACCGGTTGAACCGTTCCACATCCTCGGCCAGCAAGTGCTCCCGCTGCGCCTCGGGCATGGCGTACGACAGCGACCAGAGTGCGACAAACATATTGGTTCCGCGCAACGGCGGCGGCGGTTGACGCAGCTGCGCCAGCGCCTGGCGTTGCGCCTCAGGAATCGGCCAGCGTTTGGAGACCGCATACAGCGCCACCAATGCTGCCAGCAGGATGCAAACACCCAGCAACGCCGACTTGAGAAACCTGACAAGCATGCGTGTTCAACCTTCCCTGGAGAGGGAGCCATCTTAGTAGCGATAGCGCGCGCAGGCGACAACTGAGCGAAGGCACATCGACACAACGAGAGCGAGGTATTTCAGGATGCAAAAACATCGACAGCCGTTCGACCGACAAACGCGACGGGCTAGGCCAAGACACCGCATTCCTGACCACCCGCCGAAAGCCCGTGTTTCACTTGAGCAAAGCGGCACCAGCGCCGGTCACCCAGGCAGTCGCGGCTGTCATACGCGCATCCAGCGACGCGCGTCCCTTCTCCTGGCGGGAGTAAGAGGTGACCTACTGCAGCCGTGGCCACTCGACGTCTCACTGCTCGATGGCAACGTTGCACCACGCAGCAATGCATCTTTTACCAATCCCCACTGCCCAATCCCGAATCCCGGCCTCCCCTGCACCGGACGCGGCCGAATGCCTACACTACGCAGATGTCTGAATCCCCCACTCCGCACACCCGCCCTTCCCTGCAACGCGTGTTTCTGACCGGGTTGCTCACCTTGCTGCCGGTCTGGCTGACCTGGGTGGTGGTGAAGTTCGTCTTTTCGCTGCTCTCTGGCATCAGCAGCCCGTGGGTGGTACCGCTGTCCGGGCGTATCGCTGCCTCGTTTCCTGATTACCTGGGCTGGATCAAGGCGCTGTGGGTGCAGAACACCATCGCCTTGGTCGCCACGGTGGCGGCGATCCTGTTCGTCGGCATCCTGAGCCGGCGGGTGATCGGCCAGCGTCTGCTGCGCTGGTTCGAGGCGATCATGCGGCGCATCCCGCTGGCCAGCGTGGTCTACGACAGCGCGCGCAAATTGCTCGACATTCTGCAGACCCAGCCCGGCAGCACGCAGCGCGTGGTGCTGATCGACTTCCCGCATCGCGACATGAAGTCGGTCGGCCTGGTCACGCGCGTGATCAAGGAGCAAGGCACCGGCCGCGAGCTGGCGGCGGTGTATGTGCCGACCACGCCCAACCCCACCTCCGGCTATCTGGAAATCGTGCCGGTGGAGCTGCTCACGCCCACCGACTGGACTGTGGATCAGGCAATGAGTTTCATCATCTCCGGCGGCGCGGTTTCGCCGGAGTCGGTTCCCTTTACCCGTACTGCGGATCGCTGACGCCATGACACACACGCGTACCCTCGACGATCGTGCGGTCCGCCTGTTCATTGCCTTGGCGGCGTTCTTCTGCGTCAACGCGGCGCTGGCCGAGTTCATCGGCGTCAAGATCTTCGCGCTGGAAGACACGCTCGGCATCGCACCGCTGAACTGGAATCTGTTCGGGCAGACCGGCTCGCTCAGCTTCACCGCCGGCACCTTGTTATGGCCGGTGGTGTTCATCATGACCGACACCATCAACGAGTTCTTCGGCAGCCGCGGGGTGCGTTTCATCTCGTGGGTGGCGGTGGCGCTGATCGGCTACGGCTTCGTGTTTGCGTTCGCGGCGATTGCCCTGGCACCGGCCGGCTGGTGGGTGACCGCAGCACAGAGCCAGGGTGTGCCGGACTATCAGGCCGCATTCGCCGCGGTGTTCGGGCAGGGCTTGTGGACGATCGGCGGCTCGCTGGTGGCGTTTCTGTTCGGCCAGTTGATCGACGTGTCGGTGTTCCATCGCATCCGCAAGGTCACCGGCGAAAAACACGTGTGGCTGCGTGCCACCGGCTCTACCGCGGTGTCGCAGTTGGTGGACAGCTTCGTGGTGATCTACATCGCCTTCGTGCTTGGCCCGCAACATTGGTCTATCGACCAGTTTCTGGCGGTGAGCACGCTCAACTACATCTACAAGATGGGCTTTGCGATCGCCCTGATTCCGCTGCTGTACCTCGCGCGTCGCGCCATCAGCGCGTATCTGGGCGCCGATCGCGCCGAGCAGCTGCGCGAAGAAGCCGCTGCCGACTAAGAGCAGCTCGCAAAACGACCGTACTCACCACCAGGCGGGCGCGGCCGGTGTTCGGTGCGGCATGGACCGCGCGTACATGCTGACTCTGAGTGTGCCGTCCACACCCACCTGACGACTGCTCGCTAGGTTTCGTTAGCCGCTCTGAAGGCGGCACCTCGCCCACCCACTGCCTGCCGGTGACCGGCAGTGCCCGTGGCAGCACGCTGCGCGGTGCGTTATCGCAGCGCACCATTCCAGCGATGCACTGTGCCTGCCCGTGCCGCATCTGAATTGCATGTGCGCCGCATGCCCCGGATAGCTGGCCGTAACGGTGCGGATCGGGCAAGCTCCCCGCTCGCTTGTTTCCGGAGCCGGTAATGCCCCTCAGCTTTTCCCGCCTGCTGTCGCTGGTCCTCGCCGCTGTGTTGAGCCTGTCAGTGGCAGCGCCCGCCGATGCGGCCAAGAAAAAGACCGCCAAGGCACAGACCTCGCAAACGCGCGCGAAGGCGAGCAAAGGCAAGAAGACCACCAAGCCGGCGGCCAAGGCCTCGAAGACGGCCAAGGGCAGCAAGGCCGCCAAGGCCAGGCCACGCGCAGTCGCAGCGCCAGTGGTGCTGACCAAGGCCCAGCAGCTCAACCTGCTCTACGACCAGTACTGGGACGCCTCGCTCAAGCTCAATCCGCTGCAGGCCACCTTCCAGGGCGAGAGCCGCTACAACGACCAGCTGCCCAACTTCCTCTCGCCAGCGTTCCGCCAGCAATCGCATGATTTCACCGTGCTGTGGCTGGGCAAGGCCGAAGCGCTGGGGCCGGACGGCCTGAGCGGTCAGGACCTGCTCAGCTACCAGATCTTCGTGCGCGATGCGCGCAGTGCGCTGGCCGCCGAGCAGTTCCCCAGCTGGATGCTGCCGATCAACCAGTTCTACAACATCGCCAGCATTGCGGTGGTGCTCGGTTCCGGCACCGGCGCGCAGCCGTTCAAGACGGTCAAGGATTACGACAACTGGTCGCGGCGTGCGCTCGGCATTCCCGACCTGTTCGACCAGGCCATCACCAACATGCGCGCCGGCATGCAGGCCGGCGTGGTGCAGCCCAAGGTGCTGATGCAGAAAGTGCTGCCGCAACTGGATGCGATCATTGCGCGCAGCGCCGAAGACAGCCTGTTCTGGGGGCCGATCCGCAACCTGCCGGCCGATATGCCCGAGGCCGACAAGCAACGCCTCACCGCCGAGTACAAGCGGATGATCGAGGTGCGCATCCTGCCGGCGTATCGCGCGCTGCGCGGCTTTATCGCCACCGAATACCTGCCCGCCTGCCGCGACACCGATGGCTTGGCGGCGCTACCCAACGGCGCGGCGTGGTACGCCTACGACGTGCGTCAGAGCACCACCTCCGACCTGAGCCCGGAGCAGATCCATCAGATCGGGCTGGACGAGGTCGCGCGCCTGCAGGGCGAGATCGCCGCGCTGGCCAAGCAGGTCAAGTTCCGCGGCAACCTGCCCAAGTTCTACAAGTTCATGCAGACCGACAAACGCTTCAGTTTCCGCAGCGACACCGAGCTGCTGGGGTATTACCGTGGCCTGCAGGGGCGCGTGCAAGGCGCGGTGCCGCGCCTGTTCGCCAGCCAGGACATGCCGCCGCTGGAAGTGCGCGCGGTGGAACCGCAGCGCGCACAAGCGGCGGCCAGCGGCTCGTACATGCGTCCCAGCGTCGGTGGCAGCACTGGCGCCACGCCGGGCATCTTCTACGTCAATACCTCCGACCTGCCCTCGCGCAAGACCTGGGAAGCGGAGAGCCTGTACCTGCACGAGGCGATTCCCGGCCACCATTACCAGCTCGGGCTGCAGCAGCAGTTGACCGACCTGCCCAAGTTCCGTCGGCTCGGGGGCGAGACCGCCTACATCGAAGGATGGGGCTTGTATGCCGAATCGCTGGGCCGGGAGTTAGGGCTGTATCAGGACCCGTACAACACCTACGGCTATCTGCAGAATGCGCTGTGGCGCTCGATCCGGCTGGTCGCCGATACCGGCCTGCACAGCAAGGGATGGACCCGCACCCAGGCCATCGACTACATGCTGGACAACTCGGCGATGAGCCGCATCGACGCCGAAGCCGAAGTCGACCGCTACATGGCCATCCCAGGTCAAGCACTGGCCTACAAGGTCGGCGAGATGAAGATCGCGCAGCTCCGCGAGCAGGCGCAGCGCGAGCTGGGGCCGCGCTTCGACATCCGCGCCTTCCACACCGAAGTGCTCAAGGATGGCTCGGTGCCGCTGGAGATCCTGCAGGACAAGATCCAGCGCTGGATCGCAGCGCAGAAAGGCTGAGGGCAACGCTTGCGGCCGATGCAAGGGTTATCGGCGGTCGCGGTCAGGCCGGTGTTAGGCCTGGGTGCGGATCTGCGCTTGGCATGCGTCGCGCAATACCGGCATGACGTGCCGGTTGCGGTTGCCGGTGCCGGTGCCGGTGCCGGTGCCGGTGCCGCAGCGGCCACGCTCGCCGATTGTGAGGCGCGTCATCAAGACGCGCCATCGATAACGGTGGCGCCCTCAATCCACCGCCCGCGCCGCGGCCAATGCGGCGATATCGCGCGGCGTGGTGCGGCAACAGCCACCGATCAACCGCGCGCCTGCGGCCAGCCACTGCGTGTGCTGGTCCGCCAGGCTGCACGCGGGCGCATCGCCGGCATGCCAGCGTTTGTCGCCAGCGTCGTAGTGCTCGCCCGAGTTGGGATACACCACCAGCGGCAAGGCGGTCAGCGCCGATAGGCGCTGCAATGCGGCGGTGACCTGATCCAGCGCAATACAGTTGATCCCCACCGCGATCACCTGTGCGCAGGCATCCAGCGCCGGCATCACCTGCGCCAGCGGCGTGCCATCGCTCAGATGGTCGGCATCGCGCAAGGTGAAAGAGAACCACGCATGCAGCTGCGGAAACTCTTCCAGCAGCAGGCGTAACGCCACGATCTCGTTCGACGAGGGCAGCGTCTCGCAGGCCAATACATCCACACCCGCGGCAGCCAGCGCGGCAATGCGTGGGCGATGGAACTCCATCAGCTGCGCCAGCGGCAATGCGTAGTCGCCACGGTATTCCGAGCCATCGGCCAGATACGCGCCATATGGCCCGACTGAGCCTGCCACCCACAACGGCGCAGCGTCCGGCTGCGCCTGCAGATGGTCAGCGCGCGCCTGTGCGGCAAGGGCCACGCTACGGGCGATCAAGGCTTGCGATTGCGCCAGATCCAGCCCGCGCGCCGCAAAGCCCAGCGGCGTGGCCTGGTAACTGGCAGTGATCGCGCATTGCGCGCCGGCAGCGAAGTAGTCGCGGTGCACCTGATAGATCAGCTCAGGTTGCTCCATCAGCACGCGCGCCGACCACAACGCGTCGTTGAGATCGCAGCCGCGTTGTTCCAGTTCGGTGGCAAGCGCGCCATCCAGCAGCACATAGCCATCGTGCTGGAGCGCCGCACTGAACGGCGCAGTTGCGCGCGGCTGGCGGGGAAGAATCGTCATGTGTGCAGTCTCCTGGCCGCGAGCCATTGGGTCAGTGCATAGGCGCCGTAACACAGCGCCACAAATGGAATGCCGCACCACAGCGCGATGCGCTGTTGCGGATCGAATGCCAACCCGATGCAGGCCAGCAAACACAGCGAGAATCCAAGGATCGGCGTCCACGGATACCACGGCGCGCGATAGGCCAGCGTCTCCAAGGCAATCCCGTCGCGGACCAGCTGCTGACGAAAGCGGTAATGCGATGCGCAGATGCTTAGCCACACCACCACCACCGCAAAGCCGGACACTGCGGAAATCGCAACGAATACCGTCTCGGCCGCGTACACGCCGGTGAGCAGGGCCAGCAGACCGCCCAGCATGCTCAGCAGCAAGGCCGGCAACGGAATGCCGCGACGGGTCAGCCGCGCAAGGCGTGCCGGCAGCGTGCCTTCGTTGGCCAACGACCACAGCATGCGCGCCGCCGCATACAGGCCGGAATTGGCCGCCGACAGGATCGCGGTCAGGATCACCGCATTCAAGATATCCGCCGCGTACGGAATGCCCAGCAACTCGAACGCGCGCACGAACGGGCTGGTCTCGACGGCCGCCTGGCTGGCGGGCAGCAAGGCAGCAAGCACCAGCACGGTACCCACGAACAGCACTACCAGCCGCACCAGCGTCGTGCGGATCGCCAGCGGAATGGCGCGTGCAGGCTGCGCGGTTTCGCCCGCAGCCACGCCGATCAATTCGGTACCGGAAAACGCGAAGTTCACCGCCACCATCGTCATCAAAATCGGCAAGGTACCGTGCGCAAACCAGCCATCGGCGCGCAGATGACGCAATCCGGGCGCAGGCGCGCCATCGGCCAACGGCAGCAGGCCGATCACCGCCGCGCCGCCCAGCACGATGAACACCAAAATCGTGATCACCTTGATCAATGAAAACCAGAATTCGCCCTCGGCAAACCAACGCGCCGACACCGTGTTCAAGCCGAAGATCAGCGCGCAGAACAACAGACACCATGGCCATGCCGGGCTATGCGGAAACCAGTACTGCATGCAGAACGCAGCGGCAGTCAGGCTCGACCCCAGCGCCACCGTCCAGGTCAGCCAATACAACCACGCCACCACATACCCGGTGGCCGGCCCCAGATAGCGCGCCGCATACACATGAAACGCCCCGGTCTGCGGCATCGCCACCGCCAGTTCGCCCAGGCATTGCATCACCAGATACACCACCAGCGCACCGATCAGATACGCGATCACCGTGCCCAGCGCACCGGTGCTGGCGATGATGTAGCCGGTGTTGAAGAACAGCCCGGTGCCGATCACCCCGCCCAGCGACAACATCACCAGATGGCGCACCTGCATGCTGCGCTGGAACTGCGGTGCGGCGCTGGAAGAAGGGTCTGGCATGCGTCGGTCTGATGGGCGGCGCACCATCCTGCCATGCGCATGCAGGCGAGCACAGCCATGCGGTGGCGAGCTGTGACGCTGTACAAGCACTTCAGGCAGACGCGGGTATGCTCGCGTGCCGATCCTGCGGACTACCGTCATGTCTGACACACGTTACCCGCGCCTGCCTGCAGCGTTGCCGCCCCGCGCACGCTGCTTGCTACCTGCGCAGGCGCCACACCGCCGCGCGCTGGATCTGCGCGAAGCGGTGACGGGGGTTGATCGCAGCCAGCAATACGATCTGTCGGTATGGCAGCGGAGCGCAGCATGAAATTGGCCGGCATCCACCATGTGGCGATCATCGCGGGCGACTACGCGCTTTCGAAACAGTTTTATTGCCAGATCCTGGGCTTGCGCGTGCTCGACGAGCATTACCGCCAGGCACGCGATTCTTGGAAGCTGGATCTCGCGCTGCCCGACGGCGGCCAGATCGAGCTGTTCTCGTTCCCCAACGCACCGCTGCGCCCCAGCCGCCCGGAAGCACGCGGCCTGCGTCACCTGGCCTTTCGCGTAGAAGACCTGGATAGCGCGGTGGCGCATCTCAACGCCCATGGCGTCATCACCGAAGACATCCGCATCGACGAATACACCGGCCGGCGTTTCACCTTCTTCGCCGATCCGGACGATCTGCCGCTGGAGCTGTACGAGATCGGCTGAGGAACCACCACGCCGGGCATCGGCTCGACGGGCACCGGTTCGACATCCACTCAGCGGCGCTTCGCTAATCGATCCTCCACATGACTTCCGGCCGATGCGGCGCCGCAGCAACGCAATGAAGATCTAAGCATCCCGGGACACAGGAACGTCCATGCTGCAGATTCGTGCGTTGTCCAAGACCTACGCCAACGGCGTGCATGCATTGCAAGGCGTCACGCTGGATATTCCTCGCGGTATGTTCGGATTGCTTGGCCCCAACGGGGCCGGCAAGTCGTCCTTGATGCGCACGCTGGCCACGTTGCAGGAACCCGATGCCGGCAGCGTCAGCCTCGGCTGCGCCGACGGCAGCAGCATCGACGTGCTCAGGGACAAGGACGCGTTGCGCCGCCGACTGGGCTATCTGCCGCAGGATTTCGGCGTGTATCCGAAAGTCAGTGCGCTGGACATGCTCGATCACTTTGCGGTGCTCAAAGGGCTGACCAACCGTGCACAGCGCAAGGAGGTGGTCGAACGTTTGCTGCAACAGGTCAATCTGTGGGACGCGCGCAAGCGCAAGCTCGGCACCTACTCCGGCGGCATGCGCCAGCGCTTCGGTATCGCGCAGGCGCTGCTGGGCAACCCGCAACTGGTGATCGTCGACGAGCCCACTGCCGGGCTGGACCCGGAAGAGCGCAACCGTTTTTTGAACCTGCTGGCCGAAATCGGTGAGAACGTGGTGGTGATCCTGTCCACCCACATCGTCGAAGACGTCACCGACCTGTGTCCGACGATGGCCATCATGAACAAGGGGCAGGTGTTGCTGACCGGGAAGCCGGCCGATGCGATCAACATGCTCAACCAGCAGGTCTGGCGCAAACAGGTCAGCAAGAACGCCTTGCCCGATTACGAAGCGCGCTTCACCGTGTTGTCCACGCGCCTGATTGCCGGCCATCCGGTGATCCATGTGTTCAGCGCCGACTGCCCGGAGCCGGGTTTCGAACAGGTCGCACCCGATCTTGAGGATGTCTATTTCCAGCGCCTGCGCAAGCAAGCGCTGGCTGCCTGACGGAGCGCCGCGATGATCCTGGCGTTCCTGCGCTTCGAGCTGCGCGAACAACTGCGCTCGCCCTTTTTGTGGTTGCTGGCCGCGCTATACGCATTGCTGGCCTTCGCCGCACTCTCCAGCGATGCCGTGCAGATTGGTGGTGGCATCGGCAATGTGCTGCGCAACGCGCCGACCGTCATTGCCAGCGTACTGGCGATCTTCAGTCTGCTCGGTCTGCTGGTGGCTGCCTTGTTCGTCAGCAACGCGTTGCTGCGCGATTTCGAGCTGGGCACTGCGGAGCTGGTGTTTTCCACACCGGTGCGCCGCCGCGATTACCTGGCCGGCCGCATCGGTGCGGCACTGATCGCCGGCACGGTGATGTATCTGGTGATCGCGCTGGGCATGTTCGTGGCGCAGTTCATGCCGTGGATCGACCAGGCGCGGCTGGGGCCAGTCGCGCTGCTGCCATACCTGTGGTCGCTGCTGGTGGTGGTACTGCCCAACCTGCTCTTCACCACCGCGCTGCTGTCGGTGCTGGCGGTGACCACACGCAGCATCCTGTGGGTCTACATCGGCGTCATCGTGTTTTTTGTGTTGTATGGCGTGAGCCGTGCGCTGCTGGCCGATCTGGACAACGTCTGGATCGGCACCCTGGCCGACCCCCTCGGCATCCGCGCACTGTCGCAGACGTTGCGCTATTGGTCGGCCGAACAACGCAACCTGCAGCTCCCTCCGTTGACCGGTTACCTGCTCGCCAATCGCGCCCTGTGGCTGGGTATGAGCGGGCTGTTGTTCACTGCGACCTTCGCACTGTTCCGCACCGAACGCAGCGGCACGCGTCGTCGACGCGGCGCGGCGCCTGCTGCATCCACCAGCGCACAGGCAGCCAGCGTGCGCATCACCACCACCCGCCTCGCCGTGACACCCGCCTTCGCGGCTACCACCGCTTTTCAGCAACTGCTGCGCCAGATCCGTTTCGATACGCTCCGCGTGCTGCGCAGCGCGCCGTTCGTGGTGCTGCTGATCCTGGGCCTGGCCAACTTCATCCCGACCGCCCTGTTCAATGCGCGCATTTACGGTACCGCCGTGCTACCGGTCACCTCGTTGATGCTGCAAGCACTGCAGAACAGCTACAGCTTTCTGCTGATCATCGTGGTGCTGTTCTATGCCGGCGAACTGGTGTGGAAAGAACGCAGCAACCGCATCGACGGCATCACTGATGCCATGCCGGTGCCGGACTGGGTTCCCCTGCTTGGCAAGTTTGTGGCCTTGCTGGCAGTGATCGCCAGCTTCCAGCTCGCCGGCGCGTTGACCTCGATCGCGCTGCAATTTGGCCGCGGCTACACCACGATCGAGCCACTGCTGTATCTCAAGACCCTGGCGCTTGGCTCGGTGCTGTATGTGCTGATGGGCGGCATGGCCCTGGTGCTGCAGGTACTGAGCAACAACAAGTTCGTCGGCTACGCATTGCTGATGCTGGTATTGATCGGGCAATCGGCGTTGTCGCTGCTCGATTACACCCAGAATCTATACAACTTCGGAGGCTGGCCCAACGCTCCGTATTCGGACATGAATGGCTTCGGCCATTTCCTGCCCGGGCAGTTGTGGTTTCAAGGCTATTGGGGCGTGTTCCTGCTGGCCTTGTTGCTTCTGTCCTCGGCGTTGTGGCCACGCGGCGTCGGCCATGGACTGCGTCAGCGGGTGCGCCTGGCACTGCAGCGCTTGCGCGGCGCGACCGGCGTGGCATTGGCGGTCAGCCTGCTTGGCTTTGCGGCGATCGGCGGCTGGCTGTACTGGAACACCAACGTCTACAACAGTTTCCTGTCGCCGGAGCAGCAGCTAGACCTGCAAGCGCGCTACGAGCGTGATTACAGCAAGTACAGGGACCTGCTGCAGCCGCGCATCATTGCCGTGGATAACCACGTCGACCTGCATCCGGAAACGCAATCGGTGGTGATTGATGCCACCTGGACCGTGCGCAATTCCCATCGCGCGCCAATCAGCGAAGTGCATATCGGCATGCAGGGACGCGCTGGCGACCGAAGCCTGGTCAACGTGGATCTGGGCGGGCAGACGCTGATCACCCACGATCGTGCGGCCGGCTACCGCATCTACCGGTTGCAGCGCCCGCTGCAACCAGGCCAAGAGCGCGTGTTCCGCTTCCGCGTGGACCAGCACCCGCATGGCATTACCGCCGGGCAGGCACAGACCGATCTGGTCGCCAACGGCAGCTTCTTCAATAGTCAGTTATTGCCCTGGTTCGGCTACAACAGCCAAAACGAGATCACCGACCGCAACGATCGCCGCAAGCGTGGTCTGGGTGAGCCCACGCGCATGCCTAAATTGGAAGACCAGGCCGCACGCGCCAACACCTATGTCAGCAACGATGCCGACTGGCTCAGCTTTGCCAGCACCATCTGCACCGCACCGGACCAGATTGCGCTGGCACCGGGCTATCTGCAGAAAGAGTTCCAGCAGGCTGGCAGGCGCTGCTTCCGCTATGTAATGGATCGCCCGATGCTGAACTTCTATGCCTACCTGTCGGCGCGCTGGCAGGTGCGCAAGGCCTACTACAAACAGATTCCGATCGAGATCTATTACGACCCCAAGCACCCGTACAACGTGCAACGCATGATCGAGAGCGTGCAGAAATCGCTGGCCTATGACGAGGCCAATTTCACCCCGTACCAGCATCACCAGGTGCGCATCATCGAGTTTCCGGGCTATGCGGGGTTTGCGCAGTCGTTCGCCAATACCATTCCTTATTCCGAATCGGTCGGTTTCATCGCCGACCTGCGCGACAAGGACGACATCGACTACGTGTTCTACGTCACCGCGCATGAAGTGGCGCACCAGTGGTGGGCGCATCAGGTGATCGGTGCGAATGTGCAGGGCGCCACGATGTTGTCCGAATCGCTGGCGCAGTACTCGGCGCTGATGGTGATGGAGCGCGAGTACGGGCGTGCGCACATGCGCCGGTTCCTCAAGTACGAACTGGACCGTTATCTGGAGGGCCGCGGCGGCGAGATCGTCGAAGAACTTCCGTTGTACCGGGTGGAGAACCAGCAATACATCCACTACCGCAAGGGGTCGCTGGCGTTCTACCGCCTGCGCGAAGAACTCGGCGAGCAGGCGCTCAATCGCGCGTTGCAACGTTTCCTGCAGGCCAAGGCGTTTCAGCAACCGCCGTACACCACCTCGGCCGAGCTGCTGCAGGCGATTCGTGCCGAGGCCCGCCCGGACCAGCAGGGAATGATCACCGACTTGTTCGAAAAGATCACCTTCTACGACAACCGTGTGGTTAGCGCACAGGCCCGCAAGCGCCCGGATGGACGCTTCGACGTGACCGTGCAGGCGCAGGCGGCCAAGTTGCAGGCCGATGGCCGCGGCAAGGAGCATGCGGTGCCGATGGACGACTGGATCGAAGTCGGGATCTACGGTCTGCCCACAGGCAAGAACGCGCCGGTACTGGCGCTGCAGCGGCAGCACGTCACCAGCGCCACGCCCAGCTTCACCCTGACCGTCGACGCCCTACCCATCGAAGCCGGCTTCGATCCCGACAACAAGCTGATCGACCGGGTGCCGGACGACAATCGCAAGCGGGTGTCGCTGCAATAGCGGCAATCGCGGTCACTGGCCGCTGCTCGCTGCTCGGCCAGGACCGGCGACGAGTACAGCCAACGACTGCAAGCGAGCCGAATGATTCCGCGACAGCCGACCTGACGACGCGCCCTGCGCGCATCGTCGACTCAGTCGTATCGAGCAGACTGCGTTCGCCCGTGCTCCCGGATGTCGGACCACGCGCGCCGCACGACGGGGTTTGCCGACTCGGCGCCGGCGCGCAAGCGGTCAGCCTGTGCAGCCGGCGTTCTCAGTGGAGCGGCTCGGCGACGACACCGCAGCCGCGCGGCATGAACGCATCCCGCAGTGCGGCTTTCCGCCACCATACCCCACGGTATACATTCGCCATCAGGCCGCCGACGGCGGCCACAGCAATCCCTGGGAGGGGAATCATGCGCAAGACCTTCAAGACCCTGATGGTGGCCCTGCCGCTGGCGGCCGCTTCGCTGCTGGCCCAGGCGTCCGATTCGCCGGTGGGTCGCTGGAAGACCATCGACGACGAGACCGGCAAGCCCAAGTCGGTGGTGCAGATCGAACAGGCCTCCAACGGCACGTTGAGCGGCAAGGTGGTCGAGATCCTGCAGTCCAACAATGGCCCCAATCCGATGTGCGACAAGTGCGACGGTGCGCTGAAAGGCAAGCCGATCAAGGGCATGACCATCCTGTGGGGCCTCAAGGCCGACGGCACCGCCGTGTGGGGTGGCGGCTCGGTGCTGGACCCGGCCAAGGGCAAGACCTACAAGGCCAAGATCACCCTGACCGAAGGCGGCAAGAAGCTGCAGATGCGCGGCTACGTCGGCATCGAAGCGCTGGGCCGTACGCAGACCTGGGTGCGTGAGTAGCCGGGAATAGGGAATAGGGAATAGGGAATCGGGAATCGCAAGAGCGGGCGTCCTTCGGGGCGCCTTTTTTGCGGACCCGGAGTACCGGCAGGCGAGAAGACCTGACACGCAAAGGTGACCGTCATTGCGCCCCCACAGCCGGCGACTAGCCTGCGCACATCAACAGCGCGACAAACCTGGCCTGCTTCAACCGATTCCCCATTCCCAATTCCCCATTCCCGCCCCTTTCCCGACTAATGCGATAATCGCGTGTCCCCCGCATCACGCCTGCCATGACCCGCACCGCACTTGTCACCACCGCTCTCCCGTATGCCAACGGTCCGCTGCATCTTGGCCACCTGGTCGGTTATATCCAGGCCGATATCTGGGTGCGCGCGCGCCGGTTGCGCGGCGACAAGACCTGGTTTGTCTGCGCCGACGACACCCACGGCACACCGATCATGCTCGCGGCCGAGAAGGCCGGCGTCACCCCGGAAGCCTTCATCGCCAATATCCAGGCCAGCCATGAGCGCGATTTCGCCGCGTTCGGGGTGACCTTCGATCATTACGATTCGACCAATTCGCCGGTCAATCGCGAGCTCACCGAAGCCTTCTACAACAAGCTGGAAGCAGCCGGCCATATCAGCCGGCGCTCGGTGGCGCAGTTCTACGACCCGGCCAAGGGCATGTTCCTGCCGGACCGCTACATCAAGGGGATCTGCCCCAACTGCGGCAGCGCCGATCAGTACGGCGACAACTGCGAAGTGTGCGGTGCCACCTACGCGCCAACCGAGCTGAAGGAGCCCAAATCGGTGATCTCCGGCGCCACGCCGGAGCTGCGCGATTCGGAGCATTTCTTCTTCGAGGTGGGCCATTTCGATGGCTTCCTGCGTGAGTGGCTGGCCGGCGATGTCGCGCTGCCGGGCGTCAAGGCCAAGCTCAAGGAATGGCTGGATGCCGAAGGCGGCCTGCGCGCGTGGGACATTTCGCGCGATGCGCCGTATTTCGGCTTCCAGATTCCCGGCCAGCCGGGCAAGTATTTCTACGTGTGGCTGGATGCGCCGATCGGCTACCTGTGCAGCTTCAAGACGCTGTGCGCGCAGATGGGCGAAGACTTCGACGCGCATCTGGTGGCCGGCACGCAGACCGAGCTGCATCATTTCATCGGCAAGGACATCGTCAATTTCCACGGCCTGTTCTGGCCGGCGGTGCTGCACGGCACCGGCCATCGCGCGCCCACGCGCCTGCACGTCAACGGCTATCTGACCGTGGACGGCGCCAAGATGTCCAAGTCACGCGGCACTTTCGTGATGGCGCGGACCTTCCTGGATGTCGGCCTGGAGCCGGAGGCGCTGCGTTATTACTTCGCGGCCAAATCCTCCGGTGGCGTGGACGATCTGGACCTCAACCTGGGCGATTTCATCGCACGGGTGAATGCCGATCTGGTCGGCAAATTCGTCAACCTGGCCAGCCGCTGTGCCGGCTTCATCGGTAAGCGCTTCGACGGCAAGCTGGCCGACGCGCTGCCCGATCCGGCGCAGTACGACCGCTTCGTCGCCGCGTTGGCGCCGATCCGCGAGGCGTATGAGCGCAACGATGCAGCCAGCGCGATCCGCCAGACCATGGCGCTGGCCGACGAGGCCAACAAGTACATCGACGACACCAAGCCGTGGGTGATCGCCAAGCAGGACGGCGCCGATGCGCAGCTGCAATCGGTCTGCACCCAGGGCCTGAACCTGTTCCGCATCCTGGTCGCTGGCCTTAAGCCGATCCTGCCGCGCACCTGCGCCGAAGCCGAGGCCTTTTTGTCGGCGCCCATGACCAGTTGGGACGATGTGCAGCGCCCGCTCACGGCGCACACGATCCAGCCCTACACCGCCCTGTTCACCCGTATCGACCCCAAACAGATCGACGCCATGACCGACGCTTCAAAAGACACCATGGCCGCACCTGCGGCTCCGGCTGCGACCAACGCCAGCAATGCAACGGTGGCCAAGACCGATGCAAAAGCAACTACGCCGGCCAATCCCCCCGCCTCCGTCTCGAATCCAGGGCTTATTGGCATCGACGATTTCGCCAAGCTCGATCTGCGCATCGGCAAGGTGCTGGTGTGCGAGTTCGTGGAAGGCTCGGACAAGCTGCTGCGCTTCGAACTGGATGCCGGCGAGTTGGGCAAGCGGCAGATCTTTTCGGGCATTCGCGGCAGCTACGGCGAACCGGAAACACTCGTCGGCCGCAGCGTGGTGTTCATCGCCAACCTGGCCCCGCGGAAGATGCGTTTCGGCATCAGCGAAGGCATGATCCTGTCGGCCGGCTTCGACGGCGGCGCGCTGGCGCTGCTGGATGCCGATAGCGGCGCCCAGCCGGGTATGCCTGTCAGGTGAAGCGGGAGTGGGAAGTCTGGCTTGGGATTCGGGATTCGGGATTCGGGATCAGTAGAAGCCAGAGCTGATTGTTGAGGGAGACCTGACACGAGTGCTTGGCGCGTCCCCTCATCCGCCCCTGCGGGGCACCTTCTCCCGCGCGCGGAAGAAGGAGTTAGATCAACGCTGGAGCAGCCCCTCTCCCGCCGGGAGAGGGGTTGGGGTGAGGGTACGTGGCGAAGCCTTGGTACCGTTGCACTTGCACGTGGCTCCATCTGTCCCCTCATCCGCCCCTGCGGGGCACCTTCTCCCGCGCGCGGGAGAAGGAGTTAGATCAACGCTGGAGCAGCCCCTCTCCCGCCGGGAGAGGGGTCGGGGTGAGGGTACGTGACGAAGCCCTGGTACCGTTGCACTTGCACGTGGCTCCGTCCGTTCCCTCATCCGCCCCTGCGGGGCACCTTCTCCCGCGCGCGGGAGAAGGAGTTAGATCAGAGATGGAGCAGCCCCTTTCCTGCATGCGGGAGAAGGGAGATAGATCAACGCTGAGTAGCACCTCCCCCGCATGCGGGGGAGGAGAACAACCAGTCACCGCGCCCTCACCCCATCCCGAATCCCAACTCCCCAATCCCAGCACCCCATGCACCTGGCCCTGTTCGACTTCGACCACACCGTCACCACCTGCGATACCTATGCGCGCTTTCTGCGCAAGGTCGCGACGCCCGCGCAGTTGGCGTCGGCAAAGTGGCAGGTCGGTCCGTGGGTGCTGGGTTATCGGCTGGGCCTGGTGTCCGCTGCGGCGTTGCGTGCACGTGTGACCCGCATTGTCTTCAGCGGGCGCACGCTGGATGAAATGACCGCACACGGCGTGGACTACGCGCGCAGCGCACTGCCGGGCGTCCTGCGTGCAGAGATGATGCAGCGCATCGACTGGCATCAGGCGCAAGGGCACGAGGTGGTATTGGCGTCGGTGGATCTGTATCTGCAGCCGTGGTGCACCCAGCACGGGCTATCGCTGATCTGCAATCGGCTGGAGCACAGCGACGGCCGCCTGAGCGGGCGCTATGCCGACGGCGATTGCGGCCCGCACAAGGCCGCGCAGATTCGCGCACGCTACGATCTGTCGCAGTACGCATGCGTGCATGCCTACGGCGACAGCCGCGAAGACACGCCGATGCTGGCACTGGCGCACCAGCGCTGGTATCGCGGCAATCCGGTGCACTGAGCGCGCATGCCCGACACCGCGCCCACGTTGGTCGAACGGCTCGACCGCCTGCTGCCGCAGACCCAATGCGGTCAATGCGGCTACGACGGCTGCCGCCCCTATGCGCAGGCCATGGCCGACGGGCTCGCCGGTGTCGACCACTGCCCGCCCGGCGGCGATGCGGGCGCGCGGGCCCTGGCGCAGGTGTTGGAGGTACCGGCGCGCCCGTTCGATCGCAGCCGCGGCGCGCACAAACCACAACAAGTCGCCTGGATCGTGGAGGCCGATTGCATCGGCTGCACCAAATGCATCCAGGCCTGTCCGGTGGATGCGATCGTCGGCGGGGCCAAACACATGCATACGGTGATCGCGCCGTTGTGCACCGGCTGCGAGTTGTGCCTGCCGGCGTGCCCGGTGGATTGCATCGAGTTGCACGTCATCGGCTAGGCGCCGCAAGCCAAAGCCGCTGCACCGCCAGCCCAGCACGGCCGGCGCTGGATGCCACAACTGTCGCAGGTGGCTCTGCAGCTGCCGCGCGCAAGCGCTCAACCGATGACACGCGTGCCGCGATGTGCCAGGCACCCGAATGCACGCCGCAAGAATGGCGCGGTCTTGCGGCGTGATCGCAGGCAGGTTCCACGCGCAACGCCCGGCATCGCGGCACCGCCCAAACCACCAGCCCGCCCGACCGGGTCCTACATTCCGTCAGGAACGTCCTGACGCCGCCGGCGCATCCATGCTGCGGCGGCGCCCGTATGAGTAGGCACTCCCATCGAGGAATCGGCCGATGCGCCCATTTGCTGCTGTCGTTGCTGCGCTGGCACTCCGCTGCCGGCCGATTCCGCCATTGTTGCTGCTGGTGCTGGGCAGCGTGCCGCTCAACGCGGTGGCGGTCACGCGGGTGGATGGCGACGTCTTCGATGCCGACAAGGGCGCCCTGCGCTACCGCGAATCGCACTGGCTGCTCGACGGTGGCGGGCGGCTGGTGCTGTACCGCTGCCCGAATGGGCAACCGTTCGCACGCAAACAGGTCGATGGCGGCAGCAGCTCGCCCGACTTCAGCCTGATCGATGGGCGCGATGGCTACCGCGAAGGCGTGCGCACGCGCAACGGCGTGCGCGAGATGTTCCAGCAACAGCCCGGTAAACCCGAACGCAGCACGGCATTACCGGGCGGCAAGGACGAGCGTGTGATCGATGCCGGTTTCGATGCCTATCTGCGCAGCCACTGGGAGGCACTGGCCAGCGCATCGCAACGGGTGGACTTTGTGCTGCCCAGCCTGCAACGGCAGTTGGCGTTCCGGGTCGAACGTCTCGACGACAGCGCCGGCCAACGTCGCTTCCGCATTTCGCTCGATGCCTGGTATGGCGCAGCAGTGCCATCGCTGGAGGTGCGTTACTCCATCGCCAACAAACGCCTGCTCGAGTTCCGCGGCGTGGGCAATCTGCGCGATGCGCAAGGGCGCTACCCGCGCGTGCGCATCGTGTTTGCGGACACCGCTGCGCGTGCTGCCAGCGCGGACGACCTGCGCCAGGCACGCGAGCAGCCGCTGACCAAGAGCTGCAACGCGTCGTGAGCCAGGCCCGCGCCATTTTCACGTTCGACCACGCGCCGTTGCGTACAACGGCCCGGGCATCCATTCCCCGTACAGGAGCACCTCCATGGCAAAAGCTTATCTCTGGCTCAACGCAGTGCTCTACGTCGTCCTGGCGATCTGGTGCACGCTGTCGCCGGCCAAGACCGCAAACGCGGTTGGCTATACCCAGCTGTCGCCGGCCGGGCAATCGGAGTATCTGGTCATCTATGGCGGCCTGCAGTTGGGCATGGCGTTCCTGTTCGGTTACTTCGCCTGGATCAATCAACCGCGCACCGGGCTGCTGGTCGCGCTGGCGTTCTACGTCCCCATCGTGCTGTTCCGCAGCGTCTCGCTGTCGCGCTTGTGGCCGGTTTCCGCACCAACCGTCGCGCTTGCCGGTGTCGAGATCCTGTTGCTGCTCGCCGCCGTGCTGTTGTGGCTGCGCAAGTGACAGACAGCGCCTGCACAGTCCGGTAGCATCGCCCCCACCTTACCCAACGCCCGATCGCATGAGTGCCATTCCTGGCCAGGACGACGATGAAACCGGACGCCTGCTGACCGCAACTGCGGGCGGCGACCGGCATGCCTTCGAAGCGCTGTACCGGCAGACCTCGCCCAAGCTGTTCGGGGTCTGCCTGCGCATGATTCCGCAACGTGCCGAGGCCGAAGAGGTGCTGCAGGACGTGTTCACGCTGATCTGGCACAAGGCCGGTCAGTTCGATCCCAGCCGTGCCCGCGGGCTGACCTGGCTGGCGATGATCGCGCGCAACAAGGCGATCGATCATCTGCGTGCCAACGCGCCACAGCGCCGCAACGTGGCGCTGGACGATGCCGGCGAACTGCGCGATGGCGATGCGTCTCCGCTGGAACGCACCGAGCGCGCCAGCACGCGTCGTCGCATCGACCACTGCCTGGCCGAACTCGAACCGCCGCGCAGCGAACTGATTCGCACCGCGTTCTTCGAAGGCATCACCTACGAAGAGCTCGCCGCGCGCACCGACACACCGATCGGCACGATTAAAAGCTGGATCCGTCGCGGCCTGGCCAAACTCAAGGCATGTCTGGAACGATGAGCACGCCCTTTCCCATCGACCAGGAACCGCCGCGCGACGTGTTGGCCGGCGAATACGTGCTCGGCCTGCTGAGCGCAGAAGAACGTCTGGCGGCAGAACAACGCATCGCGACCGACGGCCAGTTCGCCCAGGCGGTGCTGCAGTGGCAGGATCTTCTGGCCCCGTTGCTGGAAGAAATCGCTGCCGTGACCCCGCCTGATCAAGTGTGGGCGCAGGTGCGCCAGACGCTTGGCTTCGACACACCGCTCCGTGCGGTGACATCGGCCGCGCCTGCAGCCACCACCGACAAGCCGGCCGCGCCATTGTGGAACAACGTCCGCGTGTGGCGTTGGGCCAGCGCTGGCGGCCTGGCGACCGCTGCGGTGTGCGTGCTCGCGTTGTTGAACCTGCGCACGCCGCCTGCACCGGTACCGCCTGTTGGCGATACGCCGGTGTTACAGACCCCGGTCACCCCGCCTGCGGCCACCACACCGCCGGCCACCGGCATTGCAATGACCTCCACGCTGGCCACCGAAGACGGGCGTCCGGGCTATGTGGCGCTGATGGATGCCGACAAGCACACCATCACGGTGACGCCGCTGGATCGCACCGCCACGGCCGACAAGGTACCCGAGCTGTGGCTGATCACGCCGGACGGCAAGGCGCATTCGATGGGCATCTTCGACGATCAGCGTGCGCGTCGCGCGCAGATCCCGGATCAGCTGATGCCCATGCTCAGCAACGAGGCGATTCTGGCGGTGACGCTGGAACCGCCGGGTGGTGCACCGGGTGGCGTGGCCACCGGCACGGTGGTTGCCAAGGGCGGCATCAGCACGCTGGCAATGGCGCCCTGATCGGGCGCATGAGCACCTGCTGCGCGGCCGCAAGACGCGGCACAGCAGGTGCTTGAGAGGGCCACCTCTCCTCACTGGCAATGCGTGCCATCCGTCCGGGATGAGCACGGCTGCGTAGCGCTGCTCCTGCACGCTCGCCTGCGACACCCACGCAGGCAACTTCACAAGCCACCTCATCAGCGTCAGTGATACTGAGCGCACACATCCGGGTGCGCGGTTGCGTCATTGCGCTGCGCAAACGCGCCAATCCTGTCCTTGCATGCGACGATCAAGCGACCTGGTGCATCTGTTTGCCGGCAGCTTGCGTAAAGGGTGTCGATAACCTACGGAGAACCACGCGTGCCGAGCACTGGACTCGACCCCCGCGCCGCAACGCCTCAACCCTCGCCCACACGTCGTGGCTGGGTTGCATCGCGCATCGGTAGCCTGCGTCGCTGGGTAGATTCGCAAACCGATGAGCCATTGGACGAGGCGCGCGCCGATCGTATCGACTGGCTGCGCGCCCTGCCCTTCATCGCGCTGCATGTGGCCTGCCTGTCGGTGATCTGGGTGGGCGCATCGTGGTTTGCGGTCGCCCTCGCACTGGCGCTGTACGCGCTGCGCATGTTCGCGCTCACCGGCTTCTATCACCGCTATTTTTCTCATCGCGCGTTCAAGACCTCGCGCGTGTTGCAGTTCGTGTTTGCCGCCATCGGTGCGACCTGCGTGCAGCGCGGGCCGCTGTGGTGGGCGGCGCATCACCGCAACCACCACCGGCATACCGACACCGGCCGCGACCCGCATTCGCCGGCCCAGCACGGGTTCTGGTGGAGCCACACCGGTTGGTTCCTGACCCCGCGTAACTTCCGCACCGATTGGGAGGTGATCCCTGACCTGCGCCGTTTCGGCGAGCTGCGTTTTATCGACCGCTTCGACATCGTGATGCCGGTACTGCTTGCGCTTGGCCTGTATCTGCTTGGCGACTGGCTGGCCGACGCTGCGCCCGCGTTGCACACCAACGGCCCGCAGCTGCTGGTATGGGGATTCGTGCTGTCCACCGTGGCGCTGTTCCATGCCACCTTCACCATCAATTCGCTGGCGCACCGCTTCGGTAGCCGGCGGTTCGAGACGCGCGACGACAGCCGCAACAACTGGCTGCTGGCGCTGATCACCTTCGGCGAAGGCTGGCACAACAACCATCATTTCTTCCCCGGTTCGGCGCGGCAAGGCATGCGCTGGTGGGAGTACGACGTTACCTGGTACGGCCTCAAGGCGATGTCGTGGGTGGGGCTGGTCTGGGATCTCAAGCCGATGCCGGCAATGCTCACCCGCCGCGCGCAACGGGTGGCGCGATGAGCGAGGGCAGGATTGCCGTGGTCGGCAGTGGAATCGCCGGCCTGGGCGCAGCGTGGCTGTTGTCGCGTCGCTATGAGGTTTCCCTGTTCGAGGCGGCCGATTATCTCGGCGGCCACACCCACACGCACGACATCCAGCTGGACGGCCAGCGCTATGCGGTGGACAGCGGCTTCATCGTGTTCAACCCGCAGCACTATCCGTTGCTGACCCGCATGTTTGCCGAGCTGGACGTGGCATCGCAGCCGACCACGATGAGTTTTTCGGTGCACGATGCAGGCAGCGGGCTGGAATACAACGCCGGCAGTCTGGATGGATTGTTTTGCCAGCGGCGCAATCTGCTCAGCCCGCGCTTTTGGCGCATGCTGGCGGACCTGCGGCGTTTTTATCGGCAGGCGCCAGCCGTGCTGCACAGCGACGAGCGTTTCAGCACGCTGGGCGCGTATCTGCAACGGCATGGTTACTCGGCAGCGTTTCGCGACCAGCACCTGGTGCCGATGGCGTCGGCGCTGTGGTCCTCGCCGTCGCAGACCATTCTTGAATTTCCGATGGGCCAGCTGATCGGCTTCATGGCCAACCACCACATGCTGCAGATCAGCGGCCGGCCGCAGTGGCAGGTGGTACGCGGCGGGTCCAACAGCTATATCCGTGCATTGCGTCGGCGCTGGCAGGTGCTGGAGCGCCTGTCCACGCCGGTGCATGCGATCCGGCGCACGCCCGACGGCGTCATGCTCGCCTCGCTGCGCGGCGAAGAGTACTTCGACGAGGTCGTGCTGGCCTGCCATGCCGACGATGCGCTGGGATTACTGAGCGATGCCACCCCGGCCGAGCGAGAGATCCTGGGCGGCATCACCTACCAGGACAACGACACCGTGCTGCACACCGATGCCCGCGTGTTGCCGCGCGACAAGCGCGCCTGGGCAGCGTGGAATGCACATGTGCCGGCCGACCCGCAGGCGCCCTGCACGGTGAGTTACTGGATGAACGCGCTGCAGTCGATCGATGCGCCGCAACCCTTCATCGTCAGCCTCAATCGCGACCATGACATCGACCCGGCCAAAGTGCTGCGGCGCATGCGCTATCGCCACCCGGTGCAGAATGCTGCCGCGCTGGCGGCGCAGGAGCGCAAGGCGGAGATCCAGGGCCGCCACCACACCTGGTTTGCCGGTGCCGCGTGGGGCTTCGGCTTCCACGAAGACGGTCTGCGCAGCGGTGTGGACGTGGCCCACGGCCTGGGAGTGAATTGGTGATGCAGCTGCTGCGCGAAGCCAGCACCGACGCCGTGCCGCTGCCTCCCGGTGAGGACAGCGGCACCGGCAGCGTGGCGGGCGGCTTGCGCAGCGCGATCTACACCGGATGGGTGCGGCATCGCCGCTTCGCGCCCAAACCGCTGGATTTCCGTTACCGCCTGTTTTTGATGTACCTGGACCTGTCCGAACTGGATCAGGTGTTCGCCCATCGCTGGCTGTGGTCGGTAGGTCGCGCCAATCTGGCGCAGTTCCGCCGCAGCGATTATCTGGGCGACCCCAGTGTTCCGCTGGATCAGGCAGTGCGCGATTGCGTGCAGGCGCAGACCGGCGAGCGCCCGGACGGCGCCATCCGGCTGCTGACGCATCTGCGCTACTTCGGCCATGTGTTCAATCCGGTGAGCTTTTATTACTGCTTTGATCGGTATGACGGTTTGCGCTGGATCGTGGCGGAAATCACCAATACACCCTGGCAGCAACGGCACACCTATGTGCTGCCGGTTGCGCAGGCACGCACCCATCGCGATGTACATGCATGGCGGTTCGACAAACGCTTCCACGTGTCGCCGTTCATGGGCATGCAGCACCGCTATGACTGGCGCTTCAGCGTGCCGGATGCGCAGCTGCGCGTGCATATGGACGTGCTGGACGCCAATGACGACGACGCTGCCGGCGCAATCGACAACAGCGGCAGGCGCCGCTTCGATGCCACGTTGGTGTTGCAACGTCAGCCGCTGACCGCGCGCACGTTGGCGCGCACCTTGCTCGCCTATCCCTTGATGACCGTGCAGGTGGTGCTCGCCATCCACTGGCAGGCCTTGCGCCTGTGGCTGCGCGGCAACCCTGTCCACGATCACCCCCATCCGCCTGTGCGAGATCCCCGATGAACGCCACGTCCCTGCCCGATACTGCTGCGCCACGCGCGGCTTCCTGGACGGACCGCCTGCTGCGCAAGCGCCTGCTGGCCACCCTGGGCGAACTGCGCGACGGGCAGCTGCAGCTGCACGAAGGCGACGTGGTGACTACGCTGGGCAATGCCAGCGGTGCGCACGCGCTGCAGATGCAGTTGCGCGTCATCGACCCGGATTTTTATCGGCAGGCCGCACTCAACGGCAGCGTCGGTGCGGGCGAGTCGTACATGGATGGGCAGTGGCAGTGCGACGATCTGGTCGGGCTGATGCGCCTGCTGCTGCGCAATCGCGACCGACTGGATGCGATGGAAACCGGCACCGCGCGCCTGGGTGGCTGGGCGATGCGCAGCCTGCATGCATTCGCCCGCAATACCCGCAATGGCAGCCGGCGCAACATCGCCGCGCATTACGACCTGGGCAACCCGCTGTTCAAGCTGTTTCTGGATGACAACCTGATGTACTCCTCGGCGATCTTCGTCGATGGCGAGGAAGCGCAGGGCGAGGCGGCGCTGGAACGTGCGGCCACGCGCAAGCTCGAACGCATCTGTCAGAAATTGCGTCTGGGGCCGCAACACCACGTGGTCGAAATCGGTACCGGCTGGGGCGGTTTTGCACTGCATGCGGCGCGCGAACACGGTTGCCGGGTCACCACCACTACCATCTCGCGCGAGCAGTTCGATCTGGCAACGCAGCGTATCGCCGATGCCGGCTTGAGCGACCGGGTCACCGTGTTGCTGAGCGACTACCGCGATCTACAAGGCCGCTTCGATCGCGTGGTCTCGATCGAGATGATCGAGGCGATCGGCCACCAGTATCTGGACACCTACTTCGCCAAGGTCGGCAGCCTGCTTGCCGACGATGGCGAGGCGCTGATCCAGGCCATCACCATCGAAGATCACCGTTACAAGCAGGCGCTGCATTCGGTGGATTTCATCAAGCGGCATATCTTTCCCGGCAGTTTCATTCCGTCGGTCGCGGCGATGACCGGCGCGGTGGCGCGGGCAAGCGATCTGCGCCTGTTCCATCTGGAAGATATCGGCCCTAGCTATGCGTTGACGCTGCGCGCCTGGCGGCAGCGCTTCATGGCGCAGCTGCCGCAGGTGCGCGCACTGGGCTACGACGAACGCTTTATCCGCATGTGGGAATTTTATCTGGCGTATTGCGAAGCCGGCTTTCTGGAGCGTTCGATCGGCGACGTGCACCTGTGG
Organism: Xanthomonas sp. WCS2018Noco2-27; assembly: GCF_031843525.1. Taxonomy (NCBI): domain Bacteria; kingdom Pseudomonadati; phylum Pseudomonadota; class Gammaproteobacteria; order Lysobacterales; family Lysobacteraceae; genus Xanthomonas; species Xanthomonas sp. WCS2018Noco2-27. Next base: position 100,966 of record NZ_JAVTIK010000001.1, on the reverse strand, counting down.
CTGAGCAAGCCCGGTGCGCGCCCGCCGCAGTTCGTGCCCGGTCTTGCGTGACGCATGAAGCAGCTCGGCAACTATCTCGGCTTGCAGGTGCTCTGGGTGGTGGCAGTGGCCGCCGCCGCGCATGCGCGCGTGTGGCCGACGCTGCTGGTACTGGCGCTGTTTGCGCTGTACCAACTGTGGCCTTCGCGACGCGCGGTGGGCGATGTGCCATTACTGATCGCGGCATTGGCGCTGGGCTTGCTGCTGGACACCACGTTGGCGGCCGGGGGCTGGGTGCGTTATGCCGCGCCCTGGCCTGGCAGCGTGCTCGCCCCGCCGTGGATTCTGGCGCTGTGGCTGGGCTTTGCGCTCACGCTCAATCATTCGCTGCGCAACGTGATGCAATGCCCCTGGCTGGCGGTGTTGCTGGGCGCCATCTTCGGCCCGTTCTCGTACTGGCTGGCGCAACGCAGCTGGCATGCGGTGGAACTGGCGCCACCGTTGCTGCATGCGGTCCTCGCGGTCGGCATCGGCTGGGGCGTGGCCTGCGGCGTGTTGTCGCTGTATGCACGGCGTCTGGCGCGACCATTGCCGCACCATAAGACCGGAGAACTGCAATGACTGTGTGGCCGCTGCTGCATGTGGGCGTATTCGCAAGTGGGGTGATGGTGCTGGGCTGGCTCTGGCAGCGCCGCAGTGGCAATGCCGGCCCGGTCGACGTGTTGTGGGCCGCCTGCCTGGCGGTAGCTGCGCCGTATTGCGCGTGGATGTCCGACGGTGCGCTGCTACCACGCGTGTTGGTGGCAGTGCTTGGCGGTCTATGGGGCGCGCGTCTGGCTTGGCATCTGGGCGTGCGCGTGTTCGGCGACCCGCACGAAGACGGCCGTTATCGCGCGCTGCGTGAGCATTGGAACGGCGACCAGCGCAAGTTCCTCGGCTTCTTCCTCGCCCAGGCTGTGGTGGTGGTGCTGTTTGCGGTGCCGTTCCTGGCTGCGGCCAGCAACCCGAACCCGGCATGGAGCGTGTGGAGCACGCTGGCCATCGTGGTGTGGTTGATTGCGGTCGGCGGCGAGGCACTGGCCGACCGGCAGTTGTCTGCACACAAGGCCGACCCGGCCAATCGCGGCAAGACCTGTCGCACCGGGCTGTGGCGGTATTCGCGCCACCCCAATTATTTCTTCGAGTTCGTGCACTGGTTCGCCTATCTGGCCCTGGCGGTCGGCGCAGGGCCCTGGCCGGTGGCGCTTTGCGCGCTCGGGCCGGTGGTGATGTTCGTGTTTTTGTATCGCTTCACCGGTATTCCCTACACCGAGCAGCAGGCCCTGCGCTCGCGTGGTGAGGATTACGCGCAGTACCAGCGCACCACCAGTGCGTTTTTCCCGCTTCCCCCTTCGTCTTGAGTTGCCTGGAGAGTTGCATGTCCACCGTCACCGCCCCGCCCTCCGCGCTGCCCGAAGAAGCTTTCGCCACCCGTCTGGCCGAATCCGGCGTGCTGCCCGACGCCGCGTTGCGTCACGGCATCCGGCGTTTGTGCGCGCAGCGCCTGCGCGATGAGCGCGGCGGCGATGCCGATGCCAACGGCGAGCGGCAGCGCGCTTTCATCGACAGCCTGCGCGCCAGCGCGATCGCGATCGAAACCGATGCCGCCAATCGCCAGCATTACGAATTGCCGCCGCAGTTCTTCACCCTGTGCCTGGGCAAGCGGCTGAAATACAGCAGCTGCTATTGGGACGCGAGCACGCCGAACCTGGACGCGGCCGAAGAACGCATGCTGGGGCTATACGGCGAACGCGCCGAGCTGGCCGACGGCCAGCGCATTCTGGAGCTGGGCTGCGGCTGGGGCTCGCTGACCTTGTGGATGGCCGAGCGCTACCCCAACGCCACCATCACTGCGGTGTCCAACTCGCGCCCGCAGCGCGCGCATATCCTGGAGCAGTGCCGCGTGCGCGGCCTGGGCAACGTGCAGGTCATCACCGCCGACGTCAACGCGCTGGCACTGCCGCCGGGCAATTTCGACCGTGTTGTGTCGGTGGAAATGTTCGAGCACATGCGTAACTACCGCGATCTGCTTGCACGCGTGGGCAGCTGGCTGGCGCCCGGCGGCAAGTTGTTCGTGCACATCTTCTGTCATCGCGATCTGGCCTATCCGTTCGAGGTGGCCGGCGAGGACAACTGGATGGGTCGGCATTTCTTCACCGGCGGGCTGATGCCGGCGGCCGATACGCTGCTGCACTTCCAGCAGGACGTGGTGATCGAACAACGCTGGGTCTTGTCGGGCGAGCATTATGAAAAAACCGCCAATGCCTGGTTGGAAAACCAGGACCGCCACCGCGCGCAGATCATGCCGCTGTTGAAGCAGACCTACGGCGACGACGCCCAGCGCTGGTGGCAGCGTTGGCGCATGTTCTGGCTGGCCTGCGCAGAACTGTTCGGCTACGACCACGGCCGCGAATGGGGTGTGGCGCACTATCGCTTCGTCAAACGCTGAGCGCACGACGCGTTCAAACGCCTGCGTGGCGATGACTGGCAGGCAGGGGCGCACCTCGATAGGCATCCGCATATACGCATCACGCGAGCCGTCGCACGGTTTGGCAATGCAGCGTAGGCGCAACCCGCGAGGCACACCGATCGCGCGACGGGCGCAACGCCTCGCAAGCCAAGTCAGCGGTCAACGCGCTTCAACCGCCGACGGTGAAGCGCGCCCTGCACACCGCGGCTGAGGCGACGCCATGCAGCGTCATCGGTGCCAGGCGCGTACGGCGTTTACGAAAACCCAGTGCGCGGGGATGACAAACCAATGCTGGACACCGCCGCACACCCTGGCGGATGCGCGGCCGTGTTGGTTACCGCATGGAGTACGCGATCAGCCCGCTGCTGCGGTTATCACGATTTCCACCTTCCATTCCGGCCGCGCCAGTTTGGCTTCGACCGTGGCGCGTGCGGGCGTGAAGCCGTGCGGCACCCATTCGTCCCAGGCGGCATTCATGCCGTCGAAGTCGGCGATATCGGCCAGGTAGATTTCGGCGCGCAGGATCTTGGTCTTGTCGCTGGCCGCCAGCGACAGCAGTTTGTCGATCTCGCCCAGCACCTGGCGGGTCTGCCCGGTGATGTCTTCGCTGGTGTCATCGGCAATCTGGCCGGCCAGGTAGCACACGCCGCCATGGACGGTCATCTCGGACATACGCGGACCCGCATCGAATCGCTGCAGCATTTCAGACTTCCTACGGTTGATTGACCCGCCATTGTCACGCGAATGCGCGATGCGTGCAGCCCCGCCCCGTACGGTGCGCGTCAGCCACAGCCCCACCCGCACCATCCAGACCACGATCAGCACGATGGCGATCTTCTGGCTGATCCCCAGCGGTGCGCCGGTAACCATGACGTGGAACAGCAAGGCGGCAAATGCCGCCCAACCGAGCACGCATGCGCTCAAAGCATGCGCGCGCCACGCGCGATCGCGGCGGAAGTACCACGACTGCAGCAACACCGCTGCGATCACGCACAGAAACGTGGCATCGGCCGACAGCACATGCACCAGCTTTGCCGCGTTCGGCGCCAGTACCGGCATCCAGCTGTCGCCGATAGAGACCGCGCACAAGCCCAGCGCTGCCAACCAGAACAATCCCAGCACCGTGCGGCTGCGTGCCGTCGGTGCCAGTGCCGCATACAGACCAGCGGCCAGCCATGCCATCGCCGCAGCCAACAGGCAGTAGGCGGTGCGCAGCAGCAGACCGTAGGCGCCATGCAGATAGGCGCTGAGTTGCGCATCGATCCACCACAGATCACCACGCAGCCATTGCAGCGCGAGCACCAGGCCGATGAACGCCATGCCGGCGACTGCCGCCACCCCACCAGCATGCCCGCTCCAGCGTGGCGCGCGTCCCGGCAGGGTCTGCGCAACATGCGCGCGAAAGTCGGTCGTGCGCATCAGCAGCCTGTCTGCCTTGCAACGGTGACGCCGTTCATCGGGTTCGCCTGCGGCACGCATATGCGTCTTTGCCCTATGATGCGCGCGGCCGTCCCGGACCGACAGGTGTCGGCTCTTACGAGCCTGCGTTCACCCCCGTTTCGGCACATCGCGATCACGCTGCATGCTTCTTCAACCCGCCTGGCACATGCAGATCTTTGCGCACGCGGCACGTATCGTGCATGCGTCCTTCTTCCCTCTTATGCAGATCCCGTTGCCCTCATGACGGATACCCCCGTGTCTTCCGAAGCGTCTGCCAGCGGTTGGCGTCGCGCCCTGCCGGTCATCATCAGCCTGGCGATCCTGGCGATGGCGCTGCACGCGCTGTCCTCGCAGTTCACCGACCATGGGTACCGCCAGATCCGCCAGGCGTTCCGGGCGTTGGGTGCGGGGCAGATCGCACTGACCTTGCTGCTCGGGTTAAGCAGCTACGCCTGTTTGGTGGGCTTTGACTGGGTGGGGCTCAAGCGCACCGGCAAGCGGCTGCATCCGGCGCGAGTGGGCATCACCGCCTTCATGGCGCATGCGGTTGGCCAGACCCTGGGCTTTGCCGCGCTGACCGGGGGCGCGGTGCGCTTGCGCGGCTATGGCAGCGTCGGGCTGACCCTGGCCGAGATCGGCCAGGTGGTGCTGATGAGCACGCTGGGCTTCATCTTCGGTGCCTGGGTGCTGCTCGGGCTTGCCCTTATGCTGGAACCGGAAGCGGCCGCACGTGCCCTGCCGATTGCTGCCGAAGGCATCCGTATTGCCGGCATCGCCTTACTGGTCGGCTATGTGGCGATGCTGGTATTGGTCGGCAAACAGGGCCGCGAATTCGGCATCCGCAGCCATCGTTTCTGGCTGCCCGACCGCACCACCGTGCTCGGCGTCACCGCCCTCAGCCTGGTCGAGCTGGGCCTGGCCGCGGCGGCGTTCTACGTGCTGCTGCCGCCGGACCCGGGCACCGGGTATTTCGGTTTTATCGGCATCTGGCTGGTGGCAGTGGTGGCCGGTCTGATCTCCACCGTACCGGCCGGGCTGGGCGTGTTCGAGTGGAGTCTGCTCAAGCTGCTGCCGCATGTAACACCTGCCGCCGTGCTTGCCGCGGCGCTGGCGTATCGCGTCACCTATTACATCGTGCCGTTGCTGATTTCAGTGGCGATGGCGGCCGCCTCCGGGCTGGGGGCACCGGTCCGCGCCAGCGCCAGCACCGCACGCACGGTGTGGAAGGCGCTGCGCCCGTGGCTGCCGCAGATCCTGGCGTTGGCGGTGTTTGCGGTGGGCGCGGCGCTGGTCATCGACGGCACCCTGCCAACGCCCCGCGCGCGGCAGCAGGTCGCGCCGCTGCCACTGATCGAAACCTCGCATCTGCTGGTCAGCCTGGGCGGCATGCTGCTGCTGTTGATCGGCCAGGGCCTGCAGCGCCGCAGCCATGCGGCCTGGATGCTGGCGCTGGGCGTGTGCGTGCTGCTGCCGCCACTGTCGCTGCTGCGTGGCAGCCATATCTCGGTGTCGTTGTCGGCGGCCCTGGCAGCGGTGGCGCTGTGGGCCGCGCGGCGCGAGTTCTACCGCCAGGGTGCGCTGCTGGACGAAGCCTGGTCATGGCGCTGGCTGAGCAACCTCGGCCTGGTGCTGGTGGCTACCTTCTGGCTGCTGTTCTTCGTCTACAGCCATGTCGAATACAGCAACGACCTGTGGTGGCAATTCGCCACCTCGGCCAACGCACCGCGTGCGCTGCGCGCGGCGTTGATTCTATGCGTGGGCGTGATCGTGTTCGGCATGGCGCGGCTGCTGCGTGGCGGGCGCCGACCGATGCCGGCTGCCGATGCGCAAACCCTGCAGACGCTGGCCCCGATTCTGGAGATCAGTACCGACACCCAGGCCTGCCTGGCGTTGACCGGCGACAAGGCGTTTCTGTTCGATGCGCAGGGCCGTGGCTTTGTGATGATGCAGCGCTACGGCGGCTCGCTGATTTCCATGGGCGACCCGGTCGGCCCGCCGGAGGTGGCGCGCGCGCTGATCTGGCGCTTCCGCGAGGAGGCCGACCACATGGGCCTGCGCCCGGTGTTCTACCAGGTCGGCGAAAAATACTGGCAGACCTATCTGGACATGGGCCTGACCCTGGTCAAGCTTGGCGAAGAAGCGATCGTGCCGCTGGAGGGCTTCACCCTGGAAGGCCGCGACCGCGCCGATCTGCGCCAGGCCTGGAACCGCGGCAAGCGTGGCGGCCTGACCTTTCGCATGCTGCAACTCGAGCAGGTGGACGCGGTATTGCCGCGCCTGGCCGAGGTGTCCGAACAGTGGCTGGAAGAAAAATCCGGCGAAGAAAAAGGCTTCTCGCTCGGCAGCTTCGATGCGGAGTATCTGCGCCGTTTCCCGGTGGCAGTGGCCGAGGCAGAAGGGCAGATCGTGGCCTTCGCCAATGTGTGGTGGGCACCGGCCGGCGGCGAGCTGTCGGTGGACCTGATGCGGCATAGCGCCGAGGCGCCCAAGGGCACGATGGATTTCTTGTTCATCGAGCTGTTCCTGTGGGGCCAGGCCAATGGCTATACGCGGTTCTCGCTGGGCATGGCGCCGTTGTCGGGGCTGACCGAGCACCGCCTGGCTGGCCGCTGGAACCGCTTCGCCAGCCTGGTCGCACGCCATGGCGAGCGCTTTTACGGCTTCAGCGGGCTGCGTCGGTTCAAGTCGAAGTTCGCCCCGACCTGGCGCCCACGCTATCTGGTTGCACCCGGCGGCATGCATCTGCCGGCCGCGCTGCTGGACGTGACCCGGCTGATCTCGGTGGACCCCGGCCGGCAGGAGTAAGGGCGCTGACGCACCTGTGCCCTCTTCGGCGCAGGTGGGTTCATCGCTCGCACAATGTGGTTGCACGGCTTGAAGCGGCTGGCAGCACGTAGCGAGCCGTCGTCGGGTTGGCGCACGCAGAACCAGCGCGTGCGGCTGGCACCTGTCATACCGAAGACCGGCCCCGCCCGCCTGGCGGTGAGCGCAGGCGTGTTGTCAGCCGCTCTTGATTGCGTGCTTGCCGCAGCGACGGATCGGCAGGGCATCAACGCGATGCCCTGCACTTTCAGGGTTTGGACAGGCCGTGCATCTGCTCCATGATCACCTTGGCCAGGGTGGCGTAGTCGCCCTTGAAGTGGTGATCGCCCGGCAGCGCCACGCGCTTGGCGGCCTGGGCAGGCAGGCTCGGGCACAACGCATCGTCGTCGTCCTGGCCGTAGATGCACACCGTGGTGCCGGCCGGCAGACGCTGTACTTCCGGCGCGATCGGCAGGCCTTCGTCGTCCGAGCCCAGCCAGTTGCTGACATGGAATTCGTAGTCGGCCAGCTTGCCCACCGACAACAGCGCGGTCATGCGGATGTTCTGCTTGGTCTCAGTCGGCAGCTTGTTGATCGCCGCCGGCAACACATCCGCGCCTTGCGAGAAGCCGATCAGTACCACGCGCTTGCGCTGCCAGCGCTGCGCATAGACGCGCGCGATGCGGTCCAGGTCGGTGGCGAAGCCTTGCGGCGTGCGCTCGGTCCAGAAGTAGCGCAGCGAATCCAGACCGACCACCGGGATGCCCTGCGCGGCAAGCGCGTCGGCCACTTCTTCGTCCAGCCCGGCCCAACCGCCATCGCCGGACACGAAAATCACGAAGGTATCGTCGTCGCTGTCGCCGTCCGGCTTGGCCGGCAATTCGACCACCGGCAGGTCGGTCAGACCGCCCGGTGGCGGCGGCAGGGCCACCCCCTTCTGTTCGCCCAGCGAACGGGCGGCGGCGCGCAAGCCAGGCACGATGTCGCCCTGCGCAGACCGCTTGAAGGTGCGGGCCTGCGGAATCTGTTTTAGGAAGGCGTCTTCAGCTGCCGCAGGGCAGCGCTTGTCCTGGCTGCCGGCCAGCACCCAGGGAATCTGCAACGTCACCGGAACCAGGCTATTGCTGCCCGGGCGCACACCTGGCTGACAAATCGCCTGATCGGACACCGTGGCCGGGCACAGGCCGTCGGTGAGCACGCCAGCCAGCACATGCGGCTTGGCCTGCGCACCGATGGCGTACGCCAGCGCCGCACCTTCGCCATCGCCCACCAGCAACGGCAGCCGATACGTGGGGATGTGATAGAAGGCCTGCAGATAGCGCGAGAAGTTCTCCACATCGCCTACCGAAAACGTGCACGTGCCGCCGGCCTTGCGCAGGACCGCGTACAGATGCGCGGTATCCACCACCGCCACCATCGCGCCATCGTCGCGCAGGGCTTGCGCCTGAGCCTGACGCGTGCCGGCATTGCCCGCGCCCGCCAGCCAGATCACCACCCGCTGCGGCTCGCCCTTGGGCATCAACACCGGGATCTGTTCAAAACGCCCGTGGCTGACCGGTTCCGGAGCCTGTGCGGCGGCCACTCCCGACAGCGTCAACACCGCCGCGCCGCAGAGCGCGCTCCATCGTTCAAGTCGTCGCATGTCGCACCATCGGGAAAAGTGATCCAAAGATAATCGTTCCGGCAGTCGCCGCGAAGCGCGACGTTTCGCTCATCGCGCCTGTGCCGCCTGACGTTCCTCCCAGGCGGCCAGGGCCTGGCGGTAACGTGTCAGTTCCTCGGCATACAGGTCGTGTACGCACAACGGGCAGCCGCTCTCGCAACACTCGTTGGGCGCGGGTGCCTGCGGCGCTTGCGGACGTGGATCGGAGGCGGAACTGGCGCTGTCGTGCATGCGGCCATTGTAGCGTGCGCATCCGCTGCTTCTGGTTGACGCGGCGCGCGGCAGAAGCGCCGGCTCAGCGGCCCAGCCGGCGACGCAGGTTGTCGCGCGCTGCCGAATCGATGCGCGCGTGAAAATACGCGCTGAGAAAGATGCGCGGCCGCTTGAGCAGCCCGGCCAGGAAGCGGCGGCGATTGAGCCGGAACAGCAACGCGGGGACATGGCCGCGGTATTCCTCGGCGATCGCACGGTCGTAGGCATCGAAAATAGCGGCAGGCGCGGCCAGAATTGCCATGTCGCAATCCAGGAACAGTGCCGCCTCCTCGTCCACATCCTGTGGTTGCAGTTGCCCATGGCGCGCGGTGAGCAGGATCAGCGCCTGCACGCGTTGCAGATCCACCTCGGCCTGCGGCCACCAGCGTGGGATGCAGTCCAGGGCCCACTGCGCAGATTCGGCTTCGTTATCGCTGCGCCCGGGCTGATAGATCGCATCGTGGAACAGTACCGCCAGCCAGACCTCCACCGGCTGCTGCCACCCCGGCCCGGCAGCTACCTCGGCATAGTGCTGCAGCAGTGCGCGCACATGGCCGAAGTGATGGTAAGCGCGCGGCGGCGTGGCATAGGCCTGCTCCAACGCGGCCAGATGGTCGGCATGCAACGGCAGGGGTGTGGTGGCATCCATGCGCGCAGGCTACCGCGTGCGCGCGCGTCTGCACACACCGCTGCGGCTCAACGGAGCGGCCAGCGGCCTTCGATCTGGTAACGCGACTGGCCCAAAAAGCTGCGTACCAAGGCAAAGTCGCGCACCGTCCAGGCAAGCGCATCGCAGCGCCGTTGCGGCAAGGTCTGGTTGCAATACAGCAGCGTCATATGCGGCGTGTACTGCGCATCGCCGGCGATGCCCACATGCGCGAGCTGACGACCAAGCGCCCCTTGCAACGCATACAGCCCGCGCACGCGCTCTTCGCCACGCAGCACGCACGGCAGTTGCGAGCGTCGCCCGCCGAAGGTGCCGACGCGATCGAACTCGACCTCGAAGGCCTCCATTGCCACACGCTCGGCCGCTTGACTGGCGCGGCTCACCAACGAAGGCGGCAGCCCACCGGCGTAATCGCCCAGATGGTGCAAGGTCACATGCAGCCGCTCGCGCCCCAGCGGTTTGCCATCCACCTGCCCGCTCTGCAGCAGCCCCTCGGCGATGCCGGCCGCAAGTCCGGCAGTGGCCGCATCGGCCATCACCGCAAAAAACAGCCGCTCGGTGGTCTTCTCTTCCCCCAGGCCCAGCGACAACTGCGCCTCGGCCGATGACAGATATAGAAACTGCTGCTTCATGAGTAATTCCACGACCGCCTGCGCGGGCCTGGCTGAAGAAGGGCGGCGGATACTAGCAGACCTGATGCGTGTGCGAATACGCCGCGCAATCCCGCGCTCACGTGGAACACTTCGTCAGCGTGGAACGGGACTGACGCCGTGGTGATTTGTTCGCCAGCTGGCGTGCGGCATGCCGCACGCACAAAAAGAAACGGGCAGCTTGCGCTACCCGTTTCCCGCCTGTATCGATTTATTCCGAGAGCTGCATCAGTGCAGATGCACTTCGGTCTTGCGACGCCTTACGCGGCGTTCTTCATCGCATGCTTGCGGTTGCGCATCACGTCGTGACATGCACGCACTTCCGGCAACAAACGCAGTGCAGCGTCGCGTGCGGCAGCCGGCGTGTCGGCATCGGCGATGGTTTCATCGAACGCCTTCAGCAGGCGATCTTCGGATTCTTCCAGCTCGGCCACGTAGCCGTACTTGGTGTCGCCCAACGTTGCGCGCACCTTGCCGTAGAACTGCTGCATGCTGCCGACCATGGTGCCGTGTTTTTCCGGCGTGCCGCCGGCCGATGCGACCACGCTGCTCAGGCTGCTGACGATGTCGGTCTTGACACCGGCAATGCGGCGGAACAACGTCGCCAGCTCTACATCGCCCACCTTGGCAGCCGCTTCGTCGTAGAAGTCCTTGCCGTCGCGGGAAATAGCGATGAGGTCGTTGAGGCTATGCTCGGTCTTGCTCTGAATGCTCATGTGTCGCTCCTTGTTGGATGCACCAGCGTTGCGAGGGATGCAATGCGCTGGCTTTCGGGGAGAAGCGCAATCGATGGTTTGATTGCGATGCCGTGACCTTGTGTACGGCTGCATCCTGGCGGCGCGACCATAATCGGCATGTGAGCGATACGGGTATCGTCCTCACGCCATCGTGCGGCCGATGAATTGCGATTCATCGTTGGCAACGACGCATCAAGATCCCTTCGGCTGGCGACTCGCCCACATGTTGTCGACCAGATTCGGATAGGGGCGCCCGGCCTCTTCTGCACGCTGCTTCGCGGCGGCCTTCTGTGCGTCGGTCAACGGTGTGGAGGCGGCCTTTCGCTTGGGATTGGGACGCTTCCACGGCGGTGGAGTGAAGTCGGTCATGGCGCTGTTCGGTCCGGTTGCAATGCGGGCAGTCTCGACGCGCGGCCGTGAGTTGTTTGTGGATGCGATGCCCGCACGCAATCGCCACTTCCATCTGCAGCGAACGCGAGCGCAATGGAGCGCTGCTCAATCAATCGTGCTGTCAGCGAGCACGCGCCGTGCACGCCACAGATGGAGGGATGGCACGTAGATCACCAGGGTCTACAAAGCGCCGCGATCAGCGGCGCAGCGCACGCCCATCAGCGCACGCAGCTACGACGGTCAGCCACTCAGTCGTTGATCGCCACACTACGCTGACGTTGCTCCTGCCACACCGCCAGCGCGTAGACCAGCAACCCGCCGAGTGCGGTGGCTGCACCCACATACCCGGTAGAGGTCCAGCCCCAGCCGGCGGTGATCGCCATGCCGCCCAGCCAGGGGCCCAAGGCATTTGCGGTATTGAAGGCAGCGTGGTTGGACGCTGCGGCCAGCGTCTGCGCTTCGGCTGCCACGTCCATCAGGCGGGTCTGCAACGCCGGCGCCAGAGCGCCCATCGTGCCGACCGCCACAATGGAAACGAAGACCCACAGGCCCGAATGCGCAGCCAGAGGGAAGGTCAGCATCACCACGATCGACCACACCAACAGCACCGGCACCGCGCGGAATTGCATGCGGTCGAACAACCAACCGCCCAGGATGCTGCCGAGCACGCCACCGACGCCGAATGCGGCCATCGCCAACGGAATGCGCGCAGGCGCTACGCCAGTGACCGCGGTCAGGGTCGGCGCCAGATAACTGAAAACGCAGAACATCCCGGAAAACCCCACCGCGCCGATCGCCAACGCCAACCACACCTGCGGCTGGTTGAACGCACGCAACTCGCGCAATGGCTGCTGGCGTGGCTCGTCCGGCGCAGGCGGCAACAACGCAGCCACCGCCGCGACCGTGCCAAGCGCAATCACCGACACCGACGCATACGCCCAGCGCCAGCTCACGATCTGCCCCAGCCAGGTCGCCAGCGGGTTGCCCACCAGCAAGGCAACGCTCAAGCCCAGCAGCACGCGCCCCACCGCAGTGGCGCGTTGATTGGGCGGGCTGATCGAGGCGGCAACCAACGAAGCGACGCCGAAATACGCGCCATGCGGCAGCCCGGCGATGAAGCGACACAACAACATCGTGTGGTAGCTCGGCGCCAACGCACTGGCAAGGTTGCCCAGCGCGTAGAACACCATCAGCAGCAACAACAAGGTGCGACGCGGCCAGCGCGCGCCCAGGATCGCCAGCAACGGCGCGCCGACCACCACACCCAGCGCATACGCACTGATGACATGGCCCACCTGCGGCTCGCTGATCTGCAGGCCCTGCGCGATCTGCGTCATCAGGCCCATTGTGGAAAACTCGCTGATGCCGATCGCAAAACCGCCCATCGCCAGCGCAAGCAGGATCAGCACGTAATCGCGCCGTGGCACGCGCGGCGTTGAGAGATCGATATCGGACATGCCCGACTCCAGGATGACGGGGCGGCTTATTATTGTGCAATGCAGCAATCAGCGAAAGGCTTCTGCTCGCAGCGATTCAGCGCCAACCAGCAGCACATCACAGTTCACCGCGCGTTGGCGTGCTGGAGACGCAGTGTCCTACTGGCATCGCTCGAATCTGCTTGGGTCCGCCACCATCGCTGTAGGGCACCGCGATCGGCGTGGTGCCGCGCCTGGCGCGCGATCCAACTCGAACTGGTTGCTGATGTCCAAATCCACTGAATCTCCGTTGTTCTCCCCGGTGCGCCTGGGCGCATTGGATCTTGCCAACCGCGTGATCATGGCGCCGCTGACGCGCAACCGCGCCGGCGCCGGCCAGGTGCCCTCGCCGCTCGCCGCCGAGTATTACGGCCAGCGCGCCACCGCCGGCCTGATCGTTGCAGAAGGCACGCAGATCAGTCCGCTCGGCCAGGGGTATCTGGACACCCCCGGCATCTACACCAAGGCGCAGGTCGAAGGCTGGCGCGTAGTCACCGACGAAGTGCATCGCCGTGGCGGCAAGATCGTGCTGCAGCTATGGCATGTCGGCCGCGTCTCGCACACCAGCGTCTTGCCCCCTGGCGAAGTGCCGGTTGCGCCCAGCGCCATTCGCGCCGAAGGCAAGACCTACACCAAGAGCGGCTTTGAAGATGTATCCGAGCCGCGCGCCCTGGCACTGGATGAAATTCCCGCACTGATCGAGGATTACCGTCTCGCTGCGCGCAACGCGATCGATGCCGGTTTCGATGGCGTGGAAGTGCGTGCCGCCAACGGCTATCTGCTCGATCAGTTCCTGCGCGATGGCTCCAACAAGCGCACCGATGCCTACGGCGGCGACATCGAAAACCGCACACGCCTGCTGAGCGAAGTGGTGCAGGCCATCGCCGACGAGATCGGTGCCGAGCGTACCGGGGTGCGGTTGTCGCCGGTGACCCCGGTGTACGGCGCACACGACTCCGATCCGCAGCCGTTGTTCGAACGTGCGGTCGAGCGTCTCAACCTGATCGGCGGGCTGGCCTTCGTGCACGTGATCGAAGGCGCCACCGGTGGCGCGCGCGACAACATCGCCTTCGACTACGCTGCATTGCGTACCAAGTTCGATGGTGCATGGATTGCCAACAACGGCTACGACCGTGGCATGTCCGAACACGCCATCAGCAGCGGCTACGCCGATGCGATCGCTTACGGCCGTCCCTTCATTGCCAACCCGGATCTGGTGCGTCGCCTACACGAGAAAGCACCGCTGGCAGCCGTCGACCAGGCCACCCTGTACGGTGGCGGTGCCAAGGGCTATACGGATTACCCCGCTCTGGCGGACTGATCAGAACGCCGGCAAACCCGATCTCCGCCGCAACGATGCGGCGGAGATCGGGCAGCGGGTCGGTCGCGCGACGCGGTGCAGCGCGGCGACCGCAGACCAGCCCAGTTGATCGGCCTGCGTGCAAGACCACCCTTCGCGTGACGCGCCGACACCACAGCGTCGCTACATGACGCGCCCGTTGCATCCGGATAGCATCCAGGCGGCCCTTGCTGCTGGAATTCCAATGCGCCGCTTTTTCTCGTTTGCCCTGTGCTGCACGCTGCTGATCGGCGGGCAAGCGCTTGCCGTGCCGTTCTGGGGCGCGCGCCAGTCCAGCCCTGCCGATACCCTGCCCACGCAGCTCAAGCCGGGCGAATGGATCTGGGGTGGCGTCAGCAAAGGCTGGGGGCCGATGGCGGTGATCGTCAGCCTGACCGAACAACGCGCCTATGCATATCGCAACGGCATCCTGATCGGGGTGTCCACCATCAGCTCCGGCAAGCCCGGGCACGAAACGCCGACCGGTGTGTTCACCATCCTGCAGAAGGACAAGGACCACCGTTCCAACATCTACAACGCCGCCCCCATGCCCTATCAGCAGCGGCTGACCTGGGACGGCGTCGCCCTGCACGCCGGCGGCCTGCCCGGCTATCCGGAATCGCACGGTTGCGTGCATCTGCCGTCCGAGTTTGCGCGATTGCTGTTCGACAATTCCAACATGGGCATGGTGGTGGTGGTTGCGCAGGCCGGCATCAGTGCCGACGATGTGGTGCATCCGCGCGCGCTCAGCCCGATCGATCCCACCACCGGCGCCGAACGCGCCTTGCTGCCGCTACCCAACGGCCAGGCATTTGCCTGGCAGCCGGACCTGGCGCCGGCCGGCCCGATCTCGATGCTGATCAGCAGTACCGACCAGCAACTGGTGGTCTACCGCAACGGTGTGGAAATCGGGCGCGCGCAGGTCGCCTTGCACGCAGAGCCCGGCGCCGCGCCGCTGGGCACGCAGGCTTTCATCGTCGGCCAGGGCTTTCTGCCGGGCGACCTCCCCGGGCTGCCCGGTCAGCGCATGCCCAACTGGATGCGGATCGGCATTCCCGGCAGTACCGCCACGGCAGGACAGGCGCTGGATGCCGCCACCGTCGCGCGCCTGCAGGTACCGCCCGCATTTCTGGCCGGGCTGTTGCCGCTGCTGACCCCCGGCGTGGTGTTGGTCGCAACCGACCAGCGCATCCTGCCCGAGACCACCGGCGCCAAGCTGCAGGTGCTGGATTCGGACCCGCCTGAAACGCCATGAGCGCGCTATCAGCGCGCTGCGTGGACAGGCCGGCAACTGCGGCGTTCGCTGCGTACTGCATGCCGCCATCCCCAGCGCGCGGCGTGTTGTTTCGACCGGGTGCTCCTTCGCTGCGGATGCGCGATTGTCAGCACAGCGCTGCTGGCACATGATGCGGTTACCTCATTGCCAAGGATGTGCGTGATGCGCCTGCTCGCTGCGGTTCTGTTCGGCATCAACGTTGTGGCATGCACCATGGCCGATGCATCGGCACAACCCACGCGTCCTGCGCCGCCAAGCGCGGACTGCCTGGATGCGCGCCAGGTGACGGAATTGCATCAGGCCGATGCGCGCACGCTCGCTGTAGCACAACACGACGGACGCCTGTTCCGCCTGCAGTTGGCGCAGGACTGCCCACAGCTCGCCGCGCAGGCAGATGCCAATCTGCTCGCGCCGCACGGTTGGGTCTGCAATGGCGCGCAGGCGTATGTCAGCGCCGGGCAGCAACGGTGCGCGATTAGCCAGGTCACCACGCTCAGCGCGCGCGACTACGCCGGCATTGCCCGGCAGCGCGACCGCGACGGTGTGCCCACGCTGGAAGGCGTCAGTGTGCGCGAAGCACGTCGTCGCAACTTCGCCGGCTCGTCCAGCTACTGCTTCAATCCAAGCATGCTGCGCGCATGGTCGGAAGACGCGCAGGGCCTGGTGGTGGAAGTGTCGCCACGCCACCCCGGCGAGCATCGCCATTATCGCGTCGAGTTGATGGACAGCTGCCGCGAACTCAGCGGCGCACCGCCGATCCGCTTCGTGTCCGGCATGGGCTTGAATGCGATCTGCGGCAATCCCGGCGACAAGGTCGATGTCCTCGACGAAATCGGCCTTGCCGGCGCAGACGTCGGGACGGGCCAGCAAGGCGACCTGAGCACCATGCGCGGCGGGCAGTTTGCGCGGATGCGCCAGAGCTGCATGGTGGCGGCGGTGTATCCGCGCGATTGATGGCGCCTGCAAGACAGACGCTGCACTGCGCTGCGGGAGCGAGATGAAGTTCCACTACAGCCATCGCGCACAAGCGCATTCCTGCGCGAGCGACTTACCCGCGAGTGACGCTCACGCTTTGCGCAAGAAGCAGGTCTTCAGCACCAGCCCCTTGATCTTTTCCGAGTTGCCTTCGATATGTTCGGCATCGTCTTCGACCAGGCGGATATTGCGGATCACCGTGCCCTGCTTGAGCGGAATCGACGCGCCCTTGACCTTGAGATCCTTGATCACCGTCACCGTGTCGCCGGCCTGCAACACGTTGCCGTTGCTGTCGCGCACGACCGTCGCGCTCGCGGTGGCCTCGCCTGCAGTCCATTCGAAACCGCACTCCGCGCAGATCGACAACGCGCCGTCGGCATAGGTGTTGTCCTGGCCGCATTGCGGGCAGGCGGGAACGGTAGACATGCAATTCCTTGATCGAAACGGGCGTGGATTGTAGCTCCCCGGCGCTGCGATCACGCACCCGGCACAGCGGCGGCGCGATAGTGCAGCGCTTATCGAATACCCCGCAGGTCGCACGTGTCCAACCCGCCAGTGTCCCCCACATCGAGCGCCGCACACGCTGGCAACGCCGGCAGCGGACCCAGGGATGCCGGATCCGGCGGCCCTGCAAAACCCAAGGGCTCGCACCTGGTGGTTTACGTCGCGCTGGCCGGCAATCTGGCCATCGCAGTGGCCAAATTCATTGCTGCAGGCATTTCCGGCAGCTCGGCCATGCTCAGCGAAGGTGTGCATTCGCTGGTGGACACCGTTAACGAGGTACTGCTGCTGTACGGCTTGCGTCGTGCCGCGCAAGCACCCACGCCGACACACCCATTCGGCTACGGGCGCGAGCTGTACTTCTGGAGTTTCATCGTCGCGCTGTTGGTGTTTGCGATGGGCGCCGGCGTCTCGCTATACGAAGGCATCGTGCATCTGCGTCATCCCGAGCCGGCCAAGAGCCATCTTGTCGCCTATTGCGTGCTCGGTGTCTCGATCGTGTTCGAAGGCATCTCCTGGGTGGTGGCACTGCGCGAATTTCGTGCCAAAAAGGGCCGCATGGGCTATTTCGAGGCGTTTCGCCAGAGCAAGGACCCCAGCACCTTTACTGTCTTGCTGGAAGACAGCGCGGCGTTGATCGGCCTGTTCATGGCACTGCTTGGCCTGGCCGGCGCACAGCTGTTCGACATGCCCGAGCTCGACGGCATCGCATCGATCGGCATTGCCGGTGTGCTCGCTTTCACCGCGTTCCTGCTGGCGCGCGAAACCAAGGGCTTGCTGATCGGCGAACCCGCGCATGCGCATGTCACCGAGTCGCTGTTGCGCATTGCCGCCAGCGACCCGGATGTGCGCGCCGCCAACGGCGTGCTGACCATGCAGATGGGCCCGAACCAGGTGGTTGCCGCGCTCAGCGCCGAGTTCGAAGACAGCCGCACCACGCCGCAGATCGAAGCCTGCGTCGGGCGCATCGAAGCAGCAGCCAAGCGTCAGCATCCCGAGCTCACCGCGCTGTTCATCAAACCGCAGACACCGGAAACCTGGCGCGCGCGCCGCGCACAGATCGAACGTGGGGAGCAGACCGATTGAGCGCGCACATAGGTATCTGATGCGCACGCAATCCGCGCACAAAGTGCGGCGTTTCTAGTGATAGTGGCGCAGCACCTCGAACCAGCACGTGTGCCGCCAATGTATCGGCGCGGACAAGATAGCGAGCCGAACTGCACGCACATCACATGTGCCCGCGCGGCAAGGCACTGCGTCGCAGCGTGGCCATGCCACGCTCTGCACCAAGCTGATCCTCGCCCCAACCGCAGCTGCAGCCACGGTTGCATCACCGGCGTTGATTGCCTACGGTGTGCGGGCAACATCTCTTGGCATCGTGAATCAGCCGATGCACTCCCCTCATCACCCGTCATGGAGGTTTCCAATGGAAATCAGCCAGGGTCGCGTTGCGACCATTCACTACACCCTTTCCGACGACAGCGGCCAGGTACTGGACCGCTCCACGCCGGACACCCCGCTGAGCTATCTGCACGGTGCCGGCAACATCGTTCCCGGCCTCGAGCAGGCACTGGACGGCAGGCGCATCGGCGACACGCTCACTGCCGATGTTGCGCCCGAAAAAGGCTATGGGCCGCGTCATGAGCAGCTGATCCAGCACGTGCCGCGCGATGCCTTCCCCACCGATGTCGACGTCGTGCCCGGCGTGCAGTTCGAAGCCCGCACCCAACAAGGCCCGGTCCTGGTGACCGTGACCGACGTCGGCCCGGAGCAGATAACCGTGGACGGCAATCACCCGCTGGCCGGGCAGACCCTGCACTTCGCAGTCGAAGTGGTTGAAGTGCGCGAAGCCACTACCGATGAATTGAACCAGGGCCACGTCGACGACATCGCGGCCTGATGCAAGATGCCGCGTGCCGCCCGGCACGCGGCACATCGGCCCGGGCGCAATGCCTGCGCGCCGGTCTGGACGGAGGACGCGGCAGCCGTAGTAAAGTGCGCGGCCCGCTCTCAGGCACTCTGCATGAAACTCGGCATCGACTTCGGTACTAGCAACTCCGCCGCCGCGGCGATCGTCGACGGGCAGGTGCAAGCGGTGCGCTTCGGTGAGGCCTTGCAGTTCCGCACCACGGTGTATTTCCCCGACACCATGCGCGATCCGGAGAATTTCAGCCTCACGCCCGCGCTGGAATACGAGATGGAGCGCCTGATCGACTCCGCCCGCCGCGATGCGACTGCCGCCGGCCGCACCCCCAATCAGGACAGCCTGCGCCGCGAGGCGTTGCGCATCGTGCGCCGGCAATGGATGGAAGAGCAGGTGCGCGAGCCGCGCAGCTCGGCGGCGCTGCTGCAGAACGCGGTGTACGGCGACGACGCGCTGGATGCCTACTTCCTCGAAGGCGAAGGCAATCTGGTGCAAAGCCCCAAGTCGATGCTGGGCTACAACCTGCACCCGCGCGCGCGCCAGACCATCACCGGCATCGCCACACACGTGCTGGAGCATATCCGTCTCACCGCCTCGCGCCAGTTCGATCTCAACATCCGCAACGCCGTGCTCGGCCGCCCGGTGCAATTTCGCAGTTCGATCGGCGAAGCCGGCAATGCACAGGCGCTGGAGATTTTGCAGACCGCCGCCATCGCCGCCGGTTTCGACAGCGTGGAGTTTCTCGAAGAACCCGCAGCGGCAGCGATGCACTATCACGTCAGCCACGACACCCGGCACGACACGGTGGTGGTGGACATCGGCGGCGGCACCACCGACATCGCGCATGCCAGCGTCGGCGGCAGTGCCCCGCCGCAGGTGCACCGCGCCTGGGGCATTCCGCGCGGCGGTACCGATATCGATCTGGCGCTCAGTCTCGCCGCCTACATGCCGCTGTTCGGCCGCGGCATCACCCGCGTGCCGGCGCACCACTATGTGGAAGCGGCGATGGTGCAGGACATGACCCGTCAACGCGAATTCCGCCTGCACAAATACCAGGACGTGCCTGCCCCGTTCGACAAGCGCCTGCAGGCATTGCAGGACACCGGCAATACCGCGCGCCTGTATCGCGGTGTGGAAGCCTGCAAGATCGCGCTCAGCGAGCTCGACCAGCACCAGGCATCGCTGGAATTCATCGAACGCGGGCTGGGCGTGGACGTGCAGGCCAGCGCACTGGTGGCGTCCGCTTCCAGCTATCTGCGCGAGCTGGAAGGTTTGCTTGCGCAGGTGCGGGCCGACATGGCCGCACCGCCGGCCACCCTGTTCCTGACGGGCGGCATGTCGCGCGCCGGCTATATCCGCGACACCGTGGCGGCGGCCTTTCCGGAATCGCGCATGGTGCATGGCGATCCCTCGTTCGGCGTGGTGCAGGGCCTGGCTTGGGCGGCGGCCCAGGGCGCCCGCCCGTCGGACGGTTAACACAAATCGGCGCTCAGCGCCTATAATGCACGGTTGCTGCCTGACGCTCAGCCGTCTCGCCTGCAAGGCACGCCCGTCGTGCCGCCGCGATTGCGCACCGAACGCGATCGCACTTCTCGACACCGCTTTCGCGCGCACCACCCTCGCCGCACGCGGTGTCATTGCACTTCCCCGCTACAGGAGGCCACATGGCACGTCCCGCGACCAAGCAGAAATCCCAGCCCAGCATCGCTCGCAGCGAAGGCAAGTCGCAGCCGCTCAGTCGTGAGCGTATTGCTGCCGACATCGCCGCGTTCCGCAAGACCGGCGGCCGGATCGAAGTGCTCACCACCAACTTCGGTCCCGCCCGCAACGACGGCGACAAGATCGCGTAAGCAGCGAGCACGCTGTCACTTGCGCCCGCATCGCAGCGCACGCTCGCGACAGTTGCCGCCAAGGGTTGCGTTGAAGTGTTACCGACGTGCCACCGCAAGGTGGCACGTCTGTTTTCGGCGTCAGTTGCTGTAGTCGATACGCACCGAACCCGAGTGCGACTCCAGTTTGATATCGCCGTTGCCGGCCCCCAACGTCGCGCGCAGGCTCTTGCCAGGGCCGTACTCAGGCCGTTCCACACGCCCGGCCACCGAGTGGATGTCGCCACTGAAGACCTCCACATTCAGCGCCGCCGAGACGTTGCGCGGCACGCCCAGCGTGATCGTGCCGCTGACACTCTCTGCAGAGATGCTGCCGCCCGGCGCCAGCCCGGCCACCGTGACCGAGGCTGAGCCAGACACGCTTTGCGAACGCAACTGCGAGACCTGTCCCGCGCCGATCCGGATATCACCGGAAACGGACTCGGCCGACACCACGCCGCTGGCACCGGCTTGCGCGTCGATTTGCCCACTGACCGTGCCCAGCGTCACCCGCCCGCTGCTCACCGTGCTGCGCAACGTCCCGCTGACCGTCTCCAGCTGCGCCTCCTTGGCGCGGCCGCGCGCCACTACGTCGCCACTGACGGATTTGAGCCGCAGCTGCGCAAGATCGACCTGGTCCACATCGACCGACGCGCTGACCGCAGCCACCTGCAGCATGGCGCCGCGCGGCACGCGCAACTCCAGCTGCGCTCCCTTGCTACTGCGGCTGGTATGCGGATAGATCACCTCCAATTGCAGCCGATTCGAACTCGCATCGACCTCCAGCCGCTGGCCCTCGCCCAAAGTGCCGGTCAGCGCCACCTCGTCGCGGTCCCACCCACGCACACGGATCTGCCCGGCGATGTTTTCCAGCTCCACGCGCCCGCCACGTGCCAGCGGATGACTCTGATTGACCGCAGTTTGGGCCGCCGCCGGCGCAGCGCAAACCGCAGCCAACAGCAACAGGGAAAGATGTGCGTAGCGCATGAACATGCTCCTCAACTTGGGAAGGATGTCTCGCCCTGAGAGGCAAGACGGGTCAATCGCAGCCGTTTGGCGTAGGTGCGCTGCAGTTGCGACAACAAAAAGGCGGACTGCGGGCTCTGCGCGATGGCCGCGTGGATGGCCCGCGCGCTTTGATCCAGCTCGTCCAGCGCAGGCCGCAGATCGGCCGGCACCTGCTGCAGCGGAACCTCGGCGATGGCCTGCTGGTATTGCCCGGCCATCGCCTGCGCCTGCGCCACGAGCGCCGGCTGCGCAGCACGCGGCGGCGATGTGTGCTGCCTGATGCCGGGCACGACAGCGACCAAGGCCACGACCGCTGCCAACGCAACCCCAAGCACCGGCAGCGCCCAGCGACGACGACGCGGCCGGCGTGCCACCACAGTGGCATGCGGCACCAGCGCCGGCGCGATGCGCTCCCACAGCTGCGCAGGCGGCAAGCGCTGCTGCGGCAATGCCTGCAAGCGCGCGACCAGCGCAGCGTCTTCGGCCCGGGACTCGGCTTCGATGCGATCAGGGTGGTCGGGGTGGTCGGGGTGGTCGGGGGTCATGCGTGTTCTCCAAGCCGCGCGCGCAGCAGACCGCGCGCGCGATGCAGTTGTGCCTTCGAACTGCCGACTGCCATCTGCAGTTGATCGGCAATTTCCTGGTGTTTCCAGCCTTCGATATCGTGCAGCACCAACACCGCCCTGGCGCGCGGCGGCAACGTTTCCAAGGCGCGCTCCAGATCCATCCGGATCGAGTGACAACCCGCTGCGTCGGGAACTGCCGTAAGCATCGCATCGGTGTCGTCACTGGCGTGATCGCCAAACGCCGCACGCGCGCGCATCTCCATCAACGCGGTATTGACGGCAAGCCGATGCAACCATGTGCCCAACGCACTCTGGAAGCGAAACTGCGGCAATGCTTTCCACGCGGCGATGAAGGTGTCCTGCAATACGTCATCGGCGCGCGCGGCATTGCCGCCACACAAGCGCCAGACCAGCGCATACAGCCGCGGCGAGTGACGGCGATAGATCGCCTCATACGCAGCGCGTTCGCCAGCCGCAGCTGCACGCGCCAACGCCGCATCGTCGCGGTCGGCGGGGGTGGCGCATGGCAGGGCATCGATGGGCACGGAGGTGTCGAGCATAGCCAGTTGGATGCACCGAACAGCACAATGGTTTAAACCCGCGCAAACTTTTTTGAAAGCCCGCAGAACGACGCGAGACCTGGCCAGTGTTGGCGGTGCCGCATGGCTGGATCCGTGGCGAACAGCCGTCTCACCACTGCAATCGCTGCAGTGCTCGCTAATACTCAGCGCAGCAGCCGATCACCACTGCGAGAGCGGCCGATAAAGCGTAGCGAGCAGTCGTCAGGTGGTGCGCGGATAACGCACTCAGAACCGGGCTTACGGGTAGTCCCTGCCGATTCCCAGCCACGGCCGCCTGCCGGTAAGCGCAGTACGCATGTTCGCAGCTCTAAACCTTTTGGCCGGCCGCCGCATCCAAGTCTGCAATGGCGCACTCCCGCGCCGCATCGCCGCCCGCCGACACCACCGCGGCGTAGCGCCTGGTTTACGTTGGAGATCGTCATGCCACACCTACTTGGACTGGCTCTGGCCTTGTGCACGCCCCACTGCCCCCAAGTGCAGCGACTGGACACAGTGCAGCTCAGGGTGACGCCTGCCCGAATCGATGTCTGCCTACTGCATGCCCCCTTGGAGCAGGCCTCCTGCATCGGTGCCAGTAGGCCGTATCAGTGGGCACCGGTCCACGCGATCGCGCAGACCTGGCGGCGCTTGGCGGTCTTGGTCGCGCATGACGTGCGTATCGGCACTGAATGGCAGCGATCGGATACAGCGAAGACGAGTTGGCTCCCAGCCAGCGCGCCTCCGCCATCGGCAGGACGCGACTGCCTCAAGGTCCGATCACCAGCGCATCTATAGAGCCGCTCGGCAAGCGTTGTACGGCGCTGTAATGCCAGGCACTTGGTTAGGCGCATCTAGCGTCGCCGCGGCCGTGAGCAGCGCTGCGTCGCAGGAATACTGTCGGTTTCGCCAGTCCGCATCCACCTCACTCACCTCAAAAGAACAGGACAAGCACGAGGTGTAGCAACACCGCCTGCTGCAGCCGGACGACTCAGAACCGCACGCACGTTCATCCCCTGCACCTGTCGCGTGCAGGTTGCGCCGTTACAATGGCGGTCCACCCCGCTTTTGTCTGATCTGATGTCCGCGTCCGACCCCTTGCCCGCCATGATCCGCAGCCTGTTGCCTCACTGGAACCCGGAGTGGCTGGCAGTCGCAGTGCCAACGATCAAGATCGTGCTGATACTTGCCTTGGCGGGCTTGCTACGCCTGTTGTTGCGGCAATTGCTGCGGCGCGTATGCACGCGCTACAACGTGCCCGCCGAGATGATGATCGGTATTCGCCGCGCTGGCAGTTTCATCATTTCGACCAGCGCGTTGCTGATGGTCTTGCACGTTGCCGGTGTCTCTAGCGAAACGCTGTGGACGGCATTCACCGGCTTTGCAGCGGTTGGCGCGGTGGCGTTTTTCGCCGCATGGAGCGTGCTGTCCAATATCTTCTGCACCTTCCTGATCATCACCACACGTCCGTTCCGCCTGCACGATCACATCGAGCTGCTCGAAGGTGGCGACAAGCCCGGCCTGAAGGGACGGGTGATCGATATCAACGTGATCTACACGACATTGGAAGAAACCGGCGACCATGCGGGCAGTGTGCTGCAGGTCCCCAACAGCCTGTTCTTCCAGCGCACCACGCGTCGGTGGCGCGAAAGCAGCGGCTTCAACGCGAACTGAGCACGCAGTGACGTGGAGGGCATGCAGCCACCGTTCTTGCCGACCGCAAAGCTCCCGAACGTCCGTACCGCTGCCGGAACAATGTGCTCTCGGCAACGCATGTTTGAGGTCAACAAGACACCCGCCGTTCGCTAGCGCACCAACACACTCAACGCAGTTGACTGTCTTTGCTGCCGCGACGGTTGAATCCGCCTTGCGCGCCCTGCTCCAGGTCGTGCGCCTCCTGACAGTTCACGCATAACTGCACGCCAGGCACGGCCTTGCGTCGCGCTTCGGGAATCGGCGCATCGCAAGCTTCGCAATGGGTCAGGCTCGGCCCCTGGTGCAGCTGACTGCGCGCACGCTTGATCGCGTCTTCGACGGTGGCATCGATCTGGTCCTGCACTGCCCCATCACCCGCCCATCCGGTCGCCATGATCGTCTCACCCTTATCTGGTCAGGCTGGATAGATGGTCATTGGCGCAGGCAAATCCAAGCCGGCCGTGCACAGTGCCCTCAAACTGGGTGCTCTAACATTCAGTCATCCGCACCCACGAGGGATTTGCAATGGAACACCCTGTCCACCCGTTCTCCGAATTGTTCGCCCAACTTGGCTTGGCCTCCGATGAGGCCAGCATTCGCAGCTTCATCGCCGAACATTCGCCTCTGCCGGGCGATATGCGCCTGGAAGAAGCGCCGTTCTGGACGCCCGCACAAGCGCAGTTGCTGCGTGAAGAACGTCTCGACGATGCCGACTGGATCGTGACCATCGACCAGCTCAATATCGCCCTGCATACGACCGCTGACGATACCGGCGTCTGACGCAGGCCCGCTCGATGCTTACGGTCGAGATCGCCTTCAGCGATCGCGCTGTACAACGCGCTGATAGAAAAAGAGCGGCCAATGGCCGCTCTTTTTTGCAGCAGTGCAGCTGACAGCGCAACACTGTCCAGCTGCATACTGCGCGTCAGGTCACCTTCTTGGCGATCGTCATGCCCAGCACAAACAGCACGATGGCGATGATGATGCCGGCCCAGAACAGGAACTTGGCAATTCCCATCGCAGCGCCTGCCATCCCGCCGAATCCGAGCGCACCGGCAATCAATCCGATGATGGCGAAGATAATGGCCCACTTGATCATGTTGTTGTCTCCTAATCCGGCACGCTGCCGTTGTTCGATCGTGTGCTTGCGACACATCGCCGCAAAACATGCGCTGCACGCTACCCATCCACATGTGCCGCATTCGTGAATACACCTGACACACGCTGCCACACGCAGACGGCGTTCAGCGCTAACGGCGCGCAGGTTTCCTGCAAAGACCCTGCGCGTTGACGGTTCGTCGACGTCACCAGGCAACTCGCGATCGATGCTTTTTTTAACACTGTTCGAGTCGATAGCGACCACGCAGTAGGCGAGCTGATTGCGCTTGCCTGCATGAAACTGATGTCATTGACCGCAATCGTCGGGACCCATTCGAACGCTCTGCAGCGCGCCCGTTCTTCTCGGATAAGACAGATTCGCCAGCATCGGCGATCATGCAGCTCTTGCAGCAGTCGATCGCCATGGACACTCTTCGCTATCTCACCGGTTATCCGCCCGCCGTCCTGGATCAGGTGCGCGAGCTGATCGCACAGGACAAGCTCGCCGCGGTCCTGGCGCGGCGCTATCCGGAGCGGCACAGCATTCGTACCGATCGCCATCTGTACGATTACGTCAAGGCGATGAAGGAGCGCTACATGCGCTCCTCGCCCACTTTGCACAAGGCGATCTACGACAACCACCTGCAGGTGGTGAAGCATGCGCTGGGCACGCACACGGCCATCTCGCGCGTGCACGGCGGCCGGCTCAAGGCCAGTCGCGAAATTCGGATTGCCTCGGTGTTTCGCGATGCGCCGGAGCCCTTCCTGCAGATGATCGTCGCCCACGAGCTGGCGCACTTGAAAGAAGCCGATCACAACAAGGCCTTCTATCAGTTGTGCAACCACATGACCCCGGACTACCACCAGCTCGAATTCGACCTGCGCCTGTATCTGACCCACCTGGCACTCGAAGCAGACAGCTGATCGCGTTGTGCCGGGTCACCGATTAGGATGCAGCCATGCACGCCTCGTCCCTCGCGCAACTCACCCTCGCCGCACAAGGCCAACAGCCCGCGGCCATCAATGCGTTGGCGCAGGCGCTGGTGCGCGCCGGTGAGACGGAGCAAGCTCTCCTCTGGTACACCCGTGGCGCAGCCGCAGGCGATGCCACCGCCCAGATCGAAGCCGGCCGCATGCTCGCCTACGGCATCGGCGGTCCAGTGGATGTCGCTCAGGCCATCGCGCACTGGCAACACGCCGAACACAACGGCGTGGCTGCAGCGTCTTATCTGCTGGCGACGCTGGCTGTGGGCGAGAACCCTGGGCAGTTGGGAACACAAGCGCATGCGCGGTTGCACGCTGCGGCAGACGCACACTACCCGCCGGCGCTGCGTGCGCTAGCCATTCAATACGGTCGAATCGATCACCCGCATCAGCAACAACACTGTGTGCGCCTGCTGGAGCAGGCTGCATCGGCTGGCGACGTGCCAGCCGCGGTGCTGCTCGCCGAGCGCCTGCTGCGCGGCGAAGGCATTGCCGCCCAGCCCGACGCAGCAGAGCACCTGCTGCGGCAACTGCAGCCGCTGGGAGTCACGTCCCTCCCCGAGGTCCAGATCGCGCCCCCCGATCCGGTCGATGACAGCGCGCGCGAGCACATGCACTTCCCCCCGCGCAGCGCGCCAACGCGGCTCCACCAGTGTCCAACGATCGAAAGCCACTCCGCGGTGCTGTCCGCCGACGAGTGCCGGCTATTGATCCTGCTGGCACGCCCACATCTGCGCGCCTCCCAGGTAGTCGATCCGAATGATGCAAGCAGCCAGCGCACGCCGATCCGCACCAGCCGCGGCGCGACGCTGGACCCGATTCTGGAAGACTTCGCAGCCCGCGCTGCGCAGGCGAGGCTAGCGGCATGTGCGCGGCTACCGCTGACGCATGCCGAGCCATTGTCGGTGCTGTGCTACGCACCAGGGGAGCACTATCGCGCGCATCGCGACTACCTGCCGGCCAGCAGAATTGCCGCTGATCGTCCCGCTGCCGGTAATCGCCTGCGCACGGTCTGTGTGTATCTCAATGCGGTCGAGGCAGGTGGCCAGACCGATTTCCCGGTTGCAGGTGTCTGCGTGCCGCCCTGCGCAGGGTCGGTGGTGTGTTTCGACAACCTGCACGCCGATGGCCGGCCCGATCCTGATTCGCTGCATGCCGGCTTGCCGGTCGCGGCCGGGAACAAGTGGCTGGCGACGCTGTGGTTCCGGCAGCGACGCTATCGGGATTGGTGAACAGGTTCATACACTGCGCCCCACTGACGTGGTTTAAAATGTTGCAGCGCGACGTGATCGGACAGGGTCTGCAGACGTCGTTTTTTTGTTTCCCCAGTGCACGGGTGCATGACCGGTGTCAGGGGAGGCACATCACGCAGCCCCGCGGAGCCTTCGATGCTTTTCGAAACCCTCGATACCACCGGTCACGAGCAGGTGATCTTCTGCCACAACCGCGACGCCGGCCTCAAAGCCATCATCGCCCTACATAGCACGCGGCTCGGGCCGGCCCTGGGCGGCGTGCGCATGCGCCCCTACCCCGATAGCGAAGCGGCGCTTACGGATGCGCTGCGGCTCAGCCGCACCATGACCTACAAGAACGCGTTGGCGGGACTGAATGTCGGCGGCGGCAAAGCGGTGATCATCGGCGACCCCAAAACCGACAAGAGCGAGGTGCTGTTCCGCGCGTTCGGCCGTTTTGTCGACACCCTGGGCGGGCGCTACATCACCTCCGAAGATGTCGGCACCGACGTCAACGACATGGAACAGATCTACCTGGAGAGCGAGTACGTCACCGGCGTGCATCAGGTGCATCGCGGCTCCGGCGACCCGGCGCCCTTCACCGCCTACGGTGCGTTGCAGGCGCTGATGGCCTCGCTCAATCGCAAGCTCGGCCACGAAGAGGTGGGCAAGGCGAGCATCGCGATCCAGGGCCTGGGCCATATCGGCATGGAACTGGTGAAATTGCTCAAGGAACGCGGCGCAAAGCTCTATGTGGCCGATCTGAATCAGGCGCTGGTGGATCGCGCAGTGGCCGAGTACGGCGCCGAAGCCGTGCGCCCGGACGAAATCCATCAGGTGCCGGCCGACGTGTTCGCACCGTGCGCGCTGGAAGGTGCGATCAACGAAAACACACTGCCGCAGCTCAAGGCCAAGATCATCTGCGGCACCGCCAACAATCAGCTCGCCAGCGCTGCGATCGGTGACGAGCTGCACAAGCGCGGCATTTTGTATGCGCCCGATTACGTGGTGAATGCCGGCGGGGTGATGAATGTGTCGCTGGAGATCGACGGCTACAACCGCGAACGCGCCATGCGCCTGATCCGCAGCATTTATCACAATCTGGAAAAGGTCTTCGACCTGTCCACGCAGTTGAACGTGTCGCCGCAGCAGGCAGCCGATCAAATTGCCGAAACGCGCATCGAGGCCATCAGCAAACTCAAACTGCCGCTGGGCCGCACTGCACCGCGTTTTTTGCATAAATTGCGCGGCGAATAAACACGCCAGCAGGCGGGCCGCGTTTAACGACACGTGCGATGACGCAACCGCGGCCGCACATACGACGCCCGAGCATTGCGCCCGGGCGTCATGCACACCGATCAGAAATCGGCGCTGTACTTCAGGCTCACCGCACGGTCGTCGCCGCGCTCGCCCACCCGCTGGTCGTAACCGAAGCGTAGCTGGCTCTGCTGGCCCAACGGCGCCGAGGCCGCAATGCCGAACACGCCGCCCGAGCGCGCCGGCTGCATGCCGCGCAGCGGTGCCCATGCCTCCACACCGATGAAGCTGGCATCCAGCATCAATCCCTGGCTGCTCAACGCCTGCTGCCATTCGGCATAACCGCCCAACTGCAGGCTGCGCCAGCGATAGGCCGAACGCATGCCGGCCAGCACTTGCGTGCGCGAGGACGTGCTTGCATCGGCACGCAGACCGAAACCATCGCCACCGCTTTCGCGGAACCCTTCGCTACGCAGACGCACGTAATCCAGGCCCATGTACGGCGTCAGCGACGCAGCTGCATGGCCCCAGCGATACCCGGTTTCCAGGTTGCCGCTGAGATAGCTGCCGCTGTAATCGCTGAAGGCACTGCTGCGGTCTTCGCCCAATTGCAGAGTGCGCTCGATCTGCCGGTTGACGTTACCGAAGCCCAGCTGGCCCAGCGTATACGCCGAGCCCAACGTGGTGCCCCAGTACAACTGCGCCTGCACCTGCCGATCGCGGCCGCGTGCGCCATCCAGATCGCCCAGGCTGTTGGAACGCGTTTCGCCGAAAGCAAAGCCGGTGACTGCACCAGACGCCAAGCGCAGATCGTTGCCCATCATCCAGCCGGAGGTAGCGAATCCTGCAGTGGTTACCCCACCCTCGCCCGGCCCGCCCAGTGCACGCTGCCAGGTGCCCAGCAGGCGCGGCTGTTGCGACAGACCATCGAAATGCGCGGCTAACGCGCGCCGGCCCAGATCGATGGTGTCGAAGGTCATCGCCGCAGACGCCGCGTGCGCACGTCCGGACAGACTGCGCAGCGAATCCGCTGCGGTCTTGGCATCGGGTGATTGCTGCAACGCCGCCGCGGCACGAATGAAGTCGCCACTGATGCCGCCGTTGCCCTGCAGCTGCTGCGCGTCCACCTTTTGGAACGCCTGTTCGACGCGAATTGCCGACTCCATCGATGCCGTGCCGATTGCGCCCAGCGATGCGGCGACGGCCGTGACATCCATGCGCTGTAGCGACACGTACGCGTTGTTGGCGTCGTAGCTCAACGTGGCATTGAGAAAAGTGACTGCAGGCCCGCTACTGAGACTGGCAAACGTTCCCTGCAGACCGTTGGTTGCTTGCAGCACAGGATAGGTAGTGTTGTTGACCACATAATCCCGCCGCCCGAGCAACTGCAGGTCACCGTCGATCGTCGCTGTACCGCTTACGTTCAAGCGGTCGCCCACGTTTAATGCCAAGCGCCCGAAGTCATCTTGAGTGTAGTTACCTCCGATTGCCAAAACCGCGCCACCAACCTGCAGCGTACTCCCGCGATTGGAGACCGTGCCGGCAATGCGTCCTGCTCCGATCAACGTTGCACCATTGAGGACGTCAACCCGCGCGCTCTGCAGACTGGCCGTTTGCAACGTGCCATCCAGCACCTGGGTATCGCCGGCAAACGTATTGTTGCTACTGCTGAGGATCAGCGTGCCGGAACCGCGCTTGGTTAATCCGCCGCTGCCAGTGATGTCGTTGGCCCAGGTCGAACGCAAGGTCGTGATCTCGACATCCACCGTCCCCCAATCGAACCGCGCCGGCCCCAGCACCGCCTTGCCCACGTTGAGCAGGCCGTAACCGAACGTCGGATCGACGCCAGCCGCGCCCAGATCGGTGGCTGTTCCCAGCAACGTCTGACGCACTAGATCGTTGTTGAAATACGGAAACGCCTGCCACACCAATGCCGCAGCACCCGATACCAGCGGCGCAGCGTAGGAGGTACCGCTGCCATAGAAATAGCGGATGTTGCTGGCGGTTGCATCGGGATCGATAAACAGCGCCGTGCCCGGTGCCACCAGGCAATAACGCATTGCCACGCCGCATGCATTGGAGTACGACGCCAGCTGCGTGGGATTGGCGGTATCCAGCGCGCCAACCACTAGCCAGCCACGCTCCAGGTCTGCGGCCGGAAGCGTACCGTTCGGACCCAACTGACTGGGAAGCGCCGCCGTGTCGGACGGCTGCGCACGCGACTCATTGCCCGAGGCAAATACCACCAGCCCATCGTTGCCGATGATGAAGGATCGATATTCCTGCGCGATCTGATTGGTGACCGTCGGGTCGTTCCAATACAGGCCGCCCCATGAGTTATTCATGATGCGCACGCCGGCGCTGATCAGATCGGCATGCACTGGGCCCAGACCGAGCGGCCCGTCGACTTCATTGCCTTGGCCACTGCCATCGTCCACCGGCGCGCGGTCGCTGATGATCCGCGCAGACACCAGGCCTGCACCCGGCGCAATGCCGCCCGGCCATTGCCCCACCGCACGCCCGGCCGCCAGTTCGGCGACAGCCGTGCCATGCCCGAGCACATCGCCCACTGCGACATTGCTGGTGCGCGGGTCGACATAGAGGAAGCTGTCGCTCACCCGCCCCTGCAGGGCCGGATGATTGGTATTGATACCGCTATCGATGATGCCGATGCGATAGCCCGCGCCAGTGAACCCCAGCGCCTGCGCTGCATGTGCATTGGTCAACGCCAGATGTGCGTCGATTGCCGGTTGCGGTGCAGTGACCGGCGGTGGAGGCGGCGGCGGTGAGGTGGGCGGCGGCGGAGGTGGTGGCGAGGTCGGTGGCGGTGCAGTCGGCGTGGTCGGACGAATACCGCCTCCACCACCGCCTCCACCACACGCGGTCAACGCCACAGCCAGCGCCGAGGCCAGGACAGTCCTGGCGACGTTTCTCTTCTTCATTCAAGTGTTCTCCCCGAACCCATTCCATGGATTGGGCCCCATCCCGGGCCCTAGTCTCATCATATACGGCATCGCTTCGGGTCTGCAGCCGCACATCAGCTTGCTGGCGCGAATCGGCCATGAGGCAGATAATCGTTTCACTTTAAACGGTATCCACTTATGTCCGACATCGTCATCGTTGCTGCCAAACGCACTGCCATCGGCTCGTTTCTCGGTCAATTCAACGGGGTGCCAGCGCCGACGCTCGCCGCTGCCGCCATTGAAGGCGCGCTGGCGCAATCGGGAATCGCACCGGCGGACGTGTCCGAGGTCATCGTTGGCTGCGTGTTGCCGGCCAACCTCGGCCAGGCCCCGGCGCGTCAGGCGGCCATCGCTGCAGGCATCCCGACATCCACCGGCGCCACCACTATCAACAAGGTGTGCGGCTCGGGCATGAAGGCAATCATGTTCGGACACGATTTGATCAAGGCCGGTTCGGCCAGCATCGTGGTGGCTGGCGGCATGGAGTCGATGAGCAATGCCCCGCACCTGCTGCCGAACTCGCGCACCGGCAATCGTTATGGCAATTTCCAGGCGGTGGATCACATGGCATGGGATGGCTTGACCAATCCCTACGATGGCCAGGCGATGGGCGTGTTCGGCGAAGCGACCGCAGAAAAGTTCGGTTTCAGCCGCGCCGATCAAGATGCTTTCGCCATCGCCTCGGTCGAGCGCGCGCAGGCCGCGCAGCGCAGTGGCGCGTTCGCCGATGAAATCGTTCCGGTGACCGTGGCCACGCGCAAGGGCGAGATTGTTGTCGACAGCGATGAGCAGCCGGGCAAATCCGACGTTGCCAAGATCCCGACCCTGAAGCCGGCCTTCAAGAAAGACGGCACCGTGACGGCGGCCAGTTCGTCGAGCATTTCCGACGGTGCGGCAATCACGGTACTCATGAGCGCCGACGATGCGCAGCGCCGTGGCGTGACGCCGCTGGCGCGCATCGTCGGCCACGTCACCCATTCGCAGGACCCGGAATGGTTCACCACCGCGCCGGTGGCGGCGATCCAGTCGCTGGTCGACAAGATCGGCTGGACGCTGGACGCGGTAGACCTGTTCGAAATCAACGAAGCCTTCGCCGTCGTGGCGATGACACCGATCAAGGAACTGGGCATCGCGCATGCCAAGGTCAACGTGCATGGCGGTGCCTGCGCGTTGGGTCATCCGATCGGCGCGTCTGGCGCAAGGCTGGTAGTGACATTGGTGAATGCGTTGCGCACGCGCGGCGGCAAGCGCGGAATCGCAACGCTGTGCATCGGCGGCGGCGAAGCGACCGCCATTGCTATCGAATTGATTTAATTGCCATTAACAGCGATTTTGCAAAGCTGAATGGGCGCGCGCTTGACACTCGTCTTCGGGCCGTCATCATGTCTGGGGCGCGCAATAGCGCGTTGCCTAATCTAATCGACGAGGATTGAAACAATGACCATCAACAAGCTGCTGATCGCAATGGCTCTGGGCCTGGCCCTGACCGCTTGCTCGAAGCCGGAACAGGCTCAGGACGCTGCTGCTTCGGCTAACGAAGCTGCAACCGACGCTCAGACCGCTGCTGACCAGGCTGCTGCCTCGGGCTCGCAGTCGGCTGACGCCGCTCAGGCTGCTGCCAACACCGCCGCTGCTTCGGCCGACACCGCTGCTGACGCTGCCCAGGCTGCTTCCGGCGCCGCGACCGACGCTGCTGCCGACCAGGCTGCTGACGCTGCCAAGACGGCTGAAAACACCGCCGAAGCTGCTAAGGACACCGCAGAAGAAGCCAAGAAGTAATCACTTCTTAGCTCCAAGCGAGTTCGGAAAAAGCCGCTGGTCTCCAGCGGCTTTTTCTTTGCCTGCACGGCGGGCGCGACCGCCGATTTGCAAGGTGGCGCGGCGGCTCCGTTGGCCACTCCAGTCCATATGCTGCCCGTGAGCTGAATGCGCAAACGCGTATTGACGCGGACTGCATCGGCCCCTGCATAAGCTCCGCGTTCCAACACCGGAACAGGAGCAGGACCACCCATGAAGACGATCCGCATGCTGTCGTTGAGTGCCATCGCTGCACTCACTCTCGCCGCCTGCCAGGGCCCTGATGCCGAGCAGGCGCGTCGCGATGCCGCGTCCGCTGCCAAACATGCTGCCGCCGCCACCGAGCAGGCCGCCGACCGCGCTGCGGTACAGGCCAAGGCCGCCACGGCCGATGCGCGCGTGGCCGCACGCGACCTGGCTGCAGACGCCAGCCGTGCGACCGCAAACGCTGCCGACGCCACCGCCGACAAGACCCGCGAGATGGCCAACAAGGCCGAGCAGAACGCCGACAAGCACGACGCCGAGCATCCGCAGCACTAAGCACACCGAAAACCACGCTGCGCTCACCGACAGGTGGGCGCAGCCTGCCTCTTCATGCACACGAGTGCCAGCGCAGCCCCAGCCAGCCGACTGCAGCCTGCAAGCTGTGTCAGCTGCTATGAACCGCTCACACTGCTGCGTCTGCTCGCAGACAATTTCGTGCCGATGCACACGTCTTGCGTTGAGATTGATCTCGTGTTGTCGAGCTTGGCAGGCTAGCATTCGGCATGCCCACTTCTTTTACATCGCGGCGCCGCAATCAGCTGGCGCTGGCCTTCTCTGCGCTGATCTTTATCGTCATCGGCATCGGCATCTTTGTCGGCGCGCGCCGCTCGCTGGCCGATGCGGCGTTGGTCTCGCATACGCATGAAGTAATCGGGCGGGTCGACGAGATCCAGGCGCGCTTGCTGGATGCCGAATCGGCGCAACGTGGCTTCCTGCTCACTGGCAACGAGGCCTACTTACTGGATTACCAGACCAGTGTGGAACGCCTGCCGATTTTGCTGGCCAATCTGCGCAGGTTGATTGTCGACAACCCTGCGCAAGAGCAGCATCTGGATCAACTGCAAACCCTGGTGGAGACGCGGCTGCGGCAAATCCAGCACACGCTGGATGTGTATGCACAGGGCGGCCTGGAACCGGCACGCGCCGGCATCCGGCAGAGCGCGTTCCGCACCACCAGTGCCATCCGCGAGCAGGCGCTGACGATGGTGCAACGCGAGCAGGAGCTGCTGGCACAGCGCGCGGAAAGCAGCCGGCAAAGCGCCACCTTGTTGCTGACGCTGGCCCTGGCCGGCATTCCGTTCGGGCTGCTGGTGGTTGGTGGTGTCTACGCGCTGCTGATGCGCGAGCTGCGGCATCGCGCGCAGGCCGAACGCCGTGCCGCAAATGCCAATCGCGAGCTGGGCGATAGCGTCGGTGCATTGCAGCGCAGTACCGCCGATCTCAATCTGCTCAGCCGCTACACCGGCCTGCTGCAAAGCTGTATCAGTGCCGAAGAAGCATTGGTGGTGACCAGCCGCACCCTGGCCAGCCTGCTGCCGGGCATTGCCGGAAGCGTGTACCTGCTGCGCGCTTCGCAGGATCGCGCCGAAGCGATCAGCCACTGGGGCGAGCCACTGGTACAGAGCGCGCCGCATCTCTTGCCGGAAGAATGCTGGGCATTACGCCGCGGCCAGCCGCACATCATTGAGGACCTCGCGCGCGATGCGCTGTGCGCGCATATCGACGTGCCGGACACTCAGACACCGATCACCACCGCATGCCTGCCGATGTCGGCGCAGGGCACACAGCTCGGCTTTCTGTTCTTGTCGTCGCCCGGTCCCGGGCCGATGCCGCGCCTGGAAATCGCCGAGGCGGCCGCCGAGCAGTTGTCGCTGGCGTTGAGCAATCTGCGCCTGCGCGAGTCGCTGCGCCGCCAATCGATCCGCGACGCGCTGACCGGGCTGTACAACCGCCGCTATCTGGAGGAATCGCTGAGTCACGAACTGGCACGCTGCGCGCGGCGCGGCCTGCCGTTGTCGGTGCTGATGCTGGACGTGGACCACTTCAAGCAATTCAACGATAGCCAGGGGCATGCCGGCGGCGATCTGCTGCTGGCAGCGGTCGGCGAGCTGTTGCTGACCCGGTTGCGTGCCGAAGACGTGGCCTGCCGCTATGGCGGCGAAGAATTCACCGTGATCCTGCCCGAGGCCGATAGCGAGGAAGCCATGCGCGTGGCCGAGCAGATCCGCGGCCATATCGCGGCGCTGGCGGTCAGCGATGGCCAGCGTGCGTTGCCGCGCGTGACCGCCTCGATCGGCGTGGCCAGCTTTCCGGTCGATGGCGAACTCGGCGCAGGTCTGATCCAGAAAGCCGACGCAGCGCTGTACGCAGCCAAGCATCGCGGGCGCAATCGGGTCGAGCGTCATGGTGCCGCACAACCGCGCGGGACTGACGCAGAGGCGTGAGCAGGCACGGCGTCGATGTCGGATTGCGCGCTCTGTCACACAAAAGATCGATTGACGCAGCGATAGTCGGCCTTGACCCCCGAAGCGAGGCAATCCGATGTCGATGTGGCGCGATCAAGGTCCCAACAAGAAAGACGGCGTTCCCGCAGCGCCGGATGCTCCTGCCGCCGATGGGCGGCTGTTCAACGCCGACGCCAGCCCTGCCCCGCCGGTGCCTGCCGCCGCCGTTGCGCCCAGCGTCGTCCCCACCGCCGCGCCGCCGCAACGCCAGAGCGAGGCCAAGGAATCGCTGATCGCCGCCGACATCAGCATCGAAGGCAAGATCGAAGGCGCCGGCCATGTGCGCCTGGCCGGCCGCTTCAAGGGCGACGTCAACGTCAAGGGCGATCTGACCATCGAACGCGGCGCCAAGCTCAATGGCGGCGTGCGCGCCAACAAGGTCATCATCGCCGGCGAGCTGGAAGGCAATATCGAATCGGCGGCGCAGGTGGAGCTGCAGACCTCCGGCGTGCTGGTCGGCGACGTCAAGGCCGGCAGCCTCACCGTGGCTTCGGGCGCCCGCATGCGCGGCCAGGCCGACTTCGGCTGGGGCGAGGACACCGGCAAACCGACCGCCACGCCCAAGCCGGTGGTGAGCGGAGACAGCGACGCCACATGAGTGCACCCCGCCCGGGCACGCCCGGAGCCACGCGCAGCTGCCCGCATTGCAAGGCGACGATTCTGGAAAGCGCCATCATTTGCCCTGCCTGCAAGCATCATCTGCGCTTCGACTCGGCGGCTGCGCAACACGCGCAGCCGGCGCCGATCGTGCCGTTGAAGGTCGACGGCACCATCCGTCATCCCGCCGATGGCGATCCGTGGGAATACACCGTGGTCGTGGTGGTGCGTAACGGCAAGGGTGAGGAGATCCGCCGCCATGTGGTCGATGTGGGCGCGATGCACGGCGGCGAAGAACGCGGATTTACCCTGGCGGTGGAAGCTAGCGCGGTGCGTGGATCGGGGCGGCGAACGCGCCATTAGCGCGCTGGA
Organism: Xanthomonas sp. WCS2018Noco2-27; assembly: GCF_031843525.1. Taxonomy (NCBI): domain Bacteria; kingdom Pseudomonadati; phylum Pseudomonadota; class Gammaproteobacteria; order Lysobacterales; family Lysobacteraceae; genus Xanthomonas; species Xanthomonas sp. WCS2018Noco2-27. The sequence continues at coordinate 63,844 of NZ_JAVTIK010000001.1, read as the reverse complement.
TGCGGCATCGCCGCTGTGGAATCAGACTGGCGCCGTGGCGGCGCAGCTTGCGCAACAGCAGTGGCGCTGAGCACAACGGCGTCCATCGCAAAACCGCGTATCGCTTTGCCGCTGCGCGCCGACGCAGGCCGGCGATCGGCATCGCGCTCCAAAGCTTGGAGCGGGTAACAACACCTAGCGAGCAGTCGTCAGTTGGGTGTGGACGGCACGCTCAGCACCGGAGCGTACGCGCGCTACATGGTGACTCGGCGCAGCCGCCGCGCCCACATGCTCGCACCGGTACGCGCCATTCCCATTCTCAGGATCTGCACACCGGCTTGGCCAGAGTTGCGGGCATGCGCAACGGCAACGACACGAACACACGCGGCGATCTGGTGGTGCTTGGCCCCGAGGGGCTGTATTGCCCGCAGGGCGACTTTCATATCGATCCCTGGCGGCCGGTGCCGCGTGCGGTGATCACGCATGGCCACGGCGATCACGCACGTGGCGGCATGGGCGAATACCACTGCACGCGCGACAGTCTGCCGATCCTGCAATGGCGGCTGGGCGAGCAGGTCTATCACACGCATGCCGATGGCGAAGCGTTTACGTTGGGACGCGCGCGCGTCTCGCTGCATCCGGCTGGCCATGTACTGGGCTCGGCGCAGGTGCGTATCGAAGTGGATGGCGAGGTCTGGGTGGCATCCGGCGATTACAAGCGCCAGCACGACCCCACCTGCACGCCGTTCGAAGTGGTGCCGTGCGACACCTTCATCACCGAAGCGACCTTTGGGCTGCCGGTGTATCGCTGGCCGGAAACATCTGAGGTAGCGGCCGATATCGTCGCCTGGCGGCGCGAATGCGCCGAGCGCGGCGAGGCCGCCATCTTGTATTGCTACGCATTAGGCAAGGCGCAGCGTGTACTGGCCGAATTGCGTGCCTGGGACACCCAGCCTGCGCTGTTGCACGGTGCGATCGCTGCCGGGGTAGAGGTGTATCGCCAGGCCGGCATCGCGATGCTGGACACCCAACCGGTGAGCGAGCATGCGCGCGGCGCCGACTATGCCGGCCAACTGGTGCTGGCACCGCCGTCGGCGGCGGGCAGCCCCTGGATCCGCCGCTTCCGACATGCGCAACAGGGATTCGCATCGGGCTGGATGCGCATTCGCGGCAATCGACGTCGGCGCAATTACGACCGCGGCTTTGTAGTGTCCGATCATGCCGACTGGCCGGATCTACTGCGCACCATCGAAGACACCGGTGCGCGCCGGGTGATCGCCACCCACGGCAATACCGATGCGTTGATCCAGCACCTGCGCGAGCGCGGCGTTGCGGCGGAAGCCTTCCGCACCGATTTTGGAGCCGAGGAATGAACCCGCTCCCCGCCTGCAGTGATGCACGCGCGCATGCGCGTCTGCGCTTGAGTGGCGCACTGGCGTTTGGCCGGCATGCACTGGCTTGTCGCGTGCATCGCAGCGCACCGACCACGTCAATCGGCCCACTCCGCCTGCAGCGCCGCGTGCGCATGTCAGGCGCATGTACGCGCCGTGCGCTGGAGCTATGCGCTGCAGCTCCCGACACAACGCCACAGGCGCTGCCGTGAAGCGTTTTGCCGCGTTGTACCGCACCCTCGACCGCAGCACCGGCACGCTCGACAAGCGCGCTGCGCTGGTGGCGTATTTTCGCCAAGCGCCAGCGCTGGATGCGGCCTGGGCGCTGTATCTGCTGGCCGGCGGCAAGGTCGCCGGCGCACGCATGCGCATCGCCAGCAGCGGCGAGCTGCGCGAGTGGATCACCGACACCGCCGGCATTGCCGATTGGTTGGTCGCCGACAGCTACGACCATGTCGGCGATCTGGCCGAAACGCTGGCGTTGTTGCTGGACGACCCGATCACCGAAGCGGCCGATCTGCCGCTGGCGGAATGGATCGAACAGCGCTTGCTGCCGGTCGCCAACCAGGACGTTGCGGTGCGCAAGGCATGCATCGTGCAGGCCTGGCGCAGCCTGGCCTTCGATGAGCGGCTGGTGTTCAACAAACTACTGACCGGCGCATTGCGCGTGGGCGTTTCGCAGCGGCTGGTGCAACAAGCGCTGGCCGAACTATCGGGCGTGGACATCGCACGCATCGCCCAGCGCATGCTCGGCAATTGGCGACCGCATCCGACCTATCTTGCCGATCTGCTGACCAGCGAAGAAATGCCGGGCGATCGTCAGCAGCCCTACCCGTTCTTTCTCGCCTCCCCGCTCGAAGCCGAGGTCGACACACTGGGCGCCATCGACGACTGGCTGCTGGAATGGAAATGGGACGGCATCCGCCTGCAGTTGATTCGGCGCGCCGGCGAAGCGGCGCTGTGGTCGCGCGGCGAAGAACGCCTGGATGGCCGCTTCCCGGAAATCGAACACGCCGCGCTGCAGCTGCCCGACGGCACCGTCATCGACGGCGAGCTGCTGGCCTGGCAACCGGAGCAACCGGTGCCGATGCCGTTCACCGCCTTGCAAACGCGCATCCAGCGGCTCAAGCCGGGCCCCAAGACATTGGCGGCCGCGCCCGCGCGCGTGGTGGCCTACGACTTGCTCGAACTGGACGGCGTGGATCTGCGCGAGCGCCCCCTGCACGAGCGGCGTGCGCTGCTGGAGGGCGTGCTCACCGCGCTCGACGATCCGCGCATCGTCGCCTCGCCACGGGTGCAAGCCGGCGATTGGCACGCCGCCGCACAGCTGCGCGTACAAGCACGCGAACGCGGCGTGGAAGGGCTGATGCTCAAGCGCGCCAACTCGGTGTATCAGGCCGGCCGCCGACGGGGCGATTGGTGGAAATGGAAGATCGACCCGCTCACCATCGATGCGGTGCTGCTGTATGCGCAAGCCGGCCATGGCCGCCGCAGCACGCTGTATACCGACTACACCTTCGGGCTGTGGCACGAGGGGCAACTGGTGCCGATCGCCAAGGCGTATTCGGGGCTGGACGACAAGGAGATTTTGCAACTGGACCGCTGGATTCGCGCCAACACCACCGAGCGTTTCGGTCCGGTGCGCGCGGTCAGCCCGCAGCATGTGTTCGAGCTGGGCTTTGAAGCGGTCAACCGCAGCGCGCGGCACAAATCCGGCATTGCGGTGCGGTTTCCGCGCATCCTGCGCTGGCGGCACGACAAGCCGTTTGCCGAGGCCGATCACCTGAGCAGTTTGCAGGCATTGGCGCGGTGACGGCGACGCAGCAGGCACGCGGCACGCCATTGCAGCAGTGGCGCGACTGGTTCGCACAGCACGGCTGGGCGCCGTTGCCGTTTCAACGCGATGTATGGAAGCGCTATCTCGCTGGCGAATCCGGGTTGCTGCATACGCCGACCGGGAGCGGCAAGACGCTGGCAGCATTCGGCGGCCCATTACTGGATGCCCTGGCCGCGCGTGGCCGCACGCTGCCGGTCACATCGGCCAAGCCTGCGGCTGCCGCACGCCGACAGCAACAACGCAACTTGCAGGTGCTGTGGATCACGCCCTTGCGTGCGCTGGCCGCCGACACCGCACGCGCACTGCGCGAACCGGTGGACGCGCTGGGACTGGATTGGCAGGTGGGTTTGCGCACCGGCGATGCCAGCGCGCGCGACAAGCGGCTGGCACGCAGCGGCAAGCTCGATGTGCTGGTCACCACCCCCGAATCGCTGGCCTTGTTGCTGTCGTATCCGGACACTGCACCGCAGCTATCCGCGCTGCGCTGCGTGATCGTCGACGAGTGGCACGAACTGCTCGGCAACAAGCGGGGTGTGCTGCTGCAGCTGTGTCTGGCGCGGCTGCGCGGCTGGGCGCCTGCGCTGCGCATCTGGGGCCTGTCAGCCACGCTGGGCAATCTGGCGCAGGCACGCGATGTGCTGCTGCCGCATCGCCCCGATGCGGCGCTGGTGTCGGGGGTCAAACCGCGCGCTATGACGCTGGAGACACTGTTACCCGACAGCGGCGAACGCTTTCCGTGGGCCGGCCATCTGGGTCTGGCGCAGTTGGCGCGCGTGCTGCAAAAAGTCATGCAGCAGCGCACCAGCCTGGTCTTCACCAATACGCGCGCACAGGCCGAGTTGTGGCACCAAGCGTTGAGCGCGGTATGGCCGGACGATCTCGCCACGCTTGCGCTGCATCATGGCTCGCTGGACCCCAGCCTGCGTGCCGCCGCCGAACAGGGGCTACGCGACGGCAGCCTGCGTTGCGTGGTCGCCACCTCCAGCCTGGATCTGGGCGTAGATTTCCCGGCAGTGGATCAGGTGCTGCAAGTCGGCAGCCCCAAGGGCATCGCGCGCCTGCTGCAACGCGCCGGCCGTGCGCGGCACCGCCCCGGCGAATCCGGGCATGTGGTGTGCGTGCCCTCGCACGCCTTGGAACTGGTCGAATACGCCGCGGCACGTCGCGCGATCGCGCACGGCCATATCGAAGCACGGCCGCCACCGCGTTTGTCGCTGGATGTGCTGGCCCAGCACTGCGTCACCCTCGCCCTGGGCGGCGGCTTCGATGCCGCTGCATTGTTCGAGGAAGTGCGCGGCACCGATGCCTTCGCTGCGCTGGACACACCCACCTGGAACGCGGTGCTCGACTTCATCGTGCAGGGCGGCAGCGCATTGGCGCATTACCCGGATTTCCACAAAGTGGTGCGCGACGAGAACGGCGTGTATCGCGTCACCGACCGCCGCGTTGCGCTGCGCCATCGCCTGTCCATCGGCACCATCACCAGCGATGGCAGCGTGCGCGTACAGTTCCTGCGCGGCGGCCGACTCGGTGCGGTGGAAGAACAATTCGTCGGCCGCCTGCGCCGCGGCGATCGCTTTCAATTTGCCGGACGATTGCTGGAACTGGTGCGTCTGGAAGACATGACCGCCTACGTGCGCGTGGCCAAGGGTGGCAGCGGTGTGGTGCCCAAATGGATGGGTGGGCGCATGCCGTTGTCGTCGGCATTGGGCCGCGAAGTGGAAGCGCTGTTCGCCGCGCCCGGCGATGCGCCTGAAATGCAGGCGCTGGCCCCGCTGCTGCACTTGCAGGCATCGCTCTCGGCGCTGCCCGGCCCGGACCATCTGCTGGTGGAAAGCATCAAGGCGCGCGATGGCCGGCACGTGTTTGTGTATCCATTCGCTGGACGGCAGGTCAACGAAGGGCTGGCCGCGCTGCTGGCGGCGCGCTGGGGCCGACGTCAGCGCAATACCTTCAGCTTCGCTGCCAACGACTACGGCTTTGTGCTCTCGCCCGCGCAGGATGTGGAGATCGACGCCGACGTGCTACGCGCCTTGCTGTCGCCGGCCGGGTTGTTGGACGATCTGCGCGACAGTCTCAACCTGGGCGAGCTGGCACGCCGGCAGTTCCGCGAAATCGCGCGCGTGGCCGGGTTGCTGTCGCCGTCCCTGCCCGGCCGTGCGCCACGCAGCCTGCGCCAGCTGCAGGCCTCCAGCGGACTGCTCTACGACGTGTTGCAGCGCTTCGATCCGGAGCATCTGTTGCTGGCCCAGGCCGAGCGCGAAGTGTTCGAAGGCCAACTCGAACTGGCACGCCTGGCGCATGCGTTGGAGGACTGCGCACGCCGCGACCTGCGCCTGTGCACGCCACGCAGCCTCACGCCGTTGTCGTTCCCGCTGTGGGCCGAACGCATGCGTGGTCAATTGAGTACCGAGGACTGGAAGGCGCGCGTGTTGCGCGCCGCCGAGCAACTGGAGCGCAAGCATGGGCGATAGCGTGCAGCTGCAGTTGGCCGGCGAAACGGTGGAACTGCTCGGCGAACGTGCGTTGTATCGACCCGCGCAGCGCGCCCTGCTGATCGCCGACCTGCATCTGGGCAAGGCCGATGTGTTCCGACGCGCCGGCATCGGCCTGCCCGCAGGCGGCACCGCGCACGATCTTGAGCGCCTAGATGCTCTGCTTGCGCAGCGCCAGGTCGAGGCACTGTGGATACTCGGCGACCTGTTGCATGGTCCTGCGCCGCGCGCAGCCTGGCATCGTCGTTGGAGCGCGTGGCGCGAGCAGCACTGCGACCTGCGCGTGATTGCCATCCGCGGCAACCACGACCGCGCCGTGGCCGGTGCCGATCTGCAGATCGAAGCGGCCGGCGAACAGGTCGAAGACGGGCCGTTCGTACTGCGCCACGACCCGTTGCCACATCCCACCGGCCACGTGCTGTGCGGGCATCTGCATCCATTGGCGGCACTGCCGGGCCTGTCGCGGCGTTGGCCGGCGTTCTGGTTGCGCGACCGCGTCACCATCCTGCCGGCGTTCTCGCATTTCACCGCGGGCGTGGTGCCGACACTGCTCGAAGGTGAGCGCCTGGTAGCCTGCGTGGAAGGCGATGCGGTGGCCTTGCCAGTGCGTTAGCCACTGCGCCGCTGAGAGCCGCCAGCAAAAGGACTGCGCACTGCCAGGCGGGCGCAGCCGGCGCTCTGTGCGGTATGGATTCCTCGCGCACTCCTATCTTGCGCACTCCGGTTCTGAGTGCGCCGTCTACACCCGACGCCTGCTCGCCAGGCTTTTTAGCTGCTCCTGGCAACCGTGCGTACACCCGCTACGTCAGCGTTGCTACGACGCGTAATGGCATCACGTACACACACCGCCCCGAAGCATCGTCGAGCGGTGTGGCCGATACGCTCGACACCGAAGCATCCAACGATACCTGCCGCTTCCAACTACCCGCCACGCGCGGCGAGCACCTGCGTCCGCTCAGCCGCTGTTGGCAACGCTCTGCGGCCGTGGCAGCGCTTGCGGTAATGGTTGCGACAACGCGTCCACGAACTCAGGCGCCAGCGCCAACTTGCCGAACCAGCCATGCTGGGTGCCGCTGAGCACGCGCAGCATGTGACCACGACCGCCCGGTACGCGCCCCATCGGCTGCAGCAACAGATCGCGCCCGCGTGCCCACACATCGCGTTCGGATTGAAACAGCGGCGTGAGCCAGCGGCTCCAGCGGTGATAGATCGCCACATGCGCCTGGCGCTCGCGCTGATAGCGCTGCAAGGCGTCATCGATATCCTCGCCCGCGCGCAAGGCATCGCGCATGGCCAATGCATCCAGCAATGCCATGTTGACGCCCTGGCCCAGCTGCGGGCTCATCGCATGAGCGGCGTCGCCGGCCAGGACAAAACGGCCACGATGCCAGCGCGTCATCACCGCATCGCGGTAGCTGGCGCGTGCCAGCGCGGTGTGCACCTGCACGCTGTCCAGACGCAGATGCGCGTCCGGCCACATCTGCGCCACCTCATCGCGCCACGCGCCGATGCCGCGCTGCTCCCAGGCAGCGAAATCGCTGCATGGCAGGCTCCAGAAAAAACTCAGGCGCGGGGTGTCGTCGCCAGGCCGCGTGCCTACCGGCAGCAGCCCGATCATCTTGCGCGCACCGATATAACGCTGGCGCAGTTCGTCGATAAATGGCCAATCTTCGCGCGGCAACAGACACCACAGCGCGCCCCATGGATACACCCGATCCAGCCGGGTGCCCTGCACCTGCGCGCGCAGCGTGGAAGCCGAGCCATCGGCGGCGATGATCAGATCGTACGGACCATGCCATTGCCCGCGCTGGTCCTGCACGCGCCTGCCCTCGTGATCGATGGCGGTGATCTGGGTATCGGTCTGCAGCTGCGCGTACTCGGGCCAGGCATCGCACAACAGCGAGAACAACGCACCGCGCTGCATGCCCAGACCCATCAGGCGGGCATCCAGATCGCGGTACTGCATATCCATCACCGCGCGCCCGCATGGCGTTTCGCCGTACAGGCGGCGCACCGGCGCGCCATGCATCAGGGCCTGCGACAACAGGCCCATCTTCCACAACACCTGCAGGCCGCTGGGCTGCAGCAGGAAGCCGGCACCGACCGGCCCCGGCCTGGCGGCGCGCTCGAAGACGTCCAGTCGATGGCCATCGGCGCCCAGCAAGACCGCCAGCGCCTGCCCTGCGGTTCCATAGCCCACTACCGCAATCCGTAATGCTTGTTGCATCGTCCCTGCTCTGGTTCGCGAACACCGTCCTGCGTGGACCGGTGCAAAAAAAACCCCGCCGTGGCGGGGTTCTTCAACCGCACAGTCGAGTTAGATTACTCGACCGGCGTGATGTTCGAAGCCTGGGCACCCTTGGGACCCTGGGTCACGTCATAACTGACGCGCTGGCCTTCCTGCAGGCTGCGGAAGCCCTTGGAATTGATCGCGGAGAAGTGCGCGAAGACATCGGCGCTGCCGTCCTCCGGTGAGATGAAGCCAAATCCCTTGGCGTCGTTGAACCACTTGACGGTACCGTTCGGCATGGTGATGCGAGACCTTTGCAATAATTAATGGGTGGTGTACGGCGGTGCGTACGCGCCGAGTATGCAAAGCTTATTCCCCAATGACAATCACCCGCGTGCAAGTTCGCCAATCAGTTCGGGCAACCCGGACGAGGCGGCATCCACGTTGGCCAACACCTCGGCCATGGTGATTTCCTGCGCGTCGCCGCAACCGGCCGCCCAGTTCGCCACGATCGCCAAACACGCATATTCCAGGCCTTTTTCGCGCGCAAGCCCGGCTTCGGGCATGCCGGTCATGCCGACCAGATCGCAGCCGTCGCGACGCATGCGGGCGATCTCTGCAATCGTTTCCAAACGCGGCCCTTGCGTCGCGCCGTAGCACCCGCCGGCCACCATCGTGACCCCGGTCACCTTGGCCGCAGCGATGACCTTGCTGCGAAACATCGGCGAATACGGATGACCGAAATCCACGTGCTGCACCTCGCTGCCCGGCTCCTCGCAGAAGGTGGACACGCGCCCCCAGGTGTAATCGATCAGCTGATCGGGGCATGCCAGCACGCGCGGGCCGAACTGGTCGGTGATGCCGCCGACCGTATTGAGGGCAAGCACACGCGAGGCGCCGATTTGCTGCAACGCAGCGATGTTTGCGCGGTAATTGACCTTGTGCGGCGGCAGCGAATGGCCTTCGCCATGCCGGGCCAGGAACGCCACCCGATGACCGAGCAGCATGCCGACGCGGATCGGCCCCGACGGCGCGCCGTAGGGCGTGTCCAGTTCGTGGGCCTGCACATCATCGAGCTGCGCGAGCTTGTAGACACCAGTGCCGCCGATGACGGCCAATGCGATGGAATGGGAAGACACAACCGACCTCTGCAACGTAACGGACGTAGAAGCGCGCAAGCGCGCACGAGTGCCCGCGCAGTGGCGGGCCAGTGATTCAGAAGCGACCAGTAAAGCGTAGCGAGCGATCGTCCGGCGGCGATGGGCGCCAAGGCAACACCGGGAGACATAAACCCGTGCACGCCGATTGCGCGCAGCGGCCGCGTCCGCCTGACGACTACGCCGCCGCGTTGCTGATCACCGCGCGCGCTTTACTGCTTCATCGCATAGATGGCGGGAATACCGCGCAGCTGTTCGTTGACGTCCATGCCGAAGCCGAACACATAGCGGTCGGCCACTTCGACGCCCACGTAATCGGCGGTGACGCCCGGCACGCAGCGGTCGTGGCGCTTGACGGTCAACACTGCCACGCGCACGTCGGTGGCGCCCTGCTCCAGGCACCACTGGCGCACGCCCTGCAGCGTGTAGCCCTCATCCAGAATGTCGTCGACCAGAATCACCCGGCGGCCGAACAGCGCGGTGGCCGGGCGGTGCTTCCAGACCAGCTCGCCGCCGACGGTTTCGCCACGGTAGCGGGTGGCATGCAGGTAATCGAACTGCAGATCCTGCCCACGTGCGCCCAACTCCAGCGCCAACTGGCCGGAGAACGGCAGCGCGCCGTGCATGATGGTGAGATACACCGGCACTTCGCCGGCGTAGTCGCGCGCGATGGCATCGGCAATAGTGCCGACGGCGGCATCGATGGCCGGGCGGTCGACCAGCAGATCGGCTTGGGCCAGGGCCTGGGAAATGGTGAGCGTGGACATCAGGCAATTGATCCGAAAGGGGCGGAAGGAGTGTTGAAAGAGGCATCGGTGCCGGCAAGCAGGCCGTCCCAGCCGAGCGCGCCGCGACCGATCAAGCCGATCAGCGCTGCGGTATTGAGGCTGCGGCCTTGCACGGCCTGCAGCGATTCGTCGACCAGTTCCGGATGGCAGACCAGCACCACGTCGCAGCCGGCATCCAGGTGCGCATGCACCCGGCCCGCCACGCCGCCGGCGCTGAACGAGGCGGCCATGCCGATGTCGTCGGAAAACACCACGCCGCGGAAGCCCATCTGGCCGCGCAGGATCTGTTCGATCCAGCGCTGCGAATAACCAGCCGGTTCCGGCGCGACCTGCGGGTAAACCACGTGCGCCATCATCACTGCGTCGGCACCGGCCTCGATGCCGGCCACGAATGGCAGCAGATCGTCGGCCTGCAATTGCTCCAGCGAACGCGGATCGCTGGCGTGATCCACATGGGTGTCTTCGAGCACCGTGCCGTGGCCGGGGAAATGCTTGAGCGTGGCGGCCATGCCGGCGCCGTGCAGCGCCTGCACATAGGCGCGGGTGAAGGTGGCCACGATCTGCGGGTCGTCGCTGAAGGCGCGATCGCCGATGGCGCGGTTGCCGCGGCCCAGGTCCACCACCGGCGCAAAGCTCAGGTCCACGCCGCTGGCGCGCACTTCAGTGGCCATCAGCTGCGCGTGCGCGCGGGCGGCGGCGAGCGCGCCTTGCGGATCCTGCAGATACTGCGTACCGAAGCTCTGCAACGGCGCCAACGCGCTGAAGCCCTCGCGAAACCGTTGCACGCGCCCGCCTTCCTGATCCACGCACAGCAGCACCGGGCGCGGCGCGGCAGCGCGGATGGATGCCGACAGCTCGGCCACCTGGGTGCGCGAGGCGAAGTTGCGCTTGAACAGCACCACGCCGGCAACGGCATCGTGCTGCAGCCAGTCGCGTTCCTGTGCGCTGAGTTCGGTACCGGCAACGCCGATCAGAAGCATGTTGGGGGACTCCCGGGCCAGGCGCCAAGAGGGCGCAGCGCGGCATTGTCGCAGATGCGCGTTGCAGCGTCAGATCGCGCATTCAGGCGGAGGCTGACGTCCACTGACCGAAGCGCCTTGCGGCCAGGCGTTGCGGCGCCCGCGCATCGATACCGACAACCACGTGATCGCCTTTGAGCTCGGGTCCCTGCGCTGGCAGCACCGGTGCCGTCATTCGCACCGCGAACGCAACAGCCTGCTTCCCCGGGCAGACACCATGGCTGTGCTGCCCGGCTCGCCACCGGCGTGCGGCGTGCGGCGGTCTGCAGTAGGACGCATGCGGCCGGTTCACGACCTCGCTGGCCGTCCAGCAGACGACTTCGGTCTTCGCCGCCTCAGAGACGGTCCAGATTTGCCCGCCAGTGTGCGGCCTGGATCTGGATGCCTTCCAGCACCTCGGGCGCCATGCCATCGAGCTGCCGATACGGCATCGCCAGGCGTTCGTTCGTGCCTAGCAGCGGACGCTGCCGCGCGAGGAAATCCCAGTACAGCGCGTTGTACGGGCAGGCCCGCGCACCGATGCGCGCCTTGCGCTGATAGCGGCAGCCGCTGCAGTAATCGCTCATGCGATCGATATAGGCCGCACCACTGATATACGGCTTGCTGCCGAGCAGGCCACCGTCGGCAAACTGACTCATGCCCACTGTGTTGGGCAACTCCACCCACTCGAACGCATCGATGTAGACACCCAGATACCAGCGATGCAGCGCCTGCGGGTCCAGCCCCGCCAGCAGCGCAAAATTGCCGATCACCATCAGCCGCTGGATATGGTGCGCATGCGCATTGGCCAGCGAATTGCCGACGGCATCGGCCAGGCACCGCATGCCGATCTGCCCGTCCCAGAACCACTGCGGCAGCGGCGCATGCTGATCGAGCTGATTGGACTGCGCATAGCCGGGCATCTGCGACCAGTACACGCCGCGCACGTATTCGCGCCAGCCCAGGATCTGCCGGATAAAACCTTCCACCGAGGCCAGCGGTGCGTGTCCTTGCCGCCACGCCGTTTCGGCACGCGCAATCACTTCGGTCGGGTGCAGCATCTTGACGTTGAGCGCGAACGACAGCAGCGAATGGAACAGCCGCGGGCTGCGCGTGCTCATCGCATCTTCGTAGCGGCCAAAATTCGGCAACGCAGTGGCGATGAAGGCATCCAGATGCTGCAAGGCTTCATCGCGGTCTAGCGGCCATGGCAGCGCCTGCGCATTCGGCATACCGAAACTGCGCACGCCGGCAGCTTCGATGCATTGCCACAACGCGCCATGGTCGTGCGCGGCACGCCACTCCTGCGGCGCTGGCGGATCGCCGGGCCACGGCGCGCGATTGTCGTGATCGAAGTTCCAACGCCCACCTTCCGGTTGGCCGGAGGCATCGAGCAGGATGCGATGGCGCGTGCGCATCCGTCGATAAAAGACCTCCATGCGCCACTGACTTCCGGCGCGGAAACACGCCGCCACCTCATCGCGTTCGGTCAGGAAATGCTCGCTATCGACCATGTGCGTGGCAAACGCGCAGCCCGCGCTCCAGTGGCGCAGCGCCTCATCCAGGCGCCATTCGTCCGGCGCCTGATACTGCAAATGCTCGGCGCGGTAATGCGCCATCAACGCTTCAAGATTGGCCGGAATGGATTGCCGATTACTGGGGGCATCGATGGCGACATAGCGCACGCGATGCCCGTGCTGCCGCAAGCGCGCGGCAAACGCGCGCATTGCCGCAAAGATCGCCAGGATCTTCTGCGCGTGATGCAGCACGTAATCGGTTTCCTCGCGCACCTCCATCAGCACGTAGACCACGCCGGGGTCGTGCGTCGCAAACCAGCTGTGCTGCGGGTTGAGCTGATCGCCCAGGATCAGGCGCAGCGTGTGCGCTGGCGTTTGCGAGCCGCTGGTGGTCGTATCGGAGTCACGCATTGGTGCTGAGCTCACGCATGCAGACAGGGCGCGCTTGCATCAGTCAGGCGCTCGGGCAGGCATTCGGCAGCGCTGCGCACGACATCTGTGCATCTGTGCAGTCTGCAACGCAAAAGCCACTCTGCCATTGTGCGACATTGAGGCTCAACACCACGGACGCGCCACCGGCTTATGCATCCGCATGGTGCGTGACACCATCGGCACACACCCGCTGCGCCAAGGCGGTTCCGCTTTGCCACGCGCCCTCGACCTTGCCGCCCGCCAGCCAATCGCCGCACAGGCCAAGGCCAAGCGGCGCATCCCAGACACAGCCGATCTGCAACGGTGGGTCGGTGCTGGCCACCTCCCACCGATAGGCGTCGCAGGCCTGCGGCGGCGGCAGGCCGAGCGCGGCCAATTCTGGCAGTAGCGTGGCGATGACATCCTCTGGCCTGGCATCGAAATGCAGCTGGCTCCAGTCGGCGGTGGCATGCAGCAGCCAGGTCTCGGCGCCGTGCCGTGCCGGTTTGCTGGCGTCGCGCGCCACCCAGCGCACTGGTCCTGCATTGACGAACAACGCGTCATAGCCAGGATCGATGCGCGCATCGAACCGCAACACCACCGCCCAGGCGGGCTGCATGCTTGCATCGCGCGCGATGGTCGCAAGCGCAGGCGCGTTCTCTGCCAACAGCGCGGCCGCATCCGGCGCAGCCAGCGCGAGCAACACCGTATCGACCATATGCAGCGCGGGCACGCCGTGCACGCCCAACGCCCAGCCCTGGCCACTGCGTTGCAAGCTGCGGACAGACGCCTGCAACCGAACATCCAGCCCTGCCGCCAGCGCACGCGCGGGAGCGGCCATCTCCGGCACTCCGACAAAACGCGTCAGCGCGGTGTGCGAAGCGCGCAGTGCACGTCCATCCCAGCTTGCGATGCGTGCAGGCCAACGCGCCGCGACGCCGGCGGCGACCCAGCTGTTCACCACTGCTGCAAAATCCGGATCGCGCGCGGTGAAATACTGCGCGCCCACATCGCACTGCCAGCCGGCACCCATGCGAGCACGCATGCGCCCACCCATTGCATCGCCCTGCTCGTACACCGTCACTACCGCGCCGGCCGCCTGCAGCGTTTTGGCACACGCGAGCCCGGCAAGGCCGGCGCCGATCACCGCAACCGTTCGCGGGCGGCGTGGCTGCATCGCCCGGTCAGTCGCCGGCACGGGCATGACGCAGGCGATCTGTCACACCGCACATCCATCGGGTCCGCATGCATCGGCGCCGCCAATCGGCACCGATTCGGCCGCCAATTGCAGCAGCGCCTGCGCAAACGTCTCCGGCGGCTGCGCGCCCTGGATCAGGCTACGCCCGTCGATCACGAAGCTGGGCACTGCACGGATGCCTAGCGCGCTGGCCTGTGCCAACTGTGCCTGTACCTCCACAATGCCTTCGTCGGAGTCGAGCATCGCCTGCACGCGCGAGGCTGCAAGCCCGCCGGCCTCACCCGCACGCAGCAGCGTGTCGGTGGCAGCCACGTTCTGGCCTTGCGCAAAATGCGCATGGAACAAGGCTTCCATCACCGCACCGACATCACCCTCGTGCGTGGCCAGCCACAGCAAGCGATGCGCCCGCAACGTGCTGACCTGTACCTGGCCACGCCCGAAGTCGAATGGCAGGCCTTCCGCGCGTGCGGTGTCCTGGGTCTGCGCAAGCATTTGATCCACGCGTGCGGCACCGCCGAACTTGCGCGCCAACGCATCGCGCAATGGCACCGGCTCGGCACCGGCATCCGGGTCGAGCTCAAACGCGTGGTAATGGATGTCCAATGCCGGCAGCTGCGCCCCAAGCGCAGCGACCGCCTGTTCAAAACGGCGCTTGCCGATCCAGCACCAGGGGCAGACCACGTCGGACCAGATGTCGATGCGCATGAGCGGGGATTCGTCGGTGGGGATTTAGGATTCGCAAAGCATAAGCCCAATACCGAGACAGGGATGGGAATCGTGACTGGTGATGCGCAAGGCATCGCCCAGGGCCGACGCATGCGCCTTGGCTTTTACGAATCCCGAATGCCCAATCCCGACTCCCGGCTCTCCACCCATTGCGAGAACGGATGGGAGGCCAGTGCCAGGTTGTAATAGCGCACGTCGTCGGTGACTTCCGCGCCGATCCATTCCGGCTTGGCGAACGCCTCGTCAGCACTGCCAAGCTCGATCTCGGCCACCACCAACCCTGCGTTATCGCCCAGGAATTCATCTACTTCCCACACATGTCCCTGGTACTCGACCAGATGCCGGCGCTTGTCGATCAAGCCGCCCACGCACAACGCCAGCAACGCGCGCGCATCGGCAAGGGGGACCGGGTACTCGAATTCCTGACGGGTATGCCCGACCTCGCGCGACTTCAGATTGAGAAACGCACTTTCGCCCTGGATGCGCACGCGCACCGACGCGTTCTGCGCGCCACTGCGCAACGACGCCTGATCGTTGATGTATCCCTGCGCCATCGGGATCACCGCATGCGCAGCGCTACGCCAGTCGTCGCCGGTGACAAGAAACTTGCGTTCGATTTCTAGAGGCATGGGAATCGGGAATCGGGAATCGGGAATCGCAACAGCATACGGCGAACCGCCTTCACCATTCCCGATTCCCTATTCACCATTCACCGCCGTTCAAACACCGCAATGCTTTCCACATGCGCGGTGTGCGGGAACATATCCATCGCACCGGCCGACACCAGCGTAAAGCGCTGCTCGTTCACCAGATAGCCGGCGTCGCGCGCCAGCGAGCCCGGGTGGCAACTGACATACACGATGCGCTCGAATTTCTTCAGCGGTAGTTGCTGCAGCACTTCCAATGCGCCCGAACGCGGCGGATCCAGCAGCAGCTTGTCGAAGCCCTGACGCATCCAGGGCGTATTGCGCTGATCCTGGGTCAGATCGGCCGCATAAAACTGCGCGTTGTCCAGACCATTGCGTTGCGCGTTTTCCTTGGCGCGCGCCACCAAGCCGGCATCGCCTTCCACGCCGACCACCTCGCGCACCGTTCTTGCCAGCGGCAGGGTGAAATTGCCCAACCCGCAAAACAGATCCAGCACGCGGTCATCGGGTTTGGCATCGAGCAGCGTCAGCGCGTGCGCAATCATCTTCTGGTTGAGCGAGGCATTGACCTGGATGAAGTCCAGCGGCCGGAACGCCAGCTCGACGTCCCATTGCGGCAGGCGGAACGACAGCGGCACGTCCTGTGGCCATAACGGATGCACGCTGTCCACGCCGCCGGGCTGCAAGAAGATCGCAAACCCGTGGGTCTGCGCAAATTCCACCCAGGCCTGCCGATCGCGCTCGCTGAGCGGCTGCATGTGGCGGATGGTCAACGCCACCGCATCGTCGCCGGCGATGAACTCGATCTGCGGGATGTCGCGCTTGCCATCCATGTTTTCGATCAGAGCCGCCAGCAGCGGGATCTTTTCGCCGATTTCCGGGATCACCGTGTAGCAAACCGACAGGTCGGCCACGAAGCGCGGGTCGAGTTCGCGAAAACCGACCAGGGTCTTGTCCTTCTTCTCCACCCGCCGCACCGAGAAGCGACCTTTACGCCGATAGCCCCAGGTGTCGCCGACCAGCGCCGGCAGCATCGTCTGCGGGCTGACGTGGCCGATGCGCTCCAGGTTGTCCATCAGCACGCGCTGCTTGGCCACGATCTGCTGCGATTCCTCCAGATGCTGCAACACGCACCCGGCGCACACGCCGAAATGCGGGCAGCGCGGGGTGACCCGCTGCGGCGAGGCCTCCAGCACGTCCACCGTCTTGGCTTCATCAAAATGGCGGCTGCGCGCGGTGGGCTCGGCACGCACCAGTTCACCGGGCAAGGCGCCACTGATGAAGGTGACCTTGCCGCCCTCGCCATCGCGGCGCGCCACTCCGCGGCCGTCATGGCTCAGGTCGGTGATCGCGGTCTGGAAGGGGGTACGGTCGAAACGGTTTCGGGTTCTGGCCACGTGGCGACAAGCTGCGGGCAAAAAGGGTGCGTATTGTCGCAGATGCGATCGACCGAGGCCGCCCTGCGTGGCGTGGCAATTGTCGTGCCCCGCAAACACAGGCAAACTTCGCCTGCGCGCGGCAGCTCAGGACGCGGCATCGCTGACAAGGAGGCAGCATGAACATGGCGACACGTCAGGAACCCCATCCACGACTCTTGTTGGTGGAAGACGACCCGATCAGCCGCGGCTTTCTGCAGGCTGCCCTGGAAAGCCTTCCGGCCCAGGTGGATTGCGCAGATTCGTTGTCGTCGGCGCTGGACCGCGCGCGCGAACGTCGCCACGACCTGTGGCTGATCGACGTCAATCTCCCCGATGGCACCGGCAGCGGCCTGCTGCGTGCGTTACGTCTGCTGCACCCGGACGTGCCTGCGCTGGCGCATACCGCCGATGGCGACATGGCGATGCAGCGTGGTCTGCAGTCCGATGGCTTTCTGGAAATGCTGGTCAAGCCGCTGACCACCGAACGCCTGCTGCAGGCGGTGCGTCGCGGTCTGGCGCGTGGCCGCTACAGCGTGGCGCCGGTCGGTGTGGTCGACATCGCCGCCAGCGATTGGGACGAGGCGGCAGCGCTGAGCGCGCTCAACGGTCAGCAGCACCACCTCAACGCACTGCGCGAACTGTTCCTGGCAGAGCTGCCGGGCACACGCGACGCGGTCACCTCGGCACTGAACATCAGCGATGAGCAGGCGCTGCGCAATCATCTGCATCGCTTGCAGGCCAGTTGCGGTTTCGTCGGCGCCGCCCGGCTGGCCGGCGCGGTCCGCCTGCTGCGTGGCGACCCGCAATCGCACACCGCACAGACCCAGTTTCATGCGGCGGTGGCGGCGTTATTGCACTGAACTGAGGTTGTATTCGTCAGCGCCACCCGCGGGTCAGGCGCTGACTGAATGTCGACAGGATCGGATACGCGATTCGTCAAATGACACGCGGCACTGCACTTGGCCGCGTCGTGCAGATCAACGACGACGCGCCAGATCCTCCAGCATTTCCCAGGATTTCAGGCTGCGTCCGTTCAGATGATGCAACAGCACGCTACGCATGCTGCGGCGCAAGCCGGGCATGTCATCGGTAGCCGGCATTGTGTCCTCCCCCAGCGCCAGCAACGCCGCACCGGTGACAGTCTCACGCCGATCCTGCGCCAGACGTTCGCTCAGTACCCGCATGGCACCTTCCTGCGGATCGAGTCGATAACGCGCCGCCGGGTCGATCGGCTGCCCGTCGCTGTCGTGCTGCAGATCGAAGGCAAACCCCAGCCCCTCCAGCACATCGCGCTCGAACTGGCGCAACCCCCACGCCAGCGACAACTCCGAGGCCAGATGCGCACGTGCCTGCGCGTAGCACGCATAAAGCTCGGGGACCGCATCATTGCGTGGAGCCAGACGCAGCAACAGCTCGCTGATATAGAAGCCGGCGAGCATGCGTTCGCCGACCAATCGCGGCGCGGTATCCAGCGCTTCGGCCTGGCGCAGTTGCGCAAGTTCTCCGCGCTGCACGGCCGTGAACTGAATCAGTTGCAGCGGCTGCAGCGCCGCCCGCAGCGCCTGCTTGCGCGGGCCTTGCACGCCACGCGCCAGCAACCCCACCCGCCCGTGCTGCTCGGTCAGCACTTCCACCAGCAAGCTGGTCTCGCGCCAGGCGCGCACATGCAGGACGAAGCCGTGTTCGTGCTCGATCAGCATGGAAGCAGTTGCCGGGACTGGGGACCCGGGACCCGGGACACGTAGACAGCAAGGGCAGCGCCCCCAGAATGGCGACGGTGCGCAGCAGCGCTGCCCGAGCTACATGCGCGGTCCACAGACACGCGCACCATTTGCACAACGCTTATCCCGGCATTGTTCCGCAAAGCTGAAAGCTCCGCCGCGGATGGAGCGAGCACCGCTCGCTCAACACGGGGCGCAGCATGCCGAGACATCGCCCTGCGCCATGTCCGTAGCATTGCCGGCGCACTGGCGGACAGCGTCCGCTTTCCGGGTCCCGGGTCCCGGGTCCCCGGCCCCGCTTTCATTCGTAACCGAACGCCTTCAATGCCGCTTCGTCATCCGACCAGCCTTCGCGCACGCGCACCCAGGTTTCCAGGAACACTTTTGCACCGAACAGTCGCTCCATCTGCAGGCGCGCCTTGCCGCCGATTTCCTTCAGACGGGTGCCGCCCTTGCCGATCACGATCGCCTTCTGGCCCTCGCGCTCGACCCAGATCACCGCACCGATCCGCAACAGCGCGCCGTCTTCGGCAAAGCGCTCGATTTCTACGGTGGTGGCATACGGCAGTTCTTCGCCCAATTGGCGCATCAGCTGCTCGCGCACCAGCTCGCCTGCCAGAAAGCGTTGGCTGCGGTCGGTGATTTCGTCTTCGCCATACATCGCCTCGGCTTCGGGCACCAGCTTGAGCAGATCGCTCACCAACGCTTCCAGCCCCTTGCGCTTGAGCGCGGACACCGGATGCACGGCGGCGAACGTACGGCCCTCGCTGACCTGCGCCAGAAACGGGAACAACGCAGTCTTGTCCTTGAGCCGGTCGACCTTGTTGACGACCAGCACCACCGGCACCCCCGCGTCGCTGAGCACGCGAAACGCCAGGGTGTCTTCTTCGTCCCAACGGCCGGCCTCGATCACCAGCACCGCGGCGTCCACGCCTTCGAGCGAACCGCGCGCGGCGCGATTCATCACCCGGTTCATCGCGCGCTTTTGCTCGCGGTGCAGCCCGGGCGTGTCGACCAGCGCCAGCTGCCCTTCCGGGAAGGTAGCGATGCCCAGCAGCCGATGCCGCGTGGTCTGCGGGCGATTGGACACGATGCTGACCTTGGCGCCTACCAGGGCATTGGTCAGAGTGGATTTGCCGACATTCGGCCGGCCGATGATGGCAACGCTGCCGCTACGATGGGGAGTGGTTTCGCTCACGTGTTTACATCCAGTTGTGCGATGACGGTAGCCGCCGCCTGTTGCTCGGCAAGACGGCGCGACGTGCCCTGACCCTCGGCGCGGGCGATGGGCTGCTCCAGAATGCAGGCGACGTGGAACTGCTTGGCATGTTCGTCGCCGCTCTCGCTGATCAGAGCGTAATTGGGCAGCGGCAGCTGCCGTGCCTGCAGCCATTCCTGCAGCCGCGTCTTGGGATCTTTTTCGGCCTTGCCGACCGGTAACGCCGCAAGCGATGACTCGAACCACGGAAGCACCACCGCGCGACAGCGTTCGAATCCGCAGTCCAGATAGATGGCCGCAACGATCGCCTCGACCGCATCGGCCAGGATCGAATCGCGCCGATGACCACCGGACTTGAGTTCGCCCGGGCCCAGCGTCAACCGCTCGCCCAGATTGAGCGTGCGTCCAATCACCGCCAGTGCGCCTTCGCGCACCAGCTCGGCGCGCGCGCGTGTCAATGCGCCTTCGTCGGCCTTGGGCCAGCGCTGATACAACGCCTCGGCAATCAGCAGATTGACGATGCCGTCACCGAGAAACTCCAGCCGCTCGTTATGCGGCGTCCCGGCGCTGCGATGCCGCAGCGCCTGGGCGAGCAGACCCGGATCAGCGAATGCATGGCCGATCGGATCGCCACGTTGGAAGGTTCTATTCGACACCGCGTTTCGTCATGTCCTGCGAGGTATCGAACTTGCCGACAATATCCAGATTGCCGATCAGCTCGCGACGCACTTCGTAGTTGACCTTCATCCGCCAGCCGCCTTCAACACGCTCGAACTTGACGTCTTCTTTTTTGACGTTCTCCGAGTAATTGATGTACAGCCGACGAAAGAACAGATCCTGCAGCTTTGAAGGATCCATGTCGGCACTGCCGGGCTCATTGGCCAGGCCCTTCATTGCGGTGCGGACGGAGTAATACTCCTGATACATCGGAAACAGCTTCATCCCGATGTACAGGCCAAATCCGACCACCGCCAGCACCACCACGAACGACGTCAACGTCATACCGCTTTGCTTGCGCTTCATTGTGCTATCCCCGGCACGCCGTGCGTGCATTTACTGGATTCCAGTCCCGATCCGCGACGGATCGAAACTCCCCTTACAGAACCACCCTTCGCAATTGAGCCAGATCAGAAACGCCTTGCCGCGCAGATTGGCTTCCGGCAAGAAATGCGTCTGGGTCCAGAACCGACTGTCTTCACTATTGTCGCGATTGTCCCCCATCACGAAATAGCTGTCTGCCGGCACCGTCCAGTCGCCCTGGCCGGCCGGCATGTTGCGGTCCACCCACTCCAGCACGGTATGCGTACGGCCCGGCAGGTCCTCGACCAGCAAGGTGGTGCCGGTCATCTCGGCGCCCTTGCCCTTGCCGATGTACTCGCCCTTGACGGTATAGCGCATCGGCTTGTCGTTGATATACAGCGTGTCGCCGTGGAAGCCGATCTTGTCGCCCGGCAGGCCGACCACGCGCTTGATCCAGTTCTGATCCGGCGCATGCGGCGGCTTGAATACCACCACGTCGCCGCGCTTGGGCTCGCTGGTCGGAATGAATTTGGTATTGGTGATCGGCAGACGGAAACCGTAGGCGAACTTGTTGACCAGGATGAAATCGCCGATCAGCAGGTTGGGCATCATCGAACTGGATGGAATCTTGTACGGCTCGGCCACGAAGCTGCGCAGGATCAGCACCACCGCCAGCACCGGGAAGAACGCGCGCGAGTAATCGATGATCGCCGGCTCGCTGTCCAGCAGCCCGGCACGCGCGGCACGGCGCTTGGCCAGGAACAGCTTGTCCAGCAGCCAGATAAAGCCGGTGCCCAGCGTCAGCACAACCAGGATGATTTCAAACCATTTCATTGATGTTCCTTTCGGAAAGGGAATCGAGAATCGAGAATGGGGAATTGGAACAGCGGGAGCACGTGCGCCCTTACGATTCCCGATTCCCGATTTACCATTCCCTGCTACTTATCCATCTGCAGCACGGCCAGGAAGGCCTCCTGCGGAATCTCCACGCGGCCGACCTGCTTCATGCGCTTCTTGCCTTCTTTCTGCTTTTCCAGCAGCTTTTTCTTGCGCGAAACGTCGCCACCATAGCACTTGGCCAACACGTTCTTGCGCATCGCCTTGACCGTGGAACGCGAGATGATCTGCGAGCCGACGGCGGCCTGAATTGCAACGTCGAACATCTGCCGCGGGATCAGTTCCTTCATCTTTTCGCACAGCTCGCGGCCGCGCCGGTCGGCATGGCTGCGGTGCACGATCAGCGACAACGCATCGACCTTGTCGCCATTGATAAGCACGTCCACTCGCACGAACGGGCCGGCATCGAAACGCACAAAGTGATAATCCAGCGAGGCATAGCCACGGCTCACCGACTTGAGCTTGTCGAAGAAGTCCAGCACCACTTCGGCCATCGGCAGCTCATAGCTGATCTGCACCTGGCTGCCCAGATAATTGATGCTGATCTGGGTGCCGCGCTTTTCTTCGCACAACTTGATGATGTTGCCGATGTATTCCTCGGGCGTCAGCACGTTGGCGCGAATGATCGGCTCGCGAATCTCCTCCACCAGGTTCAACTGCGGCAGCTTGGCCGGGTTGTCCATGTTGATGATGGAGCCGTCGGTCTTGAGGACTTCGTACACCACGGTCGGCGCAGTGCTGATCAGGTCCAGGTTGTACTCGCGCTCCAGACGCTCCTGCACGATTTCCATGTGCAGCATGCCCAGGAAGCCGCAACGGAAACCAAAGCCCATCGCTTCGGAGCTTTCCGGCTCGAAACGCAGCGCGGCATCGTTCAGGCGCAACTTGTCCAAGGCTTCGCGCAGATCCGGATAATCCTCGGCATCGACCGGGAACAGGCCGGCGAACACGCGCGGCTGCATTTCCTGAAAACCCGGCAACGCATACGGCGCGGGATCGGCAGCCAGGGTCAAGGTGTCGCCGACCGGCGCGCCATGCACGTCCTTGATCGAAGCGTTGATCCAGCCCACTTCGCCAGCACCCAGCGAAGGCAGATCCTTGCGCTTGGGGGTGAACACGCCGACCTTGTCGACCAGGTGCGTGCGCCCGGTCGACATCACCAGAATCTTGCTGCCCGGCTTGATCTGGCCCTGCATCACGCGCACCAGCGACACTACGCCCAGGTAATTGTCGAACCAGGAATCGATGATCAGCGCTTGCAGCTTGTCGGTATCGCGCGGCTTGGGCGGCGGGATGCGATGCACGATCGCTTCCAGCACCAGGTCGATGTTGAGACCGGTCTTGGCACTGACCGCGACCGCGTCTTCGGCATCGATGCCGATCACCGCTTCGATCTCGGCCTTGGCACGGGCGATGTCGGCAGTCGGCAGGTCGATCTTGTTGAGCACCGGCACCACTTCCAGCCCCTGCTCCACCGCGGTGTAGCAGTTGGCTACCGATTGCGCTTCCACGCCCTGGGCGGCATCGACCACCAGCAGCGCGCCTTCGCAAGCGGCCAGCGAGCGGCTGACTTCATAGGAGAAGTCGACATGCCCGGGGGTGTCGATGAAGTTCAGCTGATAGACCTGCCCGTCCTTGGCCGTATACGGCAAGGACACCGACTGTGCCTTGATCGTGATGCCGCGTTCGCGTTCGATCGGGTTGGAGTCGAGAACCTGGGCCTCCATCTCGCGCGCCTGAAGGCCGCCGCATAGCTGGATGATCCGGTCGGCCAGGGTGGATTTCCCGTGATCGACGTGGGCAATGATGGAGAAGTTGCGGATGTACCGCATTGAATCAGAGGACATTGAGGTGGGCGCCGGCGGGGCCGTCGTCAGGGTAACGCAGCATTATCGCACGCTTTGGAGCGGGGATTAGGGAGTCGGGATTGGGGATTCGAAAGTCAGAGGCAAGAACAGGTACCCGCGAGCGGGGGCCTGCTCTTGCCAATCCCGAATCACCAATGACCAATCCCGGCCGTCCTCACCCGCCGGCCTTCAGCGCCACATAGCTGGTGGCCTTGCCGTCGGTGACCAGCAGCATGACCACGTCGCCCTTCTTGTAGCTGGACAGCGCGCGGTTGAGTTCGGCGACGCTGCCGACCTTGGTCCGGCCGACGCGGGCGATGAGCAGGCCCGGCGACAGCGGCGGTTGGGTGCTACGCGCTGCTACGCCAGTGACCGCGGCAATCCGCACGCCCTCGCCCGCTTCCAGGCCCAGCCGACTGCGCTCGGCGGCGGTCAGGTCTGCCACCTGCAAGCCGAGCAAGGCCACACTGGCCGGAGCCTCCGGCTTGGCGTCGGCTGCTGCGGTGCGTGGCGCGGCGTCTTCGCTGCCATCCTGCAATGGCGCCAGCACGACCGACACCTGACGCGGCTTGCCATCGCGCAGAATGTCCAGATTGACCTTGGCGCCCGGCGGCATCAGGCCGATCATCGGCGGCAGGTCGCTGGCCACCTCGATCGGCTTGCCATTGACCGCACGGATCACATCGCCCACCTCGACACCGGCCTTTGCGGCCGGGCTGCCAGCGGGAATGTCGTTGACCAGCGCGCCGCGGCTATCCGGCAGGCCCAGCCCTTGCGCCTTGAGCGAGTCGATCGCGCCAACCTGCACGCCCAGCATGCCGCGGCTGACCCGGCCGGTGGCCTTGATCTGCTCGGCCGCACTGAAGGCCAGGTCGATCGGGATCGCAAAACTGATCCCCATGTAGCCGCCCGACGCGGAGAAGATCTGCGAATTGATGCCGACCACTTCGCCGCGGGTGTTGAGCAGCGGACCACCGGAGTTGCCCTGGTTGATCGCCACGTCGGTCTGGATGAAGGGCACATAGCGTTGGTCGGCGTACGGATTGCTGCGGCCGGTGGCGCTGACGATGCCGGCGGTGACCGAGTGATCCAGCCCGAAGGGCGAGCCGATCGCCACCACCCACTGGCCCGGCTTGAGCGTATTGGAATCGCCCAGACGCACGGTCGGCAGCCCCTTGGCCTCGATCTTCAGCAGCGCCACGTCGAACTGTTCGTCGCTACCCACCACCTTGGCCTTGAACTCGCGGCGGTCGGTGAGCTTGACGGTGACTTCGCTGGCGCCATCGACCACGTGGTGATTGGTCAGCACATAGCCGTCGGCGGAAATGATGAAGCCCGAGCCCATCGACTTGCCGGCAATGCCGCCATCGTCATCGCCACCACCCTGGCCCGGCCCCTGCCGCGGGCCGCCCGGCATCTGAAAATCCGGGCCGAAGAAGCGCTTGAAGAACTCCGGCATCTGCTCGTCGTCCGGCATGCCGCCCTGACCGGGCATCCCACCTTGCCCGCCGCGCCCGCCACGCGCCGAACGCGCCATCGCATCCTTGCGGGTGATGGTGGTTTCGATATTGACCACACCCGGGCCGACCTGTTCGACCAGATTGGTGAAGTCCGGCAGGCCGGCGACCAACTGCGGCGCAGGGGTGGTGCTGCGGTTGGCGGCAATCGGCGCACTGGCCTTGGCGGCCGGCGCTGGCGCCGTTTGCTGAGCACAGGCTGCCAGCGGCAACGTCATGGCGATCAGGCCAAACATCTGGGTACGCATGCGGTGATTCATCGAGTTGCCTCCGATGGCAGGGCGACAGGGGCCGGAACCCGCGAGATGACACGGGCCCGGCAAGTTAACGGGAGGAAGCGCGCCGACTGGATGAAGATCGGCGGCCGGATCAGTTCTGCGGGACCTGCACCGGCAGCGGCCGGCTCTGCGCAGGGTTGCCGGTCGCCTGGGGCGCAGGCTCGAACGGATAGAACGCCGGACCCTGGCGGCTCTGGCTGAAACTGGCGTTGAGCGGGCTATCGCCTGCGCCGGACAACGCCGCGCGTGGCCACGGGCGCGCCTGCAGTGTCGTGTCCGGATGGGTAAATGGATTGGAGGTTGCTGCCGGGCTCACCGCTGCCGCAGGAGCCGGGGTAGCCGACGCCACCATCCGGGCAGGCGCCTGTTGCTGCCGTGCCGCTGCACTGCGCGCCACCTGCTGATTGCGGGTAGCGGCACCGCGGCGCGTGGACGCCAGCGCAGCGGCCGGCACCGCCGCGACGAGCGCGCCGCCGTCGCCGGGGTTGGCCGGGTCGGGCATTACCGGTGCTTTCGGTGCAACCGGCGGCGAGGCGGCGGGCGGCAGCTGCGCCGCAGTCGCATACACCGGCACAGCGGAGGCTGGCGGTGCCGTCTCCGGCAAGCGCTCGCGCGCCATGAACAAGGCGATTGCGGCAACCGACGCAGCAATCGCTGCACCGCCACCCCAACGCCAGCGTGCGGCCGAGCGCGGTGCCGGCTGGGCCTGCGGCGCTGGCTCATCGGCAATAGCGCTGCGCACACGCGCGGCAAAATCCAGTGGCGCCGGCGCGCTGGCTGCACCGCGCAGCACATCGCCGCACAGCTGCCAGCGCTCGTGGCAGCCGGCCAGCTCCTCATCGTGCGCCAGACGGCGCAGCAAGAAGCGCGACTCGTCGGCGTTCAACTCTCCGTCGACCAGCGCAGACAACTGCTGCCGGTAGTGACGTTCGAATTTGTCGGTGGTGGACATGGCAGGGTTATCGCTCATACACGGTGTCGCTCACGGGTAGCGCTTTCGGTCTCCAGCAGAGGCCGTAGCTCGATGTCGATGGCCTCGCGCGCCCGGAAGATGCGCGAGCGCACCGTTCCGATCGGGCAATCCATCTTTCGCGCGATGTCCTCGTAACTCAGCCCCTCCACCTCGCGCAGGGTGATGGCCGACCGAAGTTCTTCCGGCAGTGCTTGGACCGCACGCATCACCGTTTGTTCCAGCTCCTGTCGCATCAATTCGCGCTCCGGGGTGTCGTTGTCGCGCAACCGGGTCGCTCCATCGAACTGCTCGGCATCGCTGATCTCGATGTCGTCGGTGGGCGGGCGGCGGTTGTGCGCAACCAGATGGTTCTTGGCAGTGTTGACGGCAATACGGTGCAGCCACGTATAGAACTGGGAGTCGCCGCGGAAACTGTTGATCGCGCGGTACGCGCGCACAAACGTATCCTGGGCCACGTCCTGACATTCGCTCCAGTCGGCGATGTAGCGCCCGATCAACGCAACGATCCGGTGCTGGTATTTGCGCACCAGCACGTCGAACGCTGCGCTCTCGCCGCGCTGCACACGCCGGACCAGTTCCAGGTCCAGCTCCTGAGGTGTATCGACTTCGGCCATGTTGGGCCGCACTCCTGTCAGCCCAACGAAGTCGGGCAATGAGACCGCCGTTGAAGAGGAAAGTTCATACCGATCGGTTCGATCGTCACGTAGCAGGGTAGCGGCTCCACTGCGCCGCTGGCGACGCCTCCCGCGAAGCGCATGCCGTCCTGTCGACTGGTATGGGTATTTGACGTGATGGAAACAACCTCTGGATGATAACGGCCTTTCCTTATATCGCCGGACGGCCAGACGCATGCTTCCAGGTTTCGACGGGCTCCGATTCAGCCATTGGCAGGCAGACCTGCGCGAGGACGGCGTGGTCGTCCTCAGCCTTGATCGACAAGGCGCACCGGTCAACGCGTTTTCGCAGGAGGTGCTGCTCGAACTGGGCGCGCTGGTCGAGCGGCTGGCCCTGGACCCGCCCAAGGGCGTGGTGCTGCGCTCGGCCAAGGCCAACGGCTTCATTGCCGGCGCCGACCTGAAGGAGTTCCAGGACTTCGACCGCAAGGGCACGGTCAACGATGCGATCCATCGCGGCCAACAGGTGTTCCAGAAACTGGCCGAACTGCCCTGCCCTACGGTAGCGGCGATCCACGGCTTCTGCATGGGCGGCGGCACCGAAATCGCGCTGGCATGCCGGTATCGGGTGGCATCGGACGATGCCAGCACACGCATCGGCCTGCCGGAAACCAAGCTCGGCATCTTTCCCGGCTGGGGCGGCAGCGCCCGCTTGCCGCGTCTGATCGGCGCACCGGCGGCGATGGATCTGATGCTGACCGGTCGCACCGTCTCGGCCAAGGCCGCGCGGACGATAGGGCTGATCGACAAGGTCGCCGCGCCTGCAGTGCTGGTGGATGCCGCCGCCGCATTGGCCTTGAACGGCACCACGCGTCCGTTCAAGCAACGCGCGACCGCCTGGGCCACCAACACGTTGCTGGCACGCAAGCTGCTCGCGCCGCAGATGCGCAAGCAGGTCGCACGCAAGGCGCGCAAAGAGCATTACCCGGCGCCGTATGCCTTGATCAACGTGTGGGAGCGCGCGGGCGGCAGCGGTATCCAGGCGCGGCTTGCGGCCGAGCGCAAGGCGGTAGTCAAGCTCGCCAGCACGCCGACTGCGCGCAACCTGATCCGCATCTTCTTCCTGACCGAACGTTTGAAGGCGCTGGGCGGCAAGGATGCAGGCGCGGCCGCGTTGCCGCCGATTCGCCATGTGCATGTGATCGGTGCCGGCGTGATGGGCGGCGATATCGCCGCGTGGGCCGCCTACAAGGGCTTTGAGGTCACCCTGCAGGACCGTGAGCAGCGCTTTATCGATACGGCACTGACGCGCGGCGGCGAGCTGTTCGCCAAGCGAGTGAAGGACGACGCCAAGCGGCCGGCGGTGGCAGCGCGCCTGCGTGGTGATTTGGCTGGCGCGGGCGTAGCGCAGGCGGATCTGGTGATCGAGGCGATCATCGAAAATCCGCAGGCCAAGCGCGACCTGTATCAGTCCATCGAGCCGCAACTCAAGCCCGATGCAGTGCTGACCACCAATACTTCGTCGATTCCGCTGACCGAGCTGCGTGGTCACATCCAGCGCCCGGCGCAATTTGCCGGCCTGCACTATTTCAACCCGGTGGCGATGATGCCGCTGGTGGAAATCGTGCAGCACGATGGCCTGGATCCGACCAACGTGGCGCGCCTGGCGGCGTTCTGCAAGGCGCTGGACAAGTTCCCGGTGCCGGTGGCGGGCACGCCCGGATTTCTGGTCAATCGCGTGCTGTTCCCGTATCTGCTCGAAGCGGCCACCGCGTATGCCGAGGGCATTCCGGGACCGGTGCTGGACAAGACTGCGGTGAAGTTCGGCATGCCGATGGGGCCGATCGAATTGATCGACACGGTGGGGCTGGACGTCGCTGCCGGCGTCGGCGCCGAGCTGGCGCCGTTCCTGCACCTGCCGATTCCTGCCGCGCTTGCCACGGTGGACGCCGGCAAGCGCGGCAAGAAGGACGGCCAGGGCCTGTACAAATGGGAGAACGGCCGCGCGGTCAAACCCGAAGTGGCCAGCGGCTATGCCGTGCCCGCAGATCTGGAAGACCGCCTGATCCTGCCGCTGCTCAACGAAGCGGTCGCCTGCCTGCACGACGGCGTGGTGGCCGATGCGGACCTGCTCGATGCCGGCGTGATCTTCGGTACCGGCTTCGCCCCGTTCCGCGGTGGCCCGATCCAGCACATCCGCAGCGTCGGCGCGGATGCGCTGCTCGAACGTTTGCAGGCACTGCACGCGCGTTATGGCGAGCGCTTCGCCCCGCGCCCGGGTTGGGATTCGCCGGTGTTGCGGGAAGCGGTGGCATGAGTCTCCGGTAACGGGATTTTGTCTGCGAAAGCACGCGCGCCGATTGATCGTCGGCTGATTCGAATCAAGGTGCGGCGACACAACGATCGAACGGGTCGTCACCGCCCAACAACAGAACGGCGAGCCAAGGCTCGCCGTTCTTTTTTACCGGTGCCGCAACGCAACTTAGAAGCGCAGACCCACACTGGTGAAGATGTAACGCCCCGCTTGGTCGTAACCCCCCAGGGAGTTACCGTTGAAGGTGAGGCTCCCACCCACCAGCGGCGGTTCCTTGTCGGCGATGTTGTTGACGCCCAGCGTCCAGGTGACGTAATCGCCCAACTGCATCGAACCGGACAGGTCGAAGTAGTTGTACGCCGACACCTTGTTGTCCTGGTTCACTAGGCGCACGTCGGTTGTGCCACGGGTTCCGTCGGTGTTCTGGTAGTCCAGCTCACCGATGTAACGCCAACGCAGACTTACTGTGTAGCGATCGAAGTTGTAGCGCGTGCTCAGCACATGCCGCCACTCGGCACTATTGCATGCCACGTTGACCACGCCAGCGCAGTCGTAGGTCACTTCCTGCACGCCCGGAACCGGCTCGTATTCCTGCTTGAGGGCATAGCTGCCCATCATCGAGGCGGTCAGGCGGCCCGGGCCGACACTCCATGCATACGACGCGGTCAGATCGATCCCCTGGAAGTGCAACGAGCCGAAATTGTCCTGGGAATTGAAGATCAGGCCAGAGACATCGGGGTCGCTGCCGCGGAACAGATCGCCGGTGGTGGCGTTGCGGCGGACGCGGCTGCAGATGTCCGCATTGCCGGTGACACCGCATGCGGTCAGGATGTTGGAAGAACCGATGGCGCGGATGGCGTCGTCGATCTTGATGTCGTAGTAGTCCACGCTCAGATCGAGCCCCTTGATCGGGCTGGCCGCAAAGCCGACCGTCCAGGTGTTGGCCGTTTCCGGTTGCAGCGCGGTATTACCACCAGCAATTTCGTTGTACTGCCCCGCTGGATTTGCTGCCACACGCCCGTATTGCACGGCCGTCACACCGGTGTTGGCGCACTGGGCCTGGGTAAAGGTCGGATTGGCGCCAGCGCAGGGGTCGCTACCGCTCCATAGCCCGATCGTATTTTCGTTGTACAGCTCGGTGACGTTCGGAGCGCGGATCGCACGGTTCCAGCCTGCGCGCAAATGATATTTGCCATCGACAAATGTCGCACCCAGACCGGCCTTGTAGGTGCTGACGCCACCGGAGATGTCGTAGTCCGAGTAGCGATAGCCAAGCTGCATATCCAGATGATCCAGGCTACCTGCGTTAGCCAGAAGCGGCACGGCGCCTTCCAGGAACAATTCCTTGACGCTGATATCGCCGGATACATTGGAGGTCGGGCCACCGAGACCGGTGAAGTTGCCGGTCTGCATATTGCTGTCGGCGACGCGCCTGAAGGTTTCAGTACGGGTTTCCACGCCACCGACCACGCTAATCGGATTCTCGCCGGCCCATGGCAGGCTGTAACCGAAGTTGCCGGTCACATATGCATTGAACACGCGCATCGAGGTTTCGTAATTGACGATACCTACGCCCTGTAGCGCCTGCGCTTCTGCTGCGGTCACGCTGTCATTCCAGACGCTGTACGGCACGCAGCCGTCGAATGCGCCAGGCTGACAACCCAATAGCGCATCGCGCACCCGGGTCGTGACAAAGTCGTTGATATTTTCCGACTTGGTGGTACTGCGGTTATAGGTAAAGGAGGCGTCGTACGACCAGTTGTCGTTGATATCGCCCTGCGCACCAGTGGTGATGCTGAAGCTGTTTGTGTCTGAATCGGTAATGCGCGGACCACCTTCGACGTTGCGCTTGGCAACGTAGACCGTGAACTCGTCGTCTGTGATACCGACATCGTTACACAAGCTGCCGATCACCGATGTTGCGCAGTTGACATTGAGGTCGGTAAAGAATGCACCGGATGGAGCGATCTGGGTGGAACTCTTGCGGTTGACGAAGAGTGTTTCGAGGTAGGGCTTGAAGTGCTCATTGACCTCGTACTTGATGCTGCTGCCAGCCGTGTAACGCGTGTCAGGCCGTTGGTAGTAATTTAACGGCGCAAAATTGTAGAGATTGGGCGAAGCGACCTGCGACCAGGTCCCGCCCGCGGACGGCTGCACATAGAACGCCCCGGCAGACGGAGCGACAACGTAGAAATTTGCAGGGTCCGCAGTCGCCGAACCGCCGCATGCAGTGCCCGCATTGCTCAATGCACAGGCAGAGTAATCGCGCTGCCCCTGCAGCAAGGGATCATTCTCGCGCCAGGTTGCCCAGGCGGTCGCATGACCGGATTCGCCGAAACTGCCGCCGATCGCCAGATCCACATTGCGGGAAATACCATCGAAACCGGAATTGCCGGTTGGATAATCGTACCCCGCATCATCCATCAGGCCGCGCATCAGCTTATTGCCGTTGTCGTGCTGAAAGGCGTTGTAGCCCATATCGACACTGACACCTTCAAACTCGTCGTCCAGTACGAAGTTGACCACGCCGGCGACTGCGTCCGACCCGTACACCGCAGAAGCACCGCCAGTGAGAACATCCACCCGGCGCACCAGTGCGGCAGGAATGATGCTGATATCCGGGCTTTCGCCGATGCCCTTGGGGATACGCCTGCCGTTGACCAAGGTCAGGGTCCGCTGCGCACCCAAGCCACGCAGATCGACGGTTGCATATCCATCCGAACCGTTGTTGGCAAAGTTGTCGAAGCTCGCGGCAAGCTGGGGATACTGATTGATCAGATCTTCGACCTTGGTCGCGCCGGTGTATTGAAATTCTTCCTTGTTGATTTCTGCCACGGGGCTGGAGGCAGTCATCGTCTGGCTTTTGATGCGCGTGCCGGTGACGTTGACCGTGTCCAGGCTTTTGGCATCCATCGATGGCTGCTCCTGCGCCATCACGGACCCTGTGAACGCCAGTGCAGCGGCGCCAACCGCGAGCGATACCCTGATGGCATCGCGCAACTTGCTGGTCTTCAATCTCATCTCTCTCTCCGACAGTGCGAACGGGTGGCGCAGGGCAAGACACGCCACCGGAGAGCGGCAGGTGCGCAACCACTGCGACGACGCAGGCGAGCGCAGTAAACGGCGCTGACCACATTGGCTAGCGGGGGGCGAAATAAGCGCCCGAAAAACGCTGCCAAGCCGATGCTAAGGCGATGTCAAAGAAAATTAAAGCCCTGTTCAGCAATGCTCTGAAAGGGTGCGCAAAAGCCCCAAAACGGTGCGTGGATCACACAGTCATTGGCTTGCAGGGCTCATCGCACCATCGGCCAACGGTCTATGTA
This sequence comes from Xanthomonas sp. WCS2018Noco2-27, assembly GCF_031843525.1. Lineage (NCBI taxonomy): Bacteria > Pseudomonadati > Pseudomonadota > Gammaproteobacteria > Lysobacterales > Lysobacteraceae > Xanthomonas > Xanthomonas sp. WCS2018Noco2-27. Next base: position 31,329 of record NZ_JAVTIK010000001.1, on the reverse strand, counting down.
GGCCGATGCACCGATCACCTTGAAGTGGGCACTTCAACACCGGCTATCTGCAGCCGCTTCACCAGTGCGCCAAGTCCAGACAAATGCCGACGTGAGCCATGCACCGAGCGCTGATGTACCTCTCCGCGTACTTGAGCCGCACTCGCAGTGACAAAGGCCACTTCCGTCATCTCGGGCACAGCCTGGCGCGAGGCAAGCCCGCACCACTGCAATACCTGGGCGATCTGATGACCGGTATCGCGCACCAACTCCTCGTAGTGCACGTCCAAGATCTTCCCCGGCAGCAGCGCATGCCAATGACGCATCGTCTGCTGATAGGCAAGGTAATACTCGCCAATTTCGTCGAGCGCGTAGGAGAACGGATAAGCGTTGTAGAACAGGGTTTTGTACATGGCGTAGCAGGTATCGAGCGGGTCCCGTACCAGGTGGATGATGCGCGCCTTCGGCAAGGCCGTTGCGATCATGCCGCAGTAGAGATAGTTGATCGGCATCTTGTCGATCAACAGCGGATGCCCATGAACAACCTCACGCGCGCCGCGAAGGTAATCCTCACCGAGCGCGGCAAAATCGATCTGCAGCGATGCCTGCGCCGCCGTCAGCACCGGGTTGCTTGACACGATTGGTGACGCTGCAGTGCCCAGCAGTGCACCGAAGTCCATCAGTTCCCCCGCCGAACGAGCGTCGGCGTGCTGTACGAGCAGCCGTTCAAGCAACGTGGTGCCCGAGCGCGGCAAGCCAACGATGAAGATGACACCCTCGCCACCCTGGCCGGAGCGCAGCGTCTGTACTGCCGCCGGACCGTAAGCGTCGCGTATCTGCGCGATACGCGCGCACTCGGCAGCGACGTCGTATTGCAAGGTCGCGCGCTTGCTGGCAGCCGCGACTGTCAGTGTTTGAAACGACCGCTCGTGCCGACCAAGATCCTCCAGCTCCTTGGACAGCGCAAACAGGGCCGCCGCCCTTGCCTGCGCATCGAACGAGGTCGATGCCAACCTGCGGCGCAGATCGTCCAGGTGGTTCTGCTGCGCGGTCTGTCGTCGCAAGCTGGCACGCAGGTACAGCGCATCGCCGGCGTTGGGCACCAACTGCAACAGCCGATCCAGAATACGCTCTGCTGCGTCGAACTCACCGCTGAAAAATTGCATCGTCGCAAGGTCGTACATCAGCCGCGGCTGCTCTCCGAGCAATGTCATTGCCTGCCGGTACGCATCGCGTGCGGCAACAACATCCTGACAGCCGCTATGCAGAGTACCAATCTGCCAAAGCGCAGCTCCATCTGCCGCCGACAGTGCCTGTGCTTGACGAGCCACGCGCCGGGCCTGGTGGCGGCGACGCAGCTGCACCAGCAAGCTGCCGTACTTGATCAGGAGAGGAACCGGCGACACCGAAACCGCCGCGGCACGCGCGATGCGCTCGGCCGCAGTGTCTGGATCGCCGTTCGCCAGCCAGGCTTCGCTTGCCAACTCAAGCAGATGCGCATCATCGGGATGGTGTGCGCAAGCATCCTCGGCCAGTGCAACCGCATCGCGGTAGCGGCCCTGGCGCAACAACTGATATCCGTCTCGCAGAATGCTGTTGGGCTCAATCTCGGTCAATCAGGTCTCTCCCGGTCACGGACGCTGGTATCGGCGATGTCAATCTATGCGGCGAGCACGCAGTGCGACGCCGCCGGGTGTGACCAACATATAGCTCCCCAGCGCAGCAGCGCGAATCGTCACTGCATCGCCCTCGGCCAGATGACCGCGACTGCTGGATTCTGTCAGCGCCCAGCGCTGCTGGCTGTCCAACACAACGACGCGGGTACCGTCGGTCTGATAGGCCACCGCGCGGACGGTGGCGCTCACCTGTGCTGGCGACTGCCCAGTCGACGTCACCGATGCGTGCACCGGGTCGTGACCGAATTCCCGTAGCCCCCTGCTGGCTTCAGCGGCGCGCACTGCAGGCGATGGCGGGAAGCTCGCGTCGTAACAGGCCAGCCGTGGCAACGGATCGAGCACCGACGCACAGTCATGCGTGACAACCTCATGCGCCGCCGCACTCGTTGCGCATACCATCAGCAGGATTCCGAGGGATTTCCACGTTGGCATTGCGTGTCTTCGCTGTCGACTATGACCGAGCATACAAGGCAACCGTGTGGCCGGGTACGGGAACGGCCGCGTTTGCGTCGGCAAGCCGATTGACACACCGCGCATGCATGCTCAAGCATGCGGCAATACCACTTCTCCAGCTACGTTCCGGGAGCATGTATTGAACGCCTTGCTGCAGCAGGCCGCAAAACTCCTGCAGCAGGGACATCTGCAGCAGGCAGCCGAGGCCTATCGACACGTGCTGCAAGCCCAGCCCCGCTGCGCCGATGCCTGGTACAACCTGGGTTACCTGCTTCGCCGTCATGGCGATGCACTCGGGGCACTCGATGCTTACGGGCAGGCCCTGTCCTGCGGCGCTACGGAGCCGGAGCAAATTCACCTCAATCGTGCCGCACTGCTGAGCGAACATCTGCACCGGGACGCGCTGGCGCTTGAAGAACTCGAGCTTGCCCTGCAGTGCCATCCGGATTATCCGCCGGCGCTGCTCAACCTCGGCAATTTGCACGAGGAAATGGGCGCGCGCGATCGAGCGATCGCAGCCTATGCTCGACTTTTGGTCCTCGTTAGCGCCGACACATCCACCCACGCGCTGCAACTGCAGGCGACCGCCCGCTTGCTGCACCTGGACCCACCCACGCATGCGCAGGATCCGCGCCTGAGCAGGCTTGCCCAAGCTGTCGCGTTGCCGGGCCAGTATGCAGCGTTATCGGCCACTGTCTCGCATGCGCTGGCGCAGGCTTACGATCGCCTGGGGCTGCACCAGCGCGCATTCGAGACGGCAAGCGCCGCCAACCGTGATGGCTACGCACAGTCGCGCCGCTACGACCCAAAAAGGACACAACAGCGCTTCAACCATCTCAGCGCAGTGTTTGCCGACGGCGGCACCTTGAGCGAGCAATCCGACCGGCTCATTGAGCAAAACGTGGCGGCTCCGTTATTCATCTGCGGCATGTTCCGCTCCGGCTCCACCTTGCTCGAACAGGTGCTGTCGCGTCATCCCTGCATTGCTGCAGGGGGCGAGCTGGACGCGCTGCCCCGTCTGGTTGCACAGGCGTTGTCACCGTTTCCGCAAGCCGCGCAAGACCTGTCTGCACAGACCAGGGCACGCTTAGCGGCAAGCTATCAACAACGCGTCGCGCTGGCGGTTCCGCAACACACGCAGTTGCGCTACATCACGGACAAGCGGCTGGACAACTTTGAACTGGTCGGCTTGATCAAGCAGCTCTTTCCCTCCGCAAGGATCGTGCACACGCGTCGTCATCCGCTGGACAACGGGCTGTCGATCTTCATGCAGCAACTCAATCCGCGTCGATTCGCTTACGCCGGCAGACTGGAAGACATCGGGCATTTCTATGGCGCGTCTGCGCAGTTGATGCAGCACTGGCTGTCGCTGTATCCGGACAGCATCCACACATTCGACTACGACGCCTTCGTTACCGCGCCAGAATCTACATTGCGGGCGCTGCTCGATTTCCTGCAGCTGCCATGGGAACCGCAGTGCCTGGAGTTCCACCGCGCGCAGAACGCGGTCAGAACCGCCAGCTACTGGCAGGTGCGCCGCCCGCTGCATGCCGAGGCATCGGGCCGTTGGCGAGCGTATGACGCGCAGCTTGGGCCACTACGTCAGGCACTGGCAGCAACCGGCGTCGCGATCAAAGACTGATCGCCGGCTGGCGCGCACTCATCCAGCGCGATGGCGTGCGATGGTCGCTTCCATGGCATTGACCATGGCGCGCTCTTCCTCGCTCAACTGGGGATTCCACACGTCGAAGATCAGCACCACGCGCGCATGCGCACTCTCGTTGCGCGCTTCGTGCTCGATCGAGTCATCGAACACTAGCACCTTTCCGATCTCCCAATGCCGCCAGTCGTAACCCACCCGAAAGCTGCAACCCTCCGGCACGATCAACGGCAGGTGCGCCACCAAGCGCGCATTGGTCTCGCCATGGTGCGGAGGAATCACCGTCTGCGGTGCCAATACCGAAAACATCGCATTGGGGCAGACTCCCGCAATCTGCGCGGCATCCACCGATGCCAGCGCGGCAGCGGTTGCTGGACACCGCTGTAGATGGGACTCCACAGGCTGGCCATGTTGCCACAGCGGGTACGAGCTCCAGGCGGGCGAGTGGTTGAGCGCTTTCCACTGATTCACCGGCTGATCGGCCGCGTAGGCGATATAGGGAGCAAAGCCACTGCTATCGGCCGCCATGACGGCATGCAGCTCCTGTGCGATGGCATCGGTGCGTTCCTGCAATGCATCGACCCAGGGAAACGCCGCCGTGTCATGGAAGGGCAAGGCAGGCAATCGCGGAATGAGCAGACGGTTGGACTGCGAATGGAATGGGCGGGATCGGCCACTTGCGATCGCCGCCGCCTCATCCCAGCGCCCCTGGAGCGCCGCATTCACCGACTGACGTGGCACCTGTAGCGCAGTGCGCAACTGTGCTTCCAGTTCCAACGTGTGCTGCTCGACAGCCTGACTGGCGCGCGCCAGTTTGCGGCGCAGAACGGACGGCCATTGCGGCTGGGGCGGTGCAACCTTCAAGGCATCGCGGTAGACACCGGCAGCCGCGCGCGGCCTGCCACGCGCTTCCAGAAACTCGGCTTTCGCCAGCAGGCCAGGTAAAAAGTACGGATCCAGCGCCAGCGCCGCGGCAATGGCCTGCCATTCGCCGTCCACGTCTCCCTGCGCCTGCTTCACCACGGCGATGGTCAGCACGATCATCGGATCGGCCGGGCTGGTTGCCCGCGCACCGTCCAGGTACGCGATTGCGGCCTGCGTGTCGCCGCGTTGGTAGGCGTGGACCCCCAGGCTATACAGCGCCTGCGGGTGCGCCGGCGCCAGTTGCCGCACGCGCTGCCATAACGCCTCGGCTTGCTGCCAGTCCCCTGCCGATGCTGCGGCACCTGCCTCTTGCACGAGTGCGGCAACCCGCTCGTTCACCTGCTCGACCTTTACCGCCATGACACCCGCCATGTGCAGAGCTCATCCCGGGCCGATCATACGATGGAGGCGGCAACACGCCAGCTGGCCGTGAGGCCGGAAGCGTAGGCGCCTGCCTCGCGTGCTGCCTCACGCACACTGGCAACACGTTCAAGCTACAACGCCACCCACCGCTCAGTGCGAGTGGCCACCATGTCCATGCGCGTGCCCGTGGTGATCGTCATGCGCGGCGTCCGAGGCGATCTTTGGCGTACCGCAGGGTTCGGTACCGCAATCGCCGCTCTCTACTTGCAAGGTGACGTGGGCGATGTCGAAGCGGTCGTGCAGCAAGGTGCCGAGGGCGTCGCGCAGGCGATCGCGGTCGATGGTGTCGCCGACCACGACGTGCGCGGTGAGTGCGGGCGTGCTGGAGGCCAGGGCCCAGACGTGCAGGTCGTGCACGTCGTCGACGCCGGGGTAGCTGGTCAAGGCCTGACGCACCTGCGCCAGGTCGATGCCTTTGGGGACGCCTTCGAGCAGGACGTTGATCGCTTCGCGCAGCAGCACCCAGGTGCGTGGCAATACCCACAGGCCGATCAGCACCGCCAGCACCGGGTCGATCCATTGCCAGCCGGTCCAGCGAATCAGCAAGGCGCCGATGATGACTGCCACCGAGCCGAGCATGTCGCTCCAGACTTCCAGATAGGCGCCCTTGACGTTGAGACTTTCGCCGCTGCCGGCATGCAGCAGTTTCATTGCGATCAGGTTGATCACCAAGCCGAAACCGGCAATCAGCAGCATGCCGTTGGAGGAAATGTCCTGCGGTGCGCGGAAGCGTTGTGCGGCTTCCCAGAGGATGTAGCCGCCGACACCGAATAGCAGCGCGCCATTGACCAATGCCCCCAACGCTTCGAGACGGACATAGCCGTAGGTGCGGCGCGCGTCCGCCGGGCGTCGGCTCAAACGTACCGCAAGCAGGGCGATCATCAGACCGAGCGTGTCGGTCGCCATGTGCGCCGCATCCGACAACAGCGCCAGGCTGTTGGACACGAACGCGCCGATGACTTCGGCCACTAGAAAGGTGGCAGTGAGGCCAAGCGCCCACCACAACGGTGTTTCGTGGCGGATTTCGCTGGGTGCGTGGTTGTGATCGTGTCCCATGGGGTGCGGTGGCCTTGTGCGATGCGCGCACCTTAGGCGCGTGCGATGGCGGAGACTATTACACCTGCGCGTGATGACATCACATCACGTGAGCGCGGCGCGGCACCTGATTGTCCAGGCCGTGCAGCCACTCGGAGCGGCTGACAAACACTCTCGAACACCGCAGCAATAGCGGCAATGTGCCGACCCCACTGCCTTCGTTGGCGGATGGAGTGATGTCGTCTTGGTAGTGACGTTGCTCAGATTGAAAGAAGCCGACCAGACCGCACCTCATCAGACGGCCGCACTGCATGCACTGCTTGCCATGCATGCATTGCTTGCCCTGCTTGCCCTGCTTGCAATCATGCGTACCGACCCTGCCGACTGGTCCTTGCCCGCCCAGCGTCGCGGGACCTTACGCGGCATGGATGCCGCGTAAGGTCCCACACGGACGTACTTGCGGCGTGTCCCGTGATGGTGGGCGGGCAAGGGCCTCGCAGCCAAGCCGCAGATCATCCGCTCTACAGCCGACGCCCCCAGTTCGATCAACTCTCCAGACGGATGCCAACTGCCACTCCGGCTACGCCTACTTGACGGTGGACGTAGACGCTTTGTTAGCGGCTCTCAAACCTTGGCCACCAGCTTGACCACACTCGAAAAATCCAGCGCTCCATTGCCGGCCATGCTGTTCATCGCGTAGAGGTTGCGTGCCAGTGCGCCCAGCGGGATCGACACGCCGGCCTGCACCGCAGATTCGGCCACCAGGCCCAGGTCCTTGAGCATCAGATCGTTGCCGAAGCCGCCGCTGTAGCCGCGGGAGGCCGGTGCATTTGGCAGCACGCCGGGCCATGGATTGCAGACTTCGGTGGCCCAGCTACGTCCGGTGCTGACCGCCATCATTTGCGACAGCACCGCCGGGTCCAATCCCTGCGCGACGCCGAGTGCCAGCGCTTCACCGGTGGCAGCCATGATCACGCCCAGCGCCATGTTGTTGCATAACTTGGCGACCTGGCCGGCGCCGTTGTCGCCGACATGGAAAATGTTCTTGCCCATGGCTTCCAGCACCGGACGCGCGCGTTCCAGCACATTGGCGTCACCACCGACGATAAAGGTCAGCGTGCCGGCGGCGGCACCCGCGGTGCCACCGGACACCGGCGCGTCCAGCATCGCCAGCCCGCGCGCGCGCGCGGCATCGGCCACCTTGCGTGCGGACACCGGCGCAATGGTGCTGCAGTCGATCACCAGCGCGCCGTCGGGAATCTGCGTCAGGATGCCGTCATCGCCCAGATACAGCCCTTCCACATGTCGGCTGGCCGGCAGCATCGAGATGACGATCTCGGCATCAGCCAGGGTGTCGTGCGCCGAGGTTGCTGCGTGCGCGCCGGCGGCCGATGCCGCATCCAGTGCGCCCTGCACCAGATCGAAAACGCGTAGCTGGTGCCCGGCCTTGATCAGGTTGGCGGCCATCGGGCCGCCCATGTTGCCCAGGCCGATAAAAGCGATCTTGCTCATCGTGTCGATCTCCAGAGTGGAGCAGGTATCAAAAGGGTCGGGAGGCGCTCAGCGCGCAATGCCGCAAACAGCGTTACGCACGCAAGGTGCGCGGTGCTTGCATGGTTGCGCCAGACCTGCGGAGCACGCGGCTGTCATGCCTGATGCGCGCCGAGATCTGCCAACGGATGTTGCGCTGCCGGCCATGGCGCGTTGAAAAAGTCAGCCGCCCATTGCGTATTGGCGTTGCTCAGCGATGCCGGCTGCCACTGCGGCTGGCGATCCTTGTCGATCAGCAACGCACGGATGCCTTCGGCAAAATCGCCGTGGGCGGCGGCGTGCAGTACCGCCACATATTCGGTGCGGAAGGTATCGGCCAGCGTCGCAGTGCCGGGATGACGTTGCAGCTCCCATGCCAGCCGTGCCGAGCCGGGCGCGCCAGCGGCCAGGGTCGTGCGCGCGGCTTGCAGCCAGCTGTCCTCGCTTTGCAGGGCCTCGATCGCCTCGACCACCTGCTCCAGCGTGTCGCCGGACACCAGTTGCTCGATCAAGGCCGCATGCAGCTGCAGCGGGCCCGGTTCCAGCGGCTGCGCGATTCCATGCAAAAACGCACCGAGTTGCTCACGATCGTTGCCGGCATCGCCGGTCCATACGTGCGCGCTCAAGGCATCAAGCACGGCGCTGTATTGCGCGTGCTCCAACCGCACATCGGCCAGACCGGCGTAGATGGCATCGCTGGCATTGAGCGGTGCGCCGGTCAAGGCGAGAAACACACCAGCGCCGTGCGGCACGCGACGCAGCAACCAGCTGCCGCCCACATCGGGAAACAAGCCGACGCTGATCTCGGGCATCGCCAGGCGCGAACGCTCGGTGACCACGCGATGGCTGGCGCCGGACATCAGGCCGATTCCGCCCCCCATCACGATGCCATGGCCCCAGCACAGCAGCGGCTTGGCATAGGTATGGATGCGGTAATCCAGCCGATATTCTTCTTCGAAAAATGCGGCGGCATGCGGATTGTCTTGCGGCCTTGCACGGCGCTGGGCCGCGTCGGGTACCGCATCGCGATGTGCGCGCATGCTCTGGTACAGCCCATGCAGATCGCCGCCAGCGCACAAGGCTTTATCGCCGGCACCACGCAGCACTACGCAGGCAATCTGCGTATCGTCGGCCCATGCACTTAGCTGCGCATCCAGCAGCCGGGTCATCTGCAGTGACAGGCCATTGAGCGTCTTGGGCGCATTCAAGGTTGCAATGCCGATGCGATGTCCGTCGGCACAATCGCGCTGCTCGAACAGCACCGGCGCCTCGTCGGTTGCGCTGACGTCCGTCATCAGCGGTTGCTCCACTGCGGCGCGCGCTTTTCCACAAATGCGGCAACCCCTTCGGCCTGGTCGGCCTGCTCGAACAGATCGACGAAGGCTTCGCGCTCGGCAACCAAGGCTGCGGCGTGCGTGCCATGGCGGGTGGCTTGCACCAGCCGCTTGCAGGCGGCCACGCTCACCGGACTCTGCTTGCCGGCACGCTGCGCCCACGCAATTGCCAGCGCGCGCGACTCGCCCTTGCCGACCACCTCTTCGACCAGACCGATACGGTGTGCGGTGGCGGCATCGATACGCTCGCCCAGCAAGATCATGCGTTTGGCCCAGCCTTCGCCGACCAGGCGCGGCAGGTTCTGCGTGCCGCCCGCGCACGGCAACAACCCGACGCTGGCTTCCGGCAGCGCCAGATGCGCCTGCTGCTCGGCAATGCGCAGGTCGCAGGCCAACGCGCATTCCAGACCGCCGCCCATGGCATAGCCATTGATCGCGGCGATCGACACGCCACGGAAAGCGCTCAATGCCTCGAACGCTTCGCCGAAACGACGCGCGGCCTCGCGTGCAGCGGCCTTGTCGCCGTCGGCAAACTGCTTGAGGTCGGCGCCGGCGTTGAAGAACTTTTCGCCTTCGCCGGTGATCACCAGCGCATACACGCTGCGGTCGGTGTCCAATGCATGCACCAGGTCGCGCAAGGCGGCCAGGCTCTGCACGGTCCAGGTATTGGCCGGCGGGTTGCTCAAGGTGACGATGGCGACATGCCCATCGCGCTCGACCTGCAAGCCGGTATGCACACGTCCTTCCCACGCGCTCATCGCAGTTCCTCCTCGCCGTTGAGCAGATGCCGCGCAATGATCATGCGCATCACTTCGTTGGTGCCCTCCAGGATGCGATGCACGCGGCTATCGCGCAGCAGACGTTCGATCGGATACTCGCGGATATAGCCGTAACCGCCGTGGATCTGCAGTGCGTCGTCGCAGATGGCAAACCCGGCATCGGTTGCAAAGCGTTTGGCCATTGCGCACCACACGGTGGCGTCGTGGCTGCCGGCATCGAGCTTGCGGGCGGCGGTGTGCACCATCTGCCGCGCGGCCACCAGCTGGGTCGCCATATCGGCCAGCTTGAATTGCAGCGCCTGGAAATCGGCCAATTTTTTGCCGAACTGGCGGCGCTCGCCCATGTAGCGACGTGCGGCATCCAGGGCGCCCTGCGCGGCACCCAGCGAGCAGGCGGCGATATTGATGCGGCCGCCATCCAGCGCTTTCATCGCCATCTTGAAGCCCTCGCCTTCCTTACCGAGCAGATTGCCGGCCGGGATGCGCACATCGGTGAATGTCACCCCGCGCGTGGGCTGGCTGTTCCAGCCCATCTTTTCTTCCTTGCGGCCGTAGCTGATGCCGGGCGCGTCGGCCGGCACCGCAAAGGCGCTGATGCCGCGCGCGCCATCGTCGCCGGTGCGTGCCATCACCACCAGCACATCGGTGGCGCCGGCGCCCGAAATAAAGGCCTTGCTGCCGTTGAGCACGTAGCTATCGCCATCGCGCTGGGCGCGGGTTTTCAACGATGCCGCATCCGAGCCGGCACCCGGCTCGGTCAGACAATACGAGCCCAGCTTGGCGCCGCTGGTCATCGCCTCGCCCCATTGCGCACGCACGCCGTCGTTGCCGTAGCTGGCAATCAACCATGTCGCCATGTTGTGGATGCTGATGAAAGCCGAGGTGGACGGATCGACGGTCGCCAATTCTTCGAACACCACCGCCGCATCGAGCCGACGCATGCCCAGGCCGCCCACGCCTTCGTCGGTGTACAGGCCGCAGAAACCTAGTTCGGCGGCCTTGGCAATCGCCTCGCGCGGGAAGTGGCTTTCTGCGTCCCACTGCGCGGCATACGGTGCGAGTTCCTTGTCGGCGAAGTCGCGCGCGGCGGCGCGGAACGCTTCCTGCTCGTCGTTCAGATCGGCCGCGTTGGCGTGTAGCTGGATGGCTGCATTCATGGCGTTGGGGTCACTTGAGAGAGATGGTGGTGTTGACGCCATGGCCCAGCGTCTGGTCGTCGAACCAGCGCGCGGTAACGGTCTTGGTCTGGGTGTAGAACATCACCACCTGCTTGCCGTACGGGCCCAGGTCGCCGAGCTTGGAGGCGCGCGAGCCGGTGAACGAAAACAGCGGTACCGGCACCGGGATCGGCACGTTGATGCCGACCTGGCCCACGTCGATGTCTTCCTGAAAACGCCGCGCGGCGGCGCCGGACTGGGTGAACAACGCGGTGCCGTTACCGTTGGGATTGGCGTTGACCAGTGCGATCGCATCGTCCAGCGTGTCTGCGCCCAGGATCACCAGCACCGGCCCGAAGATTTCTTCGTCGTAGATGCGCATGCCCGGCGTGACGCCGGAAAAGATCGTCGGGCCGACGAAGTTGCCGTGTTCGAACCCCGGCACGGTGGGGCTGCGACCATCCAATTCCAGCGTGGCGCCCTGCTCCACGCCGGAGGCGATTAGGCTCTCCACACGTTCGCGCGCCGCACAGGAAATCAGCGGACCGACGTCGGTGCCCTGGGCGTTGCCTGCACCCAGTTTCAAGGTCTTGGCCTTGGCGACCAGGGCGGGAATCCACTGCCGCGCGTCGCCCACCAACACCAGCGTGGAGGCAGCCATGCAGCGCTGGCCGGCCGCACCGAATGCGGCACCGACCATCGCATTGAGGGTCTGTTCCTGATTGGCGTCCGGCAGCACCACGGCGTGATTCTTGGCGCCCATCATGCATTGCACGCGCTTGCCGGCCAGCGATGCGCGGCGATACACGTGCGTACCCACCTTGGTGGAGCCGACGAATGACAGCGCCTTGATGTCCGGGTGATCGCACAGTGCGTTGACCACGTCTTCGCCGCCGTGCACCACGTTGAGCACACCCTTGGGAATGCCCGCTTCCAGGGCAAGTTCGACCAGCCGCATGGTGACCATCGGGTCCTGCTCGGACGGCTTGAGCACGAAGGTGTTGCCAGTGGCAATCGCCATCGGAAACATCCACAACGGAATCATTGCCGGGAAGTTGAACGGCGTAATACCCGCGCACACGCCTAGCGGTTGCAGCAGGCTGTAGGTGTCCACGCCGTTGGCGACGTTGTTGGCCAGCTCGCCCAACTGCAGATTGCCGATCGCCGCGGCGTGCTCCACCACTTCCAGCCCGCGGAACACATCGCCTTCGGCATCGGCCAGGGTCTTGCCCTGCTCGGCGCTGAGCAGCGCGGCCAGCTCGGGCATGTGCTCGCGGATCAGCTGCTGGTACTTGAGGAAGACGCGCGCACGGGTGCCGATAGGCGTCTTGCGCCAGCTGACGAAGGCACGGCTGGCGGCAGCCACTGCAGCGTCGACTTCGGCCGTGGTGGCGAACGGCACCTGGGCCAGCACCGACTGGTCGGCCGGGTTGACCACGTCCTGCCACTGGTCGCTGGCGGAGACCAGCATTTCGCCATCGATCAACAGGGACACGCGGGGGACGGATTCGCTCATCACAGGGTTCGCTCGCAGAAGACATCGGGCCGGCTGGCCCAGTACTTCGCATTGTTCGCAGCCCAACCTGCCATTCCCAGCCCACATCTGCTTAATCGCGCTAAGCTGGCCGCACAATTTTGCGAATCTTGCGAATGCCCCAGTCCTCGCCGCCCGTCCTCCGCCATCAGCTCGGCCTGCGCCTGCAGCGGCTGCGGCAGCGCCACGGCCTGACCCAGGCCGAGCTGGCGCGCCGGCTGGCGTTATCGCCGAGCTATCTCAACCAGATCGAGCGCAACCAGCGCCCGCTGACGCTGGCGATCCAGCAACGCCTCAAGGCCACGCTGGGCGATCTGGACGGCCTGCTGGATCTGGACGACCCAGCCGCCCTGGCCGACCCGCTGGACGAATCGCTGCGCAGCCTGGGCCACACGCTGTCGCCGGCCGAGCTGCGCGCGCTCACCGGCAACCTGCCGCAGGTGGCGCAGGCGCTGCTGGATCTGCACCGCGCCCATCAGCATCTGCTGGAGCGCAATGCCGCGCTGCAAATGCAGATCGGTATTGAGCATGCGGCGATGCCGTCGCTGTCGCCGGGCGAGCAGGTGCGCGATTACTTCAACCGCGCGCACAACTACCTGCCCGAACTGGATGAGCGCGCCGAGGCGTTGTATGCCGAACTCGGCCTGACCCCGGAAAACCTGCCGCTGCGGCTACGCCAGCGCCTGGCCGATCGTCACGGCCTGCTGGTGCAGGAGGCGCCCGATCTGCACAGCGACAAACGCAGCGTGGATGCGCAGGCGCGCGTGTTGTGGCTGCCCGCCCATCTGCGGCCCGGCCAGCAGGCGTTCCAGATGGCCGCGCACCTGGCCTTGCTGGAATGCGCACCGTTGCTGGACGCGCGCATCGCCGATGCCGGGTTCGAAGATGCCGAGCGCATCGCGCTGTCGCGGATCGGGCTGTCGAATTACTTCGCCGGCGCGCTGGTGATGCCGTACAGCGATTTCCTGCACAGCGCGCAGCGCTCGCGCTACGACATCGAATGGCTTGCGGACCGCTTCGGGGTGGGCTTCGAGGCGGTCTGCCATCGTTTGAGTACCTTGCAGCGACGCGGCTCAGCCGGGTTACCGATTTTCTTCATGCGGGTGGATCGCGCCGGCAATGTCTCCAAACGCCACTCGTCCACCGACTTCCACTTTTCGCACGTGGGCGGCGCCTGCCCGCTATGGATCGTGTACGAGGCGTTCAACCAGCCCGACCGCATCCTGACCCAGATCGCGCGCATGCCCGATGGCCGCCGCTATTTCTGGCTGGCCCGCCAGGTCAGCAGCGGCGCTCCCGGCTACGGCCGCCCGCGCAAGACCTTTGCGCTGGCGATGGGCTGCGACCTGCGTCATGCCGACCAGCTGGTCTATGCGCGCGGCTGGGATCTGGGCGCGGTGGACGATGCCGTGCCGATCGGGCCGGGCTGCCTGACCTGCGAGCGCAGCGACTGCGTGCAGCGCGCATTCCCCGCCCTGCCCCGGTTGCCGGTCAGCACGCGCTAGCGAGACCACGCCTCTCAATTGCGACCTGGGCAACGTTTGATCGCCCGGCACGCACCCACGCCAGACTGTGACGAAGCAAACGCTAGCGCTGCACTGCAGCATTCCAAGCCGAGATAGCTCACGCAAAATGCTTCATTGGAATGGAATGACTCGCGCTTCTACCCTGAAGCGGACACATGCAGGACAGGGGGACGCCAGCGCGATTGTCGATTGTCGATCGTGACAGCGCCGCAGCAACGCACTTACCGCAACCGCACCACCGCACCACGCCATGTCCGCTCGATCGCGCCAGACCTACATCGGCGCCGGCGGGCCGCACCAGCCGCCATCACCTTATTCGGTCACTTAGTCCTGGGAGGGATCAACCGATGCCTGTTCACCACACCGGTCACTCGGCCAGCCGGCGCCTGCGCCGCACGCCGGTCCGCGACGTCCTCTGCACCACCATCGCTTTCGTGCTGACCACCGCGTTCAGTGCGCAGGCACAGGACACCGCGCCCGCCGCGCCGCCGGCCAACGCCACCAGCAGCAGCGCCGCCAACGCGCAGGCACCGGTGACGCTGGACAACATCACCGTGATCGGCCAGCGCGCCAGCCTGAATCAGGCCGTGCAGGCCAAGCAGATGTCCGATCACGTCATGGAAGTGATCTCCGCAGACAACATGGGCCAGATGCCCAACGTCACCGTGGCCGAAGCGCTGGTGCGCCTGCCCGGCGTCAACGGCACCCGCGACCGCGGCAACGAGAGCCTGGCCACCGTGCGCGGCCTGGGCCCGCGCATGACCATGGGCACCGTCAACGGGCGCGAGATCGCCTCGTCCGAACCCAATCGCGCAGTGCGCTGGGAAGTGTTTCCCACCGAGATCGTCTCCACCGTCAAGGTCTACAAGACCCAGTCGGCCGACCTGGTCGCCGGCGGCCTGGCGGCGACCGTGGACATCTCCACCATCAGCCCGCTGGACTACACCGGCCCCGGCTTTGTCGGCACCGCAGGGCCGGTGTTCTACGACCACGCCAAGGACGTGGACGGCTACACCCCGTGGGGCAGCCGCTTCGGCGCCAGCTGGGTGCACAAGTTCAACGACAATCTGGCGGTGGCCTTCGGCGCCACCTATCAGAAGCAGAAGAACGCCAGCTCGTCGATCGGCAGCTGGGGCTATACCGATGCCACCACCTCGCGCGACGTCGATGGCGATGGCACCGTCGATCCCACCCCGTTCGGCGCGGCCGACCAGCTCAAGCTGATCGAGCAGACCCGCACCGGCGCGATGGGCACCGTGCAGTGGCGCTCGGGCAATTTCGAGCTGAAGTTCGACGGTCTGTATTCGCGCATCGAGATCGACGAAGACCAATTGCAGAACTGGTTCAACGGCCTGGCCTTCAGCACCTTTTCCGGCGCGACCAACCCATACACCACGCCGGGCTCGTCCTACACCATCGTCGATGGCGATGTGGTGGCCGGCACCTTGGCCAATTCCAACCTGCAGGTCGACCATGTGGTCAGCCACTACAACGAGGTCAAGACGCTCACCGCCGGTGGTTTGAACGCCAAGTGGAACGGCGATGTGTGGACCTTGGGCAGCGATCTGTCGTTCTCGCAGGCCAAGCGCGACAACGTTTGGCAGGCAGTGCGATTCGGCAGTAACCCGGACACGGTGTCGTTCGATTTCCGCCGCAGCGTCACGCCCACCATCAGCACCAGCTCGGACACGCCCGAATACGGCATCGCCGGGCAGACTCAACCGCAGGCACTGCGCGACAAGATCGCCGCGCTGGCGCTCAATGCCAGCCGTGCGGTAGACGCAGGCCCGTTCACCTCGCTGGAATTCGGCGCACGCGCCGCACGCCGCGAAAAGCAGAACCGGAATTTCATCGGCAACCAGTCCGGCTACGACCAGCCGATTTCGGCATATCAGGGCTTGATCTACCCGGTCACCATGCCGGACTTGAATGTGCCCACGCTCACCGGCGGCAACATGGCCGAGATCGCACGCATTGGCTTTGGCGGCTTCGATCCGGCCGCGCTCAATGAGCAGATGCTCGACCACTGGAACGTCAAGGAAGACGTGCGCGAAGCCTTCGCCAAGGCGGTCTTCAGCTCGCAGCTGTTCGGCACCGATGTCACCGGCAATATCGGCGTGCGCCTGGTCAACACCAAGACCACCAGCGACGGCTTCGATTCGGTCGGCGGCACCGTGCAGGCCAGCAGCGACAGCAAGGAGTACACCGACATGCTGCCCAGCGCGACGCTCAACTTCCTGATCGACGATCAACGCATCCTGCGCTTTGCAGTGGCCAAGGTCATCGCACGCCCGCCGCTGGACGAGCTGCGCACCGGCCGTCGCCTGGACGACCCCACCGTGACCGTCGGCCAGCTGACCGGCAGCGGCGGCAACCCGCAGCTGGACCCGTTCAAGGCGACCCAGGTCGATGTGTCGTACGAGTGGTACTTCCACAAGGAAGCGCTGGCGGCATTGGCGGTGTATCGCAAGGAAGTGGATTCCAGCATCGGCTACCGCACCGACCGCGAAGTGATCAACGGCCTGGATTACCTGGTCAGCGCGCCGTTCAATGGCGGCGGCGGCTACATCAATGGTGTGGAACTCACCTTCCAGACGCCGTTCTTCTTTATTCCGCACATGGAAAACTTCGGCGTCTATTCCAACTATTCGTTGGTGGATTCCAACCTCAAGGAATTCTCGCCGGAAAACAACCCGCTGCCGCTGAGCGGACTGGCACGCAAGACCGGCACCTTCGACCTGTGGTACAGCAACGGAACTTTCGAAGCGCGCGTGGGCTACAAGTACCACAGCCCCTACACGGTGGTGTACGGCTGGAATGCCGCGCGTCTGGCACGCCTGCAGAGCGAAGGCACCGTGGATCTGAGCTTGAACTGGCAGTACAGCAAGCAGCTGGGCTTCCGCTTCCAGGCCGGCAACCTCACCAACGAGCCGCTGCGCGCCTACACCGACAACAAGCCCAACCGTCTGGCCAATCAGGACGATGGCGGCTACCAGCTGTTCGGCCGTCGCTACCAGCTGGAGGCGACGTACCGCTTCTAAGAGCAGCGAACAAACCTACTGTGCTCACCGCCAGGTGGGCGCGGCCGGCGCTCGATGCGGCATGTACCACTCGTACACTCCGCTTCTGAGCGCGCCGTCCATACCCACCTGACGACTGCCCGCTACGTTTTTTTAGCCGCTCCAAGCATGGTGGCGAACGCATGACGCGCAGTCGCCGGCACTGCATGGACGGAACGCAGGAACCGGCAGATACGCGTTGTAGCTGCCGGTTCCGTGCAGACCGCTATGCGCCTGGCGCCTGCACCGTCGTGTTCGATCGCCACCCCACAGACACATCCGGCGCCTGCTGCGCCGGGCAGCAGGCGAGTGACGTCGATACGCGGGAACGCACTGCGACTCTGGTTGCGATTCCGCACACCGCCTGCGCTGCACGATGGCCACATGCAGCATGCTGTTGGCCGCTCCATGGTTGATTTGTCGAGGAATTACATGCGCTCTACACGCCGCTTCTGGACGCCGACGCTGCTGGCGTTGGCATTATCCGTTTCCGCACACGCCGCCCAGCCTCCCGCCACGTTGTATCTCGGCGCGGACCTGTCATACGTCAACGAGATGGAGGAATGCGGTGTGCAATATCGCGAGAACGGTGTGGTCACCGATCCGTTCGAACTGTTCCATGCGCATGGCGCCAATCTGGTGCGTGTGCGGCTGTGGAACGATGCACGCTGGACCAAGTACAGCGACCTGACCGACATCAAAAAGACCATTGCGCGCGCACGTGCACAAGGCATGCAGGTGCTGCTGGACCTGCACTATTCCGACGATTGGGCCGACGGCGAAAAACAGCTGATTCCCAAGGCCTGGGCCAGCATCACCGATACCGATGAACTGGCACGCACGCTCTACGGCTTCACCTACGACACGCTCAGTGCACTCGACCGCGCCGGGTTGATGCCGGAGCTGGTGCAGGTGGGCAACGAAAGCAATTCCGACCTGATGGACAGCCAGCCCTGGGACAAGAAGCGCCCCATCGACTGGCAGCGCAACGCCAAGCTGTTCAACGCCGGCATCAAGGCAGTGCGCGACATGAGCGCGCGCTCCACGATCAAACCGCGGGTGATGCTGCATATCGCCCAGCCGGAGAATGTGGAGCCGTGGTTCGCCGCCGCCACCAAGGCCGGCGTCACCGACTTCGACCTGATCGGCATCAGCTACTACCGCAAGTGGTCCACCCAGTCGATGGCACAGTTGGGCAAGACCATCCAGCGCTTGCGTGGCCGCTTTGATGCCGACGTGGTGGTGGTGGAAACCGCCTACCCGTGGACCTTGGAGTCCGGCGACACTTCGCAGAACCTGCTCGGCGAAGACTCGCTGATTGCCGGCTACCCGGCCACGCCGCAAGGCCAGTCCAAGTACATGATCGACCTCACCCAGCTGGTGATCGATACCGGCGGTGCCGGCGTCGTGTACTGGGAACCGGCATGGACCAGCAGCAGCTGCAAGACGCGCTGGGGTACCGGCTCGTCGTGGGAAAACGCCAGCTTCTTCGATTTCAAGCATGGCAATGACGTGCTGCCGGCGATCGATTTCATGCACCATCCATACACCGGCGCGCCGCCCTCGTACACGCCCGCAGCGCATACGCCTGCATCGTCACACCCAGCAGGCGCCAGCACGAGGACACAGCCATGACCGGCATCAATCGTCGCGAGTTGCTGCGCGGCATGCTTGCAAGCAGTGTGAGCGCCGCACTTCCTGTCGGCGCGGGTGCCGCCCTGGTGCCAGGCATTGCCGGCGCCGCATCGGCGACTGCCAAAAACACACCACCGGCTGGCCCATTAGGTGACGCAACGCTGGCGCCACGCGAGCGGCTGCTGTTCGACTTCGGCTGGCGCTTTCATCTGGGCCATGCCAGCGACCCGTCGCGCGATTTCGAATTCGGCACCTTCCAGCGCACCTTCGCCAAGGCCGGCAAGGACACCGCCACCGCTGCGCAACTGAGCTTCGACGACAGCAGCTGGCAACAGGTAGATCTGCCGCACGATTGGGCCGTGACCCTGCCCTTTCGCCCGGAGCCGATCTCCGCTTCGATGACCGAGGAAGACCCGGCGGCCGCACACGGCTATAAGGCGTTGGGAACGAGCTTTCCCGAAAACAGCGTGGGCTGGTATCGGCGGACGCTGCAGATTCCAGCCAGCGATCTAGGCAAGCGCATCTGCCTGGTGTTCGACGGCGTGTTCCGCGATTGCGTGGTGTTCTGCAATGGTCACATCGTCGGGCGCAATGCCAGCGGCTATTGCGGCTTCGAGGTCGACCTGAGCGAAGTGCTGGACTACGGCAAGTCCAACCTGATTACCGTCCGCGTGGATGCCACGCTGGGCGAAGGCTGGTTTTACGAAGGCGCCGGCATCTATCGCCATCTGTGGCTGCAGAAGACCGACCCCTTGCATCTGCCGCAGCACGGCGTGTTCGTGCGCAGCACCCTGCAGGGCGACAGCGCCACTGCGCAGGTCTCTGCCGAAGTGCGCAACGACGGCACCGCCCCGCGCCAATGCAGCGTGCAGGCCCGCATCACCGCGCCGGATGGACGCGTGGTTGCGCAGGCGGTGAGTGCTTCCATCACGGTGGCGCCAGGCCAGGTGCAACAGCTCGAACACACCCTCCCGCTGGGTCAGGCGGCCTTGTGGTCGATCGACACCCCACAGCTGTACACCCTGACCACCAGCGTGCACAGCGACGGCAAGGCCACCGACGCCGTGGTCACCGCCTTCGGCGTGCGCAGCATCGCCTTCGACGCGCAGCGCGGTTTTTTGTTGAACGGCGCGCCACTCAAGCTGCATGGCACCAACAACCATCAGGACCATGCCGGCGTCGGCACCGCCATCCCGGACGCCCTGCACGAGTGGCGCCTGCGCCAGCTCAAATCGATGGGCTGCAATGCCTATCGCAGCTCGCACAATCCGGCCACCCCCGAATTGCTCGCCCTGTGCGACCGGCTCGGCATGTTCGTGATCGAAGAAACCCGCCGTATGTCCACCGATCCCGAAGCGATGGGCGAACTGGAGACGATGGTGCGGCGCGGGCGCAATCATCCCAGCGTGATCCTGTGGTCGCTCGGCAACGAAGAACCGCAGCAGGTCACCGAGCGCGGTGCGCGCATCGTGTCGCGCATGCAACAACGCGTACGTCAGCTCGATCCCACCCGCCCCACCACCTTTGCGATGGATAAAGGCTTCGGCGACGGCGTTGGCCAGGTGGTGGACGTGGTCGGCTTCAATTACCGCACCAGCCAGATGGACAGCTTCCACGCGCAATACCCCGACATTCCCATCTACGGCAGCGAAACCGGCAGCACCGTGTCGGTGCGCGGCAATTACCAACGCGACGACGCACGCGGCTATACCCGCGCCTACGATCTAGACCACCCCTGGTGGGCGAGCACCGCCGAAGCGTGGTGGAGCTACGTCGCCCAACGCCCCTATATCGCCGGCGGTTTCATCTGGACCGGCTTCGACTACCGCGGCGAACCAACCCCGTACAACCGTTGGCCCAATGTGGCCTCGCAATTCGGCGTACTCGATAGCTGCGGCTTCCCCAAGGACAACTACTGGTACTACCGCGCGCAATGGACCAGCGAACCGGTGCTGCATCTGTTCCCGCACTGGAACTGGGACGGTCTGCTGCAACCCGAAGACAACGGCCACCTCGCCGTCTGGTGCCATAGCAATCTCGACGCGGTGGAGTTGCTGGTCAACGGCGTCAGCCAGGGCTTGCAGCAGGTGCCGGCCTACGGCCATGTCGAATGGCGGGTGAAATACGCCCCCGGCGTCATCGAAGCGCGCGGCTATCGTGGGGGCGCATTGGTGCTCAGCGAACGCCATGAGACCGTTGGTAAGCCAGCCGCGATCCGACTGAGTTGCGACCGCAACGCACTACGTGCCGATGCAGAAGATGTGTCAGTAGTGAAAGTGGAGATCGTCGATGCGCAAGGCCGCTTGGTACCCAACGCCGACAACCAGGTGCACTTCGCGCTGCGCGGCCCTGCGCGTCTGATCGGCGTCGGCAACGGCGACCCCAGCAGTCACGAAGACGACAAGGCGCCGCAGCGCAAGGCCTTCAACGGACTGTGTGCTGCGCTGTTGCAGACCACCCGAAGCAGCGGCGATATCGTGCTGCAGGCCAGCACGCCCGGATTGCGCCCGGCTACGCTGCGCCTGCAGGCTGCCAAATCGCCCTTACGGCCGTCGGTGGGCTAAGCGCGGCTACCAAAACGTCGCGAGCAGTCGTCAGGTGGGCGTGGACGGCGCGGAGGAACCGGAGTGTACGCGTGGTACATGCCGCACCGAGCACCGGCCGCGCCCGCCTGGCGGTGAGCATAGTCCTGTTATTAGCTGCTCTAAACCCCGGCCATCAAGTGCAGTTCGCCGCTGCACAGGCCCGCGCCTCGAATCGGAGCGGGCACTGGAGAGCTAGCTCGCCACGGAAACGATAGGGCACTGCAGTACAGCGTTGCACGGCTTATGTATGGCTCTCCTGCAAACCGAATGGACTTCCGTGCCGCACGGAAATTCGCTCGCCCGACATCCAGAAACCGCGCCTGACCACCGCGCATGAAACTTTCTGCCTGAGTCGCCTGCAATCCTCTCCAGGGACACCACCGGTCATCGCTCCATGCTGGCAGCAGCCCATGCCCGACGGCCAGTCTCGAAGCAATACCGCTGACGGACATACCTGCCGAGAGACAGCCCCGCCGCAAAGCGGTATCAGGCCGTTCTTGCTCGTCTCTTCGCTCTGACAACCAATCGAGCAGACGACCGCCGGGTTTCTCGTGCTGAGTTCGCCCAAGGCCACGTTTCGCGTTCTGGACGTCAGCGCACATGGCGTTGGCCAGCTCGCGCGTAACGCCGCCAAACCAGCCAAGTCACCTGGTCATTCGAGAACGCGGCGATCCAGTCGTCATTGCGTCTGTCTCCCGGCGTACGGTGGCACTGACGTTACGGAGAGAGGCCGGGCAGAGAGGTGGCCTAGCTTGGCCGAAAGCAAGACGAGAAAAATTTATTTTCTTGACTGCTGCAACTTGCTTGACGCGCCGCCCTATCAACGCCGGATCATCCGCCGCTATTCCACAGCCATACAAAACCCATCCATTTTCATCATGGCAGAGAGAAAACTTGCATCAACCATCAGCTACTGCATCGTTTAAATAAAACCAGCTTCGCAATTTTGCATTATTTTTCAATGCAAAGATTTGGTTATCTTTTGAGATTAACGAACACCTTTCAACACCTGTGAATCCCATGCTTTTCGCTTGAAGTAAATTACCCAAAGATAGTAACCAACTTTATCGCAGCAACTGACGATTCGTGGCAATAACTGACATAGATAACGCTACTTGAACATGTACGTTTATCGAAAGCAGCAATAGTTCGAACCTGATTCGGGAAGTCATAAAGACCCATCCGAATTAGATAAAGTCTCGAAACCGCACTGCTGAGATCACGACTTAGAAACAAAAAAAGACCTAGTCACAGACCCCGCGCCGGCAAATGCATACCCCATTAGCCAGAGCAACTGGCATTCACGCATACCGCAATGTTATGCCCCGTCAATTTCAAATTTACTGAATATCCAGCTAATTATACGCCCGAGAAAAATCAATGACTGACAACATTAGATATACCCATCCGGGAAAGCCGGCCGCGCCATTCGTCATCGGAGGACTCGTGGCAGTCATTGGAGTGTGCTCATTGGCTTATCTTGGAGTTCAATCAAGCAGCGACAACAACGTTGACGCAAGCCGCGTACCCCAGACGCTCAACCCTGCCGGAGGTCGCCACGCTCCGCAGACGGAGCATGCAAAGATGAGCGGGAGCGAATTCAGCGATTTCATAGATGCTGACAGCGAAAAGCCCTTTGGCCCGAGCGAAGTCCAGCACCGCTTACAGGATTTTTTTGATCGTTGGGATCAAGGTCATGCCATGTCCCAGGCGCAACAAAAAATCTTCATGGCCCGCTTACTCAACACAATCGATTCCAGCCCGGAAGCACGCAAGGCGGTGGCTGATTATTATGCAAAAATACCCGCAAAAGACGCTGCCAATCGCGAAATTATTCAAAACATGATTGTTCGCAGCGAGTCCGGCAGAAAAATGATGGTAGACGAGGCGAGTCGCATCTGGAAAAGCAAGGACTCCAGCCTCTACACTGCGATGTACAAAACGTATTCAAACTTTCCTGGCACAGCTTCCAGGGAAACGCTGTCCGAAGCGATGTCCACTCTCAATAGCCACGCCAGCGACGTACCTACATCGGTCGCTGCGTTGAACTTTATTGGCACGATCGAAGAAGACACATCCAAGGATGCGATGTCCCTCAGAAGAAACGCGATTTCCCAGCTGAATTCGGTTGCCACTGGAAACGGCGACGATGTGGTGAAGGCATTGGCGGCCCAGAAGGTTTACCGACTCTCCGCCCCCGATGCCGCAGCAGATGCTGCGGTCGACTACCTGAGAGGCGGTGCAACCGAACCGCTGGTGAGACAGACGCTCAATGCGATCGCAAGTGGAGAGGTTGAACTCACTCCTCCACTAAAGTCGACCCTGCTGACCGCAGTAGCACGCCCCTCTGCGTCGCCTCAAGAACGGAAAATGCTGGAATCTTTGCTGCAGGGTCACAGCTGAGAGCACTCGTCCAACTCCAACCAGCACGCACATGCATGACCTAGCCAGCTGTGCTGCGGGCCATGCAATAAATAATCTTAAACACCAAGAAATTACCCGCCGTTTTTTTAAAGCACATTGATCCGGACCAACCGGATCAATTGATAGAGCAGCAATGCACGTAACGCTTGAAAAAACCCACATATAAAAAAATAAAAAACACCCATCACCTATTGCGCACCTGCAGATTATTGATATCCAGCGAAATTTAACCCGCATTGGGCCAAGCCACAACAGAAATACCCCCCCTAAAAATTTAAACAACCGCACAGAGATGATCATGATCAAAAAAATAAGTAAGTACCTAGTCCCCGTTCTATTGGCATTGACTTTGGTGGGAACCACCCAGGCGGCATCACCACCGGACAAACACATGTTCACCACCTTCGGAGGATGGCTAGGAAAAAATCAAAAGTCTTTCTACGAAGATCACGGAACCCTTTCGGTATGCTACGGGGACGAAGCACATTGCCCGACCTCCACGGAGTCCACAACGCGCGGCGCATGCCGAGACCAAAGCTTCGACATGGGCGGAAGCTGGGAACTGCCGCTCAAGATTCCCGGATTATCCCTTTCGGGGAACTTCAGTAATAGCTGGACAGAATGCAATGAAAAGGCTGAAGAGAACTCCTGCCCTCCGAAAGCGCACTCGGCATACGCTCCAGCGATCTTGGTCGGCGAACGGTGGGGCCGCACCCATGTCACACATGTCAATACCGGATGGTTCCAGAATGGCAGTTGCGAAGCTGGCTATAAGAAGACCTGGATGGGTGGCGCTAACTTTCGCTGCGAATATAACGGCGCTCCGTACGACAAGGATGGCTACCTCCCTGAATTTCGCTACAAAAGTTGCGAATACATCCCGACCTGACAGAAAATATTGAGCAGCAATCAGCTCGTTCACTCAAAGTAACGGTCGCGTCCGTGTCTGCTCTGTTGAGCAGGCACGGACGTCATAGGAAGCGTGGCAGAAGGCAAACGCCAATGCTTCGCGCCGAGCTGGTGACGGAGCAATTTAACCACTGACTGACTGCAGCGCCGAGGATGGCGAATGATTGCACAGCAAATGCGTCGTTGGCATCTTGCCGCAGAATCATTGCGATGGTCATGCAGGATGCACGCAGATGTGTCATGCAATGATGTCTGCGATCTCGCGAAGATGGTGTAGCCCCCCAGCTGCCCACTATTGACGCATCAGGATCGCGCTAAAAATAGCGGAGAAATCCATATCCCCCCCTGAAATCGCTCCAGCGTGCAGCCATCAAGATGGTCTTCGTTATCGAAATGAAGGCACTACCGCTTCCGGGCTGATTTGGGAAGCCTGCACCTGCCGGCGATGCGAGTTGGCTAACCCGCCAGGCTATCTTCGGGCAACACTCAGCTCGTCAGTACTGTGTTGATTGCTATTGGTCGCGATGCGGCGCTCGATACCACTGACAAACACTGCTCTATTCCGCCGAGTCTGATCCAGCTAGCAACGACGGTACACAATGGCATTGCCGCTGAAAGCCTGGCGCATGCATCCCAGCCACCGACAGTGAATGACAATCGGTGCCTTGCGACGATGCCAGCTCGAATGAGACCCGCAACCGACGTCCTGTACCAGTTGCACACCGTGCTCAGGTCAGGCGATTCAATCTTGCTTATCGCCCATGTCCAGACACCGGGGGAAACAACGATTGAGCGTCTCATCCCATGCCAGGAACTACGCAAGCGTGTGATGTACCCCTCCATGGGACGTGGATCGTCGGCCACCGTTTTTTGCTTGGCCACGTAAGCGATGCGTTGCGACGACAGCTCGTCCCACGCTTTGCGGCGCATGACCGGATCCGGATGCGACACCGGCATCACTTCGAACAACGGTCGTGGCCACGCGCGCGTCCAG
The DNA here is from genome assembly GCF_031843525.1 of Xanthomonas sp. WCS2018Noco2-27. NCBI lineage: Bacteria > Pseudomonadati > Pseudomonadota > Gammaproteobacteria > Lysobacterales > Lysobacteraceae > Xanthomonas > Xanthomonas sp. WCS2018Noco2-27. The sequence goes on along the minus strand of NZ_JAVTIK010000001.1, from coordinate 5,713 downwards.
CAGATCGCCAGGCGCTTCGGTCGCGGCCTGCATCCGCTCATGCTGTTTCTGTTCCATACCCACCAGGTTGCCTGCGTAATGCGCCACGCACCATCGCGCGTCGTCCGGGAGGCACAGCTTCACCGCCGCTCGCGCATTCTCACGCCTGTGAAACTGCCTCGCTCCAGCGATGCACTCCCTCGCAGCGCTTGGCCGCGAGGGAGGCAAGCGCTTAGCGCAAGCGCGAAAACGCACCGATACCCGCGATCGCCAGCCGCTCTGCGGGCACCGCCGTTTCAGCGAACGACAGCCGTAGGTAGCGGATCTGGCGGACCTCGGGGAAATTCAGGCGCTGGGTCGAGAGCGCGTAGGCGATATTGGATAGCTCGCCGGCGCCGGCCGGCTGCCAGCGTTGACCATCTTCGCTGGTTTCGGCGCGATAGCCCTTCGGTGGCGCCGCACCGTTCATCACCGTGCGCGAGGGCGTGAGGCTGAAACCGGCCACCTGATGCAGCGCGCCGAGGTCCATGGTCACCTGCGCGGGATGGCCCGGCGTGGGAGCGGGCGTGATCCAGATCGTGCTGGCATTGTCGTCCAGCAACGTGTCCGCCCCTGGCGCGCTCGCCTCGACGATGCGCCAACCGGCGGTGGACAGCACGTCCGGCGCGTTTGCCGTGGGGCGTGCCACCGGCACCGGCGCCACGGCGCGGAACAGCGCGAATTCGCTGATCGCCGGGCACACCGGCGCCTCAAGCACGACCAGGCGCACCCGGCGCGCGGCAACCGGGCGCTCCAGCCGCACGATCCGCTGTGCACCGATGCACTGCGCTTCGGCCAGCCGCTGCCATTGCCCATCGACCTCGGCTTCGACCGCAAAGCGGGTGACGCGCACGCCCAGCGGCAGGTACTCGCGCAACCGGATCAAATCGAAGCTGTGCACCGCCGACAGGTCCAGCGTCAGCGTCGGCGTGGTGACGTCATCCGGTGTGGACCAGTAGCTGTCCGGCTGCCGATCAAGCACGCGCGCCGGCTCGAACCCGGCACCACGCGACGCGCTGGCGCTGGCCTTGGCGCCCTTGGCCAGATCGATGGCGAAGCTGGCGCGGATTGCGTCGCCGAAACTCTGCAGCACCGCCACATCGTGGTCGGCGATGCGGCCGCGTCGGTCGGGCGGGAGATTGAGGTTCATGTTGGTGCCGCGCGCCACCGAGGTGTCGAAATAGCGCACCAGATTCTCCGGGCTGCGCACCTTGCCGTCTTCATCGGCATGGTAGAACCAGCCCGGGCGGATCGAGGTGTTGGTTTCGGCCGGCCACCACAGTGCCCCTCCGCGCACCCCGGAATTGCCGTTTTCCTGTGTGTAGGGCGCATTGGGCATGGTGGGCCAGGACGGATCGCCGGCGACCCCATCCTCGTTGCCGCCCCACCGGATATCGGCGCCGAGCGGGTCGAAGGTGCAGGCCATCGGCTGGTGCCGATGCACCAGCTCGATCATGCGTGGCCAGTTGTAGTAAGCGGGCGCATCGATCTTGCGCGCTTCGCGCGCTCCACCGTAATAGCCGTCGCCACCATTGGCGCCATCGAACCAGAACTCGAACAGGTCGCCATAGCCCGTGCATAGCTCGACGATCTGCTTGCGGAAATAGTCGAGATAGCCGGGCCGCCCATACTCGGCGTGGTTGCGATCCCAGGGCGAGAGATAGAGGCCGAACGCCAGGCCAGCGCGTCGACACGCCGCGGCCATCTCACCGACGATGTCGCCTTTGCCGTTCTTGTACGGCGAGTTCCGGATGCAATGCTCGGTCAAACGCGTCGGCCAGAGACAGAACCCATCGTGGTGCTTGGCCGTAAAAATGAGCCCTTTCAGATTGCCAGCCTTGGCAGCAGCGACGATCTGATCGGCTGAAAAATCGCTGGGATCGAATTTGCGCGGATCCTCGTCGCCGTAGCCCCATTCCTTGTCGGTAAAAGTATTCATCGCAAAATGCACGAAGGCGTATTGCTCCCACCGATGCCACCGTAGCTGTCGCTTGCTGGGCAGCGCACCCCACGGTGCCGGCCCGTTTGCGCGCGGCGTCTGTGTGATCCGCGCCGCCGGGGAACTGAAGCTGGCGGCAGCGGCCACCACACCCGTGGCAAGAAAAGTACGACGATCGATCATTGGCACCTCCGACTTTGCACAAGTTTCGATCTTAGCTTTTCCAAAGGCGAAAGAGTCCTACCCCCGAAGCAACAGGCGGTGATGCAAGGCACCGCGCACAGGCCGCTGCGCGGCTGGCCTTGAATCGCGTGCGACGCACGCTGCGCGGAAGTGTGGTTTGACGGCCGATTGTCTTTCTACGCTGCGCTGTTGGCGCTTGCATGGCGACTCATCTTCCGCACGCGAAGCGAGCTGCGTGAACAGAGACAACAATGGCAAACTGATGACACCCAACAAAGACCGTACGACAACCCGGGCGAGCCAACATCTGCCATTTTTTGTCATCACGATTGACCGCAGGCGCCCTATTTTGGCTGCACTGAAGTGCGCGGACCACAGAGACGTTGCGTCACAGCAGTTGCTTGGGCTGCTTGTGCATCCCCCTTCGATGCCAGGACGCCCTGGTCGTCAGCCGTACGCACTAACGAAGATGCTGCGGATTGATCTGCTGCAGCATTTGGACGCCAGCGATCCGGCAATGGATAAAACGCTGCACGAGTCCCCATCTCGCGACATTTGCCAAGCTCAAGCCCACGACGCGCGTCATCTCGGCCGTGGCATTTGAACTTCAAGCATCCCGCAGGTTGTGCGGAGCTTTCTGCATCGGGGCAATTAAGCAGGCGTCACGGACATACACCGCTCTCCGTCTGTTGCTTTGCGTTTTCTACGGAGGCGAGAACGCTCGACCGCGGATCTATTGCCTATCCACATCGCGCGGAAAATAGCGACGAAACTTTTCTTCCCAGGCCTGGAATTGTTCCAGCGTGTACTCATCCATTGGCCGTTCCACCGAGGCGACTGCCTTGTTCTGTGCAACGATCGCGATCCGCTGAGACGACAGTTCGTCCCAGGCCTTCCGCAAGGCCGCCGGATCGGGATGCGACACCAGCATGGCTTCCAGCAGCGTGGCCTGCGCAACACGCGCGGCCAGCAGGTCGCTGAGCGCATCGGTCACTGCGCGCATCCATTCCTCGTTACGAGTGTCCATTCCAAGCGTACCGCGAGCATTGAGAGTGCCGCAGCGTAGCGCCTGTACGTCAACGGCAATGTGCAGTGCGCCTGATCGGTCACCGGCCGCGCAATGGCCTGGGCGATGAACACCAGAAACCCAGCGCATTGTCAGTCGGTTTTTCCCTGACAGCGGGGGAAATACCGGCTAAACGCGAGCTCGGCCGCAGGATTTCAGTTCTGTGGTGGTTGGTCGCTATCCCGTTGCCGAGCCATCACGCGTACTTCACGCGCCCGCGGGTCGGTGCCTTCTTTATGGACACCAGGACCACCTACATGACTGCTTACTTGCAACGCTATAACGTCGGCCGCCGCCTAGGCGCTGCATTTGGAATCCTGATCTTGCTGTCGAGCCTGCTCGTGGCGATCGGCCTGGTCACCATGGCCAACGCCAAGCAGCAATTGGACTTTATCGTTCTGGATCGCATGGCCAAGATCCAGATCGGCAACGGCATGCTGGACGCGAACTCCACGATCATGATCGCGCTGGGCACCTACTCTATGGCAACCAGCCCCGAGCTCGACGCCGAAGCGCTGGCGACCATCAAGGAGCAACGCCAGCGCTACAGCGACCTGCGCGCCAAGCTCGACACGCTGCCCAGCTCGGAGGAAGGCCGCAAGATTCGTACAGTGCTGGACGAGCGGCGCACGATCTCGGCCAAGATCAACGACGAGGTCATGAAACTGGCGGCCGCAGACGACAATGCACCGGCGCAGGCGCTGCTGAGTGCGAAGGCACGCCCGGCCACCATGGCGTGGCAGGACAAGATCCGCGAGCTGGTCACCCGCCAGGAAGATCAGAGCCATCAGGCCTATACCGAAGCGGTTGCGTCGATGAAACGCGGCAAGCTGCTGATCAGTCTGGGCGGTATCGCTGTTGTGGCAATCAGCAGCCTGCTGGCCTGGCTCATCACCCGCAGCCTGACCCAGCCGCTCGCGCGTGCGACCAAGGCAGCCGAGGCCATCGCCAACGGTCAGTTGGATAACAACGTCCAGACCGATGCAAAAGACGAAACCGGCCGCCTGCTGCGCGCCATGAGCGGCATGCAGACACAGCTGCAAGCCTTGCTCAGCGCACAGGGCGACATGGCCAAGCGCCACAACGATGGGCAGATCAGCTTCCGCATCGATGCCAACGCATTCCCCGGCGACTACGGCCGCATGGCGCAGGACACCAACACCCTGGTCGCCTCGCATCTGGCCGTGCAGACCACGCTCGCGCGCATCATGGGCCGCTATGCCATTGGCGACCTGAGCGAGAGCATGGACGCGCTGCCCGGCGAAAAAGCCGTGCTCACCCAGACCATGAACGAGGTCAAGGCCAACCTGTCGGCGATGAATACCGAGATCAAGCAGCTGGCGCAGTCGGCGGCCAACGGCGATTTCAGCGCGCGCGGCGATGCCGACCGCTTCCAGTACGACTTCCACATCATGGTCGACAGCCTCAACCAGCTGATGGCTACCGCCGATGGCAATCTGCAATCGCTGTCGTCGCTGCTGCAATCCATCGCCGCAGGCGACCTGACCGCACGCATGAGCGGCGACTTCAAGGGGGTGTTCGCACAGATGCGCGACGACGCCAATGCCACCGCCACACAGCTGGCCGAAATTGTCGGGCGCATCCAGCACTCGGCGGTGTCGATCAATTCGGCCGCCAGCGAAATTGCCGCCGGCAATCAGGATCTGTCGCAACGTACCGAGCAGCAGGCCGCCAACCTGGAAGAAACCGCCGCATCGATGGAGGAACTCACCTCCACCGTTCGCCAGAACGCCGAACATGCGCGCCAGGCCAATCAGCTGGCGATCGGTGCTGCTAGCGTCGCTTCGCAGGGCGGCGACATCGTCAGCAAGGTCGTGGGCACCATGACCGGCATCGAAGCCTCGTCCAAGAAGATCGCCGACATCATCAGCGTCATCGACGGCATCTCCTTCCAGACCAACATCCTGGCACTCAACGCAGCGGTCGAAGCCGCACGCGCCGGCGAACAAGGCCGCGGTTTTGCGGTGGTCGCCAGCGAAGTGCGCACCCTCGCCCAGCGCTCCACCGCTGCGGCCAAGGAGATCAAGAGCCTGATCGACGATTCGGTCGAGCGTGTGGCCGAAGGCTCGGCACTGGTGCACAGCGCCGGCACCACGATGGCCGAGATCGTGGCCAGCGTGCAGCGCGTCACCGACATCATGGGCGAGATTTCCGCCGCCTCGCAGGAGCAGTCGGCCGGTATCGAACAGGTCAACCTCACCGTCACCCAGATGGACGAAACCACCCAGCAGAATGCCGCGCTGGTGGAAGAGGCCACCGCCGCCGCTCGCTCGATGGAAGAGCAGGCCGTGCAGCTCAGGCAGGCGGTGTCGATCTTCAAGATCGAAGCCGAACGCCCGTCAGGTGTGCGCGCAGCTGCACCGACCGTGCTGCATCCCAAGAAGCCGGCCGGCGTTGCCGCAGCGAAGCCACGCGTTGCCGCGACATCGATCAAGCGTCCAGCCAGACCGGCGGTGGTCGCCAGCGCGTCCAGCAATGGTGCGGAT